>NZ_JALJZN010000001.1:7067500-8759150 GCF_024171315.1 Bradyrhizobium sp. USDA 4532
GGCACAAGATGAACGAAATAATAAGCGCTGCTCCAGCCCCGTCATTGCGAGCCAACGGGTCGCGCGAACGCGCGCCCGATGACAGGCTCCGCGAAGCAATCCATCTCATCGCAAGCGGAGAAATGGATTGCTTCGTCGCTATCGCTCCTCGCAATGACGGCAGTGTAAAGCCATCGTCCGGTTCAGGTGCGCGTGCGCATCCGCATCATGAAGCTGTCGAACGAGAGCTCGGCGACCTGCATCCAGGCCAGCGATTCGTTGCGGTAAGCGGCCAGGCTCGCATGCATCCTGCCGAAATGCGGATTGCTCTTGGAAAGATCCGCGTAGATCTCGTTGGCCGCGTTGTAGCAGGCTTCCAGCACCTCCTGCGGGAATGGCCGCAACTGCGCGCCGGCCACGATCAGGCGCTTCAGCGCCGGCGGGTTGACCGCATCATATTTGCCGGTCACCCAGGTGAAGGTGTCCTCGGAGGCGGCCTGGATCGCGGCCTGATAGTGCTTCGGCAGCGCGTTCCACTTGTCCTTGTTCATCACATTGTGGCCCTGGCCGGTACCTTCCCACCAGCCGGGGTAGTAGTAGAACTTCGCGACCTTGACGAAGCCGAGCTTCTCGTCGTCATACGGCCCGACCCATTCAGCGGCGTCGATGGTGCCTTTTTCCAGCGCCGGATAGATGTCGCCGCCGGCGATCTGCTGCGGCACCCCGCCGACCTTGGCGATGATGGTGCCGGCGAAGCCGCCGACCCGGAATTTCAAGCCCTGGAAATCCGCCATCGACTTGATCTCCTTCCTGAACCAGCCGCCCATCTGGGCGCCGGTCGAGCCGGTCGGAATGCCGATGCAGTTGAATTCTGCGAGCAGATTGTTGAGCAGGTCGGTGCCGCCGCCCCATTGCAGCCAGGAAATGTGCTGGCGCGTGTTGAGGCCGAACGGCAGCGACGTGCCGAAGGTGAAGGCGGGATTCTTGCCCCAGTAGTAATACAGCGCGGTGTTGCCCATCTCGACCGTGCCGTTGGAGACGGCGTCCAGCACCTGCAGGCCGGGGACGATCTCGCCGGCGGCGAACGGCTGGATCTGGAAGCGGTTGTCGGTGATCTCGGCGACGCGCTTGCAGAAGAATTCACAGCCGCCATAGAGCGTATCGAGCGCCTTCGGCCAGCTCGCCGCGAGCCGCCACCTGACCTCCGGCATCGATTGCGCGACCGCGGGCGCGGCGACCGCCGTCGCAGCCAGCCCGACGCCGCCTGCCTTCAAGAATTCACGACGTTTCATGCGTATCCCTCCTGTGTGCCGATACCTCGACAAGGGGAACGATCTTGGTGCCGTCTTTCTTCGCCGATCGATCGACATTCTGTGATGAATGTGTCCGGTGGCCCTCGACGGGCTCTTGTTGTGGAAATCCGAGTTTCCGGTTCCGCCGGTCAGGATGATCGTTTGCCGGAGGAAATCAAGCGCCTGCCTTCGTTGCAGGTGCGAAGGACAATCGGCGCTGTCGGTCTCATCCGATACCCGCCGCGATGGCTGCCGGCCCTGCCGCGATCTGCTACGCAGGGCGGGTGGGTTGATGGGAGTTCAAGGACATGGCCAACAAGAAAATCGTGGTTGCCGGCGCAACCGGCCTCGTGGGCAACGCCGCCTTGCGACACTTCGGCGCATCCGACGATTGCGAGCGCATTGCGCTGTCGCGCCGCAAGCCACGCGATCTCTATGGCGCGCGGCATGTGCGAATCGATCTCACCAGCGCGGAGGATTGCCGTCGCGCCGCGGCGGAGCTCGGCGGCGCAACGCACCTGATCTACGCCGCGCTCTATGAGGCGCCCAGCCTGGTTGATGGCTGGCGCGATGCCGGCCAGATCGAAACCAACGACCGGATGCTGCGCAATTTGATGGGCGTGCTCGAACCCGTCGCGCCCGATCTCAAGCATGTCGCGCTGCTGCAGGGCACCAAGGCCTATGGCGTGCATGTCCGGCCGCTCACGGTGCCGGCGCGCGAGGGCCGTTCCGAGATGTACGAGCAGCCGAATTTTTATTGGGCGCAGGAGAATTTCCTGCGCGAGCTGCAGCGGGGCAAGAGCTGGCACTGGAGCATCCTGCGCCCGGTCCTGATCATCGGCGAAGCCATGGGCGGAGCGATGGATCTGATCCCGCCGCTCGGCGTCTATGCGGCGGTGCTGCGCGCGCAGGGCAGGCCGCTGGATTATCCCGGCGGCGCGCCGCGCGTCGCGCAGGCGGTCGATGTCGATCTGCTGGCACGCGCGATCGCCTGGTCGGGCGGCGCCGAGGCCGCGCGCAATGAAGCCTTCAACGTCACCAATGGCGACGTCTTCACCTGGGAAAATATCTGGCCGGCGGTATCGGATGCGCTCGAGATGACGCCGGGCCGGCACGTGCCGCTGTCGCTGGCGCAGGAATATCCGAAATGGATCGCGCCGTGGGACGAATTGCGCAGGACGCACGACCTGATCGCGCCCGGCCTGGAGGAGTTCGTCGGCCTGTCCTTCCAATATGCCGATTACAGCATGCGCTACGGACAGACTGAATCGGGTCCGCCGTCGATCGTCTCGACGGTGAAGATCAACCAGGCCGGCTTCACCGAGATGATGGATACGGAAGCGATGTTCCGGAAGTGGTTCAGGCTGGCGAAGGCGAGCCGGCTGCTGCCGTAGTCATTGAGCCGCGCTCCATCTTCTCCCTCTTCCCGTTCTTACGGGGAGAGGGTTGGGGTGAGGGGCATCCATCCGGCGAGCACTTCGCCGCTTGTTGAGCAGTTTGCCTCGCCCCTCACCCGGATCACACCGGACGATGCTTCGCATCGCCGGGGCGACCCGACCTCTCCCCGCAAAGGGGGAGAGGTGATGGACGTCCCGTCGTTCGAGCGTCAGCGCGAAAACGCCTGCTCCATCGCCTTGCGCGTCTTGATCGTATCGTTGCTCTCGTCGACCTCGACATCGCTCCAGCGCACGACAGCGCCATAGGCGACGTCGTTCTTCAGCTTCACCCGATGCGCAAGCCCGATCGGCAATGCGCCGGCGGCGAGGCTGGCGGCGGCCGGCATCAGCTTGCCCCACACGGTGTAGCCGCCTTCGCCGTCGAGCATCTCGCCGGCGCGCAGATTGCGCTTGGCCACCGCTGCGACGTCGCCGCGGAAGCCGCGCGGTTGCCCGGTCGGCTCGTTGCGCAGCGCTGCCGACAGCACGGAGATGTTCAGCTCGAGTCCGATCAGATGATACGGCTTGTACATCGCCGCATAGCGGCCGGAGGCGTCGGTCTTGAGGCCGTACTGCTTGAAGCAATCGGCGGCATAATCGTTGGGCGCCTCCAGCACCACATAGACGCCCCAGCGCAGATCACGGAACACCGGACGGCCGTCGCGCTCCAGCGACGACACCACTTCGACGATGCCGGATTTCTCCAGCACGCCGCCCTTGTCGCGCGGCCGCATCACATGCGGCAGGTCGTCGACGCCGCAGGGCGGAAACAGCAATCCCTCCGACGGCACGTCGAGGGTGCAGGCGTTGGCGATCGCCGCCATCTCGATCGCGGATTTGGTGCCGTCGAGGAAGGAGTTGAACATCTGGGGATTCATGCCGGCGGATTGCGCCTCGCCGGCGGTGAGCCCGTAATGCTGCCACACACCGTCCGGCGTGACGTCGTGATAGGCCGGCAGGTACTTTGTGCCCTTGCCGGCGGCGACGACGCGGAAGCCTGTCGCGCGGGCCCAGTCGACCATCTCGGCTGTCAGCGCCGGCTGGTCGCCATAGGCCAGCGAATAGACCACGCCGGCCTTGCGTGCCTCCTCGGCGAGCAGCGGCCCCGCCAGCACATCGGCCTCGACATTGACCATCACGACATGTTTGCCGGCGGCAATCGCCGCGCGGGCATGGCGGATGCCGACGGCGGGATTGCCGGTCGCTTCCACCACGACATCGAATGCGCCGCCGGCGATCGCACGCGCGCCGTCGTCGGTGAAGGTGGTGGCGCTGATCCGCGCGTCGTCCCAGCCGACCGTGCGGCACGCCTCGCGGGCCCGGTCACGGTCGAGATCGACGATCACGGGCACCTCAAGCCCCGGCGTGTGCGGCACCTGCGACAGGAACATCGAGCCGAATTTTCCGGCGCCGATCAGGACGACGCGCACCGGCTTGCCGGCGGCGGCGCGGGTTTTGAGGAGGTGATGCAGGTTCATGATGCTTTCCAAAGGGTCGTTCCGGGGCGCGTGAAACGCGAACCCGGAACCTCGAGATTCCCCGATGCGCAATTGCGCATCTGCGGTTCGACGCTAACGCACCGCCCCGGAATGACGGTCGAAGACTTTACTCCGCCGCCTGCCGCGGTGCACGAGCGAGCCGCAGCAGCGCGTCGTCGGCGACGGTCTGGATCGGCGTGAAGTCGCGGTGCGCGATGTAGTCGGGCCGCGTCGGGGTGCGGATGTAATTCGAGACCGCGTTCAGCGTCAGGTAGACGATCTTGCGCGGGTAGGGCGTGATGTTGCCGCTCGATCCGTGCACCAGATTGCCGTGGAACATCAGCATGCCGCCGGGCTTGCCGGTCGGCGCGACGATGCCGCCCTGCTTCACCAGGCGGGTCACGGTTTCCTCGTCCAGCGTCCACAGCGGATAGGATGTGGTTTCGAGATCGTGCGAGGCTTTCAGATCGCCCGCGGTCTGGCTCTGCGGCACCAGCATCAAGGGGCCGTTGATCGGCATCACCTCGTCGAGGAAGATCGCGATGTTCATCGCGCGCGGCTCCGGCATGCCGTCATCGCGCTTCCAGGTGCCGTAGTCCTGGTGCCACTGCCAGACGTCGCCGGTGAAGGCCGCCTTCGCGTTGATCTTGAACTGATGCATGTAGACCTTCTCGCCGAACAGCTGCTCGATGGGATCGATCATGCGCGGATGCGCGCCGAGGGTGCCGAACGCCTCATTGTAGAGATGCGCGGCGAAGGCCGTGCGCGGCGCGCCGCTCTTCTCGCGCCACACCTCGGGGCGGTTGGCGTCATAGATCGAGACTGCTTCGCGCGCGAGGAAGTCGACCTCTTCCTGGCTGAACAGCTCGGGCAGGAACAGCCAGCCTTCGCGATGGAAAAATTCGACCTGCTCTTGGGTCAGTTTCATGGTGCTTTCCTCCTGTTGTTATTGTCATCCGGGGCGATGCGTGAACGTCACGCCGCCACGTCGATTGCCCTCAGCTTCTCCTCGGTCATCCGTCCTGCCGTCTGCGCATGCGCCAGCGCCGCGGCTTCTGCCGCTGCGGCATTGCCGGAAAAAACATGCGCGGCGATGGTCTCGTGCTCGGTCCAGGCGCTGCCGCGGTAATCGAGCTCGGCGAGCACGGTCGCCATCGAGCGGCGCATATGCGGCCATTGCGGCGCGATCATCTCCTCGATCGCGGAATTGCCGGCGAGGCGATAGATCGCGCTGTGGAAATCGACGTCGAGTGCGATCAGGCGCGCCAGCGGCGTGCCGTCGTCGATCGCGCGTCCGGCTTCGAGCGCGGCTTCGAGTTGCGCGCGTGCCGCGGCATCTTCCTTTACACGCGTAGCGGCAAGCCGTGCCGCCAGCGCATCGATGGCGCCGCGGACTTCATAGAGTTCGCGGATGCGCTGCGGATCGAGCTGCGTCACCTCGAAGCCGCGTTTGCCGCTCTCCGCGACAAGGCCCTGGCGATGCAACAGATGCAGGGCGTGCGAAATCGGCTGGCGCGAGACGCCGAGCCGATCGGCAAGTTCGTTCTGGGTGATGCGCTGGCCAGGCAGCAGCGTGCGGTCGATGATCGCTTCGAGCAATCGTCCGTAGACCTGGTCGATGAGGTTTGGAAGCGGGTCCAACGGGATCATACCGACTGTTCAGTTTGGAATACGGAATTCCGTGTTCGAAAATGAGGTTACTGCGGGTTGGGGGAGCGGTCAAGGCTCCGGTTTGCGACCACGCTAAGCGATTGAGAATGGGCCGGTTTTTGACCGGGCCGCGCTGCGACAGCCGTCCCAACGTCGTGATGGCCGGGCTTGGGTCGGCCGTCCGCGTCCTTCTTGATGCCGGGACCAGAGCGGCGGATGCCCGGGACAAGCCCGGGCATGACGAGTTTTTCGGAAACGCTACTTCGCCTTGCCCAGCTCCATCAGCGTCCGCGTCATCAGATAGAGCCGCGGCACGATCGAGTTGGTGTCGATGTATTCGTCGCGCGCGTGATAGCCCCAGCCGGCGAGGCCGAAGCTTTCGACCACGACGGCCTTGCCGCTGCGCGCGGCGTAGCCGGCGTCGGTCGCGCCGCCGGTCATTTCCGCGATGTCGAGCGTGCGCCCGAGCTCGGTGTAGATCGCCTGTCCCTGCCTGGCGAGCGCGCGGCCGCGATCATCGGCGACGAACGGCGGACGGCCCGCGACGACCTTCACGGTCACCTCGGTGTCCGCGATCAGTCTGTTCTTCACCTTCTCGTCGAGCGCGGCCTGCAGCTTTTGCACGCCGTCGGGAATGGTGAGGCGGATGTCGGCGCCGGCGGTGGCATGATCGGGGATCTGGTTGCGCACAGTGCCGGCCTTCGCGGTGGTCCAGTTCAGCTGCGTGCCCGGAATCGATTTCGCGATGTCCTGGGTCTGCAGCAATTGATGCGCGAGCTCGATCAGCGCGTTGCGGCCGAGCTGCGGCGCCGCGCCGGCATGCGAGGCCTTGCCTTTCACATCGATCGTGCCGGTGGCGGTGCCGCTGGCGCCGAGCAGCAGGCTCTCGTTCTTGGCCACCGGCGGCGCCACCGTCGGCTCGCAGGACAGCACCACGTCGTGCTGGTCGGCGAGCTCGGCGATGATCTCGCCGGAGCCGATCGAGCCGACCTCCTCATCCGGATTGAACGACACCGTGAGCTTGGCGTAATCGCGCCAGCCCGCATCGTTCAGGATCTTGAGCGCATGCAGGATGACGGCGATGCCGCCCTTGTCGTCGGCAATGCCGGGTCCGTAGATCCTGTTGCCGTCGACCTTGTAGGGCTGGGTGTCGAGGATGCCGTGCTCATACACCGTATCCATATGCGCGATCAGCATCAGCTTCTTCGTGCCGCTGCCCTCAAAGCTGCCGATCACCATGTCGGCGCCGGCGCCCTTCGTGGTCTTGCGCCGCTCGGTCTTGGCGCCGAGCGCCTTCAGCCGTGCCTCGGTGTAGTCGGCCATCTTCTTCAGGCCTTCGACATCGCCGGAGCCCGACTCGATCAGCACCATGTCGTGCAGGCTCTCGATCACGGCCGGCTGGGCCTGCTCGGCGGCCGCACGCAGCTTCTCGTCTGCGGCGGCAAAGGCGGAGGAGGAGGCAAGGGCGAGCAGGCCGGCCGACGCGAGCAATTTGATGGATAGTTTCATGATTGTCCTCCCTGCGCAGATGCAGGGAGACACTAGCATTGCGACTTTGCTGCCTCCAGCTGTGTCAGCTGCGCTCAAGCACCTCGACATCGAAGGTCTCGATCTCCGAGACGTCGGCGGTCGCATCGATCGCCGCGATCCGGTCACCTGAGATCGTGACCTGCAGCACGACGCGGAGCGCGCCGCCGAAGATGACGGCAACGCCGATCCCGCCGTCGACCAGCGCGGGCCTCGCCGCCTGCGCGCGTCCCTTGAAGCTTTCGGCAACCGCTGCGGCGCCGCGGATGACGGGCAGCGAGCCGAGCCGCTGCGCAGCCTGATCGGCGCGCACCACGACGTCGGGCGCCAGCACGGCCAGCAGTCCTTCGAAATCGCCGTTGCGGGACGCCGCAAGAAAGGCCTCGACGATGCCGCGCTGCCGGCTGAGATCGGCATCCGGTGCGGGCGGCGTGCCCTGCACGCGACGCCTGGCGCGGCTGGCGAGCTGCCGCGCGGCGGCCGGCGTGCGCCCGACGATCGGCGCGATCTCCTCGAACGGTACCGCGAACATGTCGTGCAGCACGAAAGCCAGCCGCTCGGCCGGCGCCAGCGTTTCCAGCACCACGAGTAGCGCGGCGCCGACGGAATCGGCCATCTCGGTCTCGCGCTCGGACGGATTGTCCGCGATCGGCTCCGGCACATGTGGGCCGATCGGCTCCTCGCGGCGCGATTTGCGCGAGCGCAGCATGTCGAGACAGATGCGCGCGATCACCGTGGTCAGCCAGCCCCCGAGATTGTCGACCGCCGCCGTGTCGGTGCGGCCGAGCCGCAGCCAGGTTTCCTGCACGGCATCGTCGACTTCGGCGGTCGAGCCCAGCATGCGATAGGCCACCGCCCGCAGGCGCGGCCGGTTGGCCTCGAACTGCTCGGTGAGAGAATTTTTCTCGTCCATCGGTCACATTCCCTTTGTCCGCTCCGTCATGGCCATGACGAACGAAACTGCGCCGATGTGACAACAGATCGGCACGGCGCCGTCAAAAGGCAATTCAGGAGAATGACATGATGAAAGCCCGCATGAACCACCCGGTGATGGTTGTTCCCGAGGCCATGAAGGCGCTGCAGGCGCTGAGCGAGAGCACCAAGCCAGCTCTGCCGGAAAAGCTGCTGGAACTGGTGCATCTGCGCGCCAGCCAGATCAATGGCTGCAGCGTCTGCGTCGATATGCACCCAAAGCTCGCCCGGCGTGCCGGCGAGACCGACGAGCGGCTGTTCGCGGTCGGTGCCTGGCGCGACGCGCCGTATTTCACCGAGGCCGAGCGCGCCGCGCTGGCGCTGACCGAAGCGGTGACCCGGCTCAGCGACCGCGAGGATCCGGTGACGGACGCGGTGTGGGACGAGGCCGCCAAGCACTTCGACGAGCAGCAGCTCGCGTCCCTGGTGCTGGGTATCGCGGCGATCAACGTCTGGAACCGGCTCAACGTCGCGGTGCGCCAGCCGGTCGGCGCCTGGAAGGTGTGAGAGAGTAGCTTTCTTACTTCGCCTCTCCCCTTGTGGGAGAGGCCGCCACCGATGCGTCGCATCGGTGGCGGGTGAGGGGTCTGCCTCCGCGGAGAGAACCCCTCACCCGGCACGATGCCGCTGCGCACCATCGCGCCACCCTCTCCCACAAGGGGAAAGGGTGCACCGCTTACGCGGAGAGAAACTCCAGCACGATCTCGCAGTAGCGCTGCGGGGCCTGCTCGAACATCGGATGGGTGGTGCCCGGGATCATCTCGGTGCGCGAACCCTTCACATTGGCGGCGAGCGCGTGCAGCACCTTCGGCAGCACGCCCTTGGTGTTGGCGCCGCCGATGAACAGCGTCGGCGTCTTGATCGCTTCCGCGTCCGCCTTCGAGAATGGCGGGCGTTGGTCGCGGGTCTGGCCGATCAGCGTGGTCGCATTGTCGCGCAACAGCTGCTTGGAGGTTGCCGGAATCCGCTTCCACGCGCCGGGGCCTTCGAGCGCGTCCATGAAGATCTGCAAGCCGCCGTCGATGTCGCCCTTGGCGATTTCCGCCGCGCATGCCGCGAAGCGTGCTGCCAGCGGCGAGGGGCCCGGCTTGAAATCGGGATCGAGGGTCTCGTCGAGCTCGCCGCCCGGCTCGGCGAGGATCAGCTTGCGCAACAGGTCGGGCCGCCGCTGCGCGGCACGGAAGCAGATATGGCCGCCGCGGGAATGCCCCATCAGGTCGACCGGTCTGGTGTCGAATTTTTCGATAAAGGCGATCACGTCGTCGACGTGCTGCGCGATCGAATAGGTGTCGCCGATGCCGTCCCAATGCGCCGGGAAGAAATGCCGCAGGCTGACCGCGATCACGCGGTGCCGCCGCGTCAGCGGGCCGAGCACCGCCGACCAGATCCGGAAGTCGCACAGCGAGCCGTGCACGCAGATCAGCGGCGGGCCCTCTCCGACATCGAGATAGGGCATGTCGAAACCGTTGACGTGGAGGCTGTGCATTTTGGGCTCGCGGAGAGGCAGGAGATGTTGTTGATTTGGCCGAAGTTCCCACGGAATTCGGGTGGATAGCAACATTCTCCAAGCCTAGATTCCGGATCAACGGCAGGCTCACGCGAGAGCTGAAGGGAACATCTGGAGCGAGCCATGACCGGCCAGCATTTTGCAATCTTCGAGACCATGATCGGCGCCTGTGGCGTCGTCTGGGGCGAGCACGGCGTTACCGGGGTGCAGCTGCCGATGGGCACCGAGGAGAAGACCCGCAAGCGGATCTTCCAGCGCAACGGCGAGGTCACCGAGGCGGCGCCGCCGGCCGAGGTGCAGCACGCGATCGACGGCATGATCGAGCTGCTCGCCGGCAAGCCGAACGACCTTGCCGACATTGTGCTCGATCTCGACGGCGTGCCGGAATTCAACCGCGGCGTCTACGACATCGCGCGGAAGATCCCGCCGGGCAAGACCGTAACCTATGGCGATATCGCCAAGCAGCTCGGCGGGGTCGAGCTGTCACGCGATGTCGGCCAGGCGCTCGGCCGCAACCCGTGCCCGATCGTGGTGCCTTGCCACCGCGTGCTGGCGGCGGGCAACAAGCCGGGCGGCTTCTCGGCCAATGGCGGCGTCGTCACCAAGCTGAAGATGCTGCAGATCGAAGGCGCGATCGTGAACCACACGCCGAGCTTGTTTGATTGAGGTGCACGCTCTTCTTATCCTCCCCTGGAGGGGAGGATCGGTTCGCATGAAATGCGAACCGAGGTGGGGTGAAGGTCTCTCGTAACGGGCGCTGCCCGCGTTGAGAGATCACCCCACCCCGTCTCACATTGCGCTGCGCCTGATGTGAGCCACCCAGAGAGCGAGCTACGCTCGTCTCGACCCCTCCAGGGGAGGGTGGCAGGGTGCGACTATCGCGAGTTTGGCTCACGTCACACCGTTTCGCACACAAACCCGCTGCCCTTCCGCCTGATCTTGCCAATCGACGGCGAGGGGAAATGCGCGGGGCAGCACAGCGTGTCGGTGTCGCAATAACGCTCCAGGAAGCCGCGCCGCGTCTTCGCGGCTTGCGCCTGGTCGACATCGAACTTCGCCGACAGCTCCGGATAATGCGTCTGGATCGGCGAGTGCATCAGATCGCCCGAAAAGACCGCAGCGTCCTTGCCGCGGCCGAAGGCGAAGGCGACGTGGCCCGGCGTGTGGCCGGGCGTCGGCAGGATGCGAGCATGGTCGCCGATCGCAAAGTCATGGCCGACGATCTCGGCGCGCTTGGCCTCGACCACCGGCAGCACGCTGTCCACGAAAGGCGGGACTTCCGCCTTCGCGTTGCTCTCGGTCCAGTAGTCGAACTCGGCCTTGTCGAACACGTAGCGCGCGTTTGGAAAGGTCGGCACCCAGCGGCCGTTCTCCAGCCGCGTGTTCCAGCCGACGTGATCGACATGCAGATGCGTGCACATCACATAGTCGATGTCAGCGACGGAGAAGCCGGCTGACGCCAGACTGCGCAGATAGTTGTCGTCGGTCTTCATATTCCATTTCGGCCGCGCCGGCCGCGGCTTGTCGTTGCCGATGCAGCTGTCGATCAGGATGGTATGGTGCGGTGTCTTCACGACGTAGGACTGGAACGCCAGGATCAAGGTGTCGCTGTCGTCGAGCGCACCGGTGGCCTGCATCCAGCCGCGGTTCTCGGCGAGCACGTCCGGCGTCAGTCCGGGCAGCATGTCGTGCGCGGGCAGGAACGTGGTCTCCTGCTCGACGATGCGATGAATGGTGAGATCGCCGGCGGCAAACTTCAGGCTCATGGTGATTCCTTGGCGTTGGCGCTTTCGAGCGAGGTGGAGTCCGGTTCGCGTGAAGAAGCGCGCAGGAAAGTTCTAGTGCGCGTCGCGCACGGCGGGAATGATGATGTTGGCAAGGATATCCATCGCCGCAAGGCCTTCCTTCGGCTGGCCGTACCGGGCTGCCGCCGTCATCATCACAAGGTCGAGATCGGAGCCGGGCCGGCGATGCACAAGACCTGCGCCGGGAGGTGAGAGGCGGGGAGGCATTCGCGCGTCACATGCTCCCCGCTGTTGCCGTGGTCACGCCGCCGGCGGCGCCGAGATCTTCACCGACGGCCGCTCCAGCATTTTCTGGTAGAACGCGTCGAGCTTGGGATAGGCCTTGCGCCAGCCGCAATCGGCGAAGCGGAAATCGGCATAGCCGAGCACACAAACGAGGCCGATCTGCGCGATGTCGAACGACGCGCCATCGAGAACATCCGGCCGGTTCTCGAACCGCGCCATGCCGGCCCAGGCCCTGTTCCAGTGATCGTCGTGCCAGGCCTGCCACAGCGAGCCCTGCGGCCGCACCATTTTCTCGTAGCGGCACAGCAGCATGGAATCGAGCATGCCGTTGAGCAGGGAGTGATCGGTCTTCAGCTTCCAGCGCCGCGGGCCGTAGCCCGGGATCAGTCGGCCGCCGCCGAGCTCGTTGAGATATTCGACGATGACGTAGGAATCGAGGATGACGTCGCCATGGTCGAGGATCAGCACCGGCAGTTTCTTCAGCGGCGAGATCTTGGAGTATTCGTCGTTGGCCGTGCCGGGCGCGACGGTCGCCGGCACCAGCTCGATCTTGTCGATCAGGCCAAGCTCGATCGCCGCGATGCGCACCTTGCGGGCGAACGGGGAGGCGGGAGAGAAGGTGAGTTTCATGGAGATGACCTCTTTACGAACACACAGTCGTCATCCTGAGAGACCGTGAATGTATGACTCTCGATGACGCAACATACTCGATGTCGTCCCGGCCTAGTGCGCAATTGCGCACGGGAGCCGGGACGACGAGGGGAGAGATTGCGCTGTATCCCCGAAAACTACGCCCCAACGATTTCCTGGCGCTGCTCGCCGAGGCCTTCGATGCCGAGCGTCACGACGTCGCCGACGTTGAGATATTGCGGCGGTTTCATGCCGGTGCCGACGCCGGGCGGGGTGCCGGTCGTGACGATGTCGCCGGGCAGCAGCGTCATGAACTGCGAGACGTAGGAGATGCACTTCGCCATCGTGAAGATCATGGTCGAGGTCGTGCCGGTCTGGCGGCGCTGGCCGTTGACGTCGAGCCACATCGACAGCTTCTGCACGTCGGCGATTTCATCCTTGGTGACGAGCCACGGGCCGACCGGGCCGAACGTGTCGTGCGACTTGCCCTTGGTCCACTGTCCGAGGCGCTCGATCTGGAAGTTGCGCTCGGAGACGTCGTTGCAGATGCAGTAGCCGGCGACGTGGTTCAGCGCGTCGGCCTCCGAGACATATTTGGCGCGGGTGCCGATGATGGCGGCGATCTCGACTTCCCAGTCGAGCTTGGTCGAACCGCGCGGCTTCTCGACCGGATCGTTGGGACCGGACAGCGCGGTGTTGGCCTTCAGGAAGAAGATCGGCTCGGACGGGATCGGGTTGCCGGTTTCCTTGGCGTGGTCGGAATAATTCAGGCCGATCGCGACGAATTTGGAGATGCCGGTGACGGGGGCGCCCAAGCGCGGCTTGCCGGCGACGGCGGGCAGGGAGGCGGGATCGAGGGCAGCAAGCTTCTTCAGCGATTCCGGCGTGTAGGCATCGCCGGTCAGGTCCTTCAGATGGGCCGAGAGGTCGCGGAGCTGGCCGGATTTGTCGATCAGACCGGGCTTTTCCGCACCCTTTTCGCCATAACGAACAAGCTTCATGTTGATCACTCCCTACGATGTCCTGAGGATTGTTACTGGTATACCTCGACACGCTTCATGGAACAGCGCGCCGGGAAATTCAACCGCCCTGAGCGCGCTGCATTGCTGCCAAGCCTTATTTCAAGGCCATTTCGGTCCAATCAGCCCAGCGCGATAAACCTGAACGCGTCGCCGTCGCGCTTGATGTGGCCGGCATTGAAATGCCCGCCGATCACCAGCGTCGACGTATCGGCAAAGCGCGCGAACAATTCGCGCCGCGTCGCGGCCGATTGCTGCTGGTCGGAGTCCGCGGTCGACGACCAGTCGAGGTGGTACATCTGGCAGGGATGATGCGCGACATCGCCGGTTAGCAGCCCTTCCTCGCCGCCGGACCTGATGTGGATGCTCATATGGCCGGGGCTGTGTCCGGGCGTCGGGATCAGCGTGATCTCCTCGGTCAGCCGGTGATCGCTCGGCACCAGTTCGGCCTTGCCGGCATCCGCGATCGGCTTCACGGAATCGGCGAACACGGCGGCATGCGCGGGATCGTCGCTATGGTCGCGCCAGTGCTCGTATTCGGTCTTGCCGAACACGTAGCGCGCCTTGGCGAAGGTCGGGACCCATTTACCGCCGACGAGTTTGGTGTTCCAGCCGACATGGTCGACATGCAGATGCGTGCACAGCACGGTGTCGATGCTGTCTGGGGCAAATCCGGCTGTGGTCAGTTTTTCCAGGAACGGATCGCTGCGGTTGTTCCAGGTCGGCACGTTGCGGCCCTGTTTGTCGTTGCCGAGCCCGGTGTCGACGATGATGCGGTGCTCCGGCGTTTCCACCAGCAGCGAATGGATCGACATCTTCAGCCGGCCGTCCTCGTTGGCGAAATGCGGGATCAGCCAGGGCAGGCTCTGGATCTCTTCCCGGCCGGCCAGCGGCAGGATGAAGCGGGTGCTGCCGACCGTCTCGAGCTCGACGACTTTCGTGATCCTGACCTTGCCTACGGTCCAGTGCATGCGGCGTGTCCTCTATTTTTTTGTTGCTCTTGCCGGACCATGCGGGTTTCCGCACGCCGGCGCAATGGATCAAGTCGGCGCCTCCTGCGTTACCGCCTCGTTGACGAAGGAGTGTGCAATGCCGGAACTCGCAATCTCCCCTGAAAAGGTCGGCTTCTTGATCGAGAAGGCGCGGGAATTCGACGTCAAGGAGGGGCTCGTCGATCCCGACTCCGGCTCGAACGGCGCCGACGACGACATGATCGATGTGCTGGAGGATGACGGCACCGATCCGGTGGCGCGCGAGATCACCGGCTTCATCAACGCGCTCAGCGAGGACGAGCAGGTCGACCTCGTCGCCCTGATGCGGCTCGGCCGCGGCGACGGCACGATCGAGGAATGGGCCGATCTGCGCCGCGAGGCGGCGCGCGGACGCACCGGCCATGTCGCCAACTATCTGTTGGGCGAGCCGATGCTCGGCGATCTCCTGGCTGAAGGACTCGACGAGTTTGGCCTGGGGCCGAGCGGCGAACGCATCACGCCGATCCACTAAGGATGCGGCTCCTTGCTTACCTCGCCCCGCTTGCGGGGAGAGGTCGGAATTCAAGCGTAGCTTGAATTCCGGGTGAGGGGGGCCTCCGCAATCTTTGCCTTCACCGTCTTTGCGGTGACAGCCCCTCACCCCAACCCTCTCCCCGTAAGAACGGGGAGAGGGAGCAGGAAGGAGAAACCGTGCTAACGCGCGCAGTCGACGATCACGGTGCCGATCTTGTCGCCCTTCTCGACGGCGAGATGGGCGTCGGCGGTCTCGGCGAGCGCGAATTGCCCGGCGATATTGTGCACGCGGGTGCCCGACGCCAGCCATTTGGTGATGTCGGCCTGCGCGGCCGCGAGCAGCGGCGGCGGCAGCGCGAACAGCACCAGCGAGCGCACGGTGATGCATTTCTCCATTAATTCGCGCACCGGCAGCGTGGGGGTGCGGTTGCCGTTGGTGGCGTAGACCGCGATCGTCGAGTTCATGGCCATGATCTTCAGCGTGGTCGCGAGATTGCCGCCGAAATCGACGTCGATCACGCGGTCGACACCGCGGTTCTCGGTGAAGGCCATCACCTTCGAGACGACGTCCTCGGTCCGGTAGTTGACGACGGTGTCCGCGCCGGCGAGCCGTGCCTCGACGTCCTTGACCTGCGAACTGACGGTCGCAATCACGCGCGCGCCGCCCCATTTTGCCAATTGCACGGCGTAGTGGCCGACCGCGCCGGCGCCGCCGGTAACCAGCACCGTCTGCCCCGAGATCGGGCCGTCGGCGAACAGCGCGCACCACGCCGTCATGCAGGGGATGCCGAGCGTAGCTCCAGCTGCGAACGACACGTCCTGCGGCAGCGGCGTCACCAGGTAATCGGCCAGCGTGATGTATTCGGCCGCGGTGCCGAAGGCGCGGCCGTTGCGCTGGCCGTTGAACAGCCAGACGCGGTCGCCGACGGCAAAGCGCGTGACGCCTTCACCGACCTGGTCGATGATCCCGGCACCGTCGCTGTTCGGGATCACGCGCGGGAACTCCATCGCGCGATAGTTGCCGCTGCGGCGGCCGACATCGGCCGGGTTGACGCCGGACGCCTCGAGGCGAACCCGGACTTCACCGGGACCAGCCTCGGGCGTCGGCATCTCGCCGACGGTAAGCACCGTCGGCGCCGCGCCGGTCCGTTCGTACCAAACAGCTCTCACAACGTGCCTGGGAAGGCGCCGCCATCGAGCAGCAGGTTCTGCCCGGTGATGAAGCCGGCCTTGGCCCCGCACAGGAATGCGCAGGCATAGCCGAATTCGTCGGGATCGCCGAAGCGGCCGGCAGGGTTCAGCTTGGCACGCTCGGCCAGCACCTGCTCGGCCGAGATGCCGCGCTTCTCGGCCTCGGGCTTCGCGGTGCCGCGCAGGCGGTCGGTCTCGAACGGGCCCGGCAGCAGGCCGTTGATGGTGACGTTGTTGATCACGGTCTTGCGCGACAGGCCGGCGACGAAGCCGGTGAGGCCGGCGCGGGCGCCGTTGGACAGGCCGAGGATCTCGATCGGCGCCTTCACCGCCGCCGAGGTGATGTTGACGATGCGGCCGAACTTGCGCGCCATCATGCCGTCGACGGTCGCCTTGATCAGCTCGATCGGCGTCAGCATGTTGGCGTCGATCGCCTTGATCCAGTCGTCGCGGGTCCAGTTGCGGAAATCGCCCGGCGGCGGGCCGCCGGCATTGTTGATCAGGATGTCGGGCTCGGGGCAGGCCTTGAGCACGGCTTCGCGTCCCGCCGCCGTCGTGATGTCGCCGACGATCTCGGTGACGGTGACGCCGGGGTGCGCCTTGCGGATTTCGTCGGCGGTCTGCTTCAGCGCCTCGGCGCCGCGCGCCGTCAGGGTAACGTGCACCCCCTCATTGGCGAGCGCGATCGCGCAGGCGCGGCCCAGTCCCTTGCTCGATGCGCAGACGATGGCACGGCGGCCTTTGATTCCAAGATCCACGGTTCACTCCCTGTGATGTCGGTCGGTTTGTAAAGGTTTGATGGCACCAGTCTAGCGAAGCTCGGCGGCGCCGATAAGGGACGTGCAATGCATAAGTGCATGCCGGGCAGGAACAGTGCGGTGGGCCGGCGCCCTAGATGCGTTGCTCGCGCCGCAGCCGCTCGATCGCCATGGTGGCCTCGGGCGGCAGCGAGCGGAATCCGGCCTGTCCGGCCGCGGAGAACAACGGCCGCAATTGCGATCCGTTGAGGAATTGCGGCTGTCTGGCGAGCGGCACCAGCTGATCGAACACCAGCACCAGCGTGGTCACGACGAGGCCGACCCTGATGGCGCCGAGCAGCGCGCCGCCGAGGCGGTCGCCGATCCCGATCTCCGCGCCGATGGTGTCGTCGAGCATCGTCCGCGCCATCTTTCCGAGGATGACGCCAATCAGGAGAAAGAGGCCGAACAGCAGCACGCCATTGGGCGGAAACGGCGACGACGGCAGCGTCGCGATGTGGGGCCCGATCATCGCCAACGCGGCGACTGCAAGCGGCATGGCGACGAGATAGGCCAGGATAGTGACCGCGCTGCGCAACAGGCCGGTCGTGAAGCCGGTCACCACTGCGAACACCGATCCGAGGATGACGGCAAGGTCGAAGAGATTCATGGATGAGGAATTCCTGCCCCAATCTCCTACTGTCCCCTGGTTGATCAAGCCTGCTTACATCAGGGACAATTGTCGCTATCACTCGTCCGCTTCAATCCGGGAACCTGTCGATGTCCGACCTATTCGATGTCAGTAAAGAAATCATCCTCATCACCGGCGCCTCGCAGGGGCTCGGGCGGCAATTCGCCCGCGTGCTGGCGGCACATGGCGCCGCGGTGGTGCTGGCCGCGCGCCAGACCGCGAAGCTGAAAAGCCTCGAGGAGGAGATCAAGGCTAAGGGCGGCCGCGCTGCCGCGGTGCAGATGGACGTCGCGGATATTTCCGGCATCGCGCAAGCGCTCGACGCCGCGGAAGCCGCGCTCGGTCCGGTCACGGTCCTGATCAACAATGCCGGCATCGCGATCGAGAAGCTGTCGACCGAGCAGACCGAGGCGGATTGGGACGCCGTGATCAGCGCTAATCTGAAGGGCGCCTACTTCCTCGCGACCGAACTTGCGCGGCGCATGATGGCGCGCAAGCAGCCGGGCAATATCATCAACGTCGCGTCCGTGCTCGGACAAGGCGTGCTCAAGGCCGTGTCGCCCTATGCGATCTCCAAAGCCGGTATGATCCAGGGCACCAAGGCGATGGCGCTGGAGCTTGCCGGCAACAACATCCGGGTCAACGCGCTGGCGCCGGGCTATATCGATACCGAGATGAACCATGATTTCTGGTCGACGCCGGCGGGCGAGCGGCTTGCCAAGCGCATTCCACAGCGCCGGGTCGGCGCCGAGTCCGATCTCGACGGCGCGATCATGCTGCTGGCCTCGAACGCCTCGCGCTACATGACCGGGACGGTGGTGACGGTGGATGGCGGGTTCTTGCTGAACTAACTTTGTAGCCCGGATGAAGCGCAGCGAAATCCGGGGAGCATGCGTGAAGGTCCCGGATTACGCTTCGCTTCATCCGGGCTACGATTGCAACGCATCAGGTCACGAGCACGGCCCGAGGCAGTCGGGCGCGGTTTCTGGATAATAGAAGAATGCCGCTGATTTGCCCGACGAGTCAAGTCGCCGTGTCGAAGCCGGCAGCCCCCCGGCTCCTTTGCATGGGGTTGTTTTCGATATTTTGGCAATGCGGCCCTGCGACGGCAGCCTCATAGGGGGGCAAAGGCGCTCTTGCGCCGTGCCCACCCTACGCATTGGTCACCCCGCCCGCATCTCCGCCCTGATCATGTCGGCCGCCTTCTCGCCGATCATGATGGTCGGTGCATTGGTGTTGCCGCCTATCAGGGTCGGCATGATCGAGGCGTCGACTACGCGCAGGCCTTCGAGCCCGTGCACGCGCAGCTTCGGATCGACCACCGCGAGCGGATCGCCGGTGCCCATCTTGCAGGTGCCGACCGGGTGATAGACTGTGTCGACGCGCTCGCGCAGGATGCTGCGGATATCGTCGTCGGTGCGCACGTTGGATGTGAAGACGTCCTTCTGCTGCAGGGCGCGCAGCGCCGGCGCCTCCATCAGCCGTCGTGTGGTCTTGTAGCCCTCGACCATCGATTCGAGATCGGCCTCCTCGCCGAGGAAGTTGGGGTCGATCAGCGGCGCCTGCATCGGGTCGCTGCCGGCTAGCGCGACGCTGCCGCGGCTCTTCGGCCGCAGCAGGCAGACATGGCAGGAGAAGCCGGTGCCGCCGTGGCGCTTGCGGCCGTGGTCGTCGACCATCGCCATGCCGAAATGCAGCTGGATGTCGGGGATGTCGAGATCGGGCCGCGTCTTCAGGAAGCCGCCGCATTCGGCGAAGTTCGAGGTGAGGGGGCCGCGGCGCTCGCGCCGATATTGCATGATGGCGCGGACGAGCCGCGGCATGCCCTTCAGCGAGATGCCGGCGAAGTTCGGATTGTCGGACATGTAGCCGAAGATGAAATCGGGATGGTCCTGCAGGTTTTGGCCGACGCCGGGCAGATGATGCACGCTGGCGAGGCCGTGCTTGCCGAGCGCTGCGGCATCGCCGACGCCCGACAGCATCAACAGCTGCGGCGACTGGAACGCGCCGGCGGCAAGCAGGACTTCGCGCCGCGCGCGGATTTGCTTCAGCTCCTTGCCCTGGCGGTATTCGACGCCGACCGCGCGCTTGCCCTCGAACAGGATGCGCGTTGCGTGCGCATTGGTCTCGACGCGAAGGTTGGGACGCCTGCCGATATGCGGATGCACATAGGCGCGTGCCGCGCTCCAGCGCTCGCCGTTGCGTTGCGTCACCTGGTAGATGCCGAGGCCCTCATGGTCCTCGGCATTGAAATCCTCGCGGATGCGGAATTGCGCCTCCTGCGCCGCCTGCAGGAAGGTCTGCTGGATCGGATTGCCGGAGCGCAGCTTGTTGACGGCGAGCGGGCCGCCCTTGCCGTGATACTCGCCGTCGAAATCGGAATTGTCTTCCGAGCGCTTGAAATAGGGCAGCACGTCGGCGAACGCCCAGCCGGCATTGCCGAGCGCGGCCCAGTGGTCGTAATCGGCGCGATGGCCGCGAATGTAGACCATGGCGTTGATCGCCGAGGAGCCGCCGAGCCCCTTGCCGCGCGGCTGATAGCCGATGCGGCCGTTGAGGCCTTTCTGCGGCACGGTGTTGAAGGCCCAGTTGTTGACGGTGCCCGCGACCATCAGCACCAGGGCGCCCGGCGTGGTGACGACCCAATTGTCATTGGTGCCGCCGGCGTCGAGCAGCGCCACCGACGTCGCCGGATCCTCCGACAGCCGCCCCGCCACCGCGCAGCCGCCGGAGCCCGCGCCCACCACCACGAAATCGAATGTGTCAGTCACGTTTCCCCCATTCCTTATTTGTCATTCCGGGGCGATGCGTTAGCATCGAACCCGGAATCTCGAGGTTCCCCGATGCGCAATTGCGCATCTGTGGTTCGCTTCGCGCCCCGGAACGACAGCACTTCTACGACAACATCCGCATCAGCTTCTCCAGCCGCGCGACCTTCGCGCCATAGGGCGGATAGAGATCGGCAAGCCGGTTGAAGCGCGAGCGGTAGAACACCGGCTTGAACTTGGTCAGCGTCTTAAACCCCCACTCGCCGTGATAGGCGCCGGTGCCGGAGGCGCCGACGCCGCCCATCGGTTGATAGGCCTGCGCGAAGTGGAACAGGCAGTCATTGACGGTGACGCCGCCGGACACCGTGCGCGCCAGCACCGCATCGCGGGCGGCGCTGTCGGTGCCGAACCAGTACAGCGCCAGCGGGCGATCGCGGCTGTTGACGAAGGCGATCGCTTCCGTCGCATCGCGCACGCCGATGACCGGCAACAGCGGCCCGAAGATCTCCTCCTGCATCACCATCATGTCCGGCGTCGCGTCAACGATCACGGTCGGCGGAAATTTGCGCCTCGCCTTCCACTCGCGGTCGTTCGGCGCTGCCGGCTGCATGATGGTCGCGCCTTTCGCGGCGGCGTCGGCGACCAGCCCCTCGAGGCGTGCATAGTGCCGATCCGAGACGATCGACGTGTAATCGGCGTTATCGGGATCGGTACCGAACATGTGCTGCATGTGACCCTGTAGCCGCATCGCGAAGGGTTGCACCGAGGCCTGCGGCACCAGCGCGTAATCGGGCGCGATGCAGGTTTGGCCGGCATTGAGCAGCTTGCCATAGGCGATGCGCTGCGCGGCTTCGTCGATGTCGGCGGAGCCGTCGACGATCACGGGCGACTTGCCGCCGAGCTCGAGCGTCACCGGCGTCAAATTGCGGCCACAGGCTTCGGCCACCAGCTGGCCGACGCGGGTCGAGCCGGTGAAAATCAGATGATCGAACGGCAGCGCGGCAAACGCCCTTGCGATTTCGTCGTCGATATCGGTGACCGCGAGCTCGGTGACATCGAATTTTTTTGCGATCGTCTCCATCAGCAACCCGGCAAAGCGCGGCACCAGCTCGCTCGGCTTGATGATGGCGCGGTTGCCGGCCGCGATCGCGGCGACCGCGGGCGCCAGGGTCAGCTGCAGCGGATAATTCCACGGCGCGATGATGCCGACCACGCCGAGCGGCTGCGGCATCAGCCGGTTCTTGGCCGGCGCGAACTGCACCGTGGTCGGGACCTTCCGCGGCGCCATCCAGCCCTTGAGGTGCCTGGCCGCGTGCCTGATCTCGCCGAGCACCAGCATGGTCTCGGCGATCGCGGTCTCGACGGTAGAGCGGTGGCCGAAATCGGCCGAGATCGCCGCCTCGAATCGCGTCTCATTCTCGGTCAGCGCGGCGCGCAGGCGGCGCAGCCGGTCGAGCCGTGCCTGCAATGTCGGCGCCGGCTCGCTGCGCGACAGCTCGAACTGGCGATGAAAGGCCTCCTCAAGCGCATGCAGCCCCGGGCTCTTCAATGGCCGGTCCATGGCATTTCCCCCTCGGATGACGCATTCTTGACTGATTTGTTGCGCGCCAAGCTCCGCTTTTGCGCGCGGTCTGGCAAGGCCCGGTTCCCGGCAGCAAATCCTGCCGGGATAAGCCGGCGATTTCGACGTCACAAAATCCTCAAAAACCCGCATCCGGGGCTTTCCAAACCGGGCTCACGTTGATACATACGCCCCGCACCCGATGGCCTCGGCCCGGGTCGCCTTCTCAGGAAGCCCCCGGACGGATCGATCGGCGCCGTTGAAAAGCGTTGGCCGGCCGGCTCAGGCACCCTTTCTGCAAGGCACGCAACGGTTTAACGCGGGGTGGAGCAGCCCGGTAGCTCGTCAGGCTCATAACCTGAAGGTCATAGGTTCAAATCCTATCCCCGCAACCAAAGTCCGGACCAACCGGTTCCGATAAAATGGCCCGCATCTCGCGGGCCATTTTTGCTTTAGGAGGACGATCGGGCCGCGTGTCGTCGACCGATTAGGCGCAGATCACGGCATTTCCGCAACACGGGCCGCTCCCTAGACGATGAAATGGAATTCGTGCCACGCACTCCAGCTGATGCCATCGCTGGCGCGAACCCAGAGGTCGTCAGGCACGGTGCCGCCCTGGAATGTCGTGCTCGCAATTTGAGCCGCGCTGACGTTGATGGCGGTGCCGGTGGGCTGCGCATTCCCGCCAATGCTCCAGTGGCCGCTGCTTGCCGACGGCGTCGAATCCCAGAGTTGATATTGTGCGATACTGTCGCCGTCGGCATCCGCGACTGAAAACAGGGTTAAGGCGGCCACGCTCTGGTTGGCCGTCGCGTGGAAGTCGGACGCGGTCACCAACGGAGCGCTGTCAACCGGCGCGGTGACGTGAAACTCCTTCCACGCGCCCCAGGCAAAGCCGTCGTAAGCCCTCACCCAGAGATCGTCCGAACCCGAGCCGCTTTGAAAGCTTGTGCTCGAAAGCTGGGCTGCCGTGACATTGATGGCGGCATTGGTGCCTTGGGCGACTCCTCCGACAACCCAGTGCCCGCTGCTCGCATCCGCCGTCGAATCCCACACCTGATAGTTTGTGATGGTGTCGGCAGCGATACGATCACCCAGTACGCCTTCTGGGACACCGGCGGGAACGGCCATTGGGTTGTGAACGGTGTCGCCCAGGCCGCCAACTCCGAGATCGATGTGAGCGCGGCCAACCTGTCACAGGTGAGCTACGTCTTCGGCCCCGGTGGCTCGCCATCGGATACGCTCTGGGTTAAGGCCAATGACGGCAGCATGTGGAGCGCCTGGAAGAGCTTCACGGCCACCGCAACGAACCAGGCGCCGACAGTCTCGGTCTCGAACGTGACGACAGTCTCGGGGCAGGTCTTCGCGGCTTCGAGCCTGGTCAGCGCGACGGACGCGGATGGCGATACCATCACGAAATATGCGTTGTGGGATTCCAACACGAACGGGCGTTGGAATGTCAACGGCGTGAACCAGTCTGCGAATACAGAGATCGACGTCACTTCGGCACAACTTGCCCAGACGACCTATCAGGCCGGTTCCGGCACCGACCAGCTCTGGATCCGGGCCTATGATGGCAGTGCGTGGGGTGTCTGGCAGCCTTTCAACGTAACGGGAGAGAGCCCCAGCACTGCCACCATCGCAGCGGGTACCACCCTGGAATTGACGGGGGCTTCGAACGCCGCCGTTACGTTCCTGGGCAGCACGGGGACGCTGAAGCTCGACAATTCCGCGAGCTTCACCGGAACTGTCGCCGGGATGTCCGGTTCGGACACGATCGATTTCGCGAATATCAATTTCGCGAACGTTCAAACGCCGACCTTCAGCGGAAACGCCTCGGGCGGAACGCTCACGGTGACGGACGGCACTGTCACCGCCAGCATTGCGCTGCTGGGCAACTACATGGCTTCCACATTCACGGCCTCGAGCGACGGCCATGGCGGTACCTCGGTTGTCGATCCGCCGGCGATGCAGGTCAGTCAGCTTGCGCAGCCGCAGCATGCGTAAGGGCTTGAGATAGGCGGCTGTGGAGGGCCTGTTGCGGGCCCTCCGCGACCAAGATCCCTCAACCGGCAAAGATGAAAAGGCCCGCCTCCTGGCGGGCCTTTTTCCAGTCTTGCAGCGCTTCCGCGATGCCGCTCAACACTTAACGCCTGCTCAGCACCTGATCACAGCGACGAGCCGTTACAGGCTGCTTCGACCGCCTGGTCGTCCACATTCGGGTCGGCCGCGGCGGTGGCCCAGGCGAGCTCGACGAGGGTCACGATCCGCCGGCCGGCACCGTCGAGCTGGCAGACGATCAGGCCTTGTTCTTCGATGTAGGTCAGAAGATGCCGGGCACGGCGCAGCGAATGCGTGCCGTAGGCGCGGGCGATCGCGGCATCGCTCGGGCACGGCCAGCCCTCTTTCGCGGCGCGCGCGATCATCATGAAGACGCCCTGCATGTCCTCGGGCAGCAACGCGGCGCGCAGCGAGACGTCCTGCCAGGCGTCGTCCTCCGCGACATCGGCGCCGAGCCCGGCGCGGGCCCGCGTCAGCATCCGGCGGAAATCGGTCAGCTCCGGCACAACGGCACCGAGACCCTCGATCCGGCAGCGGACCACGAACTCCTGATAGAGCACGCCGATGGCGCGAAAGCCTGCGTCGGGCTCGGCGAGGATAGCGCGCAGGATACGGTCCAACCGTTCACGCCGCTCGGCCAATTGCTCGGCGCTCGGCGGCGGCTCCGCAGCTTCGGGATCTGGCTCCGGTGCCGGCTGCTTGGCGGCCATCAACTGGCTGAGCAGGTCCGGCGACGGCGTCCGGCGCTGCGGCCGCACCGCTTCCGGCGGCGGAGCGGCGAGGATGATCGCGCGTGCGTCCTCCAGTGCCGCTTCAGGCAGCGGCATCAACCGCGGCGCTGCGTTGCGCGGCTGGGTGTCGGTCGGACCGATGCGCAAGCCCAGCGGACGGCGGGAGAGCGCAGGTCCCAGCGCCATGAATTGTCCGCGCTCGAGGTCGCGGAAGGCTTCCGCCTGCCGCCGTTCCATGCCGAGCAGGTCGGCGGCGCGCGCCATGTCGATATCGAGGAAGGTACGGCCCATCAGGAAGTTCGACGCTTCGGCCGCAACATTCTTGGCGAGCTTCGCCAGCCGCTGGGTTGCGATGATCCCGGCGAGCCCGCGCTTGCGACCGCGGCACATCAAATTGGTCATTGCACCGAGCGAAAGCTTGCGCGCCTCGTCGGACACCTCGCCCGCGACCGCCGGCGCGAACAGCTGCGCCTCGTCCACCACCACCAGCATCGGATACCAGTGGTCGCGGGCGACGTCGAACAGCCCGCCGAGGAAGGCCGCGGCGCGCCGCATCTGGTTCTCGGCGTCGAGTCCTTCGAGATTGAGCACCGTGGAGACGCGATGGATGCGCACGCGCTCGCCGGCGACCTGCAGGCTGCGCTCGGTGTGGTCCTCGGCGTCGATGACGAGGTGGCCAAATCGTTCGGCCAGGGTGACGAAATCACCTTCAGGATCGATGATGGTCTGCTGCACCCAGGGGGCGCTCTGTTCCAATAGCCGGCGCAGCAGATGGGATTTGCCGGAACCCGAATTGCCTTGTACCAAGAGGCGCGTCGCCAATAGCTCCTCGAGGTCGATGGCCGCCGAAGTGCCGGCCGTCGTTTGTCCCATCTCGATCGCTACGGTCATGTCCCGACTCAAATTGCCCTTGCGGAGAGGCGGCTTAACAAGCTGATCGCGCCGCGTCGAGCGAACCGCACCATCATCCCCAGGCGCGGCCGGGAGGCGGACGGTGTTGATGCTCGCCGGACGAGACGAAGATTGATCGAGCCACTACAACGTGTTTAGCTTGCATGTCTGATGTAGATTTTTTCGAACCAGTCCCTGTTCAGCTGCGCGATCCGGCCCGGTTCGGACCCGCTCTTATTCAATCAGCCCGTCGAACTCTCAGCCCGTCGAACTCAATATCTGAGTTCAACTACGACGCATTCATTTCCTACATTCTTCCCGCTCCAAACGGGATTGATCCCAGCTTGCAAGGCTCGCGTTGTCGAAGGCATCCGCCAAAAATCGAAGGTTTCACGGATCTTATCCCCGCTCACGCGCGCATGTGGCGGAGCGATCCTGATGTCGGGAGCGAGATCGCGTAAATCTTTCCGGCGTCGGTATTGATCTTTGCCGTTATCGCGTTCGGGCAGGTCTCGGCGCCCCTCGGCGACGGGATCTGGGACCAGGCCTCCTGGCTCGCACTTGCCGTGCCGCTGGTCATCATCGCTTTCTACATTTTCCGGCGTTCCGTGCGTCCTTCGTAGAAGGAGCGGGCGTTCGCGGTGACGTCGATGTGATCGGCGTCGCTATTCTCATGCCGGATACCTCCGTCCCGTTTGCCGGTGGTGTCTCGGCGCGCAAACCTCGTCATAGTCCGCCGCACAAAAGAAACGTGCGAGGAAACATGACTGAGAGCATCGTTGATGCCGTAGCGCCGTCGGTCGCGGCGCCTGGCGCAGTGTCGCCGCGAAAAGTGTTTTGGGCGACCTGGTTCGGCTGGATGCTCGATGGCTTCGATTCGTCGATGTACGCCTACATCCTGGTCGGCGCGTTGAGCGAATTGCTGCCGGCCAGCGGCATTGAGCCGAGCAAGGCCAATATCGGCATCTATGGCGGGCTCTTGTTCTCGATCTTCATGCTGGGCTGGGCCTGCTCGATGGTCTGGGGCTGGGCCGCGGACCGTTACGGACGGGTCCGGATCATGTGCTGGACGGTGCTGGTCTACTCGCTGTTCACGGCGCTGTGCGGGCTTGCGACCGGTATCGTGATGTTCGCATTGTTTCGCTTTGTTGCCGGCTTCGGAATCGGCGGCGAATGGGCCGCGGGCACGCCGCTGCTGCAGGAATCCGTGCCGGAGAATACGCGGGTGCGGCTCGCCGGATGGCTGCACACGGCGACGCCGACCGGGCTATTCCTCGCCGCCGCCGTCACGCTTGCGATTGGCAGCACGCTGGGCTGGCGCGGCATGTTCCTGCTCGGCATTCTGCCCGCGCTGCTGATCGCGTATCTGCGCAGCAACATTCCCGAACCCGAGCGCAGGGCTGCGCACGAGCAGCCGTCGGTCGCGGCCTTGTTTGCCGGCGACCAGGCGCGCACCACCTGGGCCGCGGCGCTGATGATGGCCTGCATCATCTTCGGCCTTTGGTCGTCGAACTTCTGGGCCCCGACCGTGATCTCGACCAAGCTGGTCGCCGCGGGCGCGACGCCGGCGCACGCGCAGGAGATGGGCGCGGTGGCCGGCCTGATCACCAATGTCGGCACGCTGATCGGCTGCCTCCTTGTACCATGGCTAACGACCTGGCTCGGCAGCCGGCGCCACACCGCGGTGCTGTTCTTCGTCGGCGGGCTGATCTCCGTCGTGGTCTCCTATGAGGTCGCGATCGAATGGCTCGACAGCCTGACGCTGTTCATGGTGCTGCTGCCGGTGCTCGGCTTCTTCACCAATGGTGTGTTCGGCCTGTTCACGATCTGGCTGCCGGAGATGTTTCCTTCGGCGCTGCGCGGCTCGGGCTCCGGCTTCGCCTTCAGCATGGGCCGCGTGCTCGGCGCCGCCGGCCCGACCCTGATCGGCGCGCTCGCCGCCCGCACCGGCAGCTTCCCGCTGGCGATTTCGATGCTGTCGCTGATCTATGTAGTCGGCCTGCCGCTGATCGCCCTGGCGCCGGAGACGGCCGGCAAGCCGCTGGCGAGATAGCAGGCTACTTTGCACGTTGCGCGCGGCTTCGGCCGCGCGCCGTCTTACTCCGCCGGCTTCGCGGTCGCTGGCGTCTGCGCGGCCACGGGCGTCTGCGCAGCTACGGGTACCTTCGCGGGCGCCTTGTCGACCTTCTTCGACCAGGAGCGGTAATAGGCGAGTGCGGTCATCAGCACGATGCCAACAATGCTGACCGCGATCTGCATCCAGATGCTGCCGGAGACCTCGACCAGCAGCACATGCGCGATGACCGCGAGGAAAACGCCGGTGCAGAACACTTCGAGCGACTGCTGGCCGCATTTGATGATCGGCTGGAAGATCGGCCATTCATATCCGGGCCATTCGCGCGGCAGGAAGCGGGTGACGAAGAAGGCGAGGACGATGAAGTGCAGCACGCGATAAGGCGCAAGGTTGGTCTTGTCGTTCGGATTGAAGGCGTCATAGAGCCAGGCCGGCATCGCCTGTCCGAGCTCCGGGAAGCGGCCCGCCAAGGTCATGACCAGCGCGAACAGCAGATAGGCGCCGCCGAGCCAAAGGAAGGCGCGCGAGCGGATGAACGCGATCGATTCGCTCGCGCCGCCGAGCGCGAACCAGCCGCCGAACACGAACAGGAACTGCCAGCAGAACGGATTGAAATACCATGAGCCGGACGGATAGGCCGGCAGGTTCCAGCCGAATTGCCGCGCCGCGAGATAGAGCAGGAACGAGGCCAGCAGCGTCAGATTGAGCTTGCGCAGCATCGCCCACAGCACCAGCGGATAGCACAGCATCAGCGCGATATAGAGCGGCAGCACATCCATGTTGACCGGTTTGAACGCCAGGATCAGGCCCTGATAGAGCGTCTCGGCCGGATTGTGCATGAAGCCCGCGACGTTGAATTCGTCCTGCAGGTTCGGGTCGTGGTAGCGCTGGGAGAGATAGCCGATCTCGGCGATATAGATCACGAACAGCAGGACGTGGGCGACATAGATCTGCCAAGCGCGCTTGATCAGGCGGGTGGCGCCGATCACGGTGCCGCGCTCGAGCATCATGCGCGCATAGACGAAGGATGCGGTGTAGCCGGAGATGAACACGAACAGATCGGCCGCGTCGCTGAAGCCGAAATTCTTCTGCGTGATCCAGTTCACCGCGTTGTTCGGGATGTGATCGAGATAGATCGCCCAGTTGGCGAAGCCGCGCAGCAGATCGAGGCGATAGTCGCGGCCACGCGGCGGCAGAACAGCCTTGACGTCCATCGGTACGCTCCCATCCCGAGTGCCCGCGTGTCCGGTCGCGGGTCGCCCACGACGTCATACTAGAACAGGATTTCGACGGTTGTGTATTGGTTTTCCGGAAACGGATCGCCGCCACAGCCGGCCAAACAGCGATGAATTTGGATCAAATCGTTCGCGCCGCGAACCACGCGGTGCGTAGGATGGGTAGAGCGAAGCGAAACCCATCGCTCCGTGTCGACCTGACGAATGATGGGTTTCGCTTCGCTCTACCCATTCTACGAGAGCCGGCCGCGCACCGGCGCGGCTAACGCTGCACAAACCCGTTATGCAGCGTGGTGAACAGCGCCTTGCCCTTCTTCACCAGATCGTATTTGCGGCCGTAAAGCAGCCAGACGGCGGTGAGGTGGCACATCCCGCCCATCATCAGCGACATCGCGGTGTAGGGATCGAGATTGCGGCGATAGGTGCCGGCGCGGCTCGCCTGCCTGATCAACTGCACATAGCGCAGCGCGTATCTGTCGACCGCCTTCTTGATCCGCGGTTCGGCGGCAAGCACGCTCGGCCAGATCTCGAGGAAGAACACCCGGCCCCAGCTCGGGTTGTCCTTGATGTACTGGAAGTTGGTGAGGAAGATGATGCGGAGCTGGTCGACGGGATCGCCACCCTTGACCAGCAGCGGCTCGGTCTTCTGATACAGCGCCTCGAAATTGCCTTCGGGCACATCGAGCACCAGCGCGCGCTTGTCCTCGAAATAATCATAGATGCTGGAGAGCGGTACTTTCGCCGCGGCGGCGACCTCGGTGAGCGAGGTTCCGTCGATGCCTTTTTCGCCAAACAGCTTGGTGGCCGCCGTGAGGATCTGCTCGCGCCGGTCGCGGCTGCGTTGCTGCTTGAGCTTGAGTGTCGTCCCCGAAGCCACGGTGGTCTCCAAGAGCGTTTTCGCGCGAAGTGGATACCGGTTCGCGCAAGGAAGACGCGTCAAAGCAGGAATCTCATCCCCGTAAAAAAAACAGTAAGGCAGCGGGATCGGAACACAAGTGCTATTGCGACGGGATACAGCGGTAAAGCCTGCGGGTCAGACCGGCGCGTTCCGCCGTTCATGTGTGCGGAACGCGTTGCGGGCAATGATCTGGCGCATGATCTCGGAGGTGCCGTCTAGAATGCGGACCACCCGCGTTTCCCGCCAGATGCGCTCGATCGGCAGGTCTCTTGAATAACCGGCACCGCCGAACAGCTGCATGGTCGTGTCGGCGACGCGCTGCACCATGTCGGCGCCGGTATATTTGGAGAGCGCTGCCGCGGCGGTGCGGGCGGCGGCATCGCCCCGGTCGTAACGCCAGGCTGCCTCATAGGCGACAAGCCGCGCGGCATGCAGCGAACTCGCCATGTCGGCGATCTGCCACTCGAGGCCCTGATGGTCGCGCAGCTTGCGTCCGAACGTCTCGCGCTCCGAGACATGGTCGAGAGCGTAGTCCAGCAGCTGGCTCGCCGCGCCGACGCAATAGGCGCCCCAATGGGTGCGCCCGGCATCCAGGCACCGCATCGCGATGGCGAATCCTTCGCCCTCCTGTCCCAGCAGATTCTCGCGCGGAATACGGCAATCCTCGAAGATCACTTCGGCGTGCTCCGAGCCGCGTCCGGCAGCCATCTCGACCAGGCGGCCGATGGCAAGGCCCGGCGTCTTTGCGTCGACGACAAAGGCCGCGATGCCCTTGGCGCCGGCGGAGGGATCGAGCGTGGCGAACACCGTGAAGACGCCGGCCGCGGGCGCATTGGTGATATAGGTCTTGCGGCCGTCGAGCACGTAATGATCGCCGTCCCGCCGCGCCCGGGTCTGGATCCGGGCGGCATCGGATCCGGCATTCGGTTCGGTCAGCGCGAACGCGCCGATCACCCGTCCGCTTGCGAGCTCCGGCAGCCATCGGTCGCGAACCGCCGGCTGCGCGTAGAGCTCGATCGCCTTCGAGCCGATGTGAACGTTGACCCCGCTCAGATAGTAGAAGGCGGTGTGGGCCTTCGCGAGCTCCTCGATCGCGATGCAGCTGCCCAGCATCGTGAGGCCGAGGCCGCCGAATTGCTTCGGCGTGTTGGTGCCGAACAATCCCATCCTGCGCAGGCCGGCCATGGCGCTGTCCGGCACCTTGCCGGTCGCCTCGATCGCGGCATCGTGCGGCTGTAGCTCGCTGCGCACGAATTCACGCATCCGGCCTTGCAGAACGCGGAGGTCGTCGGGAAGCTCAAAATGCATCGCAGGCACCAAAAGTCGAATAATCTTCGAAAAATGTTGCGCCGCCTTCCGGCAGATGTCAAGGTTTTGCGGAAGTTCCGGAGAATACGGCATGCTCGCAGGCTTGATGCAGCAGGTCCCGCTCACCCTCAATCTGGTGAGGGACGTGTCGCGGATCTCTATCCGAACAAGACGGTGACGACGCGGTATTGCGACCGCGTCCATGTCATCAGCTATGCGTAGCTGCTCGGCCGCGCGGGCCAGCTCGCCAACTTCCTCGCCGAGATCGGCGTCGAGCGCGGCATGCGCGTTGCCACGCTGGCCTGGAACTCGCGCCGTCACCTCGAGCTTTATCTCGCCGTGCCCTGCATGGGCGCGGTGCTGCACACCATCAATGCGCGCCTGCACGCGCTTGATATCGCAAGACTGCTCGCCCACGCCGAGGATCGGGTGCTGTTCGTCGATCGTTCGATCTGGCGAACCGTCGGGACGGAGATCGAGCTGCGCAACACGTTTGAAGCTCACTAAACGCTTCAACCCATCTTCCGACCATCGCATCTTCCGCCGCAACTTTGTCCACTTGTTACGGGACAAAACCACGAGTTGTGGACTGGCGACCTGTCGCTTTGGGGAGAAGATCATGCCACGTTCGTTTCAATCCAATTATTCCGTTCGGCTCTTCCTCGGCCTCGCCGCCGCCCTCACGATCGGGCTTGCCTCGCCGGTATCAGCGCAACAGGCCTCCGGCACCGCGCTGGCCCGCGTGCTCGTGCTCGGTACCGGCGGCACCATCGCGGGGCAGGCCAGCGCACGCGCCGGCAACGCCTATGACTCAGGCAAGGTCAGCGCAGCCAACCTGGTCGCGGCGATCCCGGGCATCGACAAGCTCGCCCAGATGTCGGCCGAGCAGATTTCGTCGATCGGCTCGCAGGACATGAACGACAACGTGTGGTTCGACCTCGTCAAGCGCATCCGCGCGGCCATTGACGACAAGGAGGTCGACGGCGTCGTCATCACCCATGGCACCGACACGATGGAGGAGACCGCGTTCTTCCTGCAAAACGTACTCGACACCGACGTCCCGATCGTGCTGGTCGGATCGATGCGGCCCTCGACCGCGATCGGCGCCGACGGTCCGGCCAATCTCTACGAGGCGATGCGGGTCGCATCGGCCCCGGAATCCCGCGGCCGCGGCGTGCTCGTGGTGCTCAACGACACCATCCATGCCGCGCGCTGGGTGCAGAAGACCAACACCACCAGCGTCGAGACGTTCCGCTCGCTCGAAGCCGGCCCGGTCGGCTATGTCGACACCGGCTCGCTGCGCTTCCTGCAGCCGGCCGCACCCGTCAAGGCTGCCAGGTTGAAGCTGCCGGATGCGCCGCCCTTGCCGCGGGTCGACATCATCTATTCGCACGCCAACATGGACGCCGCTGAGGTCGAGGATGCGGTCAGGCGCGGCGCCAAGGGCATCGTGCTGGCCGGCGTCGGCGACGGCAATTCATCGAAGGGCGCGATCGATGCGCTGGCCGCCGCGGCGAAGCAGGGCGTCGTGGTGGTGCGTTCGACCCGGGTCGGCTCAGGCTTCGTCAACCGCAACGTCGAGGTCGAGGACGACAAGCTCGGCTTCGCGGTCTCGCTCGATCTCAACCCGCAGAAGGCGCGGGTATTGCTCGAGCTCCTGATCGCGAACGGCATCACCGAGCCGTCGGCGGTTCAACAGGCGTTCGCGCGGTAGACCACCGGTTTTGAGGCGCCGTCGGCTTCGCCTGCGCGGCCTTGTTCGCCGCGCGCCACGCTGGGAGCAGCAGGGCGCGCGCTTCCGCGATGCGCGACATCACGGTGGTGACGGGAATGCCGGTGACTTCGGCGATCTCCTTGTAGGAGAGATCGATCATCTCGCGCAGCGCGATGACCTCGCCGAGCGGGGCGGGCAGGTCATGGATGAGTTGCCGGATGGTCGGGGTGTCGCGCCGTTCCGGCGTTACATTGTTGCCGGAGGGTTTCCGGTCGAGTTTCTCTTGGCAGACGGCTTTGAGGATCGCGAGCAGCCACGGCCTGATGGCCGGGCCGCGAACGCCGTCGAACCGGCGCAGTGCGCGCCGATAGCATTCCTGCACGGCCAGTTCGGCGTCCGCCTCGGTCCGCATCAGGACCTGGGCGAACGCGTAGGCATCGTCGAGACACGGCAATGCCGCGTCGCGAAACTGCTGCGCCGTTTTATTCCCGGCTTTCGCACTTCGCATCATAGGGTTGCATCTCGTGAATAGCTTTACCGGCAATCGGCGCAGTGGTATCAGGCTCCGCGCCGGAGTCGTGGACCGTCGCGCCAAGCGTAGGGACAGGAACGACGTGCGCACACGACATGCGCGCGGCGGACAGCAAGCGATCGATCGTGTCAGCCCTGATCGATCGAGCGTCGGAGCGCGGATCATGTCCGAGACACAGGTGCCCAACCGGTTCTCGATTTTCCATCATGGGCTGGCCAAAGGGCCGGCCTATGAGGCTTGGCGCGAAGGGATTTGCCGCGGCTTCTGCCGGCTCGACGTCGGACCGACCGACGACAACCGCATCGACTGCCACAACGAGTTTACGCTGCTGCATACGGTCGCCATCGCGACGCCGCGCGGCGGCTCGGCCCGCTTCGCCCGCACCCGCGCGCTTCTGAATGACGGCTGCGACGACCTCGTCCTGATCTCTGCGACGCGCGGCACGGTGCAGGTCACGCAGGCAGGCAAGGCGATCGAGCTTCAGCGCGGCCAGATGTGCCTCACCGAAATGAATATCGTCGGCACCGCCGACCTCACCCGGTCGGGCAGCTTTACGACGACGCGGTTTCCGCGGCGCCTGCTGCTCCAGGTCGCACCATTGGTGGAAACGCAGCTGGCGCGGGTACTCGGGCGCGAGCCGGCCCTGGGCGCGATGATCGAGCGCTATTCCGTGCTCTGCACCGAGCTTGCCGGCGATCTGGACGTGCCCGGCCAGCGGGCGGCGGCGCACCATCTCGCCGACCTGGCGGGTCTCGTTCTCGGCAGCAGCGCCGAGACAAAGCAGCTGTCGGCACGCGACGGCGTGGCGAAGGCGCGGCTCGATCTGATGAAGGCCGATGTTCTCAAAAATCTCGACAACGGTAAGCTCACGATCGAAGCCATAGCAAAGGCGAATGCGCTGAGCACCCGCCAGGCGCAGCGCCTGTTCGCGTCCGCAGGAACGACATTCTCGGAGTTCGTCCTCGAGCAGCGCCTGCTGCGGGCGCGCCGGCTACTGCTGCACGAAGAGGGCGCCGGCCGCAAGGTCAGCGACATCGCCTATACGGTCGGCTTCAACGACTTGTCCTATTTCCATCGCGCGTTCCGCCGGAAGTTCGGCATAGCACCGGCGGAGATGCAGATGGAACTGGGGCGGCGGCATTGAACGCCTCCTGCCGCGGCGCTAGATCAGCAGACCAGCTTCATCGCAACGAGGGCGCTGCCAATGCCTCTGTGGACCTGCGAACAATGCGGCGCGCAATTTCCTGAGACCGCTGCGCCGCCGCCGGCTTGCCCGATCTGCGAGGACGAGCGGCAATATGTGAACTGGAAGGGGCAGGCGTGGCTGACGCGCGAGGAGCTCGCAGAGCGGCACAAACTGGTCTGTCGCGACGATCTTGGCCTCGTCGGGATCGCGCTCGAGCCGTCCTTTGCGATCGGGCAGCGCGCGCTGCTGGTGCCGGACCGCGGCGGCTGCGTGATGTGGGACTGCGTGCCGCTGGCAACCGCCGAGGCGATCGCCCATGTCAGATCGCTCGGCGGGCTGAAGGCGATTGCGATCTCGCATCCGCATTATTATGGCGCGGTCGCCGACTGGAGCGCGGCGTTCGACAATGCCCCGGTCTATCTGCACGGCGACGATGCACAATGGGTGACGCGGCCTTATCCGTCGATCGTGCCGTGGCAGGGCGACAGCCATCGCATCTCCGACGACATCCTGCTGGTGCGCGGCGGCGGGCATTTCGCCGGCGCCACCATGCTGCATTGGCGCAAGGGCGCCGACGGGCGCGGCGCGCTTCTGACCGGGGATATCGCGATGGTGGCGATGGACCGCCGCTCGGTCAGCTTCATGTATTCCTACCCGAACTATATCCCGCTCAATGCATCGGCGGTCCGCCGCGTCGCGCGGGTGGTCGAGCCGCTGGCCTATGATCGGATCTACGGCGCCTGGTGGGGCAAGAACATCGCCTCCGACGCCAGGGCGGCGTTCGACCGCTCGGTGCAGCGCTATATTGCGGCGATCTCGGACTGACGGTTCCGGCCGCTTTTGGCAACCTTGCCACGCGGCGCGATCGCGCTATATCAGGGCTTTCCCGCCCCTTACCGATTGTCCGAGTTTCCGCATGACCACAACTGCCGCTGCCGAATCCCAGCCGTTCCAGGCCGAGGTTGCCGAATTGCTGCACCTGATGGTGCATTCGGTCTATTCCGAGACCGATATCTTCCTGCGCGAGTTGATCTCGAACGCGTCGGATGCCTGCGACAAGCTGCGCTACGAGGCGATCGCCAATCCGTCCCTGATCACGGACGGCACGCCGCCGGAGATCAGGATCGTCCCGAACAAGGCGGCCAACACGCTTGCCGTGGTTGATACCGGCATCGGCATGGAGCGCCAGGAGCTGATCGACAATCTCGGCACCATCGCGCGCTCCGGCACCAGATCGTTCCTGTCGAAGCTCACCGAGGCCAAGGACGGCGCCAACCTTATCGGCCAGTTCGGCGTCGGCTTCTATGCCGCCTTCATGGTCGCCGAAAAGATCGTCGTCACCAGCCGCCGCGCCGGCTCGGACGAGGTGTGGGTGTGGACGTCGGAAGGCGGCAGCGGCTTCGAGATCGCACCGGCGGGCGAAGAGGCCGCCCAGCGTGTCGCGCGCGGCACCGAGATCGTGCTGCATCTGAAGAAGGACGCCGCCAAGTATCTCGAGGCCTACGAGATCGAGCGCATCGTCCGCGAATATTCCGACAACATCCAGTTTCCGATCCTGCTGGTGCCGGAAGAGGGCGAGCCGCGCCAGATCAACTCGGCGAGCGCGCTGTGGCAGCGCTCGAAATCCGAGCTCAAGCCGGAGGATTACGCCCAGGCCTACAAGCAGATCGCCGGCGCGTTCGACGAGCCGGCGATGACGCTGCATTACCGTGCCGAGGGCCGGCAGTCCTACGCCGTGCTGCTGTTCGCGCCGTCGCAAAAGCCGTTCGACCTGTTCCAGGTCGAGCGCAAGGGTAAGGTCAAGCTCTACGTCCGCCGCGTCTTCATCGCCGACGATGCCGAGCTGCTGCCGGCTTACTTGCGCTTCATCCGCGGCGTGATCGACAGTGAGGATCTGCCGCTCAACATCTCGCGCGAGATGCTGCAGAACAATCCGCAGCTCGCGCAGATCCGCAAGGCCGTCACCGGCCGCGTGATCGGCGAGTTGGAGACGCTCGGCGAGAAGGAGCCGGAGACCTTCGCAAAGATCTGGAACGCGTTCGGCCCGGTGATCAAGGAAGGCCTGTGGGAGGATTTCGAGCGCCGCGACAAGCTGCTGGCACTGGCGCGCTTCACCACGACGTCGGGCGAGAACCGCTCGCTGAAGCAGGTTGTCGACGACTTCAAGCCGAACCAGACCGAGATCTATTATCTGGTCGGCGACAGCGTCGAGCGGCTGAAGTCGAACCCGAAGCTGGAATCGGCGCGCGCCCGCGGCATCGAGGTGCTGCTCCTGACCGATCCGGTCGATGCGTTCTGGACCTCGGCGCCGCTCGATTTCGGCGGCAAGCCGCTGAAGTCGCTGAGTCAGGGCGATGTCGATTTCGGCCTGATCCCGCTTGCCGATGACAAGGACGATAAGAAGGACGAACCCGCGGCCGACGCGGCGACCACGATCGCCGTGATCAAGGACGCGCTCGGCGAGCGCGTCTCCGACGTCCGCGCCTCGCAGCGGCTGACCGCGAGCGCGTCGTGCCTCGTTGCCGGCGGCGATGCGCGCGACCGCGCGCTGGAGCGGCTGCTCGCCCAGCAGAACCGCGGCGCGATCACAAAGCCGGTGCTCGAGATCAATCTGCGCCACCCGCTGGTCGCGGCGCTCGCGACCGATACCGCGCAGGCGAAGGACCTGTCGCTGCTGCTGTTCGAGCAGGCGCAGATCCTCGACGGCGAGATGCCCGACGACCCCGCCGCGTTCGCTGGGCGCATGAACCAGCTCGTGCTGCGCGGATTGGGGAAGTAGAGCGCGAACTCTGAACCCGTCATCCTGAGCCCGTAGCCCGGATGGAGCGAAGCGCAATCCGGGACAGGTCCATCCGCGGATAGCGCGGCCCCGGATTTCGCTGCGCTCCATCCGGGCTACGCATTCCTAAAACTGGCAGGCTGACTGCGCCGCCCAGGCGCTTGACAGGCCGCGCCTCATTGATGTTATGTTATAACATAACATCAAGCGAATGCCCCATGTCCCGCCGCCGCCGATCCCTCCAGCAACTGTTTGATCTCGATGCAAAAACTCCCCGTCACCATCTTGTCCGGCTTCCTCGGGGCTGGAAAGACCACTTTGCTGAACCACGTCCTGAACAACCGTCGCGGTCTGAAGGTTGCGGTGATTGTGAACGATATGAGCGAGGTGAACATCGACGCCGACCTCGTTCGCGATGGCGGTGCGAACCTGTCCCGGACTGACGAAAAACTGGTCGAGATGAGCAATGGCTGCATCTGCTGCACCCTGCGCGACGATCTGCTGAAGGAGGTGCGCGCGCTCGCCGAGAGCGGCCGTTTCGATTATCTCCTGATCGAATCGACCGGCATTTCCGAGCCGCTGCCGGTCGCCGCGACTTTCGAGTTTCGCGATGAAGATGGCCAGAGCCTCTCCGACATCGCGCGGCTCGACACCATGGTCACGGTGGTCGATGCCGCCAATCTCCTGAAAGACTACGCCTCGACCGATTTCCTCGCCCAGCGCGGCGAGGCGCTCGACGGCGACAAGCGCACGCTGGTCGATCTGCTGGTCGAGCAGATCGAGTTCGCCGATGTCGTGGTGCTGAACAAGATCGATGCCGCGACGCCTGCGCAGCGCGAGGCCGCCCGTACCATCGTGCGTGCGCTCAATCCCGAGGCCGACCTCGTCGAAGCGAATTTTGCGCAAGTCCCGTTCGACCGCGTGCTCGACACCGGCCGCTTTGCCTATGAGCGCGCGCAGCAGCATCCGCTCTGGCACAAGGAACTCTATGGCTTTGCCGGGCACGTGCCGGAGACCGAGGAATACGGCATCACGAGCTTCGTCTACCGGGCGCGGCGCCCGTTCGATCCGCTGCGCTTCCACGCCTTCCTGCGCGAGAGCTGGCAAGGCGTGATCCGCGCCAAGGGCCATTTCTGGATCGCGACGCGCCCGGATTGGTGCGGCGAGCTGAGCCAGGCCGGCGCCATCGTGCGGACCGAAGGGCTCGGTTCGTGGTGGGCCGCGATCCCGCGCGAGCGCTGGCCGGATCATCCGGACTGGCGGCTGATGATGCAGCGGAGCTGGAACGATCTCTACGGCGATCGCCGGCAGGAGCTGGTCTTCATCGGCTCCGGCATGAACGAGGACTACATCCGCCGCAGGCTCGATGCCTGCCTCGTCACCGGCAGACCGGGCATGGACCCGCAAGCCTGGGCCGGGCTGCGCGATCCGTTTCCGCCGTGGAGCAGGACAGGCGAGGCGGCGTGAGACAGTCACCGTAGCCCGGATGGAGCGAAGCGCAATCCGGGGTCTCCCGCCGCTTGAGAGGTCCCCGGATTTCGCTGCGCTCCATCCGGGCTACGCTTCTAAAACCGGTCCCAACCCGCGCCGTATCTGCTAGAGAATTCCGCATCAGGGCGGAAACGGCGCGGCGTTGCGATGGCTGGCGGCAGCGATATCTTCTACGGCGGCATTCCGGTGTTTCGCGGCTTCGCGCGGCTGATGGACCCCGCGCTGTATGCGCCGTTGCCGGATGACTGGACGGTCGGCGTCGCCGATATCGTGGAATCGACCAAGGCGATCGCGGCGCAGCGCTACAAGGCGGTCAACATGGCCGGCGCCGCGGTGGTCGCCGCCGTCACCAATGCGCTGGAGGGCCGCGAATTCCCCTTCGTGTTCGGCGGCGACGGTGCGAGTTTTGCAGTCGCGCCCGCCGATCTCGACAAGGCGCGCGAAGCCCTGGCCGCGACCGCGCGCTGGGTGCACGACGACCTCGATCTGGTGCTGCGGGTGGCGCTGGTGCCGATGGCGGCGATCCGCGCCGCGGGCGCCGATGTCCGCGTCGCGCGCTTCGGGCCGTCGGCCAATCTGTCCTATGCGATGTTCTCAGGCGGCGGTCTTGCTTACGCCGATGCCGCGATGAAGCGCGCCGAGTTCGCGGTCGATCCGGCGCCTCAGGGCACGCAACCCGATTTGTCCGGCCTGTCCTGCCGCTTCGAGGTGATGCCGTCCGCGCGCGGCGTCATTCTGTCGGTGCTGGTGCTGCCGGCGAAGAACGCCGATCCCGCGTCCTTCCGCAAGGTGATCGAGGATATCGTCGTCCGCGTCGAGAAGAGTCCCGACGCCGGCCGGCCGGTGCCCGCCAGTGGCCCGCCGCTGCACTGGCCGCCGCAGGGAATGGAGTACGAGGCGCGCGCACGGCGCAGCGGCCCGCTTGCGCTGCGGCGCGCCATGGTGCTCACATTCGCGCTGTGGGCCTATACGCTGATGCGGTTCAACGTCCCAGTCGGCAAGTTCGCGCCGAAACGTTATCTGCAGCAGGTGGTCGAGAATTCAGACTTCCGCAAGTTCGACGACGGCCTGCGCATGATCCTGGATTGCACGCCGGAGCTCGCTTCCGACATCGAGCAACGCCTCGCCGCCGCGGCCGCGCAGGGCATCGTGCGCTATGGCCTGCACGAGCAGGATGCCGCGATGATGACCTGTTTCACTCCGTCGGTGATGCGCGCCGACCACGTTCACTTCATTGACGGCGCCCGCGGCGGCTACGCGTCGGCTGCGACGGTGCTGAAGGCGCGCGCGGTGTAGCAATTTTTCTAACCTCTCCCCGCTCTTTTGCGGGGAGAGGTCGGAAGCCACGCCTCGCGTGGCTTCCGGGTGAGGGGCAGGGCAATGCGTGGCCGCAAGGAGATATTCATCCGACTCGCGAGATCGACGGTGAGCTGACTAGAATTCAGATATGGCTACGCGGATAGAGCCCCTCACCCCAACCCTCTCCCCGCAAGAGCGGGGCGAGGGAGCACGGTCCCGTCGCGGTTGCCGCTCGGCTCAGAATTACCGCCCCACCCGCGTCCAGGTCTCGCCGCCGCACAGCGCGCCGACGCAGCCTTCGACGCGCAGCGTGCTCTCGCCGGTCACCGAGATGCTGCTCGCATAGGTGCCGCCGTCGTCGGCGTTGTAGATCTGGCCCGACCATTTGCCCGCGGCGACCGGATGCATGCCGGAAAACAGCGGCAGCCCGATGATCGGCCGGCTGGACAGCGACGGATTCGGATTCTTGTTGTCTACCTGGGGCTTGCCGGTCATCGGATCGATCGGGTCGCGCAGGCTCACCACCACGCCGCAGATGCCGCCGCCGCATTTGCTGATCTTGACGCGGGCATCGCCGGCCTGGGTCTGCCAGACGCCGACCGGCTCAGGCGCGCCTTGCGCATGCGCGGCGGGCACGGCAAGCGCCGTCGCAATGATTGCGATCATGAATTCGAATCTGCAGGCCATGGCTCATTCCCCCAGAGCATGATCCGGAAAAGTGCGAAGCGGCTTTCCGAAAAGATCATGATCAAACAAAGAGCTAAAGCGCGATGACGATTCGACCCAATCTCATCGCGCTTTAGAGGTCGGCCTGCATAACAAGTCGAAGAATTTCTGCAATGTCATATTCGCGCGATCAGGTGAGCGCGCTCCCAAAAAATTTGGTGCCTGTTTCCGGAGCAGTCATGCTTAGGCAACGCTCCGGTGCGAGGGCGCTGTGTCGTATTTATCCCCAGCGGGTCAGCCGGATCGAAATGATGGTGGCGAGGCCGAACGCCACCATTGCACCGCCGACCAGCGCAAACAGCGTCCACGCCGGGGCGCTCACGGTAGCGAGCCACCAGCCGCCGATGCCGACCAGCAGCAGGCGGATGGTGCCGGCCAGCACCGGTCCGCCGACCTTGGCCGCGCCCTGCGAGGAGAAATAGAGACAGACGCCGACGCCGAAGAAGCCGAAGCCCGGGCCGGCCAGCGCGAAATAGGACGAAGCCGCGGCGGTCACGCCGGGATCGGTGGTGAACAGCGCAATCCACAGCGTCGGCTTGAGCGCGACCACAAGTCCGACGAAGCCAACGACAAGTCCGGCGACGGTGCCGGCGGTCCACGCCACCTTGCGGGCGCGCGTCACGAGTCCCGCGCCGATCGCCATGCCGACCATCGGCACCGAGGCGACGCCGACCGCGAACGCGATCGGGATCAGCAAAAACTCCAACCGCGAGCCCATGCCGTAACCGGCCAGCGTCTCGGTGCCGAAGCTGGCCAGGATCTTGGTGAAGATCAGGATGGTCAGCACGCTCTGCAGCGGCGACAGGCAGGAGATCGCGCCGACCTTGAGAATGTCGAGGAACATCGCGCGCTGGAAGCTGAAGGCGGCGAAGTCGAGTTTCAACCGGCTGCGGCCAGAGGCGAGATACCAGGCGAGGAAGATCGCACCACACGTGAAGGCCGTGAGCTGTCCGGCGGCGACGCCGCGCATGCCGAGACCGGGCATGCCGAACAACCCGAGACCCAGCACGCCGCCGACCGCGATCTGGATCATCGAGACCGTGATCAGCGTCATCGAGGGAATTCGCATATCGCCGGTGCCGCGCACCACGGAGGCGAGCGTGTTGACCAGCCAGATCGAGATCGCGCCGGAGAACAGCACCTGCGAGTAATGCATCGACTGCTCGAGCACGCCGCCATGTCCGCCGAGCAGCGCATAGAAGTTGCGGCCGAAACCCAGCATCATCACGGTGAAGAACAGTCCGGCGCATCCGCCGATGATCGCCGCATGCAGCGCCAGATCGGCGGCGCGGTCGCGGTCGCCGGCGCCGAGCGCGCGGCTGATCGCCGACGAGACGCCGCCGCCCATCGCGCCGGCCGACATCATCTGCGTCAGCATCGCGAACGGAAACACCAGCGCAATGCCGGCCAGCGGCTCGGTGCCGAGCCGGCCGATGTAAGAGGTCTCGGCCACCGCGACCAGCGTCGAGCCGAACATGGCGATGGTGTTCGGGATCGCGAGGCGAAGCAGCGTCGGCAGGATCGGCGCGGTCAGCAGGTCATTGACCGGCGTGGCGGGCGCGGCCGTGGCCGGCTGCACGTCGTCGATCGAGGCATCAATGGTCATGCGTCACGGCTCACTTCGCAAGCGGGAGAGGGGCGCACTGCAATCCAACGCCAGTGAACCGGGCTCGCAATCAATAAATGATGATCGACATGTTACGAGGTTGCACCGTTGATCGCCACCGCCGCCGATGCAGGGGTCACCACGGCAGGCCGCATAGGTCGATCTTGCCCTGGCGCGGCGCGCGGACGATGTCGTTGACGAACGGCGCCATCGCCTCGAAGCGGATCTGCCCGGAAGGCTGCTCGCAATAAACTTCGCCGCTGAAGGGATGCCAGCCGCGCGCCTGGTAGAACGCGAAATTGTGCGGCTCGCAGAATAAGATTGCAAATTTCACCGCGTCGTTGGCACGAATGGTGTGCACGGCAGCATCCAACGCGAGTGACGCATAGCCGCGCCGCCGGCAGTCCGCGCGGGTCGAGACTCCGCCGATGCCGCCGACATGCACCTTGTGGCCATTCCAGGTGATGGTCCGGAAATAGATACCGACATGGCAGGCCAGCCCGCTGTCGTCGGGCGCATCGAGCAGTACGCGCAAATCCGCGTGGGCCCATTTGATGTCCGCCCAGACCGGCTTCTCGGCGGCATCCGGGCTCCAGACCGCCTGGAGCAGCGGCTCGGCGCGCTTCCACGACGCATCTCCGTTGAGAATGTCGATTTCGATGCTCATCGTCTGGGTCCTTGGTCTTGGTTCGGGCTGTGCCGATCTGTCATGGGCGATCCGAAAATGCGGTGTTTCTCCGCCATGGAACCTTCTATAAGGGGGGCCCGTTAAGTGTAGTCTCCCACCCTCTGTTGGACATTACCCCATGACCTTCACGCTACCCGATCTGCCCTACGCCCACGACGCCCTTGCTCCCTACATGTCCAAGGAAACGCTGGAGTTTCACCACGACAAGCATCACCAAGCCTACGTCACCAACGGCAACAACGCGATCAAGGGGACCGAATTCGAAGGCAAGTCCCTCGAGGAGATCGTGAAGGGTTCGTTCGGCAAGAACGCGGCCGTCTTCAACAATGCCGGTCAGCACTACAACCACATCCATTTCTGGAAGTGGATGAAGCCGAATGGCGGCGGCAGCAAGCTGCCCGGCCGGCTCGAGAAGAAAATCAACGAGGACCTCGGCGGCTTCGACAAGTTCAAGGCCGACTTCGCTGCTGCCGGCGCCGGTCAGTTCGGCTCCGGCTGGGCCTGGCTGCAGGTCAAGGGCGGCAAGCTCGAGGTCGCCAAGACTCCGAACGGCGAGAACCCGCTGGTCCACGGCGCGGTGCCGATCCTCGGCGTCGACGTCTGGGAGCACTCCTACTACATCGACTACCGCAACCGCCGTCCGGACTATCTGAAGGCGTTCGTCGAAAACCTCGTCAACTGGGACTATGTCGACGAGCTGTTCGGCAAGGCCGGCTAAGCGCGGCTTCGACCGTCGCATATTTCTTCACCCTCCCCTGAAGGGGAGGGTCGTTTCGCATGCAGCGAAGCGAAATGCGAAACGGGGAGGGTCATCTCTCAGCACGAGCAGTCTCTCAATGGAGAGACTGTGACCCCGCCCCGCCGCTCATTTCATTCGCGTCGACCCTCCCCTTTCAGGGGTGGGTGATTTGAGTGTGCGGCAAGATGCGCCCTCACTCGACACACCAGCGGGGGCATTGGTGGGTAACGCGGCAAGCTATCTCCTCGTCTTCTTCGGCGGCGGTCTCGGCGCGACGTTGCGGCATTTGATCAACGTCACCTGCGCGCGCTGCATCGGCACCGCGTTTCCCTACGGCACCTTCATCATCAACATCACGGGCTCGACCGTGATGGGCCTGATCGCCGGCTATCTCGCCTTCAAGGGCGACGCCTCGCAGCCCTGGCGGCTATTTTTGATGACCGGCATCCTCGGCGGCTACACCACCTTCTCCGCCTTCTCGCTCGACACCGCGCTGCTCTACGAGCGCGGCGAGCTCGGCCTTGCGGTGTTGTATGTCGCGGGCTCGGTCGCTCTCTCGATCGCCGGCCTGTTCGCCGGGCTCGCGATCATCAGGCATTTGACGTGAGATGCACTCGGCACCGCCATCTCTGGAATACTGGATCACCCGCATGCGGGTGATGACACCGCGTGGTGTGGCAACTTGAATCGAGAACCATCCTTCCCGTCGTCCCGGCGAAGGCCCAAAGGCGCTAAAATAGGATTTGCGCCTTGGATTCGCTTGTGATTCCAAGATGGAATGGCACACGAATCGCTTGTGAACAAAGATTGGGCGCGCGTTGTCGCCCGACTTGGCGGAGCCGAGGCTCTGAACATTAGCGCGCGCAAGACGAAGGCGTTTGTCCGTCCGCGGGAGATCAGCAATGCGGTCGACTTGCTGCGCCTGATCTTGGCTTATTGCCTTGGTGAGAAAGGGCTGCGGTTGACGGCGGCATGGGCCACGTCGGTTGGGCTTGTCGATATCTCCAACGTGGCTCTGTTGTATCGCTTACGTCAGTGCGGAGATTGGCTGGCAATCTTGGTCGAGCAGGCGCTTGCCGCCGCGGCGCCGAAGGCGAGCCGCGGTCGTCTGATCCGTATTGTTGACGCCACGACGGTCCCCAAGGCTGGGACGAGCGGCAGGAACAAGAACGCAGTGTGGCGTATCCATAGCGCGTTCGATCTTCCGCAGGAGCGCTTTGGTCACTTCGAACTGACCGATCAGCGAGCGGGCGAGACGCTGGATCGGATACCGGCGGTTGCCGGTGAGATCCGTCTTGCCGATCGCGCCTATCTGCAACCGGAGCGCATGGCGCATCTCGTCGATGCCGATGCGGACTTCGTGATCCGGGCCGGCTGGAAGAGCGCGCGCTGGCTCGATGCCGAAGGTAATCTTGTTGACCTCACTGCCGAACTGCGCAACGCCTCGGCGCGTGGCCTGATCGATCGGCCGATTTGGATAAAGCGCAAGTCAGGTGCGCCGCCGCTCGCAGTGCGTCTGGTTGCCGCGAAGAAGCCGGCGCAAGCTGCTGCGGCTGCGCGACGCAAGGCGCGCCGGACTGCACAAAAGGGAGGTCATCAGCTCTCCAGGCAAACACTTGACGCCGCAGATTGGGTGATCCTGGTGACCTCACTCAGGCCAGAGGACTTCACGACTGCAGATATCCTCGCCCTCTATCGGCTGCGATGGCGCATTGAGCTCGGCTTCAAGCGGCTGAAAAGCCTGATTGGCCTGAAGGGACCTCCCGGAACCGACGAGCGGTCCGCCAGACCCCATATCCTCGCTCATCTGCTGATCATTCTATTGCTCGAGCCGCTCGTCGACGAACTCGAAGACTCTCCCCGCTTGGCCGACGCCGCCTGACCCACCCAGTGACGTGGCGTCTGCTGCGCCAGCTCGTCGCTTCGCTACGGCAAGCGATCATTCCACAGCCCGCAATCGCTCTACTCTGCAGAGCCAGTCACGCTCTCCGGCGACATCTACGCGAGCCACCCAGACATAAGCGCCACTATCAGACTATGATCAAACTATCTTAGCGCCTATGGGCGAAGGCCGGGATCCATTACCCCAAGTCTCAAATGTTGCGCGCGCTGGGGCCGCGATCCCGTTCATCACTGAGTGCGGTGGTTTGGATCCCGGCCCCCGTGCGCAATTGCGCACTAGGTGGTGTGGACATTTATCGCATCCATAAGACGATGGCTGCGAGAGTAACGACGGCCAGGTAATTTCGGGCGGTCTTTTCGAAGCGGGTTGCGACGCGGCGGAACTGCTTGAGTTTTGAGAAGCAGCATTCGACGAGATGACGCTGGGCATAGAGATGCTTGTCCAGCGGATATTTGAGCGCACGTGACGGGTTGTTGGGGATGACGGCGAGCGCGCCTTTGGCAGCGATCGCCTGGCGCAAGTGATCGGCGTCATAAGCCGTATCCGCCATGACGACCTGGGCAGGTAATCCCTCGATCAATTCGGCGGCTTGCGGTACGTCGCTCTTCTGACCTGCGGTGAGCTTGAACCGTACGGGACATCCCAGGCCGCGAACGGCCATATGTATCTTGGTGCTCAGGCCACCGCGCGAGCGACCGATCGCCTGATCTTCAGACCCCCTTTTTTCGCCCCAGCGGCGTGCTGGTGCGCCCGGACGATGGTGGAGTCGACGATCAGATACTCGAAGTCCGGATCACCGGACATCGCTTCGAATATGCGCCACCAGACCCCCTTGATGCTCCATCGACTGAAGCGCCGAAACACGCTGTTCCAGTCTCCAAACACCTCCGGAAGATCACGCCAGGGAGAGCCAGTGCGCACGATCCAAAGTACGCCCTCCACAAACATCCGGTTGTCCCGTCCGGTCGAACCCTTCTGGTCAGGCCGGCCGATGATCAGCGGCGCCATCCGCTCCCATGTCGCGTCGCTCAATACCAAGCGGTCCATCACACCCAAGGCGGCCTCCCCAAAAGCAGCCTTGAATCTGATTTGCGCCTAAAAGGGAATCCTTAGAGTCCACACCACCTAGGCCGGGACGACGTGGGAAGGGGTCTCGTCACCTTCCATCCCGCGGAAACTGTTCATCTGTGGAACCCGCCAACCTCCCCGGCCGGCGGCATTTCCCGCCTCCAAATTTCCCTTTGGTAACCTCGCCTTAACCATGATTAGCGTTTGGTTAGGGTCGGAATGACGCGTGAAAAGCCCTCGTTTTGACATGTTGGCAGGGGAAGCAGGGCGCGGCTTTGGACGGGCCCCCCATGCGACAGATGTAAGAGGCTCTCGCGCAGTTTTGCCGCGCCGGGCGCGCGGCCGTGGAAGGGGTGCCGATTGGCGGCCCGCCGAATTGGGACACTTGCGTTGAGAGGATATTGCCGATGAATCCCGCCGACGTGGCTCAGTCAACTCTGCCACTGGCATCGAGCGACGTGTCGCTGATCGCGCTGTTCTGGCAGGCCCATTGGGTCGTCAAATGCGTGATGTTGGGACTTCTGTCCTGCTCGGTGTGGGTCTGGGCGATCGCAATCGACAAGATCCTGCTCTACGCCCGCACCAAGCGGGCCATGGACAAGTTCGAGCAGGCGTTCTGGTCCGGCCAGTCGATCGAGGAACTCTACCGGGCCCTCTCGGCCAAGCCGACCCAGTCGATGGCGGCCTGTTTCGTCGCGGCGATGCGGGAGTGGAAGCGCTCCTTCGAGAGCCAGTCGCGGTCCTTTGCCGGCCTGCAGGCGCGGATCGAGAAGGTCATGAACGTCTCGATCGCCCGGGAGGTGGAGCGGCTGGAACGCCGGCTGCTGGTGCTCGCCACCGTGGGCTCGGCAGGCCCCTTTGTCGGCCTGTTCGGCACCGTCTGGGGCATCATGTCGAGCTTCCAGTCGATCGCGGCCTCCAAAAACACCTCTTTGGCGGTGGTGGCGCCCGGTATCGCGGAAGCGCTGTTTGCCACTGCAATCGGCCTGATTGCCGCAATTCCGGCGACTATTTTCTACAATAAGTTCACTTCGGAGGTGAACCGGCAGGCCGCGCGCCTGGAGGGCTTCGCCGACGAGTTCTCCGCCATCCTGTCCCGTCAGATCGACGAGCGGGGTTGAGTTAGATGATGGTCACTTTTGCGGGTGTGCGATCATGGCGATGAGCATGGCAGGGTCCGGCGGTGGCAGACGCCGCCGCGGCGGCCGCAAGCCGGTCATGGCCGAGATCAACGTCACGCCGATGGTCGACGTGATGCTGGTGCTGCTGATCATCTTCATGGTCGCGGCGCCGCTGATGACGTCGAACATCGACATCGACCTGCCGGTGGCGAGCGGCGGCAAGTCGATCTCGTCGAACCAGCCGCCGCTGACATTGTCGGTCAAGCGCACCGGCGGCGGCTGCAACTCGAATGTCGAGCTCTATCTGGGTGACGCGCCGGTCACGGCCGCCGATTTTCCGGCCAAGATCAAGGCGATCGGTGACGCCCGGTCGGATGCCGAAAAAGTGGTCTATCTGCGTGGCGACAAGGACGTCTGTTACACGGATATGATGAAACTGCTCGGGGAGGTCCGGGCCGCGGGATTCAAGGCGAATATCGTCATCATCCCGGAAGGCGGATAACCACCATGCCAAGGCACGGGGAAGCCTGATTTGAAGGTCAAGGTCGACAAGACTCTGGCGGCATCGATTGTCCTGCACGTCCTCGTGATCGGGTGGGGCCTCGTGTCGTGGTCGACCAAGGCGTACGTGATGCCCGAAGAGGAATCGGTTGCCGTCGACGTGATCTCGCCCGACCAGCTCTCGCATGTCATGGCCGGTCAGAAGGACGGCAAGAAGGAAAATCCCAAGCCGCTGGTCGACAAGGTCGCTGAAGCCAAGCCGGTCGACGACACCGTCGGCAAGGTCGAGGAGAAAAAGCCCCCTGTCGTGACCGACACCGCGCCGCAGCCGGCGCCGAAGGTGGAGAAGCCGGAAGACAAGAAGCCGGATCCGCCGAAGAAGGTCGAGAACAAGCCGAAGGAAGAGCCGAAGCCGGTCGAGAAGAAACCCGATCCGGTGAAGCCCGACCCGATCGCGGAAGCGATCAAGAAGGAAGAGAAGAAGCCGCCGCCGAAGCCGGTCGCACAGGCCGCCAAGCCGCCGCCGGAGCAGAAGCCGAAGGATCGCGTGTTCGACCAGAGCAAGATCGCAGCCCTCCTCGACAAGCGTGACCCGACGCGGGCCGCGGCGACCGGCGATACGCTCAATGCCAATGCGGCGCTCGGCACCGCGAAGGGCAAGGCTGCCGACAACTCCGCGACCTGGGGCGCGATGTTCAAGCAGCAGGTCGAGCGCTGCTGGAAGAAGCCCTATGGTGGCATCGAGGCGCAGCAGACCGAGGCGGTGTTCTCGATCAAGCTGAAGCGTGACGGCTCGCTCGAGGGCATGCCGGTGCCGGAAGGCACGCCGGCGACGCCCTATCTGCGCGTCTATCAGGAGAGCGCGCTGCGGGCGATCATCGAATGCCAGCCGTACAATCTGCCGGCGGCCTTCTTCGACGAATGGAAGTATTTTGCGCCGGTGTTCACAGAGCGAAAGACCTGAGGGCGACGGCGTCGCTTGGCCAATAGCAAACAAAGTCTACGGACAATGACCGACCAGAATGATTTGCGTACAATGACGTTTCGCCTCGACCGCCGACAGATGATCTCCGGAATGGCTGCCCTTGGCGTGCTGGCCGGAAGCCGCAGCGCCTTTGCACAGAAGCGCGTCGTCATTCCGGAAGGCGACTTCGCGCCGCTGCCGATCGCGATCCCGAACTTCGCCGCCGGTACGCCCGGGGACACCGAGGTCGGTGTCGGCGTGACGCAGGTGATCACCAACAATCTGAAGCGCAGCGGCCTGTTTGCGCCGATCGATCAGGCGGCCTATCTCGAGAAGCAGATCAACATCGACGCGGCGCCGAACTTCAACAACTGGAAGAGCATCAACGCGCAGGCGCTGGTGACCGGCCGCATGACGCGCCAGGGCAACGGGCGCGTCAAGGCGGAGTTCCGGCTCTGGGACGTCAACACCGGCCAGCAGCTCGCCGGCCAGCAGTACGACACCTCGGCCGAATACTGGCGGCGCATCGCCCACATCATCTCCGACCAGATCTACGAGCGGCTGACCGGCGAGAAGGGTTATTTCGATACCCGCGTCGTGTTCGTCGACGAGAGCGGCTCGGCGGATCGCCGCGTCAAGCGGCTCGCGCTGATGGACCAGGACGGCGCCAATGTGCGCTACCTGACCCGCGGCTCGGATCTCGTGCTGACGCCGCGCTTCTCGCCGTCGACCCAGGAAATCACCTACATGGAATTCGGGCAGGGCGACCCGCGCGTCTATCTGCTCAACATCGAGACCGGCCAGCGCGAGATCGTCGGCAACTTCCCGGGCATGTCGTTCTCGCCGCGCTTCTCGCCCGACGGCCAGCGCGTCATCATGAGCCTGCAGCAGGGCGGCAACTCCAACCTGTTCGTGATGGATCTCCGCTCGAAGTCGATGACGCGGCTGACCGACACGCCGGCGATCGACACCTCGCCGTCCTACGCGCCCGACGGCACGCGGCTGTGCTTCGAGTCGGATCGCGGTGGCAAGCCGCAGATCTACGTGATGCCGGCAACCGGCGGCGGTGCACAGCGCATCTCGTTCGGCGACGGCACCTATTCGACGCCGGTTTGGTCGCCGCGCGGCGACTACATCGCCTTCACCAAGCAGGGCGGCGGGCAGTTCGCGATCGGCATCATGAAACCCGACGGTTCGGGCGAGCGCATCCTGACCTCGGGCTTCCACAATGAAGGCCCGACCTTTGCGCCGAACGGGCGCGTCGTGATGTTTTTCCGCGATCCCGGCGGCAACAGCGGCCCGTCGCTGTTCACCATCGACGTCTCCGGCCGCAACGAGCTGCGGGTACCGACCCCGGGCTTTGCCTCCGACCCGGCCTGGTCGCCGCTGTTGTCGTGAGCCGGGTGCAGAGCTGCTCCGGGAACCTCGGCGGCGGTCAACACTTCTCACCTAGCGCACTGAATTTTATAGTGAATTCCGGTCGTCGCCTGGGCGCGGCAAGGACTTGCTAACGATGTTCGCTCAGAAAGACTTCACCTGCGATCAGTAAGAGTGCGAGCTGAAAAGGACGCGCGCTCTCACAATGCAGTTTGCAAGTCAGACGGGTGAACCGGACCGGTCGATGTCGCCGACGATTTCGGCGGCACTGGTCGATTCCCTGTTCATGAACCCAGCGCCCATGATTTTCGGCGCCTTCGGTCCCGCCATTGCGGGCGCCGTGATTGCGGCTGTCACGAGCAATCTGTTGTGCTGGCTATGCGTGCCGCTGTTCATCGTGGTGGGGCTGGCGCGCGCGCTGCAGATGTACCGCTACCAGCAGCGCAATTCCCGGCTCACCGTCGAAGAGTCCGTGACCTGGGAGAAGCGTTACCGGATCGGCACCATCGCCTACGGCATCTCGCTCGGCATCTGGGGCGTCACCGTGCTGCTCACGACCAATGATGCCGCCGCGCACATGCTGTGCGTGACCACGGTGGTCGCCTACACCTCGGCGGGGGTAGGGCGGACCTTCGGCCGGCCGCAGATCTTCCACCTGCATCTGTTGATGTCGATCGGTCCCCTGATCCTGGCGCTGATGTATGTCGGCGGCCCCTATCACATCGCCCTTGCACTGCTCAGCCTGGTGTTCTTCAGCGCCATCCGGCATCTGACCTCCAGCCTGCAGCGCATCTACGTCAACGCCTGGATCGCCAAGGAGCGCGAGGCCGCGCTGGCGGGCCAGTTCGATACCGCGCTGAACAACATGCCGCACGGCCTGTGCATGTTCAGCGCCGACGGCCGCGTTGCGGTGATGAACCACCGCTTCATCGAGATGATGCAGCTGTCGGACGATTTCGTGCAGCGCGGCGCCAGCGCGTCCGATATCTGCAACGCCTGCGTCCTGTCCGGCTCGATCTCGGCCGCGGCCGCGCAGCAGATCCTCTACGAGATCGAGAGCTCGCAGCGCGGCGATATCGTCACCAGCGATCCCGACCCAACCAAGAACCGCTCGCTCGACTGGACTTTCCAGCCGATGGCCGGCGGCGGCACCGTGGTGCTGGTCGAGGACATCACCGAGCGCAAGGACGCCGAGGCCCGGATCAGCCACCTCGCGCGCTACGACGAGCTGACCGCGCTGCCCAACCGCGTCAATTTCCGCGACGAAATCGGCCGGCTGCTCGCCATGCAGCACGGCGACCATCGCTCCGCATTGCTGTTCGTCGACCTCGACCAGTTCAAGCAGGTCAACGATACGCTCGGCCATCCCTGCGGCGACCAGCTGCTCTGCGCGGTCGCCGAGCGGCTGCGCGAGATGCTGCGGCCGGAGGATTTCGTGGCGCGGTTCGGCGGCGACGAGTTCGTGGTGTTCCAGCAGAACATCCACTCGCACGAGGACGCTGCGGCGCTGGCTCGGCGCATCGTCGACCGCCTCAGCGAGCGCTACAAGATCGACAACCATTTGGTCGAGATCGGCGCCAGCGTCGGCATCGCGATGACCGCGCCCGGCGTCGGCGCCGACACGCTGCTGAAGAACGCCGACATGGCGCTCTACCGCGCCAAGGCCGACGGCCGCGGCACCTTCTGCTTCTTCCGCGACGAGATGGCGCAAACCGTCGAGGCCCGCCGCATCCTCGAGCTCGACCTGCGCAAGGCGCTCGCCAACGAGGAATTCGAGCTGTTCTACCAGCCGCTGATCAACCTGAAGTCCGGCAAGGTGAGCACCTGCGAGGCGCTGCTACGCTGGAACCATCCGGCACGCGGCACAGTCTCTCCGGTCGACATCATTCCCGTTGCCGAGGACATGGGCCTGATTGTCGATCTCGGCCGCTGGATCCTGCGCAAGGCCTGCATGGAATGCATGAAGTGGCCCGAGGCGGTCAGCGTCGCGGTCAACTTCTCGCCGCAGCAGTTCCACCAGCGCGACGTGCTGAGCGAGGTTCGCTACGCGCTCGAGGTCTCCGGCCTGCCGGCGCACCGGCTCGAGATCGAGATCACCGAATCCTCGCTGCTGCACAACACCGAGCTGACCCACGACTTGCTGTCCCAGTTGCGCTCGCTCGGCGTGCGGATCTCGCTGGACGATTTCGGCACCGGCTACTCGTCGCTCAGCTACCTGCACAATTTCCCGCTGCAGAAGGTCAAGATCGACCGCTCCTTCCTCGAAGGCATCGACAGCGACCGTCCGCTGACCCTGCTGCGCGGGGTGGCGCGGCTGTCGGCGGATCTCGGCATGTCGGTCGTGGTCGAGGGCATCGAGACCAATGAGCAGCTCGAACTGATCAGCGCCGATGGCGCGGTGACCGAAGCACAGGGATACCTGTTCAGCCGGCCGGTTCCCTCCGTCCGCATCCGCCAGCTGCTCAATGCCTCGCACGGCCGGCGGACCGACGAGCAACTGCACGTGGTTCCCTCGCGCTCGATCGCTTGACCCGGCGCAATACCCTCAATCGATAGTTGTGAGAGCCTTCGGCTGCACCATTCGTAGTGTACCCTTGCGGCGAGAGGTTAACTGTATTGCCTCGATTGCTTTGACGGAAATTAAGAAGCTGTTAATCTTTTGGCCGCGCGTTGAAGTTGTTGCGTTGTTCAGGGAGTACCAAATGAGGTCCGCGGCCGAAGCCATCAAGCCCGCGACAGGAAGGCTTGCGGACCCTCTGGATCAAGTCGATTACCGCCTCGCTCAGACCCCGGAACAGAAAGACGAGATCTACCGGCTTCGCTATCGCGCCTATCTGCGCGAAGGCGCGATCCGGCCCTCGGCGGATGAGCGGGTCGTCGATCAGTTCGATGATGCGCCGAATGCCTGGGTGTTCGGTGTCTATCTGCAAGGCGAACTCTGCAGCTCGATCCGCATCACCGTGGTGACGCCGGAATGGCGTACCTCGCCGACGCTCGAGGTGTTCGGCGACGTGCTGCTGCCGAAGCTTGATCAGGGTCTGGTCTTCATCGACTCGACGCGCTTCGTCGCGGATCCCGAGAAGGCCCGGAACGTCCCGGAACTGCCCTATGTCACCGTGCGCCTCGGCTCGACCGCGGGCGTGCACTTCAACGCCGATTACGGCCTGGCGCCGGTCCGGCCCGAGCACATGGCGTTCTACCGGCGTGTGTTCCTGCACGAGACCTGGTCGGAGCCGCGGCTCTATCCCGGGCTGGTGAAGCCGGTCGGCTTGATGGCGTCGCATTTGCCGACGGTGCGGGAACGCGTGCTGGCCCGCTATCCCTTCCTGCGCTCCAGCGCCTTCGAGCGGCGCATGCTGTTCGACCGCGAAGGCCAGTTGCAGCCCGACGGCTTCGTGCAGCCGTTCGAGCGCGCTTCGATCGTGCCGAATCCCTGAGGGAATCGGCCATTCTCATCGAGTCAGTGTCGATCGACTGTTGCGCGCAGGCCAAATTGTCCTGCAAAAGCGGCCGGTTCCCGCGAACCTTGCCTTCCCTTCACCATCGCGCCACATTTGCCACCCATTAACCATCGGGGGCGCTTTTCGCCATTGCCTGGCATTTGATGGGGTTCAGCAAGGTCTCGTCAAGGTTGACGGAACGTTCGCTTAACCATCGCCCTGTAGACCGATTGGGTAGTACGAAGAGCGCGAGCGTGGAGGCTCCGGGAATGAATTATCTCCAGGGTATGAAGCTGGTTGCGGTTCTGGCGGTGGCGCTGTCGATGGGTGCCTGTGCCAACAAGAACCCGTTGGACGCCAATGGCGCGATTGGGGGCGCCGCGACCCCGGGCAGCCAGCAGGATTTCGTGGTCAATGTCGGCGACCGCGTGTTCTTTGAGAGCGATCAGACCGATCTCAGCCCGCAGGCGACGGCGACCCTCGACAAGCAGGCGCAGTGGCTGCAGACCTATAATCGTTACTCCTTCACCATCGAAGGTCATGCCGACGAGCGCGGCACGCGCGAATACAACATCGCGCTCGGTGCCCGGCGTGCCCAGTCGGTCCGCGCTTACCTCGCCTCGCGCGGCATCGATCCGAGCCGCATGCGCACCATTTCCTACGGCAAGGAGCGTCCGGTCGCGGTCTGTAACGACATCTCCTGCTGGTCGCAGAATCGTCGTGCCGTCACCGTGCTGAACGCCAGCTCCTGACGCGATCCTGAATGAGTGTTTTCAAGCCGGCGCCTTCGGGCGCCGGTTTTGTTTTTGCCGCATGAAGGCCCGGCCCGCCGTCATCAAGATGAACGAAGCTGCGCGCAATTGGCCGCTTGCTTGTTCCAGCGTCCGTACTAAACCGGTATCCCGCGACGCTGTCCCGGATTTGAAGTGCCAGTCACAATTCCGGCGTACTCCGTCTTTCAATGTCGCTCGCTTTTCACGTCGATCTCGTCGTCAGGGCAAAATGTCATCCAGGATTCATTTTCTTTCCTCCGCCGCGGCGATCGCGGCGTTGCTCGCCGTTTCCGCGCCAGTGTTTGCCCAATCCGACGATTCCGATGCTGAAATGCGGATCGAGCGGCTCGAGAACCAGCTGCGGCAGCTGACCGGCCAGAACGAGGAACTGCAATACCGTAACCGCCAGCTCGAGGAGCGGCTGCGGCAGCTTGGCGGGCAACCGCCCGGCCCAGCTGGACAGGCTCCGGCGGGCCAACCCGTTGCGGCGGCGCCACCGGCGCAGCCGCCGCAGGCCTACCCGCAAGCGCAGCCGGGCTACGCCCAGCCCCAGCAAGGCTACGGCCAGCCGCAGCAAGGATATGGCAGGCCGCCGCAGGGCGGCTATGACCAGCAGCAGCAGATCGCGGCGCCTGCGCCGATCGCGCAGGAGCCGGCGCCGGCGGCTTCCGGCCGCCGCGGCCGCGGCGATGCCTTCGATCCGAACCAGAACCCGAATGCCCCAGGGGCGCCGCGCGCACTTGGCGGCGGCGGGATGCCGATGCCCAGTGAGGCGGCGGTTGGTGCGCCCGGCGGCCGTGGCGCAGGCGAGCCGCTCAATCTCGGCAACACCAGCCCGCAGCGTGCGCCCGGCGCGAGCGCAGCCCTGACCACGCTGCCGCCGTCGGCGACGTCGAAGGACGAGTTCGACCTCGGCATCGGCTATATGCAGCGCAAGGACTATGCGCTCGCCGAAGAGACAATGAAGAACTTCGGCCAGAAGTATCCGAACGATCCCCTGGTGGCGGACTCGCAATACTGGCTCGGCGAAAGCTATTTCCAGCGCCAGCAATATCGCGATGCTGCGGAGACCTTCCTCGGCGTGACCACCAAGTTCGACAAGTCCGCGAAGGCGCCCGACGCCCTGCTGCGGCTCGGCCAGTCGCTGGCGGCGCTGAAGGAGAAGGAAGCGGCCTGCGCCGCGTTCGGCGAGATCACGCGGAAGTACCCGCGCGCGTCCGGCGGGGTCAAGGCTGCGGTTGACCGCGAGCAGAAGCGCGTGAAGTGCTAAACCAGATGTGGGAAGGCCGCTTCCGGCCTCTCCGCCAGCAGCTGGTTTTGCGATGCCCGACGATCAATCCGCCATCCCGGCAAGGGACGCCAAGCGCCTGTTCGCAGGCCTTGCGGGCGCGCCGGCGCTCCTGCTTGCGGTGTCCGGCGGTCCCGATTCAGTCGCGCTGATGTGGCTCGCCGCGCGCTGGCGCCGCGCGCTCGCGCAGGGACCGCGGCTGGTGGCGGTCACGGTCGATCACGGCCTGCGTCCTGAAGCGGCTCGCGAGGCGCGCGACGTCAAGCGGCTGGCGCGAAGTCTCGAGCTGCCGCATCACACGTTGCGTTGGACTGGACCAAAGCCTGGAACCGGCGTGCCGGCGGCCGCGCGCGCGGCCCGCTATCGACTGCTCGCGCAGGCCGCACGCAAGCATGGCGCCACGCATATTTTGACCGCGCACACCCGTGACGATCAGGCCGAGACGCTGTTGATGCGGATGCTGCGCGGCAGCGGCGTTGCGGGCCTCTCGGCAATGGCGCGCGAGACCGAGCGCGATGGCGTCTTGCTGACACGGCCGCTGCTCGACATCTCCAAGGCCCAGCTGATCGCGACGCTGCAGAAGGCGCGCATCGGCTTTGCCGACGATCCGACCAACCGCGATCGAACCTTCATGCGTCCGCGGCTGCGCGCGCTGATGCAGATGCTCGCGGCGGAGGGCGGCGACGCGCGGAACCTGGCGCGGCTTGCCGCGCGGATCGCGCGCGCCAACGCCGCCCTGGAGGTGCTGGTCGACGGCGCCGAGCACTATCTTGCGTTGAAGAGCGAGGATAACTCTGGCACGGGCTTCGATGCTGCACTGTTCGCAGTAATGCCCGAGGAAATTCGCGTCCGTCTGCTCAAGCGCGCCATCGACCGCGTCGGACATGAGGGCCCGGCCGAGCTCGGCAAGGTCGAAACCCTGCTCGCCGCGATGGACGAGGCCTTGGATGGGACTTTGGGAAAACGCGAATCCAGGCTGAAACAGACCCTTGCCGGAGCGGTCATCAGCATCGCTGCCGGCCGGATCAGGATCGGCCCGGCACCGCCCCGCCGGGCGCGCTCCCGCTGAGCCGGGTTCGATTGTTTCAATCGCTGTCATAATCGGGCAAAGAGGCTTAACCACCCCGGAAAAACACCGGATTCAGCGCCATTTTTTGACCGGGAATCGCGCTAGGATGCGGTAAATAGTCGTGCGTGGTTCCCTTGGCATCTACCCCAGCGGCACCTAAATTGTATGCCATCGACGGGATGGATTCCCTGGGGATTCCCACAGAGCCTGCCCAAGGATAGAGAGAGGCCGCGATCCGCGCGACCACGAAGGAAGACCATGAACGCCAATCTGCGGAATTTCGCCCTCTGGGTCATCATTGTCCTGCTGTTGCTGGCGTTGTTCACGCTTTTCCAGAATCCTGGCCAGCGCTCGTCGTCCTCGGACATCTCGTTCTCGCAGCTTCTCACTGAGGTCGATCAGGGCCATGTCCGCGACGTCGTGATCCAGGGGCCGGAGATTCACGGCACCTTCAACAACGGCACGAGCTTCCAGACCTACGCGCCGAGCGATCCGACGCTCGTGAAGCGCCTCTTTGACGCCAAGGTGCAGATCACCGCGAAGGCGCCCGGCGATAACGTGCCGTGGTTCGTCTCGCTGCTCGTCTCCTGGTTGCCGTTCATCGCGCTGATCGGCGTGTGGATCTTCCTGTCGCGGCAGATGCAGGGCGGCGCCGGCAAGGCGATGGGCTTTGGCAAGTCGCGCGCCAAGATGCTGACCGAGGCCCATGGCCGCGTCACCTTCGAGGACGTCGCTGGTGTCGACGAGGCCAAGCAGGATCTGCAGGAGATCGTCGAATTCCTCCGCGACCCCGGCAAATTCCAGCGGCTCGGCGGACGGATTCCGCGCGGCGTGTTGCTGGTCGGCCCTCCCGGCACCGGCAAGACGCTGATCGCGCGCGCGGTCGCGGGCGAAGCCAACGTGCCGTTCTTCACCATCTCCGGTTCTGACTTCGTCGAGATGTTCGTCGGCGTCGGCGCGAGCCGCGTCCGCGACATGTTCGAGCAGGCCAAGAAGAACGCGCCCTGCATCATCTTCATCGACGAAATCGACGCGGTCGGCCGTCATCGCGGCGCCGGCCTCGGCGGCGGCAACGACGAGCGCGAGCAGACGCTGAACCAGTTGCTGGTCGAGATGGACGGCTTCGAGGCCAATGAGGGCGTGATCCTGATCGCGGCGACCAACCGTCCCGACGTGCTCGATCCCGCGCTGCTGCGTCCCGGCCGCTTCGACCGCCAGGTCGTGGTGCCGAACCCGGACGTCGTCGGCCGCGAGCAGATCCTCAAGGTTCACGTCCGCAAGGTGCCGCTGGCGCCGGATATCAACCTCAAGACCATCGCGCGCGGCACCCCGGGCTTCTCGGGCGCCGACCTGATGAACCTCGTCAACGAGGCTGCGCTGACCGCCGCCCGCCGCAACAAGCGGATGGTGACGCAGGCCGAGTTCGAAGAGGCCAAGGACAAGGTGATGATGGGCGCCGAGCGCAAGTCGCTCGTGATGACCGAGGAAGAGAAGCTGCTGACGGCCTATCACGAGGGCGGCCACGCCATCGTTGGCCTCAACGTCGTCGCGACCGATCCGATCCACAAGGCGACCATCATTCCGCGCGGCCGTGCGCTGGGCATGGTGATGCAGCTGCCGGAGCGCGACAAGCTGTCGATGTCGCTCGAGCAGATGACTTCGCGCCTTGCCATCATGATGGGTGGCCGCGTCGCCGAAGAGTTGATCTTCGGCCGCGAGAAGGTGACCTCGGGCGCCGCCTCCGACATCGAGCAGGCGACCCGCCTTGCCCGCATGATGGTGACGCGCTGGGGCCTCTCGGAAGAGCTCGGCACCGTCTCCTACGGCGAGAACCAGGACGAGGTGTTCCTCGGCATGTCGGTCTCGCGCACGCAGAACGCATCGGAGGCGACCGTCCAGAAAATCGACTCCGAGATCAGGCGTCTGGTCGAGGAAGGCTACAACGAGGCGACCAAGATCCTCACCGAGAAGCGCGAGGATCTCGAGGCGCTCGCCAAGGGCCTGCTCGAGTTCGAGACGCTGACCGGCGACGAGATCATCGACCTCTTGAAGGGCAAGAAGCCCAATCGCGAGTCGGTGCTGGAGCCGTCGACGCCGCGCGCATCCGCCGTGCCGCCGGCCGGCAAGCCGCGCCCGCGTCCCGATCCGGACACCGGCATGGAGCCGCAGCCGCAGGCGTAAGCCTCGCCCGCGATGGCCGGCACGTCCGGCAGACCAGTTGTGCAAAAGCTCGGCCTCAAGCCGGGCTTTTGTATTTTTGTCGACGGGTTGTCCGTTCCCTACGGCGACGTTGTCGGCGAACTGCCCGCCGATGTGCTGGTGACGAAGACCGCAAGGGCACCGCTCGATGCCGTGCACCTGTTCGCCGCCAAGGCCGAGGGGCTTGCGGCCAGGCTGCGGCGTTACCGTCATGCGATCGCCCCTGACGGCATGATCTGGGTATCGTGGCCGAAGAAGAGTTCGGGTGTCGCGACCGACCTCACGGAGAAGGAGGTCCGCGCAACCGGGCTCGCGAACGGCCTGGTCGACGTCAAGGTCTGTGCGGTCGATAACGTCTGGTCGGGGCTGAAATTCGTGATCCCGGTCAGGGACCGCGGCAAGCGCTGAAATCGCGCCTTTCGAATATCCGTGGCCTCCGCTGCAACGCCGTGGCATCCTCCCGCCAAGCCGTCAAACGGCACAGCCGCGATGTCTGAAGGCGCGGCAAGAAAAAGGGAAGGGGAGGCCGATGCGCAAGGCATTCGGCGCGCTTGGCGCCATTTCGTTCCTGCTGCTGCCCACGTCTTCTCTCGCCGACGAGATGCGGGGCGTCACATCAACCGAAATCAGGATCGGCCAGACCATGCCCTATAGCGGGCCGGTGTCGGCGTTCGGCGCACTCGGCAAGGGCGAAGCCGGCTATTTCAGGATGCTGAACGAGCGCGGCGGCATCAATGGCCGCAAGATCAACTTCATCTCGCTGGACGATTCCTACGCGCCGCCGAAGACGGTGGAGCAAACGCGCCGCCTCGTCGAGAGCGACGAGGTCGCGCTGATCTTCTCCTCGATCGGCACCGCGCACAACACCGCGATCGCAAAGTACCTGCAGGGCAAGAACATCCCGCAGCTGTTCCTGGCCTCCGGCGCCTCGAAATTCGGCGACGTCACGCAATTCCCGCAGGCGACGATGGGCGTGCAGGCGCCGTTCCGCTACGAGGCACGGCTCTATGCGCGCTATGCGCTGGCGAAGAATCCGAATGCAAGGTTCGCCGTCATCTCGCAGAACGACGACTACGGCCGCGACTATCTCGCCGGCCTCAAGGACGTGCTCGGCGAGAAGTATGAGTCTCTGGTCACGGTTGCGACCTATGAGATCACGGACCCGACGATCGACTCCCAGATCGTCAAGCTGAAGGCCACCAATGCAGACGTCTTCGTGATTGCGGCGACGCCGAAATTCGCGGCGCAGTCGATCCGCAAGGCCTTTGAGATCGGCTGGCGGCCGATGACGTTCCTGTCCAACACCGCGGTGTGGATCTCGACCGTGATGCAGCCTGCCGGCGTCGAGGCCGGCACCGGCATCATCTCCACGGCCTATGTGAAGGATCCGGACGACCCGGCATGGAGCGACGATCCCGGCATGAAGGGCTGGCGCGAGTTCATGACCAGATACGTGCCGGAAGGCGATCAGCACGACACCAACTACGTCAACGCCTACAACAGCGCGATGGCGCTGGAGGCGGTGCTGAAGGCCTGCGGCGACGATCTCTCGACCGAGAACATCCTGCGTCAGGCATTCGCGATCAAGGGCCTGGAATTGCCGATGTTGCTGCCGGGCATCAAGGTCAACACCTCGCCGGCCGACCACGTGCCGGTCGATCAGATGCAACTGATGCGCTTCAACGGCAAGACCTGGGATCGCTTCGGCGAGCTTCAGACGGGGAATTGAGGGTGGGGCTGATCGCGCTTGAACTGCGAGCGCCGGGGATCAAACCCGTCATCCTGAGAGCCTGACTGAAAAATGGGTGAGTGATCTCAGTGGGGTGTGATTCCATCGGATTTGCAAAGATTCGAGGGAGAGCACGATGCCCTGGACCAAGATCACTCGGGAGCAATATCGGCGGGACGATCTGCGTTATGCAAGCGATATGACCGATGCGGAGTGGGCGGTGATCAGACGCCTGTTGCCGCGAGCGAACCGGCGCGGCCGGCCGCGTAAGACGGAGCTGCGTCGTGTGATCGAAGCGATCCTCTATATCGTTTCGACCGGCTGCCAGTGGCGGGCGTTGCCGCAGGAGTTCCCGCCCTATTCGACGGTGCAGGGCTATTTTTATAGATGGCGGGATACAGGCCGGTGGCAGAGGATTGTCAGCGTGCTTGTCCGACGGGCGCGAAAAAAGCTTGGACGGACACCGAAGCCGACGGCAGCCGTGATCGACAGTCAAAGTGCGCCAACCACGCAAGCTGGCGGACCGCGCGGCTACGATGCAGGCAAGCGCATCTACGGCCGCAAGCGGCATATCGTGACGGATACCAATGGCCTCCTCCTTGGGGTTCATGTTCATCCGGCCAACGTTCAGGACTGCCATGGCGCCGTACCGCTGCTGAAGAACGTGCGGATGAACTTCCCCCGGCTGCGCCACGTCTTTGCCGACCGGATCTACCGCGGAAATCAACTCCTCGACGCGCTCTCAGACTGCGGTCCATGGACTGTCGAGATCGTCGAGCGGCCTCAAGGCGTCAAAGGCTTCCAGCTTCTGCCGAGGCGGTGGGTGGTTGAACGCACATTCGCTTGGTTCGGCAGATGCCGCCGCCTCGCCAAGGACTTCGAGGCGACGGTGGCAACCGAAGCTGCCTGGCTGCTGATTGCACACATCAGGCTCCTGACCCGCAGACTCGCGGCTGCAGCTAAGGTTGGGTGATTTATGAGTCAGACTCTGAGGAGCCGCGCAGCGGCGTCTCGAAGGATCGACGGCCCGACTGGTGGCCGATTCATCCTTCGAGGCTCGCCCAGCGGCGCAATTGCGCCGCAAGGCTCGCACCTCAGGATGACGGGCTCAGCAGTGCGCGATTCCAGGCAACGCAATAGCAAAGCTACTTCGAACCCGTGGCCGCCGCCGCGCCGGTCTTCGTCTCGTCCGAGCGTACATGGATCACGGCGATGTCGTCCTTGTACAGCCGCTTCCAGCCCTTCAGATGATCCAGCGCGTTGCCGGCGGGAGAGTCCGAGCTCAGCAGCGTGGCATCGATCCGGTATTTGTCGAGCAGGCCCAGCAGCCGGCCGACGTCGCGGGCGTCGAGCGCATCGTAATAGTTGAGCACGAATTGCTCGCCATAGAGCTCGGCGCGGCCGTCGATGAACACCTTCATGTCGCGGCTGACCATGTAGCCGCCGAACGGCGCGGTGCTGAACACGCGTTGCGCCTTGTGCTGCTGCAGCACGTCGACCGCGGCAACGGGCGAGAACATCGGGAGGAATTTGAACTGATGCTGCGCGACGAACATCGCCGTCGTCACCCACGCGCCGATCACCATCGCGATCACAGCCAGGATCGTGACGACGGGAAATGCGCGCGTTTCTTCGAAGCGGGCGGCGGTGGCGCCTGCCGTTCCCCATTGCTCGGCGATCGGCTTGGCGAGCACCAGCGGAGCGATGAACGCGAATACCTCGATGTTGCGGACATGGCTCAGCGCCATCCAGATCAGCCCGAGCAGCAGCAGGATCCGCGGCACCGACAGCGTCAGCCTGCGATAGCAGATCAGGCCGATCAGGCCGAGCAGCGTGGCTTCGAAGAAGCTGGGCTTGCTGAAATCCGCCGGCTTCCATTCCCCGATCAGCGTCAGCAATTTGCCGAGGCTGAGGATCTTGGTCGCGCCGAGCAGGCTGTTCCAGCCATAGGGCGTCAGGCAGCTCGCGGCCAGCGCGGCGAAGCCGAACAGGCCCCATCGCACGACAAGCTGGCGGCGGCGGCCGGGCTCCGCGTTCCACACCGCCTCCAGTCCGATCGGTCCGATCAGCGCCAGCCCGAGAACGAAGCCGCCATGCAGATTGGCCCACAGCGTCATCAGCGGCAGCAGCCACCATGACGGTGAAGTGCGGCGATCCGCGGCCGCGAGCAGGCCGCCGATGAACGCCAGCAGCACCGGCAGCGCCAGCACATGCGGCCGCGCCAAGAAGTGGATCGTCGACAACAGCAGCGCCAGCGCCGCGATCAGAAGCGCGCGCGCCGGATCGAAATACGGGCTCAACAGATGCAGGAAGATCGCGACCGTCGCGCCGATCGCCATCGACGACAGGATCACCGGCCCGGCCCAATCGCCGCCGTATACGAGCGCGTACACCACCTGCGACAGCCACGAGCTCGAGATCCAGGGCTCGCCGAAACGGGTGAACGAGAACACGTCCGATGTCGGCATCGCGCCGTGTTCGAGGATCCACTGTCCGACCCGGATCTGCCACATCGTGTCGGAATCGCGCAGCATGATTTCGCCGGCCGAGAGATAAAACAGATAGGCGCCCATGGCGGCGCACAGCGGCACCAGTCCTCGCGCCGCGCTACGGCTGCTCACGCTGCTGGTGATGGAGAGTGACATGCGCTTTCTTGCTTGTTTCGGCCGGGGGCATCCAGAGCCAACGCCACGCGTGATGCTGGCGCGCACTCGACCACGGCTTCCGATAAATTCGGGTAAATGCCGCGGCGATATCGCGAGTGTGCGCAAGATCAGATGTCTCGATTTCGAGCGATCACCTTAGCCGGCGATTTACCATCGCGGCCCTGAACCGGTCGGGGAGAGGCCCGAAGCACCGCCGGCTCAATCAGAGGTGGTACCAGAGGTTGCAAAAAAATCCTTACAATTCCAGCTTGTCAACCAGTCTGAATAGTTGTTCACTTCTTCAGGCGATTGCGGGATCAATCGCTCAAAACGTTGAAGACTCGTGTGTTCTGCCGGTGGGCGCCGGCCGGGGCGCACGGCGGGGGGGACGGAACGCCATGGTTTACCGGCGAACTCATCAGGTCGTGAAACGGCTGGCCGCGCGGCGCAGCGCCATCCTGTCGGCTGCGCGGGACGCGGCGGCGGCGGGCGGCATGGCGGCGGTCCAGATCGCACCCGTCGCGGTGCGGGCCAATGTCGCGGCCGGAACAGTCTACCGCTATTTCCCGTCGAAGGCCGAGCTGATCTCGGAATTGATCACGGAAGTCTCGCGCGACGAGCTCACGGCGATCCGGCGTGCCGCCGATGCCGCGCCGGGGCCGTCATCGGCGCTTGCCGCCGCGGTGACGACGATCGCGGTCCACGTGCTGTCGCAGCGCAAGCTCGCCTGGGGCATTTTGGCCGAGCCGGTCGACGTCGACGTCACCGCCTCGCGCCTCGCCAGCCGCCGCGATATTTCCGGCGAGCTTGCCATGCGCATCGATGCCGCGGTGCGCGCCGGGCACCTGCCGGCGCAGGACACGGCGCTGGCCGCCACCGCCTTGCTCGGCGCGCTGCACGAAGCGCTGGTCGGCCCGCTGGCGCCGGCCAATCTCGACGATCCGATCAAGCTGCGTGACGCGGTGCAGACCGTGACGCTGCTTGCGCTGCGCGCGGTCGGCGTGATGGACGCACGCGCGCGTGGCCTCGTGGTGCAGGCGACGACTCCGGCGAAGGCGCTGGTCGGCGCCTGAGTCCAGGATGAGGCCAACGCGCGCGAAGAACACTTCTGTCGCATTGGCGTTGTAGTTTTGCGGGCTGGGTTCAACCAACCTCACGGAGCAACGCATGACGACAACCCATGGCTCGGCCAAATGGCAGGGCGGCATCAAGGACGGCAAGGGCGCGATCTCGACCAAGAGCGGCGCGCTCTCGGATTACCCCTACGGCTTCGCCAGCCGTTTCGAGGGCAAGCCCGGTTCGAACCCGGAGGAGTTGATCGGCGCTGCGCACGCCGCCTGCTTCACGATGGCGCTGTCGCTGATCCTGGGCGAAGCCAAGCTCACGGCGGAGCATATGGAGACCAAGGCCGATGTGACCCTGGAGAAGGTCGCCGACGGCTTCGCGATCACCGCGGTGCATCTGACGCTGTCGGCAAAGATCCCGGGCGCCGACAATGCGACGTTCCAGGAACTGGCCGGCAAGGCGAAGGCCGGATGTCCGGTGTCGAAGCTGCTCAACACCAAGATCACGCTCGACGCGTCGTTGCAGGGCTGATCGCGGCGCGTCGGGTTAGAGCGTTTTCGAGCGAAATAGGCACCGGTTCGTGTGAAGAAGACGCGTCAGACTGGAATCTAGAGCTGCGCGTCGCCCCTCGGGCCGACCGAGGCGATGCGCAGCATGTTGGTGGTGCCGGGCGCGCGCAGCGGAACGCCGGCAACGATGATGACGCGCTGGCCGGCCTTGGCAAAACCGTCGCGGAACGCAATCGAGCCGGCGCGGTCGACCATGTCGTCGAGATCGTGAGCGTCCTCGGCGACCACGCAATGCACCCCCCACACCACCGACAGCTTGCGGCCGGTGACGAGGTTCGGCGTGATCGCGACCACCGGCACCTTGGGGCGCTCGCGCGCCACGCGGATCGCGGTCGAACCTGATGACGTCCAGCAGATGATCGCCGACAGGTCGAGCGTCTCGGCGATCTGCCGCGCGGCGTCGGCAATGGCGTCACCCACCGTCGCTTCGGGATCGACGCGCTGCGCGTTGATCACGTTGCGATAGGTCGGGTCGCGCTCGACCTCCTCGCCGATGCGGTTCATGGTGGAGACTGCCTCCACCGGGAATTTGCCGGCGGCGGATTCCGCCGACAGCATGATGGCGTCGGCGCCTTCGTAGACGGCGGTGGCGACGTCGGAGACTTCGGCGCGCGTCGGCACCGGCGCCTGGATCATCGATTCCAGCATCTGGGTCGCGACCACCACCGGCCTGCCGGCGCGGCGCGCCATCCGGATCATCTGCTTCTGCAGGCTCGGTACCCGTTCCAGCGGCAGTTCGACGCCGAGATCGCCGCGCGCCACCATCAGCGCGTCCGACGCTTCGATGATGTCGGCAAGGCGGTCGATCGCCTGCGGCTTCTCGATCTTGGCCATCACGGCGGCGCGGCCGCGGATCATCTTCTTGGCCTCGATCACGTCCTCGGCGCGCTGCACGAAGGACAGCGCGACCCAGTCGATCCCCTCCGGCAGCGCGGCTTCCAGGTCGGCGCGGTCCTTTGCGGTCATCGCCGACACCGGCAGATCGGTATCGGGCAGGCTGACGCCCTTGCGGTCCGACATCTTGCCGCCGATCACGACGCGCGTGATCGCGCGCTCGGGCGAGGTTTCCTCGGCGATCAGCCGCACCTTGCCGTCGTCAAGCAACAGCGCATGGCCCGGGCGGAGCGCCGCGAGGATCTCCGGATGCGGAAGCTGGACGCGGCTGTTGTCGCCCGGCGTCTTGTCGGAATCCAGAATGAAGCTCTGGCCGTTCTTGAGCTGGGTCGAGCCTTCCGCGAACGAGCCAAGCCGCAGCTTCGGCCCTTGCAGGTCGACCAGGATGCCGATCGGCCGGCCGTAGCTCGATTCGACATTGCGGATGGTCTTGACCAGCTCCCGCATCTTGTCATGCGGGGTATGGCTCATGTTGATGCGGAAGACGTCGGCGCCCGCCTCGAACAGCTTGCGGATCATCGCGCTGTCTGAGGAGGCCGGGCCGAGCGTTGCGAGGATCTTGATTCGACGCAGTCGTCTCATGGTTTGTTTCCGGGTGGTGCGGCTGGCGGCAGACCAGACGCGCCCGGAGGCGCTGCGCCCGGCGGCGGGTTGGGCAGGCCCGGCATCGCCCCGGGACTTCCTGGACCCACGCCGCCCGGCATTCCCGGTACTTTCTGCGGCTGTTGTTCGTTGGCTTCGGTCAGCTGGACGGTCCATGCACGCTGCTCGCCGGTGTCGACCTCGAAGAAGCCGGTGCGGTCGAACCCGCGCGCCAGGCAATTTTCGGTGCCCTTGATGGTGAATTCCTTGTCGCGCGAGCACATGAAGGCCTGGCCGGACCATTCGCCGCCGCGATCATAGTCGAGAGCGTAGATGTAGTAGTAGCGCGCCACAAGGTTGCCGCGCAGCAAGGTCTCGCAGGTGCGCGACGACACATTCCACCAGCCCTCGGTGGTCCAGCCCTCGGCGTCCTTGTAGCCGAGCGCGATGCCGACGCGGCTCGAGGTGTTGTTGCAGAGCCGGAAATCGGCCGCCGCCGGGCTCGTCCACAGGCAGGCCGCGACCAGCGCCAGCACCGGCAGGAGGCCGGCCAACGTCAGACGGATATTGCGGGGAGCTGAGGCGAGGGAATCTGTTGGGCTCATGCAGCGAAGCTATATCAAATCATGGACGATTTCGCGTGCCCGGCCGGCACTGTCAACGGGCGGGCGCCCGTCTGCGACGCTGTCGGACCATGGCCGGGGTGGCCGGACCGGTCCGTTTTGCGCGCCGATATGGCAAAATCTGTGACAATTCCCACCTGATATCAATATGGTGAGCGCGACACACGGGATCACGATCATGAGCATTGACGACAAAACCAGAACGGAACTCGAGGCCGCGGTCTTCCGGCGTCTCGTCAGTCACCTGCGCAACCGCACCGATGTGCAAAACATCGACCTGATGAACCTCGCCGGCTTCTGCCGCAACTGCCTGTCCAACTGGATGAAGGAAGAGGCCGACGCCAAGGGCCTTGCCGTGAGCAAGGACGAGAGCCGTGAGGCGGTCTACGGTATGCCGTATGAGGAATGGAAGGCGAAGTATCAGGGCAGCGCGACGCCGGAGCAACTCGCGGCGATGAAGAAAGCCCAAAGCGGGCATTAAGCCGAGCAACGTCATTCCGGGATGGTGCGTTAGCACCAGACCTCAGATGCGCAATTGCGCATCGGGGAATCTCGAGATTCCGGGTTCGATGCTGCCGCATCGCCCCGGAATGACGTTTATACCTGAAAGACCAGCATCTCCTGTGGGCGCGCTGTGGATGAGCGCGATGTTTCCTTGACGGAACGCGCGCCAAAATCGAGGGTCGCCCGCAGCAAGCGGTGCGCAAGGCGCGTATTCGCGTAACATTTCAATGCCTGTTCAGGAGTGCGCGATGGCCACCACGTCTGCCGCCGTCAAGGAAGAGCCCGCAACGCGATTTGCCAAGGACCAGCTCAAGTCCATCATCGAGCGCATCGAGCGGCTGGAAGAAGAGAAGAAGACGATCTCGGACGACATCCGCGACGTCTATGCCGAGAGCAAGGGCAACGGCTTCGACGTCAAGGCGCTGCGCGCCATCATCCGTCTGCGCAAGCAGGATCCGAACGAGCGCCAGGAGCAGGAGACCATCCTGGAGACCTACATGCAGGCGCTGGGGATGCTCTGAGGCGGCCAGCGGCCACCCCTGCTGGCGTTTGCCAAGGCGCTCCAAGCCCCCCAAGGCTCAGGTCGATGCTCCTGGAAGGCCTCCTGTCGAGGCTTGGGTGAAATCACGGGATTTGCTACACTGGCGGTGAGGTAACCGGGCAGATCGTTCAGATGGACGTGCCAGGACCAGAGCGCCGGCTCGCTGCGGTCCTCGCCGCCGACATGGTCGGCTATAGCCGCCTGATGGAGGCTGACGAGACGGGCACCCTTGCGCGCCTCAAAACCCATCGCATCGAGCTGATCGATCCGGCCATCGCCAAGAATCGCGGCCGCATCATCAAGACCACCGGCGACGGCCTGCTGGTCGAATTCCACAGCGTCGTCGATGCGGTGCTGTGCGCGGCCGAGGTCCAGAGCCGGATGGCGAAGCGCAACGCCGACGTCGCGCCGGCGCGGTGGATGCAGTTTCGCATCGGCATCAATCTTGGCGACGTGATCGTTGACGGCGCCGATATCTTCGGCGACGGCGTCAACGTCGCGTCCCGTCTGGAGACGCTGGCCGAGCCCGGCGGCATTTGCATTTCCGGCGCGGTGCGCGATCAGGTCGGCGATCGCCTGGAAGATCTGAGCTTCGAGGATCTCGGCGACCAGACCGTCAAGAACATCGCGCGCCCGATCCGGGTTTTTCGCGTTCATCTCGAATCCGGTGCCAGGCCCGTTCCGGAGCACCCGAGCGCGGTGGCCGCCCCTGTCGTCGCCAAGAAGCCCTCCATCGCCGTGCTGCCGCTCGTCAACATGAGCGGCGATCCCGAGCAGGAATTCTTCGCCGACGGGCTCACCGAGGACATCATCACCGAGCTGTCGCGCTTCCACGATCTGCTGGTGATCTCGCGCAACTCGAGCTTCGTGTACAAGGGCAAGGCCGTGAAGGTGCAGGACGTCGCGAAGGAATTCGCCGTCGACTATGTGCTGGAAGGCAGCGTGCGGAAGGCGGGCGGCCGGATCCGCGTCACCGTGCAGCTGATCGACGCCGTGGCCGACCGGCACGTTTGGGCCGAACGCTACGACCGCGAGCTTGCCGACATCTTCGCGATCCAGGACGAGATGACGCGCGCGATCGTGGCGACCTTGCCGGGGCGCGTCGAGGCTGCCGCGCATGACCGCGTCAAGCGCAAGCCGACCGACAACATGGCGGCCTACGAGTGCGTGCTTGCCGCCAAGGTGCTGCATCATCGCTCGGCACGGGACGACAACGCGGAGGCGCAGCGCCTGCTCGAGCGGGCCATCGTGCTTGACCCAAACTATGCCCATGCCCACGCCTGGCGGGCCTGCGTGCTCGGCCAGACCTGGGTCTACAACTGGTGCACCGACCGCGACGCGACCATGGCGCAGGTCGCCGCAGAGCTCGAGATCGCGCTCAAGCTCGACGACAATGACAGTGACGTGCACCGGATCCTCGCCGCGCTGAACCTTAACCGCGACGACCACGACAAGGCGGCCTTCCACCAGGAGCGCGCGCTCGCGCTGAACCCGAACTACGACCTCGTGGTCGTGCAGCAGGGCGAGCTCCTGACCTGGCTCGGGCGGCCCGAGGAGGGCATCGACTGGATCAAGCGGGCGATGCGCCTCAATCCGTTCCATCCGGAGCGCTTCTGGAGCCATCTCGGCCGGGCCTGCTATTGCGCCGAGAAATACGCCGACGCCGTCGAGGCGTTCTCGCGCATCACGCGCCCCGATCACACCCATCATGCCTTCCTCGCGGCGACCTTCGCGCAGATGGGCAACACGGTGGCGGCCTCTGCCCACGCCGCCGAGGTGCTGAAGCGCGAGCCGACCTTCTCGGTTGCCGCGCATCTGACAACCCAGCGCTACAAGTATGAGCCCGATCGGGCACGCTACGAGGCCGGCCTGCTCAAGGCAGGGCTGCCGGCCTGAAGGGGCGGAAAGCTATCTTGTCGGCAGAAGCGCGGCTCAGCGCAGCGAGGCGGTGCGGAGCACGAAGGACTGAGTCGTCAGGAGGGCGGTCGCCGAGCCCGAGAAGCGGTCGCAGGTCATGCCCATCATCGGATCTTCCGAGAAGGTCATGACGACGGCGGCCTGCGGCTTCACGAAATGAGCCCGCATCATGGTCATGTCGGTGTCGCCAAGCACCGTGGTCAGCATGGCATTGCTGGCGCTCGGCGCCAGCATCACCACGCGCATCCAGATATCGTTGCCCTTGGCAGCCGAGATCCGCGCGGAGGTGGTTATCACGCCCTGGCTCGGTGCGCCCTTGGCAACGACGGTGTTGATTTCGGTGCTAGGGACCGCACCATTGCGCGTCGGGCGCACGTTGCGCGGGATCGGCGCGGTCGCTGCGACGATGTTTGCGCGATCGACCGGTGACGCCGCAGGCGCATAGGCCAGCGCCTTGTTGAAGTTTTCGGTTGTCGTGCTGGCAGTGGTCTGCGGATCGGTACCGCCGACCGCCTCGCGGGCCTTCAGCGCGGCTATCTGCGCCGCCGACGCCTGCTTCGGCGCCTCACCCTCGTCACCCCAGAAGCCGCGGGCATTGATGATGTCGGCAGGGGATTGCGGCGCGGTGTTCTCGGCCACCTGCACCACTTGCACCGCCGGCTTCGCCTTCGGCATCGGCACGAGCTGGGCGTCGGCGGCGGCGAGCTGGATGGCGGCGGCGAACTGCGGCTTGGCGCGCGGCAGCGGAACCGGATCGGCGGCTTTGGCGGGCGCGGCGGCAGCCACCACGGTGTTGGCGGCGGGCTTGTCGTTCACGCTGGCCGCGCCTTCGTCTTCATCGTCACTCGACTTGCCGCCACCGAACAGCTTCGCGAACAGGCTCGGCTTGCCGATGGTCGCGGCATCGTCACCATTGCCGCGGCGCTCGATATCGGCCTTGGCAAGCTCATAGCCCTTGAGCGGCGTGCCGTCGGTCGGGACATGGACGGTGCGGCCGTCGGGGAACACCCTGACCAGCTGATCGCGGGTCATGCGCGGCCAGTGGCGGATGCTGCCGGTGTCGAGATGGACGAACGGCGAGCCCGAGGTCGGATAGAAGCCGACGCCGCCGCGCTGCAGGCGGAGGCCGGCGTAGCGGATCTGCTCCAGCGGCACGCCCGGGATGAAGAAGTCCATCGCATGCCCCAGCATGTGCTGGCTGTGGCGCGCAACGCCCGAGGAGCGGCGGCGGAGCATGGCGTTGGTGGCAGGGGCGCGATAGGCGGAGATGATCTGGATCGGCTGCTTGCCGCCGACGTCGTTATAGACGTCCCACAGGATGTCGAAGAGGTGACGGTCCATCACCGTTTCATCCTGGGAACGCCAGTCACGCAGGAAGTGGTTGAGCTGCTTCAGCGCGCCTTCGTCGTAGCGGCCCTCGCGCTTGAAGGTGACGGTGAGGTCTTCGCCGGAATGGGTGTGGTGGAAGGAGAGGGTGCGGGTCTGGTTCAGCGCGGTGGCATCGTGCACCGATCCTGCGCCCGCCAACAGCAATAGCGCAGTCAGGCCGACTTGGTATCCGGCCTTAGGCAACGACAGCGGATTGCAGCGGCGTGCGAAGACAGCCAGCACTATGAGCCCACCCAGTCGACGAGCGTTCGGTCGGCATCTTTCGCAGACCCCCTGCGGAAGACGGTGAACGCTTTCTTAAAGCGGGAGGGTTAACCGAGGTTTACCGACCCGCCCCCAAGTTAGGCTTAACTAACTGGGCGACTGTGGCAAAAGATAGCCCTGCTCCCCGGCCGAGACCCGAAATGGTTAACGTAAACGATCTCGCCTTTTGAGCGAGATCGTTGATTTTGCTTCAAAATTTATCCCAATCGGGCCGCAATGCAGACTAGCGGGTGATCACCCGGCGCTGCTGCTGGGCCTGCCCACGACGGATCGGCTGCGGCTCCGGCTGTCCGAATCCCCCGAACAGGCGCTCGAAGAAGTTTGGTCCGGAGGAGCCAAAGCCGTTGTCGCCGGCGACATTGACGCCGGCGGGCAGGCTGCTGCTCGGCGGACGCGAGTAGCTCGGCTGGGCGTGCGCCACCACCGTCTCGAGATCCTTGCCGCGGTTGTTCCTGAGCAGCGACAGCATGCTGGCATCGCGGCCGTAAACGTCCCTGCGCAATTGCAGCTTGCCGGCATCGTCCACGAACGCGGTCTGGTAGGTGATGTTCACCGGGATCGGCGTCGGGAATTTCAGGTCGACCTCGCTCGAACCGTACATGCTGCGGATCCGCTCCGGCGTGTAGTGCTGGTTCGGCTCGGTAATGTTGAGCAGGACGGCGGCGTACTGATCGGGATTCTGCACGCGCATGCAGCCGTGGCTGAAAGCGCGCTCGTCCTTCGCGAACAGGTACTTGTCCGGCGTGTCGTGCTGATAGACCAGGAACTTGTTCGGGAAGTTGAAGCGGATGCGGCCGAGCGCGTTGGCTTCACCCGGCGGCTGCGAGATGTGGATCGAGCCGTCGCGGTTGCGCTCGAGCCTGAGGCCCATGCGCTGCAGCACCGTCGGATCCTGCTGCAGGGCCGGCAGATATTCGTTGTAGATGATCGACGGCGGCACGTTCCAGGTCGGATTGACCGTGATGTACTTCATCGTCTCGGTCAGAAGCGGCGTGGCATGCTGGCCGGGCTTTCCGGTGACGACGCGGGTGGTCCAGACCGGCGCGCCGTTCTGCATCACCTTCAGCGTGTAGTCCGGGATGTTGAGGATCACATAGGCATTGCCGACACTGGCGGCGCCGAGCTGGCGCGGCAGCCAGCGCCAGCGCTCCATGTTGACGATCACGGTGTCGATCTGCCGGTCGCGCTTCGGATTGTTCAGCGCCTTCACCGTGCGCTCGTCGAGAACGCCGGTCGGCTTGAGGTCGACGCTGCTCTGGAATTTCTCCACCGCCCGCGCGACCGTCGCGTCATACTTGGTGCTGTCGGCATCCTCGGTGATGCCGAGCTTGTTGCGCAGGTCCGGCACGCGCGGATCGTCCATCTCGACCGCAGCCTGCTTCTTGCGCGCCGGCAAATATTTCAGCGTCGGACCGTCCGCGATCGTGATGACCGGACCGTCGCCCTGGCCGCGCAGCTCGGCGAGCTTCTTCTTCAGCTCCTTGTAGAGCTTCTGCGGCGGGTTGTAGCCGTCGAGCGCGGCGGAGGCGTCCTTGGCGGAGGTCACATTGGCGAACACTTCCGCCGGATCGATCGGGTGCTCCGGATAGAGAATGTCCGCCGACACCTGCGACCAGTGCATGCGGCCGCTCTGGGCCTGGCGGGCGTAGTCCAGCATGCTGGCGGCGAGCTTCAGCTCGGCGTCGGCCAGCGCGTCCGGCGAGGTCGCCGCGGCGAAATCCGGCACCGGATAGTCTGATGCATCGAGGCCGTCGGCGGCCGCGTCCTTCAGGCGGGCGATGACGCCCTTGCCGGCGTCGGTCAGCTTGCCGGCCTTGGTGAACACCGGCGCGTATTCGCGAGCGGAATAGAATTTCTCTGCCGCCGCGCGCTCGTTCTTGCGGTCGAAGCTACGCAGCGACTTGCTGGCGAGCAGTTCGCGCAGCTTGTCGGCAACCGGCTGGTCCTCGGCGGCGACGTTGCTCGCCGCCTTCGCCGGTTCGCTCGCCGGCGCTGCGGCGGTCGCGGGGGCAGGAGCTGTGGTCGGCGCCGCTGCCGTTGCAGGCGCGGGGCTTGCGGCAGGCGCGGTGGCCGTTGCAGGGGCGGGGGTGGCCGCCGCCGGCGCGACGGCGGTATCGGTCTTCGGGCCATCGGCGGGCTTCGTCGCCGGCGCGGTCGCGACATCGGCGGGCTTCGGCTCGACGGCCTTTGCAGTCGCGCTCGGCTCCGCCGGCTTGGCGTCGACCGGTTTTGTCTCAGCGGGTTTGGCCTCGGTGGCGTGCACATCCGCTGGCTTCACGTCGGCCGGCTTGGCTGCATCGGGCAGCGCGGCGGTGGTGTCGGCCTTGAAATCGCTTGCGGTGGGGGGCGGCACGTTGGCCGGTTCGGGGCGCGGGATCGCCGCGTCGATCGCGAGTTCCGAAGCGCTGGAGTGCGGCGTGTCCTGCGCGAGGGCCGAGGTCGCGGACACCGTGAGGAAGGTTGCCGCGACGGCCATCAATACGCGGTCAAATCCTCTACGGTTGTTCGAACAGTCACGCATCGTCACACCCCCTGGGTGAAACTGCCCCTCATCAAGTTGGAACAGTTCAAATCAGAATTTGGTTTCATAGCTTGCGCGAAAGCGCCGGCCTCTCGATCGACTCGCACGCCTGCACGCAACGAACGCAGACGATACCTTTGCCCCTCTCATGCAGCCAGCGCCATGCGGGGCAACTCACGACAAACTGACCTCGAAGCAGCTGATTTCGCTCCGGGCTGTGCGTTTTTGCCACGCGGCACAGCCTTTGTCTGTCACCGCCACGACACGGTTCAAAAGGTTCCCTGGTGCGGCCCTGTCGGCCTCGAGGGCTAAGTAGCGTCGTTTGCGCGCGCGCCGGCCGCGGCTTCGTCGAGCTTGCGGTAGAGTGTCGAGCGGCCGATCTTGAGGCGGCGCGCGACCTCCGACATCTGTCCGCGATAATGCGAAATCGCGAAGCGGATGATCTCATTCTCGAGATCTTCCAGGGGGCGCACCTCGCCCGCGGCACTGAGCATGGAAAGGCCGCCGGCGGTGGGCAGGGAGGTGGCAACCGGTATTTCATTACCGGAAATCATGGCGGGGGCCGTGGAAGGCGACACCACCAGCGGCTCGCCCTGCAGCGATTTGCCATCCGGCGCCGGATGCGCCGTTCCTTGCGGGAAATCGGCGAGCCCGAGCTGGTCGCCATCGCTCATCACCACGGCGCGATACACCGTGTTCTCGAGCTGGCGGATGTTGCCCGGCCAGTCGAGCTGCGAGAGGTGGGCCATCGCCTCGCCGCTGATGCCAGTGATGTTGCGGTTTTCCTCGGCGCAGAACCGCGCCAGGAAATGCCGCAGCAGATGCGGGATGTCTTCGCGCCGCTGTCGCAGCGCCGGAATGGTTAGTGGCAGCACGTGCAGGCGATAGAACAGGTCCTCGCGGAACTGGCCGGCTTTCACGAGATCAAGCAGCTTGCGGTTGGTCGCCGAGATGATGCGAACATCGACCTTGACCGGCTTGCGGCCGCCGACCGCCTCGACGGTGCCTTCCTGCAGGGCGCGCAGCAATTTCACCTGCGTGGCCAGCGGCAATTCACCAACCTCGTCGAGGAACAGCGTGCCGCCATGCGCTTCGACGAACTTGCCCTGATGGCGCTCGGTGGCGCCGGTGAAGGCGCCTTTCTCGTGGCCGAACAGGATCGATTCGACGAGATTGTCCGGGATCGCGCCGCAATTCACCGCAACGAACGGCTTGGCCTTGCGCTCGCTGCTGCCGTGAATGGCGCGCGCGAACAGTTCCTTGCCGACGCCGGATTCGCCCTCGATCAGCACCGGGATCGTCGAGGACGCGGCCTTTTGCGCGGTGCGCAGCACCCCGGCCATCGCCTCGCTGCGGGTGATGATGTCGGAGAAGGTCAGCCGGCCCTCGCGGCTGTGACGGATCCGCTGCAATTCGCCCTTCAGCGCCGAGGCGTTGAGGGCGTTGCGCAGGGAAACCTGCAGCCGCTCGAAGCCGACCGGCTTGACGACGAAATCCTGGGCACCGGCGCGCATCGCCGACACGACATTGTCGATGCCGCCATGCGCGGTCTGCACGATGACCGGGACGGTCAAACCAGCTTCACGAATTTTTGCGAGGACTCCGAGACCGTCGAGGCCCGGCATCACGAGGTCGAGCACGACGGCGTCAATCGCCTGCGTCTCGGATGCGGTCAGGGCCGCGATCGCCGCGTCGCCACTGTCCACGACGAGGGGCTCATAGCCGCACTTCTGCACCATGTTTTCAACCAAACGGCGCTGTACTGCGTCGTCATCGGCGATCAAAATGGTGGCAGCCATGGTTTTCCCCGCACGCTACGTTTATTTGTCTCGAATCGGGGCAATGTCGCCGATGCCGATTAACGCACTCTTAAATGTTGCAAACCCGCATTCATTCCGCCGCCGCCGACATCTTTCCGACTGAACTAAGGTTACGAACAAGATGACCTCGCGCTCCAAAACTGCATCCAACAAGTCTGCCCTCGGCAAGGCCGCTCTCCGCAAGGAAGCCGCGTTGCGCAAGACGGCCGCGCAACGCAAATCGTCCGCAGGCGGCCCGGCCGCGAAAAAGGCAGCCAGCAAGACCGGCAAGCTTCCGGAATGGAATCTGGCAGATCTCTACTCCGGTATCGATGCGCCTGAGGTCGCACGCGACTTGCAGAAAATGGACGCAGATTGCGTCGCGTTTGAGACCGACTACAAGGGCAAGCTTGCCGAAAATACCGCCAAGGAAGGCGGCGGAAGGTGGCTGGCCGAGGCGATCAGGCGCTATGAGGCGATCGACGATTTGGCTGGCCGTCTCGGCTCTTACGCCGGCCTGGTCCATGCCGGCGACAGCGTCGATCCCGCGATCTCGAAATTCTACGGCGATGTCTCCGAGCGGCTGACCGCCGCGTCGGTGCATCTGTTGTTCTTCTCGCTCGAGCTCAATCGCGTCGACGACGACGTGATCGAGCGCGCGATGGCCGAACCGGAGCTCGGCCATTACCGGCCGTGGATCGAGGATCTGCGCAAGGACAAGCCGTACCAGCTCGAGGATCGCGTCGAGCAGCTGTTCCACGAAAAGGCGCAAAGCGGCTACGCGGCCTGGAACCGGCTGTTCGACCAGACCATCTCCGGTCTGCGTTTCAAGGTCGGCGGCAAGGAGCTCGCGATCGAGCCGACGCTGAACCTGCTGCAGGACAAGGCGGGGGACAAGCGCAAGGCTGCCGCGCAGGCGCTCGCCAAGACCTTCAAGGACAATGAGCGCAGCTTCGCGCTGATCACCAACACGCTCGCCAAGGACAAGGAAATCTCCGACCGCTGGCGCGGCTTCCAAGATGTCGCAGATTCCCGCCATCTCAACAACCGCGTCGAGCGCGAGGTGGTCGATGCGCTGGTCGCCTCGGTGCGCGCGGCCTATCCGAAGCTGTCGCACCGCTATTACGCGCTGAAGGCCGGCTGGTTCAAAAAGAAGAAGCTGCCGCACTGGGACCGCAACGCCCCGCTGCCGTTCGCGGCGGCCGGCACCATCGCCTGGCCCGAGGCGCGCAACATGGTGCTGTCGGCCTATAGCGGCTTCTCGCCCAGGATGGCCGAGATCGCGGAGCGCTTCTTCGACGATCGCTGGATCGATGCGCCGGTCCGTCCCGGCAAGGCGCCCGGCGCGTTCTCGCATCCGACCACGCCGTCGGCGCATCCCTATGTGCTGATGAACTATCAGGGCAAACCGCGCGACGTGATGACGCTGGCGCATGAGCTCGGTCATGGCGTCCATCAGGTGCTGGCGGCGAAGAACGGCGCGCTGATGGCGCCGACGCCGCTGACGCTGGCGGAAACCGCAAGCGTGTTCGGCGAGATGCTGACCTTCAAGCGGCTATTGTCCCAGACCAGGAACGCCAAGCAGCGCCAGGCGCTGCTCGCGGGCAAGGTCGAGGACATGATCAATACCGTGGTGCGGCAGATCGCGTTCTATTCATTCGAGCGCGCGGTTCATACCGAGCGCAAGAACGGCGAACTCACCGCCGAGCGGATCGGCCAGATCTGGCTCAGCGTGCAGGGCGAGAGCCTGGGGCCGGCGATCGAGATCAAGCCGGGCTACGAGACGTTCTGGATGTACATTCCGCACTTCATCCACTCGCCGTTCTACGTCTATGCCTATGCGTTCGGCGATTGCCTCGTGAACTCGCTCTATGCGGTCTATGAGCACGCGTCCGAAGGCTTTGCCGAGCGCTATCTCGACATGCTCGCCGCCGGCGGCACCAAGCACTATTCCGAGCTGCTGAGGCCGTTCGGGCTCGACGCCAAGGACCCCAAATTCTGGGACGGCGGCCTGTCCGTCATCGCCGGCATGATCGACGAGCTGGAGGCGATGGGCTGAGGGCCCATCGGCGTTCCGGCCGGGCCGGGCGGCAGCCGGTCCCGTGCCAGTTTCGTTCGGCGTTTTTTTGCGCCTGACGGCATGATCGTTCCATGACGCCTGCGTTTGGGAGGCCAATCCTGCCGAGGGGCTGGCGCGGCGTCGTCGCTCGAACGTGGATCGGGGACGATTTGCGCTTCAAATCGCCCGATCGGGACCGCGCCGTTGCCCTGCCTATCCGTTTGCGGTAATGGCTCGCGGAGGAACGCGAATTTCTGACTGGGGACAGCGATGGCAGACCATAGCGAAGTGGCCTACACGACCGCCGACAGCAACGATTACGTGGCGCATGAGCAGACCTATGAAGGGTTTCTCATGCTGGTCAAATGGGGCACCATCAGCGTCGCCATTATTCTCGCCTTGATGGCCTATTTCCTGGTCTGATCCTTAGATCGGCTAGCGGCGCCGCCGTCCCGCGGCGGTGCCGGAATTTCCTGTCGAAACCCGGATGTAAAAACCGGGTATCCAAATCTGGCGAAAATAACGCTAGTTTGAAGACGCGTGCGCCGCTCGCGCCGCCGGAGGGCCCATGAAGATTGCCGTTGCCAAGGAAATTGATCCGTCCGAGCCGCGGGTTGCGGCCTCGCCCGATACCGTGAAGAAGTTCAGGGCACTCGGCGCCGAGGTCGCGGTCGAGCCGGGCGCGGGCATCAAGTCGGGCTTTCCCGATTCGGAGTTCACCGCGGTTGGCGCCACCGTCAGCGCGGACGCGCTCAAGGATGCCGACATCATCATCAAGGTGAAGCGGCCGGAAGCCTCCGAACTGTCCAAATACAAGCGCGGCGCGCTCGTCATCGCGATCATGGATCCCTACGGCAACGAGGCCGCGCTGAAGGCGATGGCCGATGCCGGCGTGTCCGCCTTCGCGATGGAATTGATGCCGCGCATCACCCGCGCGCAGGTGATGGACGTCTTGTCCTCGCAGGCCAATCTGGCGGGCTACCGCGCCGTGATCGAGGGCGCCGAGGCGTTTGGCCGCGCCTTCCCGATGATGATGACCGCCGCCGGCACCGTTCCGGCCGCCAAGGTGTTCGTGATGGGCGTCGGCGTCGCCGGCCTGCAGGCGATCGCGACCGCGCGGCGGCTCGGGGCCGTCGTCACCGCGACCGACGTGCGCCCGGCCACCAAGGAACAGGTCGAATCTCTCGGCGCGAAATTCCTCGCCGTCGAGGACGAGGAATTCAAGAACGCGCAGACCGCCGGCGGCTACGCCAAGGAAATGTCCAAGGAGTACCAGGCCAAGCAGGCCGCGCTGACCGCCGAGCACATCAAGAAGCAGGACATCGTGATCACGACCGCGCTGATCCCGGGCCGTCCGGCACCAATGCTCGTCACCGGCGAGATGGTGAAATCGATGAAGCCCGGCTCGGTGCTGGTCGATCTCGCGGTCGAGCGCGGCGGCAATGTCGAGGGCGCGAGGCCCGGCGAAGTGGTCGAGACCGATGGCATCAAGATCGTCGGCTACACCAATGTCGCCGGCCGCGTCGCAGCGTCGGCCTCGGGGCTCTACGCGCGCAACCTGTTCTCGTTCATCGAGACGATGGTCGACAAGGCCAACAAGGCGCTCGCGGTCAATTGGGACGACGAGCTGGTGAAGGCCACTGCGCTGACCAAGGACGGCGCCGTCATCCATCCCAACTTCCAGCCGAAGTAAGGAGAGAAGCCATGGAGCATCTCGCGCAGGCCGTCGATCCGTTCGTGTTCCGGCTGTCGATTTTCGTGCTCGCCGTGTTTGTCGGCTATTTCGTGGTGTGGTCGGTGACGCCGGCGCTGCATACGCCGCTGATGAGCGTGACCAACGCGATCTCGTCGGTGATCGTGGTCGGCGCGCTGCTTGCGGTCGGCGTCGGCATGGTCTCGAGCGGTTCGGGCTGGGCCCGCGGCTTCGGCTTCGTCGCGCTGATCTTCGCCTGCGTGAACATCTTCGGCGGCTTCCTGGTCACCCAGCGCATGCTCGCGATGTACAAGAAGAAAGCCAAGTGAGCGGCAATCACCTCGGGGTGATGAGGATTTTGGGGGACCTGAGATGAGCGCCAATCTCTCTGCACTGTTGTATCTCGTGGCGGGGGTGCTGTTCATCCTGTCGCTGCGCGGCCTGTCGAGCCCGGCGTCGTCGCGCCAGGGCAACATGTTCGGCATGATCGGCATGGCGATCGCCGTCGGCACCACGCTGGCGAGCCATCCGCCGGACGACGGCGTGGCCTGGCTGCTGGTCATCCTCGCGGTCGCGATCGGCGGCGGCATCGGCGCCGTGATCGCGCGCCGGGTGCCGATGACCTCGATGCCCGAGCTCGTCGCCGCGTTCCACTCGCTGGTCGGCATGGCCGCGGTGCTGGTCGCCGCCGGTGCGTTCTATGCGCCCGAGGCGTTCGACATCGGCACGCCCGGCAACATCCATCCGCAGAGCCTGGTCGAGATGTCGCTCGGCGTCGCGATCGGCGCGCTGACCTTCACCGGTTCGGTGATCGCGTTCCTGAAGCTGTCGGCACGGATGAGCGGCGCGCCGATCATCCTGCCGTTCCGCCACGTCATCAACATCGTGCTGGCGCTGGCGCTGGTGTTCTTCATCGTCGGCCTCGTGATGAGCGGCAGCGCGCTCGACTTCTGGCTGATCACCATCATCGCGCTGGCGCTCGGCGTGCTGATGATCATTCCGATCGGCGGCGCCGACATGCCGGTCGTGATCTCGATGCTGAACTCGTACTCCGGCTGGGCCGCGGCCGGCATCGGCTTCACGCTCGGCAATTCGGCGCTGATCATCACCGGCGCGCTGGTCGGCTCCTCCGGCGCGATCCTGTCCTACATTATGTGCCACGCGATGAACCGCTCGTTCATCTCGGTGATCCTCGGCGGCTTCGGCGGCGAGACCGCCGCGGCCGGCGGCGGCTCGGGTGAGCAGAAGCCCGCCAAGCTCGGCTCGGCGGATGACGCCGCCTTCATCATGAAGAACGCCTCCAAGGTCATCATCGTGCCCGGCTACGGCATGGCGGTGGCGCAGGCCCAGCACGCGCTGCGCGAGATGGCCGACATCCTGAAGAAGGAAGGCGTCGAGGTGAAATACGCCATTCACCCGGTGGCGGGCCGCATGCCCGGCCACATGAACGTGCTGCTGGCCGAGGCCAACGTGCCCTATGACGAGGTGTTCGAGCTCGAGGACATCAACTCGGAGTTCGCCCAGGCCGACATCGCCTTCGTGATCGGCGCCAACGACGTCACCAACCCGGCGGCGGAAGAGGACAAGACCTCGCCGATCTACGGCATGCCGGTGCTGCAGGTCTGGAAGGCCGGCACCGTGATGTTCATCAAGCGCTCGCTCGCCTCGGGTTATGCCGGCATCGACAACCCGCTGTTCTACCGCGACAACACCATGATGCTGCTCGGCGACGCCAAGAAGGTCACCGAGAACATCGTCAAGGCGATGTAAGGCGGTAGCGATGGCGCTGAACCGGGAGTGGCATCGAGCGCATCGCATGCCGCTCCAGGCGACGCGCGAGCAGCGCATCAAGTGGCACGTCGCGCATGCGGCGGCGTGCGCGTGCCGACCGGTCCCCGACAGCATCAAGGCGGACGTCGAGAAGCTGCTCAAGCTCCACGGCAAGACATAGCCGCGGCCACCGCTGATGGCGCTGGCACTCGCAATCCTGAAATGGTTCCTGATCGCCGCGGTCGTCGTCTATCTCGGCGGGCTCGCGGTGCTCTACGTCAAGCAGCGCGAGTTGCTGTTTCCGATCCCGCCGGTCGGACGGACTGCGCCGGCAGCCGCGGGCCTTCCCGAAGCGGAAGAGCATGTCCTGACCACGGGCGACGGCGAGAAGGTCATCGTCTGGCACGTGCCGGCGAAGCCGGGCCGGCCCGTCGTGCTGTTCTTTCATGGCAATGGCGATTTCCTTGCCGGGCGCGTGGCGCGCTTCAAGGCCATCACGGCCGACGGCACCGGGCTGGTGGCGCTGTCCTTTCGGGGTTACGCAGGGTCGAGCGGGTCTCCGAGCGAGCAAGGACTGCTGCAGGACGCCGCAGCGGCTTACGCCTTCACCATCGCGCGCTACTGCGCCGAGCAGATCGTGGCCTGGGGTTTCTCGCTCGGCAGCGGCGTTGCGGTCGCGCTCGCCGCCGAACATCCGCTCGGCAAGCTGATCCTCGAGGCGCCGTATACGTCGACGGCCGACGTCGCCGGCGCGCATTTCTGGTATGTGCCGGTCACCCTCCTGATGCGCGATCAATTCCACTCCGACCGGCTCATCGCGCAGGTCAAGGCGCCGCTCCTGATCATGCATGGCACCGACGATCCGGTGATCCCGATTAGCTTCGGCGAGCGCCTGTTCGATCTCGCCCATGAGCCCAAGCAATTCGTGCGACTGCCCGGTGGCGGGCACGACAATCTCGACGATTTCGGTGCGATGGCGACGGCGCGGCGGTTTATCGGCGCCGCAAGAGGCTGACGGCGGCGATTGTCTGTCGCATAATCGCGCCACCGAAGTGAGGGGACCCCACGATGAGTGCACACGGACCGATGCCGCGGTCGGCCTGGCTGTATCCCGTTCTGGCGGTGCTGTTGTTTGCCGCGGTCACGGCCACCGGCTACAGCTTCGCGCCATCGGCCGGGGGCTGGGTGTTTGCGGCGGTGCTGCTGGTCATTCTGTTCGGCACCGTGTTCGCGGCGGTCCACCATGCCGAGATGATCGCCGAGCGGATCGGCGAGCCGTTCGGCACATTGCTGCTGACGCTCGCGGTGACGGTCATCGAGGTGGCGCTGATCTCGACCATCATGCTGGGCGAAACGCCGGCGCCGACCCTGGCCCGCGACACGGTGTTTGCGGTGGTGATGATCGTCTGCAACGGTCTGGTCGGGCTCTGCATCTTCATCGGCGGCCTGCGCTACAAGGAGCAGGATTTCCAGATCACCGGGGCGAACCTTTACCTCAGCGTGCTGTTCGTGCTCGCGACCATCACGCTCGATATGCCCAATTTCACGCTGACCTCTCCGGGCCCGGTGTTTTCCGCGGCCCAGCTCGCCGTGGTCAGCATAGTGACCGTGCTGCTCTATGCGGTGTTCCTCTACACCCAGACCATCCGTCACCGCGATTATTTCGTCAGCGGCGCCAATGAGGCAGCGGCGCATGGCGAGGTGATGTCGGACCGCATGACGGCGATCAGCGTTGCACTGCTGCTGGTCTCGCTGCTGGCGGTGGTGCTGCTGGCGAAGAAATTCTCGCTGGTGGTCGATGTCGTTACCGTCAAGATCGGCGCGCCGCCGGCCTTTGCCGGCCTGGTGGTGGCGGCCCTGATCCTGTTGCCGGAGAGCGTTGCCGCTGTGTCGGCGGCGCGCAAGAACGACCTGCAGAAGAGCATCAACCTTGCGCTCGGCTCGTCGATCGCCACCATCGGGCTTACGGTTCCCGCGGTGGCCGTAGCCGCCTATGCGCTCGACAAGCAATTGGTGCTCGGGCTCAGCAACCAGCATATGCTGATCCTGCTGCTCACCTTCATGGTCAGCATGCTCACCTTCGGAACCGGCCGCACCAACATCCTGTTCGGGCTGGTTCACATGGTGGTGTTCGCCGTGTTCGTGTTCATGGTTTTCGTGCCGTAGAGCATGATCCGCTTAAAAAAAATTGGAGAAAATGACGATGCTCAGTGCCAAATCGGATGTGCAGGTGGATACGGCGGAAGTCCGGGTGACCGAATGGCGCCTCGCGCCGGGCAGCGCCACCGGCCACCACACCCATGAGATGGACTATGTCATCGTTCCGATCACGGCGGGCGAGATGACGATCGTGGCGCCGAACGGCGAGCGCTCGAAGGCGCAGCTCGGAGCCGGCAAATCCTATTTCCGCAAGGCCGGGGTCCAGCACGACGTGCTCAACGAGACGGCCAGCGAGAGCGTGTTCCTCGAGGTCGAACTCAAGCCCTGACGCGGCGCGAGAACCAAGCAAGGAACCCTGCACCCGCCGAATGGCAGGTCCGAGCCGGTGCGGCTGTGGAAATTCATAACCCGTTAACGGCTGCGCGATGATCTAGCAGGCGGATGCGGCCTGCGCAGGGGACGCCTCCGGCTGAAACCAAAGCGACACCAAAGGTGACGTCGGAACGGGGGTTTGCCACCGATCCGACGCAGTTGATCCCTGAATGTGCCTCAAAGTTCCAGCATGTAATAGCGGGGTGGGGAGTGGCAGGTCATGCTGAGTTACCTGAAGAAATTCGTGATGGACATCTTACCCTCGGTGGCAGCGACCATCATCGGGGCGTACATCGTTAATCACTACATCGTGGCCAAGCCGGAAGCACCGGCAGCCGCAGCCTTGACCGCCGCAGTCGATCCCAAGGTAAATCCCAAGGCAGATCCGAAAGCCGCCGCCAAGCCCGCCACCGTCGTCAGCAGCCTCCCCGAAGCCGGCGTGAAGGCCAAGGGCATGTCCGAGCGCACGCTGATCGAGCGGTCGGCGTCCGAGAAGGCCACCGTCACCGAGAAGGCCACCGTCACCGAGAAGCCTGCCGAGAAATCGGCCGACCCCAAATCGGCCGATGTGAAGCCTGACGTGCCGGCCGATACCGCCAGCATCCCGGCCGACACCCGCCATCATCCGGCGGCGCCGAAGGCCGTCGCGAAGGTCGCGCCCGCCGCGCCGCAGCCGGCCGCGCCCGCGACGTCAGCCGCGCCGGTCGAGGCTGCTGTGACGCCCGAGGAAAGCCGCGACGCCAACGACCTCGCACGCGCCGCCATCGAGCGGCTGCGCAAGGAGCGTCCGCAGGAGGCGGCGCGGTCCCAGGATGCCACGCGCACCGATCTCGCCCGCCTGCCTGAGGCGCAGCGTCCGGCAGCCACGTCGGCGATCCGGCCGTTGCCGCCGCCGATCATGGTGTCGAGCCCGTCCACTGACAATGTCGATCAATCCTCGCAGCCGCGTCCGCCCTATGCCGCCGGCGGCCAGGATTCCAACCGGCTGACGCCGCCGGCCGACATTCCGGTCCCGGTGGTGCAGGCCCCGCTCGACCTGCGCGCCGAGGCGATCATGCCGGCGCAGAAGAACGAGCGCACGTCGGTGACCGACGACATGTTCTCCGGCATGAAGTCGATGTTCCACGCCGTCCTGCCGAAGTAGCCACAGCGCCGCTCGATCGTTTCTGACGGATTGCCTTCACGCCAAGGGCTAGCCGCCGGTGCGCGCCAGCCCGCTGCGCGCATTGCCGTCGCCTGGCCGCAGCGCGAGCGCGCGATTGTAGGACGCCGCCGCCTTGGCCTTGTCGCCGAGCCGCTCATAGGCCTGGCCGCGCGTGCTCCACGCCCCAACATTGCCGGGATCGGCCTGCACGGCCTCGTCGAGATCGCTGGCGGCCTGCTTGGCCTTGTCGAGCGCGAGGTAGCTGGTGGCACGGCCGACCAGGGGCTCGGCCCTCTGCGGCGACAGCCCGCTGGCTGCCGTGAAATCGTCGATCGCCTGCTGATGCTGTCCGCGGCCCTGATAGATCAGGGCGCGGCCGTAGAGCGCCTGGATGTTGTAAGGGTCGGCCGCCAGCGCCTGTTCGAACTCCGCCATCGCCTCGTCGAGCTTGCCGGAGCGCGCCAGCGCCTGCGCACGCGTGGTGTGATCCTTGGCGCTGTTGACGTCTTGCGGGGTGATGGTGTCGGCGACGGGCTTGTCGGCGGTGGCAGCGGGCTTCGGCTTGTCGTCCGAGGAGCCCCATGAACCGAGGTCGAAGGAGCAGCCTGCGAGCGGCAGGCCGAGAAGCACTGCAATGATGACGAGATGCGGCGCGCAACGGCGCTGCGCCGGTCCTGGAAAGGGCGGGCGGGCTACCGGATCAGCCGTCATGCAAAATGCTCTTGCCGGTCGTTTTGCATGGGTACCCCGGAACGCGGCGTGCTTCAAAACGACAACGCGGGCCCGTGGCCCGCGCTGTTAGACTTCCATATCGGCAAAGCGGTTCAGCGAGGGCCGCGACCGGCGCCTGCACCGCCCGGACGGCCGCCGCGGTCGCCACCGGGGCCAGCGCCGAACACCGGCTTCGGCTTCATCGGCAGCAGGCCTTCGCGCTGCAGCTTCTTGCGCGCCAGCTTGCGCGCGCGGCGCACGGCTTCGGCCTTTTCGCGGGCCTTCTTCTCAGACGGCTTTTCGTAGTGACCGCGGAGCTTCATCTCGCGGAAAATGCCCTCGCGCTGCATCTTCTTCTTCAGCGCCTTCAGGGCTTGGTCGACATTGTTATCGCGGACGAGAACCTGCACGCGGCATCCTCTTTTGAATTGATCGGTTCGGAATTCTGGCGAGGTGAAGGGACGGCAAAAGGCCTGCCTCTTAACCCTAGGCGCGCGCATGTATCAGACAAACGCGCAGATGTCCACCGGTCGAGTGACTTTCGGGCCTAGTAAAGCCACGAAATAGGGCGAAAATGCCATTGTGCGGCCCTGATTTGGGTGGTTTGGCGCCCAGATGAGGGCCGCTCCCGGCGTTTTGGATAACCCGGACATTGGAAATAGGGGAGATGCGAGATGGAGATGAAGAAATACGCTGCCGAGGCCATCGGTACGTTCTGGCTCACATTCGCTGGTTGCGGCAGCGCGGTGATCGCGGCCGGCTTTCCGCAGGTCGGGATCGGCCTGGTCGGCGTGTCACTGGCCTTCGGGCTGAGCGTGGTGACCATGGCCTATGCGATCGGCCATATCTCGGGTTGCCACCTCAACCCGGCGGTGACGGTCGGGCTCGCCGCGGGTGGGCGTTTCCCGGGCGGCCAGGTGCTGCCCTACATCATCGCGCAGGTTGTGGGCGCAATCATCGCGGCCTGGCTGCTCTATGTGATCGCGAGCGGCGCGCCCGGCTTCGATGTCAGCAAGGGCTTTGCCTCCAACGGCTATGACGCGCACTCACCCGGCCAGTACAACATGGTGGTGTGCTTCATCACCGAGGTGGTGATGACCATGATGTTCCTGTTCATCATCATGGGATCGACCCATGGCAAGGCACCCGCCGGCTTCGCACCGCTCGCCATCGGCCTCGCGCTGGTGATGATCCATCTCGTCAGCATTCCCGTCACCAACACCTCGGTGAATCCGGCGCGCAGCACCGGGCCGGCGCTGTTCGTCGGCGGCTGGGCGCTGGGGCAGCTCTGGCTGTTCTGGGTCGCACCCCTGATCGGCGGTGCGCTCGGCGGCGTGATCTATCGCTGGCTCAGCGACGAGCCGACCGGCATCGTCGCCGGCGCGAAGACGGCGTGATCGGCGAGAGCGTTTTCGAGCGAAGTGGACGCCGGTTCGCGTGAAGAAAACGGGTAAACAAAAATCCAGAGCATCGGTTCTGATTCAATCAGAACCGTTGCTCTAATGGATCGTGGTTGCCACGATCCCATTTCCATCGATGCGACGAAGGCGGCTATCGGCCGCGTGTGGAATTATCCCTTGCGGGCCGGCGTCACTTCGGTGACGTGTCCCATCTTGCGGCCGGGGCGCGGCGTGCCCTTGCCGTACAGATGCACTGTGGCGCCGGGAACGGTGAGCCACTGCTCGTAGCTCAGGATGTCGTCGCCGATCAGGTTGGTCATGACGACGTCGCCGTGGCGCACCGGCTTGCCCAGCGGCCAGCCGGCGATCGCGCGGATGTGCTGCTCGAACTGTGAGATCGAGGCGCCGTCGAGCGTCCAGTGACCGGAATTGTGCACGCGCGGCGCGATCTCATTGACCAGCACCGTCGCCTTGCTGCCGTTGCCGGGCACCGCGAACATCTCCACCGCGAGCACGCCGACATAGTCGAGCGCCGAGGCGATCTCTTCGGCGATCGCGCGCGCCTGCACGGCAAGCTCATCGGTGATCGCGGCCGGCGCGCGGGAAATTTTCAGGATGTGGTCGCGATGCTCGTTCTCGGTGACGTCGAAGCATTCGACTTCGCCGGACGCGGAGCGGGCCGCGATCACCGAGATCTCGCGCTCGAACGGCACGAAGGCCTCGAGGATGGCCGACTTGGTGCCGAGGTCCTCCCAGACCTGTTCGAGGTCATCGCCCTCGCGGATGATGGCCTGGCCCTTGCCGTCATAGCCGAAGCGGCGGGTCTTGATCACCGCGGGCAGGCCGATGCGTTCGATTGCCGTGCGCAGCGTGCCGACCGAGGACACGTCGGCGTAGTCGGCCGTGCCGATGCCGAGCTTGCTGATGAAATCCTTCTCGATCAGCCGGTCCTGCGTGGTCTCCAGGATCTTGTAGGCCGGCAGCACCGGGCGCCGCGCGGCGAGCACCATCGCGGTCGCGGCCGGGACATTCTCGAACTCATAGGTGACGACGTCGACATCGTTGGCGAACAGTTCGAGCGCCTCGACGTCGGCATATTCCGCGCAGGTCGCGTTCTGCACCACGTCGAACGCCGGGGAGTCCGGATCCGGCGAAAACACCTGGCAGCGGAGCCCGAGGCGCGCCGCGGCCATCGCCAGCATCCGGCCCAATTGTCCGCCGCCGAGGATTCCAATGGTGTCGCCCGGCTTCAGCTTCACTGCGTTCGAAGCCGTCACGCCGCGCCCTCCGGATGCTCGTTGACCGCGTCGGTCTGCTGCTTGCGCCAGGCCGCAAGGCGGGCCGACAGAGCCGGATCGTTGAGTGCGAGCACGCTCGCCGCGAGCAACGCGGCATTGATCGCGCCGGCCTTGCCGATTGCCAGCGTTCCGACCGGGACGCCGGCCGGCATCTGCACGATCGAATAGAGCGAATCGACGCCCGACAGAGCCTTCGACTCGACGGGAACCCCGAACACCGGAAGCTCCGTCAGCGCGGCCGTCATGCCCGGCAGATGGGCGGCGCCGCCGGCGCCGGCAATGATCACCTTGTGGCCGGCTGCCTTGGCGCCCTTGGCAAAGGCATAGAGCCGATCCGGGGTGCGGTGGGCCGAAACGATGCGCGTTTCGCAGGCCACGCCGAGCGCAGCCAGCGTCTCGGCGGCATGGCGCATGGTTTCCCAGTCGGACTGACTTCCCATGATGATGGCGATCGGAGCGGTCATCTCTTCAATTCTGTGCAGGAATCCAAAAGCATAGGCCGATTATAGGGACGGCCCGGGCGTCATCCAAGGCGTGGCAAGGGAGTTAGAATGGACTATCCTGTCTTGGTGAATCCCGGCAAGCCTTCATAAGCAGGCCTCAACAAGGATGCGCATGAAGAAGAAGACGACGTCGGCCGCCTCCGGGGCCGCGAAACGACGGAAAGGCGCGCCCGCCGCGCGCAAATCCAGGCCGGGCAAGACTGCAGCCAAGCGGGCTGGAACCAAACGGGCTGGAACCGGAGCTTCCACGCGAGGCGCGGTCGCATCCGGCGACAAATCGACCATCCGCAGCTTGCGGGCGCAGCTGGCGCGGGCGCAGGCCCGGATCGAGGAGCTGCAGGCCTCCGCCGAGACCGACTTCCTGCTCGACATCTTCAACCGGCGCGGATTCGAGCGCGAGCTCGCCCGTTCGCTCTCCTTCATCAAGCGTTATCAGGCCTCCGGTGCGCTGATCGTGCTCGACGTCGATCGCCTCAAGCCGATCAACGATGCCTTCGGCCACGCGGCGGGCGACGAGGTGCTGAAGGCGATCGTTGCCGCGATATCGGATCAGGTGCGCGCTTCCGATGTGATCGGCCGTCTCGGCGGTGACGAGTTCGCCGTGCTGCTGTGGAATCTCAGCGAGATCGATGCCCGCGCCAAGGCGGCTGCGCTGGAAGAGGCGATCGATCGGTTGACCTTCATGTTTCGTAACAGCCAGGTCACCGCAGGCGCCTCCGCGGGCGTTGCTATCCTTACCGCGCACTCGGATATCGATCGCGTGCTCGATGAGGCCGACCGTGCGATGTATGTGCGCAAGGCCCAGCGGCGCCACGAATCCCGAGAACTATAACGCGCTCAAATCCTCCGGCACATTTCCGTAAGCACGCAACAGCTTGGCATCGCCGAATTCGCCGATCGCAGGATCGCCGGTGCGGCTGAACGCGACGGCGCCGATGCTGCCGGGCATCCGCGACATGGTCTCCGCGCGGCGCAGCGCGACCGCCGAGCTCTGGCATTCCTCGGCATTGCCGGCGACCGGCGTGCCGTCATCATCCTGCATGAAGGGCAGTGCCACGTAATACGTTACATCGGCCATCGCTGTGCTCCCTGAAGATCAGGCCAAGGATCAGGCGGCATCGCTCGCCGCCCGGGTCTGCGCCGGCACGCAGCCGGCGGTGATCGCGGCCTGCAATTCCTCAAGCTCGGCTTCCAGATATTCGTTGGCCATGATCAGCGCCTTGATGGTGCTGCGCAGGTTGCCGTCGCACATCGCGATCGCCTGATCGCAGGCCTTCTCGTAGCGGCTGTTGTCGGGCAGGGAAGGCGGTGCGGACATGGCGAAACTCCCTCTGATGGCTGGCGGCTGGGCTGGCATGTTCTCTTTTTGTTCATGTGGAGTCAAGCGCCGGGAAACCGCCTTCCGTCCGTTGCCGCGAACGTGAAGCCGGCGAGGCGCTGTGGATGACGGGGAAAACCGTCGCCCGGTCTGAACCGGAAGCGCCGAACCGCGAAGGCCCGCGCCGCGGCACGCGTCAGGCAATGATGTCGGGCGTGATCTGGTCTTCGATAAAGGCGATGCGATCGCGCAGTTGCAGCTTCCGCTTCTTCAAGCGCTGCAGCATCAAGAGATCCGGCGCCGGCGACTGATGCAGCGCGTCGATCGCGGCATCGAGGTCGCGGTGCTCTTGTTGCAGCCGCGCGAGTTCGGCGATTAGTTCGCGCTCATCCTGATCGTTCATGGTTGTGTATTAACTGATAAGCACGATAAGGTTGTTGCGGCTGAAGTCGCCGCTCGCCGGAATATCCTCCTTGAACGCGCGCCGCGCAAGCCGGACCGGTTCCATAGTCACGATTGGTTACAGATAAACCGAAATGAGTGCGTGCGGCATTTCGCGTCCCCCATCGACAGCGCCGTCCACTCGTGTACACTCGGCGGTCCGGATCGAACCTGAGGTTTAACGCACCGAGGAGTGTTCGCAATGGCAATACAGGCCCATCTCATTGAGCTGGAGCGTAAACACAAAATACTCGAGAACGAACTGCACGAAGCGCTCGTTCACCCCTCTGTAGACGACCTGCATATTTGCGAGCTGAAGCGCCGCAAGTTGATGGTCAAGGATCAAATCGAGCGGTTGAGACTGTCCGCCGACGACACGGTCCACTAGACCGCCCCCCTGCAAATTAGCAAATAGCCTGGCCTTTCACCGAGGGATGAACGCCCAAGCGCGCGCGCATCCCCCGGGAGGCCTTACTGTATTTGCTCAGAGTTCCGCCAACGCGCCGACATGGTCGGCGACCGCGAGGGACGATGTCAGTCCGGGCGATTCAATCCCGAACAGGTTGATCAGGCCCGCGACGCCGTGATCGGCCGGCGCCTGGATCAGGAAATCCTGGGTCGCCACCGCCGGCGGCACGATCTTGGGGCGGATTCCCGAATAGCTCGGCATCAGCGCGCCGTCCGGCAGGGCCGGCCAGTATTTCCGGATCGCCGGATAGAACCGCTCGGCCCGATCAGGGTCGACCGCGTAATCGATGTGATCGATCCATTGGACGTCGGGCCCGAATCTCGCCTGTCCGGCCATGTCGAGCGTCAGGTGGACGCCGAGCCCACCGGGTTCCGGCACCGGGTAGATCAGCCGCGAGAACGGCGCCCTGGCGCTGCAGCTGAAGTAATTGCCCTTGGCCAAATAGGCCGTTGGAATCAATTCGATCGGCATGCCCTCGACGTTGCGCGCGACTGCCGTCGCGCCGAGCCCGGCGGCATTGACCAGGAGATCGCAGGCCAGCGTCATCGGCGCGGCGCCGCCGGCCTCGATCTCGAACCCGTCGGCGGTGGCCTTGGCGTGGAGCAGCGGCGTATGGAAGGCGAACGCCGCCCCGGCCGCCTCGGCGTCACCGCGCAGCGCCAGCATGTAAGCATGGCTGTCGATGATCCCGGTCGAGGGCGACAGCAGCGCTGCGTCGCAATTCAGCGCCGGCTCCAGCGCGCGCGCCGCCTCGCCGGACAACAGCTGCATGTCGTCGACGCCGTTGGCCTCGGCATGCGCGCGGATCGACTGCAGCTTCTCGGTCTCCGCAGGCGTGGTGGCCACGATCAGCTTGCCGCAATTCTTGTGCGGGATGCCGTGCTCGGCGCAGTAGCGGTAGAGCGCCCGCTTGCCGCTGACGCACATCCGCGCCATCAGGCTGCCGGCGCGGTAGTAGATGCCGGCGTGGATCACCTCGCTGTTTCGCGACGAGGTCACCGTGCCGATCCCCTCGGCCTCCTCGAGCACAATCACTTCGCGGCCGGCCTGTGCCAGCCGCCGCGCCACGGCGAGGCCGATCACCCCCGCACCGACGATCACGCAATCAACCCTGTCCATCTCGTCCTTCAGGTCCGAAAATTTCCGCCCGGCCACGCCATGACCGCTGCCGCCAACATCGTTCAGCCGATCCGGTCGCTTTGGGCAAGTGCTTATTAGGCAAGTGCTTGGGCCATCTCAAAAAGTTGGGAGGCCACGCGCTGTTAGTGGAGCATTAATCATGTCAGGGCAATTGCCATAAATTAAGTCAGCATTTTCCGGTTGCATCAGTACGCGTTTACCCGATCCAAACCGCCGGAGCCGGACACTCGCCCCGGAAATCCGCGGGTGATCGATGGTTGGCAGGAAGGTGCAGGCGGGCGGGAAGAATTCGATTCCGGCAAGGGCCGTGCTCTGCCTGATCGCCGCCGTCGCGCCGTGCGCTGCAGCCCGGGCCGGCACCGGTGCGTTCGCGCCGTCGAGCTATCTGGGCAGCCTCGATCCCGGCCTGGTCTGGGAGCTGCTGATCGGCAGCGTGGTGGTGGCGTCCTTTTTCGGCGCGGTCGGTATGTGGATCCTCTCGGCGCTGCGCAAGGCCAAGCGCGCGCAATTGCGGCGTAACGCCTTCGTCTCGTCGGCACTCAACCATTTGAACCAGGGCGTGGTGATGACCGATGCGCAGGAGCGCATCGTGTTCTGCAACGACCGCTATCTCGACATCTACGGCCTGTCGCGCGCCGACATCAGGCGCAACATGACCGGCGTCGAGCTGCTGGAACTGCGCCGCGACCGCGGCGTGCTCGATCTCAGCGCCGAGGATTTCTTCGCCAGGGCCGCGGCGCCCGAGGGATTGGTTACCGAGCTGCCCGGCGGCAGGTCGGTGCTGGTGAAGTATTTTCCGCTGCCGAACGGCGGCTCGGTCGCGACCCATCTCGATTGCACCGACCAGCGCAAGCTGTCGCGCAAGCTCGCCTCGACCACGCAATTCCTGGAATCGGTGCTCGACAATGTTCCGGTCTGCGTCGCGGCCAAGAACATCGAGGACGGCCGCTACATCTTCGCCAACCGCGCATTCGAGCGCTTCTCGCGCTTCTCGCGCGATCACATCGTGGGCAAGCGCGCCGACGAGATCTTCCGCCCCGAGACCGCCGCCAGCATCGACACCGCCGACCGCGCGGCGCTGAACGCGGCGGAAGGCTATCATCGCAGCGAATTCTTCGTCGAACGCGGTTCGGACAAGCGGATCCTCGCCTCCAACCGCGTGATCGCCCGCAACGAGGCCGGCGAGCCGGAATTCCTGATCGCGCTGTTCGAGGACGTCACCGATCGCCGTTCGCTGTCGCGCGAGCTCGAGAACAACAAGAAGTTCCTCGAGCTCGTGGTCGACAACATCCCGGTCTCGCTGATCGTGCAGCGGGTCAGCGACGGCCGCTACCTGCTGGCCAACCGCAGCGCCGAGACGATCCTCAATCGCCGCCGCGAGGACGCCGCCGGCCTGACCGCGTCCGACATCTTCAATGCGCGTGAAGCCAAGCTGATCATCGCCCGCGACGAGGCCGCGATCAGGAAGCGCAGCATGATCGCCGAGGAGCATCCGATCTCGACCAAGGACGGCCTGCGGCTGTTCCTGACCCGCCGCATGACCGTGCTCGACGATGTCGGCGAGCCGCAATATCTGATCAAGACCCATGAGGACGTCACCGACCGGCGCCAGACTGAGTCGCGGATGGCGCACATGGCCTATCATGACGGCCTGACCGATCTGCCGAACCGCGCCGCCTTCCTGCAGGCGCTGACCCAGATGATCGAGGCCTGCGACGGCACCGACGAGGAGTTCGCCGTGCTCTGCGTCGATCTCGACGGGTTGAAGGAGATCAACGACGTCTACGGCCATGCGATGGGCGACAAGGTGCTGATCGAGGTCGCGCAGCGTTTGCAGGCCGTGGCACGCGGCGGCGTGGTGGCGCGGCTGTCCGGCGACGAATTCGGCCTCATCATCGACGGCAAGCAGCCGGTCGCCGGCATCGCGCTGGCCGAGCAGGCCGCCGAGGCGCTCGGGCAGGATTTCCTGATCGACGGCAAGTCGGTGCGAACCGGCCTCACCACAGGGATCGCGGTGTTCCCGGACAACGGATCCGACGCGGCCTCGCTGCTGGCCAATTCCGGCGCGGCGCTGTTTCGCGCCAAGGCGAAGTCGCGCGGCACGATCTCGATCTTCGAACCGGAGATGGACCAGCAGATCCGCGATCGCCGCGTGCTGCACCAGGAGCTGTCGGTCGCGATCAAGAATGGCGAATTGTCGCTCTACTACCAGCCGCAGGCCGCCGCGGGCGGCAGCGTGGCGGCCAGCCAGATCATCGGCTTCGAGGCGCTGGCGCGCTGGCACCATCCGGTGCGCGGCTTCGTGCCGCCCGGCGACTTCATTCCGCTCGCGGAAGAAAGCGGCCTGATCGTCGAAATGGGCGAATGGATCCTGCGCGAAGCCTGCCGGGAGGCAGCCTCCTGGGCGATCCCGCTGCAGGTCGCGGTGAACCTGTCGCCGGCGCAATTCACCCATGGCGACCTCGTCGGCCTCGTGCATTCGATCCTGCTCGAGACCGGGCTCACGCCGGACCGGCTCGAGCTCGAAATCACCGAGGGCGTGCTGATCGAGGATTTCGACCGCGGCCTGTCGCTGCTGCGGCGGCTGAAGGCGCTCGGCGTCCGCATCTCGATGGACGATTTCGGCAGCGGCTATTCCTCGCTGAGCTACCTGCAGGCGTTTCCGTTCGACAAGATCAAGATCGACCGCGCCTTCGTCATCAATCTCGGCCGCAACCCGCAATCGGCCGCGATCGTGCGCGCGGTGATCGATCTCGGCCACGGCCTTGAAATGTCGATCGTCGCCGAAGGCGTCGAGACCGAGGCGCAGCTCGACTTTCTCGCCGAAGAAGGCTGCGACGCGGTGCAGGGCTATCTGATCGGCAGGCCGGCCCCGATCGGTCAATTCGCCGCGCTGGTCGGCGGCGACCAGCTTGCCGAAACCGTGCGCAGAGCCGGGTAATTTGGCCTGAATGGTCGCCGGTCCGGCCGGCTGTGCTTGCCATCCGCTGCACGTCCGGCTACATCTCGACCCACCACATCATTTCAGCCGAGAAAGGAGGGCCGCGTCGTGGCGAGATACACCGATCCCCACCTCAAGCGTGGCCCCGTCAACGCCCTGCAGATGCGTTTGCAGGGCTGACCGGAAACTCGCGCTAAATCCTTCCTGGTCTGCCCTTCGTGGCGGTGCGGCGTCGACGCTTGAGCGTTCGCGCCCGCACATCAATCCCTCGCCGCGCTTCGACACGCACATCCGATGATGGCTGGACGCCTCGGGATGTTGCGATTGCCGGCAAGACCAGAGAATTGATCGTGACCCTCATCAATGTCCGCAATCTCGGCGTGACGCTGAACGCGCCGCTGTTTTCCGAACTGAATTTCGTCGTCAATGCCGGCGACCGCATCGGGCTGGTGGCCGCCAATGGCCGCGGCAAGTCCACGCTGCTGCGCTGTATCGCAGATGCGATGGAGCCTAACGAAGGCGATATAACCCGCGCGCGCGGACTGACCGTCGGCCATGTCGAGCAGGATGCGCCGCCCAGACTGCTGGATACGCCGTTCCATGCCGCCGTGCTCGAGGCGCTTCCCGGCGAGCAGCGCGCCAGCGAGGGCTGGCGGGTCGACGTCGCCTTGCAATCGCTCGAGGTGCCGGAGGAGCTGTGGACGAGACCGCTGAAGCAGCTGAGCGGCGGCTGGCTGCGGCTTGCGGTGCTCGCCCGCGTGCTGGTGACCGAGCCCGACGTGCTACTGCTCGACGAGCCGACCAACCATCTCGACCTCGCCAAGATCGGCCGGCTCGAGGGCTGGCTGAACGCGCTGCCGCGCGAGATGCCGGTGGTGATCGCAAGCCATGATCGCGCCTTTCTCGATGCGACGACCAACCGGACACTGTTCCTGCGCCCGGAGCGGTCGCAGCTGTTCTCGCTGCCCTATACCGCGGCGCGCGCGGCGATCGACGAATTCGATGCCTCGGACGAGCGGCGCTATCAGCGCGACATGAAGGCCGTGCGGCAGCTCCGGCAGCAGGCCGCGAAGCTCAACAATCTCGGCATCAATTCCGGCAGCGACCTTCTGCTGTCGAAGACCAGGCAATTGAAGCAGCGCGCCGAGAGACTGGAGGAGACGGCGAAGCCCGCGCATCTGGAGCGCTCGGCCGGAACGATCCGGCTCGCTAACCGCGACACCCATGCCAAGGTCCTGATCAGGCTGGACAACGCCGGGATCGCCACACCCGACGGCCGGCTGTTGTTCAGGACCGGCCAGCAGTTCATCTGCAAGGGCGACCGGATTGCGCTGCTCGGGCCGAATGGCGCCGGCAAGACCCGCTTCGTCGCGGCGCTGCGGCTGGCGATCGAGAATGCCGCAGCGGCACCGGCCGAGATCCGGGCCACCGAGTCATTGGTGCTTGGCTATTGCGATCAGGCGCTGGACGATCTCGCCGATAGCGACACGCCGATGCGCATGCTGACGCGGCGCTTCGAGGTCGGTGATCAGCGGGCGCGCGGCCTGCTCGCCGGTGCCGGGCTCTCGATCGAGATGCAGGGCCGACCGATCGGGCGGCTGTCGGGCGGGCAGAAGGCCCGCCTCGGCATGCTGGTGCTGCGGCTCACCCAGCCGAACTTCTATCTGCTCGACGAGCCGACCAACCACCTCGACATCGAGGGCCAGGAGGCGCTGGAGGACGAGTTGATGGAACAGCAGGCCAGCTGCCTCCTGGTGTCGCACGACCGCCAGTTCGTGCGCACGGTGGCCAACCGGTTCTGGGTGATCGAAGGCAGGAAGCTGATCGAGGTCGATGGACCGGAACAGTTCTTCGCCGCGGCCGGCGCGGACTAGCGCGTGATGGCGTCAGATTGGATAGCCGTCGCGAAGGCGGTGTGCCTCTCCCGCTCGCGGGCCGTCGCAGGAGGAGCGCTGCCAAATTATCGAAAACAACCCCATGCAAAGTAGCCGGCGGCGGCGCGGCGTTCGAGCAGGCTACTTGACACGTCGGGCAACTCAGGGGCATTATTCCAATATTCCGAAATCATGCAAGCGTACGCTCGCCCCGCAAGCGGGAAGGTGAGTGTGCCGTGATTCACCCGGACATCATGTAGTTCAGCGCCGCGCCTTGACGCATTTTTCGTGCGAACCCGTCTTTTGTTCGCATTGAAATGCGATAGGCGTTGCGCATGGCGGACTACGACGTCGCGATCATCGGCGGTGGCCTGAACGGCACGAGCATTGCTCGTGATGCCGCCGGCCGCGGCCTGCGCGTGATCCTGCTGGAGCAGGGCGATCTCGGTTCCGGCGCATCGCAGGCTTCGCCACGGCTGGTCCATGGTGATCTGGCCGGGCTGGAACGGCGGGAGTTCTTCCGCGTCCGCCGGGCGCTGAGGGAACGCGACGTGTTGCTGCGCATTGCGCCGCATCTGGTGCGGCCGGTGCGCTTCGTGATCCCGGCGCATGCCGAGGAGCGGCCGCCGTGGCAGTTGCGGTCGTTGCTGCTGCTCTACGAACGGCTGACTTCGCGCAGCGGTCTGCCGCGCTCGGCGACGCTCGATGTCACCCACCATCCGGTCGGCAATGCGCTGAAGCGGCCGTTCGGAACCGCGTTCGAATACTCCGACTGCGTCGTCGACGATTCCCGGCTCGTCGTGCTCACCGCCGTCGATGCCGCAGCGCGCGGCGCCGATATCCGCACCGGCGCGCGCGTGACCCGGGCCGAGCGCGGCGAGACCTGGCGGCTGGTCGCGATCGACCGCGGCTACCGACGGGTGATCACGGCGCGGGCGCTGGTCAGCGCGACCGGCGCGTGGAGCGCCTCGGTCGCCGACATCGTGCTGCGCGTGCCCGCGCCGCAGCTTGCGACCGTGCAGATCAGCCAGATTGTCGTGCGCCGCCTGTTCGACTGCGACAACGTCTATGTGTTTCAGAACCCTGACGGCCGGTTGATCTTCGCCAGTCCCTACGAGCGCGACTTCACCCTGATCGGCAGCGTCAGTCATCCCTTCAAGGGTAATCCGGCGGTGGTCGCAATTGGTGTGCGCGAGGAGGCCTATCTCTGCGACGCAGCCAATCGCTACTTTCGCGAACAGATCGCTCCAGTCGATGTGCTGCGGACCGTCTCCGGTGCCAATTCCGTGCTCGTGCCCGCGCGCCGGCACATGAGCGATGGCGCAGCGCTGCTCGATGTCAGGCGCGGCAAGGCGCCGCTGCTTACGATCTTCGGCGGCGACGTCACCACCGCGCGGCGCCGCGCCGAGCGGACGGTGTCGGAGTTCACGCGGTTTTATCCGATGACGCCGCGCTGGACCGCAACGGCGCCGCTGCCGGGCGGCGAGTTCGCGTGGCAGCGCTTCGAGACCGAGGTCGACATCGTCCGCGACCGCTGGCGCTTCCTCGGCGAGGCGCAGGCGCGGCGGCTGGTGGCCGCCTATGGGCTGAACGTCAGAGATGTTCTGGGCGACGCCAAAGAGAAGGCCGATCTCGGCCCGGCCTTCGGTCCCGAACTGACCGGCGCCGAGGTGCGCTACCTCATGCGCAAGGAATGGGCGCGCTTTGCCGACGATATCCTGTGGCGCCGCTCAAAGCTCGGGCTGACCATGCCGCAAGCCGATCGCGACGCGCTTGCGGCGTTCATGGCGAAGATGGATTGAGCTCCATTCAAACCTCCCCTTGAAAAGGGGAGGTCGCTTTGCTCGCCAGAGCAAAGCGGGTGGGGATTCTGCCTCCATGACAACCGGTGTCGTTCGTGGCCGACCCCCATCCCGACCTTCCCCCTTTCAGGGAAGGAGGAGAGCTCCAGCAGCGGCTATTGCCGGGCCGCCTCCTGTGACCAGGCGAGGTCGCGCCGGGACGGACGGCGATGCAGCCGCTCCGAGATCAGGCTCGTTGCCTGCTGGCCCTGGCCGGCGCGCAGGCATGCGACGATGAAGGTGTCCTCCCACAATTCACGTTGCGCATGGCTGCCGCCGATTCGCACCAGCTCTGGCATCAGCGGCGCAAGGATGCGCACCGCGTCGTCGTGATCGCCGGCGGCGAAGGCCGCGATCCCGCGGCCGAGCCCGATCGCCGCGGGGCCCGGCGCCAGTCTGCCGTCGGCGTCGCGCGTGGCCATCTCGACCAGCCGCGCCTCGAGCGCGTCGTTGTTGGTCGTGGCTGCGACGAGCGCGTGGTGCACGTCGGCGAAATGCGCGCCGGCCTTCGGGAAGTAGCCGTCGCCATAGGCGGCGACATCCTTCCAATGCTGCTCGAGACCGGTCTTGCCGGCGACCGTCAGCCGCCACAGCAGCGAGGCCGTGTCGGTGAAGATATTGAGCGGCGGATAGGGGCGGCCCGCCGGCTTGATGTGCTGCTCGTAAATGTCGAGCGCGCTGTCGGCGTCGCCTTCCTCGATCGCAATCAAGGCGAGGTGCCAGGCGAGATGGCCCTGCAGGAAGCTGGTGCGATCATTCGCCGGCAGCCAGGCGGAGAGGAAGCTGCGGCCTTCCGCCCCATTGCCCTGCTCGAACAGCGCATGCGCCACCGCGTGCGCCGCCCCGGCATTCTCCGGCTTCAGCGCATAGCCGCGCTCGGTGATGGCGCGGCCCGAGACGATATCGCCGGCCTCGGTCTTCGACCAGCCGAGATAGGTGAGGAACCACCAGTCGTCGCCATAGTCGCTGATGTAGCGCTCGCAGATCGAAAGCCGCGCCGAGTCATGGTCGGGCCGGCCGGAGAACGCATAGAGGCCGAAGGCGCCGAGCAACAGCGAGAGGATCTGCGCATCGCGCGGATATTCGGCAAGGTGCTGTTCGGCCGCTGCCATCGCCTTCTTGCCCTGGCCCTCGATGACTGAGGCGATGATCTCGATGTGCTGGCGCTCGCGCGGGCTTGCGGCCGCGGCCAGCTGCCGTGCATCGGCCGCCTTGGCGCGGGCCTTGGCGCCTTCCATGTTGAGCTGGTGGACGCGGGCACGGCCGATATGGGCCAATGCGAAATCGGGGTCCTCGGCGATCGCCGCCTCGAATGCCGCATCGGCGCCATGCAGCGCCGCCAGCATGCGATCGACGCCGTCGACATAGTAGGCGGCGGCGCGGTCCGAGCTCGTCGTCAGCGGCAGGCCGTAGCGGTCGTGAATCATCGGTTGCCCCTCGAATTTGACTGCGAAGTCTAGCAGAGGTGCGGACGCCGACAATATTGCGGGAGATGTCCGTGAGGCGGTTGAGCCGGTGGCGATCCGCCGCTAGCTTGCCGCCAGAATCGGACCTTACGGGGAATCGGGGCTGACGGACGTGACATCGGGCGAAGCGAGTGCGGAGGCGGCAAGGCCGTTGCCTGAACCGGCCGTCCCGGACATGCCGCTGCTGCGGATCGAGGGTGTCGCCAAGTCGTTCGGCAATTTCCGCGCGGTCGACAAGCTCTCGCTCGATATCCGCGCCGGCGAATTCTTCGCGCTGCTCGGCCCGAGCGGCTGCGGCAAGACCACGCTGCTGCGCATGCTCGCCGGCTTCGAGACGCCGGACGAGGGCCGCATCCTGCTTGGCGGCAGCGACATCGCGCAGGTGCTGCCGCATGAGCGGCCCGTCAACATGATGTTCCAGAACTACGCGCTGTTCCCGCATCTGTCGGTGCGCGACAACATCGCCTTCGGGCTGAAGCGCGCCGGCATGGCGCGCGCCGACATCGCGGCCCGCGTCGCCGAGATGGTGGCGCTCGTCAAGCTCGAGGGGATGGAGAAGCGCAAGCCCGACCAGCTCTCCGGCGGACAGCGGCAGCGCGTCGCGCTGGCGCGCTCGCTGGCGCGGCGCCCGCAGGTGCTGCTGCTCGACGAGCCGCTCGCGGCGCTCGACAAGAAGCTGCGCGAGAGCACGCAAGGAGAGCTCATGGAGTTGCAGCGCCGGCTCGGCATGACCTTCATCATCGTCACCCACGACCAGGAGGAGGCGATGACGATGGCCGGCCGCATCGGGGTGATGGATGCCGGCCGTCTGGTCCAGGTCGCCACCCCGCGCAATCTCTACGAGGCGCCGGCCTCGCGCTGGATCGCCGAGTTCGTCGGCGACATCAATCTGTTCAACGGCGAGGTCACGTCCCGCGAGAACGGGCGCCTGACGGTCGCGACGGCTGATGCGGGCAGGCTGGCGGTCAGCGAGCTGTGGCCGCCGGTGACCAGGCAGGTCGTTGCCGTCGCGATCCGCCCCGAGAAGGTGAAGCTGTCGCGCCGCGCGCCGGCAACGGACGGCGGCGCGTCGCAGGCGATCAACCGGCTGGAGGGCGTCGTCACCGACGTCAACTATCTCGGCGGCGTGACCAGCTACCGGGTGAAGCTGGAGACGGGCGCGGTGGTGCGCGCGTCGATGGCCAACACCGCGCGGCTCGATGTAGATGCCTATCTCGCCGGCCAGCGTGTGGTGGCATGGTTCACCGCCGACGATTGCCTGGTGCTCGAACAATGAGCGCGCGCCGCATCTTCGCCCGGCCGGCGCGGTTCGCCGCGATCGCGCCCTATCTGTGGATGGTGCTGTTCTTCCTGGTGCCGTTCGGCTTCGTGCTGAAGATCAGCCTGTCGCAGACCGCGATCGCGCAGCCGCCCTATACGCCGGTGTTCGAGTTCACTGAGGGCCGCGCGGCGCTGGCCGCGGCGTTCGCGCAATTGTCGTTCGACAATTTCCGCCTGCTGATCTCGGACAATCTCTACATCCTGTCCTATCTGCGCAGCCTCGTCGTCGCGGTGACCGCGACGCTGATCCTGCTCCTGATCGGTTATCCCATTGCCTACGGCATGGCGCGGTTGCCGCAGCGTTGGCAGGGCGTGGCGATGATGCTGGTCATCGTGCCGTTCTGGACCTCGTTCCTGATCCGCATCTATGCCTGGATCAACATCCTGCAGCATGACGGCCTGCTCAACCAGGTTCTGCTGGCGCTGCACATCGTGTCCGCGCCGGTGGTCTGGCTGTCGACGGACAGCGCGATGTATCTCGGCATCGTCTATTCCTATCTGCCGTTCATGATCCTGCCGCTCTATGCGACGCTCTCCAGGATGGACGCGTCGCTGCTGGAGGCCGCGGGCGATCTCGGCGCCTCGCCGTTGCAGGCGTTCTGGCTGGTGACATTCCCGCTGTCGCTGCCCGGCATCGGCGCCGGCGCGCTGCTCTGCTTCATTCCTGTTGTCGGCGAGTTCGTGATCCCCGATCTGCTCGCCGGCTCCAACTCGCTGATGATCGGGCAGACGCTGTGGCTCGAGTTCTTCACCAACAAGGACTGGCCGGTCGCATCGGCCGCCGCGGTCGCCTTGTTGCTGCTGCTGGTGCCGCCGCTCGTACTCTACGATCGCCTGCAGCGGCGTCAGCTCAAGGCCAACAGCTGATGGCGCGCCCCGTCACCAGGCTCACCAGGCTCACCCGCTTCAACATGACGTCGCTGGCGCTCGGGCTGGCGTTCCTCTATCTGCCGATCGTCATCCTCGTGATCTACTCGTTCAACGCCTCGCGGCTGGTGACGGTGTGGGGCGGCTGGTCGCTGCGCTGGTACCGCGAGTTCTTTGGCGACCGCGCCATGCTGGAAGCGGCGTGGATGAGCCTGTCGGTCGCCGCGGTGTCGGCGACGCTGGCGACACTGCTGGGCACGCTGGCGGCGATCGGGCTGGCGCGCGGCGAGCGGTTCCGGGGCCGGGCACTGTTCTCCGGCATGCTGTATTCGCCGCTGGTCATGCCCGAGGTGATCTCCGGCCTGTCGCTGCTGCTTTTGTTCGTGGCGCTCAATGCCGAGCGCGGGTTCTGGACGGTGACGATCGCCCACACCACGCTGACGATGTGCTTCGTCACGGTCGTGGTGCAGTCGCGCCTCGCCACGCTCGACCGCAGCCTGGAGGAGGCCGCGATGGACCTCGGCTGCGATCCGGTGCGGGCGTTCCTCCTGGTGACGCTGCCGCTGATCGTGCCGGCGATCGTGGCGGGGTGGATGCTTGCCTTCACGCTGTCGCTCGACGACGTCGTGATCGCGAGCTTCACCGCCAGCCCGGGTTCGGCGACGCTGCCGATCCGGATCTATTCCGAGGTCCGGCTCGGAGTGAAACCCGAGATCAACGCGATCTGCACGCTGGGGATCGCGCTGATTGCCGTGATCATCGTGATTGCCTCGTTCGCCTCGAAACTGTCGAGCGCGCGCGGCGAGAGCGCCGCGCCGCTGTAATTTCCGTCATTCCGGGGCGATGTGAAACATCGAACCCGGAATCTCGAGATTCCGGGTCTGGTGCTAGCGCACCATCCCGGAATGACAGCGCGTCACGACTTGACGGCGCCTGCCGTCAGCCCGCCGACCATGTAGCGCTTGAAGGCGTAATAGACCGCGGCCGGCGGCAGCGCGTAGATGAAGCCGGTGGTCATCAGGAGCTCCCACGGCGAGTCGTCCGCGGCGAGGAAGTTGCCGAGCGCAACCGGCAGCGTGATGTCGGTGTCCTTCGACAGCAGCAGGAACGCGTAGAGATATTCGTTCCAGGCGAGCAGGATCGCATAGGTGCCGACCGCGACCAGCGACGGCATCATCAAGGGCACATAGACCAGGCGGAACAGCTGCAGTGTGGTGGCGCCGTCCATCGTCGCGGCCTCGTCGAGCTCGACCGGCAGCTTGTCGGAGGCCTGCTTCAAGACCCAGATCGCGTAGGGCGCGGCGATCGTCACCATCGCGAGGATCAGCGACCAGTGATTGTTGAGCAGGCCGTAATTGCCCATGGTGCGGTACATCGGCACGGCGAGGAACGCGGCCGGAATGAAGTAGGTGAACAGCGCCAAGTTCATGACGGCGCGGCCGCCCGGCACGCGCAGCCGCGAGATCGAGAACGCGGCGGCGGTGGCGACGAACAGCGTCAGCGCACCGACCGCGAGCGCGATCACGGTCGAATTCCAGAACTGGATCCAGAAGTCGCGCAGGAAGTAATGCTGCTGGTGGAACACGATCGAGAAATTGTGCAGCGTCGGATGCGTCGGCCACAGCTTGCCGGTGAACGCGTCCTCCTTCGGCGAGATCGCGAACACGAACATGTGGTAGATCGGAATCATGGTCCAGATGAAGACCGGGATGCCGATCAGGAGCAGCTTGGCCTCGGTACCGACTTCGCGGAGGGTGGGTAGCTTCATCGCGACAACCGTTTCATCATGAAATAGACCAGCGGCAGCACGAACGGCATGGCGCAGACGATCGAGGCCATCGCCAGCGAGAGCTGGTCGAGGCGCAGATAGCGGATGCCGAGCGTCGACAGCACATGGGTGAGGTCGGCGGGCCCGCCGCCGGTGAGCAAATAGACGCTGTTGAAGTCGCCGAGCGTCCAGATCATCGAGAGCAGCGTGCACGTGACGTAGAGCGTCTGCATCGACGGCCAGGTGATGTAGCGGAATTTCTGCCACCAATTGGCGCCGTCGACGTCGGAGGCCTCGTACAGATCGTGCGAGATGGCGAGCCGTCCGGTCAGCAGGATCAGCGTCCAGAACGGCAGCGACTTCCAGATGTGCACGCCGATCGCCATCGCCAAAGCGACCGATGGATCGTTCAGCCAGTTCGGGCCGTCGTCGCCGGTGAACTTGAAGATCAACTGGTTGACCACGCCCCATTCGGGATTGAGCATGAAGCGCACCGACAGGATGGTCGGGATCGAGGGCACCGCCCAGGGCAGGATGAAGATGACAGACAGCCACCTGATCCAGGGCCGCTGCTGGGCGAAGAAGCCGGACAGGAACAGCGCGATCAGCATCTTGATGTTGATGCCGATGACCAGGAAGATCAGCGTGTTGATCGCCGCGCGCGCGAAAATCGGGTCGTGATAGAGCGCGACATAGCTCGCCGGATGGCGCGCCAGCCACAGGCCGTAGCCGACCGGATAGACCACAAAGGCGAGGAAGACGAGCAGATAGGGCGCGAGCAGCACGATGCCCCAGACCTGCGGCGGCGACAGCCGCGCCGACAACGGCGGCGAGGGGACATCGGATGCGGAGAGTGTGATCGCCATTCGGTTACTCTAAGATGTCGCTTACGTCGTCGATGTCGCCTACGTCGTCGTCCCGGCGAAGGCCGGGACCCATAACCACAGGGCCCGGCCGTTGCCAGAAAGCCGTCGACCAGCCTGCTCCCAAATTATTGCCTCGGCGTATGGGTCCCGGCTTTCGCCGGGACGACGCGGAGCAAGTGTCGGCAGTGCCGGTCATCGTTGATGTTACCCCGCGACCTGCTTGATGCGGGCAATCAGTTCGTCGACGGCCTTGTCCACCGGCACCTTCTCGCTGACGACGCGGTTCATGGCCTTGGCCCAGACGTTCTCGTTGTTCAGGATGGTGAACTTCCAGTTCTTGGTGAAGTCGAACGGCGCGGTGCCGCCGGTGAACTGATTCCACACCGCCTTGCGGTGCCGGTCGGCCTGCCAGAACGGGCTCGCCTGGCTGGCCTTGGTCACCGGGAACCAGCGACCGAGCGCGCCCTCGACATAGGGCCGCACATTGTCTTCCTGCATCAGGAACGCGATGAACTGCTTGCCTTCCGCCTTGTTCTTGGCGTTGGCGAAGATCAGCCCGGTCTTGACGTCGGAGCGGTACTTGATGGTCGAGCCGTCCGGTGCCTTGGGGAAGGACGCGGTGATGATGTCCTGCTCATAGGCCTGCTTGCCGGCGGCGCGCTGCGCGTCGGTCAGCGCCGGGTTGGTGGAATCCTCGAACCACTTCGCCGCGATCGAGATCGTGAAATTGTGGGTCATTACGATCGTCTTGTTGTGGAAGGCGACGTTGTTGTCCGGATCCTTCCAGGTCGTCGAGGAGGGCGGCGTGCAGCCCTTGATGTAGGTGTCGGTGTAGTCCTTCAGCGCGTGGACCAATCCGTCTCGGACCTTGGGATCGTCGACCAGCAGCTTGCCGTCGTCGTCGACCAGCTTGACGTGATAGGCGTCCATGAAGGTGTAGAACGACTGGAACGAGTCGGTGGATTCCACGCCCATCGGCTGGCCGACGCCGTAGATGCGCTGGCCGGTCGCCTTGCGGATCGCCGGCTGCACCTTGTCACACCAGAACGACCAGTAGTCCTCCCACTTGGTCGGGATGTCGGCGGCCTTGAAGCCGGCCTTCTCCAGCATGTCGCCCCAGATCTGGACGTGCATGCTCTGCTGCTTCAGCGGGAAGCCGTAATAGGCCTTCTTCTTGGCGACGTCGTTGTAGAGCAGCGCCGTCTCCAGCGTGTTCGGCGCGAACGCGTCCTTCATCGGCAGCAGGATGTCGGAGAGATCCTCGAGTTTGCCTTCATAGGCCCATTTGCCCTGGGCCTGCACATCGTAGGTGTCCGAATAGGCGACGTCGGGCACGGTGCCGGAATCGAGCGCGGCGACCGTCTTCGGAATCATGTCCTGGATCGCGTATTGCGACAGTTCGACCTTGATGCCGGTCTTGGCTTCGAATTTCTTGATCGTTTCAAGCAGCGCGTCGTCTTCGGATTTGTAAAATCCCTTGCCCCACCAGACGGTGATCGTCTTGCCCTGGGCCAGAGCGGGTGCAGTTGCGGCGAACAGGCCGACCGCGGCGACCGCAATTGATAGCGCACCGATAACCTTGGATCTCACGTTATTCTCCCTCATGAGGCCGGCTTTTTAACCGGTTGGAGAAAACACTAGCGCATGCCCGTGACCCGATAAAGATGTCGCGCCGCCGACTTGTGTAGGGGTTTGCGGCGAGCGCGTGGATCGGTCCCGGTGCATCGATGCGCAAAGTGAATGGATTCGATCAGTTTGACTTCGCATTCTCGGCCGACGCCGCCGGTGCGCCGCCGGGCGCGCCTGCCGCAGCATCGGGCGCCGCCGCGGGCCGCGCGGCTCCGCCGGTGAAGCGCTCGATCACCGAGCGCACCGCGTCGCGGGTCTTGCGATCCTTCACCGCATCGAGCAGCGGAGCGGAGGCCGGCGAGCGGCGGATCAGGCTTTCCGGATCGGGGAAGATCAGCGGATCGTCCCACGGCCCCTGGATCACGAAGGGCAGATCGAAACCGTTGCCGCCGGCCGATGCCGAGGTCAGGCTGGCGACGCCCTTGAGATCGTATTCGCGCGACGGCACCGAGGCCGTGCCGGTCAGCGTGATCTTCGCGGTGGGGCTTTCGACATGAATGTCGTCAGCGGTCGCGACGCCGTCGGCGAATTTCACCGAGATGCTGAGATTGTCGTAGGGCGTCGAGCCGGAGCGGAAATTGCCGCCGCCGGACAGCGGCCGCTTCTCCAGCCGCTTCAACAGCTGCTCGACATTGAAGCCCGCGATCGCGCCGTCATGTCCATTCAGCGTCGCGGTGCCGTCGAGCGACGACGCGAGCCCGAACGGGCTCGAGCCCGAGGCGGTCAGCGAGACATTCAGGTTGCCGCGGCCGGACAGCTTGTTGATGCCGAACAATTCGCTGGCGCAGGCCTGCAGATCGACATCGGTGAACTGGAATTGCGCCCTGACGTCGGCGACCGCATCCGAGCGCGCGATCGCGAACGAGCCCTTGGCGATGCCGCCATACATCTGCGCCTCGCCGACGCTGAGCGCCAGCGCGCCGCCGCGCAGATTGGCGCCGAACGCGGTGCGGCCGAGCTTGGACGGGCCGACCGTGACCTTGGCCGCCGACAGGCGCATGTCGAGATCGGTCGACGACAGCGAGGAAAGGTCGAACAGCTGCCTGTTCCAGTCGCGCTGGCCGCTGGCCAGCAGGCGGAACGTCGAGATGTAAGGCGTGAAATCGAGGTTGCCGGCGGCAAGCGTCGCCTGCAGCGTCTGCCGGCCGTTATTGGCGTAGGTCATCACGCCCTCGGCGACGTTGCCGTCGAGCTCGACATTGACATTGGTGAGCGCGACCGAGCCGCCGACCACATTGGCGCGGGCCTTCAGCGCGAAGCGGCCGAAGCCGCCACCGCCGCCGGGCGGGGCCTGTCCCATCCAGCGCAACGCGTTGCGCAGCGACGGTGAGTCCATGGTGGCGACGCCTTCCATCATCAGGCTGGTGCGGTTGGCGACGGTTCCGTCGAAAGCAACTTTCAGCGGCGCGCTGGCGAGCCGTGCCTTCAGGCCGGAGCGGTCGCCCGACAGCAACGCGACGAAGTCGCTGGCGCTGATCGAGCCGTCGACGCGTTCGCCGCGCCAGTCGAACTGGCCGGTTGCGGCAAAGGAACGCGAGATCGAGGGCCAGGCCAGCGACAGGTCGATATCGCCGAGCTGCTCGGAGATGTTGTTGGTGCCGTCCTGGTAGTTCAGCTCGCCGTCCTGGATCCGGATTTCGGAGAACGACACCTGGTTCTCGGCGCCGGGCGTCATCGCCTTGGCGATGGTCTCGACGAACGGCGTCCAGTTGCTCTCGCCGGCGCCGTCGCGGACCACATGGATATGGGGACGGAGCATCATGACGTCGGCAATCTCGAACCGCCGCAGCAACAGCGGCAGCAGGCGCAGATTGGCGGTCAGCACGTCGACCTGCAGGGCGGGACCGATGGTATCGGCGCCCTTCAGCCCGACATTATGAAAGGAGACGTAGCTGCCCGGAAAAACCGAGACGTCGATCGGGCCGTTGACGACCAGTTCGAGCCCGGTCACGGCGCGGATCTGCGCCTCCACCGCGCGCTGCAGCGCGTCCCGGTTGAGGAACCACGACGTTCCGACCAGCCCGACCAGCGCCAGGCCGAAAAGCGCCGCGATCGGCATCCCCAGGCGCTTAATTCCTTGGGCCATCGTCAATGACATATCCGGGTCGGGTTGAATTTTGTCGGGTCGTCGTCGAACACAGCGGGCTCTCGCCGGAGGCCCCTGCCAACCCACGCAACTTGAAGGGTTTTCTTGTCGCTTTCAAGGCCATGTTGCTGCCGCGGGCCGCCGCCCGTCGCCGCACCGGGCCGTGATTGACGCATTGCGAAGATTTCGCCTAATAATCCGCTTTGCCACAGCCGTTCCGCCCTCCATCAGGTATTCGCTGCATGAACAAAGTTTATCCCGACGCCAAATCGGCACTCGATGGTCTCCTCAAGGACGGCATGATGATCATGTCGGGCGGCTTCGGCCTCTGCGGCATCGCCGAGACCCTGTCCGACGCGATCCGCGAGTCCGGCGTCAAGGGCCTCACCGTCGTCTCCAACAATGCCGGCGTCGACGGCATCGGCCTCAGCCGGCTGCTGGAGACCCGCCAGATCAAGAAGATGATCTCGTCCTATGTCGGCGAGAACAAGCTGTTCGCCCAACAGTATCTCGCCGGCGAGCTCGAGCTCGAGTTCAACCCGCAGGGCACGCTGGCCGAGCGCATCCGCGCCGGCGGCGCCGGAATCCCGGCCTTCTACACCAAGACCGGCGTCGGCACGCTGATCGCCGAAGGCAAGGAAGTGAAGGAATTCGACGGCGAGAAGTACATCATGGAGCGCGGCCTGTTCGCCGACGTCGCCATCGTCCATGCCTGGAAGGGCGACACCGCCGGCAATCTGGTCTACCGCAAGACCGCGCGCAACTTTAACCCGATGATGGCCACCGCGGCGAAGGTCACCGTCGCCGAGGTCGAGCACCTGGTGCCGGCCGGCGAGATCGATCCGGACCACATCCATACCCCCGGCATCTTCGTCAAGCGCATCGTCGAGGTCGGGACCGGCAAGAAGCGGATCGAGTTCCGCAACACCCGTCCGCGGCCCGCCGCCTAAAACATAATCCTTCAGGAGAGCCACATGGCCTGGACCCGTGAACAGATGGCCGCCCGCGCCGCCAAGGAGTTGCGCGACGGCTATTACGTCAATCTCGGCATCGGCATCCCGACGCTGGTCTCGAACTACATCCCCGACGGCATCGACGTCAGCCTGCAGAGCGAGAACGGCATGCTCGGCATGGGCCCGTTCCCCTATGAGGACGAGGTCGACGCCGACCTGATCAACGCCGGCAAGCAGACCGTGAGCGAGCTGCCCTCGACCAGCTATTTCTCGTCGGCCGATTCCTTCGGCATGGTGCGCGGCGGCCATATCGATCTGTCGATCCTTGGCGCCATGCAGGTGGCGCAGAACGGCGACCTCGCCAACTGGATGATCCCCGGCAAGATGGTGAAGGGCATGGGCGGCGCCATGGACCTCGTCGCCGGCGTCAAGCGCGTCGTGGTCGTGATGGAGCATTCCGCCAAGGACGGCCCCAAGCTGCTCAAGCAGTGCAACCTGCCGCTGACCGGCGAGCGCGTGGTCGACATGGTCGTCACCGATCTTGCGGTGTTCACCATCGACAAGCACGGCAAGGACGGCATGGCGCTGATCGAGCTCGCCGACGGCGTCACGCTCGACGAGGTCAAGGCCAAGACCGAGGCCGAATTCCGCGTCGCGCTGAAGAACACCTGAGATGATCGGCGCGGGACGATCCTCGATCCGTCCCGCACGATCCGATGACGCCGGCTTCATCGCCCGCATTGTCCTGGCCGCGCAGCGCGGCCCGTTGCCGCGCGGCTGGTTCGACATCGCGCTCGACCGGGGCGAGGCGGAATGCCTGGCGTTCATGACACGGCTCGCCGTGGCGCGGGTGCGGTCATGGTATCACGTCGCCCATTTCCTGATTGCTGAAGTCGATGGCGTGCCGGCTGCCGCGCTGTGCGCGATTCCGGCATCCGGAACCGTCCTCGCCGCACGTGCGGCGATCGAGGAAGTCGCAGCAGAGACCGGCATGGACGCCGATGCCATCGTCGCGCGCGGCGGCTATGCCCGTAACTGCTGGGTGCAAGGCGGCGAGGGCGACTGGCTGATCGAGCATGTCGCCCGACAAGCGTCCCATCGCAGCGGCGGTCTGGTGCAGGACTTGATCCGCCGCGCACTCGCCGACGGCAAGGCGGCCGGTTACACGCAGGCATCGATCTCGTTCCTGATCGGCAACGACGCCGCCGAACGCTGCTACGCCAGGGCCGGCTTCGCCTTCGCCGAAGAGAAGCGCGACGCCGCCTTCGAGGCGATGACCGGCGCGCCGGGCTTTCGCAGATTTGCGCGGGCGATGTGAATAGGGCGCACGGCGAACGGCCCGCATATACATCTGTCGTCCCGGCGAAGGCCGGGACCCATACGCCGCGGCGGATGTTGCAGGCGGGACTCGTCGTTGCAATCGCGCATGACAATTCGCGTCGGTGGTTATGGGTCCCGGCCTTCGCCGGGACGACGGTGAGTGTGCGGCACGGCTTGTGAGTCATACGCCCGCATTTTCGCGACATGGTTTGTCCGGGTTGACAGTTTTTTGCTGAGTTTCCCGTCGGGCAGCCACACGGCGCGGCGCATTCGGCGCCCGCCGCCCGCTTGTCCGGTCGTCCATGCAATGGCAGAATTGCGCCATGTTGTGCAAAATCGGACACGGGCCATGCCACTCATCCGGATCTGGGTCTATGACGGTATCCTCGCTTCGGGCGTGGCGGGGATTGTCGACGTGTTCACCGCCGCCAATTCGGTGACGTCGCGGCGACCGCGACGTCGCAGCGGCACGCCGTCGCAGCTGCGGTGGCGCGTCGAGTCCTTGAGTGGCCGACCGGTCCACACGGCGTCAGGCCAGGTCATCGGCGTCGATGGGCCGATCGGTGCGCGGTCTTCGGCAGACGCGGTGGTGATCCCGGGACCGTTCGTCGGCGATATCGAACGTTTCTTCGCGCGGCTCGATACCGTCGAGCCGCTACTCGCGGCGCTGCGTCGGCAGCATGAGCGCGGTACCCTGCTCGCGTCCTATTGCACCGGCAGCTTCATCCTCGCCGAGGCCGGCCTGCTCGACGGCAGGGTTGCGACCACCCATTGGGCGAAGGGACGGACATTCGCGATGCGCTACCCGGCGGTGGATCTGCGCGTCGCCGAGATCCTCACCGAGCAGAACCGCATTGTCTGCTCGGGCGCGGTGACCACCTCGCTCAATCTCGCGCTTCGGCTGGTCGAGAAATTCGCCGGTGCCGACGTAGCCGCCGAGACCGGCAAGCTGATGCTGATCGACAGCAATCGCGTCTCGCAGGCACCCTATGCCAGCCGCGCGCGCGACACGCAGCACTCCGACGCGCTGGTGGCGCGGGCGCAGAGCATGATGGAGAAGTCGCTGCAACAGGGCTTCAGTCTGGCCAGGCTGGCCCGCGACCTTTCGGTCAGCGAGCGGACGTTGAACCGCCGCTTCAAGCTGGCGGTCGGCGAGGCGCCCTTGCAATATCTGCAGGCGCTGCGGGTGGATGTCGCCAAGCGCCTGATCGAAACCACGCGGCTGAAGCTCGACGCGGTCAGCGGGCGCGTCGGCTACAACGATCTGTCGACCTTCCGTCGTCTGTTCAAGCGCGAAACCGGGCTTTCGCCCCGCGAATACCAGCGTCGGTTCGTGCGCAGGGCCCCCGCTAGCTGAGAAGGCCGTGTCCGAATTTGCCCTGAGAATGGCGATACTGCCACTGCTGCAAGGAGCACGCCGCGCATAGACCTCGTCCTGTCAACAACAGGAGGTCGCCTCAATGCCGATGATCGACGTGACAATTCCCGAAGGAGCCCTGAAGGTGGAAGCGGAGGCGCGGCTCATCAAGGAGCTCGGCGATATCCTGATCGGCCACGAGGGGTTCGATCCGGCGAACAAGGTTGCGCAAGGCGTCACCGTTGTCTTCCTGCATCGGCCGGCCGCCGTTTATGTGGCGGGCCAGCCATCGCCATCGCCACGATTTCGCATCGTCCCGACGGTCCCCGAGGGGCAGTACACCGAAGCCTCGCGCGCGGCCTTGGTGAAGGACGTCACCGACGCGGTGGTGCGCGCTGCCGGCGGTTCGTTCGAGGATGTGGCGCCGCAGGTCTGGGTGTTTCCGACCGAGATCCCCGACGGCCAGTGGGGCAGCCGTGGCGTCATTCGTCCGCTGCCGGACATCCAGGCCTTCATCGCCGGCGAGCACGAGCGCAAGGTCGGCGAGGCGCGTCTGGCGCGACGGCGGCGCGTCAAGGCGCTGGAGTTGCTTGCGGGCGCGCTCGACGCTGCCCGCAAGGGCGTCGACTGACGCGGGCACAATCATGACATCCGACACGCATTTCAGGCTCGCGGCGGTCCAGGCCGCCGCGGTGCAATTCGATCGCGACGCTTCGCTGGAGAAGGCCTGCCGCCTGATCGGCGAGGCCGGCGCCATGGGCGCGACGATCGCCGCCTTCGGCGAGACCTGGCTGCCCGGCTATCCCTTCTTCTGTCACGCGCCGACCGGGCCGAACACGTTTCGCGCGATGGCCGAATATCTCGACAACGCGGTCGAGATTCCCTCGCCCACGACCGATCGGCTCTGCGCCGCCGCCGAGGCCGCGGGACTGGATGTCGTGATCGGCGTCGCCGAACGTGATGCCGTGACCAAGGGCACGGTCTACTGCACGCTGCTGTTCATCGGCCGCGAGGGACGGCTGCTCGGCCGCCATCGCAAGCTGAAGCCCACCTTCAACGAGCGCTCGGTGTGGGCCGATGGCGACGCGGCGGGCCTGCGCGTGCATGAGCGGCCCTATGGCCGGATCAGCGGCCTCAATTGCTGGGAGCACAACGCGATGCTGCCCGGCTATGCTCTGGCCGCGCAGGGAACGCAGATTCACGTCGCGGCGTGGCCGGGGCGGGAGCCCGCGGTGGCGCCACCGTCGCCGACGCCGCTCTGGCCGCGGCAGTTGTTGCTGTCGCGAGCGTTCGCCTCGCAAGCCGGCTGCTACGTCATCGCGGTCGGCGGCATGCGCTCGCACGAAATCACGCCGGAACGTTACCGCGAACTATCGACGATCGAGTACAGCGGTGACAGCGTCATCATCGATCCGCGCGGCGAGGTCATCGCAGGTCCGGCGCAGGGCGAGACCATCCTGATCGCGGACGGCTCGCGGGAGGCCGTGCTCGCCGCCAAGGCGCTGTGCGATATCGGCGGCCATTATTCGCGCCCCGACCTGCTGCGGCTGATCGTCGACCGCAATCCGCAGGAGCAGGTCATCGACTGCGGCTTCGCCGGGCGTGTCACGCCGGAGATGTGGGAGTGACGCGACGGCGCGGGTAACCCGCGCCGTCAAAGCCTGTAGCGAGAAAGGTCGCTCCGTGTCACGAAGCCTCCTGCGGAATTGCGGATGGTGATTCCTCGCCCTTGAGCTCCTCGAGGCTGCGGTGCCGCGGCTCGATGCCGAGCGCCCATACGGTGATGATCTGCACGATGAGCAGTCCGATCATCAGGGCCATCACGCCGGCGACGCCGCGCGCTTCGAACAGCATCACGACCAGGAATGGTGTCACGATGGTGGCACCTCGACCGAGTGTGTTGACTATGCCGGATGCCCGCAGCCGCACCTCGGTCGGGAACAGTTCGGGAATATAGATGCCGAACAACAGTGCGACCAAGACATAGATCGGCACGGTCAGCGCGAAGCCGACGGCCGGCAGCAGGAATGGATCCGAGATCATCGGATAGATGACGCCGAGGATGATCGATATCAGCGATGCGCCGATGATCGTGGGCTTGCGGCCCCAGCGGTCGGCGGTCAGGGCGCCGATCGCCGAGCCGATCGGCGCGCCAAGCGCCATCAGCAGCGAGTAGCCGAACGAGGTCGCGACGGACAGGCCCTGCTTGATGAAGAACACCGGCAGCCAGGTCACGAAACCGTAAAGCAGCGTATTGATGGTAATCAGGCATACCGCGCCGACGATCATGCGGGACAGCAGCGGCGCAGCGAACAGCGTGGCGAGATCGGGCGACACCGGTGCCGGCGTTGCAGCCGCGGGCGCCGGCAAGGGCTGACCCTGGGAAGCTTCCTTCTCGATCGCCTGCATCAGCGCCTCGGCCTCGGCGGTGCGTCCTACCGCCTCCAGCCAGCGCGGCGACTCCGGCAGCGACTTGCGCAGGTACCAGACGATCAAGGCGCCGACGCCGCCCAGCACGAACATCGCGCGCCAGCCGAATTGCGGGACGACGACCGATGCGACCAGCAGCGCGATGGGCAGGCCGGTCACGACACAGACGGCGGTGAAGCCGAGCCACTTCCCGCGGCTCCGGGCCGGCACGAACTCGGTCATGGTGGAATAGCCGACAACATTTTCGGCGCCGAGACCGACGCCCATCACGAAACGGCAGGCAATCAGAAAGGCCATGTTTGGCGCAAGCGCCGCCGCCAGGGACGCGATGCCGAACAGCAGCAAATTGAACTGGTAGGTGAAACGCCGTCCGTAACGGTCGCCGAGGAAGCCGGTGCCGAAAGATCCGAGCATCATGCCGACGAAGGTTGCGGAGATGAACGCGGCGTTTTGGGCGAGCGTCGAGAATCCGGTCTTCAGCGTCACGCCAAGCACGGTGCCGGCGATATAGATGTCGAAACCGTCGAAGAACATTCCGATCCCGATCAGGATCATGATCCGGCGGTGGAATGGTCCGATCGGTAGCCGATCGAGGCGGCTCCCGGCATTGACCGATGTCGACATATGCGCTCTCCCCTTGACTGTTTCCTCGGTGATGCGGCCCGCCATCTGTGGGCGGTTTGCCGCTTTGCTCGACTGCGGCTAGTTCAACCGGCGCTGGCTGGCCGTGTCGCGGTACCAATCGAACGGCTGTTCGTGGGTCGCGACCATCACGCTCTTGGTGTTGAAATGGTCGTCGAAGCTCTCGGTGCCGCATTCCCGGCCGATGCCGGAATCGTCAACGCCGCCCCAGGGCGAGGCCGGATCGAGCCGGTGGTGATCGTTGATCCAGACGATCCCGGCCTTGACCGCGGCGGCCACGCGATGCGCGCGCGCGACGTCGCGGGTGCGAATGGCGGCGGCGAGGCCAAAGGGCGAATCGTTGGCGAGCCGGAGCGCGTCGGCCTCGTCCTTGAAGGGGGTCACCGAGGTGAAGGGACCGAATACCTCCTCCTGGAAGATCCGCATGTCGGATTTGACGTCGGCGAACACGGTCGGTTCGACGAAATAACCGTTGTCGTGGCCCGCGACCTTTGCGGCCACGCCGCCGGTGAGCAGCCGCGCGCCGTCTTCATGACCGTAGCGCGCATAGCTGAGAACGCGGTCGCGCTGGCGTGCCGAGATCACCGGCCCAAGCTGCGTGTTCGGATCGAACGGATCGCCAATGCGGATGGTGCGGGTCTTGGCCTGCAGCTTTTCGACGAACTCGTCGTAGATCGAGGCCTGCACGATATGGCGCGACGCGCAAACGCAGGTTTGGCCGGCGCCGATGAAGGCCCCGAACGCGGCATAGTTAACGGCGCGGTCGACGTCGAAATCGTCGAATATCATCACCGGCGTCTTGCCGCCGAGCTCCATGGTCTGGTGCGCGAACACCTTCGCCGCGGCGCTGCCCGCGATGCGGCCGGCTTCGGTCCCGCCGGTCAGCACAAGCTTGTCGATGTCGCCATGCTCGGCGAGCATCTTGCCGGCGCTCTGGCCGAGGCCAAGCACGATGTTGAAGACGCCGGGAGGCAGTCCGGCCTCGCTGAAGATCTGGGCGAGCTTCAATGTCGTCAGCGGCGTGTATTCCGACGGCTTGACAACGGTGACGCATCCGGTCGCCAGCACGACGGCAAGCGACTTGCACAGGATCATGAGCGGGTGATTGAAGGGCGTGCAGTTGGCGACGATTCCGATCGGCGTGCGCAGGGTGTAGTTCAGATACGCGCCTTCGACCGGGATGACGGAATCGCGGCGCGACAGCGCCAGTCCGGCGAAGTAGCGGAAGAAATCCGGCAGGCGCGACAGCTGCGCGCGGGTTTCGTTGACCGGACGGCCGTTGTTCAATGTCTCCAGCCGGTACAGCGTGTCGAGATTGGCCTCGAACGCGTCGGCGAGCCTGTTGACGAGCCGGGCGCGCGCCCTCGTGTCCATCCCGCCCCACGCCTTGCCTTCGAATGCAGCGCGAGCGCTCTTCATCGCACGGTCGATATCCGCGGCGGTCGAATTCGGAATCCGGGCGATGACGTCGCCGGTCGCGGGATTGCGGACGTCGAGCATCTCGCCGTCTCCGGCCTCGACCTCGCGTCCGTCGATGAAGTTGCCGTGGATCTCGACGTCGATCGTCGCGGGCTTCGACGGAATGTTCATGATGACCTCTCTTCGACGATGACGGCGTTGCGCTTGAGTGCCGGCAGCACGCGCTTTTCGGTCGCCGCGATGTGAGCCTTGATGATGCGGGCCGCGGTGCGTGCCTCGCGCCGCTGCATGGCGTCGATCAATGCGACATGCTCGGCCACGAGCTTCGCCGGGTCGTGGCCCTTCAGATTGGAGACGCTGACGCGCACCAGCCGATCGGCCTGGCCGATCAGGTCGCAGAGCGTGGTCGCCATGCGGCGGTTGCCCGACGCGTGCGCCAGCGCCGAGTGGAAGCCGCGATTGTAGGTGATGAAGTCCTCATGGCTGCCGGAGAAGCGACGGAATTCATCGAGTGATTTCAGGATGCTGTCGGGCGCGCTCTCGATTGCTTCGGCGACGCAGGCCGGCTCGAGCGCAAGGCGGAAGCGCAGCAGATCGCGGGCGTCGGACAGCGAGATCGGATTGACCCGGTAACCCTGGCGGGGCTGCACCGTCACGAGGTGCTCGCGCTCGAGCCGCAGCAGGGCGTCGCGGACCGGCTGGCGGCTGACCGCGTAACGCTCCGCCAGATCCTGCTCTCGTATTTCATCGCCAGGAGCAAGCTGACACGATAAAATATCAGATCGCAGGTTTTCGTAGATATTCTCGCGGAGAAGGATCATTTTATTGGAGTCTCCTGCCCAATAAAATGCAGTCTGTGAAATATCACGTCAAGCTGAAATCCTTGAAATCCGGGTGATTTGATTTATCAATCGTCCGCAGGGGCGCTTTGGAGCCCAAATGCGCGAATTTCGGGCACGATTTGAAAGAGAGCGACGATGGACAGGCTTTTGGCCAACCGCACAGTCAACGCAGCCCAGTCGGGCGAGGGGCCGCCGCTGGTCCTGTTTCACTCGCTGCTGTCGGATCGCGCGAGCTTCGATGCGATCGTGCCGGAACTTGCCCGCTCGTTTCGGACCATCGTGCCGGAACTACCGGGATTCGGTCGGTCGAGCGCGGTCGAGGGTGGTGGCCTCGCCGCGATCGCCGATCGGATGGCGGACGCGGTGCATGATGCGGCTGATGGCACGCCGGCCATCGTGCTCGGCAACGGTTATGGCGGGTTCGTCGCGCTGCAGATGGCAATCCGCCACCCGGCGATCGCGAGCCGGCTGATCCTCGCCGACAGCGGTGCGGCGTTCTCCGAGCCGGGCCGCGAGGCGTTTCGCAACATGGCCAGGGTTTCACGCGAGAAGGGGCTCGCCGCGATCACCGACATTGCAATGCGCCGGCTGTTTGCACCGGATTTCCAGGCACAGCATCCCGCGCTGATGCAGGATCGCCGCGACGCATTCCTGCGCACCGATCTCAACGTGTTCTGCGCGGCCTGTGACGCGCTGGCGAGCCTCGATCTTCGTGCCGAACTACGCAGCGTGACTGTACCGACGCTCGTCGTGGTCGGCGAATATGACGAGGCGACGCCGCCGCCGATGTCATACGAATTGGCAGGCGGCCTGCCGAGAGCCAGGCTCAGGGTCATTCCGGGATGTGCGCATGTCCCGCAACTGCAATCGCCAAAACTGTTCCTCGATACGATCGGCGATTTCCTGGCGGTCAAGCATAACGCGCCCGCCTGAGGCGCGCGCAAAGGGCTGGATCGCGCCGCGGGTCACGCGGTGGCGTGCCGACAATTTGGGCAGAACGCCCAGCTAATGCCGTTTGACGCGACAGCATCTCTGCCTAGTCTGACCGGAGACGGAGATGAAACATGCGAGCGATCCTTGATCACTGCACCGGCGGTCGCAGGCGCAGCCTGCCGGCGGGCACGGATTTCATCGAGGAGGGCGGCAAGACCGGTCATCTGTTCGTGCTGCTCGAGGGCAAGGTGGAAGTCGTCAAGGGCGACAGCTTGGTGGCCGTGATCGACGAGCCCGGCGCGGTGTTCGGCGAGATGAGTGTGTTGCTCGACCGGGCGCACAGCGCCAACGTGCGCACGGCCACTGATTGCGTCCTGTACGAGTTCGACGATGCGGCGTCGTTCCTGCGCGAGCAGCCGGAGGTGGCGCTGCTGATCGCGCAGCTCCTGGCGCAACGGCTTCATGTCGCCACGACCTATCTTGCCGACCTGATGCACCAATATGCCGATCACGGCACCCATCTGGCGATGGTCGGCGAGGTGTTGCAGAGCATGATCAACCTGCCGCCGATGCAGGTCGCGCCAGGCTCGGATCGGCAATCCGATCCAAGGATATGAGCCAGTCCGGCGCCTCGTGCAGGGGAGCCGCCGGCCGCGACAGCGGCGCCTTGAGATCGATCATCTGCGCATCGCCGGCGGCGAGCCAGAACGCCTTGTCCTGTGCGAGATCGAGCACGATGTAGACCGGTGGACGGCCGGGCTGCAGGCCGGTGTTGAACACCCAGGTCGGTCCGATCCGGTCGAACCACGAGCCCATCTGGATGAACGGCGACTGATGCACATGGCCCGAGATCACCAGCGCCGGATGGTGGCGCTCGATCCAGCCGAGCAGCTCGGCGTCGCCGAAGAAGCGCTTGCCGCCCCAGCTGGTCGGCGAATCCGCCGGCGGGGCGTGATGGACCCAGACCCAGCGGCGGTGCGGCACCGCGGCTGCCGCGCGAAGCTGCTCGTCGATCCGCGCCTTGACCAGCGGGCCGTCCCACCACGGGCACACCGTGAACAGCGTGTCGTCGATGGCCAGATTGTCGCCGTCGCAGGCGACGCCGAACCCCCTGATGCCGGCGACCCAGCGCGCGATCTTCTCGCCCTCCGGGTTGCGCTCGTCGAGGTCGTGATTGCCCGAGCAGAAGATCACCCGCGTGAGATCGGCGAGCCGCGACAGGTATTTCGTGACGACGACGATCTGGGCGCGGAAATCGACCGCCGAGCCGAGGTTGAGCGCATCGCCGGCGAAGATCACGAGATCGAATTGCGGTGCCGCCGCCAGCAGCCAGTCGAACTGCGGCAACGAGTAATGCAGATCGGCGACGACAAGACAGCGCATCGGTGAAATCCGAATGCCCGGAAAACGGGCGGGGCCGCACGGCAATGATTTCAAACAAGCCAAATCGCAGCAAGATCTATGCCGCGCCGCGCGGATCCGACGCGACAGATGTTCGCAGTGTCCTGGAATCGGCCGGCAAGAGCGGGAAGGGCGGATCGCTGCTCACGCCCTTGCTGTGGCGTGGGCGAAGGTCACCTCGATCAGCGTGCCGGTGCGGCCGCCGGTCCGGATCTGGAATTTGGCGCGATTGGCTTCGACCAGCGCCTTGGTCAGCGACAGGCTGACGCCGCCGGAGCCGGCCTGATCTGATGGCGTCGGGGCGCGGAACGGCTCCAGCGCGGCGGCGACCTCGTTGTCGTTGAGACTCTGCCCGGTGTCGCGCACGCGCAGCATCACCTCGCCGAAATCCGACAGCGCGGTCGAGACGATCACCTGGCCGCCGGCATTGGCGAGATGGATCGAATTGCCGATCAGGTTCAGCGTGATCTGGCGCAACGCGCGGGCGTCAGCGACCACAGGCGGCAGCGTGTGGGCGAGCGAGGTGCGGATGATGATGCGCTCGCGGTTGGCCTGCGGCTGCATCACAGCGACGCAGCTCTCCACCATCTCGTTGAGGTTCTGGCTGGCGAAGGCGAGGTCGAGCTTGCCGGTCTCGATCCGCGACAGGTCGAGCAGATCGTTGACGATCGCGATCACCCGCTCGCCGGAGGCGCGGATGTCCTTCATGTATTCGACATAGCGCTCGTTGCCGAGCGCGCCGAAGCGCTCGCCGATCATCACCTCGGCAAATCCGATGATGGCGTTGAGCGGCGTGCGCAGCTCGTGGCTGATCCGCGCCAGCATGTCGGACTTGGCGTTGGCGGCGCGTTCGGCGAGCCGCCGCGCCTCGCGCAATTCGCCCTCGCTCTTCTTCGTTTGCGACAGATCACGGAACACCGCGAAGAAGTTCGGTCCATCGGCGCGGGTGCGGCCCATCGTCACCGACAGCGGGATGATGCCGCCCTGGCGGACGCGGCCGAGCGTCTCGCGGCCATGGTCGAGCAGGCTGGCGACGCCGGCCGATTTCAGGCTGGCAAGATAGTCGAAGATGCCGTGCTGGCTTTCCGGCGCGAACAGATCGGCGAGCTTGCGGGTGACGAACTCGTCGCCGTCATAGCCGAACAGCGCCTCGGCGCTGCGGTTGCAGGAATGGATGTTGCCCTCGGCATCGAACATGATGATGCCTTCGGCCGCGGTGTCGAGGATCGCGCCGAGCTCCTCGGCGTCGGCGTGGCCGGCCTGCGGCTCAGCCGGCGCAAGCAGCGGCTCGGCGGCGGCCACAGGCTCCGGCTCGGACAGCGCCGCGGCGATCGCGGCATCCTCGTCCAGCGTGCGCGAGAAGATCAGCGCCAGCGCGGAATCGTCGTCCCAGGTGATGGTGTGCAGCCGCGCCTCGGCGGACACCGACTGCGCGCCGTGCTCGGTGCTCTGGTTCGCGGAGATCGTCACCGGCGTGCCGGTGCCCGACGTGCTGCTCGCCTGCGAGACGCCGGGCTCGACATAGAGCGCGTCGAGGCCGCCGGCGGCTTCCAGCGCGTGCAGGCTGTCATGGCCCATGCGCGAGAGGAAGGCGCGGTTGGCATAGAGCAGGCGGTCGAGCCGGTAGATCAGGATGCCGACCGGCAACAGATCGAGCAGCGCGCGGTCGCGCCGGGAGTCGGCGCGCGGCGCCGGCTCCGCCGCAGCCAGCCAGCTGGCCTTTGGTGTTTCCGCCGGTGTCTCCAGCTGCGCGACCGCCTCTTGCGCTGGCGCCTCTGCTTGCTGCGGCGGTTCGCTTGCGGGCGGCGCTTCGGCGACCGGCTCGGCCGGCACGCTGTCGTCCGTCGTCGCGGCGAGGCCGGCCTCGTTCTCGAGCCGCGCCGACAATTGACGGGCGAGCTCGTTGAAGGCGTTGTTCTCGACCGGCGTCAGCGACGGCGGCCGGGTGTCGCCGGCGGGACGGAACGGCACCACATTCGGTGGCGGGTCGTGACGCACTTCGTGCGTTTCCTCGTGCGTTTCCACGGCGTGATCCGGATCGGCTCGGTGTGAAGTCTCTGCGGCTGTCGGCTCGGTCAATTCCTCGGGTGGTGCTGCTGCGGTCGTGTCGGGCGGCGGCTCCGCGTGCGGCGGAGGATTGTCCTGTGGCGCGGCGGGCCCGGGCGGCGCAACGGTGCGCGGCGCCGGTGCGACATCGGCCGACAGCGATTGCGGCGCGACCGTGCCGCTGAAGAACTCATAGCGGCGCAATGCGGCGAGTCGCGCAAGCCCGTCGAGGTCGCGACACACACCAAAGCCGCGGTAGCCGGCGAAATTCCTGGCACGATCGAACACCGGCAGGCCGGACAGTTCGACCGGCAGCCGGCCGCCACCGTCGACTGGCCAGTGCAGCGTGATGCCGCTCCAAGTGTCATGGCTGGCGAACGCCTGCATGACGCGGCCCTCGGGATCGAGGCCAAAACTCTCGGCGATGTCGCTCCACAGCCGGCCGAAGCCCGCCGCGGTGTGCAGGCCGATCAGGCGGGTGAATTCATCGGAGCCAAGCGAGAAGCGGGCCTCATGGTCCATCTGCCACATGAAGCGCAGCGGATGGCGCCGCACCGGCAACGGCTCGTCGAGCCATGATGGTGGTGGCACCGGCGCCAATGTCGCGGGCTCCGGCTCGGCGGCAGGTGGCGGCGCGGGCGCATCCGCGATCGCATAAGGCGAGGGGGCGGGATCGGCCGGGGGCGCCGATATTTCCGGCGCGTGCGTGCGTGCCGTCTCTGCGAGATCAGGCGCAGGCTGTTCGACCGGCGCTTCAGCGGGTGCTTCGATCAGCGCTTCCGACAGCGGCTCCTCCACGGCGGGGCTTTCGTCGGGCGTGGTGTCGAGAGGTGCAGTCTCGACGGGCGTCGGCTCTGAATGCGTGAGTTCTGCCGACGCAAGTGGCGGGGCAAGAGGCGTAGGCTCTTCGATCTGCGCGCCGTCCGGCACTTCGATCAGTGCTTCCGACAGAGGTTCCTCGGCGGCAGCTGTTTCGTCTTGCGTGGTGTCGAGAGCTGCGGTCTCGACGGGCGCCTCTACGTGCGCCGCCTCTGCTGCCGCGGCAGATGGAGCAGCATTCTCAGGTTCGGATTTAGCCGCGCTGACGATCGGCTCGATCGTGACGCGCTCTTCCAACTGCGGATCCAGCGCGTCGAACAAGGCGATCGGTGCTGCGCTGGCCGTCGCGGGCGCTTCGTCATGCGCAACGGCTTGTTCGATAACTGCAGGTGCTGGCGGCGGCTCTACGGCCATGGCCTCTTGCTGCGCTGGCGCTGCGGGAGCCGGTGCTTCGCGCGCCGGCGTCTCCGGCTCAACCGGCGCAGGCACGATCGGCGCCGGCCTTGCGGCGAGATGCGCCGCCGGCTTGATCAACGCGACCAGCGCGCGATCGGCGCCGTGCCCGATCCGCTGCAGCACGACGCGGCCGATCGCAACGCTCGCCGCCGCGCGGCCCTGCGCCAGCGCCTCACCGCGCGCGGCATCGAGACCGGCTTCGGTGAGGTCGTGCAGGCCGGGCAGCGTACGCGCCGCCTCATTGGTTGCGACCAGCAGTCCGTTGCTGGTGAAGGCGGCGGCCGGACGCGGCAAGCCCTGCAGCAGCCGCTGCAGGCGTTCCGCGAGCGGCATGCCGCGGCCGGTCGCGTTGAGCGCCGTCATCAGGATGCCGTGGCTGCCGTCCGGCAGGTCGATCCGGGCGCAGCCGCAGGTCGCGAGCATGCCGGGCGCAGCGCCGAAGCCGCGCAGCCGCTCCAGGCGGACCGCGCCATTGGCGTTCAGGCTGTGGCCGAGCCGCGCGACCTGGCGGCGGTGCGGATCGGCCGGGCTGAAGCCGCGCTTCGCCAGCTCGGCGCCGTTGGCGGCACCGAATACCTGCGCGCCGACCGGATTGGCCCAGAGAATCCGCGCGCCGTCGGCCGCCCACAGCCATGCCGGCAGGGCGCCCGTCGCATGATCCGCCAGCCTGACATCGCCGAGCGCCTGGATCTGGAATTCCGCGTCACTCATCACGCAAGATTTGACCGCATGGGTTTGGCTTTCTTCCTTAAGCTCAGCCGAAGGCCCGGCAGCCGCAGGACAACAGCCTTAACAGAAGGTTAGTATCGCAACTGGGGGGCGGCAGGTCCATGTCCGCAGCGAAACTGCCCCCGCCAAAGCCGGGATAACGTTAACTCGGCTGAACGATCCACAGCCGTTTGGCGTTGTCGGGCAAAGAGAGGTTGCTGCGAGCCGCGCGATGCGGAACCAGGCGGCGCCGCGTCACACCTGCGATTGCAGTGCCACGATATATATTCTGCCGTCTATCTTGCCCTGGGCCCGCAGGGCCAAGCGGCGGGCCGATCAGCAAGCGAGGGAGAGCGACCATGAGCGACAACGGGCGTGACCATTTCGAGATCCCCAAGTTCGAGATTCCCAAGGATATGCGGTCGATGGCGGAGGCGAGTTTTGAGCAGGCGCGCAAGGCGTTCGAGCAATTCGTGACCAACGCCAAGGACACCGCCGGCAAGATCGAGGAGCGCAACGCCACGGTGCGCGCCGGCGCCAAGGATCTTTCGACCAAGGCGCTGTCCTATGCCGAAAAGAACGTGCAGTCGTCGCTGGACTACGCCGAGGCGCTGCTCAAGGCCAAGGACCTCAGCGACGTCATGCGGCTGCACAGCGAATATGTGCAGGGCCAGATGCGCTCGCTCGCCGAGCAGGCCAGCGAGATGGGCCAGGCCGTCAGCCGGGCCGCGATGGACGCGGTCAAGCCGAAGAACTGACGAGGCGCATTGGCCGCGGCCGACCCTGGCGCATTCAGCCTCGGTCGGCCGCGGTAATCTTTTGTTCCGTCAGATAAAAAATGTGGCGTCGCACGCGATCTTACGTTGCGTTGCACAAAATTGACATGATATGGGTGTTTATTAGGCGCGCCCGACGAAGGGCACTCCCGTGAATCAAGGCAGCGTGATCCATTTCAGCGCTCCCGCCCTGATGGGCTCCGGGACGTCCGCAATGGTCACATCTACTCACCCGTTGCGAAGGATTACACGTATGACCAACCCGTCCGATCCGTTTTCCGCCTCGATCATTCCGTTTGAAGTTCCCGAGCAGATGCGCGCGTTCGCCGAGAAGGGCGTTCTGCAGGCCCGCGACAGCTACGCCAAGTTCAAGGACGCTGCCGAGACCCACAACTCGACGGTCGAGGCCGTGTTCACCTCGGTGAGCAAGGGCGCCAGCGAGTATTCGGCCAAGCTGATCGAGTTCTTCAAGGCCAACACCACCTCCTCGCTCGACTTCGCCCAGGAGCTGTTCAGCGTGAAGTCGCCGACCGAAGCGGTCGAGCTGTGGACGTCGCACGCCCGCAAGCAGTTCGAGACCTACACCGCGCAGGCCAAGGAACTGGCCGAGCTCGGCCAGAAGGTCGCCAGCGAGACCGCCGAGCCGATCAAGGCCAGCGCCTCGAAGTTCTACAAGCCGGCCGCCTGATCGCTGCCGTTTGGGAGACCAGCGAAAGGCCCGGGCCGAAGCGGTCCGGGCCTTTTTGCTGGGCAGGAGCCCGTCAAGCGGCCCGACATAACAGCGGAAATCGACGCGTTACGGCCTTGCCAAAGCGCGGCGTTGCACCTAGTTTCCGCCCGAAATCGCCGCCCCGCTTGAGCGGGCCGCGCGTCAGGATGCAGTTGTAGCTCAGTTGGTTAGAGCGCCTGTCTGTGGAACAGGAGGTCGGTGGTTCGAGCCCACCCAACTGTACCATCCGCAAGATCAGTCAGCGCGACATCGCAAAATCCGGCCATCGCAAGGTCGCTCGCCCTTGTCGCCCGGCGTGTCACCGCGTCCGCTTGCACTTCTCCGTCCCGTCACCCAAACTGACTGACACGACGCCTTAACGACGCCTAGTGACACCTTTGGGGGGATGCATGGGGATCGCCTGTTCAAGGAGTTTTTCGTTTGCGTTGATATCAAGCATCGCTCTTGCGGCGCTGCTGCTGCCGGGCCGAAGTGAGGCCTATACGCAAGACCAGCAGCAGGCCTGTACGCCGGATGCGTTCAGGCTTTGCGGCCCCGAGATTCCCGACGTCGATCGCATCACGGCCTGCATGATCAGGAACAAGGCGCAGCTCTCGCCGGCCTGCCGGGTGTTCTTCCGCGGTGGTCCCGAGCCGCGTGAAGCGAGCGAGCGCGTGGAACGGCGTCCTGCCAAGCACAAGGCCGCCAAATCGCACAGGGCGAAGAAGTCCACCCACTAAATGATTCCCATCGCGCGCACGCGGCTAACTTGGCGCATTCTCGTCGAGCGGACCGCTGTGCGCTTCACCTCGCCCCGCGTGCGGGCGCGTGCGGGGAGAGGTCGGAACGCATCGTCAGATGCGTTCCGGGTGAGGGGGAGTCTCCACAAGCGCAACTATCGCCATCCACGCGGAGACAGCCCCTCACCCCAACCCTCCCCCCGTAAGAACGGGGAGAGGGAGCGCAGCGCCATCGCGGTCAACGCAATCTCATCGCGCGGTGGATCGCCTCCATGCGATTTCAAGGCTGCGATGCGCGACAGACTGACGCCTTGTGACGCTGTCACGCAGCATCATCTCTGGGGCTTGTATTGTCAGCCAAATCTGTTCCGCTTGTGGAACGGATGGAGTGGGACGCGTGAGCGAATACTACAAACAAGAGATCGATCGGCACTTCGCCTGGTTCGAAGCCAAGCTGCCGGAAAAGCCGGCGCGCTTCGTCGCGTGGCTGCGCAAGCCGTCGTCGCGCTATGTGCGGATTCCGCTCGCGATCCTCCTGATCATCGGCGGCATCTTCAGCTTCCTGCCGGTGCTCGGACTCTGGATGCTGCCGCTCGGACTCCTTTTGTTCGCGCAGGACGTTCCGTTCCTGCAGAAACCGACCGCGCAATTGCTCGGCTGGATCGAGCGCAAGTGGATCGAGCGCGAGCGCGCGAAAGCTGCCGGAAAACGCTAGGCACCGAGTCATATCAAACGCTTAGGGCTTCCATTTGCGGTTGCGTCATAAGTTCGGTGTGACTCAAAAAGCAAAACGCACCGGTAATCTTGGCCACTTTGCGGATTGCAAGAAATTTTTTCTTTCGCGAATCAGCGTGCTGATTCATTTTCGCCTCCTGGGGTCAATCTGGAGGCCAACGTATGAACGTGATTGTTTTCGCTTCGCGTAAGGGGGGCTCGGGAAAAAGTACCCTGGCTGCTCACCTCGCCGCGCAAGTGCACAAGGCAACGAAGCCCTGTCTGCTGATCGACGCCGATCCGCAGGGCTCGCTGACTCTCTGGCACAAGCTGCGCGGCACCAACGAGCCGGCGATCAAGACGGCGGTGAACTCGGTCAGCGGGATCATTGCCCAGGCCAAGCGTGACGGCATCGAGTGGGTGTTCATCGACACGCCGCCGAACCTCTCGGCCGTGGTCGACGACTCCATCAAGAACGCCACGATGGTGATCATTCCGGCGCGGCCCGGCGTGTTCGACGTCAACGCCGTGCAGGAAACCATCCAGACCTGCCGCTCGATGCGCAAGCCCTATGCCGTCGTGATCAACGGCGCGCCCGCGCAGCGTGACGGCGCCGAGAGCCGCATCGTCGCGATCGCGCGCGAGGCGCTGGCGAAATTCCGCGCTCCGGTGTGGAGCGGCCAGATCACCAACCGCGCCGATCTTCTGATGGCGCTCGGCCAGGGCGAAGGCGCCCGCGAATATTACGCCGAAGGTCGCGCCGCTGCCGAGATCAATCGGCTGTGGGCCGCGATCGAACGCTCGATCAAGGCGATCCGCGGCACGGCGTCGGCGTCCGGTACGATGCACAAGCAAGCGGCGTAACAACGCCGCTTACGTTCGAAATGGAAAGAACGCGCGGCTCCCGCGCGTTTTTTGTCGTCGAGAATATTGGAGTCATTCCGGGGCATGCGAAGCATGAGCCCGGAATCTCGAGATTCCGGATTCGATGCTCACGCATCGCTCCGGAATGACGGAGGGGATGCCCTCACGCCACCATCAGCAGATAGAACACGATCACCGGCGCCAGGGTCAGGATCACCGACCAGATGCCGACAGCCCATAAAATATCCTCGGTCGTAAAGCCCGGCTCGGCACCCGGCCTCACGGCAACAAACCCATTCCTCGAATTCACGACGCCCCCGCGCTGGTCTTGGCAATGCGGAAGGCTGTACGCGAGCGGATTTAAGATACCGGTCGGAATTTCGCGGGCATTTGCGCGCGGGTGCTACTTCGGATTAACCACAGCCCCGCCGGTCGGTCGCGTTCGGCCGGGTGCCGTTCGCTTCAGTGCATTGCTCCGTCCCGATCGCGGATCGCTCCGAGATGCTCGTTGATCCGGAATACGATCAGGATGAACTCGGCGGCGATGCGCGAGAACACGATGCCGACGAAGACGCTGGCGATCGACGCGAGCAGCTGGATGAATCCGACGAACGGGCTGATCGCCATCGCCGTGAGGCTCCACAGGATGCCGGAGATCCCGAACAGCACGATGACCGCGATCACCAGCCAGTAGAACGTCTTGATGATCGTGGGCGTGATGAAGCGGTCCCACTGAAACAGATCCTGGAAATCGAACATCATGGTTCTCCCGGCCAGCCGAATATGATTCGCGTCTCGTTCATCCTACTGCGTGACCGCCGGCGTGATCACTTCATCCCGGGAGCCTGCGCCGCAGGCGTCCGTCGGGAAGAGGCTTTCGCCGGGCCAATGGTTCGGGACGGCGCCAGGCGCCTCCGCGACCAGAGGGATCGATACCGCAGAAGCCCATTCGGTCTCGCCAAAGGCGAGCCCCGGACCGGGCGCCGGCAGTCCAGGGGCGAGCTATGCGAGTGGGCCGGTTGTGATTGCCGCAAATAACGGCCACAATCGGGCTTCCCTCCGGCATATCCTCACCCAATGACCACGCTGACCTTCGAAGACTTCAAGCCCGGCCGCTTCGGCACGTTCGGCCCGCGCCATGTTTCACGCGAGGAGATCCTCGCCTTTGCCGCCGAATTCGACCCGCAGCCGATGCATCTCGACGAGGAGGCGGCGAAGAAATCCATGCTCCGCGGCCTGTCGGGCTCGGGCTGGCATCTCGGCTCGCTGATGATGCGGATGCTGTTCGACGGCTTCATCGGCCGCACCGCCTCGCTCGGTTCGCCCGGGGTCAACGAGATGCGCTGGGTGGCGCCGCTGCGTCCGGGCGACGATTTGACGCTGGATGTCGACGTCGTCGAGGCGCGCGTCTCGAAGAGCCGGCCCGAGACCGGCATCGTCACTTTCAAGGGCACCATCCGCAACGCGCGCGGCGAGATGCTGTGCGAGATGGAGTCGCCGATCATCGTCAGCCGCCGCGACGGCGCGAGCGCATAGGAGAGGTCATGCGCTTTTTTGAAGATATCGAGATCGGCGCGCGGCGCGAGTTCGGCTCCTTCACCTTCACGCCCGAGGACATCAAGCGGTTCGCCGCGCAGTTCGATCCGCAGCGCTTCCATCTCGACGAGGAGGAGGGGCGCAACTCGCTGTTCGGCGGGCTCGCCGCATCGGGCTGGCATGTCGCCAGCGTCTGCATGAAGCTGCTCGTCGCCGACGGCAAGCGGCTCGCCGCGGAAGCCGCCGCGCGCGGCGAGGAGGTCGCGGTCTGGGGGCCCTCGCCGGGCTTTCGCGAACTGCGCTGGATCCGCCCGGTGCTGGCGGGCGATACCATCAGCTTCACCAACCAGGTCGAGACCAAGCGCACGTCCGAAAAGCGGCCCGAATGGGGCATCCTTCAGGCCCGCAACACCGGCGTCAATCAGCGCAACGAGGTGGTGTTCTCGTTCCTCGCCACCGCTTTCGTGCCGCGGCGGAATCCCGGTTCCTGATGTTGCCCGCGCGCCTCTGATGTTGCCCGGACGCCATGGTTAGCGAATGACTTCTGCTGCCGACGCAGTTGTGCGTTGCGTGGAACTCAGTTTTTGCTAACGCATTCTGAACCTTTGTCCCTGCCTTATGGTTTGAGGGCACGGACATCTGGCAAGAATGACTGGGGATACCATGGCAGATCGCAGCGCGCTGAAACTCGTCGGCATTATCTTCGCGACGGTAACGGTTGTGGTGATGCTGGCCACCGGAATGGTCGTGAAGGGCTTTGCCGACGGCAATTATTCCTTCGAGACCACCGCGAGCATCGACCGCTGATTGACCGTCTGTAACTCCCGGCGCTCGAGGGAGCGCAGGTGGCGTGCATTTGCGCTTTTCAATGTGATCTGTCGGCAGGCTGCGTCACATTTCTTCCAAGCTTCAGTCTAACGATTCCAGATCAGCACCATCACGACCGTCGCGGCTGCCAGGATGCCGATGAAGCGGATCATGATCGTGCCGATGCCCTGCTGCGGCTGGCGCAGCGGAATCGGATCGGCGGCGTTATCCGGCCGGACGCTCTGCATGACTTCGTCTCCAAATGGATGCCCGGCTAGTGTCCCGAATCCGAAGTTCGCATCATTTGCCGCACCTTCGGAGCGAACTTCGGATTCGATAAGGACACTAGCAAACCTTTGATTCTAGTGTACTTTATGAATGCGAAGTTCGTGAAAGTGGCTGCCGCGAAATCGCACGAACTTCGCATTCAGCACACTAGGCGCGGTCCGGACGCGAATTCCGGATTGGACGCGGGCTCGACATCCCCAGTTCAAATCGGCTTCTGCAAAAAATTGACGTCGCGGAGTTTACACCGCGCTGAATAACGAATCGTTCTGCGCTGAATCAGGCCGCAAAGCGAAGCCGCCGCCCCCTGTTCAGGAGGCGGCGGCGATCAGTTTGGAAAACTGAAGTATCAGCTGTTGCGCAGGCCGTCGGCGGCGCGCTTCCACTGCGAGACGTTGTCGGCGATCATGCGCGTCGACTTCATCGCGGCCTGGCTGAGCTGGGCATAGCCGGAGATCTCGCGCTGGACGCGCTGGCCCTCGGCATGCAGCAGGTCACGCAGGCTCTCGAGCTCGCCGATCAGCTTCTCGATCTCGGCGAGCGAGGTGCCGGCGACGCGCTGGATCAGCGAGTTGACGTTGCTGACGGTGGCATCGGTGTTGGTGTCGGTCGGCGCGGTCTCCGGACTCGCCACCGGCCGGCGCAGATAGGCGATATCGTTGCGCACGAAGTCGCGGATGCCGGCTTCGACTTCCGAGACGGCGGCGAGGTTGGTGTCGACCTCGGACGTCGTTTCGACTTCGGCTTCCTCGGTACGGTTGGTGGCGTTCATCGGCTTTCCCCTTGGTCGCAATGGCGAAGCGCGGCTTGTCCCCCGCACGACGAATTGATGAAGTTACGGACCTATCAGTGCCGCCGAATTTGACCGCATCTGGGCCAAGTTGCGGCAATGCCTGATCATTTAGCGCGATAGAGCTAACAGACCGTTCACCATGAGCGCTTGTAGCCGGCGCTGATGCTCTTGTTGGTGGTGCCCTGGGAGGTCTCGCCGACCGAGCCGGAGACGGTAACGCCGTCGAACAGCTTCTGCTCGGCACCGATCCGGCGCAGCCATCTGTCGTCGGAGGTCGACAGCGTCTGGCCTGCCGTGATGCTGGTGCCGGTGTCGTTAACCGACAGGCTCGCCGACTGATCGGTGTCGTAGCTGCGCGAGGAGTGGTTGATGATGCCGGGCACCGGGACCACGCCCTGCTGGATGAGGTTGTAGCCGTTCTGCAGCGTCAGCGAATATTGCTCCGACAGCGGCACCGACTTGCTCAAGGAGGTGCCGACCTTGCTCTGGTCGGCGGAGGGATCGACCCGCGCCTCGACCGAGGTCTTGTCCCAGATCGAGGCCACGCCGCCGGTCGAGATCGCGGCCCAGGCCGAGCCGCCGGACTGCGGCAGGCTGCCGCCATTGGCGAGCCGCTCCGACAATTGCTCCGACGTCGTCATCGTGCCTTGCCTTGCGATCGTCATGTCGGCGCCGATGCGGGTATCGAGGAATGGCGAGATCGACTGCTTGACCGACACCGCCGACGAGCCGTTGGCGTTGTTGTTGGTCGACCAGGATGGATCCTTGCCGGCGATGCTGGCGGGCCTCGCCGCACGCTTCGGCGCCAGCGTGGGCAGGCTCGTAGAATCGGTGTCGAGCTGGCTCCAGTCGAGCTTGCTCTCGTCGATGTCCTTCAGGATGTCGGCGTCATTGGCATTGGCCGCCGGCGGCTCCTCGTCGGCCGCAGCCTCGGCGTTATCAGCTGCGCTATCCTGGGCGGCGGGAGCGATCTGCCACGGCGGGGTTTGCGCGCCGGCCGACAGCGCCATCGCCAGGCTGAAGCCGGCTGCCAGCACCTGCAGCCTTGCCCAGCCAAATCGTAATGTGAAAGTCATTCCCAGCCCGCAAATTCCAGAGCCGCAGCATGCATTGCCGTGGCGCAAAATTGTGGCATCGGCGCTCTGAAAGCAAGTGATCAACGCGTGATCGTCATGTCCGGGACAAACGCGCAGCGCGTTCGCGCGGCGCGTCCCGAGCGCGGCCGTTCGGGGCTGGCAAAACAGGCCGCCGCTGCCGGGGCGCCTGAACGCGAAGACGCGCTTCGCGCTTTAGCGCCCCGGACATGACGAAGGCGTGAAAAGCCGTCAGACCGCGATGCGCGGCAGATGGATCGGGTAGCCGACGGTCTGCTCGACGAGGTCGAAACTGTCGACCAGCACGCGGAAGCTCGTCAGCTTGCCGGCCCTGAACTGCGCGAAATGCGCGATCCGGAGCGAGATCGGCTTGTTGGAGTCGAGTGCCGTCAGCGAATAGCGCAGCATCGAGGCTGCGGAATCCACGCCGAGCATGATCTGTTCCCGGTCGAAGCGGTGAACCCTGAGGTTCTCGCCGATCTGCCGGATCACCTCGAGCACCGCGGCCTTGCCGCGGCGCGCGCCGAAAAAGGAAAACAGGTCGATCGGCCCATAGATGGACCATTCGACCTCGTCGTCGAGCAGCGGCTCGATATCTGCAAGCTGGCGTTCGTTGATCGCGCGATGCAATGCGCGCGAAAAACGCCAGAGACTATGCTCTGTCATTTTGGCCTTGTCCTGAAACTGGATTTTCAAACGCAAACGGATGGCAGGGGGTCAGCGCCGACGCCTTGCCAGGTTGCTGCACATCGCTATTGCGGCCTGAAATAGTGCCGAACGGCAAAAACGCAAATGACTTTTTTGCAATGCACAATTGCGCGGAATTTTACCGGAATGTGACCGCCGACCTCTGGATTCTGGTTCTGACGCGCTTTTTTGTTGCGAACCGGCATCCACCCCGCATCACGTGGGGAGCAGGCTTCGCGCGGAAAGGCTCCGGTCGCCGCAATTCAGCGGTCGCGCTGCCGCACCGGTTGCCGCTCGATCACGATTTCGGCGTCGCGGATCGCCACCACCGCGAACAGCAGTGCGCCGCCGATGCCGCCGATCGCGGCGCCGAGCGGCATGAAGGTGAAAAACACCAGCGTTCCGCTGTCGATACCCGAGGTTCTGGCCAATCCGATCCAGCTAAGGCCGGCTCCGATGCCGAAGGCGGCGCCGCCAAGGGCGCCCAGCGCCAGGCCAAGCACAGCGAGCAATGCGATTTTCATGGTGGTTTCAGCCCCGACCGCAACAAGCCCGGTAATAAGTCAGCGCCGGGCTGTCGAGGTTCAACGCCGGCGTTGCGAATTTGCCTGCACGATGTCGTCGCGCCCGGTCAGCGCCGCCGCGACGTCGCGCTCCAGCACCTGCTGGACGAGGTCGAAGGTGTCGATGATCTCGCGGATCTCGGTGATCTTGCCGTCGCGCAGCGTGTAGAACACCGCCACATCGAACTGCACCACGCGGGCGTTGTTGCGCTTGCGGAAGAACACGCGCAGCTGCGCGGCGACCCTGTCGCCCTGGGTCACCACGATCGGCGCCTCATAGCGCATGTCCGAATAGCGCTCGTGGATCGTGGTCCACATCTGGCGCAGCGCGGCCTTGCCGCGGTGCTGGCCCATATGCGGAAGAATGTCGATCGGGGCGTTGGCGAGAAACGCGACGTCGTCGCTGCAGCGATCGAGCGCGCCCTCGATGCCGCCGGCATAATAAACGTCGAGGAAGTTCAAGACGCGCTGCCGGTTCAAATCCTCGCCCATGATCGACTCCGCCGGTCCGACTCGCTCTGGCCCGGCATTGTGAACCGGAGCATTCCACAATCAAACAACATATGTTTGACGCGCGAGACGCGATTAGGTTCGGCAACCAGCGCGTGCATTGTGGCGCAAAATGCATGCGGCGCGCCGGTTCGCGCAATGCGACGACGGGCGGCTGTCGCGGTGCAGGCGGCGGTTTATTCCGCGCCTGCGCCGCTTAAATCTTCGCGCCCGCGGCCTTGCCGCGGCGCCGCCGGCCCGTATGCTTCGCGGCGGAAGGCGGCCGAACAGAGCCGCCCCGATGGGGAGAGACCAATGAAGCGCATCACCCACTTCGCCGCGATCCTGTCGCTGCTGGCATGCCCGGCGATCCCGCCCGCCTTCGCACACACGCCGCAGCAGCCTGCCCACCAGCTCTACAACGAAGGCGACCTGAAGCTCGAGAGCGGCGAGGCGATCAAGGATTTCTCGATCTCCTACGTCACCCACGGCACGCTGAACGCGAAGAAGTCGAACGCCATCCTGATGGTGACCGCGATCTCGGGCAATCATCACCGGCTCGATTTCATGATCGGCCCCGGCAAGGCGCTCGACCCCGACAAGTATTTCATCGTCTGCACCGATGCGATCGGCAACGGGCTGACCACGTCGCCGAGCAATTCGAAGGCGCAGCCGCGGATGCAGTTCCCGAAATTCGCGATCCGCGACATGGTGGAATCGCAGTATCGGCTGATGAAGGAGAAGCTCGGTATCGACCATGTCGTCGCCGTGGTCGGCCCCTCGATGGGCGGCATGCAGGCGCTGCAATGGGGCGTCAGCCATCCGGACTTCATGGACGCGCTGGTTGCGATGGTGCCGCTTGCGAAGACGCCGGCCTGGTCGGTCGCGGTGATGGAGGCCTCGCGCAAGGCGATCATGAACGATCCGGCGTGGAAGGACGGCAATTACGAGGCGCCGCCGGAGAAGGGCCTCAAGCTGTTCCGCGATATCGTCGCGCTGCTCGCGGCGCGCACGCCCGACATGTATGCGGCGCAGTTCAAGTCCGGCCCCGACGTGTTGCCCTGGATGGCCGAGCAGGAGACCGCGCTGTGGAAGCTGTTCGACGCCAACGACTGGATCTACCAGAGCTGGGCCTATGACCGGCACGATGTCGGCACCACGGCCGGGTTCGGCGGCGACACCGCGAAGGCGCTGGCTTCGATCAAGGCGAAGACGCTGATCCTCACCGGCACCAAGGACCTGCTCAACCCCGAATTCGAGCCGAACCAGATGGGCCAGAACATCGGAGGCGTGACCATCAAGACGATCAGCCCGGGCACCGTGACCGGCCACGCTTCGGCCGGCGGCTTCTTCCCGGCGGATGTCGAGTTTCTCAACCGCGAAACCGGGGTGTTCCTCGACGGCGTGACCGACGGCGGCAAGAAACTGGAGTGATCGGCTGAACCGGCCGCGCCTCGCAGACGTGGAGGCATGCGGCGGGCAGCTGTCCGCGAGTTAATGAAACCTCCGCCCGCGCCCCCGGTTGGTTCGGCGTGGGCGACGCATCCGCGATCAGGAGTTCCTTATGAGAAACACCATGCCGCTTGCCGTCGCCGCCCTGGTTGTCTCCAAATAAATCATGCGAGCGCGCACCGCGCGACGGTGAGCCGGCGTCGACGCCGGCCACGAGGCCTTGAGCTCCTCCGGGGCCGGCCGGTGAAATCGCGCCGGCTCGCTGTCGCGGTGCGTTCGACAACAGCTAATCCGACGGCGCCGCCTTGCCGGCGGCGCGGTCGATGGTGAACCGCTCGTCTTCCCGGAACCGGCGGTGCCGCTGCGCCGTTGATGCGGCAGCATTGCATTGGAGCCGCATCATGAAATCGATTGTTCTCGCGTCCGTCATTGCCGTCAGCGCGCTCGCCTTGGCGTCGCCTGCCGACGCCAAGGGTTGCATCAAGGGCGCGATCGTCGGCGGCGTCGCCGGTCATTATGCCGGCCATCACGGCATGCTCGGCGCCGCCGCCGGTTGCCTCTACGGCCGCCATCACGCCAAACAACAGCGCCAGCAGCAACCGCAGTCACAGCCCGCGCAGCAGGAGAAGCTGTAGGATCAGTTGTGAAGCCACGTTCCGGGAATGAAGTCTCGTTCCGGGAACGCCGTCCGCACCGGCCGCGTTGTCTCCATGCGTAACGGAGACGATGATGACGAAACCAAAGACAAAGACCATCCAGCCCGTTCCTGACGACAACAAGAGCCACAAGGGCCCCGGCAGCACCCCCAGCGTTCCCATCGACACCACCAAGGGCCATCGCGACGACGAGAAGCACAACATCCGCGAGCAGGCCGCGCACGGTAATCTGACCCAGAACACCAGCAACAAGCGATCGGGTTAGACGCAAGGCGAGCATATTCCGCCGTCGTCCCGGCGAAGGCCGGGACCCATAACCCGCGGCGGATGTCGTGAACGGGATTCGTCGTTCCATTGTCTTTCACGATGATCGTCTGTGGTTATGGGTCCCTGCTTTCGCAGGGACGACACCGAATATGTGGTTCGGCCGGTGAGTCATACCTCCGCATTCTCGCGACATGATCTGCCCGAGCTTTGCGCTTCCCTTGCGCCCCGTTCTCGATCGGCCTTATCTGCGAGCATGCAGATCAAGGACGAACGCCCCGAAGATGCCGCCGCGATCAGCCGCATCACGGCGGCAGCATTCGCAACAGCGCCGCACAGCAGCGGCACCGAAGCCCGCATCGTCGAGGCGCTGCGCCAGGCTGACGCGCTGACGATTTCTCTGGTCGCTGTATCCGACGACGGCAGCATCTTCGGCCACGTCGCGTTCTCGCCGGTCCGGATCGAAGGTGTAGTAGGACGTTGGTATGGGCTTGGCCCGGTCTCGGTCGCACCCGACCTGCAACGGCAGGGCACCGGCGGCGCGCTGATCCGCGCGGGACTTGCTCGCCTCGCGGCGATGAATGCTGACGGCTGCGTCCTGCTCGGCGATCCCGCCTATTACAGCCGCTTCGGCTTTGTCAGCGATCCCGCGCTGACCTATGGCGGCGAGCCCAGCCCGTACTTTCAGCGGCTGGTGCTGAAGGGCGATCCGCCGAAGGGGGATGTGAAGTACCATGCGGCGTTCGATGTGACGTGATCAGGTACCGCCTCAAGACGACGTGGCTCACGGCAGAGTCATTTCCTCGATCCGCGCCGGCACCGCGCCAAAATCGCTGAACCGGGCCCAGTTCGGCCGTATCCGCACATAGCCGATGTTCGGCCATGTCTCGCGCTCCGGCCCGTCGGGCCACGCCGCGAAATACACCTGCTTGCAGGCGATGAGCTCCGCGCCGCTCGGGAAGTCTGCGATGCCCTCGACCTGTGCGGTCTGTTCGGCGTCCCAACCGATCACCAATGCCGCGCGCGGATCGGCGCGGAGGTTCTGGTATTTGCGCGAGGTGGTCAGCGTGTCGAAGAAGATCTCGAGATTGTCGCTGACCGCGATCCCGACGACCGCCGCCTGGGGCGCGCCGTCGTGAGCCGTGCTGACCACCGCGAGCCGATGCACCCGCAGGAAGGTGAGAAGCTCGGCGCGCGTCATGATCTACCTTTTCTTCCACCCGCCCCGCTTGCCCGGCGCGCCGCCGCTCGACCGCGGCGACGGGCCGAACTCCGGCCCCGACTGCCGCGAGTCGGTCGGCTGGATGATGCGGCTCGTGGTGCCGAACGGCTTTGCGGGCAGCGCGCCGCTGGGGCGGAAGGGCAGCGATTCCGGGCCGTGCATCTCGTCGAGATCGGGCTTGTGGATGCGTGAGCCGGACTTGCCGCCGCGGCTCGCCTTGAGCGAGGTCTGCGCCGACTTGTTCTTCAATGCGCTGACCGGCAGGTTGGCGGCATCGCCGTATTTTCTTGTGCCGGCATAGGCGCCGGCCTGCTTCTGCACGTTGCGCTGCTTGGCGGTGGGGTCGTCGACCACGGCCATCTCGGTGGCGCGCAGCCGCTTGACCTCGTCGCGCAGTCGCGCGGCCTCCTCGAAGTTCAAATCGGCCGCGGCCTCGCGCATCCGCGTTTCGAGATCGCTCAGCACGGCCTCGAAATTATGCCCGATACTGATGACATCGTCGGCGATGCCGCCGTCGCCGATCTCGACCAGCACGTGGTCACGCTCGTAGACGGAGTTGAGGATGTCGCCGATCGACTTCTTCACGCTCTCCGGCGTGATGCCGTTGGCCTCGTTGTACTCGACCTGCTTCTCGCGGCGCCGCGTGGTCTCGGCCATCGCGCGCTCCATCGAGCCGGTCATGCTGTCGGCATAGAGGATCACCTTGCCGTCGACGTTGCGCGCCGCACGGCCGATGGTCTGGATCAGCGAGGTCTCGCTGCGCAGGAAGCCTTCCTTGTCGGCATCGAGGATCGCGACCAGCGCGCATTCGGGAATGTCGAGGCCCTCGCGCAACAGGTTGATGCCGACCAGCGCGTCGAATGCGCCGAGCCTGAGGTCGCGGATGATCTCGATGCGCTCGATGGTGTCGATATCCGAGTGCATGTAGCGGACGCGGATGCCCTGCTCGTGCAGATATTCGGTGAGGTCCTCCGCCATGCGCTTGGTGAGCACCGTGATCAGCGAGCGATAGCCGGCCGCCGCGGTGGCGCGCACCTCGCCGACGAGATCGTCGACCTGGGTGCGGGCAGGGCGGATGTCCACGGGAGGATCGATGAGGCCGGTCGGACGGATCACCTGCTCGACGAACACGCCGCCGCTTTCGTTCAGCTCCCAGCCGCTCGGCGTCGCCGACACCGCAACCGTCTGCGGCCGCATCATGTCCCACTCCTCGAAGCGGAGCGGCCGGTTGTCCATGCAGGAGGGCAGGCGGAAGCCGTATTCGGCGAGCGTCGCCTTGCGGCGGAAGTCGCCGCGGAACATGGCGCCGATCTGCGGCACGGTGACGTGGCTCTCGTCGGCGAAGATCAGCGCGTTGTCCGGTACATATTCGAACAGCGTCGGCGGCGGCTCGCCGGGGCGGCGCCCGGTGAGATAGCGCGAATAGTTCTCGATGCCGGCGCAGCTTCCGGTCGCCTCCATCATCTCGAGATCGAAGGTGGTGCGCTGCTCGAGTCGCTGTGCCTCCAAGAGGCGGCCCTGGTCGTTGAGCTGGTCGAGGCGCTGCTTCAGCTCCGACTTGATCGACTTGATCGCCTGCACCAGCGTCGGGCGCGGCGTCACATAGTGCGAATTGGCGTACATCTTGATGAATTCGAGCTCGTCCTGCTTGTGGCCGGTGAGCGGATCGAACTCCTCGATCGTCTCGATGGTGTCGCCGAACAGGTTCACCCGCCAGGCGCGGTCCTCATAGTGCGCCGGGAAGATGTCGATGACGTCGCCGCGGACGCGGAAGGTGCCGCGGGTGAAGTCGGCCTGGGTGCGCTTGTACTGGAGAGCAACGAGGTCGGCGATGAGCTGCCGCTGATCGATGCGCTCGCCCTTCTTCAAGGCGAAGGTCATCGCGGTGTAGGTCTCGACCGAGCCGATACCGTAGATGCAGGACACGGAAGCGACGATGATGACGTCGTCGCGCTCGAGCAGCGCGCGCGTCGCCGAGTGACGCATGCGGTCGATCTGTTCGTTGATCGAGGAATCCTTCTCGATATAGGTGTCGGTGCGCGGGACGTAGGCTTCCGGCTGGTAGTAGTCGTAATAGCTGACGAAATACTCGACGGCGTTGTCGGGGAAGAAGTTCTTGAACTCGCCATAGAGCTGGGCGGCCAGCGTCTTGTTCGGCGCCAGGATCAGCGCCGGACGCTGCGTCGCCTCGATCACCTTGGCCATGGTGTAGGTCTTGCCCGAGCCGGTGACGCCGAGCAGCACCTGGGTGCGGTCGTTGCGGTCGATGCCCTCGACCAGCTCGGCGATCGCGGTCGGCTGGTCGCCTTTCGGCTGGTAGTCGGACTTGATCTCGAAGCGCACGCCGCCTTCGGATTTTTCCGGGCGCGGCGGGCGGTGCGGGGTCCACACCCGCATCGAGCCGTCGTCCTTGCGGAATTCCGGGCGGCCGTCGCGGATCAGGTTCTCCAGCGCGTCGGCAGTCGCCTTGACGCCGAGCGCCTCCATCTTGCTGCGCGGCGGCCGCGCCAGGGCTTCGTCGTCGTCCTCGGCGGTCGGCAGGCCGAGCTGCCGCGCCAGTTCCGGATCGAGGGTCGGGATCGTGGCCGAGGTTCCGTAATTGGCCTGCGGGGCCTCCTCGAGCCCGGAAGCATCGCGCTTCGCGACGCCCTCGTTGGTCTCGCGCGTCGACGCCCGCGCGCGATGCGCGGCGGCCTCGCCGCCGGCGCGACGGTCCCAGGAATTGTCCGGCGGCGGCTGCAGGCCGGTGCCCGAACCCATGCCGGCATCGCCGCGGTTGATCGCCGGATTGAGCAATTCGGCAAGCGCGGGCCCGATCGGGAGGACCTCGGGCCGGTGTGCTTTGGATTTGGGGGTTTTGCCGGGCTTTTTCGGAGTGTTCGGTGTCTTCGCCATGCCCCGAATATGGGACGAGTCCGGCAGCGAGAAAAGGGCAAACGGCGGCCGGATCGCTGCTCGGGCAAGGCTGCTGACAGCAGGGTGTCAGCAGGCGGCGGCTTCGCGGACTTTACGCCCGCGGCAGGTCGACGATGTCGAGATGGATCCCGCCGCAGCCGTCGCAGCGCATGGTCCAGTATTCGGCGGCGCGGCCGGGGATCACGCGCAGCAGCGAAAGCGATGCGGCACATTCCGGGCAGCTGGTGCGGACCTGCGCCGGCCAGACCGGATCCGGCTCGCATTGCGGGACGGCGGCGACCACGACGTTACCGGTCACGCCGACGCTTCGGCCGCCGGCATTGTCATGCCATAGCGTTGCGGGAACCGGTCGATAGCCCGCTTCGCGTCGGCGATCGCCGCATCCGGATCGGACCACGCAAAGCCGATGTCGAGCGTCGGAAACAGCATGCCATCGATGACGACCGGCCTTTGATCGACCCGTTGAACCCTGGCGTGCCATTGCCCCTTCCCCACTTCGAACGACTTGATCTCAAAACCGCTGTAAATCATGTGCGACCTCGAAATGCCCTTCTCATAGGAAGCACGAGCGCGTTGCGCTAAATGTGAAGCAGTTCACAACTCGCCGGGTTTATTTCCGCGCAGCAAAGGAACCCGGAGCTAGCCGCGGCCGGCGATGTGGTCGGCGAGCACCGCGGCATCGTCGCCGACGCCTGACAGGAACGAGGATTTCATCTTCGACAGCCATTGCAGGCCGAGGAAATAGAGGCCCGGCACGTCGGAGACGCCATGGCGGTGGCGCGGGGCCCCGGCGGCATCCAGCACCGGTATGTCGATCCAGTTCAGATCGAGACCGTAGCCGGTGGCCCAGATCACGCTCCTGATCCGCGCGGCGCGCAGGTCGATCGCGTCGAGCGGCGCGGTGAGGCACGGCGGATCGGGCAGGCGGAGGCGCGCCAAGGGATCATCGGGATGATCGAGGCCGCGCGCCGCGACGAAGTCGTCGACGATCCCGAGGAACGTCGCGTAATAGGCGTCGCCATTGGCGATGTTGGCGGCGAGATCGGGCGCGATCTCGAGCACGCCGTCGCGCGCCGCCGTCACGCGGCCGAGCAGGGTCACGCCGCCGGCGGCGAAGCGGCGGAAATCGACGGTGTGGCCGCCATGGGCGCCGGAAATCACCGGCAGCAGCCGCGACGGGCCGCGCTGCTCGACCGGCGTCCGGTCGATGCCCATCTCGGCCAGCCACCAGATCAGGTCGCGGCCGCGATAGCGGCGCGGCAGGCGGTTGTGACGTCCGACCGAGAGGACGACCTCGCGGCCGGCGCGCATCAGCTCTTCGGCGATCTGCGCGCCCGAGGCGCCGGCACCGACCACCAGCACCGCGCCGTCAGGCAATTGCGCCGGATTTTTGTAGCCAGCGGCATCGATCTGGAACAGGCCGGGATGCTCGCGCAGCAGCGCGGGCCGCAGCGGCCGTTGATAGGGACCGGTGGCGATGACGACGTTGCGGGCTGCGATGCTGCCGCCGGCAAATTCGGCGAGGAAACCGCCGGCGTCGTGGCGCAGCCTGGTGACCGCGACACCGCAGCGGATCGGCGGCGCGACGAACGCGGCGTAGTCCTCGATGAAGGCGATGATGGCGGCGGTGTCCGAGAAGCCGTCGGGATCGCTGTGCGGAAACGCGAAATCCGGCAGCCGCACCGACCAGTTCGGAAACTGGAACATGAGGCCGTCCCAGCGTTCGCTGCGCCAGCGCTCGGCGATGCGCCCCCGCTCCAGCACCAGATGGGCTATGCCGCGCTGCTTCAGCCGATGGCTCATGGTGAGCCCGGCCTGGCCGCCGCCGATCACCAGCGTATCGACGGTCTCGTCAGGCACTGCGCGATCCCTTGCGGCGGGCCGCGGGCTCCGCCGCGGCGCGGATGATCCAGCGCCGGAACGCGGCGAAATCGCGCTGTTCGGCGTGGAAGCCGCGATAGACCAGATACCAGCGCATGCCCTTCGGCACGCTGAGCGCAAACGGCGCCACCAGCCGGCCGGCGGCGAGATCGTCGTCGATATAGGGCCGGATGCCCATCGCGATGCCGAGCCCGTCGCTAGCTGCCTGCAGCGCCTGGCCGTAGAACTGGAATTCCGGCCCGCGCGCGGTCAGGCGCGGCACGCCCGCCGCCTTCAGCCAGGACGGCCAGTCGTCGGGCGAATGCGCGACGCGGATCAGGCTCGGGCCCTTGAGGTCGGCGGGGCGCTTCAGGGTGTTGGCGAGCCGCGCCGTGCACACCGGCATCAGATCGGCGGCGAACAGCGGCTCGGCGACGAGGCCCGGCCACTGGCCGTCGCCGAGCTGGATGCCGCAGCTCCAGTCGTCGGCGAACGGCACCGCCATGCCGCCGGTCGTGATCCGCACCTCGATGTCGGGCTCCGCTTTGCGGAACTCGGCGAGGTGCGGGATCATCCATTTCAGCGCAAAGGTCGGTCCGACGCCGACGGTCAGCACCCGCGCGCTCGCGGATGCCGTGACCTGCGCGGTGAGGCTCGCGAGCGCGTCGAAGATCGGCGTCAGCCCGCCCTGATAGGCGCGGCCCGCCGGAGTGGTGACGAGGCGGTTGGCCTTGCGCTCGAACAGCGCGACGCCGAGCCGCTCCTCGAGCAGATGCACCATCCGGCTGATCGCGGCGGCCGAGACATTGAGCTCGCTGCCCGCCGCCGCGAAGCTGCCGGTCCGCGCCGCGGCTTCGAACGCCTTGATGCCGTTGAGAAAGAGCAGCCGCCGCATGAACCCTCAGGAAAACTGATGCAAGGTCAAGATAACTCAGTTTGCCGGAAGAGGCCAAGCGGCGCAGAAATACTGGAGACAATGAATCCCTGCTGATCCCGGCGAGGACCACATGACAGAGACCACAGACGCCCTGGTGCTCGATCTCGTGGAATGGGTGGCGCGCGAGCCGCGGCCTTATGCCGAGGTGCTCGAGGTCTGGCGCACCTCATGCCCGCGGCTGACGATCTGGGAGGACGCCGTCGACCGCGGCTATGTCGCGCGCCGACCCTCGGTTGAGGGCATGCGGGTAACGGTGACGGAAACCGGTGAGACATTCTTGCGCGCGCATGGGCGGATACATTGAGTCCGGCGATTTGTCCGATCCGCCTGCCGAACTGCTTTCTTCACCTCACCCGCAAGCGGGAGAGGGGGCGCAGTATTGACGCGGCTGGAATTGCCAATCTCTGATGTCAGCGTACCGGTTCGGCGAGCCGTGGCCGGATGATCTCGACCATCCGGTCGGCTGATGTCCCCGGCGGAAAGAAGCCGAGATAATTGCCCTCGCGGTCCATCAAATAGATGTAGGCGGTGTGATCGACGGTATAGTCGCCGGCATCCTTCAGCGGCACCCGCGCGAAGTAGACCTTGTAGGCATCAGCGAGCTTGCGGATCGCATCACCGCTGCCGGTCAGTCCGATCAGGCGCGGGTGGAACATCGGCACGTAGTCTGCGAGATGCGCCGCGGTGTCGCGCTCGGGATCGACCGTGATGAAGATCGGTTGCACCTGGTCGCCGTCGCGGCCGAGCTTGTCGAGCGCCAGGGCGATCGCTTGCAGATCGGTCGGGCAGACGTCTGGGCAGGTGGTGAAGCCGAAATAGATCAGCATCAGCTTGCCGCGAAACTCCTTGTCGGTGCGTTCATGGCCGGCCTGATCGGTCAGCGCGAACGGGCCGCCGACCGGCTCCCTGTTCCACATCAGGATGTCCATGATCTCGGCGGGCGAGCGCGCCGATTGCGGCGGCGCATCGGCGGCCAGCACCGGCGCCAGCGTCAGCCACAGGCCGGCGCCGGCGAATGCCAGGCCCGGGCCAGCGAATGCCAAGCCCGCGCCAGCGAATGCAATGACGCGCAGGATCGGCGCGATCATATGCCGAAGGAGAGGCGGCTGCCCGTCGTCGTGACCAGCACCTTGTCGCCCATCTGCGCGGTCGCCTCCTGCACGAAGTTGAGCCCGGAGCAGTGCATCGGGATCAGCACGTCGGGGTCGAGCTTCCTGATCTCGGCGACCACCTCGGTGAGGTAATCCTTCGGCGCCGGCCCGAGATGGAAGCCGCCGACGATGGCGTGCACCTTCTGGATGCCGGAGACCTCCTGTGCCTGCTTCACCGAATTGACGATGCCGACATGGCCGCAGGACGAGATCACGACGAGGCCGAAGTCCCGCACGTTGAAGCAGGTGGCGTGCTCATGGATGTGCTCGTCGGGCACGATCTTGCCTTCCATCTCGGCCGGCAGATAGTGGCTGGCATTGCAGCCGAGCCCGTCCTTGATGCCGAACTCGACCCAGGTCTGCGGCAGCACGCGCTCGATGCTGCGGCGGGTGATCTTGCCGGTGGTGAAGGCGTGGCCGGCGATCACGGTCGGGGTCTCGCACAGCACCGTGGTGACGCGCTGCGCCGCGAGCTGGCGGCGATCGAGCGTGCCGAAATCGTTGAACTGGCCCTTGGTCGGCGTTGCGCTGACGCGGTGGCAGAAATTGTCCTCGCCGCCGGCATAGAGCCTCACGTCGGCCGGCAGCTTGTCGCGGAACTTGTCGAGGAAGCCGTTGAGGCCGCCGAAATGGTCGTAATGCCCGTGGCTCACGATCAGCCCATCGAGCTTCGCCGGATCGACGCCGACCAGCGCCATGTTGTTGAGCAGCACCTCCGGCGTGTAGCCGTAGTCGAGCATCAGCGTGCGCCGTGCGCCCTTGGCTTCCGACTCCAGCCACAGCGACAGGCCCCATTCATTGTGCAGCGACTTCTGGTAGTCGGCGGAGCGCGGCGGCGGCACGATGGTGACGCCGCCGGCCTGCTTCGGCTTGAAGAACAAATCGAAGCTGGAATCGACCAGCACGCGGATCGAGAGCTTGTCGACGGTCGGCACCTCGATCGGTGCGGCGCTCGCGATCTCGACGCAGGAGAAGGCGCCCGCGGCTGCGGCGCCGGCGAGCGCCGCCGAACCTTTCAGGAAATCACGTCGTGCCAAATCCCGCGTCATCGCAATCCCCCGTGTTTTGAAAACTTTTCAATACCAAACACGTTGAGCCTAGGAGCAATCGGGACGCGGCTCAATCGGGCACTTGCGCTGCTTGCAGATCACATTCGCGCGCGGTGCAATGCGGGCGCCATTGACTTGGGTGCGGATATGCGTCCAACTCCATGCATTCGCATCTTTCTCGCCGATGCGTGGCATCGGCAGTCCCTGGCAATGCAGGATCACGCGCATGATCGACCTTCACTACTGGTCCACGCCGAACGGTCACAAGGTAACGATGTTCCTTGAGGAGGCCGGATTGGAGTACAAGATTTTCCCAGTGAACATCGGCAAAGGCGATCAGTTCAAGCCGGACTTTTTGCAGATCGCGCCGAACAACCGCATCCCCGCAATTCTCGATCACGCGCCGAAGGGCGGTGGCAAGCCGCTACAGCTGTTCGAGTCCGGCGCGATCCTGCTCTATCTCGCCGAGAAGACCGGACAATTCCTGCCGGCCGATATCCATGGCCGCTATGACGCGATCCAGTGGACGTTCTGGCAGATGGGCGGGCTCGGGCCGATGGCCGGGCAGAACCACCATTTCCGCAACTACGCCGTCGAGAAGCTGCCTTACGCGATCGACCGCTATGTCAACGAGACCAACCGGCTCTACGGCGTGCTCAACAAGCGGCTCGCCGACCGCGAATTCGTCGCCGGCGACTACTCGATCGCCGACATGGCGAGCTATCCCTGGGTCGTGCCCTACAAGAACCAGGGCCAGGAGATCGACGATTTCCCGCATCTGAAGCGCTGGCTGGAGACGATCGGCAAGCGCCCGGCGACCGTGCGCGCCTATGCCATGGCGAAGGAGGTCAATCCGAATTTCGGCCAGCCCGCGATCCGCACCGAGGAAGAGCGCAAGTTGCTGTTCGGGCAGACCGCGGCGGTGGTGCGGTAGGGCGAACTCCTCCGTCATTGCGAGGAGCGAAGCGACGAAGCAATCCATCTTTCCGCGTATGCGGGTCGATGGATTGCTTCGCTTCGCTCGCAATGACGGATGTAGCACTCGCGGGTTTTCAAGCCCCGACATACCTCGCCAGCCGCCGTTCCTTCCACGCCGCGAGCCCCTCGGCGAGATCGCGGCCCGGCACCAGCGCGGCGAATTGCTCGCTCTCGACCAAAAGGCCCTCGGCAATCGGCATGTTGAGCCCGCGCGTCACAGCGGTGATGGTGCCGGCGACGGCGCCGGGCGAATGCCTGGTGATGCGGCCGGCGAGCTCGCGCGCGGCCGTCAGCAATTGATCGTGCGGCACGATCTGATTGACCAGCCCGATCTCACGCGCATGCTCGGGCGGGAACGGATCGCCTGCGAGGAGCAGCTGCAGGGCGCGCTTGCGTCCGGCCAGCCGCGGCAGCCGCTGCGTGCCGCCGAAGGTCGGGGGCATGCCGAGCTTGATCTCGGGTTTTGCAAATAGCGCGCGGTCGCTGGCGACAGCGAGATGCACCGCCTCGGTAATCTCGCAGCCGCCGCCGAAGGCGAGCCCGTTGATCGCGGCGATCACGGGCTTCTTGAATGCCTCGAGCCGCGCGGTCATGGCCTGGCCGCGGCGGACGAAGTCGCGCACCGCGACGGCGGAGCCCTGCTTGACGCTCTCGGAAAACTGCTTGATGTCGGCGCCGGCCGAGAAGGCCCGCTCGCCGGCCCCGGTCAAAATCACGGCGCGCACCTCAGCGTCGCCCTCGATGCGGTCGAGCGCGGCCATCAGCTGATCGATCAGCGCGTAGTTCAGCGCGTTGAGCTGCTCCGGACGGTTCAGGGTGATCAGGGCGATCGTGTCGGTGATCTCGAGCAGGATGGGGGCGGGCATGATGCAGTCTCCAGTGTCGGGCCGAATGTAGGGCCAGCCGCAATTTGTGTATATTCACTGGTTAGTATACATACGCGCCATGCCCAGACCCTCCGAGCCCACCCGCGAGCGCATCGTCCAGGCGGCGAGCGCGCTGTTCTACAATGAAGGCATTCGCCGCGTCAGCGTCGACGAGGTCGCCGCCAAGGCCGGCCTCACCAAGCGCACGCTGTACTATCACTTCAAGAGCAAGGACGATCTGGTCGCTGCCTATCTCGCCGCGCGCGACCAGCCCAATCTCGCGCTGTTCCGAAAGTGGTTCGCGGAGGCCGAGGGTGGCCTGCCGGTGAAGGTCGAGGCGATCTTCAGGAACCTCGCGCGCTCGGCGCGGCATCCGAAGTGGAAGGGCTGCGGCTTCCTGCGCACCTCCGCCGAACTCGCCAACATGCCCGGGCATCCCGCGATCAGGATCGGCGCCGCGCACAAGAAGAAGTTCGAGGACTGGCTGCGCGCGACCTTCGCGGAGCAGGGCATCGCCGATCCGCTCAAACTGGCGCGGCAGATCCTCTTGCTGCTGGACGGATCGTTCGCCGTGGTGCTGCTGCATCGCGACCCGAGCTACATGGAGACCGCCGGCGAGGCCGCGCGCACACTGATCGAGACGGCGCTGGGGAAGCAGGGCGTAAGCGGGGTTAGGACATGACGAGAGTAGGTTGAATGGTAGTCGCGAAGGCGGTGCGCTCCCTGCCCCGCAAGCGGGAGAGGTGCAGCAGCCTGCGGCGAGACCGTCTCGCAATGACGGCTAAAGCGCGCCGCGCTCCTGCAGCAGCGCCAGCACGGCGTTGAGATCCGGCAGCACGGCCGCGCATTTCGCGTGGGTCTCATCTGTCGGCGGCGCCATGTCCGGCACCATCAGCGTGATGGCGCCGGGGGCGTGGGCGGCGGCGACGCCGTGGTTGGAGTCTTCCACCGCGATGCAGGACGCCGGCCTCACGCCGAGCCGCGCGGCGGCCTTGAGATAGAGCTCGGGATCCGGCTTGCCCTGCGCGACATCGTCAAGCGTCAGCAGCGTGTCGAAGCGCGCGCGGATGCCGGCGAGGGTGAGGTTGCGTTCGGCCGAACGGCGCGATGACGAGGTGACGATCGCCATCGGGCGCTCCGCAAGCGCGAGCGCATCGAGCAGAGCGAGCGTGCCTGATTTGAGCGGCAGGCCCGACCGCATCATCCGATCGCGATGTTCGAGAAACGCTTGGTTGACGTCCGCGAGCGGAAACGCCGCGCCGTAATGGTCGCGCAGCATCGCCTCGCAGACCGGGCCGGGAAGCCCGACCATGGAGTGGCACAGCGCGACGACGTCGTCGGTGTAGCCGCACACGTTCAGCGCCGCGACCAGGCTGTCGAAGTAAACCTTCTCGGTGTCGAGCAGCGTGCCGTCCATGTCGAGCAGGACGGCGTCGACGGTCCAGCGTGCGTTCACGTGGCGCTCACCGCTGCTTGCTGTTCCGCGAGCTTCCGCAAGCATGCGGGGCACAGGCAGTCGCCGCCGTCGGTCGGCATCGGCAGGCGAAAACTCTCATCGCAGCACCAGCATGCTCCGGTGAGCGAGCAGGAAAATTCGCTGCCGCATGCCGTGCAGGCAAGCTGGCGCGGAGATGCTGGTTTGGAACGATCGTTTGACGAGAGGTCCATTCTAACCGCGATTTAATGCGCGAATTAATCTCGGGTTCATCCCGGACCGCGCTATGATGCCAGGCAACTGATATAGCCGGGATAGGCCGTTAAGGGAATTCTGATGGCCCGTGATTCGCAAGCCGCGCTGGTTGCCCTCAACCGGTTTGGATTCGGTGCCCGCGGCGGGGCGTCCGGCGACTTCATCAACGCCGCCTCCGATCCGCGCGGTTTCGTGCTGGCGGAACTGGCGCGTCCGAACGGCGCGCTGCTCGAAGTGCCGGGCCTGCTCTCGACGCCGGAGCTCGGCAAGCAGGTGTTCGACTATCAGTTCGAGATCCAGCAGGCGCGCAATGCCGCGAAGGTCGCGCAGCAAGGCGCGAGCGAGACACCGCCGCAAGGGTCCGACGCAAAGCCGGCGCAGCGGCGCAATCTGTCGCTGTCCACGGCCGCCAAGGAGATCGCCGGCAAGGATCCGGCGATGCAGGCGCAGGGCGCCGATGGCGCCAACGCGGCGATGACGCCGTCGGCTCCGATGCAGCCTCCGACGATGCAGACGGTGCCCGGTCCCCCCAAGCCGCCGGCGCAACCGCTCAACATCATCCAGAAGACGTTCCGCGCCGAGGCGCTGGCGCGCCTGCAGCGCGGCGTGGTCGCCGATTGCGGCTTCGTCGAACGGCTCGTGGTGTTCTGGTCCAACCACTTCTGCGTCTCCGCCAACAAGGGCGCGCTGGCGCGGATGTGGGCCGGCTCGTTCGAGCGCGAGGCGATCCGTCCGCATGTGCTCGGCCGTTTCTCGGACATGCTGAAGGCCGTCGAGCAGCATCCGGCGATGCTGTTCTTTCTCGACAACCAGCAATCGCTCGGCCCGGAGTCGCGCGCCGGCATCAACCGCAATCGCGGCCTGAACGAGAATCTCGCGCGCGAGATCATGGAGCTGCATACGCTCGGCGTCGGCGGCGGCTACACCCAGGACGATGTGACGGCGCTGGCGCGCGTCATCACCGGCTGGACCTTTGCCGGCCGCCGTGGGCAGTTAGGTGTGCCCGGCAGCTTCGTGTTCAACGCCAATGCGCACCAGCCCGGACCGCAGCAGGTGCTCGGCAAGAGCTACGCGCAGGCGGGCGTCGCGCAGGGCGAGGCGGTGCTGGCGGACATCGCGCGGCATCCCTCGACCGCAAAATTCATCGCGACCAAGTTCGCGCGCCACTTCGTTGCCGACGATCCGCCGCCGGCGCTGGTGGCGAGGCTGCAGGATACATTCACGAAAACGGACGGCGATCTCAGGGCGCTGGCCACCGCGCTCGTTCAGTCCAGCGAGGCCTGGCAGGCGCCGCTGACAAAGATGCGTTCGCCTTACGAATTCCTGGTCGCCTCCGGCCGCCTGCTGGCGCGCAATCCCGAGGATCCGAGCCGCTATCTCAATGGCCTCAATGTGCTCGGCCAGCCGCTGTGGTCGCCGGCCGGGCCGAACGGATTTTCGGACACCGCCGCGGCCTGGGCGGCGCCTGAAGGCATCAAGCTCAGGCTCGACATTTCGGCGCAAGTCGCCTCCCAGCTCGCCGACCGGTTCGACCCGCGCGACCTGCTCGAGCTCATTGCCGCCGATGCAGCCTCGCCCGAGACGCGGCGCACCATCGAGCGCGCGGAATCGCGGCAGCAGGCGCTGGCGCTGCTGTTGATGTCGCCCGAGTTCCAGAGGAGATGACGATGGAATGCTCCGAGAGCCTGATGCTGCAGGCGACGTCGCGGCGCGCGCTGCTGCTCGGCGGCGCCTCCTTTGCGGCCTGGGCCTACCTCCCGAAATTCGCGCGCGCCGCCGATGGCCGCGATCCGCGCTTCGTCACCATCATCCTGCGCGGTGCACTCGACGGCCTCGCCACGGTCGCACCGGTCGGCGATCCTGATTATGCCGGCTTGCACGGCGCGATCGCGCTGCGCCCCGATGGCCCGAACGCGGCGGTGATGCTGGATCAGTTCTTCGCCCTGCATCCGGCGATGCCGGAATTTTCGCGGATGTATCGCGCCAAGCAGGCCGCGGTGGTTCATGCGGTGGCGACCTCCTATCGCGATCGCTCGCATTTCGACGGTCAGGACGTGCTGGAAAGCGGCTTCCCCGGTCCGGGCCGCGTGCAGTCCGGCTGGCTCAATCGCGCGCTGGAAGCCTTGCCGAAAGGCGAGCGGGTGACGAGCGCGCTCGCGGTCGGCCCGACCACGCCGCTGGTGCTGCGCGGCGCGGCGCCGACCGTCGGCTGGGCCCCGACCGCGCTACCGCAAGCCGCCGACGACACCGCGATGCGGCTGCTCGATCTCTATCAGCACCGCGATCCGGCGCTGGCGAGCGCGCTGACGCAAGGCTTGCAGCTCGAGAAGCAGGCGCAGGGCGAGGAGATGAAGCCGAAGCACGGGGCGGGCGGCGTGGCGGCGATGCGCCTCGTGGCGCGGGGCGCCGCGAAATTGATGGCGGCCGATGACGGCCCGAGGATCGGCGCGCTCGCCTTCGACGGCTGGGATACCCATGCCAATGAAGGCGGGCCGGTCGGCCGCCTCGCGCAGCTGCTCGGCGGCCTCGACGGCGCGCTGGCGGAATTTCAGAGCGGCCTCGGCGCGCGCTGGCGCGACACCGTGATCGTGGTCGCGACCGAGTTCGGCCGCACCGCGCGCATCAACGGCACCGAGGGCACCGACCACGGCACCGGCACCATCGCGTTGCTCGCCGGCGGCGCGGTGAATGGCGGCCGCATGATCACCGACTGGCCCGGCCTCAAGCCCGCCAATCTCTACCAGGCCCGCGACCTCGCCCCGACCACCGACCTGCGCGCCGTGATCAAGGGCGTGCTGCACGACCAGTTCGGCCTCGGCGAGCGCGTGCTGGCCGATGCCGTGTTTCCGGACAGCGCCCCGGTAAAGCCGATGAAGGGGCTGGTGGCTTGACTTCCTCGACCTCTCCCCGCTCTTTGCGGGGAGAGGTCGGAAGCGACGCATCGCGTTGCTTCCGGGTGAGGGGCAGGGCAATGCGTGGCCGCAAGGAAACACCTATCCGACTCGCGAAAGGGCTGCGCGCCAATCAAACGGACGCGGAGACCGTGCTTTGGAATCGCATCCGCAATCGCCAGATTGATGGCCATAAGTTCGCACGGCAGGTGCCGGTCGGGAGTTACATTTGCGACTTCGTCTGCCGCGAGCGACGGCTCGTGATCGAAGTGGATGGCGGTCAGCACGCGGACTCAGCTGCAGACGTGGTCCGGGACTGGTATCTCACCGGGGAGGGCTATCGCGTGCTTCGCTTCTGGAACAACGATGTGCTCGGCAACGTCGAGGGTGTGTTGATTACAATTCAGACTGAGTTGCGCGGATAGATGCCCCTCACCCCAACCCTCTCCCCGTAAAGGACGGGGACAGGGAGCGGAGAGAGTGCCGTTCGCTTCACGCCTTCGTTATCCCATCGATCTCCGCCATCTCCTCCGCGGAGAGCTTCCAGCTGATCGCCTTGACGTTCTGCTCGATCTGCTCGGGACGCGTCGCCCCGGCGATGACGCTTGCGACTTGCGGGCGGGCGGCGAGCCAGGAGAAGGCGAGCTCGAGCATGGCGTGGCCGCGCTCCCTGGCAAACGCCTGCAGCTTCTCGACGATGTCCTCGTTGCGCGGCGTGACGTAGCGATCCTTCAGGGCCGGCGCCTTGGCGAAGCGGGTATCGGCGGGTGCAGCGGCGCCGCGCTGGTACTTGCCGGTCAACAGGCCGCTGGCGAGCGGGAAGAACGGCAGCAGGCCGAGATTGTATTGCTGCGCCGCCGGCAGCAGGTCCTTCTCGATGCCGCGCACCAGGAGGCTGTATTCGTCCTGGCAGGACACGAAGCGGTTCATGTTCATCTGGCGCGCGACGTACTCGGCTTCGGCGATCCGCCAGGCCGGGAAGTTGGAGTTGCCGATGTAGCGCACCTTGCCCTGGCGGACGAGATCGTCGAGCGCGCGCAGCGTCTCGTCGATCGGGGTGAGCGGATCGTAGTCGTGCTGCTGGTAGAGATCGATATAGTCGGTCTTCAGGCGAGTGAGGCTCGCTTCGACCGCCGACATGATGTAGCGCCGCGAGGCGCCCTGCTTGGTGCCGTCGGTCGCCATCGGCTTGGAGAATTTGGTGGCGAGCACGATGTCCTTGCGGCGGTCGCCCAGCACGGTGCCGAGCACGGTCTCCGAGCCGCCCATGCCGGCATAGATGTCGGCGGTGTCGAACAGCGTGATGCCGAGATCGATCGCCTTGTGGATCACCTTGCGCGAGGTCTCGAGGTCGGTGCGCTGGCCGAAATTGTTGCAGCCGAGGCCGACCGCGGACACGCGCAGCCCGGAGCCGCCGAGATTACGAATTTCCATGAGACAATCCTGTGGGATAGGCGAGCGGTGCCGCGTATTGTGACAAGCACACTAGGGCCCGGCAAGGTGCCGTCCTACCGCCGATCACGCATGACGATGTCGCAAAATGAGATGCCGCAAAAAAAGCGGTCCCGGTCAGACGCGGCGACTGACGGGGACCGCTTGGCGAAGATCTGAGACGGGGGGCCTGATCTGCGCGAGCGGAAGCCTAGCCGGGCTTTGTAACGTGCCGGTGACACCTCTGTTCAATCCACAGGCCGCGAAGATCCGCTCAGACAATCTTGCGATAGATGACGAAGCCCGGCTTGTCTGCGACCTTGTCATAAAGCTGCATCGCGGTGTGGTTGGTCTCATGCGTCTGCCAGTAGACGCGTGGCGATCCCGCGAGCCTGGCCTGCGCGTAAACCCCGTTGATCAACGCGCGGCCAACGCCCTTGCCGCGTGCGGCTTCGCTGGTGAACAGATCCTGCAAATAGCAGGTTGGCGCGATCGCCGTGGTCGAGCGGTGAAACAGATAATGCGTCAGCCCGAGCAATCTGCCGCCGGCGTCGGCGACCAGCGCGTGCACCGGCTCATAGGCATCGAAGAAGCGTTCCCACGTCATCGCGGTGATCTCGGGCGCGAGCGCGGTCGGCCCGGATCGCTCATAGAAGGCATTGTAGCCGTCCCACAGAGGAAGCCACTGGGCGTAGTCGTCGCGGGTGACGAAGCGGATGGTGACGTCGTCGGCCATGGAGGATTCCTGGATGATCCTGCGTTGCGGGCGATGTCTCCGCACCGCTCGCAAGGTTCTACCGTCGCTATCTCGCAGGATCAATTGCGGACGAGGTCGCGCCTCACTCGGCGGCGCGCAGCAGCCGCGCCAGACGGCGCTCGCGCCCGGCGCGCTGGGCCCGATATTCATCGGCCTTGGCGGGATCGTCGGTGTGCCGCACGAGGTCGGTGACCGGCGTGTAGCTCAGCATGCGGCCGCCGTCCGGCAGTGCGGTGCAGCTGAAGCGCAGCACCTGGCCGTCGGCGAGGTTGAGATTGATCGGCGTGGAGTCGCCGGCGCGCATCATCGCGATGCGCTCGGCGATGAACGCGCTCAGCTCGTCTTCCGGCAGTTCATAGGCGCCGGTGTCGCGGCCGTGATACATCAGCGCGACGAAGGGCGGCTTGCTCTCGGCCTGCGCATCCGACAGCGCGAAATAGTCGCGGAAGGCGCGGTTGATGAATTCGGCGCGGGTGTCGGCGTCGAGCAGCACGATGCCGATGTCGACCTGGTCGAGCGCGGCTGCGAGCCGCTCCGCGGTGGCGTGATGCTGCTGGTCCGCGGCAAAGGCGTCGATCCATTTCTGCCGTAGCATTCCGGTGATCACGGCGGTGCCGGCCGCGGTCGCCGCCAGCATCAGCATCCGCGCGACGTCGGCGGTGTCGTAACCGGGCAGCGCGCGATGATTGAGGAAGAACAGCGCCGAGGCGGCCACCGCGATCGCGGCGGAGATCAGCCCGGAGGTGATGCCGCTGATCGAGCTCGCAAGCGCCACGATGCAGACGAACAGCGGCGCGGGATTGGGGACGGCGACAACGAGGCGATCGAGCAGGAAGGCGGCGGATGCCGTGATCGCCGTCAGGGCCGGACCTGAAATTGCACGCCAGTCGAACCGCATGCGCGTTCTCGCTATCTATCAAACGAACGATAAAGCCGCAGTTTGACGACAGGGCCGCAACCGCGCCGGCATTTCCTTCCCGACCGTTAAGCGGGCGTTGCGGGGGCCGAACCAGCTTTCGCTGCTTTCAAATCAAATGATATGCAGATCGGCACGGAACCCGGTTCCGTGCCTGCGGGTTACCGCGTGCTTTGCTTGCAAGAGGACATTCGATGCCCGCCATTTCGCCGTCGCTGCTGCCGATCCTGATGCTGTTCGCCTCGAACGTCTTCATGACCTTCGCCTGGTACGGCCATCTCAAGTTCAAGGATCATTCGCTCCCCATCGTGATCCTGGTGAGCTGGGGCATCGCCTTCTTCGAATACTGGCTGGCGGTGCCGGCCAATCGCTGGGGCAGCGCGGTCTACTCGGCGGCGCAGCTCAAGACCATGCAGGAGGTGATCACGCTGGTCGTGTTCGCCGCCTTCTCGGTGTTGTACCTGAAGGAGCCGCTGGGCTGGAATCACGCGCTCGGATTTGCCTTCATCGCCGCCGGCGCGTTTCTGATCTTCCACAAATGGGGCTAATGCTTCACCTCGCCCCGTGTGCGGGGAGAGGTCGGAACGCATCGTTAGATGCGTTCCGGGTGAGGGGGACTCTCCGCAAATGCAGCGATCTCCGAATACGCGGAAAGAGCCCCTCACCCCAACCCTCTCCCCGTAAGAACGGGGCGAGGGAGCACACTGCCGCCGCGGTTCGACCTGATCTCATTGCGCTTTAGTGGTGCGGGGCCGGCTTGGCGGTCGGCGTCGTGACATGCGCGGGGCGTGCGCGGTCTTCGCCTTGCGTGCCGGTCACGATCAGGAGCGATGCCGCCAGCAGGATCGCCGCCGACAGCGTCACGGTCACCAGTCCGACGGGGGTCTTCATCATGTCGCGCCGCTGTCTCTCCCGCGCCTTGCCGCGGATCAGGTGCCAACCGGAAATTGCTTGATTACGCCGGGATCGCCGTTGCCATGGTGATGTTGCTCGACAGCACCGTCACGGCGACGACCAGGCACAACGTCAGCGCGCCGAGCGCGAGCGACGCGGCGATCGCGTTCGTCAGCCGGGATGATGCCACCGGGGCAGGGCGGCCATCGAAGCCTGCCGTGCCGGACCACAGTTTCATGGTCTAAATCCCTCAGGCCGCGAGCGAATCACTCGCGACATCCGCGCGAATCTGCCGGTTGTCACCGGCAACATTGCGGCGGCGGCGCCGTCCAAAAATGGCTAAAATACGGCGGTGGCGCGAGTTTTGCCCGTTATTTGGGCAGTTTCCCCGTTATTCCCTGGATTCACACCCGGCCGTTCAGACGCCGGCCGCGAGGCGAGGCTCAGGCTCGGCCTCGGTACCAGGCTGCCAGTCCATCGAGACAAATCCGGGGGTCTGCTCGACCCGCTTGAGCCAGGCGCGGATCGACGGAAAGGTCGCCAGGTCGAAGTCGCAGCGGTCGGCGACGTGGGTGTAGCCGTAAAGGGCGATGTCGGCGACGGTGAGCTGTCCGGCGGCGAAATAGGCGTGTTCCTTGAGGTGATTTTCCATCACCTGCAGCGCCGCATAGCCGCGCTCCATCCAGTCCTCCAGCGCGTGCGTCTGCAGGTCGCGTCCGCCCTTGACCAGCGACAGCCAGAAATAGGCAGCGCCGATGTTCGGCTCCAGCGCGTGCTGCTCGAAGAACATCCACTGCAGCGCCTCGGCGCGCTCGATCCGCGACTCCGGCGCCAGCGGCGTGCCGATCGCGACATACCAGAGGATGGCATTGGACTCGGCGAGATGGCGGCCCTCGGCGACCTCGAGCAGCGGCACCTGGCCGCTCGGATTCTTGGCCAGGAATTCCGGCGTGCGGCTCTCGCCGCGCAGGATGTCGATCTCGATCGCCTCGTACGGCGTGTTCAGCACGGCAAGCGCCAGCCGGACCTTGTAGCTGTTGCCGGAGCGCTGCATCGAATAGAGCTTGTACATTGCGTCGTGGTTCACTCGGTCAGGGAGACGGTACGCTTAAAAATTGCGCGGCCTGTCACACCGCAACGCCGCTAAACAATGATGCTGACGGGGGTGCGTCGCAAGCCCTGCAGTGTGGAAAAAGTCGAAACGTCTACTGCACTGCACACGTGCAGAACGATTCCATCCACACGGCAGAACAACTCGGATCACGCCTGCGCGACGCTCTGCACGGTGGCGGTCGATCGCCAAGGTCGCGACCATGGCCGGTGCGCTGCAATTCACAAACCTTAACGCGCGTCCTTGGCGGCACGACGCGCGCCGGTCTGCGTTGACGACCCGCCGTTAGCGCTGTCAGGCAGGTTGCCGCGCGGCATTGTCCTCGGAGCAATCCGCGCTGGCGCATGCCGCCGAAAGGCCCCGCCGGCAAGACCCGAGCGGGCTTGCCGGATATGAGTCATCCGGTGCCGGAACTTGCGGAAAATTGCGCGCGCCGCGAGCCATGCGCGAAAGTTTTCGTGCTTTACCGCCAAGCTTCTTGCGGTGCAGCGGCGACAGGCCTAGGGTGCCGCGATCCCATTCAAATCAAGTCGTGGCCCTACGGCTCACGACGTTTGCCAGGAGATGATAATGGCCTTCCTGTCCGCTGCGCTCGACCGTGTGAAGCCGTCCGCGACGATCGCGGTCACGGACAAAGCACGCGCGCTGAAAGCCGCGGGCCGCAACGTCATCGGCCTCGGCGCCGGCGAGCCTGACTTCGATACGCCCGCCAACATCAAGCTGGCAGCGATCCACGCGATCGAGGCCGGCAAGACCAAGTACACCGATGTCGGCGGCATTCCGGAGCTCAAGGAAGCCATCATCAACAAGTTCGCGCGCGAGAACGGCCTGACCTACAAGCCGAACCAGGTCATCGTCGGCACCGGCGGCAAGCAGGTGCTCTACAACGCGCTGATGGCGACCATCAATCCGGGCGATGAGGTGATCATCCCGGCGCCGTACTGGGTCAGCTATCCCGAGATGGTGGCGCTCGCCGGCGGCGAGTCGGTGCCGGTGGTGTGCCCGGCCTCGACCGGCTTCAAGCTGCGTCCGGAAGATCTCGAGAAGGCGATCACGCCGAAGACCAAGTGGGTGATCCTGTGCTCGCCGTCGAACCCGACCGGCTCGGCCTATACGAAGAGCGAGCTCAAGGCGATCACCGACGTGCTGGTCAAGCATCCGCATGTCTGGGTGATGACCGACGACATGTACGAGCACCTCGTCTATGACGACTTCGTCTTCACCACGGCGGCGCAGGTCGAGCCGAGCCTGTACGATCGCACGCTGACCGTGAACGGCGTGTCGAAGGCCTACTGCATGACCGGCTGGCGCATCGGCTATGCCGGCGGCCCGGCGCAGCTGATCAAGGCGATGGCGACGATCCAGTCGCAGTCGACCTCGAACCCGTCGTCGATCGCGCAATGGGCGTCGGTCGAGGCGCTCAACGGTCCGCAGGACTTCATCGCCGCGAACAACAAGGTGTTCAAGGAACGTCGCGACCTCGTGGTGTCGATGCTCAACCAGGCGAGCGGCATCGAGTGCCCGCGGCCGGAAGGTGCGTTCTACGTCTATCCGTCCTGCGCCGGCACGATCGGCAAGAAGGCGCCGTCGGGCAAGCTGATCGACAACGACGAGGCGTTCGTCACCGAATTGCTCGAGAGCGAAGGCGTCGCCGTGGTGCAGGGATCGGCATTCGGGCTCGGACCCGCGTTCCGCATCTCCTATGCGACCAAGACCTCCGATCTCGAGGATGCCTGCAAGCGCATCCAGCGCTTCTGCGGTAATCTGCGGTAGTTCGATCCGAACTTAAAGAAACGCTCCCGCACCTGGTGCGGGAGCGTTTTTGTTTGTGCGCCGAAATCGCGCCGGTAGATTCGACGAGTCAAATCACATCCAGCTCACCTCACGCGCGTGTGTGCGAACATCGATGCCACACGCGGGAAGTTTTTACGGCGTCTTTGCGCGCTGCCTTGTTTTGGACACGAGCCTTCCTTCCTGTCCGCCGCGCGAATTCAGTTCAGTTCACCTTGCGGAGACAGTTCAATGCGACTTTCGACCCTCACCCTTGCAGCGCTTGCGTTGCTGGCGCAGTTCGCCACCGCCAACGCGGCGCCTCAGGTTCAAGCCGGGGTCCTGCAATGCCAGGGCGGCGAGAATGTCGGCTTCGTTGTCGGCTCTGTCGCGCGCCTCGAATGCGTGTTTCAGAGCGGCGGCCGTCGGCCCGAGCCCTATGTTGCGACCGTGAAGCGGATCGGCGTCGACCTCGGCGTCACCGCGACGACCCAGCTCGCCTGGGCCGTGAGCGCGCCGACCACGCAGCTTCCGCGCGGTGCGCTGGCCGGCAGCTACGGCGGCGTCGGCGTCAACGCCTCGGTCGGCCTCGGTGCCGGCGGTAACTTCCTGTTCGGCGGCCCGAACAATGCCTACGCGCTGCAGCCGGTCAGCGTGCAGGGCCAGACCGGCCTCAACGTCGCGGCCGGCATCGCCGGGATCGATCTCGAGCCGGTCGCCTACGGCGGTCCGCGCCGTCATCATCGTCACCACCGTCATCATCACCACCACTAGATTTTGTTTTGACGCGTTTTCTTCACGCGAACCGGTATCCGCTTCGCTCGAAAACGCTCTAGGCTGGTCGGTGTTCGATCAAAGAGGCCCGCGAAGGCGGGCCTCTTTTTTGTTGTCTGTTGTTTGCTGTCCATTGCTCGATCAATCGGCAGACCGAAAGGAACAGCAGCGCCGCAACATCTCCTGACAATCGGTGGCCGGGCACCGCAAATTCTGGCTGGACGTTCGATGTTGTGGCATAGGATGCGAACGGCGCCGCAGACACGGCGCCGTTCGGTTCTCTGCTCGCGTCATGCCTCTCAGCCGGAGACTCCCCAACATGCGTCGCTTCACTCGCCTCGCCGGTGCCGCCATCGCCACGCTGACCGCAATCGTTGGCGCCAGCGCCCAACAGCCGATCCAGCGCGTGCAGGTCGGCGTCCTTGAATGCCGCGGCGGCGCGAGCGTCGGCTTCATCGTCGGTTCCGTGACCCATCTCGGTTGCGTGCTGCGCGCCAATGGTCTGCCTGAGGATCGCTACATCGCGACCATCCAGAAGGTCGGCATCGATCTCGGCATCACCCAGGAATCGGCGCTGGCCTGGGGCGTCTATGCGCCGGTGGAGCGGCTCGGGCCGGGTGCGCTCTCCGGCAACTATGCCGGCGCGCAGGGCAGCGCGACGCTCGGTGTCGGCGTCGGCGGCAACGTGCTGGTCGGCGGCTCCGACAACACGATCGCCCTGCAGCCGCTCAGCGTGCAGGGCCAGGTCGGCATCAACATCGCCGCCGGCCTCGAGAGCCTGGAGCTGCGTCCGGGCCGCTAACGCGCGCCCGTGCGGTTGATCAGCTTGCCGAAGAAGCCGCTTGCTTCTTCGGCAACGATCCCGGGCGCCTCGGCGTGAACATAGTGCCCGGTCTCGACGAACCTGATCGAAGGTTCGCTCCAATAGTCTTTCAACCTGTCCGACCATTCGGGCGCGATCAACGGATCGCGGCGGCCCCAGAGAAAGCGCGACGGCACGTCGATGCGCGGCTGCGCCGGCAGCTTGCCTTCCAGCCAGAGCCGGCGATTGGGCGCGGACGAGAGATACCAGTCGAAGCCGCCCTGGATGTTGCCCGGCTTCATGAAGTTGTCGACATAGGCTTCCAGCAGGTCGCCGAACACCGCGGGATCGTCGCCCGACCAGTGGTCGAGGAAATGCCGGAAGTAGAGCCGGCATGACTCGCGCGAGCTTCCGACCAATTGCGCGGCCCATGGCAGCTGCTGGAAGTATTGATACCAGACCTCGATCAGGTGGCCGGGCTGGCCGTAGCGATGCCCGAGGCCCGGATAGGGCGTGCAGAGATAGAGCGTGCCGGTCAGCCGCTGCGGCTGACGATGCGACATCGCCTGCATGACATAGGCGCCGAGATCGCCGCCGATGACGCCGAAGCCGTCATGACCGAGCGCGTCCATGACGGCAAACATGTCCAGCGCGTGGCGCTCAGCGGTGGCGGACGCATCGGGCCCCGGTGTCGGCTTGCCGGTGTCGCCGCAGCCGCGCAAGTCGGGCGCGATCAGTTCAAAACTGTCGCCGAGGCGCAGCATCAGCGGGCGCCACACCAGCCAGAACTCCGGCCAGCCGTGAAGCAGGAGCAGCGGCGGCCCTTTGCCGAAGCGCGCGACATTGACGCGCAGGCCGCCGATATCGATCTTCTGTTGTGTGATGCCTGCCGCGGCTGCTTCCGCGAAGGCTTTTTCCAGCGCCGTCATGAGGACTCCCTGTGCTTTGCCGCAGGCTGTCCGCGTTCGCGCGTCCGGTCCAATACTCGTTCGATACGGTTGCAGAGCTGTTGCGTATGACTGACGGCACCCGCCGCCGTGCTATACCGACGGCATGGAATTGCGACATCTCAGATATTTCGTGGCGCTCGGCGAGGAATTGAACTTCACCCGCGCGGCCGAGCGGCTGCACATCGCGCAACCGCCGCTAAGCCAGCAGATCCGTCAGCTCGAGGACGAACTCGGCGTGACGTTGCTGCAGCGGAATAGCCGTCCTGTCAGGCTCACCGAGGCGGGCGAGCTGCTGCTTGCGCGCGCCCGCTCCCTGCTCGCAAATTTCGAGGCCGCGGTTGCGGACACGCGGCGCGTCGGGCGCGGCCAGGCCGGCAAGCTCGCGATCGGATTCGTCGGCTCCGCGATGTTCGCCGGTCTGCCCGATATCATAGGCAGCTATCGCGACGCCTGTCCCGACGTCGAGCTCGTGCTTGACGAGATGCTGGCGGCCGAGATTGCCGAAGCGCTGCGGCGACGCCGGATCGATGTCGGCTTCGCACGCCCGGCGCTATTGCCGGAGGCGGGTCTTGCCCAGCGCCTGATCCTGGAGGAGCCCTATGTCGCGGCGTTGCCGCGCGCGCATCCGCTTGCCGAGAGGGACGACATTGCGCTTGCCGAATTGTCCGATGATGCCTTCGTGCTCTATCCGGCGCGGCCGGAGCCATCGGTCACCGGCCTGATCGTCGCCGCGTGCCAGGCCGCCGGATTCACGCCGCGACTCGCGCAGGAGGTGCTGCATCTGCAAACCGCGATTGGCCTGATCGCCGCCGGCGTCGGTGTATCGCTCGTCCCGGAGGCCGCGGCACGCGCGCAGACCGGTCGCGGCGTGGCGTATGTCCGCTTGGCCGCGCCGGCGGTGACGGCGCCGCTCACGATTGCGTGGCCTGAAGAAGATGTCTCGCCCGCCGTGCAGCGTCTGCTCGACCTTGCGACACGCTGGCGCGAGATTGCTCCGGGACTTGCGCGAAGGAACTGACGCAGCGGATGCAATTGTCCGGACGATGGCTCGGAATTGCAAACCTCCGCGACGCCGCACCGCAGCGACGTTTTCCCGCTTGCCAAATGTCAAACGCAGGCAGAGCATAAACGGTCGCCGACCCAATCATGGGCCGAGCTCCAAAACGAGGAGGCGGCAATGGGACAAGACGTCAGAAGTCCCCGAGGTCCACGGTGCATCGCATTGGTGGGCCCTTTCCAAAGCGGTAAAACCACACTTCTGGAAGCGATCCTGGCGCGCACTGGCGCCATTAAAACTGCCGGCAGCGTCGATGCCGGAACCTCCGTCGGCGATGCCAGCCCCGAGGCGCGTCAGCACAAGATGGGCGTAGGCCTGACCGCCGCCACCACCACCTTTATGGGGGACAGCTACACCTTTATCGATTGTCCCGGCTCGATCGAATTCGCGCACGATATGCGTGCAGCGTTGCCGGCGGTCGATGCCGCGGTCGTGGTCTGCGAAGCCGACGAGAAAAAGCTGCCGCAGCTGCAGATCATCCTGCGCGAGCTCGAGGAGCTCGGAATTCCCCGTTTCCTGTTCCTGAACAAGATCGACCGCGCCAACAAGCGCGTCCGCGAGACGCTTGCGACGCTGCAGCCGGCCTCGCGCGTGCCGCTGGTGCTGCGCCAGATCCCGATCTGGAACGGCGATCTGATCGAAGGCTTTGTCGATCTCGCGCTGGAGCGCGCCTTCGTCTATCGCGAGCACAAGCCGTCGGAGGTGATGGCGCTCGAGGGCGGCAATCTCGATCGCGAGAAGGAAGCCCGCTTCTCGATGCTGGAGAAGCTTGCCGACCACGACGACGCGCTGATGGAGCAGTTGCTGGAGGATATCCAGCCGCCGCGCGATGCCGTGTTCGACGATCTCGCCCGCGAACTGCGCGAAGGGCAGATCTGTCCGGTGCTGCTCGGCGCTGCGAGCCGCGAGAACGGCGTGCTGCGCCTGATGAAGGCGCTGCGCCATGAGGCGCCCGGCGTCGCCGAGACCGCCGATCGGCTCGGCATCAAGGATCAGAAGGATGCGCTGGCCTACGTGTTCAAGACCGTGCACTTGCAGCACGGCGGCAAGCTGTCGCTGGCGCGCGTGCTTGCGGGCCGGCTCGACGACGGCGCGACGCTGCAATCCTCAAGCGGCGAGAGCGGACGCGTCTCAGGCATCCTCGCGGTCTCGGGCGGGCATGACAGCAAGCGGCCGCAGGCCGAGGCCGGCGACACCGTCGCGCTCGGCAAGCTCGATGCGATCAAGACCGGCGATACGGTCTCGAGCGGCAAGACGGCGCCGGCCTCGCTGGTCAAGGTCGAGCCGGCCGCGGCCGTGCTGTCGATCTCGATTGCCGCGACCGACCGCAAGGACGATGTCAAGCTCGGCCAGGCGCTGCTGCGGCTGAACGAGGAAGATCCCTCGCTGACGATGATCCAGAACCCGCGCACCCACGACACCGTGCTGTGGGGGCAGGGCGAGATGCATCTGCGCGTGGCGCAGGAGCGGCTGAAGGACCGCTACGGCGTCAACGTCAAATCGCATCCGCCGGCGATCGGCTATCAGGAGACCATCCGCAAGCCGATCACCCAGCGCGGCCGGCACAAGAAGCAGTCCGGCGGCCATGGCCAGTTCGGCGACGTCGTGCTCGACATCAAGCCGAAGCCGCGCGGGTCAGGCTTCGAATTCCACGAGAAAGTGGTCGGGGGCGCGGTGCCGCGCAACTATATCGGCGCGGTGGAAGAGGGCGTTGTCGACGCGCTGGCGCGCGGCCCGCTCGGCTTCCCCGTGATCGACGTCGACGTCACGCTGACCGACGGCTCCTATCACAGCGTCGACTCGTCCGATCTCGCGTTCCGTACCGCGGCGAGGATCGGGGTCAGCGAAGGGTTGCCGCAGTGCCAGCCGGTGCTGCTGGAGCCGATCCATATGGTCGAGATCGTCTGTCCGACCGACGCCACCGCCAAGATCAACGCGATCCTGTCGGCGCGCCGCGGCCAGATCCTCGGCTTCGACACCCGCGACGGCTGGATCGGCTGGGATTGCGTCCGCGCCACGATGCCGGAATCGGAGATCGGCGACTTGATTGTCGAACTGCGCTCCGCCACGGCCGGCGCCGGCACCTTCACCCGCCAGTTCGACCGCATGGCCGAAGTGACGGGCCGCGCCGCCGACCAGATCATCGCCGCGCATCGCGACGCGGCGTGATCGAATTGTCATTCCGGGATGGTCCGAAGGACCAGACCCGGAATCTCGAGATTCCGGGTTCGATGCTGTCGCATCGCCCCGGAATGACGGGCCAAGATAGCGCCCGTGATTCCCTTCCTATGACGCAGTTTCCGCCAGCATGCTTGAATCCCGCCGTAACCTGGCGCTGGCCTGCGCGCTCAGCGCAATGGCCGGCTATGTCGACGGCATCGGCTATCTGCATCTCGGCGGGCTGTTCGTCTCCTTCATGAGCGGTAACTCGACGCGGCTTGGCGTGACGCTGGCCGAGGGGCATTGGCAGCACGCCCTGGAAGCGCTGGAGCTGATCGTGCTGTTCGTCGCCGGCGCCGCAGCCGGCAGCCTGATCGTGCTCAGCGCGCTGGTGCATCGCCAGCCCCTGCTCCTGCTCATCGAGGCGTGGCTGCTCACGGCGGCGGCGGTGGCCTATGCCTATGGCCTGTCGAACGCCGCGGTCGCCGCCATCGTGCTGGCGATGGGGCTCGAGAACGCCGTATTCCAGCTCGAAGGCGGGGCCGGGCTCGGCCTCACCTATGTCACCGGGGCGCTGGTGAAGGCCGGTCAGCTGATCGCCGCCGCGCTCACAGGCGGTGCGGGCTGGGCCTGGCTCCCGAACCTGCTGCTGTGGGCGGCGCTGGTCGCGGGCGCGCTCGCCGGCGGGCTGGTCTATGGCTGGATCAACCTCGCCGCGATCTGGTTCGCCGCAGCCGCCGCGTTCGCCCTCAGCGCGCTGGTTGCCGCAACCGCGAAGCGGACGCATTGACAGCGCGCCCGCCTTGGCCGATGTCACGATCATGACGTCCTCAAGCAAAACCCGCGCCGCGTGCCTGATCGGCTGGCCCGCCGCGCATTCCCGCTCGCCGTTGATCCATCATTACTGGCTGCGCACGCTCGGCATCGAGGGCGGTTATGTGATCGAGGCGGTGCCGCCGGAGGACTTCAAGGATTTCCTGTTCCGCCTGTCGCTGCGCGGCTTCGTCGGCGCCAACGTCACCATTCCGCACAAGGAGCGCGCGCTGGCGCTGTCGGCACCGGATGCGCGCGCCCGCGCCGTCGGCGCCGCCAACACGCTGTGGTTCGCCGATGGCGAGCTGCGCTCGACCAACACCGATGTCGAAGGCTTCATCAACAATCTCGACGCCTGCGCGCCCGGCTGGGACAAGACGGAGGACGCGCTGGTGCTCGGCGCCGGTGGCGCGGCACGTGCGGTGGTGTTCGGCCTGATCGAGCGCGGCATCGCGCGCGTGCATCTGGTCAACCGCAGCATCGATCGCGCCCGCGCGCTGGCCGGGCAATTCGGCGCGCGGGTTCATCCCGCGACATGGGACGAGGTTGATGAGCTGCTGCCGCGCGCCGGCCTGCTGGTGAATACCACCTCGCTCGGCATGCATGGTCAGCCCGCGCTCGAGATCGATGTCGGCCTGCTGCCGCAACACGCGGTCGTTTCCGATCTCGTCTATGTGCCGCTGGTGACGCCGCTGCTTGCGGCGGCAGAGGCGCGTGGTCTGAAGACCGCTGATGGACTGGGCATGCTGTTGCACCAGGCGGTGCGCGGTTTCGAATTGTGGTTCGGGCGGCGTCCGCAGGTCACGCCGGAGCTGCGCACGCTTGTTGAGGCCGATCTCACAAAGACTTGAGGCCTGGAATAGCATCTCCGGAACGGGGTCTGGTGTTAGTCCCCCCGCGTTCCCTCCGGAGATCAGTCATGCCTGCCAGCCGCTCCCATCTCATTCGGCCGTTCATCGCGCTTGCGATGGTGACGGTGTCCACGCTCTACGCGCTCGCGCAGCAGCCGCCGACACCGACGCGGGTGCGTGGAACCGTCGAGAGCGTCGACGGCGATACGCTCGCGGTGAAGTCGCGCAGCGGCGAGGACGTCAAGCTGCACATGGCAGGCAACATGGTGGTGCTCGGTCTCACCAAGATCGCGCTGTCCGACATCAAGGTTGGTTCCTTCATCGGCACGACCACCGTGCCCGGCCCCGACGGCACGCCGAAGGCGGTCGAGGTGCACGTCTTCCCGGAGAACATGCGCGGCACCGGCGAAGGCTCGCGGCCGTACGATCTGAAGCCGAACAGCAGCATGACCAATGCGACCGTCGCGCAATCCGTCGTCAGCAATGACGGCCACACATTGCTGGTCAAATACAAGGACGGCGAGAAGAAGGTGGAAGTCGCACCCGATACACCGGTCGTGACCTATGTTCCCGGCGACAAGGCGGACCTGAAGGCCGGCGCCAAGGTCATCGCCTTCATGAAGAAACTGCCAGACGGCTCGCTTGAAACCGATCGCGTCAGCGTCGGCCGCGACGGGCTTACGCCGCCGATGTGACGCGCAGCGCGTAGCCCGGATGGAGCGGAGCGAAATCCGGGAATCTTCCCAGGAAGGCGGTCCCCGGATTGCGCTCCGCTCCATCCGGGCTACGGCAGAACATGCAAACGCATCACCTGTCCGTTATCGCAGTAACGGCCCCCTCATCCGGTCCGTAGTTGTTGAACGGTCACCTTTCCCGCGAACGGGAGGTAGCCGCACGGAATACCTTCAACTCCCCGGTGTTCCCTGATTCGCCAGCCCAACCCATGAGGGACACCATGCCGAAATCGACGCTGTTCGCCGCATTGCTTCTCGTTGCCTTTGCCTCGGCTGCATCCGCGCAGCAGCCGCCGGCGGTGCGTATCCGAGGCACCATCGAGGCCGTCGACGGCGCGATGCTGTCGATCAAGTCGCGCGACGGTGCCGACATGAAGGTGCGGACCACTGACAACGTCGCGGTGTTCGGCGTCGCCAAGACCGATCTGTCGGAGATCAAGCCCGGTTCCTATATCGGTGTCACCGCGATGCCCGAGCCCGACGGAACGCAGAAGGCGATCGCGGTTCACATCTTCCCGGAGAACCAGCGCGGCGCCGCCGAAGGCTTCCGCCCCTGGGACCTGCGCGCCAATTCGACCATGACCAACGCCACCGTCGCCGAGACCGTGAAGGGCACCGACGGCCAGAACATCACGGTGAAGTACAAGGACGGCGAGAAGAAAGTCGTGGTGCCGCCGGGCACCCCGGTCGTCACCTTCGTCGCCGGCGACAAGTCGGAGCTGAAGCCGGGCGCCAAGATCATCATCTTCGGCGCGCTGAAGAAGGATGACGGCACGCTGGAAGCCAACCGCGTCAATGTCGGCCGCGACGGGATTGCGCCGCCGATGTGAGGCAGAGCAGGCTCCGCTGTCGTCCCTGCGAAAGCAGGACCCATAACCACAGGGTTGAGTTGTTGAAGCGCGCTGTCGCCGCGGCGTTGCGAAACGACGGCCATCGGTGGTTATGGGTCCCGGGTCGCGCTTCGCTTGCCCGGGACGACGTGTTGAGAGAGGCTGCCGCTCCGCGCTAAACCGCCAGCACGTGATCGTCGATCTCGGCGATGGTGTTGACGCCGCACAGTCCCATCGTGGTGGTGAGCTCCTTGCCCAGAATATCGATCGCCTTGGCGACGCCTTCCTGGCCGCCGGCGCCGAGGCCATAGGCATAGGCGCGGCCGATCATGCAGGACTTCGCGCCGAGCGCGAGCGCCCGCATGACGTCCATGCCGGTGCGGATACCGCCGTCGAACATGATCTCGAGCTTCGAGCCGACCTCATCGACGATCTCCGGCAGCACCTCGATCGAGGACGGCGCGCCGTCGAGCTGGCGGCCGCCATGGTTGGAGACCACGATCGCCTGGGCGCCGGTCTTGGCGGCAAGCTCGGCGTCCTCGACGTCGAGGATGCCTTTAAGGATCAGCTTGCCCGGCCAAATGCTGCGGATCCAGTCGATGTCCTTCCAGTTCAGCGAGGTGTCGAACTGCGAGGCGGTCCATTCCGACAGTTTCGTCAGATCCTCGGTGCCTTTGACGTGGCCGGCAATGTTGCCGAAGGTGCGGCGCTTGCCTTGCAGCACGCCTGATACCCAGGCGGGCTTGGTCGCGAAGTCGATCAGCTTCGACAGTGACCATTCCGGCGGCACCGTCATGCCGTTCTTGATGTCCTGGTGGCGCTGGCCGATCACCTGCAGGTCGACGGTCAACACCAGCGCCGAGCATTTCGCCGCGATCGCGCGCTCGATCAGCGACTTGATGAAGCCGCGGTCCTTCATGACGTAGAGCTGGAACCAGAACGGCTTGTCGACGGCGGCGGCGATGTCCTCGATCGAGCAGATCGACATCGTGCTCTGGGTGAAGGGAATGCCGGCCGCCTGCGCGGCGCGGCAGGCATAGATCTCGCCGTCGCCATGCTGCATGCCGAGCAGGCCGACCGGCGCCAGGATCAGCGGCATCGCGGCCGGCTCGCCGAGGATCGTGGTCGCCAGGGTGCGCTTGGACACATCGACCAGGATGCGCTGGCGGAACTTGATCTGCTGCAGATCTTCCGAATTCGCGCGCAGCGTGTCCTCGGTGTAGGAGCCGCGGTCCGCATAATCGAAAAACGCCTTCGGCACCCGGCGCTTGTGCAGCTGGCGCAGATCTTCGATGCAGGTAATGTGCTTCATGGACGGTCCCGGCCCTTCTTCTGTGTCGCAAGTTCGATATCGCGAGCCTTGTTTTAGGCAGCAAGTCTTGCGGGTGTTCGATCTTGCCGTCATCTAGCATGGATGGGAGGCCTGCCAAATCGAAGACGGATGGGAGAGCGCGATGACCCAATCAGGCTCCAAACCGAAAGCAGACGAGAACGCCGAGAAGCGCCGGCTCGACGAGGCCCTGGAAGAGGGGCTGGAGGAGACGTTTCCCGGTTCCGACCCCGTCAATGTCACCCAGCCGGCCCCCAGCAAGGGCGACCAGCACGTCAAGCGCAACGGCAAAGGGTAGGGGACGGCGTTCGTTCCCCAGGTTGCCGAAAGAGTAATAATGTTATATCTTTCAGTGCCTTAATGTAGAGGCACGGGGTTTAGCCCCGGTAATGATTCATCATATTTTTTGAAGTCCTTTTAGCGCCTGGCAGTCTATAAGGCCGATGCACGCTAGACTGGTAGGCGTTCAGGACTCTCTCGCCGGGTGGTTCGAGAGGTCCGTCTTGGGGGTTACATGAGCCGCAAATATTTCGGGACCGATGGAATTCGGGGCCGCGCCAATGGGCTGATCACGCCGGAGCTCGCGCTCAAGGTGGGGCAGGCCGCAGGGTTGGTGTTTCAGCGTGGCGATCATCGCCATCGCGTCGTGATCGGCAAGGACACGCGGCTGTCCGGCTACATGATCGAATACGCCATGGTCGCGGGCTTCACCTCGGTCGGTATGGACGTGCTGCTGGTCGGCCCGATGCCGACCCCGGCGATCGCGATGCTCACCAAGTCGATGCGCGCCGATCTCGGCGTCATGATCTCGGCGTCGCATAATCTTTTCGAAGACAACGGCATCAAGCTGTTCGGCCCGCAGGGCTTCAAGCTGTCGGACGATGTCGAGAAGCAGATCGAGCAGCTGCTCGACGAATCGCTCGACCGCCGCCTGGCGCAGAGCGCGAGCCTCGGCCGCGCCCGCCGCATCGACGGCGTCCATGACCGCTACATCGAATTCGCCAAGCGCACGCTGCCGCGCGATCTCTCGCTCGACGGCCTGCGCGTCGTGGTCGATTGCGCCAATGGCGCCGCCTACAAGGTGGTGCCGGAAGCGCTGTGGGAGCTCGGCGCCGACGTGGTGCCGATCGGGGTCGAACCCGACGGCTTCAACATCAACAAGGAATGCGGCTCCACCTCGCCGGAAGCGCTGTCGCGGAAGGTGCGCGAGATGCGCGCCGACATCGGCATCGCGCTCGACGGCGATGCCGATCGCGTCATCCTGGTCGACGAGCGCGGCCACATCGTCGACGGCGACCAGCTGCTCGCGGTGATAGCGCAGAGCTGGAAGGAGGAGGGGCGCCTCGCCAAGCCCGGCATCGTCACGACCGTGATGTCCAATCTCGGGCTGGAGCGCTTCCTGCAGGGCCTCGGGCTGCAGATGGTCCGCACGCCGGTCGGCGACCGCTATGTGCTCGAGCAGATGCTGAGCGGCGGCTACAATCTCGGCGGCGAGCCGTCGGGCCATATCATCATGTCGGACTATTCGACGACCGGCGACGGTTTCGTCGCGGCACTGCAGGTGCTGGCCGTGGTGCAGAAGCTGCGCCGCCCGGTGTCGGAGATCTGCCGGCGTTTCGACCCGTTGCCGCAAATCCTGAAGAACGTGCGCTATCGCAGCGGCAAGCCGCTCGACGACGCCGAGGTCAAGTCCGCGATCACCGACGGCGAGAAGCGCCTCAACGGCCATGGCCGTCTGTTGATCCGCCCCTCCGGCACCGAGCCGGTGATCCGCGTGATGGGCGAGGGCGACGATCGTATCCTGGTGGAAGAGGTCGTCGACAACATCGTCAGCGCACTCGGCCACGCCGCCGCGGCTTAAGCCCCGTCCGGCCTCGTCAGCTCGTGATCCTGAGGAGCGCGCCCTTGCGCGCGTCTCGAAGGATGCACGGCCCATTGTCGCAATGTGGCGAGCGCCGGGCCGTGGACCCTTCGAGACGCGCGGAGCCTGTCATCGGGCCGCGCTTTGCGCGGACCCGTTGGCGCTCCTCAGGGTGACGGGGATAGAGTTTGGCCGCCGGCTGGCCACACAGCGCATCGCTGCCATCGGCTAACGCAACTGGTTTGCCTCACCTCCGCGTCGTACGACACGGAGGTATTTTTGCGAATCTGTCCGGGAATGCTGCATTGAACAAACCCGTCGTGAGCAAACAGGCGCTGGGCGAGCCGGTGCGGGTGCCGGAGTTGACGGCCGCGAAGGTCGCCGCCGCTGCGGGGCCGGCCTATGTCGTGCTTGCCGGCATCAGCTTCTCGCACTTCCTCAACGACACGATGCAGTCGCTGATCGCTTCGGTCTATCCGATCCTGAAGGACAATTACGCGCTCGACTTCGCGCAGATCGGCATGATCACGCTGGCGTTCCAGTTCACGGCGTCGCTGCTGCAGCCGCTGGTCGGGCATTTCACCGACAAGAAGGCGCAGCCGTTCTCGCTTGCGATCGGCATGGGCTTCACCTTTTTCGGTCTGTTGCTGCTCAGCGTTGCGCACACCTATGGGGTCATCCTGATTGCGGCTTCGCTGGTCGGCCTTGGCTCCGCGGTGTTCCACCCGGAATCGTCGCGCATCGCGCGGCTGGCGTCAGGCGGACGTTACGGTTTCGCGCAATCGGTGTTCCAGCTCGGCGGCAGTTTCGGCACCTCGATGGGGCCGGTGCTCGCAGCACTGATCGTGGTGCCGTTCGGTCAGCCCTCGATCGCCTGGTTCTCCTCGATCGCGTTCCTTGCCATCGTGATCCTCTGGCGCATCGGCGTCTGGTACAAACCGCAGATATCGGGCAAGAAGACGGCCGCCAGCGCGCGGCATCCCGACCATCCGGATCAGCGGCGCGTGAAGATCGCGCTCATCGTGCTGGTCGCGCTGCTGTTCTCCAAGCAGCTCTATGTCTCGAGCCTGTCGAGCTATTACATCTTCTATCTGATCGACCGGTTCGGCGTCTCGACGCAGGCGGCGCAGCTCTATCTGTTCGTCTTCCTTGCCGCCAACGCCGCGGGTGCGTTCATCGGCGGTCCGCTCGGCGACCGCTTCGGCCGCAAATACGTGATCTGGTTCTCGATCCTCGGCGCGCTGCCGTTCACGCTGGCGCTGCCCTATGCCGGCCTGTTCGCCAGCGCCGTGCTGACCGTGGTGATCGGTTTGATCATCTCGTCGGCGACGTCGGCGATCATCGTGTTCGCGCAGGAATTGATGCCGCATCGCTTCGGCATGATCTCTGGCGTGTTCTTCGGCGTCGCCTTCGGGATCGGCGGGCTCGGCGCCGCCGTGCTCGGCAAGCTCGCCGACCACACCTCGATCGCCTTCGTCTATCAGCTGTGCGCCTTCCTGCCGGCGATCGGCCTGCTCGCGGTGTTCCTGCCGAGGATGCCGCGGGCCGTGCGCTGAACGCCCGGCCGCGGACGCGACGCCCGCGTTAAGCATTCGCTAACACACCCGGCCCGCGTGCCTTGCGAACGGCGCGGATGCGTCAACGCTTCATTAGCACTTTTGGCGGGATCGCGATGTTTCGTCGCCAACCTGCGTCATTTATGGACCCATAAGCGACAGCCGCAGAGAAAGGTGAGAGAAAATCAACCTTAAAAATTAGGGTTAAGTGCCGCTTAAACATTTCCTGCCATCGTCCGGGCCGTGAGTTTCAGACGTGGGGCTTTCGTGTCGCCTCACTTGGCCCAAAAGGACGAAGCCAATGCGTAGCGTAAAGACCCTGATTGCCGCCGGTGCGGCATCTCTGTTGTCCTCGGCGGCGTTCGCCGCCGACATGCCCATCATGCCGCCACCTCCGATGGCGTATGCTCCTCCGCCGGTCCAGGATTTCGGCGGCTGGTATCTGCGCGGCGACATCGGCATGACCAACACCCAGGCCAAGCTGCACGTCAACGCCTACGACACACTGCCGGCCGGCACTGCCTTCAACCAGTATGGCCACGGCTTCGACGGCGGCGTGCTCTACGGCATCGGCGTCGGCTATCAGTTCAACAGCTGGTTCCGCGCCGACATCACCGGTGAGTATCGCTCGAAGGTGAGCTTCAACGGCACCGATTTCTTCACGTTCCCCGGGCCCAGCCCGCTGAGCGACGCCTATCATGGCGGCATCCAGAGCTGGGTTGGCCTCGTCAACGTCTACGCTGATCTCGGCACCTGGGGCTGTTTGACCCCGTTCATCGGTGCCGGTGTCGGTGCCGCGACGATCAAGACCTCGGCCTTCTCCGACGTCGCGACGTTCCCGAGCGGGTCGGGCCTCACCAGCTCCTTCATCGCCGATGGCGCCACCAAGACCAACTTCGCCTGGGCGCTGCATGCCGGTGTCGCCTACAAGGTCACCAACAACTTCACGGTTGAACTGGCCTATCGCTACCTCGACATGGGCACTGCCGCCCACGGCCAAGGTCACTTCTTCGACGGCACGCCGGCCGGTCCCTCGAGCTTCCAGTACCGCGACATCACCTCGCAGGACGTGAAGCTCGGCGTGCGCTTCAACTTGCCGTGCTGCGACGTGCCGCCGCCTCCGCCGCCGCTGATCCGCAAGGGTTAATTTCGGGCCTTCACGGTTAACGATTGCAACGGCGCGGGACCATCCCGCGCCGTTTTTCTTTGCCGCGTCATGTCGCGAACTTGCCGCGTCATGTCGCGCACTTCTGCAACTTGCATGCTCGAAAACGGGCGGCGACAACGATTGGTTAAGGTTAACAGGCGATGATCAGCGCGAAATCGGTGCGGTGGATGGAGCGTTGCAATGCGTAGGTTGGTGCTGGCGGCGATGATGATTGGAACGGTGACCGGCGCGCAGGCTGCCGACCTGCCGGACTTTCCGATCCTGCGCGGCTCCTATGTCGATGCACCGAGCAGGAGCGGGAACTGGGAAGGATGGTACGTCGGCGGCCAGATCGGCTATTCCTCCGGCGACATCGATTTCAGCCACGCGCCAAGCGCGATGACCTCCTTCATGCTGCGCGAGAGCGTTCTGGCCGACCCGGTTTCGGGTTGGGCCCTGCTGCCGAAGAACCATGCGCAGAGCAACGGGTTCGGCGCGTTCGTCGGCCGCAACTGGCAATGGGACGACGTCGTGCTCGGCGTCGAGGCCAACTACAATTACCTGAACGGCCTCGAAAGTTCGGCGGGCGACTCGATGACGCGGCAGATCGTGAATCCCAAGGGCGAGACTCCTCCGAGCGGGCACACCTACACCTACAACACCACGTTGTCGGGGAGCGCCGCCTTGCAGGTCAAGGACGTCACGACCTTCCGTGGACGCGCCGGATGGGCGGCAGGCAACTTCTTGCCTTACATGTTCGGCGGTGTTGCGGTGGGACGCATGTCCGTGTCGCGTTCGGCGACGGTGTCGTTTGACAAGTACGATGCCTGGGCCGAGACCCAGACGGTCGGCAACAACACCGTTACAATTCAGCATAACGACTACCTGGGCTCAGGCAGCGCCGCCCAGACGGAGCAGCGGGTGAACAACTATGCGGTCGGCTGGACCGCGGGCCTCGGGCTTGAATATTGCGTGGTCGGCGGGTTGTTTCTCCGCGGCGAGTGGGAATATGTGCGCTTCGCGGCGGTCAAGAATATCGCCGTCGACATGAACAGCTTCCGGGTCGGCGCCGGCTACAAGTTCTGATCGCCGCTGCCGTAGCCGGCGACGGTTGACAGACCGGGGAGCGACTGCTGCTCTGTCGCCACACGGTGCGGAGCGCGATCACATGAAAATCTACGGCGACGCCAATTCAGGCAACTGCCTGAAGGTGAAATGGGTGTGCGACAGGCTGGCGCTGCCGTACACATGGGTCGAGATCGACACCATGAAGGGCGGCAGCCGGACCGCGGAATTCCTCAAGCGAAACGGCTGGGGCCAAGTGCCGACGATGGAGCTGGATGACGGCCGCACGCTGGCACAATCCAACGCCATCATCCGCTATCTCGCGCGCGGCAGCGACCTGATCCCGAGCGATCCCTATCGCGCGGCGCAGATGGATGCCTGGATGTTCTGGGAGCAGAACAGCCACGAGCCTTATGTGGCCGTCTGCCGCTTTCAGGCCGTGTATCTCGGCAAGGCCATCTCGGAGATCGATCCGAACCTCGTCAAGCGCGGCTATGTCGCGCTCGATCATCTGGAGCGGCATCTTGCGGGGACGCAATTTTTGGTCGGAGACGCGTTCTCGCTCGCCGACGTCTCGCTGCTCGCCTATACGCGTGTCGCGGAGGATGGCGGCCTCGAGCTCGCGCGCTATCCCGTGATCCGTCGCTGGATCGCCGATGCCGAGCGCGTGCTCGCGCTGCCGCCGGTCCGCTGACCTCAGGTGAATGCCGCCATGACTGAAGCTTCATCCATCACGATCCGCCGCGCTCGCCGCGAAGACGTCGCCGCCATCGTCGGCATGCTTGCGGACGATCCGCTCGGCAGTGCGCGCGAGCGGATCGAGGATCCGCTGCCGCAAAGCTATTACGAGGCCTTCGCGCGGGTCGAGCGCGATCCCAATTTGCAGCTCGTCGTCGCCGTCGACGGGGACGGCGTCGTCGTCGGCTGTCTGCAACTCGCGGTTCTGCCGGGCATCAGCTCGCAAGGCGGCTCGCGCGGCCTGCTCGAGGACGTTCGCGTTGCAAAGCATTGCCGCAGCCGCGGCATCGGCGAGAAGCTCGTGCAGTGGGCAGTCATGGAGGCGCGCGCGCGAGGCTGCATGCTCGTCGAGTTGCTGACGCATCAGACGCGGGTCGATGCGCAGCGCTTCTATGAAAGGCTCGGGTTCGCGCGCAGCCATGTCGGGATGACGATTCGCTTTTGAAACGCGTGCAAGAAGTTGTGCCATCTACCAGGCAATACCTGCAGCAGCGGATAGTCTGCGATCCGGTTAACAGCCAATAAACTAAGCCGGTCTCTGTGATTTTACGGGTCGGAACGAGTCCGGTATGTCGGACGTCTCCCACGGGGCGGCGGGCAACTGGGGATTGGAATGTCGGATTATTCGATCGTGCGGGTCGGCAACGAATACATCGTGCAGGCCGGCGAGAAGCGCATTCTGAAAGTATCGAGCCGGCGCAGGGCAGTTAAGATCATGACTCTGGCGGCAGATTTGCTCGATCAGGAGACGATCCAGCAGGTCGAGGACGCCCCATCAATCAGCCGTGATGCCCGGATTGTTCCAGACGAGTCCGAACTTTCTTGACGTTTGGGTACCTTTCCACTATCCCCGACTGCGGGAAACCTCTCCCCACCGAGAGGCAGCTATCTGGAAGGGTAGATTATGACTGCAGCGAAGCCCGCTTCGCGGCCTGAAGTGCCGCATTTTTCCTCCGGCCCCTGTGCCAAGCGCCCCGGCTGGAACCCCAACAATCTCAAGGACGCTGCCCTCGGCCGCTCGCATCGCGCGAAAGTCGGCAAGCTCAAGCTCAAGCTCGCGATCGAACTGACGCGCGAGGTGCTTGAGGTGCCCGCCGATTACAAGATCGGCATCGTGCCGGCGTCGGACACCGGCGCGGTCGAGATGGCGCTGTGGTCGCTGCTCGGCGCGCGGCCCGTCACCACGCTCGCCTGGGAATCCTTCGGCGAGGGCTGGGTCAGCGATATCGTCAAGGAATTGAAGCTGAAGGACGTCACCAAGCTCAACGCGGCTTATGGTGAAATCCCCGATCTCTCCAAGGTCGATCCGAAGTCGGATATCGTCTTCACCTGGAACGGCACCACCTCGGGTGTGCGCGTGCCGAACGCTGACTGGATCAGCGCGGATCGCGAAGGCCTGACGATTTGCGACGCGACCTCGGCCGCCTTCGCGCAGCCGCTCGATTTCGCCAAGCTCGATGTCGTCACCTTCTCCTGGCAGAAGGCGCTCGGCGGTGAAGCCGCGCACGGGATGCTGATCCTGTCGCCGCGCGCGGTGGAACGGCTCGAGACCTACAAGCCGGCCTGGCCGCTGCCGAAGATCTTCCGCCTCACCAAGGGCGGCAAGCTCAACCAGGGCATCTTTGAAGGCGAGACCATCAACACGCCGTCGATGCTCTGCGTCGAGGACTATCTCGATGCGTTGAACTGGGCGAAGTCGATCGGCGGCCTGAAGGCGCTGATCGCCCGCGCCGATGCCAACACCAAGGCGCTCGCCGACTGGAAGGCGAAGACGCCGTGGATCGACTTCCTGGCCAAGGATCCCGCGATCCGCTCCAACACCTCGGTGTGCCTCAAGTTCACCGATCCCGCGATCACCTCGCTTCCATCGGACGCACAGGCCGACTTCTGCAAGAAGCTGGTCGCGCTGGTGGAGAAGGAGAACGCCGGCTTCGACTTCGCGTATTACCGCGATGCGCCGGCGGGTCTGCGGATCTGGTGCGGCGCCACCGTCGAGGCCAAGGATGTCGAGCTGCTGACGCAGTGGATCGACTGGGCGTTTGCCGAGACCAAGGCAGCGTTGCCCAAGGCGGCATAAGCTTTCTCTTGTCACCTCTTCCCGTTCTTGCGGGGAGAGGTCGGATTGCTCGGCAGCGCAATTGCGCGCCTGAGCGATCCGGGTGAGGGGCCCTTTCGGCTTGTTCCTCGCCCGTGGCTGCCGTCACCCCAACCCTCCCCCGCAAGAGCGGGAGAGGGAGAAGTGATCAGAGACTTCACCAGATCGGTCCAGGAGACCCGCCCGCGGCAGGGCAAAGGAACAATCGAGATGACAAAACCCAAAGTTCTGATTTCCGACGCGCTGTCTCCCGCCGCCGTCCAGATCTTCAAGGATCGCGGCGTCGAGGTCGACTTCCAGCCCAACCTCGGCAAGGACAAGGAAAAGCTCGCCGAGATCATCGGCAATTACGACGGCCTCGCGATCCGCTCGGCCACCAAGGCGACCGCCAAGCTCATCGAGAAGGCGACGAGGCTCAAGGTGATCGGCCGCGCCGGCATCGGCGTCGACAATGTCGAGATCCCGGCCGCGACCGCCAAGGGCATCATCGTGATGAATACGCCGTTCGGCAATTCGATCACGACCGCCGAGCACGCGATCACGCTGATGCTGGCGCTGGCGCGCGAGATTCCGCAGGCCGACGCCTCGACCCAGGCCGGCAAGTGGGAGAAGAACCGCTTCATGGGCGTCGAAATCACCGCCAAGACCATCGGCGTGATCGGCTGCGGCAATATCGGCACGATCGTCGCCGACCGCGCGCTCGGCCTGCGCATGAAGGTGATCGCGTTCGATCCGTTCCTGTCGCCGGAGCGCGCCAAGGACATCGGCGTCGAGAAGGTCGAGCTCGACGATCTCTTGAAGCGCGCCGACTTCATCACGCTGCATACGCCGCTGACCGAGAAGACCCGCAACGTGATCGATGCGGCCGCGATCGCCAAGATGAAGAAGGGCGTGCGCATCATCAACTGCGCGCGTGGCGGCCTGGTCGACGAGCAGGCGCTGGTCGACGCGCTGAATTCCAAGCATGTCGCGGGCGCCGCCTTCGACGTGTTCGTCGAGGAGCCGGCGACCTCGAACGTGCTGTTCGGCCATCCCAACGTGATCTGCACCCCGCATCTAGGCGCCTCCACCACCGAAGCGCAGGAAAACGTCGCGCTGCAGGTCGCCGAGCAGATGTCGGACTATCTGTTGTCGGGCGCGATTTCCAACGCGGTCAACTTCCCCTCGATCACCGCGGAAGAGGCGCCGAAGCTGAAGCCGTTCATCGAGCTCGCCGAGAAGCTCGGCTCGTTCGCCGGCCAGCTCACCGAGAGCGGCATCCTCAAGACTGAGATCACCTATGAGGGCCACGTCGCCGAGATGAAGATCAAGGCGATCACCTCGGCGGTGCTGTCGGGCCTGCTGCGGCCGATGCTGGGCGAGGTCAACGTGGTCTCGGCGCCGGTCGTCGCCAAGGAGCGCGGCATGGTGGTGGACGAGGTCGTCCGCGCCGCGCAGAGCGACTATGAAAGCCTGATCACGGTCACAGTCACCACCGAGCGTCAGGAGCGTTCGGTGTCCGGCACCGTCTACGCCGACGGCAAGCCGCGTCTCGTCGACATCAAGGGCATCCGTGTCGACGCCGAGTTCGGCAAGTCGATGATCTACGTGACCAACGAGGACAAGCCGGGCTTCATCGGCGCGTTCGCGAGCCTCTTGGGTGATGCGAAAATCAATATCGCGACCTTCCATCTCGGCCGCGTCAAGCAGGGCGGCGATGCCATTGCGCTGGTCGAGGTCGACGGCGCGGTGCCGGCGGAGCTGCTCGCCAAGGTACAGACACTGCCGCAGGTGAAGCAGGCCAAGGCACTGACGTTCTGAGCCGCTGACGTTTTAAAGGCGCTGGCGTTTCAAACGCTGTTTGAGCGGTCCTCGTCATCGCCCGGAACGCCCGGCATGACGGAAGGAAGATACCGCTCAAGCAGTCCATATTCCGATCTGCGGAACATGACGCCGTCTCCGGTCCCGGAGGCGGCGTTTGTCGTTCCGGGGCGTCCGGTATTGCTGTTGCGCCCGCCGAAAAATGTGTACGAACGGGCCACGACGCGCCACAATGACCGTCATCTCAGAGGGAGAAAACAATGCGTGAAGCCGTAATCGTTTCCTACGCGCGCACCGGCCTGGCAAAGTCCGGCCGTGGCGGATTCAACATCACCCCGCCGATGTCGCTCGCCGCGCACGCCATCAAGCACGCGGTCGACCGCGCCGGCGTCGACAAGGAATATGTCGAGGATTGCTATCTCGGCAATTGCGCGCATGGCGCGCCGAACATCGGCCGCCAGGCGGCGCTGCTCGCCGGCCTGCCGAAGTCGACCGCGGGCGTCTCCGTGAACCGCTTCTGCTCGTCGGGCCTGCAGACCATCGCGATGGCCGCCAACTCGATCCGTTCCGACGGCTCCGATTGCATCGTCGCCGGCGGCGTCGAGAGCATCTCGATTCCCGGCGGCGGCTCGCCGAAGGAATCGATCGATCCCGAGCTGCTCAAGACCGCGCCCGACATCTTCATGGCGATGATCGATACCGCCGACATCGTGGCCGAGCGCTACAAGCTCAGCCGCGAATACCAGGACGAGTATTCGCTGGAGTCGCAGCGCCGCATGGCCGCCGCGCAGCAGGCCAACAAGTTCAAGGACGAAATCGTCCCGATGAAGACGAAGATGAAGGTGGTCGACAAGGCGACCAAGGCCGAGTCGATCGTCGACTACGTGGTCGATCGCGACGAGTGCAACCGCCCCGAGACCACGCTGGAGGGCCTCGCCAAGCTCGAGCCGGTCAAGGGCCCGGGCAAGTTCATCACCGCCGGCAATGCCAGCCAGCTCTCCGATGGCGCCGCCGCCGTGGTGCTGATGGAGGCCAAGGACGCCGAGAAGCGCGGCCTCAATCCGCTCGGCCGCTTCGTGGCCTGGGCCTCGGCCGGCTGCGAGCCCGACGAGATGGGCATCGGTCCGGTGTTTGCGGTGCCGAAGCTGCTCAAGCGCCACGGCCTGAAGGTGGACGACATCGATCTCTGGGAGCTCAACGAGGCGTTCGCCAGCCAGTGCCTCTATTCGCGCGACCAGCTCGGCATCGATCCCGAGAAGTATAACGTCAATGGCGGTTCGATCGCGATCGGCCATCCCTTCGGCATGACCGGCGCCCGGCTCACCGGCCACCTGCTGCAGGAGGGCCGTCGCCGCAAGGCCAAGTGGGGCGTCGTGACCATGTGCATCGGCGGCGGCCAGGGCGGCGCCGGCCTGTTCGAGATCTACAGCTAAGCGCGATCGACACTGATCGTGTGCGAACGAGCGGCCCGGCGGCAACGCCGGGCCGCTTTTCATTTGGAGCCGGCTAGCTCGCCGGTGAGGTAAGCGCGCGCTCGTCAAACTCGAGCGAGGCAATCAGTTCGAGCGTCTGCCGGAGATCGGCGGCCTGCCTTGCGCCGAAGGCGGTCTCGAAGCGCTCCTGCGCCTTGAGCCATGCGGCCTGTGATTCCTCGAGCCTGGCTTCGCCGCGCTTGGTGAGCCGCACCAGCCGGCTGCGCCGGTCGCTCTTGTCGACGGTGATGGTCAACAGACCGTCGCGCTCGAGCGGCTTGAGGTTGTGGTTCAGCGCGGTGCGGTCGAGCACCAGGGCTGCGGCAAGCTCGCCCATCGTCGGCGCGCCCGACCGCCTGACATAGACCAGAATCGCCCGTTGCGTGCCGCGCAGGCCGGATGTCGCAAGGACCTGATCGTAGAGCTGCGACACCCGCCGCGTCGCCTTGCGCAACGCCGTGAGATTACACCGGCTGGGTTCCGTTTTCGCCATCGCTGCCTCCGAGGACTTGACAGATACATGCATATGCACCTAATGGCAATAGATGCATATGCACGTATTTCGGAGGGTGTGATGTCGGAGGTAGAGGCGGAGACCATCGATCTGGTCGTCGAACCTGATGCGCGGCCGCGGTCCTGCGTCGCCACCGCAACCCCGCGCCAGGTGCTTGCGATCGTGTCGGTCGGAATTTGCCTCGCCAATCTCGATCTGTTCATCGTCAATGTCGGGCTGTCGAACATCGCGCAGGAATTTCGCGCCGCCTCGCTTGAGGATTTGTCCTGGATCCTCAATGCCTACGCCATTGCCTACGCGGCGTTGCTGGTGTTCTTCGGCCGGCTCGCCGAACGCCACAGCCGCAATCTCAGCTTCCTGCTCGGCGTCGCGCTGTTCACGGCCGCGTCGGCGGCATGTGCGCTGGCCTCCAGTGTCGAGTTCCTGGTCGTCTCCCGCGTGGCGCAAGCGGCCGGTGCGGCATTGATGACGCCAACCTCGATCGGCCTGCTGCTGGCGTCGTTTCCGCCCGAGCAACGCGCCGGGGCGGTGCGCACCTGGACGGCGATCGGCGGCCTTGCCGCCGCACTGGGCCCGCTCGCGGGAGGCGTGCTGGTCACCTTCGACTGGCGCTGGATCTTCATCGTCAATGTCCCGATCGGCGTCGTCGCGCTGATCGTCGGCTGGCTGAAATTGCCCGAAGTGCCCGGTCACGACGTGCCGCGTCCGAGTTCATGGGCTGCGCTGCTGGTGACCTCCGGTATCGGTGCGCTGACATTTGCGATCGTGAAGGCGAACGATTGGGGATGGAGTTCGCGCGGCGTCGTGCTTGGCTTTGCCGTCGCGACCGTCTCGCTCGCGGCCTTCGCGTGGCATTGCCTCAGATCGAGGAATCCCTTCGTCGATCCTGCGCTGTTCGCGGTCAGGCCGTTCACCGGCGCGTCGTTGGTGATGGCGCCTTATTCGGCGGCCTTCGGCGCCATGCTGCTGTCCTGCGTCTTGTGGGAGCAGACGGTATGGGGCTGGTCGGCGTTGAAGACCGGCCTTGCGATCGCTCCCGGCCCGCTGATGGTGCCGATCACCTCGCTGCTGTTTGCCGGCCGGCCGATTGCGCGGTTTGGCGCCGCGGCCGTCGTCTCCGCCGGAATCCTGGTGTTCGCGGCCGGCCTCGCGATCTGGGCGACGCTGCTCGGGGCCGACCCGAATGCGCCTGCCGTCGTCGCGGGCGTGATGCTGATCGGTATCGGCGTCGGGCTGACCTTTCCGACCCTGATGGGCGTCGGCGCCGGCGCGCTGCCGCCGTCGTCGTTTGCCACCGGCTCCGGCGTCATCAACATGATCCGGCAGGCGGCACTGGCGATCGGCGTCGCGATCTTTGTGGCGATCCTTGCAACGCCGGTCTCGATGACCGAGCGGATCGCAGCGTTTCAGCGCGGCTGGTGGATCATGATCGCGATCACCTTGGCCGGCTTCGTGCCGAATTATCTGTTCATCCGGCGCAAGGCAGATCGCTAACGCCCGAAAGACATCGCCGCGCCATGCGGCAGCCGCGGCGGCGCCATCGTCGCGCCGCAGGGAAACCTCAATCGAACCAGTCCCTTCCTCGCTGCGTCTCACCACGAGAAACGGCGCGCAGTCGAGCCCGGCGCGCCGTTCGTCTCGCGCGCGATGCGGCGTTTTTTTCTGGAGGGATGTCATGTGTAGGATTGCGAATTATCTTGTGACCACCAGCCTGGTGCTGGCGGGTGCGCTGGTTGCCGGGCCGCTGCAAGCGGCCAATCTCGATGCGGCCTCGCAGGTCGATGCCGTGACCGTCTATCCCGATGGCGCGAGCGTCACCCGCGTCATCACGCTGGATCTGCCTGCCGGCGACAACACCCTCATCGCCAGGGATTTCCCGATCGGGCTCGATCCGTCCTCGCTGCGGGTCGAAGGCGAGGGCGGAGCGAAGCTCACGATAGGCGCGATCGACACCAAGCTGCCGGGGCCGCTGCTGCCGCAAAATCTCTCCGAGATCGACAAGCGCATCGAGGCGCTGAACGATCAGCGCGCCGATTTGCAGGGACTGATCAGCGCGGCCGAGGCGCGGCGCAAATTTGCCGAGCGGTTTGCCGAGGCGTCACCCGCGGGCCTCGGCGAAAAGGGCGAGGCGCGTCCGCTCAGCGAGTGGCGCGCGGCGTTCTCGGCGGTGGCCGACGAGGTCGCAACCGCCGACAGCGCGATCCGTGACGCCGAGCGCAAGATCCGCGTGATCGACCGCGATCTTGCGCAGCTCGCAGCCGATCGCACCAGCAAGCCGCCGAGCAAGGTCGAGGTGCGGATCGATGTCGCCTCGCAGGCGGCGACCAAGGCGACCTTGCGGGTCACCTATGCGGTTCCCAACGCGCGCTGGACGCCGCTCTATGACGCCCGGCTCGACACCGGCGCCAAAGACCGCAAGCCCGCGATCGAACTGGTCCGCCGCGCCGAGATCACCCAGTCGACCGGCGAGGACTGGTCGAGCGTGGCGCTCGTCGTCTCCACCGTGCGGGTCGCGCGCGGCGGCAATGCGCCCGACCTCCGCTCGCTGATCGTGCAATATCCGCAGCCGCCGCGGCCGCTGGCGAAGCTTTCGGGAGAGGCCAGCATGCGGTCGCGCGAGGCGCTGGCACCCGCGCCGGCCGCCGACGCGGTTCAGCAATTCCGCTTTGGTGGGGGACGCATGGACGAACTGGAAGCCACCGCCGAGGTCGGCGCCTTCCAGGCCACCTTCAAGATTCCCGGCCGCGTCAGCGTTGCCGCCAATGAGGGCGCGAAGAGCCTGCGCATCTCGACGGCGACCATCACCCCCGATCTCGCGGTTCGCGCCGTTCCGGTGATCGACCCGACCGCGTTCCTGGAAGCGAGCTTCGTGCAGGCCGACGATGCGCCGTTGCTGCCGGGGCAAATCTCGATCTACCGCGACGGTATCTTTGTCGGCCGCAGCCGGATGGCCACCGCCGCCAAGGACGAGACCGTGCGGCTCGGCTTCGGCGCCGACGACAAGGTCAAGATCGAACGCACGGTGGTGAAGCGCAACGAGGGCTCCGCCGGCCTGATCGTGACCACGTCGAAGACCGACGAGCGCGCCTTCAAGACCACGGTGCGCAACGGCCACGACTTCCCGATCAAGGTCGCGATCCAGGATCAGCTCCCGGTCAGCGAGAACGACGATATCGTGGTGGAGATGCTGCCGTCGTCGACGCCTGCCACGACCACCAATCTGCGCGACAAGCGCGGCGTGCTGGAATGGGCGTTCGAGGCCAAGGCCGGTGATATCAGGGACATCAATTTCGCCTGGCGGATGCGCTGGCCCAAGGACAAGGGCGTCGTGATGGTGCCGGCGGGCTAGAGCCCGTGCCGGGGCTCTAGCGTTGTTGCTTGACGCGTTTTCTTCACACGAACCGGAACCCACTTCGCTTGAAAACGCTTTGAGGACCTGCGTCATCTGCCGATGACAACCCTCCCGATCTCGGGCATCACTTTGCCAAAGGCAACAAAGCCTGAGATCGGGAGGATCCATGAGCTACCAGCACATCATCGTCGATGATCCGCGTCCGCGCGTCCGCCGCATCACGCTGAACCGACCCGAGAAGCGCAACGCGCTGAACAATCGCCTGCGCGGCGAGATCTTCGAGGTGCTGGAGCAGGCCGACCGCGATCCCGAAATTTCGATCTCGATCCTGCGCGGCGCCGGACCCTGCTTCTCGGCGGGCTACGATCTCTCCGCCGACAACCGCGTCGACCAGCCCTATCATTCGGCATCCGGCCCCGGCCAGTGGTCGCGCCATGTCGTCGAGGGCTGGTTCTCGATCTGGGATCTCGCAAAGCCCGTGATCGCGCAGGTGCACGGCTATTGCCTCGCCGGTGGCACCGAGCTCGCGACCGCCTGCGACGTGGTTTATGTCGCCGACGACGCCCAGATCGGCTATCCGCCGGTGCGGCTGATGAGCCCGCCCGACATGCAGTATCACCCGTGGCTGGTCGGCATGCGCCGCGCGATGGAATTGATGCTGACGGGCGACGCGATGTCCGGCCGCGAGGCCGCCGAATGGGGCTATGCGACCCGGTCGTTTCCGCTCACCGAACTGGAGGCGAAGACGCTGGATTTCGCCGAGCGCGCGGCGAAGGTGCCGATCGAGCTTCAGCAGCTCAACAAGCGTAGCGTCCACCGCGCGATGGAAATCATGGGTGCCCGCGCCGCGATGCGGGCCGGCACCGAGATCCAGGCGCTGGCCTTCACCACCGAGGCCAGCAAGGCCTACATGGCAGGCTTCCGCCGCGACGGCGGCAGCGTGAAGGCCCAGCTCGACCAGCGCGACACGACGTTCGGAGATTACCGGACGAAGAAGGAGTGACGATCACGCAAGCCGCGCGCTGAGCTGTATCACCGTCACCCTGAGGAGGCCGCAAAGCGGCCGTCTCGAAGGGCGGCAGCCCGGCTCTCCGCGCGGCTGCATCGGGGGCCGTGCATCCTTCGAGGCTCACCCAGCGGCGCAATTGCGCCGCAAGGCTCGCACCTCCAGCGACAAAGGCGTGGCCTTTGCGCGGGGAGGACGGAATGGCTGTCGTGCCGGGATGAGCATCACGCTATCCGCATATTCGCTGTCATGCCCCGCCTTGAGCGGGGCATCCAGTACGCCGCGGCCCATCCACTAAGTTCGGACGTCTCTGCAATACCGGGTCGCCCGGCCGAGCCGGGCAACGACACGCGTGTGATCGGCGAAAGCAGCCCTTCACTTCGCCTTCAGGAACTCGCCGACCTCGAGCAGCACGAACTCGTCGTCATCGGCCTTGTTCGGGTCGCGGCTGGAGGAGAACGGCAGGTTGTTGTCGTTGCCGACGATGATGTGGGTCTCGTCGACCCGGTCGACATTCTCGATGGTGAAGAACGGGAAGGTGTAGACGCCGTCGTTGAGCGGCTTGCGCGCCTTCTTGTTCGGATCGCGGATCTTCATCAGGTCGATATAGGCGATCTTGCGCACCGGCTTGCCGACATTGGCATCGGACAGCTCGATCTTGTAGACGCGCTTGAACTTGGCGAGGTCAGGAAAACAGTTCTCGCCGCGCTGGCCTTGCGGGCAGGCCTTGTCGGCGGTGCCTTCGCCATTGTCGCGCTCGATCACGAGGCCCTGGGCCGGATCGATCATGTTGAAGTCGCCGATCGCATTGCCGTTCTGCTCGAACGCATATTGCCAGTAGCGTCCAGTGAACTTCTCCGCCGCGACGTCGAATTCCAGGATGCGCGAGGCTTCCTTGCCGTCGACCTTCTCCCAATCCTTCTTGTCGGCATCCCACAGCGGCCCCTCGAGCAGGCCGTAAAGGAACTTGCCGTCCTTGGAGGAAGCAAAACCTTCATAGCCCTTGGAGCGGCGCAGGTTGACGTTGGTGTAGCTGGCGCCGGGCGCGCCGGGCGACTGCACCGCCCAGTGATCCGGCGAGCGCACCGGCTTGCCGTCGGCGACGGTCTCGAACACGGCGAGGATCTTGCCGGTCTTGTCGGCCTTGAGGATGTAGGGCCCGAATTCATCGCCGATCCAGAAAATGTCGTTGATGATCTGGAAGCCTTCGGTGTCGAAATCGGCACCGGTCAAATAGCGCTTGGCGGTGTCCTCGTGGACGATGCGGAACGGCACCTTCCTGTCGGGATCGTGCAGGAACACGGTCTCCTGACGCTCGATCTTGCCGCTCGCCCAGTCGATCTTGTGCCGGTTCAGGTACAGCATCGAGTCTGCCGAGTTGTAGCGCGAGCCCATGCCGTTGTCGGTGATCACCCAGAACGAGCCGTCGGGCATCACCTTGATGCCGGAATGGCCCTGCAGCGGCTGGCCTTTGAACGGCAGCGACACGCCGGTCGGCCGCTCGTACGATTTGCCCATCACGGTGCCGATGGCGTCGACGCGCTTGCCGGTGGTGTATTTGCCCGAGGTCTTCATATCATCAGGGGCGTCGGCGGGCGCGTCGATGAAGCTCTCCGCCGGCATCACGGCGTGTCCCGCCAGCGTCGCCGGGAATTCGCCCTCACCCTGCGCGAATGCCGATGTGGCGAGCAGGATCGAGGCGACGGAGCAGAGCAGGGACAGGCGCATGGTTGATCTCCCAAAGGATAAACGATGCGGTGTTCTCCGAGCCGCCTGTTACAGCCGGCTGACAGTTTTGTGAACCGCGGATGTTGCGGCGGGATAAGGCTTGCGGCGTTACGTCGCCTTGCCCGCCGGCTGCATCGTCTGCGGCAGCAGGAACGGCACGCCACCTCCGGTATAGGCGATCGCAGCGTCGATCTCGAAGATCTCGCGCAGCGTCTCGGCCTTCATCGCCGCCGTACGGTCGCCGTCGACGGCAAGCCGGCCGCGGTGCAGCAGCAGGATGCGGTCGGCGAACCGCATCGCGAGGTTGAGGTCGTGCAGGATCGCGATCACCGCGGTGCCGCGGGCGGCGCGCCGCCGGGCCGTTTCGACCAGGTCGATCTGGTGCCGCAGATCGAGGCTCGAGGTCGGCTCGTCCAGCAGCAACAGTCCCGGTCCATGCAGCGCTTCGCCGCAGGCGAGCTGCACCAGCACGCGGGCGAAATGCGCCCGCTGCTGCTCGCCGCCCGACAGCGTCGGCAATTGCCTGAAACGGAAACGCGCGAGCCCGACCTCGTCGAGCGCCGCCTCGACCAGCGCGCGCGCCACCGCGCGCGGGCTTTCGCCGGCGCCCATGCTGACGATTTCCTCGACGGTGAACGGGAAGGTGACGTTGACGTGCTGCGACAGCATCGCGCGGTGCTGCGCCAGCGCGCGCGGGCCGTAAACCTGCAGGTCGCGCTGCCTCAGCCTGATCGCTCCGCGCGACGGGCGCAGGTCGCCCGACAGCATCCGCAGCAGGGTCGATTTGCCGGCGCCGTTGGGACCGACGATCGCGACCATCTCGCCGGCACCGATCTGCAGCGACACCGCATCGACCAGCGTCGCGCCGCCGACCGTCATCGATACCGACTGTGCTTCGAGCAGGGCCGTCATAGCGACACCAGCCCGCGCTGCCGCAGCAGCATGGCGAGGAAGAACGGCGCGCCGATCGCTGCCGTCAGGATGCCGATCGGCATTTCCGCGGGTGCCACGATGGTGCGCGCCACGGTGTCGGCGCCGACCAGGAGGATGGCGCCGAGCAGCGCGGAGGCCGGCAGCAGCAGCCGATGCGCGGGCCCGATCACCAGCCGCAACAGATGCGGCACCACGATGCCGACGAAACCGACCACGCCGCAGACCGAGACCGCGACCCCGGTCATCGCCGACACCAGCACGATCGAGATCCGCTTCAGCCGTTCGACGTCGACGCCGCTGTGGAACGCCTCCGCCTCGCCGAGCACCAGCACGTCGAGCCCGCGCGAGATCGAGAGGCAGGCGGCCAGCGCGACCGCCAGCACCGGCGCCAGCGCCGTGAGCTTGCTCCAGGTCGCACCGCTGAGCGAGCCGAGCAGCCAGAAGGTGATGTCGCGAAGCTGGCGATCGTCGGCGACGAACACCAGAAGGCCGATGCCGGCATTGGCGATCGCGGCGATCGCAAGCCCGGCCAGCAGGAAGATCGCGATCGATGTCCGGCCGCCGCGGCTGGCGATGCCGTAAAGCACGACGGTCGTGATCAGCGAGCCGGCAAAGGCCGCGATCGGCAGCAGCTGGTGTTGCAGGAAGCGCAGGCTTTCGCCGAGATGGCTGTCGGTGAACACGATCGCGGCCGCCGCGGCAAACGCGCCGCCGGAGGAGACGCCGACCAGCGCGGGGTCGGCAAGGGGATTGCGGAACAGGCCCTGCATGATCGAGCCTGATACGGCAAGGAGGCCGCCGACCATCGCCGCCGCCGCGATCCGCGGGATGCGGATCGACCACACCACGAGCTGGTCGCGTGCGAGCAGCGGGTTGGCGACACGATCAGCCCAAAGCCCAAGCGCCGCCGGAAGCCGAGCCATTGGAATGCCGGCAGCCCCGACCGTCAGGGCGACGAGGGCGGTGCCTGCGAGCGCCGCAAGCAGGCAGAGCAGGGTGAGTGTCGCGGCCGGCCGCAGCGACATGCCGGCGCGCCGTCGTTTCGCACGCCGGCGGCGTTCGGCCAGCACGCTCATTGCCGGCAATTCGCGGTCAGCGCTGCCGGCTTGAAGTAGTCGGCCTCCGGCGCCAGCGCCGGATAAAGCTTGACCGAGAGGTCGCGTGCCGCGGCCGCGGTGCGCGGTCCGAAGCCGAGCAGATAAAGGCCTTCCATCGAGATGAAGGCCTTGTTGGCCGCGACCGGCGTCAGCGCGAAGGCCGGATGCGCGAACACGGCATCCGACGTCAGCGAATCCTTGCCGCGATCGATCGACAGCACGACATCCGGTTTCGCCGCCACGATGGCCTCGTCATTGACCGGCTTGTAGCCGTCGTAACCATCGATGGCGTTGACGCCGCCGGCAAGCCGGATGATCTCGTCCGCCGCGGTCTTGTGGCCCGCCGCCATCGCCCGGCCGTTCAACAGCGACATCACGAACATCACGCGCACCGGCTTCGTTACCTTGGCACGCAGCGCGCGCAGTTGCGCGAGATCGCTCTCCACCGCCGTGGTCAGGCAGGCGGCGCGCGGATCGGCGCCCATGGCGTGGCCCACCAGTCTGATCTTCTCGACCAGCCCGGCCTCCGAGAACGTCTCCGGCACCAGCACCAGCGGCACCTTGGCCGCCTCGAGCACGTCCATGGTCTCCTTCGGCCCTGAGCCCTGCACCGCGAGCACCAGCGACGGGTGCAGGCCAAGCACGCCCTCCGGCGACAGCTGACGCATGTAGCCGACGTCGGGCTTCTCGCGCAGCGCAGCCGGCGGGTAGAGGCTGGTCGCATCGACGCCGGCGATGCGGTCCTCGAAGCCGAGGGCGTAGAGGATCTCGGTGATCGCGCCGCCGATCGAGACGATCCGCGACGGATTGTCGATCACGACGTCGCGGTCGCGCGCGTCATGCACGGTGATGCCCTCGGCCGTCACGGCTTCGATCGGCAGCAGGCAGGAGAAGGCGAGCAAAGCGAGCGTGCGACAAATTGTCATCGGGGCCGTCACTTGGTCAGGATCAGCTTGTTCTGCGAGGTCAGCCGCAACCGGTAATGTTCTTCGCCGTGCGTGATGATGATCTCGCGCTCCGCAGCGAACAGGTCGCGGCTGTCGAGACGATTACCGCGCATGATCAGCGTTTTGGCCGCGCCGGATGCAGGCTCGGTCTGCTTTCCGGCTGCGTCGATATTGTCTTCGGAAGCTGCGGACATATTGTGGTGCTGCGCCTGCGAAAATTTTCAAATGGTGTTTGCTTGTATAAGCGGACGAAGGCGCATTCCAACGGCGGCACTTTACAATCGATATAAACAGCGCTGCCGCATTCTTGACCGTTTTGTTGCCGGCTCGTAACCAATCCTCACGCGATGCAGGCGGGTGACTTGCATCGCGATGTAGCCAGCAAGCCGCTCGTCGGAGCGCACGCCAGCCAAACCAGAAAAGCGATGATCAGGCTGGGGCTAGAATGGCTGATGGGGCTAGGGTTTCGCGCGCCCTGATTTTGGGCGCGTCGGTGTTTTCATTTGCGGCAGCACTGCCGGAACGCGGTTTCGCGCAGACCGCCGATCCGTCGGCTGCGCATCCTTCTACCGAGCGGCTGAAGCAGGCCAAGCGGAAGCCGAAGCCGGCGGCCGAAGCTCAGGCGGCGTCGGCGGCGATGAACGCGCGGGCGCAGATCGGCGCGGTGCCGGTGCAATCGCTCGACACCATCACGGCGGTGGCCTCCAAGACCGAGGAGCGCGCGATCGATGCGCTGGCGCCGGTCAGCTCCGTCACGCTGGAGAAGATCCAGGGCCTGCAGCCGAACCGGCTCTCCGATATTTTCTATAACGTGCCCGGCGTCTCGGTTCAGGAGCGCGGCGACGATCCGGCAACCGTCATCAACATCCGCGGCTTGCAGGATTTCGGCCGTGTCGCTGTTGTCGTTGACGGCGCGCGGCAGAACTATCAGCGCACCGGCCACAACGCCAACGGCTCGTTCTTCCTCGATCCCGAATTGATCGGCGGCGTCGACGTGGTGCGCGGCCCGACCGCGAACATCTACGGCTCCGGCGCGATTGGCGGCGTGGTCTCATTCCGCACCAAGGACATCGACGACGTGGTGCGTCCCGGTGAGCGCTGGGGTGTCGACATGTCGGGGTCCTACGGCACCAACAAGGACCGCGGCATGGGCTCCGTGTTCGGCGGTGTACGCGTCGATCCGAATGTCGATGTGTTCGGCGGCGCGGTTTATCGCACCCAGGGCAATTACAAGGACGGCGCGGGCACCGAGATCGGTAACACCGGCAACGATATCGCGGCCGGCCTGATGAAGGTGACGTTCCGCCCGGCCGAAGGCCACGAGTTCAAGATCGGCGGCATCTTCCAGGACTACCAGTACAATATCGGTCAGCCGAACCGCGGCCCGACCACGGCGGCGGCACCGCTCGCCGCGATCGCGGGCTCCTCGGTCTATGCCTCCGACGCCAAGAACTACACGGGCACCTTGAGCTGGCGATATTCCAAGCCCGACGACATGCTGTTCGACTGGAATATCTCGGTCTACGGCAACCGCACCGACAACGACCAGGTCAAGACCTACAGCAACCGCATCACCACCGGCGGCGGGGTCTGCACGCTCGCCAATCCCGGCAACAACATCTCCGGCTGCGTCGGCGACAAGCGCGGCTATTTGCTGGATACGGTTGGTGTCGACGTCAACAACACCTCGCGCTTCAATTTCGGCGACTGGCGCAACGCCGTGACCTACGGTTTCGACGCCTTCCGCGACGATGTCGAGACCTTCGATTCGCGCGGCAATTCCAACATCACGACGCCGGGCGGCCAGCGCACCGTGTCCGGCGGCTTCGTGCAGCTGAAGCAGAACTATTCGACCTGGCTCGAGCTGATCAGCGCTGTCCGCTACGACCATTACGAACTCAATTCGATCAACACCACGACCAGCGGCGACCGGCTGTCGCCGAAGATCACGCTCGGCGTCACGCCGGTTGCCGGCTTCACGCCCTATGCGAGCTATGCCGAAGGCTATCGCGCGCCGTCCATCACCGAGACGCTGATCGCGGGCGGCCACGCCACCGGCGGCGGGCCGGCGCTGTTCAACTGCCCTGACGGCACCAGCGGCCTGTTCTGCTTCCTGCCCAATGCAGCGCTGCGGCCGGAGGTCGGCAAGAACAAGGAAGCCGGCATCAACCTGAAATATGACGGCATCTTCACCGCGAGCGACTCGTTCCGCGGCAAGGTCAACGTGTTCCGTAACGACGTCGACGGCTATATCGACCTCGTCGCCTCGGCGCCGACCCTGACGCCGTTCGGGCGGTTCAGCCAGTTCTACCAGTACCAGAACATCGCCCACGCCCGCATCGAGGGCTTCGAGCTCGAGACGATGTATGATGCAGGCGACTGGTTCGTCGGCGTCGCCGGCCATCTGATGCGCGGCCGGAACACCCAGACCAATGTCGGGCTCGCCACCATCACGCCGCGCAAGGTGACGACGACGGGCGGCGTCCGCCTGCTCGACCGTTCGCTGATCGTTGCCGCGCAATGGTCCTCATTCGGCGCCAACAACGACCTGCCGGCGGGCTATCTGCCCTCGACCGGCTACGAGCTCGTCAACCTCTATCTGACCTGGAACGCCACCAAGGACATCACCTTCACGGCATCGGTCGACAACCTCTTGAACCAGTACTACCGGCCTTATGCGATCCCGGGCTCCTCGACCGACGGCACGACGCAGAACGACGTGCTGTTCTCGAGCCCCGGTCCGGGCACCGTTTACAAGGCCGGACTCAGGATTCACCTAGGTGGAGCGTAACGCGAGACGCCGATCATTCCATCCAGGTTGCTCCGGCCGCGCTGGTGCCCCCAGCGCGGCCTTGGCGTATTCCTTGGCGCGTTCATGTTATTAACGAGATCAACCGGCAGGATCCGGGCATCCGCCGTCAAACAGGAGAGAGTTTTCATGTTCATCGCAATGAACCGGTTCCAGGTGATCAAGGGCAAGGAGCAGGCGTTCGAGACGGTCTGGAAGACGCGCGAATCCTATCTCGGCGATCTGCCGGGCTTCATCGAATTTCATCTGGTGAAGGGACCCGAGGCCGAGGACCACACGCTCTATGCGACCCATACCGTCTGGGCCAGCAAGGCGGCGTTCGAGGACTGGACGAAATCCGATGCGTTCCGCCGCGCCCATTCGCGCGCCGGCAACGAGACCGGCGGCAGCCTCTATCTCGGCCATCCCAAATTCGAGGGTTTTGAGGTGCTGATCACCGAGCGCGCGAAGAGCCCGGCATGACGGAGACGGCCGTGCAGAACGCGGAGCTTGCGGGATTGAAGGCCTATATGGCCGACAATCCCGGCACGGTCATCGAGGACGTCGCGCGCGAGCGCAAGGTGACGCCGCGCGCGGTGCTCGAGGCGCTCCCCGAGAGCATGGTGCGGATCGGCGCCGGTGAATTTGCCGCCGCGATGCAGGACATCGCGGAGTGGGGCGAGGTGACGCTGATCGTGCATACCGATGACGCGATCTTCGAGTTCACCGGCGCCATTCCGAACGGCGCGGTCGGTCGCGGCTATTTCAACCTGATGCAGCCGAAGGGCTTGCACGGCCATCTGAGGCACGATCGCTGCGCGGCGATCGCGTTCGTCGAGCGGCCTTTCATGGGCAAGGTGTCGGCGTTCATCGCCTTCATCAATCGCGACGGCGGCATCATGTTCAAGGTGTTCGTCGGCCGCGACGAGACGCGCGCGCTGCGTAGCGATCAGCTGGTGCGCTTTCATGCGCTGGCGGACCGCCTCGCACCGAACGCGGGCTGAAGATTTCTTCTCCCTCTCCCGCTTGCGGGGAGAGGGTCGGGGTGAGGGGACCCTCCGGGCACCGTGCTCGTGGAGAGTCCCCCTCACCCGGCTCGCAACTTGCGATGCGATCCGACCTCTCCCCGCAGGCGGGGCGAGGTGAGATGCGGTTGGAGGTGAGTATGCTAATTCGCACGTTTGGCAGAAGTAGCCAGCTATCAATCGTCGTCCAGTTGATTGCGGTCGTGACTGCATCTCTCCCAAGCAGTAGCCTTGCCGCATCCGACGCCGCACTGCTGCCGCGCAACCTCTCGCCCTGGGGCATGTTCGAAAGCGCCGACATCGTCGTGAAGGCGGTGATGGTTGGGCTCGCCTTCGCCTCGCTCGTCACCTGGACGGTCTGGCTCGCCAAGACCGTCGAGATCCGCCGCAAGACCGCGCTCGCCCGGCAGCGGATCGGCCTCCTTGAGCGCGACACCCAGCTTGCCGAGGTCGAGCAGGCGAGCCGCGACGGCAGCGATGCGGTAGCGCAGATCGTGCAATCGGCCTCGCGCGAGGCTGCGCTGTCCGGCGGGATGTTCGACGACGGCTTCAAGGAGCGCACCGCGCTGCGGCTGGAGCGGGTCGAGGCGGCGATGTCGCGGCAGATCGCGCGCGGCACCGGCGTATTGGCGACGATCGGCGCCACCGCGCCGTTCGTCGGCCTGTTCGGCACGGTATGGGGCATCATGAACGCCTTCATCGGCATCTCCGAGGCCCACACCACCAATCTCGCGGTGGTCGCGCCCGGCATCGCCGAGGCGCTGCTTGCGACCGCGCTCGGCCTGGTCGCCGCGATCCCGGCGGTCGTGATCTACAATCACCTGACCCGTTCGATCGCGTCCTACCGCGCATTGCTCGGCGACGCCTCCGCCATGGTGATGCTGCTGGTCAGCCGCGAGGGCGATCGCAGCCTGTTCCGGCTGGCACGCGCTGCGGAGTAGGCGATGGGCGCGAAGCTTGGCACTGGCGGCGCATTCGGCGGCCGGCGTCGTGGCGACGACGATCTGGTCGAGGCGCATGAGATCAACGTCACCCCGTTCATCGACGTGATGTTGGTGCTGCTGATCATCTTCATGGTGGCGGCGCCGCTCGCGACCGTCGATCTCGGCGTCGATCTGCCGGCCTCGACCGCCGAGCCGCAGCCGCGGCCGGACAAGCCGGTGTTCGTCACCGTGAAGTCCGATCTCTCCGTCGCGGTCGGCGAGGACGTGATCGCGCGCGAGACGCTGACGTCGACGCTCGATGGCGCCACACAAGGCAGGAAGGACGAGCGCATCTTCCTGCGCGCCGACAAGGCGGTCAGCTATGGCGATCTGATGGAGGTGATGAACCTGCTGCGCAACGCCGGCTATCTCAAGATTGCGCTGGTTGGCCTCGACGGGCGTAGCTGATCCATGAATGCGTACGCGCTTCATGATGCGGGCGACGAGATCTGGCTGCGGCGCTGGGGCCTGTCGGTGGCTGCGATCCTGGCGGCGCATGCGGCAGTGCTCGCGGTTGGCACGAGCTGGGTCCCGGCGCCGCCGCCCGGCGTTGCGGTGCCGGCGGTGCTGGTCGATCTGACGCCGATCACCTCGGCGCCGGAGATTTCGGAGACCGAGCTGCCGCCGGGGCCGGCGATGCAGGAGGCCGACGCGTCGCCGCCGGAGCCTGCCGCCGCGCAGCCAGTGCCGCAGGAGATCGCGCCGACGCCGATGCAGGAGAAGCCCGACGTCGTCGCGCCGCCGGAACAGAAGCAGCAGATCACGCCGCCGAAACCCGAGCCCGCGAAAGTCGTTCCGGAGACGAAGGTCGAACCGGTCAAGCCGAAAGTGGTTCGTCGGGAAGCAAAGCAGCCGTCCGAGGCAACCCCGGCACCGCGCACCATCGCACCAAGCCGCGCCGAACGGCAGGCGCCGGCTGCGTCCGCGATCAGTGCCGGCGCGGCCGCGTCAGCGATCGCCGCTTATAACGCCCGCGTCCGCGCGCATCTGTTGCGCTTCCATTCCTATCCCGCAGGCGGCAACGGCCAGCGCGGGGTGGTCCGCCTGGTGTTCACGCTCGGCCGCGGCGGGCAGGTGCTGTCGAGCCATCTCGGCGGCTCCTCCGGCAATCCGACCTTCGACGCGCGCGCGCTGGCGATGGTGCGCCAGGCCCAGCCGTTTCCGGCGTTTCCGTCCGAGATCACGCAAGGCTCGATGGGTTTTTCCGTGCCGGTCGCGTTTGTGCTGCGGTAGTGTCAGATTCTTGTTGATCCAGGCCGCGCTTCCTTCCCCGTCATCCTGAGGTGCGAGCGGAGCGAGCCTCGAAGGATGAATCGGCCACCGGCGGGGCCGTGCATCCTTCGAGGGTCGCCGAAAAAGCTCGCACCTCAGGATGACGGAGATAGAGCGAATTGCGCGTACCTGTGCCCAGTTACTCCTTCACCGCCCCCGTCAGCGACGACACGTAGTAGTCGACGAACAGCGAGTAGAACAGCGCGACCGGCAGCGAGCCGAGCAGCGAGCCGGCCATCAGCGCGCCCCACTGGTAGACGTCGCCGGTGACGAGCTCGGTCAGGATCGCGACCGGCACCGTCTTGTTGGCGCCGCTCTGGATGAAGGCGAGCGCGTAGATGAACTCGTTCCAGGACAGCGTGAAGGAGAAGATGCCGGCCGAGATCAGGCCGGGCACCGCGAGCGGCAGCGTGATCCGCCACAGGATCTGCAACCGCGTCGCACCGTCGACCAGCGCGCATTCCTCGAGCTCGTAGGGGATCGACTTGAAATAGCCGATCAACAGCCAGGTGCAGAACGGCACCAGGAAGGTCGGATAGACCAGGATCAGCGCCAGCGGCGAGTCGAACAGGCCGAACTGCACGATCACGGTGGCGAGCGGAATGAACAGGATCGACGGCGGCACCAGATAGGCGAGGTAGATGCCGAGGCCGACATAGGGACTGCCGCGGAAGCGCAGCCGCTCGATCGCGTAGGCGGCGAGCGTCGAGGCGAACAGCGACAGGAAGGTCGAGCCGATCGCGACCAGCATGGTGGTCTTCAGCCAGCGCGGATAGGCCGTGTCGAACAACAGATGCTTGATATGCGCGAGCGTCGGCGAGGTGATCCAGAACGGATTGTGCTCCTTGTAGTTCAGCAGCTCGGCGTTCGGTTTGAACGAGGTGACCGCCATCCAGTAGAACGGAAACAGCAGGATCAGGATGAAGCAGGCGAGCGGCAGATAGATCATCACCACGCGCCGGGCGCGGGAGTCCCACGCCATCGTATCGGGCGTGGCGCTGGCGACGTTGGAGGATTGGGCTGCAACGTCAGTCATTGGCTTCTCCCTGCTGCCATTTGCGGCGCGCGAGGCCGAAGTAGCTGAACAATGTTGCGAACACCAGGAACGGGATCATCGAGACGGCGATCGCGGCACCCTCGCCGAGTTCGCCGCCGGCGATGCCGCGCTGGAACGCCAGTGTCGCGAGCAGATGGGTCGAGTTGACCGGGCCGCCGCGGGTGATGGCGTAGACCAGCTGGAAGTCGGTGAAGGTGAAGATGATCGAGAACGTCATCACGATCGCCAGGATCGGCATCATCATCGGGAAGGTGATGTAGCGGAAGCGCTGCCAGGAGGTGGCGCCGTCGAGCATCGCCGCCTCGTAGAGCGAGGGCGAGATGGTCTGCAGCCCCGCCAGCAGCGAGATTGCGACGAACGGGATGCCGCGCCAGATATTGGCGGCGATCAGCGAGAACCGCGCCGGCCAGGGCGAGCCGAGGAAGTCGACATTGCTGTCGCGCCAGTGCAGCACGTCGACCAGGAGATAGGAGATGATCGAGAACTGCGGATCGTAGATCCACCAGAACGCCAGCGCGGAGAGCACCGTCGGCACGATCCACGGCAGCAGCACGATGGCGCGGATCAGGCTCTTGAACGGGAAATGGTTGTTGAGCAGCAGCGCCAGCCAGAAGCCGAGCGCGAACTTTCCGAAAGTTGCGATCGCGGTGTAGAAGATCGAATAGAACACCGCGTTCCACCACAACGGATCCTTGAGCAGATACTGGAAGTTCTCAAGTCCGATGTAGATGCCGCGCTGGCCGATCGTGGTGTCGGTGAAGGCAAGCCAGATGCCGAGGCCCAGCGGATAGGTGAGGAACACCAGCAGCAGGCCGATCGCGGGCGCAAGGCACATCACGATCAGGAACGGCTTGTAGTCGAACAGGCGCGCGAGCCAGCCCGGCTGGTGCAGCGCCGCGCTGCGTGAGGGGAGGGTGGTGACAGACATCAGGTTCTTGTCTCGGTCCGACTTCCAGGGGCATTCCGGGATGGTGCGTTAGCACCAGACCCGGAATCTCGAGATTCCGGATTCGACGCTACGCATCGCCCCGGAATGACAGCGGCTTGAGGTCGATCTTACCGGCCCTGCCGCCGGAAGTACCGCTTGGCGCGCTGTTCGGCTTCGGCGGCTGCGGCTTCGGGCGTTGCGGCATCGGTCGCGACCGAGGCGCACATCTGCACCAGCACATAGTCGGCGTTGACGGCGCCGGTCGCGGTCGAGATCGGCCCCTTGTAGCCGTTGTAGTAGGGGCTCCGCATCGTGTCCTTGAAGATCGCGACCTTGGGGTCGCTCGACCACACCGCGGCGTCGGCATAGGCCGCCAGCGGCTGCGACCAGTAGCCGGAGTTGGCGTTGAGCCACGGCTCGTACTGTTCGTGCTCGAGCATGAACTGCAAGAACGCCTTCGCGGCGTTGGGATACTTGCTGTGCTTGAACACCATTGCGTTCAAGGTCAGGCCGGACATCGGAGAGGTGGGAGCCAACCCCTTGATCAGGAACTGATGCGCGGTGTCGTCGGCGATCGCCTTGGTCGCGGGATCGTTCTTCAGCGAGAAATACAGCGAGACGCCGTTTGCGGTCAGGCCGATCTCCTGCGACGAGTAAGCGCGGTTGTTGGAGACGTCGTTCCAGGACGGGGTGCCGGCGATGAAGGTCGGATAGAGTTCCTTCAGATATTTCAGCGCCGCGATCGTCTCCTTGCTGTTGATGATGATGTTGCCTTCCTCATCGAGCAGCGCGGCGTTGTGCGACCACAACAGCCAGTTGGCGAAGCCGTTGCCGTCGCCGACCGCGTTGCCGAGTGCGAAGCCCGCGGGCTTGCCGGCCGCCTTCAGCTTCTTGCAGAGTTCGAGGAAGCCGGCGTGGTCCTCCGGCACCTTGTCGAAGCCGGCGGCGTTGACCAGCGACTTGCGGTAGACCAGCGGGCCGCCCGAGGCGCCGAACGGCAGGCCGACCCAGCTCTTCGACTTCGAGCGCATGCCGTATCGGCGCGCCAGCGTGAGCCATCCGCCATAGCGCTTGTCGAGATAGTCGGCGACATCGGTCAGCTCGATCAGCTTGTCGATATAGATGTGCGGCGCGTCGCCGAAGCCGATGATGATGTCGGGGCCGGCGCCGGAGTTCGAGGTCACGGCGGTCTGCTGGTTGATGTCCTCCCAGCCGACGAAGTCGACCTTGATGTCGACGCCGGTCTTGTCGGTGAATTTCTTGGCATTGGCGCGGAACACGTCCTCGTCGGCCTGGACGAAGCGCACCGGCCGCAGCATGCGTAAGGTGGCGTCCTTTTCGATCGGCAGCGACGGCGCCGCCACGTCGGCTGCCTTCACCTTCGACGCCTCCTGCGCCGAAGCGCCGGTAACCGCCAGCGCCGCCGCGGAAGCCCCCAGCACCAGCGCGTCGCGACGCGTGATCTCGTACTTCATGTCGTTCGCACTCCCGTTCTTATTGTTTCGTTGTTTTTTCCTTCCCGGCGTTTGGCCGCCGGTGAAGGTGTCTTGGTCTCGGCGCCTGCCGCGCAAAGGGCCCGCAAGAGACGGGCCCCGCACGAAAAACGCATTCCCGCCCTAGCTGTTCGGACCGCGATCCATGCTGACGGGCTGCCAGCGGCGCAACGCGGTGTTTTGCAGCACCGACGGGTTGACGCAGCTTACCGGCCACATGCCTTGCAGCACTAGTGACAATTCGTAGCCCACCCGGCGCTTGCGCGCCTCGTCAAAACGTGCCGACGCCGACGCGACATGGGCGGTCAAGGTAACATTGTCCATCCCGAGCATCGGATTGTTGTGCGACGGCGGCTCCTTTTCCAGCACGTCGAGCGCGGCGTGGGCGATCCAGCCCTCCTGCAGCGCCTTGATCAGCGATTCCTCGTCGACCGTGGCGCCGCGGCCGGTGTTGATGAAGATCGCCGACTTTTTCATCTGGCGAAAATGCTTCTCGGTCAGCATGTGGTGCACTTCGGGCCGCGCCGGGGCGTGCATCGAGACGAAATCCGACTGAGACAGCACCTCCGACAGCGTCGAGGGGATCACGCCGTGGTCGTACATCAGGGTTTCCTGGATGAAGGGATCGTAAGCCACCATCCTGAGGCCGAACGGCGCGGCGCGCTTGGCCACAGCGCGAGCGACCCGGCCGAACGAGATGAAGCCGAGCGTCTGGCCCATCAGCCGCGGAATCTTCAAAAGCGCCGGGCGGCCCTCGGCCCAGCGGCCGGTGCGCACCATCTTGTCCTGCTCGATCAGGCGGCGGAAGCCGGCGAGCAGCAGCATCATGGCGTGATCGGCGACCTCCTCGATGAAGGTGTCGGGGATGTTGGTGACAGGAATGCCGCGGGCGGTCGCGGCCTTGACGTCGACCGAGTCGACGCCGACGCTGCCGAGCGTGATCACCTTGCAGTTCTCGAGCGCGTCGATGACCGCCTTGGTGATCGGCATGCCCTTGGCGTAGATCGCGTCCGCGGTGCGTGCCGCCGCGATGAATTCGGCCTCGTTGGCCGGCGCCTCGACGATCTCGGCGCCGATCGGATCGAGCGCCTCGCGCTCATAATCGTAGCCGCCGCCGGCGACCGTGAAGCTCGCGCCCTTCGGCGTGACCACCCTGAATTTCGACATTGTCTGCTCCCGATGTGAGTCTGCTGTTCTTGCTTCTTGCTGGTTTGCTTCTTGATCTTGATTCTTCTTGCTTCTTGGAGCGCGGCTGGGTCGCCGCCTTCCCATGCTTGTACGCGAGCCGCGCTGTTCTCTCCACAATTGCCGGTTGGTCCGCGGCCTGATTCTCCGGGCTTCTACGGGGAACCTCCGTAACCATCAGGTAAAGGGTCTCACATTACGGTGCGCGGAATCAATCCGCCAATCGCGTCGCGTTCCCCGCCTCTTCTGGAGACCCCCGTGAAGCTGTCAAATCTGAAGATCACCCCCAAGCTCGGCATTCTGGTGGGGGTGACCCTCCTTGGCCTGTGCACGGCCGGCATCCTCGCCGGTCACCTGATGCAGCGGGAGATGATGAATGCGCGCATCGACCAGGCCAAGGCCATCGTCGAGATGGCGAAGAACATGGCGGCGGGCCTGAAGAAGGATGTCGACGCCGGCAAGCTGACCAAGGAAGCGGCACTGGCCGAGTTCGGCAAGCGCGCCAACACCCTGACCTACGACAACGGCGCCGGCTATCTGTTCGGCACCGACTACAGCGGCATCACGGTGCTGGCGCCCGATCCGAAGCAGGTCGGAACCAATCGCATGGACATCGTGACCAATGGTCGCAAGCTCTCGCAGGAACTGATGGACGGCGTGAAGGCCAAGGGCGAGATCCTGCTGTTCTATGATTATGTGAAGCCCGGCCAGGAGACGCCGATCCGCAAGCTCGGCTACGCCGTCGCGGTCCCCGGCTTCGATATGTATCTCGGCACCGGCGCCTATCTCGACGATATCGATGCCAAGATGCGGCCGATTGCCTGGCTGCTCGGCCTCGCGATCCTCGGCATCGGCATCGTTTCCGGCTCGGTCGCCTGGCTGATCGGCCGCAGCATCTCCCGTCCGCTCAACCTCCTCGGCGCTCGCATGCGCGACATCGCCGACGGCAAGCTCGACGGTGACATCCCCGGCGTCGGCCGCGGTGACGAGGTCGGCGGAATGGCGGCCACGGTTCAGGTCTTCAAGGACAACGCGGTTCGCATCCGCGGCCTGGAACAGGCCGAGGCCGAGACCAAAGCACGCGCGGAGGCCGAGCGCCGTGGTGCGATGGAGAATATCGCCAACGATTTCGAGCGCAGCGTGAACGGCATCGTCCGCACGGTGGCCTCCGCCGCCGCCGGCATGCAGACCACGGCGCAGTCGATGACCGCGACCGCAAGCGACGCCAGCGCGCGGGCCGCGACCGTCGGCGCTGCGTCCGACAGCGCCTCCAACAATGTCGGCACCGTCGCCGCTGCCGCCGAGGAGCTCTCCAGCTCGGTTGCGGAGATCTCCCGCCAGGTGGCGCGCTCCAGCGAGGTCGCGAGCCAGGCGGTGGCCGATGCCGAGCGCACCAACGCGACCGTGCAGGCGCTCTCCACCGGCGCCGAGAAGATCGGCGAGGTGGTCAAGCTGATTCACTCGATCGCAGCCCAAACCAACCTGCTCGCGCTCAACGCCACCATCGAGGCGGCACGCGCCGGCGAATCCGGCCGCGGTTTCGCGGTGGTCGCCTCCGAAGTGAAGGCGCTGGCCAACCAGACCGCGAAGGCGACCGAGGAGATCTCGGCGCAGGTCGCCGCGATGCAGGCGTCCACCGGCGAGGCGGTGACCTCGATCGGCGGCATCACAGCGACGATCGCGCAGATGAGCGAGATCACCGCCTCGATCTCGACCGCGATCGACCAGCAGGGCGATGCGACGCGCGAGATCGCGCGCAACATCCAGCAGGTCGCGGCCGGCTCGAGCGAGATCTCCGCCCATATCGGCGGCGTCACGTCAGCGGCCGCCGCCACCGGCACCGCGGCCGGCGACGTGCTGTCGAATGCCCGCGAGCTCGACACGCAATCGGGCATGCTGCGCAACGCGGTCGACGAGTTCCTGCAAAAGGTGCGCGCGGCGTAAGCGAGCCGCGTAGGGTGGGGTAGCGACGCTACGCCACCCTACGATTCCGCATCCCCCGTCATCCTGAGGAGCGCGCTCTTGCGCGCGTCTCGAAGGATGCACGGCCACCAGTGGGGCCGTCGATCCTTCGAGACGGCCGCGTTGCGGCCTCCTCAGGATGACGGAGTTGGCAGACTTCGTCGCGTCGCTTCGCTCGCAACGACCGGGGCCTACTGCTTCTCGATTCCGGCGTCGGCGATCAGCTTCTCCCACAGCACGAGCTGCTCCTTGAGGAATGCCTCAAACTCCTCGGGCGTGCCGGAGAATGCCTCCATGCCGCGCTCGGCGAGCTGGCTCTTGATGTCCGGCCGCTCGACGATCTTGCGGATCTCCGCATTCAGCCTGACCACGACGTCCTTCGGCATGTTGGCGGGGCCGAGATAGCCCTGCCAGGAGGTGATATCGAAGCCCTTCACGGTGTCGTCCATCGTCGGCAGGTCCGGCAGCAGTGCCGACTTCCGTTTGGTGGTGACGGCGAGCGGCTTCAGCACCTTGGCGTTGACGTGCGGCAGCCCGGTCGGCACGTCGATGAACATCATCGAGATGCGGCCGGCGATGACGTCGGTCAGTGCCGGCGGTGAGCTCTTGTAGGGCACATGCAGCAGGTCGATGCCGGCGAGGCGCGCGAAGGTCGCGCCGGAGACGCTCGCCGATGACGAGCCACTGGCGTAGCTGTACTTGCCCGGCTCCTTCTTGGCGAGCGCGATCAGCTCGGCGACCGAGTTCGCCGGGATGTCCGGATGGATCACCAGCATGAAGGGCAGGTCGCCGGTGCGCGCGATCGGCGTGAAATCCTTGATCGGATCGTAGTTCATGGTCTTGAGCAGATACGGATTGGCCGAGTGCGTCGTGTTCGTGGTGACGAACAGCGTGTAGCCGTCGGGGGCGGAGCGGGCGACATAGTTCGCCGCGATCGAGCCGTTGGCGCCGGCCCGGTTGTCGATCACCATGCCGACGCCGAGCGCAACGCCGAGCTCCTTGGAGATCAGCCGCGTCGTGGTGTCGGTGCCGCTGCCGGCGGCAAACGGCAGCACCAGCGTGATGTTGCGGGTGGGATAGGTCTGGGCAAGTGCCGCCCCGGATATCGCCGCAAGCGCGGCGGTGGCTGCGGCCGCCAGGCAGCAGTATCGTCTCAATCCCATGATCATGTCGTCGTCCCCCCGCGCAGGCCCTGAACAGGCCCATTGCGGCCGAAGCTAACCCGGCCGCCATGGCCGCGGAAGCCGTGCCGGGAGCAGCCTTTCGCCGCATGGCTACTCCCGGGCCTCGCAGGGGCGCGCTGCCAAAAATATCGAAAACAACCCCATGCAAAGGAGCCGGTGGCGGCCGGCGCTCGACCAGGCAGCTTGACACGTCGGGCAAATCAGTGTCATATTTCTAATATTCCGAAAGTCGGCCGTGAGTGCGTTACGATCCCGCCGGAAAGACCTGCGCGACGTGAAACGCCTTGGTGGTGATGAGCCACCGGCCGTCGATCCGATGAAACACCAGATGATCGATGAAGCCGGTTTGGCCGGCCCTGACGCGCACCTTGGCGATGGCCAGGTCGGACGCGGTCTGGTCGATGCTGATGATGGCCTCCTCGCGCGGCGATTTCATCGACGCCGGCGAGGGACGGCTGCGGATGAAGTCGCGGAATTCGGCGGCCGACCGCACCGTGTGCCTGCCGTCCCGGATGCCGTGCACGATGCAGGCATCGGAGAAGACGTCGCGGAACCGGCTATCGTCGACGTCGTACATCAGGTTGAAATATCCATCGATCGCGGATGCGATGGCCTGGATGTCGCTCATTGCAAAATCTCCTTGGCGGTTGATGTGGCGGTGACCGCACCGGATCGAACCGGTGATCTGCGCCGACAGTGGCCGATATGGCGGCGGAGTGCTACGACTGGGCGGTCATCTCTTGGATGACTGAAGGGCATCGGCATGGACGAAGTTGACGGTCGGCTGGTTGGCGGCCTGGTGGTCCTCGCGGCGCTGGCGGATGCGCGCAGTTTTGGCCGGGCCGCCGAACGGCTCGGCATGACGCAATCCGGGGTCAGCAAGGCGATCGCCAAGCTCGAGGCGCGCCTCGATGCCAGGTTGGTTCACCGCACGAGCCGCGCCGTCGAGCTCACCGAGGAAGGACGCGCGCTGTGCGAGCGGGTTGCTGCGCATCTGGCCGGGATCGGCGAAGCGGCGGCGGAGACCTCGAAATCGCGCGATGCGGTCCGCGGCAGGTTGCGGGTCAATGTCGACCCGCTGTTCTCCCGCATGGTGCTGTCGCCGAAGCTGAGCGAGTTCCTGCTGCAGAATCCAGGCATGGAGCTGCGTATCGAGACCCGCGACCGGATCGCGGATCTGGTCAGCGACGGTTTTGATCTGGCGGTGCGTTTCGGCGAGCCGGTGCCGTCGGCGCTGATTGCGCGCCGCGTGCTCGATGCGCGCGTGCTCACCGTGGCCTCGCCGATCTATCTCGAACGACACGGCCGGCCGCTTGATCCGCGCGAGCTGGCAAGCCGCGACCATCAGTGCATCCATGCAATCGATGCGGCGACCGGGCGTCCCTTCGATTGGGAGTTTCGGCGCGGCAACGAGGTCGTGCCGGTCGCGGTCAACGGGCGGCTCACCGTAACCGATTCAGGAACCAAGCTCGGCGCTTGCCTGGCCGGCTTCGGCATCGCGCAGGTGATCGATCTCGGCCTCGACGATCACCTGAGGAGCGGCGCGCTGATCGAGCTGTTTCCGGACTGGCCCGACGAGTGTTTTCCGCTCTACGTCTATTACGCCTCGCGTAACCACGTGCCGGCGAAGGTGAGGCGGTTTATCGACTTCATCACGGACACGCTGGCGGCAAAGCCATATTCGCCACGCAAATCCGCCGGCTTGCGCAAGGTCAGCTAGCCATCTCCTCGGCGTCTGCTAGAGCGGGATGGGTTTGGTTGGATTGGCTTGGCGCGCTCTCGGTTCACCTATCCCGTTGGGGAGAGGTCGGATTGCGCCTGGCGATGCGAAGCATCGTCCAGTGCAATCCGGGTGAGGGCTCTTGCTCTCTCGATAGATGGTGCTGTCCTAGCACGCAGCGCGGACCAGGACACCCCGACCGTTAAGCATCCGGACGATTTGTTTACCTTTGATTCACTCAAGTTAATTGACTGGCACACGCTTTGATTCGATCATTCCCGCACTGGGCAAGGCGGTTTCATTAAGGACAATTTTTTCAGGCCCAGAGGGGCTAGCCCGATTACCGACGCGGCGGCTCGGCAAGCAATGGAATGAGGAGCGGCCTCAGCATCACCTCCAAGGGTGCTGGGGCCGTTTCTTTTGCCGTTAGGCAGTTCGCTGACTTGCCTATGCGAATGCGGTGGCTCGGAACCGGGCGCAGACTGGGCGCCATGTTCAGGCTCAGTCACTACGATGGCGTCGAGTACACCTTTATGGCGTTGGCGGCGATATCGTTCGTAGCGCTCATCGTAGGCGTCGGCGTCCTGTTGTCGGCGTCCTGTTTATGTGATGAACCTGTCATCTCATGGATTGATCCAACCGCCTTGGCCTCAGCGTGTACCCCCTCGCCGGGGCCATTTCTTTGGATAGGAACGGCCGACGTGGATCCCGGTTACCGCAACGTCCATTGCTGACTACCTGCCCACAGCGCATGGACGAATCCACGGGAAATCGGCCCCAGCCAGTCGCCTCGCTGGGGCTGCTTCTTTGGAGCGCTCCCAAGAGCGCCCACCGTCGATTACGGTGAAGTTGCGCGTTACGCGCAAAGTGAAAGAGGCCATCAAACTGGGGCGGTCTCGATCTCAAACAAATAGAACGATGGCAACCAGAGCGATGGGGCTCAGCCCCAACGCTACAATGCTCGCCCTATAAAGTAGCTCACTAGTCATGATACAACCCCTGCGTGGGGTTGAAATCTAGCTCGGGATGACTGGCGACCGAAGTGCAGTTTGTGCCACTGCTAGGAAATTAATCGTGCGCTGGATGAGAATAGGCCGCCAGCTGAGGCGGTCTTACTTGCCGTATGCCCGCGACGGTCATTTGCACGCCGAACACCGCGCGGCTTGTTCGGCATCGGTTTGATGGCGGTCCACTCGTAGTCGCTGAGTTCGCCGCGCATGCTCCGAGGCTCCGGTTTTCGGAGCTTGAATCACGTCTCGGGCAGCGCCATCAACTGGCAACGCCCCGTGCCGTGTCGCTAATGCTCTGAATTGACTTCCGCTTTCGGCGGCACAGCGGACTGGGCCGGACTTGCTACTGGCTCGACCCGGTCGCGGATGACCCGCAACGGACTTTAGGAACGCCCCGGGCCGATAGGAACAATCCATTCCGCATGGCTTTTACGTGCGATGGACGATCTGCTCAAGCGCGCCGACCGCGCTATTGAGGATAGCTATCGCGTCAAGGAAGAAGCGATAGAGCACCTTATACGGGCCCAAAGGGTAGCCCGGGAGGTGAGAGCTACTATCGTTCGTGCCGAAAGCGCTAGGTCCCGCTATCGTCAGCTTGGGCTGGAAACGGCTGAGAGGCAGGGCGCGTTTCAGGAAAATCCTGCGGGTACCTCACCTTCCGATCAGCGGGACTGAAGCCCAATAGTCGTCGCGCGGATATTTGGTCCAGCAGGCGTTTATGCGCTGCAGAAACAGCCTCCGCCAGCTGTCTGGAACGCTGTATAGCGGCGTCGGCACGCGCGAACAGTGTCTCAAGGTCCTGTGCCATGCCAGATAACGCGGGGGGGGGGGGGCGCCGTTCCGGCGAAGGCGCCTCAAGTGAACTGCCGCCCGCTTCGCTGTATTCAGTGCCCTAATTCCAGTAAAGTGCCCTTGTCGTCGGCGGCGGTTCCGCGTCCCCCCGACTGGGGCCGGTCGCGCTTCCGCCTACGACAGGGAGCGCCGGGATGGTGTTGCCAGGTTTCCGCTTTTTCCGTCTCTCGTCGCTCGACAGAGAGCACGACGCTCGTCACCTGGCGTCGGGACGCGCAGCCATTGCGCTGGGCCGCAAAGTGCTTTCGGAAAATCCTCGACCAAACATTCCAAAAACCAAGCAGCGCGAGATCAAAAAACCATTACCTCAGCAGCCTCACGGCTTTCGGATGCAAGCAGCTATCGATAGAAAAAGGAAGGCGCAGGAGCGGCGCTCTTTTGAGCGGCAACAGCTATCTATTGCCAATAAACACGTAGCGAAGGCTGAATGCGTGATCAGGGAGCAAGTGGCCTTGATCGAGAACCTACGATGCAGCGGCCAAGACACGAAGCTCGCGGAGGAAACGTTGCGGGTATTCGAGGCCAATCTACAGGTAATGCAAGAACACCGCGAGCTTATCGTTAGGGCCATCGAGGAGACCGAGGAAGGGCTTCAAGGCAACCTTGTTAGTTGGCCAGCTCCCGCATGGGGAAAACAGGGAGCCGATTCGGCCGAACCGTAACGTCCGGTGATCAAGCCAGCCCCTCGTCGATCTGCTCAATCGTTTTGACAATTATCGCTCGATGCTCACGCAGCGTCTTTAGATTGTGCTCAAAGCCCGTGAGCATCTCCTCCGCAACTTTGGTGTCGTGACCTTCCGCCCGCAAATTATCAAGTAAAAGTCGTTGCTTCGTGATGTGTTGCTCGGCGGTCGCGATATGCCTGTCGGACTGCGCAAGGTGTTCGACTTCGGCTTGTCGATCCATGTTTTAGCTCCACGACGCCCATCTTCAAACGCGTCCACGGAGATGTCGTTCCTTTGGGCGGTACGTCAAAATGTACCGAAGTTGCCTATTGGCCCATCGCGTCATTTAGCTGCGCTGCAGAATTTGGTCGCTATCGGTGCTATAGCAGACTTTGGCAAGCTGTCCGCCCGGCAGATTTATGGGTTCACGGCCTCGCGCTTCGCCGACGTCTTGGCCGATCCTTGCCGCGAGGCGATGATGACGCCGGCGAGCACCAGCGCGTAGCCGATCAGATGGAACGGCGCGAGCGTCTCGCCGAGCAGCAGGATCGCCATCGCCGAGCCGAACACCGGCACCAGATGGAAGAACGGCGCGGCGCGGTTCGGACCGATCAGCGCGACGCCGCGGTTGAAGAACAGATAGGCGAGCGTGGACGGGAAGATCAGCACATAGGCGAGCGTTGCGCCGGTCAGCAAGTCGAACTTCAGCGTCACGCCGTTGGCGAACTCCCAGGCCGCCACCGGCAGCAGCATCAGCGCACCGCAGCAGGTGGTGAACGAGATCAGCGAGAGCTGGTGGATTTTCGGCCGCCGCGGGATCAGCGCCGAATAGAGTCCGAACGACACCAGCGAGGCGCCGAACATGATGTCGCCACGGTTGAAGCTGATGCCGGCGAGCGCGGAGAAGTCGCCGCGCAGGATGATGGTCAGCACGCCGGCCAGCGAGATCGCGATGCCGGCCAGCTGCGCCGGCGTCAGCCGCACGCCGAACAGGATCAGTGACCACAGCGCCACGAACAGCGGCCCCGCCGACTGGATCAAGAGCGCGTTGAGCGCCTCGGTATACTGCATCGCCCAGTAGGAGATCGCGTTGTTGAAGGCGAAGCCGACCGCGGACAGCAGCAGCATCAGCGGCAGGGCGCCGCGCAGCTTCGGCCAGTCCAGCTTCAGATGCGGCCAGGCGAACGGCAACAGGATCAGGAAGACGCCGAACCAGCGGATCGTGGTCAGCGTGACCGGCGGCACATGGCTGCCGACATGCCGCGCCAGCACGATGTTGGCGGCCCAGAACAGCGATGTCAGGCTGAGCAGCAGATAGGGCTGGTTATTGAGCCAGCTGAGCGGCGAGCGGCGTGGGGTTGTGGCAGGTGCGGGCAAGGCGGTCATTATCGGGCGGATGTTGTGCCCGAATCCGGCGCCGCGACAAGACGAAAGAGCGGATTGGAGCCATGCGCGGGCGCTCAATCTGACGCGGAAGCCACACTGCCGCGGAATAACAGAACCCGTCATCCTGAGAGACCGTGAATGAATGCCTCTCGATGCCGCAACATACTCGATGTCGTCCCGGCGAAAGCCGGGACGACGAGCGGAGAGATTGCGCTGCATCCCTGCCTATTTCTGCGGCCCCGACAGCGAGATGTCGCGCTCGGCGCGAAACACGTTGCTGTAGAGATTGGCGATCCATTGCCGTCCGCTCGAGGTGATGTTGAGGTAGCGGATCGCCTTCTGCACATGCGGTGCGACGCTGTCCCAGTAGAACCGCGGATAGCGGTCGACGAGATCGGCCGGCGAATCGTAGCCGAGCTGGCGGTTCAGTCCGGCCTCCTCGAATTCGATGTACAGCGCGTTGGCCTTGCGGATGTAGTGGGGATCGCCGAGCTGGCCGATCAGGTCGGCCGCGCGCAGCAGGGTGGCCTCTTCGCCGAAATCCTCATCGTCATCAGGCGCGCTCAGCGGAAAGCGGGTGCCTTCGATGGCACGCACGATGCGCTCCTTGTCGAGCAGGGTGACGCCCTTGAGCCGCTCCATCACGAAGATCTTGGAGCGGTCGACGTGGTAGGACATCAGCGCCGCATCCGACGAGCCGCGCGGCAGGATGATCTTGCGGCCGTCGGCCTCGACCAGATAGCCGTCCTGGCCGTCGGCCTCGAACAGCCCGCGCACATAGCCGATGTCATGGGTGAGGCAGGCGATGATGACATGGGCATAGTCTTCGGCGCTCATATGCGAGTGCAGCGCGCGGCCGCGCAGGATGTCGTGGCCGGCCAGCGTCACCAGCATGGTGTGCTCGACATTGTGATAGAGCGCGTCGCTGTTGCCGATGCATTCGAGCGCGATCCGGGCGATCGAGGGCACCATTTCCACCAGCTGGGTCTGCGAAGAGCCGAACCGGCGCTGCATGTACTCGCCGAGGAACTTGCCGAGCGCGTCGGCCGCTAGTTCTGGAAGGGTCATCACGGCCTTGACCTCCGAGAGCTGACCTGAGCTTACGGCTCGGCGGTATTTCAGGCTAGTCCCGCGATGTGACATAATCGTTGCGGCCGGACCGATGTGGCGGGAGTGACGGGCTTTGGGCGGGAGCGGGTGATGGGTGTCGATCTCTTGAACGTCAAAGGCCTGAACGAGCTGGACCGCGAGGCGCCGGTCGTGATGGTCAATCTGATGCGGTTTCGCGCGCGGTCGCTCGACGGCGACGGCTCGGGCTGGGATGCCTATTTGCGCTACAGCGCGCTCACCGTCCCGATGATCAAGGCGCGCGGCGGCACGCTGTTGTGGACCGGCAGCGCCGAGACTGTCGCCCTCGGCGAGCCGGCCGGCCAGCGCTGGGATTATCTCGCGCTGGTCTACTACCCGAGCGTCGCCGCCTTCATCGACATGATGACCTCGGCCGACTACGAAGACCGCTGCGACCCGCATCGCCGCAACGGCTGCGAGGAGCACGTCATCATCGCGACGCGCGAGGCCTACAGCAAGTTCAAGATGGGGTAGCCGACGAGCCGGCTCCCATCCCGTCATTGCGAGCGTAGCGAAGCAATCCATTTCACCGCGTAGTGGAGCGATGGATTGCTTCGTCGCTAACGCTCCTCGCAATGACGGTTGACAGTGACCCTCAGGATGATGGGTTTGCGAGCGGCTGCAGCGCCGCGTGGCAGGCGCTCTGCACGACACGGCAGACATCATCGCTCGACCGCCCCGCGCTCAGCGATGCGAAGGTCGGATAGCTCGTCAGCGCGAAGATCAGGTCGACGGCGTCGCTGCGGGCTTGCTGTGACGCGCCCTTGCCCGCGATGCGGTCGATCAATCCGGTGACGCCGCGGCGGCGGCGCTCGTTGCGCTCGCGCACGGCTTCGGCGAATTCGGGATCGGTCGCCATCGCGTCGTGCAGCCGGCCGACCGCGGAATCCCGGCTCCAGAATCCGCAGAAGATCTCGACCATCCGGTCGAGCGCGGCGCGCGGATCGGCCATCGTCATGGCGTCGGCGAGCTGGTGCAGCCCGCCATGGCGCGCGATCTCGTCGAACACCGCCTCGAGCAGCCCGCGCCGCGAGCCGAACTGGTTGTAGACCGTCAGCCGGGTCACGCCGGCCGCCTTGGCCACCGTATCGAGCGAGAAGCGCGCGATGCTCTCGTCGCGCAATGTGCGCGAGGCGGCCTCGATCACGCGCTCGCGGGTCTCGGCGGCGGCAGCGCTGCGCGCCGGGCTCACATAGCTGCGCGGCGGCATCGGTTTGCCTTGCTTTCGTCAGATTGACTATACATTATGTATATCTAATTTCCAATGCCCATCCGGAGCGACATCATGCAGACCGCCCTGATCATAGCGCTGTCCCTTCACGTCCTGTCATCGGTGTTTTGGGCCGGCTCGAGCTTCACCCTGGCGCGCACCGGCGGCCTCGGCGGCGAAAAGCTGCTGTTTCCGCAAATCGGCGCCGCGACGGTCGCGATCGTGACCGGCGGCACGCTCTGGCGCCTGGTCCACGAAGGCTCGTTCGGGCTGTCGGAGCAGATTCTGGCGGGCGGCGCGATCGCGGCGCTGGCCGCGATCGCCGTGCAGGTCATCGTCGGCGGCGGCGCGGTCCGGCAGCTGCGCAGCAGCGCGGGCGATACCTCAGCCGCGCGCTCGCGCCTGGCGGTCGCCCAGCGCATCGCCGCCGCCCTGCTCGCGATCACCGCGCTGTGCATGGGCGCGGCGCGCTATGCGTGAGCCTGGAGCCTTTCCCGTTCCGGTAGAATCGCAACGGGGCTCTAAAGCGCGATGAGATTGGGTTGAATCATCATCGCGCTTTAGCTCCTTGTATGAGCATGATCTTTTCGGAAAACCGCTTCGCACTTTTCCGGATCATGCTTTGGACTCTTGTTGTGACGCGTTTTCTTCACGCGAACCGGTATCCACTTCGCTCGAAAACGCTCTAGAACTTCCGCACCAGGTCCGGGGTGATCTCCTTCAGGCTGCGGATGCCGAGCAGCGCGAGATCGCGGTCGATCTCGGCATGCAGCAGCGAGATCGCGCGCGCCACGCCGGCCTCGCCGGCGACCACGGCGGCATAGAGGAACGGCCGCCCGACCCAGACGAAATCCGCACCGAGCGCCAGCGCCTTGATCACGTCGGTGCCGCGGCGGATGCCGCCGTCGACCATCACGGTCATGTTGCCCTTCTGCGCCGCGATCTCCGGCAGCGTGCGCAAGCCGGAGACGGTGTAGTCGAGCTGGCGGCCGCCATGGTTGGAGACCATGACGCCGTCGCAGCCATGCTCGCGCGCCAGCCGGGCGTCTTCCGGCGAGATCAGTCCTTTGACCACGAGCTTGCCGCGCCAGCGCTTGCGGATCAGCTCGACATGCTTCCAGGCCAGCTGGTCGCGGCTGCCGATGTTGCGCATCAAATTCTTGGACAGCACCGGCGGGCCCTGCTTGGCGTCCATGTTCTCGAAATGCGGCATGCCGTGGTTGAACACGGTGCGCGCCCAGGTGTTGAGCAGCCAGTCGGGATGGGTGATGGTGTCCCAGAACACCCGCGGCGTGATCTCGAGCGGCACCTGGAAGCCGTTGCGGATATTGTTCTCGCGGTTGGGCGGCACCGGCACGTCGGCGGTGACGACGAAGGTGTCGTAGCCGGCGGCGGCGACACGGTCGACCAGCGGCTCGATCCGCTCGGGAAGGCCGGCGAGATAGGCCTGGTACCAGGCCGAAGGATTGGCGGCGCGAACGTCCTCCAGCGTGATCAGCGAGGAGGCCGACAGGATCATCGGGATGTTGGCGGCAGAAGCGGCGCGCGTCAGCACGATGTCGCCGCGATAGGCGCAAAGCGCGGACGAGCCCATCGGCGGAATGCCGAACGGCGAGGCGTAGCTCTTGCCGAACAGCGTCGTGGTCTGGTCGCGGCCGGAGACGTCCTGCAGCACCCGCGGCACGAAGCCGTATTCCTCGAACGCCCGGCGATTGTCGGTGCGGGCCATATCGGTCTCGGCGCCGCCCGAGATGTAGCCGTAGAGGAATTTCGGCAGCAGCCGGCGCGCCTGCGGCTCGAAATCGTCGAGCGTGAGATAGCGCCGCAGATGCCGGGGTACGGCGGGTGCAGCGCGGTTGACGGTTACGGCAGGCGGAGAGGGGGCTGCGGTCCGGTCGTGCACGTTGAGCGTTTCCGTTGTTCTTGGTTCTTGGTCGGAAGGCCAGACTAGAGCATGATCCGGAAAAGTGGATACCGGTTTTCCGAAAAGATCATGCTCAAACAAAGAGATGAGATCATGATGCGATTCCATGGAAACGCATCATGATCTAGCGCCTGCCGGCGGGCCCGACAAATTTCTCGTTGAACTTGTTGACGGACTGGCTGACGTCGCTGAGCGTCTTGCGGGTCTCGGCGATCATGGCGCCGGATTTCTTGTCGAAGCTCTGGATCAACTCGCGCAGCGAGATCACGGTCGGCAGCAGCTCGCCGCCATATTTGTCGCTGCCGAAGCTTTTCAGGAACTTGTCGGCCGAGTTCATCTTGGCGTCGACCGCGCTGATGCCGTCGTCGGCGGCGTCGATGAAGCCGGCGATCAGCTCGCCATTGCCGGACAGCGAGTTGGTGAAGTTCTCGAGCCCGAGCAGCGAGTCCTTGATGTCGGCCTCGTTCTCGCTGATGACGCGGTCGACATTGCGCAGCGCGACCCGCAGCTTCTCCTGGATCCCCATCGTGCCTTCGGCGTCGGCCGTCAGTTCGGGAATGCCGTCGGCGCCGAGCGTCGGCGGCGGCGCATCGTCGGTGCCGCCGGTGAAGGAGATCGAGGCGATCCCGGTCAGGCCCTGGAATTCGAGGCCGGCCTGGGTATCCTTCTTGATCGGGGCGTTGCCTTCGATCCGCGTCATCGCCACCACGCGGTGCCGGTCGAGCCTGATCGAGACCACCTCGCCGATCCGCACGCCGGCGAAGTTGACGCTGCCGCCGCGGCGCAGGCCGGAGGCCGAGCCCTCGAAGATGACGCGGAACGGCACCATCCGCTTGATGCCGGCATAGCGCTGATAGCCGAGCCAGCCGCCGAGCGAGCCGGCGACCAGGGCCAGCGTCAGGGTGCCGATCAAGAGATTGCTGGCGCGCGCCATGCGTAAAACCCGTCTGCGAAGCAGACCTCAAGAGATAGCGGATTTGCCGCCGATAGTCACCGCGGGCTTTCCTTACCTCGCCCCGCTTGCGGGGTCGAGACGAGCGAAGCTCGCTCTTAGAGGTCGGATCGCATGCAGCGCAGCGGAATGCGGTCCGGGTGAGGGGAGTCTCCGCGCATTCGTCTCTCGCCGTCCTCGCGGAGCGAGCCCCTCACCCCAACCCTCTCCCCGTAAGAACGGGGAGAGGGAGAGGAGAATTACGCGCTCTGCTTCCGCGATGCCGCGAACACGCCGGCCAGCACCAGCGCGAAGCCGATGAAGTGGAAGGCCTGCGGATGCTCGCCGATGAACACGATCGACATGATGGTGCCGAACACCGGAACCATGTGGAAGAACGGTGCGGCCCGGTTGGCGCCGATCAGCTGCACACCGCGGTTGAAGCACAGATAGGCCAGTGTCGAGGGGAACACCGCGACATAGAACAGCGACAGCAGATTGTTGATCGTGAGCTGCATCACCGGGCGCGCGCCGAGTTCCCAGATGTAGAGCGGGATCAGGACCAGCGCGCCGCAGCCGAAGGTGAAGGCGGCGACCGACAGGCCGTGGATCTTGGGCCGCTTCAGGGTCAGCACCGAATACAGCGCGAAGATCACCAATGCGACGATGAAGATCAGATCGCCCTTGTTGAACTCGATCTTCGACAGCGTCGTGAGATCACCGTGCAGCAGGATCACCAGCACGCCGGCGAGCGACAGCAGCACGCCGAACAATTGCGCCAGCGTCAGCCGTGCGCCGAGCAGGATCAGCGACCACAGCGCGACCACCAGCGGTGCCGCGGATTGCAGCAGCAGCGTGTTGAGCGCCTGGGTGTGCTCGAGCGCCCAGTATTGCAGCGTGTTGAAGGCGCTGATGCCGGTGATCGACATCAGCACCATGATGCCGAGATTGTTGCGGATCACCGGCCAGTCGCGGACGAGGTGCTTCCAGGCAAACGGCAGGATGATCAGGAATGCCGCCGACCAGCGCAGGAACGACAGCGTCACCGGCGGAATGTGGCCGGCGGCGAGGCGGCCGACGATCGCATTGCCGGCCCAGCACGTCGCGGTGATGCAGAGCAGCAGATGGGGCTGGTTGGCGATCCAGGAGCCGGCCGCAGGCGTTGATGTGGTGGAATCGGAGGCAGACATGAAGAGGGCCCGGGTTCACGACGCCGCGGCCTGCCCGGCTGGCACCGCCGGGCCGGTATGGATCTCCCCGGCTCGGATCACAGACACGGATTTCGTCATTCCATCAATGGGGATAGACGCATCGCGACCATGCGCGAAGACCCCTTCACCAAGGCTGACGGCGCCTGGCCGGGCCAGCCCCGCGCCGGTCGCGCAGGGGATCGAACATTTGGTCCTAGCCGGTCTCCGGCGGCGTGGTCTGGCGCTTGACGATCTGCTCGGCGAGCTCGATCAGGATCCGCTTGGTGTCGGGGTCCTGCACGTCGCGAAACACCCGCAGCATGCGCAGTTCGAGCAGGGACTGCAGCGATTCCGCTGTCTGGCCGGCCTGCGCCGGCGCTGCCGTGACCGGCCGGCGATTGAGGATGTCGGCGGCGATTCCGAGCATCTCGGCGACCGTCGCCAGGCGACCGGTATCGATCTTCACCGTGCCGTCGACGCCGTTCTTTTGCAGAGAGGCCCCTGCGCACAGGATCTCGGCGAGATCCGCCTGTGACAGCCCGATTGCGCGCCAGCGCGCCTGCACCAATTGGTCGATCTGGTCGTCCTGTGATGTGCTCATGATGCGTTCAGACCATCTCCAGCTAGGTCCGTGGACAGCATTTCCGCTACAAAAGTTGGTAGCAAATGAACCGGCGGTTCGTCGCGATGGGACTTCTACGGATCATCGGCTGGACAACGGGTCCTGCCGTACCGGGCAACGTGCAGGATGATCGGCGCCTCGACGCCGGCCGGGCAGTCGCGCCGGACGGGCACCGGAGTGCGCACCCTGGTCTGGGATGCTCGCATCAGCGTCATCCGGCCACGGCCCTTATTATCAAGACCGTGCGCGAATGCAATCAGGGGGCGATCGGGAAGATGAACCCAACCGGATGTGTGACCGCGCCACATATCGCGGTGTCTGGTCCTGGCAGGGCGATGCGGTCGGCATGGCGGCAGCCCCGCCATGGCTGCGCGGCGCCGCTCACAAATCGATGATTCCGAGCGCGATGCTCTTGGCCACCCCATGGGTCTTGTTGGATGCCTCGAGCTTGCGCAGCGCCTGCTTGATGAAGCCTTCCACCGTCTCCGGCGAAATGCCGAGGATCTGCGCGGTGTCGGCCACGGTCTTGCCGCGCGCCGCCCAGGCGATCACTTCCTTCTCCCGCCCGGTGAGCTTGATGGTTTCGGCGGCGTCCGCGGGCTTGAGGATGGTCGGCGCGTTGCGCTGGTCGCGGTTGACGATGTCCATCGCCCGCTGCACCCAATAGATCATCAACAGATGCAGTTCATGGCGATGGCAGACGAACAGCTTGTCGAAGTCGCGCGGCTCGTCTTCCCAGAAGAACACCGTCGAGCTCGAATGCACCGCGCCGAGCCGGTCGCGATAGTGGAAGGGAACGACGAAGCCGTCCTTGAATCCGAACTCCCGGGCGGCATCCATCGTCTTGACCTCGGGCGGTCGCTTGCGTCCGCTGCGCTCCGGCAGCTTCAGGCTGCTCCAGCTGAACGGCGTGTTGGTGCGTCGTGACCGCGCCAGCGCCGGATCGGCATGAACGAACTCGTTCTGCACATACGCCCGCTTCCAGGCATCGGGAAATGTGCCGATATGATAGGGCAGATCAAGGTCGGGCCGGCCGGCATCGACAAAGGCAAAGCCCGAGAAGCCGTAATTCTGGACAACGCGATGCAATGACGAGCTGAGCTCGTCGATGGTATCCGACGCCTCGATGGTCGAAATCGCGTCTACCAGGCCCATTGACGAAAACCCCCGGTTTTAGGGGGTACCACAGTTAACCCCTTTTGTTCCAGATGTTCCCGCATTTGGAGGAAGGGACAAATGCTTCATTCATTGGACGGCTACCACGCCCTCATTACCAGGGAAGAGCTTGATCCGGCGCATGTCGGGGCGATGTTGCGGCTGCGCAAGCGCCTGTTCGTCGACCATTGCGGCTGGCTTCTGACCACGGTCGGGGATGTCGAACGCGATCAGTTCGACTGCTGGTATACCGAGCACTGCCTGTTGTTCTCCGGCGTCGAGCTCGTCGGCGGTTTCCGGGCTATCCGCACCGATTATCCCTATCTCACCAAGTCGGTCTTCCCGCAGCTTGCGCTGCGTCGCTTTCCGACCAGCCGCGACGCCTGGGAGATCAGCCGTTTCGGCGTGCTGCCGAACGTTGCGAGGTCGCAGGCCGCACGCGTGAACTACGCGCTGATGTTCCGCTTCGCCGAGCTGCGCGGAGCGAAGGCGCTCGTCGCGTTGGCCGACCTCTCCTATGAGCGTTTTCTCACCCGTATGGACATCCGCACCCGCCGCTACGGCCCGCCGCAGGTGATCGGCAATGATCGCATGGGGCGCCCGCTGACGGCGCTCGCCGGAGAAATCCCGCTCGGTCTCGCCGCCAATCCCGGCCTGACCAAATTCCTCGACCTTGGACGGCAATTGGAGATCCACGATGCTTCACATGTTCTCGGACGTTCGAGCATTCCAGCGTGATCCGCTGCGTCTGCTGCTGACGCGCGGCAACGAGTCCGCGCTGGGGCTGGTGCCGTTGCAGCTCGGTCCTGCGCCGGTGTTCCTGGTGAACGATCCCGATCTGCTGCGCCCGATCCTCAAGGCGCCGGAGACCGACATCGGAAAGGGCAAGCTGATCAAGAAGCTGACGCCGGTGCTCGGCCGCAGCTCGCTGATGCTGAGCGGCGAGGAGCACAAGCGGCGGCGAGCGGTGCTGCAGAAGCACATGGCCAAGGGCAGCGTCGAGAAATTCCTGCCGCATATGTGCGCCGAGATCCGCGCGGTCGGCGCCAGCCTGGCGCGGCTCGGATCGTTCGATCCGCACCATGTCACCGCGATGCTGGCGCTGCGGACGATCTGCGTCGCGATCTTCGGCTCCCAGGTGATGTCGTCCGGCGACGAGGAAGCCCTGGTTCAGGCGGTGGGCGCGATCGAGGACGATCTTGCGGAAGAGATGTTCCGCGCGTTGCCGTTCGGTCCGGTGGCCTGGTATCGGCGGCGCAAGAACCGGATCTGCGCCAAGCTTGCGATGTCGACAGTGGTGCAGCGCCTTCGCCGCAAGGCCGGCTCGAGCAGCGCGCTGCGCGATCTCGAGGCGCTCGGCCTGACCGATCGCGATCTCGAGGACGAGATCCTGACATTGCTGCTGGCCGGCCATCACACCACGGGTTCGACCGCGGCGTGGATGTTCTACCAGATGGCCGCCGATCCCGCCCTGATGGACGAGATTGCCGACGAGGCGGCGGAGTGCCTCGGCGACGACGGCGAGCTGCGGCTCGACGCGGTGAAGCGCGCCAATCTGAGCGCGACGCTGGTCAAGGAGGTCTGCCGGCTCTACCCCAGCGCCTGGTGGTTCTCGCGCGAGGTGATGCAGCCGGTGACGATCGGCGGGCGCGATCTCAAGGTCGGCACCTCGCTGTTGATCTGCCCCTGGCAGCTGCAGCGCGATGGCAGGCATTTCGAGGATCCGGACCGCTTCCTGCTGACGCGGCGCTACAACACCGACGCCTACATCCCGTTCGGCGCCGGCCCGCGCGCCTGCGCCGGGATGGGGGTTGCGATGCTCGAGCTGCAACTGCTCGCGCTCGAGATCGCCGCGGCCTATCGCTTCACCGGCGTCAGCCCGAATCCGGCGCCATGGCCGAAAGCCTCGGTGACGCTGATTCCCCCGCCGATGACCATCGACATCGAAATCCGCGAGATGCGCCCGCGCATCCCGCATCTCGGCGACGAAGCCGAGCATCTGCCGTACATCCCAACCGTGGGTGCGGCGTCCATCAGCACACTACAATCGGTATCCCAATGACAACTCAGCTAACAACGGCCAGCGCCGGGCAAAGGGCCATGGATCAAGTGCAAGTGCGCAGTTTGCGCGACGTCATCGCTGTCTTGATCGAGCAGCGCAGCATCGTGAGGGCGGCCGGCGCAAGCTTCGCCGCGCATCTGCTCGACCTCGCGATCATGCAGCTGCGGCTCAACGTCAACGATATTACGGCGGAGGAATTATCCGGTCTGTCCGACTTCGTCGGAGCGGAGTTTATGAGGGACAAATCCTCGCATTGATCGCGGCGACCGGTCTTCGGATCGGTCTTGCGTAGGATCCGTCTTGCGCAGGCTCAGCCTTGCGCAGGATCAGTCTTGCGTCGCCACCAGCGCCTTCATCGTGGCGCCGGCGGCAAGCGCGGCATCGTTCGGATCGATCTCGATCTGCAGGCCGCGCTGGCCGCCATTGACGAAGACCGTGACGTGGGTGAGGGCGGTCTCGTCGATCGCGGTCGGCACCTTCTTCTTCTGGCCGAACGGGCTGATGCCGCCGACATGGTAGCCGGTCAGCCGCTCGGCATCGGCCGGGCGCATCATCCTGGCCGACTTGCCGCCGAAAGCGGCGGCAAGTTTCTTCATGCTGACCTCGCAGTCGGACGGCACCACGGCGCAGACCGGCTTGCCGTCGACCTCCGCCATCAGCGTCTTGAGCATGCGATTCGGGTCGACGCCGAGCGCCTCGGCCGCCTGCAGCCCGATGCTCTCGGCGCTGGAATCGTAGACATAGGTGTGAAGCTTGAAGGCAATGCCGAGCTTGCGCAGCGCCATCGTCGCTTGGGTGGAATTGGGCATGGACCCTGCCGGTTAATCTAGGTGAATGATCGCCGTAATAGGAGCTGCGATCAATCCACAGCAGGTCCGGCGTCACGTTGCCGTAACATTAAATTCCCGCCAGCCCGGCGCGGCCGGGCGCAGCATGGAATTTAATGGGGATATCAAAGGGTTGTAGGTCGTCTAAAAGGCGTAAACGAGCCCCTTCTTGCTTGCGCAGCCGAGCCGCTTCCTTTATCCGGTAGGCGCCTTGCGTGCGCGCGGCCGTGCGCCGCGATTTAGGCTGGGCATATCAATGCAGGTCGCTGTGGGCGGACGCGTTTTCGCCGCGATCATGGTCTGAAACACCTGAAGGGAACATCTTCGCAATGGCCAATGTTGTCGTCGTCGGCGCCCAATGGGGTGACGAAGGGAAGGGCAAGATCGTCGACTGGCTGTCGGAACAGGCCGACATCGTCGTGCGCTTCCAGGGCGGCCACAATGCCGGCCATACGCTCGTGATCAATGGCGAGACCTACAAGCTGGCGTTGCTGCCCTCCGGCGTGCTGCGGGCGAACAAGCTCGCGGTGATCGGCAATGGCGTGGTGTTCGATCCGCAGGCCTTCCTCGACGAAGTCGCCAAGCTGAAGGGGCAGGGCGTGGCGGTCGGACCGGACAATCTGCGGATCGCCGAGAACGTCACGCTGATCCTGCCGCTGCATCGCGAGCTCGACGCCTTGCGCGAATCGTCCAACGCCATCACCTCGATCGGCACCACCCGCCGCGGCATCGGCCCGGCCTATGAGGACAAGGTCGGCCGCCGCGCCATCCGTCTGATGGACCTCGCCGACCTCGACACCCTGCCGCACAAGATCGAACGCCTGCTGGCGCATCACAATGCGCTGCGCCGCGGCCTCAACCTCGCGGAGATCGACGGCAAGAGCATCCTGAGCGAGCTGTCGGCGATGGCGCCGAAGCTGCTGCCCTATGCCGAGACGGTGTGGCGGCTGCTGGACCTCAAGCGCCGCGAGGGCAAGCGCATCCTGTTCGAGGGCGCCCAGGGCGCGCTGCTCGATGTCGACCACGGCACCTATCCCTATGTGACGTCGTCCAACACGGTGGCGGCGCAGGCCGCGACGGGCACCGGCCTCGGCCCGGGCGCGGTCGGCTATGTGCTGGGCATCTGCAAGGCCTACACCACCCGGGTCGGCCAGGGTCCGTTCCCGACCGAGCTGAACGACGAGATCGGCGAGGAAATCGGCCGTCGCGGCAAGGAATTCGGCGTCAATACCGGGCGCAAGCGCCGGGTCGGCTGGTTCGATGCCATGCTGGTGCGACAGACTGTCCGCACCTGCGGAATTGCCGGGCTGGCGCTGACCAAGCTCGATATTCTCGACGGGTTCGACAGCATCAAGGTCTGCATCGGCTATAAGCTCGACGGCAAGGAGATCGACCATCTGCCGGCGGGTGAGGGCGCGCAGGCCCGGGTCGAGCCGATCTATGAGATCATCGAGGGCTGGAAACAGCCGACGGCCAATGCGCGGTCCTGGGCGGACCTGCCGGCCCAGGCCATCAAGTACGTTCGCCGGGTCGAGGAACTGGTGGGGTGTCCGATCGCCCTGCTGTCCACCAGCCCGGAACGTGAAGATACTATTCTGGTACAGAATCCGTTCGAGGCTTAACGGGATATTACCTATATCCCTCCAATTGTGTGGAAATGGCTGACTACTACCCGCTGATCGCCCGCGCCATCGCCGGATTGGACCCCAACGCCCCCGGCGAAGCTCGCCGTGCGCTGTATGCGCGGGCGCGAACGGCGTTGATCCAGCAGCTCCGCGGCGTGCAGCCGCCGCTCTCCGAGTCCGAGATCACCCGCGAACGGCTGTCGCTGGAAGAGGCGGTTCGCAAGGTCGAGTCCGAGGCCGCGCAGCGCGCCCGCGAGGCCTCCCGCCCCGGCGGTGCTGCCGCTGTCCGCGGCAGCCGCGCCAATGCCCGGCCGCCCGAGCCCGGTCCCGCCGACACTGCCGCACGCCCGCGGCCCCCGGCCGACCCCCGTCCGCCGCGCAATCCGCGCCCCGACACGCCGCCGCCGGCCCCGCCGCGGCCGCAGAACCCGCCCGGTCCCGAGACCCAGGCGCCGCCGGTCCGGCCGGGCCCGCCCCGCCGCGGTCCGGAAGGCGCGCCGCCGCCGGTGCCGCCGGCCGCGCCGGGCGTGCGCGGCTTCCGCGACATCACCGCCGATGCTGACGATCTCGGCCGTGCCGCGGCGCAAGCCAGCCGCAACGCGCGCAAGACCTACGCCAACGTGCCGTCGCCCTCGCCGGAATTCGATCGGCTCGAGCCGAGCCTTGAGAATCGCGGCGGCGATCCCGAGGCGCCGTATTCCTACGACGAGTCGATCGAGGAGGCCGAGCGCTACACCCCGCAGCCGCCGCAAGGTCCGCCGCCGCAGCGGTCGCGGGCCGGCAACGGCGAGCGCGAGCCGAAGAAGCCGCCGCGCGTCGGCTCGATGTTCCCGTTCAAGACCGCGATCGTGATCGGCATCCTGCTGATCCTGGTCGGCACCGGCATCCTGTTCCGGCAGCAGGCCATGACCCTCGTCAGCAGCCTGCTCAAATCCTCGGCCCCGGTCGAGGCGCCGAAGGATGCCGCGTCGACGCCTGCGAGCAAGAAGATCACCGACCGCGTCGGCCAGCCCTCGTCGTCGGGCGAGACGGTCGCCCCGGTGGCGCAGCGCGTGGTGCTGTATGACGAGGATCCGTCGGATCCGAAGGGCAAGCAGTATGTCGGTTCGGTGGTCTGGCGCACCGAGCAGGTCAAGGGATCGGGCAACCAGAAGCCCGACATCGCCGTGCGCGCCGACATCGACATCCCCGATCGCAAGTTCAAGATGACGATGTCGTTCCGCCGCAACACCGATTCATCGCTGCCGGCGAGCCATACCGCGGAATTGACCTTCATCCTGCCGCAGGACTTCGCCAATGGCGGCGTCGGCAACGTGCCGGGCATCCTGATGAAGTCGAACGAGCAGGCGCGCGGCACGCCGCTGGCCGGGCTCGCGGTCAAGGTCACCGACGGCTTCTTCCTGGTCGGCCTCTCCAATGTCGACGCCGACCGCTCGCGCAATCTGCAACTCTTGAAGGAGCGCTCGTGGTTCGACGTGCCGCTGGTCTACACCAACCAGCGCCGCGCCATCATCGCGATCGAAAAGGGCGCCCCCGGCGAGCGAGCCTTCAACGAGGCGTTCGCGGCGTGGGGTGAGTAGCGGCCTTAGCTCGCCCCGGTCGCCAGCAATGTCGTCGCCCGGCTTCGTCCGGGCGATTCCGTATCGCAGCAAGATCAGCGGCTGTTGCAGCGCATCGACGTGCAGAGCTCCGGAACATCGCCGCGACTTTCGATTTTTCCCTAGAACCGTCGCGCGACCGCGTTACACTTGGTTGACGTCGGGCAAGGGCACGCCATGAAACGCTATCTGATCTTCGCAGCCATCGGGCCGTTCATCGGCGGCTTCCTGCTGCTGCTCATGACCACCTATCAGTCCGGCTACTGGACCGAGACCAGTGGCGGCGAGGTGACCAAGCTGCTCGTCGTGTTCGTGAAGTCGCTGCAATACAATTATCTGTTCGGTATCGTGCCGTCGCTGATGTTCGGTGCGATCGACGACATCCTGATGCATGTGAAGCGGATCGCGCCGGTGGTGCGGATGCTGCTCGTTGGTGCGGTGGCGTTCGTCGGCGCGGCGTTGACCTACGCCTCGCACGGCTCCGAAAGCGGCGCGGTGCAGTTCATCCTGTACGGAATGGTCGGCTTCATCCCGGGCGTGATCACGTCCTGGCTGGCGCACAAATATGCCGAAGAGCTGCACGCGCCGGCGCAGCCGGCTTCCCAGCATTAAGGCAGGTGCTCAGTACCAAGGGAAAAGCAGAAGTCGCGTTCGGCGCTTCTGACCCAACCGCGAAATGAGCACGTCGCGATCGGACAAGGGCCGCGCTCAACGCCCGGCGCGGAATAGATCGCCCCTTGCAGCAATCGTATCAGCGCGCGAGACGCCGGAGGTCCGGCTACCTTCACACAACTGTCATATCATCGTCATGCAAACGTAGTCCCAATGTCATGTCCGCGTTCGTTCTCGCGACCCGCGGCCGCCCGGGGCAGTGGCGATGCCGATCCCGGGCCTGCTCTATTCTGTGTTCGCGCATTTATTTCAGCCGTCGCTGCAGACGACCGGGACGTACCGATCTGCGTCCGGATTCGGGGAAAGGAATTTCGAGTGGCAGATGCAAGCTTCAGCCTTCTGACGGGCAACAGTATCGAAACGCGCCTGGTCCGAGCCGGCGGCATTATTTTTCGCGAGGGCGAGCAGGCCAACGAGCTCTTCGTGATCAAGAGCGGCTACGTGCGCATTCAGGTCGGCAACAAGACGATGGCGGATCTGGCGCCCGACACGATCTTTGGCGAGATGGCGTTGATCGACAATGAGCCAAGGAGCGCGACCGCCACGGCGCTCACGGACGTCGAGCTCGTCCCGGTCTCGGAAAAACAGTTTCTCTTCCTCGTGAGCCAGACGCCGCATTTTGCCCTGAAGGTGATGAGGACGCTGGCGCAGCGGCTCAGAACGATGAACAAGGGCGTCTACTGAAGCGAGCACGGCAGAGCCTCGAGGTAACAGGCCTTGAAGGTGACACAGTGGTAATGTGACGCAACTTGAACCGCCTGCCTGCGTTACCATGTGATGGCCATGCCCCAAGACGACATCTTCACGCCCCACGCCGCGCGATCGCGGCCGCCCTTTGGCGGCGCGCAGGCGCGCGGCAAGGTCATCGACCAGGATGGGCGCGAACTCGCCGATGGCCCGCTGCATCCGCAGTTCCAAGGTTTTCAGGGAGCCTTTCAGGAAGGCTTCCAGTTCGACTTCCGCAACTCCACCGCCAACCCGTTCGGCAATCTGACTCGCGAGCAGCGGCTGCAGCGGCTGGAGACGATCGCAAAGTTGCTCGACGTCGCCTTCATCGTGCCGGGCACCAATGTGCGCTACGGCATCGACGGGCTGATCGGCCTGATCCCGGTGGTCGGCGATATCATCACCACCGCGATCTCGCTATGGCTGGTGCGCGAGGCCCGGTTGCTGGGCGCGCCCTGGCACATCACTGCGCGGATGCTCGCCAACGTCGCCGTCGACGGCGTGATCGGCATGGTGCCGGTGGCGGGCGATGCCTTCGACGTCATGTTCCGCGCCAATATCCGCAATGTGCGGATGCTGCGGCGCTGGCTCGACAAGCAGCCGAGATTGTGACCCTCAAAAACAAAAGCCCCCGGAACGATCCGAGGGCTTTTCGTTGAGCGAAGAGCAGAAAGCTTATGCGGCGTCAGCGTCGGTCTGGCTGGCGGCCGGGCGCGGACGACGCGGCAGCGGAAAAGCCTCGCTCTCATAGAGCGAGCGGATGCCGTTCTGGTCGAAACGGGCTTCCTCGACCTGGAGATAGGCGCCGTTCAGCGAGTCCGCCGGCAGCTGCTCCATCGCGAACTGCACGGCCTCGGCAGCGGTGCCGAAACGGCGGTAGGCGAAACCCGCCCGCTTCTTCTTGCGGATCGCGGCGGGGAACAGTTCGGCGGATGTGTTATAGTTGAACGGACGCAGGGGACGCATGGTCGACGACCTCTTGTGTTCTTTTCAGTTGGCGTTGCGAAAGGGATTTTGGGGGACGGCGGCCTATTATCGGCGGCGCGCCGTACATGTCATTTCGACCCCTAATATAGGCCTCTTTGACAAAAATGCGACCCCAGAAGAGCCCCTGACAGGGCACATGCTGAATCCGCGCATAGCACCGGCACCAGCCAGATAAGTCATTTTGTTTCAATAACTTATGGCTCTCAAATCTTGTCGAGCCAGGCCAGGATCGCGACCACGATCAAAATCACCCCGAAAAGGCCCATTCCGGAGTGGCCGAGGCCATAGCCATAGCCGCGAATTCGGCCGCTATAGCCGCCCAGCAGGATAATCAGCAAAAGGATGATGAGGATCAGTCCAAGCGACATGGCGCCCTCCTCAGAACAGGCGGCAGCCGCACGGCGAGACGCCTACGGCCCCGCGAACACCGAGCAAAGCACATTCCGGCCTGCGAGTCGTTAAGGCCGTCAGCCGATCACGAGGATGTTGCCGGGCGCCGGAGCCAAAACAAAGCCCCACGCGACTGGCCTGCTGGTCGCGTGGGGCGCGGCGTGGTGGGCGCCGTTACTTCTTCTCGTCGAGCTTCAGCGCCGCCGAGTTGATGCAGTAGCGCAGGCCGGTCGGGCCGGGGCCGTCGTTGAAGACGTGGCCGAGATGGCCGTCGCATTTCGAGCACAGCACCTCGGTGCGGATCATGCCGTGGCTCATGTCGCGCTCCTCGTCGACATGGCTCTCGACCGCGGGCTTGGAGAAGCTCGGCCAGCCGCAGCCGGAATCGAACCTCTGGTCGGATTCGAACAGCGTCTGCCCGCAGCCGGCACAGACATAGGTGCCCTTGCGGGGATCATGCTCGTATTCGCCGGTGAAGGGCCGCTCGGTCGCTTTCTCGCGCAGCACGGCGTACTGCATCGGCGTCAATTCCTTGCGCCACTCGGCCTCGCTCTTGCGGACCTTGCCGTCGGTCTTGGTATCGGACATGGAAACTCCCTTGTTGGTTGTCATTGCGAGGAGGGAAGCGACGAAGCAATCCATCTTTCCGCTTGCCGCGGCATGGATTGCTTCGCTTCGCTCGCAATGACGGGAAGCGTCGCCTCAGTTGGTGACCTTGGTGCTGCCCACCAGCGTCGGCTTCTCGATGTAGTTCTCCGCGAAGATCTTCTTCAGGTTCTCGACCTTCGGGATGTCGTTATAGGCAATATAGGGTTGGTTCGGGTGCAGCGTCAGATAGTCCTGGTGGTAGCCCTCCGCCGGATAGAAAGCCTCGAGCGCGCCGACCTTGGTGACGATCGGCTTCTTGTAGACCTTGGCGGCGTTGAGCTGGGCGATATAGGCGTCCGCCACCTTCTTCTGCTCGTCGCTGGTGGTGAAGATCGCCGAGCGATATTGCGCGCCGGAATCCGGGCCCTGCCGGTTCAGCTGGGTCGGGTCGTGCACGACGGAGAAGAAGATCTGCAGGATCTTGCCGTAGGAGATCTTCTGCGGGTCGTACTTGATTTCGACGGACTCGGCGTGGCCGGTGGTGCCGGTCGAGACCTTCTCGTAATCGGCGTTCGCCTTGCTGCCGCCGGAGTAGCCGGACACCGCGCTGACGATGCCGGCGGTGTGCTGGAATACGCCCTGCACACCCCAGAAGCAGCCGCCGGCCAGCACTGCGGTCTTGATGCCGGATTCCGGCGCGCTCGCGGCTGGCGGCGGGATGATCACGGCGTCCTCGGCGGCAAGCGAGGGCGCAACGGCAAAAGCTGTGACGGCCAGCGCGCCGATCGCGGCGGCGCACAGCGAGAGGCGGCTGAGGGAGCTTTTGGGCATGGGTTCCTCGTGGGATCGCAATTGGGGCCAGTCTAGAGCGGGAGCCGGCATTGGCCAATCAGGCCGGGTGGCTCCGACGCTTCAAAATACGGGCGAGGAGGCGTTTTGTTACGGCGCCGGCCACACGGTTTCGTGAGGGAAATGCTGGGGATATAGCGCAATCTCTCCTCCCGTCGTCCCGGCGAAAGCCGGGACCCATAACCACAGGATTGAATTGTTAGAAGGCTGTGGCCCCAGCGTCGTGCAACAATGACCTTCGGTGGTTATGGGTCCCGGCTCCCGTGCGCAATTGCGCACTAGGTGGTGTGGACATTTATCGCATCCATAAGACGATGGCTGCGAGAGTAACGACGGCCAGGTAATTTCGGGCGGTCTTTTCGAAGCGGGTTGCGACGCGGCGGAACTGCTTGAGTTTTGAGAAGCAGCATTCGACGAGATGACGCTGGGCATAGAGATGCTTGTCCAGCGGATATTTGAGCGCACGTGACGGGTTGTTGGGGATGACGGCGAGCGCGCCTTTGGCAGCGATCGCCTGGCGCAAGTGATCGGCGTCATAAGCCGTATCCGCCATGACGACCTGGGCAGGTAATCCCTCGATCAATTCGGCGGCTTGCGGTACGTCGCTCTTCTGACCTGCGGTGAGCTTGAACCGTACGGGACATCCCAGGCCGCGAACGGCCATATGTATCTTGGTGCTCAGGCCACCGCGCGAGCGACCGATCGCCTGATCTTCAGACCCCCTTTTTTCGCCCCAGCGGCGTGCTGGTGCGCCCGGACGATGGTGGAGTCGACGATCAGATACTCGAAGTCCGGATCACCGGACATCGCTTCGAATATGCGCCACCAGACCCCCTTGATGCTCCATCGACTGAAGCGCCGAAACACGCTGTTCCAGTCTCCAAACACCTCCGGAAGATCACGCCAGGGAGAGCCAGTGCGCACGATCCAAAGTACGCCCTCCACAAACATCCGGTTGTCCCGTCCGGTCGAACCCTTCTGGTCAGGCCGGCCGATGATCAGCGGCGCCATCCGCTCCCATGTCGCGTCGCTCAATACCAAGCGGTCCATCACACCCAAGGCGGCCTCCCCAAAAGCAGCCTTGAATCTGATTTGCGCCTAAAAGGGAATCCTTAGAGTCCACACCACCTAGGCCGGGACGACATCGGGTATGTTGCGTCATCGAGAGTCATACATTCACGGTCTCTCAGGATGACGGGTCTACAAGTGCGCGGCACGTCACACCACCACGCTCAGCCGCTTCGCCGCCCGCGTGATCCCCGTGTACAGCCACCGCGCGCGCGAGTCCTGGAAGGCAAAACTCTCGTCGAACAGCACGACGTCGTCCCATTGCGAGCCCTGCGACTTGTGCACGGTCAGCACATAGCCGTAGTCGAACTCGTCATAGGGCTTGCGCTGCTCCCACGGCACGCCCTCGACGCCGCCGTCGAAGCACTCGCCGCGCACCGAGACCTTGGTGACCTTGTAGCCGAAATCCTCGTCCGGCATCACGCGCATGGTGATGATCCTGGATTTGGACTGCGCGCGCGCCTTGACCCGCCACAGGCCGCCGTTGAACAGGCCCTTCTTGCGGTTGTTGCGCAGGCAGACCAGTTTGTCGCCGGCGACCGGCAGCGGATCCTCGATGTTCTGCCGCTGCCGCACCCGCATGTTGTAGGCGCGGCGGGTGTTGTTGCGGCCGACCAGCACCTGGTCGGCGCTCATCACGCGGTCCGGATCGAGCTCCTTGCGTGACACCACCTCGCTCTCGCCATGGCGGCCGATCTCGAGCTCGCGACCCTCGCGGATATCCATCGACATCCGCACGATCGGATCGTCCTGCGCCTGGCGGTGCACCTCGGTCAGCATCGCGTCGGGCTCGGCATCGGTGAAGAAGCCGCCGCCCTGGATCGGCGGCAATTGCGCGGGATCGCCGAGCACCAGCAGCGGGCAGTCGAACGACATCAGATCGCGGCCGAGCTCGGCATCGACCATCGAGCACTCGTCGATCACGATCAGCTTCGCCTTCGATGCCGGCGCATCGTCCCAGAGCTCGAAGCTCGGCTGCTCGACGCCGGACTCGCGGGCGCGGTAGATCAGGGAATGGATCGTCGAGGCGCTGTCGCAGCCCTTGTTGCGCATGACGAGCGCCGCCTTGCCGGTGAAGGCCGCGAACTTCACCTCGCCGTCGACGCCTTCGGCGATGTGGCGGGCGAGCGTGGTCTTGCCGGTTCCGGCATAGCCGAACAGGCGGAACACCGGCGGCGTGCCGTTCTGGCCGGGCTTGGCCTTCAGCCAGTCGGCGACGGCTTTCAGCGCAGTGTCCTGATGCGGCGTGAAGGTGGTCATGGGCTTTCGGAAGAGTGAGCGCGCGACCGATAGCGCCGCGACTCAGGCCAGCACAAGCTAAACATTCATGCGTTCCGATCAAGCCGTCTCCCGCTGCGCGGAATTGGGGTTTCGCCCCCGAGGCTAGACTTGATCCGGAGCGCCACTAGACTGCCCCAAAACAACAAGCGGTCGAGACCACGATAATTGGTCGAAGAAGCGACCTTGGGAGTGACTCCATGAAATTCGGCATCTTTTACGAGCTGCAACTGCCGCGCCCCTGGAACGACGGCGACGAGCTCAGGCTCTACCAGAACGCGCTGACGCAATTGGAAACCGCCGACCGGCTCGCTTACGACTACGCCTGGGTCGTGGAGCACCACTTCCTCGAGGAATATTCGCACTCGCCGGCGCCGGAATCCTTCCTTGCCGCCGCGAGCCAGCGCACCAAAAACATCCGGCTCGGCCACGGCATCTTCCAGCTCACCACCAATCATCCCGCCCGCGTCGCCGAGCGGGTCGCGGTGCTCGATCTCCTGAGCAACGGCCGCTGTGAGTTCGGCATGGGCGAGAGCGCCTCGATCACCGAGCTGACGCCGTTCGGCCGCGACATGGAGACCAAGCGCGAGGTGTTCGAGGAAGCCGTGCAGGCGATCTTTCCGATGTTCAGCAAGGTAGGCACCGAGCATCACGGACAATATTTCGATATCCCGCTGCGCAATGTCGTGCCGAAGCCGGTGCAGAAGCCGCATCCGCCGCTCTGGATGGCATGCTCGCAACTGCCGACCATCGAACGCGCCGGGCAGAACGGCTTTGGCGCGCTCGGCTTTCAGTTCGTCAGCGCCGAGGCGGCGCATGCCTGGGTGCACGCCTATTACAACGCGATCACCAAGCGGCTGAAGACGCTCGCCGACTACGAGATCAATCCGAACATGGCGTTGGTCTCGTTCTTCATGTGCGCGAAGACCGACGAGGAAGCGCGCCGGCGTGCCGACGGCGCGACCTTCTTCCAGTTCGCTCTGCGCTATTACGGCCAGGCGCAGAACCGGCAGCGGCCGGCGCCCGGCACCGTCAACATGTGGGACGAGTACAACAAGTGGAAGCGCGACAATCCGGAGGCGCAGGAGGCAGCGCTGCGCGGCGGCCTGATCGGCTCGCCCGAGACCTTGCGCAAGAAGCTCCGGCGCTTCCGTTCCTCGCATATCGATCAGGTGATCCTGCTCAACCAGGCCGGCAAGAACACGCATGAGCACATCTGCGAGTCGCTCGAACTGTTCGCGAAGGAAGTGATGCCGGAGTTCCAGCACGATCCCGAGCACGAGGCCTGGAAGAAGGGCGTGCTCGACGGCTCGATCCAGCTCGAGGAGATCGACACCCAGGCGTTCACGGACCGCTATGGTAAACTCGCTGTCAATGTCGGCTCGAAGGCAGCAGCTGCGGGCTGATCAATTAATGCGCAGCCGCCTCGCGATCGCGTGAAGAAAATAATTCGCTACACGCGCTCGGAGCTTTAAAAGAAACGGCACGCGCGATGCCTGCACCGAAGTGCGGGCATCGCTATTTTTGTGCGGTGCTCGACAGCTTCATTCGCGCGCCCCATCATCCTGACATCGCATGATCGTGCAGCGCGATAGCGCGCTTGATCGTCAGGAGAGTTTGGAATGAAGCGTCGTGAGTTCCTCCAGCTGTCGCTCGTCACAGCCGCCGCCGCCGCGCTGTCACGCGGTGCGAAGGCGCAGGCGGACGCGAAGGAAATTCGTATCGGCTACCAGAAGAACGGCGTGCTCGTTATCACGCGGCAGCGCGAGGCCTTGGAAAATCATTTCAAGCCGCAGGGCATCAGCGTGAAATGGGTCGAGTTCTCCTCGGGCCCGCCGATGATGGAAGCGATGAATGTCGGCAGCGTCGATTACGGCGCGGTCGGCGATTCCCCGCCGATCTTCGCGCAGGCCGCGGGCGCGGCCATCGTCTATGCCGCGGCTCAGCCCATCATCAATGGCTCCGGCATCCTGGTGCCGCAGAATTCGGCGATCGCGTCAATTGCCGATCTCAAGGGCAAGCGCGTCGGCTTCACCAAGGGATCGAGCGCGCATAATGTCGTGATCCAGACGCTGGAGAAGGCCGGGCTCACCTATGACGACATCACGCCGGTCTATCTGACGCCGCCGGACGCCGGTCCGGCCTTCGCCAATGGCGGCATCGATGCCTGGGCGATCTGGGATCCGTATTTCGCGATCGCCGAGACCAAGCAGAACGGCCGCATCCTGGTCAAGACGCGCGACATCACCAAGACCAACTCGTTCTACATCGCCCACCGCGACTTCGCCCGCAATCGCGGCGCGATCCTGCAGCAGATCGTCGATGTCACGACGTCGAGCGCGGCATGGGCGCAGGCGCATCCCGACGAGGTCGCCAAATCGCTGGCCGCCGTCACCGGCGTGCCGCTCGATATCCAGACCATCGCGGCGAAGCGGGCGGGCTTCTCGGTCGGACCCGTGACCGACGACATCATCGCGACCCAGCAGGGCGTCGCCGACCGCTTTTTCAAGCTCGGCCTGATCCCGAAGCAGATCGCGATCCGCGACATCGTCTGGCGCAATCCCCAGACCTGATCGGCGCGCGTTTGGTCATTTCCAATGCAGAGGATAGTCCCATGACGCGTTTATTTCGACGCTGGATCGCCCGCGCGGTGCTGTCGCTCAGCATCGTCGCCGCAACCGTCAGCGCCTCCTACGGCGAGGAGAAGGTGGTCCGCATCGGTTACCAGAAATATGGCAAGCTGGTGCTGCTCAAGAGCAAGGGCTCGCTCGAGGAAAAGCTGAAGGCGGTCGGCACCAAGGTGGTGTGGACCGAGTTTCCGTCCGGGCCGCCGCTGCTCGAGGCGCTCAATGTCGGCGCGATCGATTTCGGCAATACCGGCGAGGCGCCGCCGATCTTCGCGCAGGCCGCCGGTGCGCCGATCCAGTATGTCGCCTACGAGCCGCCGGCGCCGAAGGGCGAGGCGATCCTGGTGCCGAAGGACAGCGCGATCAAGTCGGTCACTGACCTGAAGGGCAAGAAGGTCGCGCTGAACAAGGGCTCCAACGTCCACTATCTGCTGGTGAAGGCGCTGGAGAAGGCCGGCGTCAAATATTCCGAGATCGAGCCGGTGTTCCTGGCGCCGGCCGATGCACGCGCGGCGTTCGAGCGCGGCGCGGTCGATGCCTGGGTGATCTGGGATCCATTCCAGGCCGCGGCGGAGGCTGCGACCGGCGCCCGCACCGTCGCCGACGGCACCGGCATCGTTGCGAACTATCAGTTCTACTTCGCCTCGAAGAAATTCCTGCAGGCCGATCCGAAGATCGTCGAGCTCGTGCTGGCGCAGCTGAGCGAGGTCGATGACTGGGCCAAGGGCGATATCCACGCCGTTGCCGAGCAGCTGGCGCCGAGCATCGGCCTGTCGGTGCCGGTGGTCGAGGTCGCGTTGAAGCGGCAGGCCTACGGCATCAAGCCGGTCACCGATGCAGTGGTCGCGGATCAGCAGCAGGTCGCCGACACGTTCTTTGCGCTCGGCCTGATCCCGAAACAAATCAAGATTTCCGACGTCGCATGGAGGCCGGGCACGTGAGCACCCCAACCAACGCCAACATCCTCTGGTTCCTGCCGACCCACGGCGACAGCCGCTATCTCGGCACGTCGATCGGCGGCCGCGAGGTGAACTTCAATTATCTGCGCCAGATCGCGCAGGCCGCCGATCAGCTCGGCTATTACGGCGTGCTGCTGCCGACCGGGCGGAGCTGCGAGGATTCCTGGGTGGTGGCCTCGGCCGTCGCGCCCTGGACCGAACGCCTGCGCTATCTCGTGGCGGTGAGGCCCGGCCTGCAGTCGCCGAGCGTCGCCGCACGGATGACCGCGACGCTGGACCGGCTGTCGAACGGCCGCCTTCTGATCAACGTCGTCACCGGCGGCGATCCGATCGAGAACAAGGGCGACGGCATTTTCCTCGATCATGACGAGCGCTACGCGGTGACCCGCGAGTTCCTCAACGTCTACAGCGATCTCCTGGCGGGCAAGACCGTCAATGTCGAAGGCAAGCACATAAGGATCGAGGACGGCCGCCTGCTGTTCAATCCGGTGCAGTCGCCGCGGCCGCCGCTGTATTTCGGCGGCTCCTCGGATGCCGGCATCGACGTCGCGGTCGACACCGTCGACAAATATCTGACCTGGGGCGAGCCGCCGGCGCAGGTCGCCGAGAAGATCGCCAAGGTGAAGGCGATGGCGGCGCAGCGCGGCCGCAAGCTCTCGTTCGGCATCCGCCTGCATGTGATCGTGCGCGAGACCAATGCGGAAGCCTGGAAGGCCGCCGACGAGCTGATCCAGTACGTCACCGACGACACGGTGGCCGCCGCGCAAAAGATCTTTGCGCGGATGGATTCGGTCGGCCAGCAACGCATGGCGCAACTCCATGGCGGCCGCCGCGACCAGCTCGAGATCAGCCCGAACCTGTGGGCCGGCGTCGGCCTGGTGCGCGGCGGGGCCGGCACCGCGCTGGTCGGCGATCCCGAGACCGTCGCCGCGCGGATCAAGGAGTATCAGGAGATCGGCGTCGATACCTTCATCATGTCGGGCTACCCGCATCTCGAGGAAGCCTATCGCTTCGCCGAATTGGTGTTCCCGCTGTTGTCGCTGGCGCAGGGCGGCAACGTGACGCCGATCCGCGTCAACACCGGGCCGTTCGGCGAGACTATCGGCAACGACTACCGTCCGCAGAAGCAGGCATCGCAATCATGAGTCTCATCGACAGTCTCCCGCGCCGCAAAGCGTTTTCGAGCGAAGTGGATGCCGGTTCGCGTGAAGAAAACGCGTCAAAACAAAAATCTGGAGCTCCGTTCCGATCCCATCGGAACGGAAACAGCTCCAGCGCGCCGAAACTCCCGAAGGTCGATGGCTTGATCCCCTGGATCGTGCCGCTGGCGATCGTGCTGGTGTGGCAGCTTGCCTGCGTCACCGGCTACGTGCCCTCGCGGGTGTTGCCGGCGCCGACTGACGTGGCGGTGGCGGGATGGAAGCTGCTGCTGTCCGGCGAACTGGTCCGCAACATCTGGGTCAGCTTCTGGCGCGCCTCGATCGGCTTCTTGATCGGCGGCGGCATCGGCTTTGCCTTCGGTCTCGCCAACGGGCTGTCGCAGCTGTCGGCAAAGCTCACCGACACCACCTTGCAGATGGTGCGCAACATTCCGCATTTGGCGCTGATCCCGCTCGTCATCCTGTGGTTCGGCATCGACGAGTCGGCCAAGCTGTTCCTGGTTGCGCTCGGCGTGTTCTTCCCGATCTATCTTAACACGCTGCACGGCATCCGCACCGTCGACCCGCAGCTGATCGAGATGGGCCGCATCTACGGTATGACCGACGGCGAGCTGTTCCGCCGGGTGATCTTCCCCGGCGCGCTGCCCTCGATCTTCGTCGGCCTGCGCTTCGCGCTCGGCATCATGTGGCTGACCTTGATCGTCGCCGAGACCATCGCGGCCTCGTCGGGCCTCGGCTACATGGCGATGCAGGCGCGCGAGTTCATGCTGATCGACGTCGTCGTGCTCTCGATCCTGATCTACGCCTTGCTCGGCAAGCTCGCCGACAGCGCCTCGCGGGCGCTGGAGCGGCTGACCCTGTCGTGGCATCCCGCCTTCCAGAAGAAGTGAGAATGAGAATGCAAGAAGCGCTTCGTTTCGAAACCGCTGAAGCCGAGCCGGTCGACCGCACCGAGATCGTCGTGAAGGCGAGGCAGTTGCGGCGCGTGCCGGAAGGCGCGGCCCGCGGCCTGTCGCTGACCATCCGCGGCCTGCGCAAGGCGTTCGGCGACAATGAGGTGCTGCGCGGCATCGACCTGCACATCCCGGCCGGCCAGTTCGTCGCGATCGTCGGCCGGAGCGGCTGCGGCAAGAGCACGCTGCTGCGTCTGATCGCCGGCCTCGACGCGCCGACGGCGGGAAACATCGCGTTCGGCGAGCCGCCGCGGGCGCAGGACGTCCGCGTCATGTTCCAGGAGCCGCGGCTGCTGCCCTGGGCGCGGGTGCTGTCCAATGTCGAGGTCGGGCTGGGGCGCGAGCGTGCCTCCGCCGACGCACAGGCGCGCGCCGAACGCGCGCTGGTCGAGGTCGGACTCGGCGACAAGCGCACCCAGTGGCCGTCCGTGCTGTCGGGCGGGCAGAAGCAGCGCGTGGCGCTGGCGCGGGCGCTGGTCAGTCAGCCGCGCGTGCTGGCGTTCGACGAACCGCTCGGCGCACTCGACGCGCTGACCCGGATCTCGATGCAGCAATTGCTGGAACGGGTTTGGCGCGATCAGGGCTTCACCGCGATCCTGGTGACGCACGACGTCGCCGAGGCGGTCGCGCTCGCCGACCGCGTGCTGGTCATCGAGGACGGCCGCATCGCCGAGGATGTCGCGATCGACCTGCCGCGGCCGCGCCGGCGCGGGTCGGCCGAACTCGCCGCGCTGGAGGGCGAGATCCTGAAGCATTTGCTCGAAGGCAGCGAAGACAGTCTGTGAGGTCGCCATGAATTCCATCGTCCGCAATGTTTCGATCGAGCCCGCGGTTGCGGCCGCCGAATTTCGCGGCGCGATGCGTCACCTCACCGGCGGCGTCAGCGTGATCACGGCCGGTCGGGCCAAGGATATTTCGGGAATGACGGTGACCTCGGTGTCGTCGCTCTCGGTCGAGCCGCCGTCCTTGATCGTCAGCATCAACCGCGCGGCCTCGTCATGGCCGCTGATCGCACGCCATGGCGTATTCGGCGTCAATATCCTGGCCGCGGATCAACGCGACATCGCCGAGCGCTTCACCGGCAAGGGCGGCCTGAAGGGCGCGGACCGCTTCACCGGGGCCGAATGGACGACGCGCGCGTCAGGCGTCCCGCTGCTGGTCGGCGCGCTTGCCGCGGTTGATTGCGAGGTCGAGGAGACCATCGAACGGCATTCGCACGTGATCGTCATCGGCCGCGTGCTCGACGTGATTGCGTCCGAGCGTACCGCCGCGCTGGTGTATTGGCACGGCGAGTATGTCGCGATCGACCATGAGGAAGACGCCGCACGGCTGGCTGAGGTCAGCCTGCCGTCGCGTCATGTTCATGTGCGAGGGCCGCGTTAGCGCGCCGTGCTTATCCGGATCGGACTTTAGAAAACTGCGCTCAGCGATGCCGGGCTGTCGATGATCACATTGCTGCCGCGGACGCCAGCCCATACAGCCTGGACGGTCTGAGCTGCATTGGCCAGCGGAATGCCAACGACGAGTGTGGTCGGGATACGGCCAAAGCTCGACGGGGTCTCGTTATAGGTGAAGCTTGCGACGACCGGCGAGACCGTGCCATTGACGGTGACTCCGAACACGCCGCCCGGAATATCGTTGCCCGTGGCGTAGGGATTCGGAACGTTAAGGGTGATGATCGCGGTGGTGCCGACGCCCTCCGGAATCGTCAGGCTGAGGCCTTGCATCGGCGTTAAAGTCGCGGAGGTCGTGGACAGGGTGCCGCTGGTCTGCGCATAAAGGGCCATATCACTCTCCAGTTGTCTAATAATGTAAACGCAATAGGAGATTGAATAAGGCAACCTGCCGCAAGATTCAAGGGATGAACGGCGCCGAGGCCGGCGCGGCACGTTGGCCGTGGCGCTTTCCCAATCGGCGCATTAAATGGCGCGGATGTTTCGGAGAGGTGATCGTTGGATGAAGCGCGTGGGAACCTGGCTGTTCTACATCGTCGGTGCGATCGCCGTCGCCTATCTCGCGCTCTATGCCTATGTGACGTTCACGGGCCGCGACATCACGCCCGGCGATCCGATCCGGATCTTCCGCAAGCCCGACGCGCCCAGCTATTCGTGAGGCGAGGCAAGCGGCGGGACTTGCCGCCACCAGGGTTTCTCAGCCGGCGTTCGCCATGCGCTGATAGTCGGGCGCGCCATTGCCGGCCGGGGTGATCGGGATGCCGCCGTCGGCATATTCGTTCAGCTTGTTGCGCAGCGTGCGAATCGAGATGCCGAGGATGTTGGCGGCATGGGTGCGGTTGCCGAGGCAGTGCTTCAGCGTCTCCAGGATCAGGTCGCGCTCGACATCGGCGACCGTGCGGCCCACCAGCGCGCGGGTGACCTGCTCGGCGGCCAGCGTGGCGTGCGCGACCGCGGGCGCGGTCTTGGCGAGGTCGAGGCGGTCGCCGTCGGGGGTCAGGATCGCCTCAGCGCCGATCTCGTCGCCCTGCGCCATCAGGACCGCGCGATGGATGGTGTTCTCGAGCTCGCGGACGTTGCCCTGCCAGCGGTTCGCGGTCAGGATGCGGCGGGCATCAGTCGAGATCGGACGCACCGGCATGCCGTTGGCCTCGGCATATTTCCTGGCGAAATGCTGCGCCAGCTCGAGGATGTCGGCCGGGCGGTCGCGCAGCGGCGGAATCTTCAGGTTGACGACGTTGAGGCGGAACAGCAGGTCCTCGCGGAAGGTGCCTTCGCGCACCGCCTCCGAGAGGTTGCGGTTCGAGGTCGCGATGATGCGGATGTCGACCGGGACCGGCTTGGTGCCGCCGACGCGGTCGATCACGCGCTCCTGGATCGCGCGCAGCAGCTTGGACTGCAGCCGCACGTCCATCTCGGAGATTTCGTCGAGCAGCAGCGTGCCGCCGGTCGCTTCCTCGAACTTGCCGATGCGGCGGGCGACCGCGCCGGTGAAGGCGCCCTTCTCATGGCCGAACAGCTCGGATTCAAGGAGGTGCTCGGGGATCGCGGCGCAGTTGATCGAGATGAACGGCCGCTTGGCGCGGGCCGAGCGGGAATGGACGTAGCGCGCCAGCACTTCCTTGCCGGTGCCGGACTCGCCGGTGATCATGACGGAGGCATCCGAGCCCGCGATCTGCTGCGCCAGCTTGATTACCCGGCCCATCGCCTCGTCGCGGTAGATCAGATCGCGCGCGTCGTTGGCGACCGCGGCCAGCACCGCTGCGATCAGCTCGGGGTCGGGCGGCAGCGGGATGTATTCCTTGGCGCCGGCATGGATCGCGGCGACCGCGGCGCGGGCGTCGTTGGAGATGCCGCAGGCGACGATCGGCACGTGGATGTGCTCGGCTTCGAGCCGCATCACGAGGTCGCGGATGTCGAGGCCGACATCGACCAGCAGGAGGTCGGCGCCCTTGCCGCCGCGCAGCACGTTCATCGCCTGTTCGGCGGCCTCGGCGTGGGTCACCGAGGCGCCGTTGTCCATCGCGATCTTGGTCGCGGTCGTGAGCTGGCCCTTCAGGGTGCCAACGATGAGAAGCCGCATGATGATCTCCTGTTCGTCTGGTCGCGCAGGTCCCGCGCGTGACCGCCTGAGTTGTTAAGAGCGTTCTGCCTTGATGATTTCGGTCATAGTCACGCCGAGCTTGTCTTCCACCAGCACCACTTCGCCACGCGCCACCAGGCGGTTGTTGACGTAGATGTCGATCGCCTCGCCGACGCGGCGGTCGAGCTCGAGCACGGTGCCCGGTCCGAGCTTCAAGAGGTCGCCGACGTCCATCTTGGAGCGGCCAAGCACCGCCGAGACCTGCACCGGCACGTCGAACACGGCCTCGAGATCGGCCGCGATGCGCGCGGCATGTTCGTCCTCGTTGTAGCCGATGTCGTCGATGGTGGGCGCGTCGGCGGAGTTGAGATCGGGAAGCGGGACTTGGGTGTCGGTGTCGGTCATGGTTCAGCCCTCAATCGCCTTCAGCCGGCCTGGCCGCGGGACGCCAGATAGCGCCCGACGAGTTCGTTGATCTTGCCTTCGATCGCGGCGCGTTCCAGCACGACGCCGCCATCGGCCCATTCGATCCGGCAGTCGCCGGTCGCAATCGTCGGCTCGGCCAGGATCACCAGCCGGCCCTGAAAGCCGGAATGCGCCGCCATCCGCTCGATATTGTCATGCGCCGCCTCGTAGAGCGCGTCGTTGATGCGGACCACGAGATGCGGCGTCGCCACCAGATGCGAGAAGCAGTCGGAGACCAGCGCGGTGATCTCGCCGAGCGGCTCGCGCGCGAACAGCTCGGAACAAAGCTTGCGGGCGACCGCCACCGCGACGTCCACCGCCTCGGTCTCCATCCGCGTCTCGATGCCGGCGAAGCGCGCCGCGATGCCCTTGATCGCGGTGCCGATCTCCTCCAACGCCTGCGCGGCGCGGCGGTCGCTCTCGACCTTGGCCTCGCGCAGCGCGGCCTCGTAGCCGGCGCGATAGGCCCGCGCCTCGGCGTCGGCGACCTTCTGCGCGACCTCGGCCGGCGTCGGCGCGCGTTCGCGTGCGCGGTCCGGCGCCGAGAAATCCGTGTCGAACAGGAATTTTGCGGGCGCGGCCATCAATACACCAGCTCGTCGTCGGCGCGGTTCTTGGTCAGCGTGATCTCGCCGCGGGCGGCGAGATCCTTGGCGAGGTTGACCAGAAGGGCCTGGGCCTCGTCGACGTCGCGCAGCCGCACCGGGCCCATCGCGGCCATGTCGTCCATCAGCATCTTGCCGGCGCGCGAGGACATGTTGCCGAGGAAGAAGCTGCGTACCTCCTCGTTGGCGCTCTTCAGCGCGACGCCGAGCTTGTCCTTGTCGATGTTGCGCATCAGCGTCTGGGCCGAGGCGGTATCGAGCTTGATCAAATCGTCGAAGGTGAACATCAGCGCCTTGATGCGCTCGGCGGATTCGCGGTTTTCCTCTTCCAGCGAGGTGATGAAGCGGGTCTCGGTCTGGCGGTCGAAATTGTTGAAGATCTCGGCCATCACCTCATGGGCGTCGCGGCGGCGGGTCTGCGACAGGTTCGACATGAACTCGGTGCGCAGCGTCTGCTCGACGCGCTCGATGACTTCCTTCTGCACGGCTTCCATCCGCAGCATGCGGCCGACCACGTCGAGGGCGATGTCCTCGGGCAGGATCGCGAGCACGCGCGCGGCGTGCTCCGGCTTCAGCTTCGACAGCACCACGGCGATGGTCTGCGGGTATTCGTTCTTGAGGTAGTTGGCGAGCACCTCTTCCTGCACGTTGGAGAGCTTCTCCCACATGTTGCGGCCGGCCGGGCCGCGGATCTCGTCCATGATGCCGGAGACGCGCTCGGCCGGCAGGTATTGCTGAAGCAGCCGTTCGGTGGCGTCGAAATTGCCCATCAGCGCGCCGGAGGCCGACATCCGCGAGACGAATTCCAGCATCAAGTCCTCGACCACGTCGGCCTCGACGGTGCCGAGGGTCGACATGTGGACCGACAGCTCGCGGACTTCCTCGTCGTCGAGCATCGACCAGATCTTGCCGCCATACTGCTCGCCGAGTGCGAGCATCAGGATTGCCGCGCGCTTGGGGCCGGGCAGCGGCTTGCCCTTGGGCCGGGCGCTTTGCCGGTTCGCCAGCGTCGAGAGGACGGTGGCGATGTCGTTGGCGTTGGTGGTCTGGGGTACGGCGGCCATGTCAGTTCTCTACCGGCTCGCTCAGCCATTGACGGACGATGGAGACGGTTTCGTTCGGATTGCGTTCGGCGAGCTCGCCGACCCGGTGCACGGCCTGGGCGTGGACCTGGCCCTGGATCTGGGCGACGTCGATCAATTGCGCTGCGCCGCTGCCGCTCGGGATCAGCGCCTGACCCGGCGTTGCGGCGCTCTCGGCATGGGCTTCCGCCAGCGCGGGCATGCCCGCGCCGGTCAGCGCCGGAATGACGTCGGCCGCCACGATGCGCTTGACCAGCGGGCGGACCACCATGAACAGTACGACGAGGCCGAGCATCATCATGACGCCGAGCTCGATGACGTACATCACGTCATCCTTGGTGAACTGCAGCATGCCGAGCAGGCCGGTCGGCTCGGCGATCGGCTGCGCGGCGGGCGGCTCGGCGAAGCGCAGGTTGACGACCTCGACCTGGTCGCCGCGCTTCTGGTCGAAGCCGATCGCGGAGCGGACCAAAGCGGCGATGCGGTCGAGCTGCTCCTTGGTGCGGTCCTGATAGACCAGCTCGCCTTTTTCGTTCTTGGAGTAGCTGCCGTCGACCAGCACCGCGACCGAGATGCGGTTGACGCGGCCGGCCTCGGTCACCTCGGTCTTGGTGGTGCGGGAAATCTCGTAATTGTTGGTCTCTTCGCTCTTCTTGCTCTGGTCGCGGGCGCGGGCGGCGTTGTCCTGGTTCTGGCTGCCCGGCAGCTCGTTGGCGACGGTGACCTGGCCGGAATTGTCGGCGGTGAGGCTACTTTCCTCGCGGGTCTGGGTCGAGCGCAGCACCCGTCCTTCGGGATCGAACTTGTCCGAGGTCTGGGTGATCTTGTTGTAGTCGAAGTCGGCGGAGAGCTGGACGCGGGCGCGGCCGGCGCCGACCACCGAGGAGACGATGTCCTCGACCTGCTTGCGCATCCGCTTCTCGAAGGCGGCGCGGCGCTCGTCGCCGACCGCGGCATCGGCGTCGGACTGGGCGCCGTCGGCGAGCAGTTGCCCGGCCTCGTCGACGATCGAGACCCGCTGCGGCTTCAGCCCGTTGACCGCGGAGGCGACGACGTGGCGGATCGCCCGGATCTGCTGCGGCTCCAGCGCGCCGCGCACCCTGAGCACGATCGAAGCTGATGGTTCAGGCGTCTCGCGCGAGAACAGCGGCTTCTCCGGCAGTACCAGATGGACGCGCGCGGCCTGGACGCGGTCGATGGCGCGGATGGTGCGGGCGAGCTCGCCCTCCAGCGCCCGCAGATGATTGATGTTCTGGACGAAGCTCGTGGTGCCCAGGGCATCCGACTTGTCGAAGATCTCGTAGCCGACGCCGCCGCCCTTGGGCATGCCGCCCTCGGCGAGCTTCATCCTGAGCCGCGTCACCTTGTCCTTCGGCACCATGATCGCAGCGCCGTCATTGCGCAGCTCGAACGGGATCGCCTGGCGCTCCAGCTCCTTGATGATTCCAGAAGAATCCTCGGTCGACAGGTCGGTGAAGAGGGTGGTCATCTGTGGCGTCGTGACGCGCATGATGACGAAGGCGAAGAAGCCGATCAGAGCCGCGGTGACCGCAACCATGGCCGCGAGGCGGGCCGCACCAAGACCTCTCAGGAAAGCAACCAGACTTTGCACCAACGGCCCCCAGGGATTCGGCCCGCGCGGGTCCGACTGGGCAAATATTGCCTAGGGTATGGTTTCCATATGGTTAACGAAGGTTAAGGACCGCGGCAAAATCGCGGACATGAAAAAAACCGGCTTCGCACGGCGAGGCCGGTTTTCGTCAAATGCCACAGGATCGGCGCCGAATTACTGCCGATATTGCTGGATTCGGGTGGTGCGCAGCCCGGCCAGACCGTGCTGGTCGATCGAGAACTGCCAGGAAAGGAATTCATCGACGGTCAATGTGTAGCGGCTGCAGGCCTCCTCGAGGGAGAGCAGGCCGCCGCGGACCGCAGCGACGACTTCGGCCTTGCGGCGGATGACCCACCGTTTGGTACCGGGGGCCGGCAAATCCGCAATCGTTAACGGGCTGCCGTCAGGCCCGATGACGTATTTCACCCTCGGGCGATGGGGTTCTGTCATGGCGTACTCACAAACTCTCAACCACTGAACTCGCAAGGGGTAAGCTACGCCTCCCGGTTTAAAATTTGCCTAAGCCCAAGCGTTCAATACGAATCTCGTTGGAACGGCCGGGAACAGGCGGGTCTGCCCGCCGGCAGGCACACCGGCGCGCGGCGCAATTCGCGGTTCGGCGCGCTCAGATCGTGGGGCGCAGGGGACCGCGCGCCAGCGTCAGCAAGGCGTCGGCGAGCGCCTCCGCGGCCTTGTCCGGCCGTCTTTTCTCGTAGATGGCGAATTCTAGATCGGGAAGCGGCGGCAGGCCGTCGCCAATTCCGAGAACGCGCAGGCCCGTGGTGACCGCGCTGAGCGGCAGCGGGGTGACGGCAAGTCCCGCGACGGCGGCGGCACGGACGCCGGTCAGGCTCGGGCTGGTATAGACGATCTCCCAGCCGAGCTCGCCGTCGCGCAGCGCGGAGAGTGCGGCGTCGCGCGACACCGATCGTTCGCGGTACAGCGCCAGCGGCAGCGGCGCGCCGGGAACGAGATCGAACGTTTCCGCCGCGGTCCACACCAGCGGTTCGCGCCACACCAGACGGCCTTTCGACGTTCCGAGCGGCCGCTTGGCGAACACCAGATCGAGCCGGCCCGCATCGAGCTGCTCGATCAGTTCGGCGCTGACACCGATCTGCACCTCGAGCTTGACCCCGCGATGCAGCGCGGCGAAGCGGCCCAGCGCCGACGGCAATGAGCCGCCGGCGACTTCCTCGACCACGCCGAGACGAACCGAGCCGGACAGCCGCGGCGCCACCAGCCGCTGCCGCGCCGCTTCCTCGAGCTGCAGCAAACGCCGCGCATCGCCGAGCAGCATCTCGCCTTCGTCGGTCAGCGCGACGCTGCGCGTCGTGCGCCGGAACAGCGGCCGCCGGGTCTCGAGCTCGAGCCGCTTGATCTGCTGGCTGATGGTCGACTGGGTCAGATGCAATTGCTCGGCGGCGCGGTGGAAGCCGCCGCAATCGGCGACCGCGACGAAGGCCCGCAAAAGTTCGAGGTCGAGCATCGATTAATCCATATCTGTAATCAATCATATTATAGAATATCGTTTCTATTATCAATTCCGCCCGCCTACCTTCGCTTCAGATGATCAAGCAAGGAGAGGCCATCATGTCGGAGACGACACCACGAACCGATCGCACGGCGCGCCTGGCGCGCGCGCGAACTGTCTGCGGCACAAACGGAAAGGTCTGCCCGACCGACCGCGCGGTCGAGCTGCTCGAGGCGGTCATCGCATCCGGCGACCGGGTGGCGCTCGAGGGCGACAACCAGAAGCAGGCGGACTTCCTGGCCGCGTGCCTCGCCGGGGTGGACCCGTCGCGGGTGCATGATCTGCACATGGTGCAGTCGGTGCTGGCGCTTCCCGATCATCTCGCGGTGTTCGAGCGCGGCATCGCCAACCGCCTGGACTTCGCCTTTGCCGGCCCGCAGAGCCGCCGCCTTGCCGAGCTCGTTGCCGCCAAGGCGCTGCGGATCGGTGCGATCCATACCTATCTCGAGCTTTACGCGCGGATGCTGGTGGACCTGACGCCGCAGGTTGCGCTCATCGTGGCCGACAAGGCCGATCGCGACGGCAATCTGTACACCGGTCCGAACACCGAGGACACGCCGACCATCGCCGAGGCCGCGGCGTTCCGCGGTGGCGTCGTCGTGGCGCAGGTCAACGAGATCGTCGATCGTCTGCCGCGCGTCGACATCCCCGGCGACTGGGTCGATGTCATGGTGCCCGGTCCGAAGCCGTATGCGATCGATCCGCTGTTCACGCGCGATCCCGCCAAGGTCAGGGACGAGAACGTCCTGATGGCGATGATGGCGATATCGGCGGTGTATGAGCCTTATCAGGTGACACGGCTCAATCACGGCATCGGCTATGCCACCGCGGCGATCGAGCTGATCCTGCCGACCTTTGCCGCCAAGCGCGGGCTGAAGGGCAAGGTCGCGCGGAATTTCGTGCTCAACCCGCATCCGACGCTGATCCCCGCCATCGAAGCCGGCTTCGTCGACAACGTCTATTGCTTCGGCTCGGAGCTCGGCATGGAGCGATTTGTCGCCAGCCGTCCCGACGTGTTTCCGGTCGGCGCCGACGGCAATCTGCGCTCCAACCGCGCGCTGGCGCAGGTCGCCGGACAATATGCCTGCGACCTGTTCGTCGGCGGCACCTTGCAGATCGATCCCGAGGGCAACAGCTCGACCGCCACCAAGGACCGCATCACGGGCTTCGGCGGCGCGCCGAACATGGGTGCCGATCCGCGCGGCCGACGCCACGACAGCGTTGCCTGGTTGCGTGCCGGCGAGGAAGCAGGCGAGCGTCTGCGCGGCCGCAAGCTCGTGGTGCAGATGGTCCAGACCTGGCAGCCGAACGGCGCGCCGAGCTTCGTCGAGCGCCTCGACGCGTTCGACCTCGCGGCCTCGGCCGGCTTTGCGCTGCCGCCGGTCATGATCCATGGCGACGACGTCAGCCACGTGATCACCGAACGCGGCGTTTGCAACCTGTTGCGTTGCCGCTCGCCGCAGGAGCGCGAGGCCGCCCTGCGCGCGGTCGCCGGCGACACCGAGTTCGGCCGGCGGCAGGACGCCGGGACGACCGACGGCCTGCGCCGCCGCGGCATCGTGATGCTGCCGTCCGATCTCGGCCTCGACGTCGAGACGGCGACGCGCGACTGGCTCGCCGCGAAATCGATCGACGACCTCGTCACTGCATCGGGCGGCCTCTACGTGCCGCCTGCCAAATTCCGCCGCTAGAAGGAGGCTCCCATGACCCACGCCGAGCACATCCCAGGCAGTCCACCGGCCTCACTCGACAAAGCGAGGCAACTCGCCGCGGCATTGTTGTCCGAGCGCGGCGAAGCGTCGGGCGCCCTGATCGCGCGCCAATTGCAGCAGACCATGCGCGCGCTCGATGCCACCGGCCGGCACGGCTTTCAACGTTATCTGGCGAGCGCGTTTCAGCCCGACGCGGCGGCGCTGCAGGATGCGGCGAAGCGTTATCTTGCCGACGGCACCGCGGCGGCCGCGGCCGATTTGGCCGACGCCGCGGATCCGCCGCGCCAGGAGGTGTTGCGGCGGATGAACATGGCGCCCGGCGGCACGGCGAGCCTGATCGCGATGCGCAGCGAGATCGCCGGCCGTTTCGGCTCCGAACCGGAGCTGAAGCTGCTCGATGCCGATCTCAAGCATCTGTTCGTCTCATGGTTCAATCGCGGCTTCCTCGAGCTTCGCCGCATCGACTGGCAGTCGCCGGCCGCCGTGCTCGAGAAGCTGATCGCCTATGAGGCGGTGCACGAGATCAAGGGCTGGGACGATCTGCGCCGCCGCCTTGCGCCCGACCGCCGCTGCTTTGCCTTCTTCCACCCCGCGCTGCCCGGCGAGCCGCTGATCTTCGTCGAGGTCGCGCTGGTGCAGGGATTGGCCACCGCCGTGCCACCGCTGCTGGTGCAGGATGCGGATCAAGACAGCGCAGGCCTCAGGGCCGCGCATGCCGACACCGCGATCTTCTATTCGATCTCCAACTGCCAGGACGGACTGCGCGGCGTGTCGTTCGGCAATTTCCTGATCAAGCAGGTGGTCGAGGAGCTGCAAACGGAATTCCCGCAGCTGAAGCGCTTCTCCACGCTGTCGCCGATCCCGGGCTTCCGGCGCTGGCTCAGCCAGCAGCCGCAATCCGGCGGCAACGAGGTCGCGATGCTGCGCGAGCTGGAGCGCGAGGGCTGGTGGCACGACGCGGCGACCTGCGAGACCTGGCGTTCGGTCCTGATGAAGCTGTGCGCGCAATATCTCACGCGCTCGCCGGTGTCAGGAAATCGCATCGATCCGGTGGCGCGCTTCCATCTCGGCAACGGTGCCCGGCTGGAGCGGATCAATTGGCTCGGCAACACGGCCGACCGCGCGATGCCGGAATCCTTCGGCATCATGGTCAACTATCTTTACGATCACGACAGCATCGAGCGTAACCATGAGGCCTTTGCGCGCGTAGGAGAGATTGTCCGTTCACCGCAGGTGGACGCGCTTCTCTGATTTTCAACTCAGCATACAACAACGGAGCAGTAACATGATGATGAACAGACGCGCCTTCTCGACCGCCTTGCTCGCTGGAGCCGCGGCTTCACTGGTGTCCACGCGCGGCATGGCCGCCACCACGCCGCCGGTCAAGGCGCGCAACGTCGTGCTGGTGCACGGCCTGTTCGCCGATGGCTCCTGCTGGTCCGAGGTCATTCCGCGGCTGCAGGCCGCCGGGCTCAACGTCACGTCGGTGCAGAATCCGTTGACCACGCTGCCTGAAGCGGTTGCCTCCGCGCAGCGGGTGCTCGATCGCCAGGATGGTCCGACCGTGCTGGTCGGTCATTCCTTCTCCGGCATGATCGTCACCGAGGCCGGCGTGCATCCGAATGTCTCGGCGCTGGTCTATGTTGCGGCGCGCGCACCCGATGCGGACGAGGATTACACCGCGCTGGCCAAGACCTATCCGACGCCGCCAGCGAGCGCCGGCATCGTGTTCGACGGCGACGAGGGTCGGCTCGGCGAAGAAGCGTTCCTGCGCGATTTCGCCGGCGACCTGCCGGAGGCGAAGGCGAAGGTGCTCTATGCCGTGCAGCAGCCGTTCCGCAAGCAACTGCTGGCCGGCAAGACCAGCCATGCGGCCTGGCGCAGCAAGCCGAGCTACTACGCCGTCTCGACCGAAGACCGCACCATCAATCCGGATCTCGAGCGCTTCATGGCCAAGCGGATGGGCGCCACCACGATCGAGGTGAAGGCCAGCCATCTCGCGCTGATCTCGCAGCCCGACGCGATCGCGCGGCTGATCCTCGACGCCGCGCGACAGTCGAGCTGAGCGTCGGCGCCAGCCGTGCGTGGGAGAGCATCCGCTTCTCCCGCGCACGATGGCGCGCCTTAGAGGATATGCGCGCCATGACCGTCGAAAATGCCGCGATCGCCGGCGCGCGGCACAAGGTCATGTCCGGCGGCATCGACATCCGGCGGCCGGGCGCGCTTGGTGCCGAGCGTGTTCAGCAGCGTCGCGACCGCGGCCATCGCAGCAACACCGGCAAGACTGAGTCCGATCTGCATCGAGAGCCGGTTCGAGATGTCGAACAGGTCACATTGGCTGCCGAGCGCCAGCAGGACGCCGAGACAATAGATCGGCAGCGAGTTCTCGCCACAACGCCTCGCGCTGCGCAGTATCGGCATCGACAGTCCCTGCCAGCCCGCGGGAACGAGCCATGACACCACGATGGCGAGCGCCAGAAAATGCAGCAGCCGCAACGGGCTCAGATTCGACTTGTCCATCGGAAACAGCAAATCCGTCAGCGCCTGCGGCAGCAGCGGCGGCTTGATGCCGTGGCCCAGCGCAACGACGAGGCCGAACACAAGATAGAGCGCGGACAGAACCAGCGCAGGGCGCGACGTCACCCATCCCTGGATCGTCCTTCCCTCGATGACGTACCATGCGCCCAGCACGACCGGAAGCTGCCAGGCCAGCGGGTTGAAGAACCAGACGCCGTCGGGCCAGGAGGGAATGCTCCAGCCGAAGACATGCACCAGCGCATAAAGCGACAGCGAAAGGCCAAGCGTCAGGTTCGGCGCCCGCAGCAGCAGCCACAGCAGCGGTGCGAATAACACGTGGCAGATCACAAAGACCGGCAGCACGTCGGTATTGACAGGGTGGAATTGCAGGACCGCGGCGTGCGCAAGCGCTGCGCCCGGACGTTCGAACAGAACCCGCGTATTGCTGTCGTCGGCGAGGCGATCGCTGCCCGCGAGGTAGACGACGATCGCGCAGGCGAGCGTCAGCAGCAGAAAGGCGGCATAAATATCCCATCCTCGCCGCAGCGAACGGCCGATCATGCCGCGCCAGCCGTCGCGCTGACGCGCTCTGCCGTAGGCCAGGGCGCAGGTGACGCCCGAGATGAACATGAAGATTTCGGCGGCATCGCAGAAGCCGTAGTTGCGCAGGGTCAGCCAGCTTCCGACGTTGTCTGGAATGTGATCGAGAAAGATCCACCACAACGCGATTCCGCGACAGACATCGATGCGCGGGTCGCGGCCGGTCGATCTGAACTCCGGCGGGGTCTCGCCGAGCAATCGCTTCGAGCTGCGGGTTCGATCGTGCATCTGTCGATCTGTCTGGCGGGCGCGCGCGGCCTCATCGGACCTAGGTCCATGAGACGCTCGGGTGCTCCGAGGCGTGCGCGTGCCGGACTAGCCTCCGGCCAACCTGTATGATTGTGCGCTCCAGCTACTACCCGAGGGTTGGCGGCGCTTCCGCCGGCCAGCCGCAATCACGGGGACCGGGTGGATCGCTATCCTCTGACGGCGCCGCCTGCGCGACGTCGCCGATGGCCGGCAACAAATGCTGCTTTCGCATTTCGGCGAGGCGGGCACGACAGTATTCACGATAAAGCATGTCGAATATGATGGACATGATCGAACGCCTTCTTGATCACCAGGTTGACTTTCCCACGTGACAGATTTCGACCATTTCAACCGGCGGCGATAACCGACAGTGCCGCAGGCAGTCCGACGCAACCAAAATCGATATCAGTCGTTCTACTGAATGACCTGCGCGTGGCGTCTTAGCCAGGAAACCGCGTACAGGGCACGACACTGATTTGCGCTTGCACGCTGCCCGGAATGTTTGAAACGGATCCGATGGCAGCAATTATAAATAGAGCGATCGCGACTGCTTCTTCTTAAGAGGGAAATTTGCCGCAATTTTCATGATGTCATTATATACGTAATATTCTAATCACCAAGTGAACCAGTTCACATCAGTATCAATCACAGGCGAGCAAGACTAGCAGACCGGTAGCGTGGCTTCTTGGACTCATGCGCACGGATCGGGCGAAGACCGGTGCGTGAATCGCAAAATGCAGATACCGATTGTGGAGTGCCGCAACATTTCATTCCGACGTTTTGTGAAGGCTGGAGGTCCCCATGCCGATGGACGCAGCCAATTTCGCATCGTATCGATTTTCGACGTGCGAGCTTCCGGAACGCATTCGTATCCCGCTCTGGCGCGAGCACTTTGGCCGATGCATCGTGCACGCCGATATCGAGCCTCTATCGAACGTTTCATTCCAGGCCGATGCGTCGCTGCGAGCGGTTCAGGGTTTGCGCATGCTGGCGCTGAAGGGCACGTCGATGCGGTTCAAGCGTTTGCAGGCGAACCTTGCCGATGGCGATGACTCCATCGGGGTCATCTTCTGCTCTCCGGGCAGATGTCAGCTATCGCAGCGCGGCCGGGACGCCGATTTTCGCGCCGGCGACGCAATTGCAATTCTGCATTCCGAGCCCGCCAGCGTCACCTATATCGACGGGTTGCAATTCGGCCTGGCCGTGCCGCGCGAGGCGCTTGCGCAGCGCGTGACCGACGTCGAAGGTCTGGTCATGCGGCCGATTTGCCACCGGACAGAAGCATTCCGACTGTTCATCTCATATCTGAAATCGGTGCTTAAGACGAAAGCGCTGAGCGCGCCGAAGCTTCGCGATACAGTCGTGACCCATATCCACGATCTCATCGCGCTCGCGATCGGCGAGTGTGCTGCGTTGGGCGAGAGCAGCGCGAGCGCCGTCGTCGCTGCGCGGCATCGTGCTATGCTCGACTACATCGCCGCACACTTTGAGGAGCCCGGGCTCAACGTTCAAACGGTTGCGCGTGGCCAGGGCATCTCGCCGCGCTATCTGCAGCGCCTGATGGCGTCATCAGGCCCGTCGTTCACCGAGCGCTTGAATGAATTGCGGCTCCAGCGGGCGCTCAAATTGCTCACCGAGCCAGATGCCGGCCGTCGGCGAATTTCCGATATCGCGCTCGAGGTCGGTTTCTCGGATGTTTCGCATTTCAACCGTCTGTTCCGAGCCCGCTTCGGCGATTCGCCACGCGGTATGCGGCTCGCACGAAAGGGCTCTCACTGAGCCGCCGCCCCTGATCGGCATGTGCGCGAGATGCTGCCTGGGGGTGCTCCGGAGCGAAGGGCGAGGTGGGTTGAGGCCGGCTGCAAGTCTGGTTGGGGGCGGGCCCGAGCCTCGAACGCCTCTCGCGGCTGTGCGCGCATTAGCTTATGTGAATCGACACAACTTATGTGAATCGAAGCGCTATGGTGGCGGCTCTGCTCCCGGAGTGGCGAGCCATTGGTCGATCTGGACGGCGCGCTCGGCCTCGCGGGCCTTTTTGAGAAGTCGTTCCCGCTCGGTGCCGGGAGGCAGATGCGAAGCCCTCGCGCGGGCCGCTTCCTCCAGCTGAATGAGGCGGTATGCGAGCGTCGTGGTTTGCTTGAAGCGATTACGGCGTTTCATGTGTGCAATTGGTGTTTTCAACCCTGATGTAGGTCCGAACCGCGCTCGTCGTCGTTTGTTCCTATTGAACGGCGGGGCGTGGCCTGTCCTGGTCGCGTCTTGAGAGCACCATGCGGCGGGCCGGCGAAGGAATGCCGGACATCGGCCGGCAGCGTCGGTCTGCGGGAAGCGAGCCGAGCCGAGCTGAGAACGACCGTTCCCCGTCAAACGCTCGTCGAAGCCAGCGGGATGCGGAAGAGCTCGCTATCGCCCGCATCGCGAACCGAAATGAAATTGCCGCCGCGAACCATCTCCGGCTTTTCAGTCCCGATCCGGTGAGCGATGAAGCTGCCGTGATCCTGGGCGTCCTTGTCGTCGGCACAGTCGTGACCGACGACGTCGTGTGCGGGGATGTCGCCCGCGAGATGGAAGAAGTATCTGGGCATCTAGGTCAGCTTGTCCAAATTGCCAAATGGCTTCGCGGGCGGCGCGTTCTCGGCGTTCTTGATCTGCTGCGCGCCTTCCTCGGCTAGCCTGCCATCGTTGATGATCTCGGCGATGAACTGCTTGACCCGTCCGCCGATCCTGTCTGCAATGCCTGTCATGGCTTACCTTTGTTCTTGCGGCCGCCCGCTGCCTCTCACCACTGAAGTATCGCTCGCGGATAATGTTCCTCCGAGGGGGGAGCACCCAGCCATCCAAGAAAGGAACAAATGACTGTCCGGAAGATTGGATCGCCAGCAACGGCCGAGGCTCAGGCCGAGCGCTGACGCGAGAAGTTCAGTGACGAAGCGCCTGACCAGGAAAGAGCAGTTCGATCGATCGAAGATCAACATGCATGATCTGCTTCAGGTGAGATGCTGGACACATGCCCTCGGCGTGTCGCGCGAACAGCTGCGTAAAGCCGTCGAGAAGGTCGGTGACTCGGCCGTGACGGTTCGCAAGGAGCTCGGAATTCCCGAGGAATGACATGGGCACCGAACAGCAGATCCGGGACTACGCGCGGCAGCTCTGGGAGAAGGCCGGAAAGCCCGACGGCAGGGACGAGGAATTCCGGCACGCGGCCGAGGTCGAGCTGAATGCGGAGAGCGAAAGTCCGGACGCGCCAACACTGGACCAGCCGAACAAGACGTCCATTCCCGGATGAACGCCTTGGCGCGAGGAGCGCGCCGGCAACGCGATTGATCGGGATCCTCCGTTAGGAACATTGCCATTCTGTCGCGGTTCTCGAAACGCCGCATGGAGCGGTGAGGAGGACGTTATGAAGAAGCTGGTTCTGATTTCTGTTGCCGCCGTATTGGCGTCGACGGGCGCTTTTGCCCAGAGCACGATTGTCGGCACGACCGGTGCCGGACATGCCGCCACCGTGCAGATCGAGCCGCAATATCGCACGCGAATCCACAGCTATGTGACCGAACACAAGATCCGTCCCGTCGAGACGCGGGAGAGGATCGTCGTCGGCTCGCCTGTGCCGCGCGAGGTCGAGCTTGAAGCGGTGCCTGCCGATTGGGGTCCGTCGCTCACCAGATATCGCTATGTCTATACCGGCCAGCGCGTGATGCTGGTCGATCCCGACACCCGTACGGTGGTGCAGGAAGTCGAGTGAGGCCGCTCTGATGGCGGGCCGCCTGCAACGGCGGCGGCCCGCGCTCAGCCGGAACGTCCGATCCGCGGGGCAAGCGCGTTCCGTCAGCGGCCATCGACCGCGTCGGCCGTCAGAGACCGATGCTGGCCACAGCCGCTTCCGCGACGCCCTTCGCGTCGAGGGCGCCGGTCTTGCCGATCTCGATGACCTTGCGGGCCACGATCTCGCAAAGCGGATCGTTGCGATCGACCAGACCCATCGAATGCAGCGCCAGGCTGAACGCCCTGTTGAAGAGCTCGATTTGCTCCGGCGTGTATTCGCCCGTCTTCAGCAAGCGATTGATCGGCATTGTCGAGCCCCACAGCAAGCAGCCAAGTGACGTGGCTATAGCATGGAACCGTCGCGATCGGCACCCGGCTTTCCCTGCGCCCTTTACAACAGAGGCGAGACGAGAAGCAAAAGCTCGGGCAAATCATGTCGCGAGAATGCGATCGTGTGACCCACAAAAACCGTGCCACACACTCAGTGTCGTCCTGGCGAAAGCCAGGACCCATTACCCCAACTCTCAATTGTTGCGCGACGCTGGGGCCACGATCCCGTTTATCATCAAATGCGGTGGTGATGGGTCCTGGCTTTCGCCAGGACGACGATACAGTGTGGTGAGCGCGGTCGCCCGCTCAACGCGCAGCTACGGATCGTGACAATGTGCTCAGCTCGAGCCAGTCGCCCCGCGCACCACGCGCTTGATCTTGTCGGTGGTGTAGGTCTGCCCGCCGATCGAGAGCAGCGGCGGGGAGGCGGTCAGGTCGACGGAGTCGACGACGCCCTGCACCTCGGTCGAGATGGCGATCGGGTTGCCCTTGGAATCCTTGCCGGTGGCGGTCAGCGTGTAGGTGCCGGCCGGCCATTGCGTGCCGTCGTTGCCCTTGCCGTCCCAGACGAAGCTGGCGTTGCCCTGCTTCAGGCTGAAATTGCCGGAATAGGCGGTCTGGCCGGTCGAGCTGGTGATCGTGATGGTGGCGCTGGTGGCTTGCGGGGACACCAGATTCCAGGTCGCGGATTTGTCGAACTGGGTCTTGCTGCCGTCGACCGCGACCGTGTTGCCGACATAGACCAGCGCCTGGGTCGACTGCGCGCTCTTCTCGATCTCGATCAGCGACTTCAGCTGATCGTTGGATTTCAGCTGCTGCTCGACGCCCGCGAACTGCACCAGCTGCTGGGTGAACTGGTTGGTGTCGAGCGGGTCGAGCGGGTTCTGGTTCTGCAACTGCGTGGTCAGCAGCGTCAGGAAGGTCTGGAAATTGTCGGCGATGCCCTGCGAGGAGGTCGTCAGGCCGCTGCCGCTGCTGCTTCCAGAGTTCGTTCCGTTGCTGGTGCCCGGTGCTGAGACGACGGGCGTCGGCATAGTTGCATCGACTGCCATGGTGAACTCCTTACACTCTGATATCGACGCCGCCGAGGGCGCCGGTTGCACGGCCGTAGGAGCGGCCCGCCGCTGCGGCGGGAACGCTGTCCTCCTCGGTGACGATCAAACGATGGGCGTTCGGATTGGACTGGCCATTGTTGTTTTGGCCTGACTGCGACTGGTCGCGCAGGCTGAACTGCAATCCGCCATTGCCGGTCGAGAGGCCGGCATTGTCGAGCGCGCGCTGCAGCTGGTTGGCGTCCTGGCGCAGCATCGACAGCGTTTCAGGGCGTTCGACGGTGAGATGCGAGGTGACCTGGCCGTTGCGATCGACATCGATGCGGACATCGATGCGGCCGAGCTCGGCGGGGTCGAGCCGGATCTCGAAGCGACTCTTGCCGCTCTTGGCGGAGGCGGCGATCTGCATCGCAAGACCGCTGAGCGGCACGGCGGCGCTCTGCGCGGCGTTGGTCACGGTCAATTGTGCGGTCGCAGACGGCGTCGTCTGGGTGGTCGCGGGTTGTGGCTGCAGTGCGCTCGCTGCCTGCGCGCCGGGATCGGGGGTCGTGAGCTGGGTCTGCGCGGCGGCGTGGCCGCCGACCGCCGGCGTCGGCGCGGCATTGCCGTCGCCGCCCGCGTCGGCCTTGATGGCATCGGCGGCACCGTCTGCGGCGGCCTTCGCCTTGCCGGCAACGGCGGCCGGCTGCGCGACGGCAGGAACGATGTTGGTCGGAGCGGCCTGCGCGGTGTTGGCGCTGCCCGCCGTGGCGCCGTCCTGATCGGCCGGCATCGTCGCCGTCGCGTCCTTCGCGGTGAGCTGTGTCTTGGCCTGCGCCGTCGTCTTGGTGGCGGGCGTTCCGGCGGCAACCGCGGCGGCGAATGTCGCATCGCCGCTCGCTGTCGCTGCGCCCGATGCCGTTGCCGCATCGCTGGTGGTGATGATCTGCGCGTCGGTCTTGACGCCGGCCGCCTTGGCGACCTTGTCGGTGTTCGCTGTGGTGGCTGCCGCCGCTGCGGTGTCGGCGCCGGCAGGCGCGCTGGTGCCGGCCGCCGCGCCGGTGCCGGCGATGGCCGAGCTTGCCGCGATGGCCGCCGCCGCGATCGCGAGCGGTGCGGCCGGCTGGTCGGACGGCGCGGTGGCCGCCGGTGTCGGGGCGGTCGCCGGTGTCGCGGCAACAGGAGCAATCACGGCATTCACGGTTGCCGCACCGGGATCCTGCTGCGCAGCGGGCTGCGTCGCGTCCGGCTGGTCACTGGTCGATTTCGCATCGGAGCTCGATTTCGAGTCGTCCGATTTCGATTTCGACTTGGTCCTGGACGGCGCGTCGCTGTCGACCCTGTTGTCGTCGCGCGAACTGGCGGAATCCCGCGACGTTCGGTCGGAGCCCGTGCTGGTGTCGCGGCGGCGTGCGTCGGTCGTCGAGGGCGGATCGTCGGACCGCCGCGAGGGCGCCGGCTGGGAGTCATAGCGGCTGCTGTCGTTGGTGGACGCAGTGTTGCTGTCGACCAGCGCGGCAAAGCCGTCGTTCCCCGCCTGCGAAGCGGGATCAGGCCGCGACGACCGCTGCGTCGCGCCCTGAAAAGACCGGCCTGCCAATGCTTCCGACGTGACGCTGACCACTGCCAACCCTCGCAAATGAGACTTCCGGCATTTGTCAGCAAGGAGTGGGCCAACCGGCGATGGTAATAAATATTGAGTTATTTCAGAAGGTTATGGAGTGCCTTGGCCGGCTGGAACGGGTTCCCGGCAGGTCTCCTTTTTGCCCGGCGGCAAGATTTGCCGTCCAGGCGCGGCGCCGCACGGCTTCCGCGGATTGCCTCACCGGAATACGGCCTATATTAAAGGTGGCCTCCAACGCGTCCGAACCGACCGAACCGGCCTTGGATGTGTTCTAAGGCTCTCTGGACAAAAGGCTTTTTCCAATATCGTCGCGGAGCGTCTAAGCTCGCCGCGACAGTGACCAATGACCGCTTAAAGATGCTCAACAGTCTGGATCTCGAAGGCCGCCCTGAAGACACACGGATCGTCGTTGCCATGTCCGGCGGCGTCGACTCGTCGGTGACGGCTGCGCTGTTGAAGTCGCAGGGTTACGACGTGGTCGGGATCACGCTGCAGCTGTACGACCACGGCGCCGCGACCCATCGCAAGGGCGCCTGCTGCGCCGGCCGCGACATCCACGACGCGCGCAATGTCGCCGAGCGGATCGGCATCCCGCATTACGTGCTCGACTACGAAAGCCGCTTCAAGCAATCGGTGATCGACAATTTCGCCGACAGCTACGCGCTCGGCGAGACGCCGGTGCCGTGCATCGAGTGCAACCGTTCGGTCAAGTTTCGCGACCTGCTCGCGACCGCGCGCGAGCTTGGCGCGCAGGCGCTCGCCACCGGTCACTATGTCGCCTCGCGGCGGCTTGCCGACGGATCGCGCTCGCTGGTCTGTGCCGCGGATGCCGATCGCGACCAGAGCTATTTCCTGTTCGCGACCACGCGCGAGCAGCTCGACTTCCTGCGCTTCCCGCTCGGCGACATGACCAAGCCGCAGACCCGCGAGCTGGCGCGGCGCTTCGATCTCGAGGTCGCAGACAAGCAGGACAGCCAGGACATCTGCTTCGTGCCGACCGGCCGCTACACCGACATCATCGGACGGCTGAAGCCGAATGCGATCGCGCCGGGCGACATCGTCGATCTCGACGGTCATGTGATCGGCCAGCACCAGGGCATCGTTCATTTCACCGTCGGCCAGCGCAAGGGGCTCGGCATTGCCTCCGGCAGCCCGCTCTATGTGGTCAAGCTCGATGCGGCGACGCGCCGTGTCGTGGTCGGGCCGCGCGAGGCACTGCGGATGGATCGCATCGCGCTGCGCGACGTGAACTGGATCGGCGACGGCGCGCTGGATCGCGTGATCGGCGAGGGCATCGAGATCTATGTCCGCGTGCGTTCGACGCGCGCGCCGCAGCCGGCGTGGTTGCGCGCCGTCGATGGCGGCTATGAGGTCGAGCTCGTCGCCGGCGAGGAGGGCGTGTCGCCCGGCCAGGCCTGCGTGTTCTACGACGCCGCCTCCGGGCAGGCGCGTGTGCTCGGCGGCGGCTTCATCAGAAGTGCAAGCGCCAGCCGCGCAATGCGGACCGCGACGCAGGACGCGTTGGCGCCGCTTGCGGAAGCGGTTCGCGGATAGACAGAAGAAACGTCGGGGCAGGGGAATGGCTGGGGACATCGACCGCGAAGGGGTCGAAAAGGCGTATGGCCGCTGGGCACCGATCTACGATCTGGTGTTCGGCAAGGTGTTCGATCAGGGCCGTCAGTCGACGATCGCGGAAGCCGACCGGATCGGCGGCCGCGTGCTCGACGTCGGCGTCGGCACCGGGCTCTCGCTGTCGGAATACAAGCGCACCACAAAGCTATGCGGCGTCGATATTTCCGAGCCGATGCTGCGGCGGGCGCTCAAGCGCGTGCGCACGCAGGGCCTGACCAATGTCGAGGCGCTGGCGGTGATGGACGCCAAGAATCTCGCATTTCCGGATGCGTTCTTCGACGCGGTGGTCGCGCAATATGTCATCACCGCGGTGCCGGATCCCGAGGCGACGCTCGACGATTTCATCCGCGTGCTGAAGCCCGGCGGCGAGCTGATCCTGGTCAATCACATCGGTGCCGAGAGCGGCCCGCGCCGCGTCTTCGAACTCGCCTTCGCGCCGCTGGCGCGGCGGCTCGGCTGGCGTCCGGAGTTTCCGTGGGAGCGGCTGACCAATTGGGCGGCGAAGCATGGCGGGGTCAGCCTTGCGGAGCGCCGGCCGATGCCGCCGATGGGGCATTTCTCGCTGATCCGCTTCCGCAAATCGTGAGGTTGCGGCGATTTTGCGAGGGAACATCGACGCGTCGCCACGGTTTTCTCGTCATGAGGATCAGTCGAACACTCGCTTTATCCTGTGTGCTGATGCTGGCACCCGCTGTTGCCGCGGCGCAGGCGCCGCCGACATCAGCCACGCCGCCGGCCCAGACCGCGCCGCCGGCGCCGCAGCGCGCCGCCGCGAATTGCGCGCCGCAGCAGCAGCCGTCGCATCCCGGCGCGCCGGCTCCCGAGGGAACCACCACCGGGCAGAGCAGCCAGCCGCTGGGCGACAAGCTCGCCAAATCCGACGGGGTGTTGTGCCCGCCGGCCGGGGTCGATCCCGAAATGCGTGCGCCGACCCCGCAAGGCGGCAACACGCCGGTGATTCCGCCGCCCGGCAGCCCCGGTGGCGACCCATCGGTGAGGCCGAAATAGCCTCTGCCTGCAATAAGTTGCTGCCCCGTCCGGGTTTGCTTGACAGGCGCGCATGCCACTCTTTATATGCCGCGCGTTCGCACCCGCGGCTCACCAGCCGCCGATGGCGAGCCCATGGCGGGGTAGCTCAGCTGGTTAGAGCACGGGAATCATAATCCTGGGGTCGGGGGTTCGAGTCCCTCCCCCGCTACCATCTTTCCCCACACTCCTTTGACTTGGTTTGGATAGGCCTTTTCCCCGAGCAGGGCGTTTAGCCGGCCTGCTATCTCCACGGCTACACCACCTGGGCGGCCTGGATCGCGGAACACGGTGACCGACTCAACCAAGTCTCTGATCGCTTCTGCGGCCTCTCCGTCGCCCGCACTGACACCTTTACCAAGTGCTTCTTCAAGCCGACCGAGTTGCTCCTCATATCGTTTGAGGATGGCCGGATGCAGTGCGACTTCCTTCAGGGCGGGTGGTTCACTCTGCAACTCCTCAGATATCCGCTTTCGTTCGGCATCTAAGGCAGTCGATCGCGGTCCGAAAACGGATGGATCGCCATGTCCTTTCGCGATCGCATCCACCAGTCGTTCGATTTCCCGGTTTATTTGCCCAAGCTGCTGCTCAAGGCGCTGCCGTTTTGCATGTGAGGTGGCCGCGAGGCGCTTCCGCTCCTCAAGATACGTGCGTACGTATTCTGAGATAACCTTCGGTGCGCGCAATTCGGCCTTTAGTCCGTTGAGGACTGCGCTCTCGACAGTGTCTAAATAAAAAGTCTTGGCGTCCGGACACGTGCCGCTCTCCGTCGCCGCCGAGCAGCGAATGCGAACGCGCCCTGATTTGTCCCGCCCATTGGTTGCCATGCCCGAGCCGCACGAGCCGCAACGGAGCAGGCCAGACAGCATCCGACGAGGCCGGCGTTGATGGCTGGGGTGGGTGTGACCGCGTTCCTCTTTGCGCTGCTGAGCTGCTCTAAATAGCTCTGGATTGACAATTGCAAGATGCGGCACTTCAGCCACCTGCCAGTCACTCTTAGGATTTGGTCGTGACAGGCGCTTTCCCGAGTCGGGATCTTTCACCATCCTGACTTTGTTCCAGACGAGGCGCCCTACATAAAGCTCGTTCTGCAGAATGCCGGCACCTCTTTCGAGATTGCCATTGATAGTTGAGGCATTCCATGCCCGCCCTCGCGGAGGTGATACCCTCTCTTTGTTGAGATCGTGCGCGATTTCGCGAGGCGTCCGACCGTCCACGTATTCCTGGAAGATGCGCCGGATCACTTGTGCCTCGGCCTCGACGATGACCCGTTCGCCACTCTTTCCAGCGACCGCAGCGTATCCGTATGTTAGGCCACCTCCCGCCAAACCCTGCTTGACCCGGCCTGCTTGGCCACGCCGCACCTTGTGCGCGTTGTCCTCACGATAGAGTTGTCCGACCAAGCCGCGAAGACCGACCAGCATGGTATTCACGACGCCTTCGTGGACTGCCCGGATCTCGATGCCGAGAAAAGATAGTCGCTTATGGATACCTGCTAGATCTTCCATATCGCGAGAGAGGCGATCGAGCGCTTCGACGATCACCACGTCAAAGGATCTCTCCCGCGCTTGGTCTAACATCCGCAGAAGGCCTTCGCGTCCCATGACCGAGCCACCTGAACGAGCCCGATCTTCATGGCTGCTGATAACCGTTAAACCTTCGCGCTCTGCATAGGCTTGACAAAGTGAAAGCTGATCTTCAATCGAGCGCTCGTTCTGAAGATCGGTTGAGAATCGAGCATAGATCGTCGCTCTCTTCCTTTTCTCTTCGATCGGCGAGCTCTCTTTCATGATCTTCCCTCGCGGCCAGACGAGCAAGTACGCGCGCAAGGCGTAAGATCGCCTTGTCTGGATTCGTCTGCAAGGACAATTTGCGAGGCGCTTCACGCACGATCGAACCTCTAGGTGATCGCGCAACTCAACGAGGTGCACACACCTGCGCTGGCGCCACACCACAAAATGTCGGCGTCGGAGATCATCCAGAGCATCATGCTTGGGCGGTGCCTAAGCGGAATGGCCGCTATGAGCTCGTCGTGCAATTGGATGCCGCGGCGAAGAAAAAGGGATAGAGTTCAGAAGGCCTTCACCGCCGAAGTGCGTGCTGCTAGGCACCCCTGCTCATGCAGACGAGCCGGGCCAGAGATCCGTAAGGTCTCCATCGCAGGACTCTCCTCACGATGATCATCAGGCGGATCGACTTTACCCTCTCAAGGCTGAAACAGGGGTTCGATTCCCCTAGGGAGCGCCAGCGGCTCTAGAAGCGCTGATAGATCAAAAACATCCTGCAAATCATGGCTTTGTCTGCTGTCGGGTGGTAGCAGAGAGTAGTAGCTTTGACGCGCGCGCTGATGGGACTGATCAAGGACAGACACGGGACTTACCACGCTCAGCGCAAGGTGCCGGAACGCCTGCAGGAGGCGGTTGCGCATGTGCTCAATTCCGGCCGCGACCGCCAAGTCTTCCTCAAGAAATCGCTCGGCACCAAGAAGCTCAAGGACGCAAACGTAGCTGCCACGCACGTCTTGGCTGATTTCGACCGAACATTTGCCGCTGCCGAGGAGCTGCTCAAGAAGCGTCCTGTCATTCCCTCACTGACCGATGGCCAGATCAAGCGCATGGCCGAAAGCATCTACGCCAGCACGTTGGCGAACGACGAAGAGGAGCGCCAAGAGGGAACTGGATCGGAGGCAATCTTCCAGAGCGTTGCGGAGCAGCTTAACCTCGGCGCGATGCCTCACTGTGGCTGGCGCATTCGCGAAAAATTTTCTCGTCGCCCTTAGTGTCCGGAAGTATTCGAACCGCCGCTGACGTGCGCTGTCGTACGCGAGCGCCCTCGGATGTTCGCATTGACGTTGCTCGTCACACAGAGCCAACTCTCGTCCTGTCGAGCTTTATGCGGATAGGAGGGCCACGTGAGATACGATCGACGAGATCGTGCACGAAGGTGGTCGGCGGGAACTTCATCGTCGCGAGGTCCACGTCGCTCGGCGTCTTGCAGCGCGCGCACCTGATCTCCAGCCAGGGGAAGCCTCCATTCACGGCCTGATCGATGGTCGGCGATGGATCGATCGGTTCGCCGTCACTCCACATCCGCTCGTTCCAGCTCTCGCAAAGCAGCCTGTCCGCTTGCTGGATCATTGCTTCGCCCTTGGCCCGCATCTCCGCCGATTGGCCAGCCAGGATATTCGCCATCGCGCGTGCCTTGCCGAGCTCTTTCGCCAGAGCCTTGCGCTCGCCGCCCGACAGGGGCGTAGGGTGATACTTCGGGGCCATCCGGACATCCAGGCGCAAAGAGATCGGATCGGCAAATCCTGAGCAAACTACGGCGTCTCGAACGCTGGCCAGCACCCGTCTTCTTCATGTCTGCCGGTGCGCTGCTGGCAGGTGTTGTCGAGCAACCGTTGCGCCACGTCCTTCCAGACGGCGTTGGCGCCATACAAGCGGACGGCATCGGCGGTCTGGATCTCCACGGTCCGCTCGCAGCGGCGGCAGGAGACGCGCAGCACGTGGGCCTTAATTTCCGAGAGGCGTCGCTGTCGAGCCTGGGCCACGGCCGGGCCGGCGCGAGGGTCTTTGAGGACCGATTCCCAATATTCGGCCGGGAGCGGAGCATCTGGACCCGCAGCGGACGGCGCTCGTCTACGGTCGGCTTCAGCGGTCAGTTTTTCCATTTGCTTCGGGTTCGGCATGCGCCAGCTCGCGGGTCGGTCGGTCATGTCCGAATTAGAACATAGCAAGAACAAATGTCGAGTCCGACCTAGCAGCAGCTGAGAAAAATCCTCCTTTGGGACGGGTCGCGATGTCGGAACCAAGCCGGGTCGTTCGTCTTGAATCCGGTATCAGTATCGGAGTTCCCCCGGCATGGCCCCCCGCGCTAACTGGAAAGGCTTCCTGCGTCTTTCCCTCGTCACCTGTCCGGTCGCGCTTTATCCGGCCACCTCGGACTCCGAAAAGGTCTCATTCAACCAGCTGAATCGAAAGACCGGCCATCGGATCAAGTACGCCAAGGTCGACGCCGACACCGGCGAGGAGGTCGACAACGAGGACATCGTCAAGGGCTACAAGGTTGATACCGATACCTTCATCGAAGTGACCAAGGAGGAGCTTGAGAACGTCGCGCTGGAATCGACGCGAACCATCGAGATCGACGAGTTTGTCGACCGAAGCGAGATCGATCCGCGATATCTCATTCGCCCCTATTACCTGCGTCCTGACGGCAAAGTTGGGCACGATGCCTTCGCCGTCATTCGGGAAACCATCCGCGAGATGAACAAGGTCGCGATCGGCCGTGTGGTGCTGACCAATCGCGAGCACATCATCGCGCTCGAACCGCTCGACAAGGGTCTGATGGGTACGCTGTTGCGCTACCCTTACGAAGTCCGCTCCGCCGAAGAGTATTTCGACGAGATCCAGGACGTCAAAGTCACCAAGGACATGCTCGATCTCGCCAAGCACATCGTCAATCAGAAGGCGGGCCATTTCGAGCCGGACAAGTTCGAAGACCAGTACGAAACCGCCCTCATCGATCTCATCAATCAAAAGCGCGCCGGCAAGCCCATCACCGCGAAAGCGCGTCCCCGCGGCGAGAACGTGGTGGACCTGATGGACGCGCTGCGCAAAAGCATCGGAAGAGAGGGCGCGTCCGCGACAAAGGCACCCAAGAAATCAGGAAAAAAGCCGCGCAAGGCGGCGGCCGGGCAGAAGGAAATGCTGATGCCGATCGCAGGCAAGAAGCCGGCGAAAGAGGCCGCGGCGAAGAAGCCGGCGGCCAAGCCGCAGCGGAAGTCGGCTTAGGTGTCGTGAAGCATCCGGTGACGCCGGACGGCCCTACTTCGATGTCCGAGGCAGGCTCGGGAGAATGGCAAATCCTATCTCGACGAGGTCACGCGAAATCATCTCGTCGGCCGTCTATTGGCGACCCGATGGGGCGATGCGCGCCAGGAAGGCGGCCGACCGCGAGGCCGAAGTAACGGTGCATGGGACGTGGACGAGGCTAAGCAGGCGCTCGGCGAACGCGGTCCGGTATGGCGGGACGACGGCTCGCCGGCGCTCGATTGCTCTGCAAAGTAGGAGCGATATGGCTGCGGTGAAAAAGACTTCCAGGAGATCGACCTTGAGCGCAGGCATTCTCGCATACCGCAAGGGCGCTCATGGGCTCGAGGTTCTGCTCATTCATCCCGGCGGCCCGTTCTGGCGTAAGAAGGATGATGGCGCCTGGTCCATTCCTAAGGGCGAAATCGATGCCAATGATGCTCCGGAGCACGTCGCTCGACGCGAATTTGCCGAAGAACTCGGCCCGAGCGCTTCGATTGGTCCGCTCCAGCCGCTGGGGGAAGTCCGACAGCGAGGAGGGAAGCGTGTCATCGCGTTCGCCGGCGAGGGCCACTTTGATCCGGCAGCGCTGACCAGCAATACCTTCGATATCGAATGGCCGCCCCGAAGCGGTCGACGGCAGAGTTTTCCCGAAGTCGACCGCGCGGAATGGTTTGATATCGAACTCGCGCGGACCAAGATGCTGTCCGCTCAGGTGGAATTTCTCGATCGCCTTTTGGCAATCGCGGTTGAGAGCGTCGGGAAATGAGCTTCCGGATTGGAATCATTTCGGACACACACGGCCTATTGAGACCCGAAGCGGAACGAGGCCTGACGGGCGTCGATCACATTATCCATGCCGGCGACATCGGGCGCCCCGAGATCGTCGACGCGCTTCGCCGGATCGCGCCCGTCACGGCCATTCGTGGAAACGTAGACAGTGGCGAGTGGGCTCGCGACTACCCCGACACGAAACTCTTACGTCTGGCGGGTAAGTCGATCTACGTTCTGCACGACCTGAAGACGCTGAAGGTCGATCCCGGCGCCGGCATCGACGTCATCGTCTCCGGGCATTCCCACGTGCCGAAGATCGACACGGTCGGTGGCATTCTCTACCTGAATCCCGGCAGCGCGGGACCGCGTCGTTTCAAGCTGCCGATCACGCTTGCGACGCTCGAACTCACGCCTGACGGCATGCGACCGGAAATCCACGACCTTGAAGGCGACTGAGTGCCACCGCGGAGGGCCGGAGGAGGCGAGTGCGTCAATCCTTCCGTTGCCGGGTTACGCCCCCGAGGGAAGTGCTATTTGCGCGGACGTTCTCGCTCGCGTACGACCTCCTTCGCCCGCTTGTCGGACCTGAGCCCAAGATAGACGGGCTGACGCAGTTCGCCCTTACTCGTCCACTCCGCGAATTTGACCTCGGCAACCCACGAGGGCTTGACCCAGGTCGTGGCAGCCTCGTCCTTCACTTTGGCAGGGAAGGGTGATTTCGGGGTCGTCAGCTTCACGAGCTTGGCGTGGAGCCCTTCCAGGACCTTGTGGCTGAAGCCAGTGCCGACATGTCCGATATAGCGCCATGTGTCGTCTTCCCGCACGGCGAGGATCAGGGCGCCGAAGAACGGCCTGGTGCGCTTAGGCGCCGTGAAGCCAGCGATCACCACTTCCTGCCGCTTTGCTGTCTTGATCTTCAGCCAATCCGCCGTCCGCCTTCCGGACGCATAGGCGCTGTCGGCGCGCTTCGCCATGACGCCTTCCAGACCCTTCCGCTCGGCCTCGGCGAAAAATTTCGTGCCGCTCGCTTTGCGGTGACGGCTGAAGGCGATCAGCCGGTGACGCGGTAGGATCGCCTTGAGCCGCTCCTTGCGCTCGAGAAGAGGCTGTTTGCGCAAGTCAACCGTGTCCTGAAACATGAGATCGAAGGCGCAATATAGGAGCTTGGCTTCATGACGCAGCGCGTTCTGAAGCAGCTGGAAATGCGAAACGCCGTCCTTTCCGATCGCGACGAGCTCGCCATCGATCACGGCGTCGCCCTTCACGCCCTCCAGCGCTTTGGCGACCTCGACATAGCTGCGGCTGATGATCTTGCCGTTGCGGCTGTAGAGTGCAACCTTGCCCCGCCGGATTTCCGCGATCATCCGGAAGCCATCGTACTTATCCTCGAAAACCCAGCCGCGGTCATCGAACGGCGCGTCGGTGAGCGTAGCGAGCATTGGCTGTAGGCGTTTCGGCAGGGTCGACGTCCGGCTCATTCAAGGGCCAATCCTTCGGAGCGTGTTGCGTAATGCACGGACGGCACCTTATCGCTCGAGGTAGCCAGGGCCGGTTCGATGAAGCCGGGGAAAAGCGCCTTGGTACCGATAGCCGCCGGCCTTTTACGCTGAAACGCCACTGAAGAACTCCACGCTGCAGCCAATTCAAATTGGCACAGTTCGAATCGTTCCGGAACGTGCGAATCCTTGTCGCGTTTGCTTCGATGTCGCAACAGGAGGCACCGATGGCGGTAGCGAGGAGGAGCAAGACGGCGCGCGGACGAAAACAGGACCGGGCGCGGGTGGCTGGCGGGCAGGACTACGAAGTGCAGTACGAGGCAAAGAAGAGTGGAAAGTCGGCACCGCGGTGAAAAAAGCAGTCAAGAAGGTCGGCAATTCGCGCAAGCGTGTAGAGAAACGGCTGGGCCGCTGAGTCGGAGAAGGGTCGGCGTCGGGAGCTAGCGCCGGTCCTCCTCGTCAGGGAGGCATTCTGGGCAGGTATCACCAATCGAGTCCAGCACGTCGCGAACCGCGGCCTCCGCTGCTTGACGGGATACGTCTTCCGGCAGGTCTCGGCGGGCGATATCGAAGGCCCGCTCTCGGGCATGCGGATCGGCGCGGTCCTGCATCCAACCGTGCTCCTCGCACTCGCGGATGGCGCCGGCTTCGTTCAGCACGTTGATCGCCCAACCGCGCAGGGTGCGGATCGCCGGCCGTCTCTGCTTGGTCATCAGCATTGAAAGGTTCTCCCACGCTGAGACGAATCGTTTAGCCCCGCAGACGTTCCCCATCGCTAACACACGACTGGGATTCTGGAGTGGGATCTCGTGGTCCATCGAAGGCCGAATTTTCCGCGCGGCCAGGTGCCAGGGCGGGCAAGAACGAACTGAAGAAACCGTTTTCCGATACTTCAGACGTCTTATCCGTTTTTTGCGCATGCGGCTGTCGCCGCACCGGGCCCTCGTGAACCGAGCCCCGGAGCATCTACGCCTTGCGGCTTCGATCCGTCGCGCACGAGCAGACCATGGCCCCTCGCGGGGCAGAAACGAAAAACCGGACCTTTGTGCAGCAGCCACCTGCACAAAGGTCCGGTCTTATCTTAGCGTGCCGCGATACCGAACGGCTGCAAAGGACGCTTCATATCTTTTGGAAGGTCTCGCTTTTCATCCGGGTTGCGACCCGGAGGCGGCAATAGATCAGTAGCCGATACGACTACTTCTTTTTCTTTGAAGTCTTCTTTGCCACCTTCTTGGTAGCTGCCTTCGCGGTCTTCTTTGCCTTCTTCGCTTTCTTGACCATGTCGTCCTCTGTAAGAATTGGCTCTAGTGAACATGCCCACGCCGTGCATAGACACGCGCACGAGTGAGACGATATCACAAAAGCAAAATTGATACCAAGGAGACGTGAATCCGCATTGAGTCGCTCGCCGGAGGCACTCGCCCTCGGGCCCGCCGTCATTGCATGCCGGCGTCGCTATCACTGCCCTTCGGGTCGGGTGCCTTTTTAACCGGTCTCGCGACTGCACTCGGTCCCGGGTCCCGCCGCTACGCGTCGGCGCTATGCTGACCCTCCTGCGGGTGCCTCTTTTGATTCTCTCACTCTTCTCTTGTTGTCAGCCCTGCCGGGCTACCCGGCATTCTCACGGTTGAGATCTAAGTCCGTATGTCCTTTAGCGCCAGCATAGCGGCGCCATCGGTCTCCGTCGCAGTCGAGCCGCCGCCGCGTATGAAGGCGCGGCGGCTCGACATCGGAGAATGCAGATGCAGAAGATTCTTTACGTGGGGCTCGACGTTCACAAAGTCAGCATTTCGGTGACCGTGGCGGAGGACGGACGCAACGGGACCGTGGGTTTCATCGGTGCGGTGCCAAACACACCGGCAGCGTTATCTAAGCTGCGCAAACGGTTGGCCAAGGACGGCCATCGACTGGAGTTTTGTTACGAAGCCGGCTTCTGCGGCTATGGCATATATCGGCACCTTCGCCCACGTACGCGGGAGTGCGATCAGGGTCGCTAGCGTTTGCCGGACGCGCCCTTTTAGCCGTTGATGCGCTGGTGTCAGCAGGTGCCCGTTTGATCCGGCTGTGTCCTTGTGCTGCGTCGATTTCGACCGCCATGGTGGTCTCCGTCAGTTCGTTCATGGCGCGTCCAACGCAACCTCGAAGGGGCTGATCAGGCCCGAGGGCCGGCAAAAGCCTCGATCGCCTTCCCGCAACGGCTACGCCTGCTTTTTTCCCCTGCCGCGAAGGGGCGGCATTCCTCGCGGTACAAAAAAGCAGGCTATCGCCGTCCTCCGCTGGCGCTGCGGGCCTGAAGGCTGCGGGCCGATCGCTCCCCGGGCCAAGGATCGCCATCGAGGCTGCGATGGGCGCGGCCCGAGCAACAAACGGAGACCACCATGGCTACCATCGGCACCTTCACCGCTTCGGACAACGGCTACATTGGCTCGATCAAGACGCTGACGCTGAACATCAAGGCGAGGTTCGCCGTATCCGAGAAGGACAACGACAAGGCGCCCGACTACCGCATCTTTGCCGGTGTGACCGAGTTCGGTGCCGCGTGGAAGAAAACCGCCCGCGACAGCGACCGTGAATACCTCTCGGTCAAGCTCGACGATCCGAGCTTTCCGGCTCCGATCTACGCCTCGCTGGTGAAGGTCGACGGCGACGAGGGCTTCACCCTGATCTGGTCCCGCCGCAACGGCGACTGATCCCATAGGGATCATCAGCCCCGCCTCCTCGGAGGCGGGGCTTTTTGCTTTTCTTGCGCCGCTTTGCAGGAGGAAGAGCATTTTTTCTTTGAAGAGATTGCGAAGGGCTCCGCCCTCGCGCGGGCAAGGGTGAAGCACACTTCGTGTGCCGGCCGGAGCGGTATCCCCGGTCTTCCGCGCAAGAGTTCTTCATGACGACGTCGTCGTCAGGCGCGTGCAGACGCGCGCCGCTGGCGCGCCCTTGCCAGGCGGGTGATCCCCCTCCGCGTCCTGCCGCCCTTGCCCTTGCTACCCCAGGTCTCGCCGACGGGCAGGGTTGCAGCGCAGCGCTGCGCTTCAACCTCAGCCCATAGGAGAGCGATCATGAACACAATGACCTTGTCCCAAAGCGAACAGCCTGCGCCCGGCGGTTTCCGCGTGGATATATCGCGCGGCCAGCGGATTGGCCGCGTGTCGTCTGAGTGGTTTGCGCGACCCGATGACGAACGGTATCTGAATTTGCCGGACCTTTATGAATCGGTGCGAGGACGGGCCGAACGCGCGCAAGCTCGGACGGTGGAAAGTCGGACCATTCGGGTGGAGGCGAGCCGGGACAATGCCGAGCGGCTGGCCCTCACTGTGCCGGGACGTGACGAGCCGGTGGCGCCGACCCATTGGAGCTTTGGCCAGTTGTGTACGCTGGTCGGGGCGCCGACCTCCTATCTGCGGCTGCTTCCCGCGGCCCTGTCGGCCATCAACCTGCAACACGGCTTGCTGTCGCATCGCGCCGAGCTCGTGAAAACCTTGGAGACCAATAGCGGACGCGTCGAGCTTCGTGCTGTCACCGGGCCGGACTATGGCCGTATCTGGGATCATGAGCTGGTCGCGGCCGTCATGAAGATCGCGGGCAACGGCACGGGTGACACCCGGTGGAAGGTTCCGGGCGTGATGGACTGGGCGACCATGACCCACAATCCCTTTGTGGACGTGACCAAGGACACGACGACACTCTACGCCAGCGATCGCGACGTGTTCCTGTTTCTGGTCGACGATACCAATCCGATCGAGGCGGGACGCCTGCCGGATGGATCACCGGATGTGTATTTCCGGGGATTCTATTGCTGGAATAGCGAGGTCGGCAGCAAGACGCTGGGGATCGCCAGCTTCTATCTCCGGGCCGTCTGCATGAACCGCAATCTGTGGGGCGTGGAGAATTTCGAAGAGATCACGATCCGGCATTCGAAATCCGCGGCCCAACGTTTCGTGCATGAAGCCGCCCCGGCGTTGACTAGCTTTGCCAATTCCTCGCCCGCGCCATTCGTCGCCGGGATCAAGGCGGCGCGGGAGCGGATTGTTGCCCGCACTGACGAGGACCGAGAGAGCTTCCTCCGCAAAAGCGGGTTTTCCAAGTCCGAGACCTCGAAAATCATTGAGACCGTTCTGGGCGAAGAGAATCGCAAGCCGGAAAGTATCTTCGATTTCGTGCAGGGCATTACCGCATTGGCGCGCGGCAAGGCTCATCAGGATACGAGGCTTGAGCTTGAAAGCAAAGCGAAGCGCTTGATGAAGCGCGCAATCTGAAGACTTGAGCCGCGTAACCGGGGCGCCAGTTGCGCGGCCCCTCCAAGCCGGATCGCCGGCGGCGCTGACGCGCGTCCGCGTCCGGCGCTCGCCGGGCCTTCGGCCCGGCTCGCGGAAGAGATCAGGATCGAATCTTAGACACTTTCTCGTCAAGCAGGTCGACCGGCCGCACCTCCAAAGCTTGGGCCGTCTCCCAGATTGTGAGCAGGGTCGCGTTTTGCAGCCCTCTTTCCATACTACTGATGAAGGCCCTATCGACGCCCATGCGTTCTGCGACGGCCTCCTGGCTCAAGCCAAGGCCTAGCCGAAAACGGCGCGCATTTGCTCCAAAGACCTTGCGAATGTCCATCCGCAGGATAGGAAGCAATCGCGTATTTTGGCGCTACGTGTTATAATACGCGGACGACCTCGGTTGCGTGTGCTCGCAAAAGGAGTTTCGAGTGCGGAAGGATAGAAGAACGCGCTTTCCTGCGGCGCCAAGCTTGGGGCAGGTAGCATGCCATGCGCTGGTGTCGGCGACGATGCGAGAGCGCGCGTTGCGAGCGCTGCGAGTCGAGTCCCGTTCCCTGGAACAGGGTAGCCCCGATGCCAAAACCACCGCTTGATCCGGAGGTTGCGGACGCCGCGCCGGACGATCCGACCGTTACACCATATGACCAGCAGCATGTCGTAACCTACATGCGACTTCTACAGGCTGAGGGTGAGGGGGCGGACTGGCGCGAAGTGGCTCGAATCGTCCTGCATATCGCTTCGGAACATGAGCCCGAGCGCGCGCGGATCGCATACCAGAGTCATCTTGCGCGCGCCAAGTGGATGACCGAGCAGGGCCGTCTTCTACGCGGTGCGGGGGCGAGCTAGAGGAGATTCGTCAACCAGAAGATCAATCTAGAAACGTCTTCTCCAGCCGCAGGTGGTCATCCGGAAGCACCACGTGGTGCCAAACTAGGGACTTCCTACAACTCGCCAGTTCACGATTATCGCACCGCAATCCTTGTTAGTTGCGTGCATGCGGGTGGAAGCAATGCCTGAGTTCGACTGGCGGTCGCCGGAATCCTACAAGAGTCTTCAGGACGCAGAGATTATCGACATCGCCGGGGAATGTCTTCGCCGTAACGTGGATTACCGACGCAGCTATGAAGCGATGCTCGCCAACAGCCCGGATGGCGAAGTGACGCCCGAATTCAGGAGGAGGTGGGGCATCTGCTTTCGCTCATGACCCGCTGAGGTTCTTCAAGGAACAGACGGTCTTTTGGGCATCCGAGGTTCTGCCGACCGTCGTTCCAATCTCAATGACCACGTCGCCCGTTAGCAGTGACGCAGCGTCTCAGCCGTCGATCGATGTCGCGGCTGGTCGGGTTCGCCGCGCCGCCGACGGCTGGCATGCAGTGCTGCGCATTGGCGCGGTCGACCACCGTGTCTGGTCAAGAGAAGCGCCGGCCGTTGCCACCCACTACGTGGCCACGTTGTCGTTTGACGGCGACTTCGCCGCGCGGGCGTACGCTGCGCGACGGCTGTGGCGAGCCATGAGCGGGCGTGCGCCAAATCCTGCCTTTCACGAGCTATCCAAACAGCGACGCGAACGGTTGAGCGCGGCTCTTCGCGCGCTCGATGCGCGTGGGGACGGCGGCACGTATCGCAGCATCGCTGAAGCGTTGTTCGGCAGCAAGCGTATCCCGGACCGTGCCTGGAAAACACACGATCTGCGCAACCGGAGTCCGTCTGGTGCAAACCGGCCTCGCAATGGTGCGCGGCGGTTATCGCCAAATTCTGCGGCGCGGGCGCACGGGCAAATAGCACAGCCCCGCCTGGGGTATCGAAAATCGTCCTTCTCAAACTTCGGCTCCCACTCCGAGATCGCGCTCCCTCTAGGTCTACTTGGCCGGTATAGCGCATCTACCTGAGCTTTCGCGACCGATGTGGCGTGCCCGGCGCGTTTGCAGCGTCCATGCGGGACCAACGCGTTACGAGAGACATCTTGCGGGCGGTCCGTCGCCGGCGGAAACGCAAGCCAATATCAGCGATCTCGCGAGCTTGCCGGGAGTTGGGGTTCGCGTTCAATCGCTCCCACGGTGAGTTCCGCTGGACCGCCAGTCCATTGGACATGTCGGTGCGGCCGAGCGTCAGGTATACTTTCACGCCAGCCGGAACGACGATCATGGTGCTGTCTCCCTTGCGGCGAGCTGCCGCATCACCGCAGGCGGAGTGCTGCTGGCCGGCGCAAAGACACGCCGTCCATCGGCCAGCTTGGTGTCCATTATGCCGCCCGCGGCTGCACCAGAACGCGCAAGGCGGCGAGCGCCGGCATCTCATTGGCCGTGCCGTAGGCGTGCGTCACCGTCGCGAGTTGCGGTGCCTTGCAAGCGGTCAGCCAGCGGACCGCCATGCTGGTGGCGGCGCCATCGCGCCGGCAAACCTGCGCCACGCTGACGCCCGGCTTCTCCGTCTGCTGCTCGATCGCCTGCTTCGCCTTGTTGCTGAACCGACGCCGGATCGACCGGCCGTCCACCGCTTCCGGTGTCACGTAGTTTTGGGGCGCGCGCAATTAGCAGCGCTGCTTGATTGAGCCCGGGCACCCGGAGAAGAACAATCGCCAGTCCAAACTCGTCGCCGGAATCTTCGGGACGATCGCGCCAGATCCGCAGCGAATCGGGCGAAAGACCGAGCGTCGCGGCATACCCGGCATGCCCGATGCCGCTCCAGTTCATCGCCTTGACATGCATGCCCAGAACGCTCGAAGCCCGATCGGATCGCAGTTCGAGCGCACACTGTAGCGAGAGCGCGTGGGCCTCTTGCGCCGCTTCGGCTACCGCTTGTTGGGTGGACGTTCTGCCGTCGCTTGGCGAAAATTCCGCTGCTCTTCCACACGTTTGCGCGAGCCTCCCGGACTCACCAGATGGCGAACCCAGCGCTCGAACCTCGCCATCGAAAGCATGCGCCGGCCGCAATATTCCTCCGCATCCTGGTCGTCGCAGTACCAAATCTGAACGTGCAACGACCAGCGGGGTTCGCCTTTGCCCATGAACGGCGAGGCGCCGTCGGAGATCATCCACTGGAGCAGAAAACCCGAAATGGAACGAGAACACACTATGGAAGAGTTGTGCAGGGACCGGACGCTTAAAGACGACCGAGCGATGGCGAGATAAAAGGGCGCAATGTGCGCCGCGGTCGGTTCGTTGTGTTGTTTGGAGTTTTCCGCCTGCCGCGCAAGGTGCTTGCCTGGGCAACAATGTGCGCGCTGCACGCAAGTCACTGACACTCCGCGATCTAATAAACATTGCCGAGGTTGGCGGCGGCTGAGGATCGTGAGTTTCGCATCCGGCCCGGCGGCATCTGCTCATCCACTTCGCAGCGGGCGCGGCGCTTTATTGCGCAGGCGATCGCGGCGGCGCAGAGGGTTGGCGGGCAGGTGCCCCGTTCGGACCGCATTATTACGGGCAACCGGTCACGCCTCGGGCGCGGCCGGATCGCCAGCGTGCCGGCCAACCACCTGTTGACGGGGCGCTCGTGCCTCGTCGTGATCAAGACCCGCGTCATCCGTCACATCGCCCGCGCCGCGCCGTTCGTCGCCCACCTCAATTATCTCCATCGCGAGGGGGGGCGACGACACGGACAAGGCGCGGCTGTTCGGGCCGCAGACCGAGGACGTCGTCGGCCGTGCCCTCGCGGAGCGAGAGCATGGCGGGCCTCAAGTCCTTCGCCCGCGAGCTAATGGGCCAGGTGGCGAAGGATCTCCTTGGCGGCTCGGGCTGGCTAGCAACCTGTTGATCGATCACCGGACCCGGAGGCGACGATGGCGCCTGCCTTACCGTCTGTCAGAACGATCACCCGGCCGATCAACTGCTTCCCCGGCAGCGTGCAGTTCGCGGAGGATGCTATTGGCTCTGCCGTATGGCATCAGGGGCCAGTGTCGAGTACCAGCTTGGTAGGTCCATCAGCAATTGCACCCAGAACTGGCAATTCTGATTCTCATTGACCTGTCCAGATTCGCGGAGCAGCCTAAAGCCCGATGGGCATCGCACATCCGGTCCGCCGAGCTTTCTCTGGTAGGACCTTACAAGAGCCGAATGGTGTTGGCGATCCGCCGCATTGTCCTACGAAGAGCAACCAACAAAATGTTGGTTCGGGTGCGCGCGCTTTTGCGTCGCAACGAATTCTACCTGATCCCGCTGGCGCTCCTGGTAGGCTTCATGGCGGGTGCCATTGTCACGCTGATGAGCGAGGTCGCCCAGATCGCCCATGTCCTGATCTACGGGATCCCGATCGACGTCCGCCTCAGCGCCCATGACCATATCAACCCGTGGGCGGCGCTGAGCGCCCCCGCGGTCGGAGGGCTCGCGCTCGGGATCATGGAGTGGTCGCGGCGGCGCCTGAAGATATCGAGCGCGGTCGACCCGATCGAGGCCAACGCGCTGCGCGGCGGACATCTTTCGCTCCGCGACAGCGTGGTGGTCTCGAGCCAGACCCTCATCTCCAACGGCTGCGGCGCGTCGGTCGGGCTCGAGGCGGGCTACACCCAGATCGGCTCGGGCGTCGCCTCCCTGCTCGGCCAGTTCCTCAATTTGCGGCGCACCGATCTCCGCCTGATCGTCGGCTGCGGCGCGGCCGCCGCGATCGCGGCGGCGTTCGGGGCCCCGATCACCGGCGCGTTTTATGCCTATGAGCTGATCGTCGGCGTTTACTCGGTGGCGAGTGCAGCCCCCATTCTCGCCGCGTCGCTGTCGGGGGCGCTCGCCGCGCAATGGTTCGGCGGCTCGCCTTATTTGCTGGAAGTTCCCCGCGTCGGCACGGTCAGCGTCGAGCAATACCTCGCCCTCATCGTGCTGGCGTTGATCGCCGGTGGTGTCGGAATTCTGGTGATGCGAAGCTCCGTTCTGTTCGAGCGCATGTTCACACAATCCTGGCTTCCGCTCTGGATCAGGCCGGCGATCGGCGGAATTTGCGTCGGCGCGCTGGCGATCGTCACGCCGCAGGTGCTCGCCGCCGGCCACGGGGCGATGGTGCTCGATATGCACCACGAGATGGCGGCGGGCCTGATTGCGACGATCATCGTGCTGAAGCTTGCCGCCTGCATGATCTCGCTCGCCTCCGGCTTCCGCGGCGGTCTCTTCTTCGCCTCGCTGTTCGTCGGCAGCCTGCTCGGAAAATTGTTCGCCGCGCTAGTGATCCTCGCGAGCCCGAAGCTCGGAATTGATCCCTTGGTCGGCATGCTCACGGGCATGGCGACGCTCGGCGTCGCCATCGTCGGCGGTCCGCTGACGATGTCGTTCCTGGTGCTGGAGTTGACACGCAGCGTCGACGTCACCGCCGTTGTGCTGGCTGGCTGCATCGTCACCAGCATCTGCGTCCGCTTCAGTTTCGGCCATTCGTTCTCGACCTGGCGCCTGCACCTGCGCGGGGAGACTATCCGAAGTGCCAACGACGTCGGCTGGCTGCGCAACCTGTCGGTGGAGCGGATGATGCGCAGCGACGTCGCCAAGGCGCCATCGACCTCGACCATCGCGGCCTGCCGCCGCGAGTTCCCCTTGAGCTCGCTGCAGGCGATCGTGGTCGTCAACGACGCCGACGAATATTGCGGACTGGTGCTGCTTCCAGAACTTTATTCCGTCGAGCTCGATACCATCGCGGACGACATCCAGGTGGTGGAGCTCGCGCGCTATTTCGACGACGTGCTGCTGCCCGAAATGAACGTGAAGACCGCGATGGCCGTGTTCGACAAGGCGGAGGCGGATCTTCTGGCCGTGGTCGAATCCGCCGATAGCCGAAAGGTGATCGGCTATTTGCCCGAGTCGCTCGCGCGCCGTCGCTATCTCGAAGAGATCGACCGAGCAACCGGCGGCGTGCTCGGGGCAGTGTGAAGAGTTTTAGCAAGGGGACCACCGGACCGGCAGCAAGCCAGTAGGAAAGCCTCGTAACTGGTCCTGGACTTGCCTTGGTGCTCGGATCAGCTTGCCGAGTGGCTTCTGGCTTCGCAGGCAACGGCCGGCTCTTCGCTCCTGACCACCACAGAGTTTCTCGATCTCGGGCTGGCAGGCGCTGCGAATCTGTCCCTCGCTATGTGGTGTCCCCCCGATCCTTTGCGCGAAACCAGCCACGATTTCCTCAGGCTTGCGGCCTGTCCTTGCGAAAAACGCCGACGATATTGATCGACCCCAAATTGGTCGCATCGACCCCGATTTGTCCGGGGTGGCGCTCCCCACGCTGTACTAAATCACGCTGTGTCGCGGCCCTCCGCGTTGCTGCGGCCCTAACGGGTGCAGTCCCGATCTTTGAAGGACGGAAACGATGTTTTCTTGCTTGGAGGTTCATCGATGAAACTAACAAAGTGTCTTGTCCTCGGTTCTGCGGTCATGTTTGTGGGCGCCAGCGCGCAGGCAGCCGATCTTCCCGTGAAAGCGAAGGCCGTCGAGTACGTGAAGATTTGCTCCTTGTACGGAGCTGGATTTTACTACATCCCCGGCACCGATACTTGCATCAAGCTCGGTGGTTATGTGCGAGCCGAGGTTGGATTGAATACAAACGCATTGCACGATACTACCAAATACTGGTGTCGCTGGTGCGCAAAACCGCCTCCGCAATTACTATACCACCAAGGCCCGTGAAGACCTGAACATCGATACGCGCACCGCGACCGAATACGGCGTGCTCCGAACCTTCTTCGATGGGGCCTTGACTTGGACGTCGGGCGGCTATGCAGGTACCGGCACAACGGCTGTGAATGGCTCGACTGCCTACAGCGGAGCTGGTGTCGCTGGTGGTACGCTCGGTGTCTACTACGCGTTTATCCAGTTCGCTGGTTTCACAATGGGCAAGGCGGTCTCGCAGTTCTCCTCGCCTTGGGTCAACTATCCGGCCAATAACTTCGACGGTCTGCCCGGTGCTGGCGGCTCGGTTACTGGTGTGAACCAGTTCAGTTACACGGCTGAATTCGGCCAGGGCATCACGGCTGCGATCTCCGCGCAGGACCAAGTTCAGTATAATACGACCAACATCTGGAACGTGAGCGGTGCAACGGTCGCGGGACTTGCGACCGGAGCTTACGGCGCGAACGACATCGGAGGCGCGTGGTCTCCTGACCTTGTCGCCATGGTTCGCGTTGATCAAGCTTGGGGTCTCTTCCAGGCGTCGGTCGCCGCGCATGACAACCATGCCGCCTACTACGGCGCCGACGAAACGACTGGCCATCCGGACGACAAGTGGGGCTGGGCCGCTCAGTTGGCCTTGTCGATCAAGAATCTGCCCACCGGCGCGGGTGACACGATCAACATGTCTGGCGTGTATACGAACGGTGCGAGCCGTTACAACTTCCAGGACCTGATGACGACCACATACGCAATGTACGGCGGCACCCGTTTAGCGGGTGCTTACCAGAGCGTTGGCCTTGCAGGTCTGTCTGACTCCGTGTTTGTGGTTGGCTCCGGCCAGCAACTGACCACGACCTACGGCGTCCAGGGCGGCTATACGCACAACTGGAATCCGTACTGGAACACGGGTATCTATGGTGCTTGGGCCGCTGTCCGGTATAACGGCACAGCTAAAGGCTACATCTGCGGCGCCTTCGTTGCAGGCCTAGCGCTCTCGAGCGGCGTTGCCGGTTGCAACCCCGATTTCAACTACGGGGTAGTCGGTGTGATCACGCGCTGGACACCGGTCAAGAACCTGACCTTCTCGGCCGACCTCGCTTACAGCATGCTCGACCAGAAGTATGCGAGCGGAAGCAAGGTGACCCTGCCTCTGCAGTCGGCTATCGCGAAGCCCGGCGCCATGTATGAGCTTAAGGATCAGAACGCTCTGACGCTGCTGATCCGCGCTCAACGCACCTGGTGAGGCTCTGACAAACTAGTTGTACGCCAAAGGCGGTGCGGCTCATCCGCTGGCGGCTGCGTCCGACGCGCCGGGTCTCGGCATCGATTGGGACTGGGACGCGATCGGTGCGATGCGCGTCGATCAAACCGGAGCGTATCGCCGAGTATAAGCGGCTGCATGGGGCCGCCTGGCCAGAGATCCTGGCCAGGATCTCCGAATACAACATCCGCAACTGCACGATCTTCCTGCGCATGCCGGAGAACCTGTTGTTCGGCTACTGGAAATATCACGGCGAGGATTTTTCCGGCGACAGCGCGCGGATGGCGGCCGACCCAAGGACCCGCGCATCGTGGGCGCTTGCGGACCCGATGCAGGTGCCGCTCGTGAGCCGCGCGGAGGGAGAGCATTGGTCGACGATGGAAGAGGTATTACACCATGACTGAATCGCTGACCGAGCGTTTGTCGCGCTGCTACACTGGCGTCGTGCATGACGTCATGCGCGGCAGGGGCCTCGCCGACTTCACGCTGCCGCCGGAGATCACGCCGCTCGTTCCGGAAAAGGTGCTGTGCGGGCCGGTCTTCACCATCGAGGGCCACGTCGACGATCGCGCCGAAGCGCACCAGACCTTGCTTGAATGGACCGGGCTATTGTCCAAGGCTAAACCCGGCCACGTCTGGGTGTGCCAGCCGAACGACCGCGTCATTGCCCAAATGGGCGAATTGTCGGCCGAAACGTTGCAGAAGAAGGGGGTGCTCGGCTGTGTGATCGACGGCAATATCCGCGACGTGAACTTCATCCTCAAGATCGGTTTCCAGTGCTGGCGGCGCCGGCATACGCCTCGCGACGTTGTCGGCCGCTGGCTCCCGCGCGGCTTCGACGTGCCCATTACCATCGGCGACGTGCTGATCCGGCCCGGCGACTATCTGATCGGCGACCGTGACGGCGTCATCCGCGTCCCGCAAGAACTCGTCGGGGCAGTTACCGACGAGGCCGCCGTCGCGATGAACACCGAAAACAAGGTACGCAAGGCGATCCTCGACGGGATGGACCCGCGAGAGGCCTATCTGACATACGGCAAGTTCTGACCATGCGGATCGCCACGGTCGACATACGCTGTTGTCATCACCGCGAGGTGTCCCTTGCTGAGGATACGCTGCTCGGCACCAGCAATCGAGATGGGTTTGAATTCGTCGTCTACACACTGACGACGGAAGAGGGGCTCTCGGCTTCGATGTTCGGCTTTGCCGGCCGCTCTGCACGTGGCTCAGGCGAGCTTGCGGCGGCCGCATTGAAGCCACTTCTGATTGGCCGTAATGCGCTCGACCGCGAGGCGCTCTGGCACGAGTTCCGGAAAGTTGACCGCTTCTGGAGCCATCTGCCGATCTATTCCTACGGGCCGGCCGATGTTTGTCTTTGGCTCCTGGGCGCTGAAGCCGCCGGACAGCCGCTGCATCGCTACATTGGCGGCTGCCGGACGGAGGTGCCGACTTACTTGAGTTCGATGTTTCTAAAAACCGCGGACGACTATGTCGCCGAGGCGGTTGCGGCCAAGGCTGGCGGCTATGCGGCGTACAAGCTGCATCCGCCGGGCCGGTCCGTCGGCGAGGATATTGAAATCCATGCCGCCGTGCGCGCAGCGGTAGGGGCCGAATTCACGTTGATGAGCGACCCGGTCGCCTTCATGACGCTCGACGAAGCGATACGCTATGGGCGAGCTCTCGAACGACTTGATTATCGCTGGCTCGAAGAGCCTATCCCGGATGAAAACTTCTCTGCGTTGCGCGAGTTGTCGCGGGCGCTCGACATTCCGGTCATTGGCACTGAAGTTTTAGCCAAACATCCCTACAGTGTGGCCGAATGTGTCGCTGGTCGCGTCGTCGATGCGGTTCGCGCCGATGTCAGCTGGGCGGGTGGGGTGACCGGCGTCCTGAAGACCGCGCATCTTGCCGAAAGCTTCCACATGAATTGCGAGATTCATTCGGCCATCTTCCAGCCGCTTGAACTCGTCAATCTTCACCTCTGCGCAGCCGTGAAGAACTGCAGCTATTTTGAGCTGCTTTGCCCCCGCGAAAAATTCGAGTTCGGGCTGGCGTCTCCGCTGCCGGTCGAAGGCGGCATCGCAACATTGCCGGAAAAGCCAGGTCTCGGCGCCGAGCTTGATTGGGATTTGATCGACAATGCCACTGTCGCGCAGCTCTGAGGCGGAGGCTCGGAGGGAGCAATCTTTTCGAGTCTGACAATCACAAACAACACTGGGAAGACGTTCATGACCTTCTCTATCCTTGCGTTCTGCCCGAAAAGACACGCGATCAAATTATGAGCGCGGATCCCGAAGCTGCTGGTGCAAGCTACCGCGCCAGCGCCCTTGAAGCCTGCGCCAGTGCTTTGCTCGAGCGTGCCGGGCTTGCTCGTGACCGGACAGCCGATATTGCCTCGGTACTGGTCGAGGGCGACTGCTTCGGGAAATCGACCCATGAGCTGGCGCTACTGCCTCTCTATCTGCGCGAGATTGAGAGTGATGAGATGTCTGTTGTGGGCGAACCCGAAATCGTCAATGACTTCGGCGCGCCTGACTTGGGATGGGCACAAGCTTCCCGGGCCCTGGCTGTTGCGGCGCGCGACGCAAGAAGCAATGTCGCGGGCGGCCCGGTTCGGGATGGGGGCGATCGCCATCCAGCGCAGCCACCATACGCCTGCCTCGGCGCCTATCTGAGGCCGGCAGTTGACGCCGGCTACATGATGCTACTGACACTGACCGATCCCGGCCATAGCAGCGTCGCGCCGTTCGGTGGGGTAACGCCGGCTCTGACGTCGAACCCGATGGCGTTCGGCACACCCGCCACCAATGGACCGGTGATGATCGACATGTCCACCGCGCTGTTGACGAACGGCGCGATCGCCGCCTATCGGCAGCGCGGTGAGCAGCTGCCGCACCCCTTTTTGATGGATAGCCAAGGCCAACCCTCGACCGATCCCAACATCATGGCAGCTATCCCGCCAGGTACGGCTCTGCCTCTCGGCGGTCTGGAGGCCGGCCACAAGGGCTATTCCCTCGGTCTCATCGTAGAACTGCTGACGGGCTGCCTTAGCGGGCGGGGACGTGCTGACGCAACCGACGGCTGGAGTGCGGCGGTTTTCATCCTCGTCATCGACCTCGCCGCATTCGGAGGGGCCGACGCTTTCCGGCGTCAAGTAGCGGCGCTTGCCGGCATGTGCCACGCATCTCAGACGCGGCAAGGCTTCGAACGTGTCGAACTGCCAAGCGCTCACGCTCTTGCGCGGTGGGAGTGGCAGCTTCGGGACGGCGTCCGACTGTCAGCCAGCATCAGCGCTGAAATAGTGGAATGCGCGAGGCGCTTCGAGGTGCCGATGCCGGATCCGATTCCTTGAGACCGGCGCCGAGCAAGACCCGATCGATCCAGAGAAAAACATATTTGAGGAAACACCCATGACGATGTCCATCGCGGTAGACAAGGCGCCCGCCGAGCGCGCCAACATCAGACGCGCCGTGACTGCGGCGACCATCGGCACGATTATCGAGTGGTTCGACTATGCGCTTTACGGCGCCGCGTCGGGCTTGTTCATCAACAAACTGTTCTTCCCGCAGTTCTCCGCCTCGGCGGGAGTGCTGGCGGCGTTTGCGACGTTCGCCGCCGGCTTCTTCAGCCGGCCGCTCGGCGGCATCCTGATTTCGCATTTCGGCGATCGCTTCGGGCGTAAGCCCGCGCTCATCTTCACGGTCTCGCTGATGGGCCTGTCCACCGTCGCGATGGGTCTCTTGCCAACCTATGCTCAGATTGGGGTGTTAGCTCCCATCCTCTTGGTCATTTGTCGCCTGCTGCAGGGTTTCGGCGCTGGTGCGGAATATGCGGGAGCCGTGACGCTCGTCTCCGAATACGTCCCCGCTCATCGCAGGGCGTATTTCACTGCCTATCTGTCGTCGGCGACTGTCGCCGGCATCATGTTTGCGACGCTGCTCTTCCTTCTTGTTGCCTATCTGCCTGAAGAAACCCTGTTCGGCTGGGCGTGGCGCGTGCCGTTCCTCGTCTCGGCACTCCTCATTGGCGTCGCGCTCTACATTCGCCAGAACCTCGACGAGACGCCTGAATATGTCGAGGCGATGGAGCGTGCCGCCGCCCACCGCCGCGAAGCGCGGGTGCCAGTCGGCGAACTTATCCGCAATAGCCCGCGAGAGGTCGTGTGCGGCTTCCTTTCGATCACTGGGCACAACGCGAACGCGTACATCCTCAGCGCGTTCAGCCTGAGCTACATGACCAACACGCTGGGCATGGCCCGGACGGACGCGCTGACGGCTGTTATCATCGCGACGCTGACCGGCATCGTGCTGACGCCGCCTGTTGGTGCGCTCGCCGACCGCGTCGGCCATGCGCGAGTCTATCTCTTCGGCGGCGTTTTCACAATGTTGTACGCGTTCCCAATGTTCGCAATACTTGGCACGAAGAATGTGGTGCTGGCGACGCTGGCTCTGAGCATCGGCTTCGGCATCGGCTATAGCGGGCTTGCCAGCGCGCAGGGCGCGTTCCTCGCCAACCTGTTCCCGACCCGCTACCGTTTCTCTGGCATCGCGCTGGCGCGTGAACTGAATGCTCTCCTGATCGCCGGTCCGACACCGTTCGTGGCATCGGCGCTCGTGGCCGCCGGCAATGGCAAGCCGACGTGGGTCGTTGCCTATCTGATGGCTTGCTGCGCGATCACCGTCGTTTCGGTTACCGCCATTCGGTCGCGGTCCTACGAGCGAGGCAGCGACTGACACGGGTGCAAGGGTCATGCAGATCCACGATCGAAAGGGAGGGTCGATTGAGGTTTGTTCCTAATGACGGGGGTGGGCGCGCGAACGCCAAGCCTGAACAGAGCGACTCGCGGCTCCTGCTGCTTTCCAGCGCCGACAATGTGCTGGTCGCACGCGGCAAGGTCGCTGCAGGGGAGACCATAGTTGTCGATGGCGTGGCGGTAACGCTCGCGATCACGATCTCGCTTGGCCACAAGATCGCCCGCTGCGGCATCGGGCTAGACGAAAGGATCGTCAAATACGGTGTGCCGATCGGTTCGGCGACGGCGCACATTGCGCGCGGCGAACATGTTCACGTCCACAACGTGCGAGGATTTGCAGGCCAGCCCGCATGATAAACAACCGGCGTGTCGCGCAGGCGATCATGGATCTTCGCGACGACCTCGATCCGCGCCAGCGCGGACGTAATCGCCGCCTGCACGTCGGCATTAGGGTCCGACCGCGCCTGCAAACGGAGGATCGACATGATGGTCGCGAGGTCGTTCCTGGTCCGGTGAGCCAACTCCATCATGAGAACGTCCGCGTAGGCCTTCGCCTCCGAGTGCTTCTGGAGCGCTGCGCGCAAGGCTTCCGTTACCCCTGCAAGACATAGCCCGCTCGCCAGGAAGATGAGGAGCGGCAGGATCGCGGCGCTCGGCGGCGGAGGGATAAAATATCGCGCCGCCAGCGCCGCGCTCGCGCCGGTGGCCAGAAAGCCTGAACCGCGATCGAAGATGACAGAGGCCAGGAAAATGGCCGGGATGAACAGCACCAGCGGATAGGGTCTCAACTGATCGTCCAGCAGGAGCTTGGCGACAAATGCCAGCCCGACGAGCCCGAGGCTCAAAAGGTACCGCGCCCACAGGGGATATCTGGGCGTGACGGACATGAAGCGAAGCAGGAGCCGGTCCATTGAAAGCAACGAACCGGCTTGTCGGCCCGTTCCTGTCGCTTGCTTCAAGCGCTTCGGCCGGCGCGTGGACTGTTGAGCCTAGACCAAAGTCTGGACGCTGTTTGCCGCAGGGCCTGCTGAGGAACGATTCAACAAAGCTTGAGTTCGTCCCAAAAGAACCGACCAAAAAATCCAAGAGGGTAAAATCCAAGAGGGTAAAGCCATGACGCGATCAGTGGAGGAGCTGAGGCGGCAGTCCGAGCGCAGCCGTGCCGAACTCGCGGTGACGGTCGATAGGTTGAGGGAGCGGATATCGGATACCGCTGACGACCTCCGCCACAAGGTCTCGCCGCAACACATCAGATCGGAAGTCTCCGATTACATCAGCAACAAGACCCAGAGTTGGGTCGAGGCGCTGAAGCAACAAGCGATGGATAATCCGATGCAGGCGGTCGCTGCGGGGACTGCGGTCGCAATCCCGCTTCTGCGCCTGGCGCGCGGTTTTCCAGTGCCCCTTCTGATGATCGGGGCTGGCCTTGCCCTGACCTCGAAGACGGTGCGCGACCGGGCCACGGAAGCGGCTGCACCGGTGATGGAGAAGGCGGGAGAGATGCTGGATCAGGCCGCCGACCGGGCCGACGCGCTGAGCAGCGACGTGAGAAACCGGCTGACTTCGGCTCAAAACCAGGCCGGCGATATGGCTGGCGATGCGCAAGATGCCGCCGCCGCCCTGGCCGACGACCTTGGCAAGCGAGCGGCGCAGGCCGCCGGCACCGTCGGCGATACGCTCAAGAGCGGCATGGATGCCGTGAAGGACAGAGCGGGCGCGGCCAAGAACGCGGCGGCCACGGTGCCTGCGAAGGCCCGTCAGGTCATTGGCGACAATGCCGCCTTGATCGGCGGTCTTGGGATCGCGATCGGCGCCATCCTTGCCGCGGCTCTTCCCGAAACCAGCGCCGAAGCCAAGGCGGTGGGCCCGGCGAGCAACAGCGTGAAACGAGCGGCGGGCGAGGCTGCACAATCCGGTTTCGAGGCGGCCAAGGACGCGACGATGTCAGCGGCCGACGCGGCGGCGCGAAGCGTCGGCGAGGCCGATCTCGGGGGGCATGCCGGCCGGATGACGGAAAACGTGGCCGACAGGCTCAAAGAGGCTGCCGACGACGTCGTCAGGGCGGCCTTCAGTCCTTCCCCAAACCCGAACACCTGAAAGAACGATCATGAGCGATGTGGACCTGAGTAAAGAGACGAATTCCACGCAGAACCGGAATACCGACCCCTCGCAGACCCTCAAGGAGCAGATGGCCGATGCCGGCGCCGAGGTGAAGCAGCGCGCCGGCGATGCCGTCCGAGCGTCGACCGATGTCGCCAACGACAAGTTCAAGGAGGCGGCTGATGCCGCCAAAGACGTGGCTTCCGGAACGGTGGACCAGATCGAGGGCCAGGCGCGCGACAAGCAGCGGTCGGGCGCGAACTTCATGGCACGCCTTGCCGGTAACATTCGCGAAGCGGCGCGCGCCTTCGAGAGCGATGCGCCGTTCGCTGCCCGTGGCATGACTTTCGCCGCCGAATATGTCGATGACGCGGCCGATAAAATCCGTGACGGAAGCTTCCGCGACCTCGTCGACGGCGCCACCGATTTTGCGAAGCGGCAGCCGGCCGCGTTTCTGGGGATCTCGGTCCTTGCCGGTTTCGCGGCAGTCCGTTTCCTGAGGGCGTCGGGCGGGCGGTCTTCATCCTCGAAACGGCGCGAACAATCGTCATCCTCGCAGCAAAGCAACGTGTCATGAGCATCCAGAACGATATCAAAACGAGTCAGAACGATCTTCGAACCATCTCGACATTGCTCGGCGATGCGCTGTCGCAGTTCGCCAAGCTGTTCCAGAACGAGGTGGATCTCGCCAAGGCCGAATTCGGCGAAAAAGTTCAGAAGGTCGGCGGCGCGCTGGTCTTCATCGTTGGCGGCGCCGTCCTTGTGATCCCAGCCTTGGTGATGGCGCTGTTCGCCTTATCGGCGGCAATGATTGGGGCAGGGTGGTCACAGCCGCTCTCCTATTTGACGTCGGCGATCATGGCCGTGATGATCGCGGCCGTACTGTTCGCGATCGGCATCAACCGGCTAGATGCCCGCAACCTGGTGCCACGGGAGACCATTCGGCAACTCGATAAGGACAAGGACACCGTGAAGGGGATGGTGAGATGAGCAGCACGCAGGCGGGCTTTTTCGACAGTCTGGTGACCGCGGTGCGGGAAAATCCCCTCGCCGCAGCACTTATCGGAGGCGGTGCGTTCTGGCTGTTGGCTGGCGACGAGAAGCTGAAGAGCGCGGCGCGATCGGCGACCGCGGCGGCTTCGCCGATCGTCGATCTCGGCGTGCGCAATGTTCGCGCGGCCGCCTCCGAGCTCCAACGGACCGCCGCGCCACCGACCGCGCCTGAAACGGATCACGACGACGCTACGGGCTTCGGTGAAACCGTACGCGAGGCCAGTAGCGCGGCTTCAGACGCCATGTCGGGAGCGGCCGACGAGATCAAGGGCCGGTTCGACGAAGGTATCGCCTATGCGCGCGAGAACCTCGGCATGCCTGGAAAAGAAGCTCTCACGAAAGCGCAATCATCGTTGGCCGACGTGCTTGACCGGCAACCGCTCGTCCTTGGCGCCGTGGGCTTGGCAATCGGTGCGGCCATCGCGGGTGCGTTCCGGACTTTCGATCTCGAGAACGAATGGGTGGGCGAGCTCAGCGACGATATCAAGGCTGATTTGAACACGCGCGCCGACGCGGTATCGCAAAGCCTACGCGAAGCCTCCGATACGTTGAAGGCCGAGCTCGGCGACGTCGGCACAGAGGCCGTCGATCGGGTGAAGCAGGCTGGCATCGATGCTGCTGATGCTGCACGGGAAAAGGTGAAGTCGCCATAAAGGAGGCGGTTCCAAGCCTCATAAGCTGCGGATTCGCCTAGGACGATGGCCTCACCGTCAATCACGAACTGCTTCTGGCGGTTCTTCAGCGCGGCCTTCACAATCCAAGGGAAGCGCTTCGTCCAGTCATGGCCGCCCTTCGTGATCAGCCGGACGCGGTCTCCGTCGCGCTCGACGCGCAGGCCGTAGCCATCGTACTTGATCTCGTGGAACCACTCCGGGCCGGCCGGAACCAACTTTCCAACGGTCGGCAGGTAGAACTCGAATTTAGGCATGACCGGCACATGGGTATGTGTTGCCGGTTTTGCGAATCCGCAGCAGAGGCCCCGATGTGGCGCTTCTCCGGGGCCTCGGGTTCTCGGCCTGGAGAGGACCGAGGAGTTAATTCAAACTCCCATCGACGACGGCGTCAAGTCTCGGGAAAAAGCGGAAATTGTCTCGCCGGGATTCACATGGTTTATTTTCGGACCGGAGCGTCGTTTGGGATGATCCGAGCAACAGGGCAGCTAATTTTCATTTCGTATTTTTTCAGCCCTAGAACGACGACCGTTGCTTCCTGGCGAGCGGCTCGGCGATCCAGCTTGGCCCCAGCATGATCCGGATGCTGGGGTCTCTTTTATGAGCAGGAACGAAGCGCAAGCATTGGCATTGGTCGCCCTGTTCAGTGCCGCACCGCTACAGGCACCGAGACGCCCAGCTACACACTGGCCCCAGCTTCACCGCTGGGCCCTTCCTTATTACGCCGTCCAGACAGGACACTTGCTGGGGCCGTTTTCTGTTAGTGGCCGCCAATTGGGGCAGCCTACACAGGCCTAATTTTCGTTTTCAGCTTACGATCGATCAGCATCTCGGCCCGGCGCTTTGCTAGTTCTGCCAATCGTGTGCGCACGGTATGGCGGGTCGTTTCTCCGCCGATCTCAATGATGATCTCGAACTGATCATCATATAGGCGTTTTACCTCGAACGTGACGCCCCTGTGGGTGAAGGTGCTTGGCATACGCAGGGGATAGCAAATCGATGTGCGGTCCTTGCACCGGGATGCTACGGGAAATTGTCCCACTGTAGGAATGGAGCCATGCAAGGCCGCTTGCGGAGGTGGCCTTAATCTCCCGCGTCGCCGGTTAGCGGACTTCCTAGGTCGAGGCCTTCATGGTCCGCTCGACCTCATCAGCTAGCTCCCGGTGGTGGGCCGCCAGCTTGGCAAACAGTTCTTTCTGTCGGATTGGTCGCCAGCTTGCTGATCAGCTCGCACTCCTCCGCTTCGACGCGAAGCTTCTCTAAGTGCGCCTGCATGTCCTTCATTTTGGGCTCCCGATGCCGAGATGTTATCACGGTTCCGGCCGACAGAATCTTGGAGAAAGTGGCAATTGCATAAGGGCGTGCTAACGTTGGTTCGTCGGGTCCGCACCCGACCATCCCGCTGGCCTCAGCGCCGGCCTTAAGGCCCCCAAAGGTGCTGGGGCCTTTTCTATGGCTGCTAGGAACGAACGTAGCGGAAGCTTGTTCGTCTGTCATCCGAATGCAGCTCTCACCATCCCCCCGACCAAACCGCATTCGGACAGTGTGCGTGGAAAGCCGATGGCCCCAGCGTGCTCCCAAGCGCTGGGGCCATCTCTTCACTTCAGGACACCCAATGCCGGCGCACTTCTCCGGGCTCCATGTTGAGCGCTAGGACGTATTCTGCGGCGAGCTGTCGCTGATGAGGCTAACAATCCATCCTTCCGGGATGATTAGGAACAGGCAAGCGCGAGGGCGGTTATCGGCAGGTCCGCATGCTTTCCCCCCGAGATCGGACACCATGGACCCCAGCGACGCGACCGCTGGGGTTTCTCTGACGCCGGTCACGCGAACAGGTCTTGCCGGCCTGCGGCGTACTCCACGTCAGCCCAATACTCAGCCGGCGTCGCCTTGTCCTGTTAGATCATAGAAGGCATCTGGATCTAGGGGTGCAGAAGAGAAAGCAGGCGCTGGCGAAGCCTCTCGCGATCAAGCTGTACTTCGCGCATTACCGCAAGCTCGGCTTCAATCTTGCTCGTGTCCTCATTCAGCCGCCTACATTCGATGAGCTGCGCTTCTTTCTCCGCCAGCCGCCTTTCTCCTTCGACTGTCGCGAATTCAATCTGCCTTAACTCGTCAATGATCGGCTCTTTGTACATCTCGTTGCGATGGCTGAACCGTGCGTCATGCTCGTTTGTCTTGCAATCTCCAAACGGCTCAACAACGCTTCAAGTTCCTAATGAGCCTAGCGATAGCGGGAACGACCGCAAGCGCTGCACCTGATGTGCGCCGAGTTTTCAGGCGAGTCCCAATCCAGGCAGATCGGCGAACTTCAGCCGGCCGTTGTGCTGGCACCCGACGCAGAACATGAGCACCGTCTTCCGCCGTTGCGATCGACGGGGCCGGACAGTAGCGGAGATGACGAGCGGGCTTGCGGCGCCAGGGCATGCGCCAATGATCGCGAATATCTCGCGCCGAGTGAAGCCGCTAGAGTTCGCGACCGCGATGCGCAGTTATCGCTAGCGATTGGTCAAGTGGCGGCGTCCTTTTCAGTCGAGGGGCCGCCTAGGTTTTTCATGATCCATTCCATGGCTGGATTAGGATAGCGAGAGTCCGTCGAATTGACATCCATTCGAGTGGCTGGGTTGAACGTCAGTTCATAGAACGCCGTTGCCGCTATCCCTTGCTCTAGCTCTGGTGCCTGCTTCTTGAAGCCATCGACCGATGAGGCCACGGAGAATTTGTAAGCGTAATGCTGACGCAGTCTAAACAAGCGTTCATGACGGGCGCCGGCAAAACGAACTAACCAATGCCAAGAACCCCAGCCCAAGCGCTCCGCGGGCATATCGAAAATGGTCGCGTCGGGCTAAGCGGCTGGCGGATGATCTCGAGCTTACACCCAAGCTTGAGCACTATGAGATGGCTCAAAAGTGCTATCGAGGTGCGCAGCATGGCATCGGTTTAGTGCGGGCCAGAGATCTCTCCGAACTTGCTGTAAAATCGATGGCCTCCATGGCTTTTGAGGGGGCGGCCTTGGGCGACGCCAAGGCGCAGTATCGCCTGCGCGACGAGAAGCAGATCGTCGCATGGTCCGTCGCGTTCGATCTCATATTGCTTGCTGGTAACCCGGTTGCCGCCTCAGCGTTGAATCGAGGAGGGCGATCACCGCAGGCCACTGATCCGGCTTTGGAGGCCATCGCAAAACACCAGCAGGCGGACGCGGACCACAATGCAGCCATCACGGCGACCGACGCCGAATATCGCTCTGAGGCCTATTGGCAGGCCGACGACCATCAAGGAGCATGCTGCCATGCGGAGGCCGATGCAGGTTGGGATCTGGCCTGGACAATTCCGACGACATTGGGCGGCGTTGCTGCGGTTCTCGAGTACGTGAAGCAGTACGAAGACAAGGGCGAGGAATGGCCCGACAGTGACTGCATCGGTCGGGAGGGCTGGCATTATCAGCTACGGCAGATGATGGCCGCTGCAGCTGTCAACTTAGCCTAGCGTGAAGGCGAGGCGCCCGCCGGTTCACGCCGGCGGGTTTTCCCCTGGCTCAATTTCCATCGTTTCCGGTGTTCGACGGTGGCGCGCGCTATGTTCGGCCATGGCTTTCACCGCCTCATCTTCGTCGGCGCAAAAAGCGATGCTTCGCCGATCGGCAAACACGAGCCACTGACGAAGGCCAACTTCCCTGATGACATACTCGGTCATTTTCGAGCGTCCCGCAGCGAGTGGGATGCATCTTATGCAAACGACGTTGCTGTTCCATTAATCAGAAGCCGGCCCAGACGGTGAGCGCGGGCGGCGGCCTGGATCTGATCAAAATGTACGCCGCCGGGCTTGAATGCAGCATCCCGGCGGCGGTCTTCCAGCTGGCCCGGCGATCCCAGCAACACTGCGGTAGCAGGGCGGTCACACACGCGAGTGATGCAGATCAATCTGCCCGCCGGATGATCCTACCGACGGGCTTTTGCGCGAAATCACCAGCGGCGATAACCGCCGTGATAGCCGTAACCCCTATGATAACCGTAGCCCCTGTGCACGTATCCGTAGCGACGGACGCCGTAGCCACGATAGCCGTAACCGTAGCCGTACGGCCTGTAGACGGGCGCCGTGCGGACACAGCCGTTCGGGCCGCAGACTACGGCGACGTTCTCGATGTTTGAAGCGGGAGAAAGTGTCGCGAGCGGCATCGCTGACGCGCTTCCTGCCGCAGCAAGGCTGCCGAGCGCAGCAAGTCCAACAAGTGCAAATTTAAGCTTCATGGTTTCCTCTCGTGGAATCTAAGGCACCCCACACTGTAGGAAGTTGAACGTGAATGCTGGATGAGCAGGCCAGCCGTTTTTGCGTGATGAAAATGCGGCATGCTTGTGCTCTGCGCGGGGTGTCCCCAAGCGGTCCCCTAGGAGTATCCGGAACGATGAGGGCGCCAAGGTCAGACTAGCTAAATGCGACAACGAGCAGGCCCGAGCACAACAGCACAAGACAGGTCGCGATTAGCGCGAGGAACCCATCGGACACGAAGTCATGATTACGCATGACACACCTCCCTGTCGCGGAAGGAAGCTGGTCCGAATTTATTAAAGATTTCGGAATCGAGTTTTTGAAGGGCGGGCAACTACTGTCTTTGCTGCCCAACTCCACGAAAGCCGTGTGGATCATCGAAATAGTCCCAAGAAAAGACGCCGCCGGTCTCAAAAATACACGCCCGGCGGCGTTTCCTTCCTGAACCGGGGGCCTGAAATCCCCAGCGCAGAGTCAACCGCAGAACCTGTGGCCTCGGTGATCGGCCGAAGGGCACTTCTTGTTACGCACTGTGATGTTGCGAGAGGAGCAGGAACAAGTGGCAATGTCGGGAATCTTACACAGGCTCCCGCGATAGGTTGCCCCCCGACCGGGAGTTTAAAACGGCCTTGGCGTTCCCCGCGCCAGGGCCGCTATCGTTGTTGTGCGGCATCGCCATCCTCAGGAACAAGTGGTCGGGCCAATGAGTCCCTTCATTGCTCCCGGAGACAGGTGGCGCGCTCGACCGGGAGTCTGGAATGGCGGCCTCGGCGCGCCGCGTCGGGGCCGTTCGTGTTTGTGGGCTGGACTGTGGGCTAATTTCGGTAGCTTAGATTAATTGTATTGTTTTCAACAGCTTAGGTGTGTATTGATCGGCTGATGCCGCAGCGGCGCCGACTACCGCAACAACTGTTTCCTTGGCCAGTCCAGATGCCGAGCTGATCGACCTGGGGAGCCGGTTCGTCGAAATATCGCGGCTTCGGGATGCCGCGAACGATGAAACGGGCCGCCTGGTTGAGATCGCCCGCCGGTCATACCCGCCCGGGACCTATCGGGACGCGTGTCTGCGCGGCGAGGAGGCGCGCAGCGCGTACAATGCAGCTATAGCCGACGCTAACGAGCAGTCGGGCTTAGCAGCGGCGCAAGAGGCGTTTGATGGCGCCATGGATCAGTTGCGCGCGCACTACGCCCGCATGATCGCAATGCGCCCGACGACGATCGACCATCGCTTCGGCGGTATTCCATTTCGAGTGGGATAGGGTCGAATACGCCGAGGGGGCCATCGAAGACGCAGCGCTCGCCGTGCTGGTCGCCGGCCTACTCGATAAGTCACTTCCGGATCATCTGCCAGTGTCGAGGCGGAAGAGTGCGAACTAATCAGCAAGCTCGCGACCAACGCGGCAAAGAAAGCGCTGTTCGCCAAACTGGCAGCGCATCACCGAGCACTCGCTGACGAAGTCGCGCGCGCAATGATTCCTGCGAGAGTACGCGCAGCGCACCGCCTTGCGAGGCGGCAATCCCCACAGGGCGAAAGCCTACTCTCGGGCCGCCGACAGCCTGGCGGCTCTTGCCGTCCCGCTGGACGTGCTCATCGCCGAGGATCGTCTTACGGAGATCCCGGGCGTCGGCAATGCGATCGCCGACATCATCACCAAGCTTCAGAAGACGGGCAGTCATCCCAGCCTCGAAAAGCTGCGGAAGGAGATCCCCACCTTCGCTTTCGCAGAGCTTAAGACGATGCCCGATGCGATCCGGCAAGGTCGGCAGGTGATGCCGCCGCAGAAGGCTTCGACCGCGCTGGTCTCGGCGGCGGCAGAACCGACGCCGGAAATGCAAACTGTCTTCATGCTGCGCTCTGCGTGGTTTCGTGACGAGCATGGGCAACGGAAGTTCGCGGGCCAATACGAAGATGCGACCATGCCGATCGCAGCGGCACTCCGTGCCCTGGACCAATGCATCGCGGTCGACGTGACCGATCCGCGCCGCGCACAGCTCTGTGGCGTGCGCGGCGGGGACTTCAATCCGCAGGCGGCTGATGTGATCGATCTCGACACCATCGAGGAGCCGATGAGCGCGACGCCCGTCGAGCTCGATCGGGTGCTGCGCGATGCCGTCTTCACCGTGATCGACCGCAGCGCAGATGCGCGCACGATCCAGATTGAGGTGCCGCGCCTGTGACCGCGAAAACCGCACCTCCCGGCTGGGCCATCGCATCGAAACGCGTATCGACGGCTACATCGCAGCGCGGGGAGACCGCATCCCGGTCGCCGTGGCGAAGATGATCGCCCGCGCTACGCGGCAGCCGGGGCACGGCGCCGTCGCAGCTAGCGGAATCCGATTCCCTCAACGTGTCGCAGGTCTGAAGCCGGGCGACCAGGATGCGGCGCGGCATACGGCTACAATAAACGTGGTCCGGATCGTGCCGACGGCTCGGGAGATCGCCCAGGCCGGGACCGTTGCGGATTGGCCGGCATTGTTCGGGCATCAACAGCGCGACGGCGCGACAAAGCGGGTTGAGGAGCGCCGATGATCACCTTGCCGATTACACGAAGCCGATCCGGATTCAGCTGAAGTCTGAGGCCAGCCGTTGCTAGGCTGCAGCGCTCGGTGCCCGCCGCGGTCGAGAGCGCTCTCTGGATGCCTGATGGAGGCATAGCGACGACTGCCAAGGCGGTTCAATGCGACCTGGTCCTCCATGCAAGGGGGATGGTTCGTGGTTGGGTCTGAAACGGCCACAGCAGCGGTCGAACTGGCCTTGGTGCGCATTCGCTCGTTGGCAGCCATGGCATGGCACGACCAGCTAAAACGGCAACGCCGGGAATAGGAACAATCCCTTAACCGGTCGGTTGATCGTCTGTTCAGTGCCGACCGTCATCGGCGTTGAACAAGGGATGACGTAGAAAACTTGGTCTCGGCACTTAACCGTCTCGTGCTGAGGCCTTCCTTTGCGCGAAGCGATGCGATTTGAGAGAAAGCTGTATGACGCCTAATGAACGCCGTGACATGCCATGGATTATTGGGGCTGCTGCTTTGGCTTTTGTCTTGTCGATCGTTGCCGGCGGCATGACGTACTTCCGGTAGCGGCCGGTCGGTTAGCCCGGGCGAGTATCGGGACCATTCACGAGTTGGCTCTCTAGCTCGGAAGCGCGACTTTCCAAGTCATTCATCTCGAGCCGGATTTTGAGAGCTAAATCCGTGTCCTTGCTTTGCTTAGCCAGGGCGAGATCCGTCTCTAACTCGCTCAGGTCCATCAAAATCTTCCCCAATTCCACGCTCGTCGCATAGGTCGGATCATCTTCAAGGTGGCTGTATCGGCTCCCGACCGCTGTACGAGATCGAGCCTCCTCATCGCGTTCGCGGTCGCCGATTGCGGAGAGAGCGCTTTGCGGGCTAGCGTTCTCGTGACGTTCATCGGCGATATGTTGTCTTTGGCTATCGCGCTCACGCCGGGTTTTCCTCGCCAGCAGGTAAACGACCATCACAGTGGCTAGGCCGATAACGATCGCAATGGCTGGACCGATGACGCTCATTTGTTACACCCTTATCCTTCTCCACAGGTCCAGACCACGAACTGACTTTCGACGCAGCCGATATTTGCTCGCAAATCAGCTTGAGTGAATAGATGCGCCCGCGGCACAGCCGCGGAGGGTTTACCGCGCGTTTTCAAATGAGCACGCCAGAAGACGTTCCAAAGAAGAGAGAAACAGATGGCGCACGGGATCAAAATCGGCTGCTGCAAGAAAGGCACGCCGAACAAGTTTTCAGGGCAGCTGAGCGCTGACCGAACCGGCGCGGTATCGCCAGGCGCGACCGTCCCGCCGGCCCGCACCACGCCAAGCACCCCGGATTTGAACGGAGGGTCAGTTTCCGCCGACGAGAGCATGTGCCGCTTAAGGCCGGCTCGGAAGCGGTCCATGAGGACGCACGGCGTCTGGAGGCCAGTCAGCTCTATGATCGCCGTGGGTCCGAGCTTGATGAGGGACCCGAGCGGCATTCGCTCAAGGTCCAGGCCGGCAATATGTTCTCGGCGAGATCGCCCGCGCCGACGTCGAAGCCAGCTTCGAGAAGGGATGCGAAGATTTCGGATTGGATCAGATGGACCTGTCGGAGATTGGGTAGGCGGGGCTGGCGGCGGGAGAGATAGCGGTGCCGGACGAACGCCGGCGTGGGCGTCGCCTTCGACGCCGTGACCTTCCACCAGGACTATGCAGTCCTGCGTCGGTTTGCTGAAGTGGTGCCCGCGGTCAGCCGCGACCGCCACCACCGTTCCTTCGAGCGAGTGGTCTTGTGCCAATGGCATTAGGCGACGCGGAAGAGCGAGCGCCGCCTCTGGCCGAGGTAGCGCGTGATCTCGGGAAGCGTCATCGCGTTCAGGACCCTGTCCGGCGGCACACCGCCTTTGCGCGCCATCTCTACACCCCAATGCATGTGATTGAGTTCAGGCGCCGAGTGCGCGTCCGGATTGATGCTCATCATGCAGCCGAACTCGAGCGCCGCCTCATGCCAACGCCAGTCTAGGTCAAGCCGCCATGGGTGGGCGTTGGTCTCGACGGCCACGTCATGCTTCACACATGCCTGCAACACTTTCTCAACGTCGATTTGGTAGCCTGGCCGCCGCTGGATTTGCCGTCCGGTCATGTGGCCGATGATAGTGGTTTGAGGATGCGAGATGGCCCGGAGCATGCGCTGCGTCTGGGCCTTGTCGGTTCAATTTGAACCGGCCGCGAATGCTCGCGACCACGAAGTCGAATCGCTCCAGCACGTCGTCGGCATTGTCGAGCGACCCGTCGGCAAGAATGTCGGACTCGATTCCTTTGAGGATCCGGAAATCCTTGCCGAATCGCTTGTTCAGCCGGTCGGCTTCCCTGTGCTGCTGCGCGATCTCCTCGACAGAAAGACCGCCAGCATAGTGGCCGCACGTGGAATTGAGCATCAGCCGAACGCCAGCTCAGGCGGACGGCGTCCATCACCGAGGTCGGACAATTCCTGCGGCCTTCCGTCATGGAACCTGAAAAGATGGCTAGGGAAGGGCCGTGATGCGGTTCTTTGTTCCGCATTGTGTTGACGTTCTGAACGAAATTTCGTGCCCCCACCGTACCCGCTCGAAAGGGAACTCACCGCTGGGACCCTGCGTTGGCCAAGTGTACTTCTACAGCCTCTGGGGGCCGTCAAGAAAGTCGAGCTACTGACGCCGGCCTGCCTCCTTCCGGGATGTGGCATCCGCACTTTTGTCAGGGAGCATCGATGATCGAAGCTGACGACCTCACAAGCGCGCCCGATGAAATCAGCGCGGCCCAGTGGCGTCAGATCGTCAATGGCGCGACTGATACGGCCATCATCAGCGCCGATGAACGCGGACTCGTTACCAGCTGGAATACCGGCGCGAGCCGGATCCTTGGCTGGAGCGAACCCGAAATGCTCGGCAAGTCCTTGGACCGGATCTTTGCCGCAGACGCTGGCCAGGCGCAGTTGCGCAAAGAAATGGAAGATGCGACCGCGCACGGTAGGGGCGGCGGCGAGGAAGGCTGGCGCCTCCGCAAAGACGGGAGCCGTTTCTGGGCGGTGGGCGAACTGAGCCCGATCCGCGAGGGCGGAAAGATCGTCGGTTTCGTCAAGATCCTGCGCGACCGCACGATCCAGCGGGAGGCCGAGGAGATGATCCGTGAAGAGCGGCATTCGCTCGAAGTGCTCAATCGTGCCGGATCGGCCCTTGCCCTCGAGACTGATCTCCAGCGCCTGGTGCAAATCGTAACGGATGCGGGCGTCGAACTCAGCGGTGCCGAGTTTGGGGCGTTTTTCTACAACCTCACCAACGAGGCCGGCGAAAGCTACATGCTCTACACGCTTTCGGGAGCGCCGCTGGAGGCATTTTCGAAGTTTCCGATGCCGCGAAATACCGAAGTGTTCGCGCCGACCTTCAACGGCGAGGGCATCGTGCGCTCCGACGATATCACCAAGGATCCCCGCTATGGCAAGAATGCGCCGCGTCGAGGCATGCCCGAAGGCCATCTGCCCGTCCGGAGCTATCTCGCCGTTCCCGTGATTTCGCGGACGGGGGATGTGATCGGAGGCCTGTTCTTTGGCCACGGCAAGCCTGGCGTCTTTTCGGAGCGCTCCGAGCGGGGCCTCTCGGGGCTCGCCGCCGAAGCGGCCGTGGCAATCGACAATGTCCGTCTTTCGCAGGCGTCGCACCGCGAAATCGCAGAACGCAAGCGTGCCCAGGAGGCGCTCGTCGAGTTGAATGCCACGCTGGAAAAGCAGGTGATCGAGCGCACCGAACAGCTTAAGCGCAACGAGGAGGCGCTGCGGCAGTCCCAAAAGATGGAAGCGGTGGGGCAGTTGACGGGTGGGGTCGCCCACGACTTCAACAACCTCCTCCAGGTGATCATGGGAAATCTCGACACGTTGCAGCGTAATGTTCCTTCGGATTCCGCGCATCTGCAGCGCGCCGTGCGTCACGCGATGAATGGCGCCCAACGGGCGGCCTCGCTTACCCAGCGCCTTCTCGCGTTCTCGCGCCGCCAGCCCCTCGATCCCAAGCCGATCGACGTGAACGTTCTGGTCAACGGCCTTTCCGAGATGGTCCATCGCACGCTCGGCGAGACGATCGCCGTGGAGACCGTGCTCGGCGCCGGGTTGTGGCGCGTGGAAGCCGACCCCAATGAGCTCGAGGCTGCCATCCTCAATCTCGCCGTCAACGCTCGCGATGCCATGCCAAATGGGGGAAGGCTGACACTTGAGACCGGTAACGCCCACATCGATGAAGCCTATGTCGCGGCACATAGGGAAGTGGTGGCGGGCCAGTACGTCGTCATATCGGTCACCGACACCGGCGTTGGCATGGACCGGCAGACCGTGGCGCAAGCGTTCGAGCCCTTCTTCACGACGAAACCCGTCGGCAAAGGCACGGGACTTGGGCTGAGCCAAGTGTATGGCTTCGTCAAGCAGTCGGGCGGTCATGTAAAGATTTATTCGGAACTTGGGCAGGGCACCACCGTCAAAATTTACCTGCCTCGCCTGTTAGGCGACTCGTCGGATGACACCACACCTGATGAGACGCTCAATCCGGAGGCGACCCAGGAAGAGACCATTCTCGTCGTCGAGGATGACGCCGACGTCAGAGCCTACTCTGTCGACAGCCTCCGCGAGCTCGGCTATCGCGTGCTGGAGGCCCATGATGGGCCGGCGGCTCTGCGGATTCTAGACCGGCAACCCCGAGTGGATCTCCTGTTTACAGACGTGGTCCTTCCGGGAGGTATGACGGGCGCGCAGGTCGCCGCTCAAGCCAGAGCCATCCGCCCCTCCTTGAAGGTGCTGTTCACTACCGGATATGCCCGCAACTCGATCATTCATCACGGCCGGCTCGATAAGGGCGTGCAATTGATCGTCAAGCCCTTCAGCTTCAATGAACTGGCCGCCAAGGTACGCGACGTGATGGATCAAGTCGAAAACTGAGCGATGGGGCGCGCAGCAGAACGAGTTGGCTTTTCTCCGTCTTGCCCTTCGTGCGCGCCCGATACGGTGCGCAGGCGCGAGGACGGAAGCCCCAATGCTTCGCGAACGCGATGAGCTTGTCGTTAAACTGGACCGACCGGCTCACCGCGTCGTGGCGCACCACGAGCGCGCGTGGATTGTCCATCAGCACTTCCTCCGGCACGCCACCGAAGGTCGTAAATGCGCTCTCGAGCCCGGCGAACCAGTGCTCTTGCTTCTCGGCCCGGAACGCACGCACATGCAGCCGCCGCGAATGCCCGAGCGTCGCCACAAACACGAATGCTTTGATCTTCACCCCGCCGATCTCGACCAGACGCTCGCCGAAGTCGATCTGCAGCTGCCGGCCCGGCGGCGTCTCGAACCGCGTCGTCGCCAGCGCTTCGGCCTTCAGCGCCTGGCGATAGGGCTGCACGGCGCGTTGCAGCGTTCGCCGGCTGACTGCCACGCCTTCCTCGGCCAACAGGTCCTGGCGCACCACATCCGCATTGCCGCGATGCCGAACGAACCTCTCGCGCAGCCAGCCTTCAAGGCCATCGAGCCGTTTCGGGCGATCAGGCGACTTGAATGGCTTCAGCCCACCGGCCGCCACGTAGCCCTTCACCGTGTGATGGCTGCAGCCCAGCTGCCGCGCAATCCGCTTCAGACCCCACCCGCACGCCCTCAGGCGCAACATCTCCGCCACGTCATCCGGCGTCTTCATCACCTGCCCCCGTGGATCAATCCACGACGAGCCTTCCGTGATTCGTTCCTCGTTCATTCCCTCTCTCCTCGGCTATCCAAGGAGGGGGCAATTCCTCGTGACGCCGAGGGGGCAGTTTTCCATGGCGCGCGACACACGGGGTACGCAATGCCCGAGTGGCCGAACGTCGAGCAGCAAGATGAAGACGACGAGGCGGCCTGAAACGGGCTAGCTCGCGCTGGCTCAAGAAAAAGACGCCGCCGGTCTCAATAATACACGCCCGGCGGCGTTTCCTTCCTGAACTGGGACGCTGAAATCCCCAGCACCAAGCAAACTGCAGGGGCTGTGCCACGGGCCAATGACGCATCAAGTCCGCGTGATATGTGAGGCCGTTCACACGCGATCATCGCGAGTCGGCCTAATGCACCGATGGGTGGCAACTCGGTGTCGGAGAATTGTGATGCCGTTTTTCAGCAGCCAAAGCTTGGCGTCAGCAGCCGCTGCTTCAGTGCTCAGTATTCTCGTCGTGGGAGCGCTTACCTTTTCGGCCGTTGGTTATGTGGAGTGGTCATCGGGCGTTAATCTGATCCATTTCATGGGCCGGACTGCCGCGGATGCCTCAACGCCGGTTCTGCCGCTCAAGGGGCGAACAGGTTGCGAGCAGGGCAATAGGCCGCTGCCCGCGCTTTCTCTACCGCTCGACTGACGCCGACCTAAAGCGACAGCGCCCAATGTCCCTAAGAGACTAAACCGCCAGACGGGCAGGCAGAGCCTCATCGCCTGCTGGCGACGTGCATCGGCGAATTTGTGCCTGGCTCGGGCGCCCCTATGGTTGCCCATATGGCAATGCCTATGGCCAGCGCTAACAGCACTGTCTTTGTAGCAATCTTGTCGCCAGACATCTTGAGACGCCTCTCATGCGTCAGCGCGGCAAATCTCAAAAATTACGCCGCCGGGCCCGAAATGGTTTGTCCCGGCGACGCCCTGTCATTCCTAGCGCTAGGGCCCTGAAATTCCCAACGTCACTTGCTTAGCAGGTACCCGGAGTGACGGCTGTTGCCTAACTCACACAAGGTCCAAAAGAGGAGCCGACGCTCAGGGCCGGTGCGCCGGCTCCTCCGAAACGTGACCGTGCTGCGTCCCCAACGGTCCCGTCCCTCAGAGAAGCCTGCGCAGATCACGTTGCTGATTTGCTAACGCCTCGGGAACAAGTGGGAATGCGAAGAGTCAATTCGTTGCTCCCGCGATCAGGTGCCCCCCCGACCGGGAGTTGAGTGGCGACCCTGGTGCCCCCAGCGCCGGGGTCGCTTGTATGCGTCCCCCTGAGGCCCTCGGCATGTGCGACGTCGAGTGCAATTCAGGCTGCCGCGGATGTACCGGCATTCTGCCTGAACCGAGGTGGCTCTTGCTCACCGGCACCCGCGCCCCCAGCAGACGAAACGACAGCCTCAGCGATCCCCAAGCTGGGGCCGTTTTCGCGTTTTGTGTGTAGAATTGGCCGCGGGCGCGGAAGACACGCCATCGGGGCCCGGGCTGTTGCGGCGAACAGGGAGGCGATTGGGGAGCGTTTGTCGTCGACCAGATGGGCTTACAGGCACCTGCGGGATGCTTGCCATCCACACCAACATGCCCGCCACCGTTCCAGCCGACGTCGACAAGGCCCTCAAGGCCGGCAACCCACCGCCGTCCAGTCTCTCCGCAGAGGAACGACGCGCCTATGAACAGCTGGTCAGAACTCTGGCGCGAACATGCTCACCGGAGGTCACCCATGAAAGATTGGAGGCGATGCGCCAGTTTTCGGCGTAGCTCGAGTGGTAGGCTTTAGCCCACGAGCGATGGGAGTGCTGTGGTCACCATTGTCAATTTGGGATTGGAGGACGTTTGATTAGTGCTCGACCAAACGCGCCGATCATTGCTGCCGCCTCATGATCTCCACGATCATCGAGAATGCGATGAAGCGTCCTCGCACTTTCTTGGAATACGGGCAAAAGCGATGGGTCACGTTCGCACAAGACACCTGCGATACACAGTGCAAGGGCCTCCACACCCATCTTCGCTTGAGCTAACGGATCTGCTGCCATCTTTTCCTGCCTTCATCGACAGTTTCGCAATCGTACACCGCCCGATCCCCGGGGCTCAGTTTGTGTGACGACGCTCGCTCCTGGAGGCGATCAAGCCCTTTAATTCCTCGACAAGACGCCGCCTGATGAAGTTGCGTTCTGCGTCAGTCAGTTGAGTGTCCAACAGCCGCCGGTACCGCCGTACATTTGCTTCGCGAGTCCACCGAGCATCCGCGCGGGATACTCTCAACGGCCGATGCCGCTTCGTCGCAGCATGTCGTTCGGAATCGCAAACGGCGCGCACCGGCTTGCTCAACCGAGGCAGTTGCATCGCCATTCCACCGCGCGGCGGCGGATCCTCCTCGTCGTCCAGCCGCTTCAGCGCCGCCAGGATATCGGCGAGGCGCAACCGATGTGGAATGCCAGGGATCTCCCGCAGGGTCGGTTGCGATTCGATGACGTACATATCCGATGCCCAGGACGATAGGATGACGCGCTTCTCGTCTGTCGAGAGCCGCGCGTCATTCAATACATCGCCGGGTGAATTGTAGTGGGATACTGAATGAAATAGCGACTCATTGAGGTTGGCATTACGATTGACTTGGCTCATGGCGTGTCTCCTGTTTCTCCTCTCGTCCAGAGACGCGTTGTTAAAGGCTTGGATATGGAGGTCGGCGACGGTCATGCACCGCCGACCTCTGACGTTAGTTGCTGTTGATCGCGATACGCTTGACGCTCGATCGTGACTGCTCGGACCTCGGCAGCGTCACGGTGAGGACGCCGTTCTTGAAGTCGGCCTTCGCCTTATCTTCCTCGACGCCATCAAGCGGAATCTGGCGCTCGAAAGAGCCGTAATATCGCTCGCTGACGAACTTGGAATCGTCGCTGCGTTCTGCTTTCCTTTCACCCCGGATTGAAAGGATGCCGTTGGCGATTTCAACCTGGACATCCTTTTCGCTGAGGCCTGGAAGCTCGGCGGAAATCCTAACCTCCTTATCGGTCTCATTCAGTTCCAGGCGCGGCCAGCTAAACTGGCCCTCCATCAACGGAGCGTTGATGCGACCGAATGAACCGAAGCCGCGGAAGGCGTCATCGAACAGACGGTTCATCTCGCGGTGAAGCGTGAGAAACGGATCGAATGCCTCTCGTCCGGTTGAGAGTTCTTGCCCTTTGCCCCAGGGAACGAGATCCCGAATACCCATGATATCCTCCTTAACTTGACATGCGGCTGGTCAGCGCACGGACGGTTACCGTCCGTGCGTGTTTTGGCCCAATAGGAAGCGGGCTCAGGCCGCCTTCTGCGTGATCTGTCCGCCAGGAGCGCCACTTCCGATGGCAATACGCCGAGGCTTCATGGCCTCGGGGATTTCGCGCACGAGCTCGATCTGCAGCAGACCGTTCTCGACCATTGCCGACTTGACCTGCACGTAGTCGGCGAGGCTGAACTGTCGCTTGAACGGACGCGCCGAGATACCCTGATAGAGGTATTCGTGCTGGTCCTTGTCGCCCTTGCGGCCTTCCACGGTCAGCACGTTCTGCTCAGCCGTCACCGAAATCTCGTCCTGGTTGAAGCCGGCCAGTGCGACCGAGATCTGGTAACGGTCCTCTCCGAGCCGCTCGATATTGTAGGGCGGGTAGTTGTCTTCGGACCGTTGCTGGGTTTCGTCGAGAAGATCGATGAGGCGGTCGAATCCAATACTCGAACGCCACAGGGGAGCGAAATCGTATGTCCTCATAGCCAAGTCCTCCAGAGAGCAAGATGGATACGAAGGAGCGCAAGACGATCGGTGCAAGACACCTGTCCGGCGCCCTGGTTGCTTTGCCGAGCCCAACCTGGCGCCCGGCACCGCCCGTAAGCGGCAAAAATCCAATTAGAAAAACGGCGATCAGTTTCAAGAGCGTTCGCAAAAATTTTTTGGCTTGGTTTTAGTCGGGTTATTCCGGCCCGCGCACCGGAACCGAGTTCGGGCAGTTGGCTCGCGAGGGCACGCCGGCCATCTGCGCCGGGTCGGGAGACCGCTCAATGCTGAACCTCGCGCGGGATCGGAGAGTTTGCACTTTGTCCCCGGGCGTGCCAGTCCCATTGCGGTATTTCCATTTGCTCTGGGGCCGGCTGCCGTGCAAAGGCTCGCCACGAAGGCACGCGTCATGTGAGATCCGTTGCGCAGCCGGCGCGGAAGCCTAGCTTGCAACTGACCTGTCAGAATTTCAGCCGGCCAATTCGGGCAATTCGCTCCGCAGGCCAGTCATAATGAAGTTCACGCCTATCGCCGCTACAATGAGCGCCATGGTGCGGGTCATAACGTTGATCCCCGGTTTTTCCCAGGAACCGCTCAATCGCCGCCGCCGTCCAGAGTGTCAATCCGATCAGGAATGTTGCGATGATTGACGCCGCAGCAAGCAGCGCCTTCGAAAGCCAGCCAGGATTATCATTGGAAAGGGTGATCATGATGCCGACTTCGGCTGGTCCGACGAGCAAAGGGAATGCAAACGGTGTTATCGCCATTCCATGGATATCTACCTCGCTGCTGTCAACTCCGGTGGATTGCAAGAATTTCCCATACTGTGCCTGAAACATCTCGAGCGCGATGACCAGTGCGAGCAACCCGCCCGCGATACGAAAGTCATCGAGGCCGACATTGAAGAAGCCGAGGATCTGCTTGCCGAGGACCGCGGCCCCCACAAAGAAAACCGCAACCGCCGTGCATGCCAAGACGATGATACGATGGATATTTGCGCTTCGCGCCTGCCGCGTGATCGCAAGAAAGACTGGAATGGCTCCGACCGGATTCGTCAGCGCATCGTGATTCCGACGAACTGATTCCAAAGCATAGTCGCAGCCCACCTTGGACAGCTGAACGCCGCCGCCCTCAATCCTTTTCGATGGTAATTTGTGACTCAGCTGCGAGGCCAGCCAGTGAACTCACTATTGTACGACGCAAAATTGTACGACGCAAAACGTCATCTGGAATGTCGGCGGATTTACACACGATAATGCGTGGCGCCTCGCTACGACCGGCCCAGACCATGTATCTGTGAATTAAACCGCCCGACTTGATGCCTTCAAGGGCCTCGGTAAGTAAATCGTGAAGCTGTGCCGTGAGCCCCGCAGTTAGGTGCCCGACGCCTCCAATTCAGTCATTTCCAATTCGCAACATCGCGCGAGCGAGCTCGAGCTCACTGATTGCCTGGCGCAATGCCCGGCGGGCCGCACTCTTGTCGCCGTTCGCACAGGCTGCGCTCAATTCAGCAAGGTGTCGACGCGCCGTGTCGGCGTGCGCCACAAGATCCGCAGCCCCTGCAAAGCTGGATCCCCGTTTCGAGTCCATGGTCAAATTGTCTCCGAGGACCTTTCGGTAAGCTGAAGCTTGCTCACAACAGACGATGGGAGCAGATTCGGCCATTTCAAGGGTTCTTGGCCATGGTCGCAGCCCGGAAGGCTTGTGATCGTAGAGCCGCTCAGAATTCGGTCAGCACGGTTGTCGCTGGAAGCTTGATCGAGCCGACCGGGTCCATGGGACAAGGGGGATCCTGGAACATCCCGGTTGCTGGCCTCCTTGTGTCGGTTGCCAAGTCATCGATCGCAATGGCACGGCCGTCGCGCCCGTGCCATACGAGTACGCCGAGCATCTTTTGCTCGGCATCGTGAGATTAGCGAGTAGGACCTTCTCCACGGAGCGCCTATGACGGTCCATGTCCATTTGATGACGATGCATCTATGACGAAAGTCGCGAGCGCTGGATCGCTCTCGACTCTAAGCGGCGTTCGATTCCAAACCGTTTGAGATCGCCGGAAACGAAATCGTCGGCAAGTCGTCCGGCGCATGATGGGTGTGGCACACTAACCTCAACCTCACATGCCTTTTAGGCGTCCCTCGTGGACGTCGATTGATTGTGCCTTCAGGCGCGTCACGAGGCGAGACAAGCCGTGGTTTTTGGTCACGTGCTGGAAGATCTAGAAGCATGTATTGTACTCCAAAAGAGGGGCGTGAGCTGGGGATACTCGACGGGATAGGAGACTAGAGCTGACGTCCGCAAGGTTTTGGCAGCCAAACAGGAGCGTCCGGTGCTCGCGACCAGGGCGCTTTTTGTTTGTGAGGCTCACTCCCGCTCTACATCGACGATACATCCTCGCTTTCCGTTGGCGAGGTGAGCGCCAGAACCAGAAGTCTCGCCGAGCGGGCGCAGCGGGAAGGGCGCCGGCTGGGCTTCATCGTCATCGACTATCTGAAGTACCTGAAAGCGTCATCCCAATATCGTGGCCAGCGTCACTATGAGATCGGCGAAATCTGCGGTGGTCTGAAGTCGCTGGCCAAGGAGCTGAATATCGTCGTCATCCTGCTCGCGCAGCTCAATCGAGAAGTCGAGAAACGAGATGACAAGCGGCCACAGCTTTCCGATCTGCGTGAGAGCGGCGACATTGAGGCGGACGCCGACACGGTGCTGTTTCTCTTCAGGGAGGAATATTACCCGTCCAAGCTCGAGCCGAAGCCGGGCACACCCGAGCACATGGAGTGGCAGACGAAGATCGAAAGCTGCCACAACCGCCTCGAGATCATCGTTACGAAGCAGCGAAGCGGGCCCACTGACTCGTCAGGGTATTCTGTGACCCCGCAGCACAGCTATGCGCTCGACTTGGTCGCGACGATCACGCGGCTGCAGGCATCGTCGCCGACCAAGCTGGCGGTGCGCTGCCCTCTGGGTGCCGAACCGCGCGATCGCGACCAACATCTCCAAGCCGGTGCAATGCGACATGATGCCGATCAAGCGGGCAGGTGGGTGGTACGAGGCGCCGGGCGCGACGATGGAGCGGGCGGTTGATCGTATCCCTCCGTTGAGGGCCGCCTTGTTTGACGAACGCGATCGCTGCAGGTCCTAGGGGTAATCCTAGGAGAAGCGCTATGACGATTTCGAGGGCGGAGGTGATCACGTCGGTCGAGCGGCGGCGCCGCTGGTCGCAAGATGAGAAGGAACGGCTTGTTGCAGCGTCGCTGGAGCCCGGCGCCAATGTTTCCGAGGTGGCTCGCGTGGCCGGGCTTCATGTGAGCCAGCTGTTCAGGTGGCGCAAGGAGCTTTGCAGGCACGGCGAAGCGAGCATAGCGCCGTTTGTTCCGGTTGAGATTGGGTCGTCCGCGCCACCGCGGGAGGTGGCCGAAGCGCCGTTGACGACGACGACGCGTCGACGCAAGAGCCACGGCATCATCGAGATTGATCTTGGTACCGGGCACCGCATCCGGGTCGATGGCGACGTTGATGGAGACGCGCTACGTCGTGTTCTCGATGCTTTGGTCCGCCGATGATCCCAGTTCCCACGGGCGCGCGAGTGTGGCTCGCGACAGGCTACACGGACATGCGCCGAGGCTTTCCGTCGTTGGCACTCCAGGTGCAGGAGGTGCTGCGCAAGGACCCGCTCAGCGGTCATCTGTTCGTCTTCCGCGGTCGCCGAAGCGATCTTGTGAAGGTGATCTGGCACGATGGCCAGGGAGCATGCCTGTTCACCAAGAGACTCGAGAGAGGAAAGTTCGTCTGGCCATCGGTTGCGGGTGAAGCTGTGACGATCTCGCCGGCTCAGATGAGCTACCTGTTGTCCGGAATCGATTGGCGTAACCCTCAAGAAACCCATCGGCCGACGCGGGTCGGATAGCCGCTTTTACGATTTGAATCTGCTGCTCGATCTGATTCAATGGCTTCATGACATCGAAGCCGGACGATCTTCCTTCTGACCTCGCGAGCGCCTACCTTGCGCTGCTGGCCGAGCGAGAGATGTTGCAGGCTGAGCGCGATGTCGCCGTCGCGGATGCCGCCAGTGCGCGGGCGGAGCTGTCGGACAACGAAGCGCTGATCGCACATCTTGAGCTGCGGATCGAGAAGCTCAAGCGCGAACTGCACGGGCAGCGATCCGAGCGCTCGGCACGGCTGCTCGAGCAGTTGGAGTTGGAGCTCGAGGAACTCGTAACCACGGCGAGCGAGGATGAGCTTACCGCTCAGGCGGCGGCGGCGAAGACGCAGAACGTCCGTCCCTTCACGCGTAAGCGGCCGGTGCGCAAGCCTTGGCCAGACGATATCGAACACGAGCGCGTCGTCGTTGAAGCTCCAACGACCTGCGCCTGCTGCGGTGGATCACGGCTGGCGAAGGTCGGCGAGGATGTGACCAAGACGCTGGAGGAGATCCCGCGCCGCTTCAAGGTCATAGAGACGGTACGCGAGAAGTTCACCTGCCGCGATTGCGAGACGATCAGTCAGGCGCCTGCGCCGTTCCATGCCACGCCGCGCGGCTTCATCGGTCCACAATTGCTGGCGACCATCCTGTTCGACAAGTTCGGCATGCATATCCCGCTCAACCGCCAAAGCGCGCGCTTCAAGAGCGAGAGGATCGACCTGTCGTTGTCGACGCTGGCGGACCAGGTCGGCCACGGGACCTTCGCGGTCATGCCGCTCTTCCACCTGATCGAACGCCATGTGCTCGCTGCCGAGCGCCTTCATGGCGATGACACTACCATCCGGATCCTGGCGAAGGGCAAGTGCACGACCGGACGGATCTGGACGTATGTACGGGATGATCGGCCCTTTGCCGGGCCTGCGCCGCCTGCGGCGGTCTATTACGCCTCGGGTGACCGACGAGGCGAGCATCCCCAGAAGCATCTGGCCGCCTTCGCCGGCATCCTGCAAGCCGATTGCTACAACGGCTTCGAGCCGCTGTTCGATCCGCAGAAGAAGACACTACCAATTACGCCGGCGTATTGCTTTGCCCATGCCCGGCGAGGCTTCTTCGAGCTGGCTGACATCGAGAAAAATGCTCGGGAGGGCAAGAAGGGTAAACCGGTCTCCCCGATCGCACTGGAGGCGGTCAAGCGGCTGGACGCGTTGTTCGAGATCGAGCGCGCCATCAACGGCTGTGACGCTGACGACCGGCGCGCCGTCCGCCAGGAACAGAGCAAGCCGCTTCTCGACGACATGCACGCCTGGCTGCTGCGCGAGCGCGAAACCCTCTCGCGCTCGTCCGAGGTCCTGAAGCCGATCAACTACATGCTCAGGCGCTGGGAGGGCTTCGCCCGCTTCCTCGACGACGGCAGGATCTGCTTGACCAACAATTGCGCTGAACGCGCATTGAGAGGCATCGCCTTGGGACGGCGCAACTGGACCTTCGCCGGCAGCCAGCGTGGGGCCAACCGTGCCGCCATCATGCTGACGATGATCACGACGTGTCGTCTCAATGACGTCGATCCAAAGGCCTGGCTTGCCGACGTCCTCACCCGTATCGCCGATCTTCCCACTTCGCGTCTGCACGAACTGCTGCCCTGGGAATGGAAGCTTCTGCGCCAGGCTGCAGAGCCCTCCGATCAGCGGGCCGCCTGATCTTCACCCAACGCCATCATAGCGCTCTCGAGACCCGCGCGCATGCGTCAATCGGGCGGCCCTCGTCGTGTGCGTACGGTTGATCTCGCTGCGTTCAGGATACATCCCGGCGCGACGATGCTTTGGCATGATTATCTTCTGAGGAGATGGCGAGATCAGGCAGCGTGACAAATGCATAGCGAAAGTGTCATTAGGAGACGAATGAGTATTTTGAACCGTTTGAGTATTTTTGAATGAAAACAATTATTTAAGCGAGTAACGTGGGATATAGAAGCCCGCCGCTGCCCCTAGTATTTATTCCTCATCACCGCACGGCTTTGGGTATCTATCGGTGATGAGATCGCCGTCACCGCGCTCCCGCCTTCTTGCAACGGAAAGGAGTGCGCTGTGGTCATCAAGCGTCGCAATCGAACGAAACATACCAAGACATTCGAAGATAGATTGGCCGAGGAGGCCGCTCGCTTCAGGGTCGCTGCTGCGCAGCTCCCGCCGGGCACTCAGCGCGAGCTATATCTTCGCCGAGCGCGTCAGGCCGAGACGGCAGCCCATATCAACGAGTGGCTGACATCGCCAGGGCTACAGCCGCCTAAGGCGCTCGAGGACGTACACATGAGGAAGTAACATGACCCCCAGGGAACGCCGTGACATGCCGTGGATTATTGGAGCTGCCACTTTGGTTTTTGTCCTGTCGATCGTCGTTGGCGGCATGACGTACTTCCGGTAGACAGCCGGCCTTGCGGAGCGAGATCCCCAGTGGATTGACTTTTGCACTCGTAGCCAATATTCGCCCGCAAATCAGCTTGAGTGAATAGATGCGCCCGGCCGCTCCCGTCCGGGCGTCTCTCGTGTGTGCCGAGCATGACCGGCAGCTTGGAGGTGGAAGTCCTCTATCCAGCCTGATGACGGTGAAGGATTAGCGAAGCGCAAGGGCGTCATCGCGAGGTGGGGTCTGAAGGAAGCGTGGAGCAAAGCCGCGGCCCGATGGACAAAAACCGGATAACGAGGCCTACCCGGCCGGACGAGCGAGCACGTGATCGCGAAGTCCACGGTCATCAAGGGCCGGGGTGGTAAATCCGGCGGGCGTGCGGCGAAGGCGGTCGATCTTACCTCGGGAGATCTGCGCTGCGTCTCGGCAACGAGACTGAGGTCGTCGTAAGGCGACTTGACCGCAGTGCAGAAGTCAGCAGAGGGCATAGTAGGCGGAACGAGTTTCGCCGAAGGCCTGAACGCTGGAAGTGACGAGTAGATGCAGCGATATCGCATCGGCCATGCGACTGAATTCCGGGCAACTGGCCTCGGAACGGCGGGAAGGGGTGAAACCCTGACTGACGCTGATCAGAGGAGTCGAAGCTGGCGCGACGATTGCTGACACCCAAACTACGGCGGCAACAGAACAACTCTTGCCGCTTAATCCAGCGAACCGCCGTATACGGACCCGTATGTACGGTGGTGTGGGAGTTGCGCCTTGCAAGCGCGTTGAAGTCTGCCGTCTGAGATGACGGCCGCGGCAAAGCCTAGCGAGCAGCCGCGAACCGAGTCTTGCGTGGCGTCCGGTAACGGCCGTTGCGAAGCGTAGACAGGGAGGTTGTAGGCCGGAATGAAGTGAACGGGAAAATAGCCCCGAAATCGAACGTGATCGGAGTAGCCGACCCTGTCTCTCAAAGGGGAAGGCGGAACCGCAGGCCGCGACAACGCGAGCGGTCAGAGGTGCTCCCGGGGTTCGTACCGCCAGCATGCAATCAAAGGAAGCAGCGTGAACAAGGGAGATCCATCCGGTTCAAGCGCAAGCTTGTAAGACCTGCCAAGCCGCTGAGGTGAGAAGGGTCTGACGACCGGGTGGAAGTCAGACTGACCGATAGTACTCCGAGGACGGGAGAGCCGGCCACATGGGGAAGCGGTCAGCGGTAGTTGAATTGTTCTTGGGCGACATGGGCTCCATTCAACGGGAGTTACGGCCTTCTATGCAAAGAGAAGATCAGCTGACCATGGAAACGAAACTTGAACAAATAGCAGTGAAAGCTCGGCGCGAGACAAATCTTCGCTTCACCTCGTTGGCCCATCACATCACGCGCGACCGAGTGCAAAAGAATCTATTACAGATTCCGAAGCGCTCCGCCGCCGGGGTGGACGGACAGACGGTGGAGGCGGCGAAGGAGAGCTTCGAGGACTGGATAGGGCCAATGCTCCAATCCATCCATCGCCAGGGATATCGGGCGCCGAACATTCGGCGGGTCTATATCCCCAAGCCCGGTAAGACGGAGAAGCGCCCCCTCGGGGTTCCAACTGTCGCCGACCGGGCGCTCCAGCGCAGCACGGCTGAGGTGCTGGCCGCTATTTACGAGCAGGACTTCTTACCCTGCTCGTTCGGCGGCAGGCCGAAGCTCAGCGCCCATCATGCCTTGGCGACCCTCAATGAGGTGATCGCCGGCGGCATGATCAGCTGGGTGTTGGAGGCGGATTTGAAGAACTTCTTCGGGAGTCTCGATCATGATCGGGTCCTCCGGTTTGTCGAACATCGAGTCGGTGATCCGCGCCTGATCAGCTTGATCCGGCGCTGGTTGAAAGCGGGCATCCTGGAAGACGGAGCGGTGCACCCGAGCGAACAAGGAACGCCACAAGGCGGATCGATCAGTGTGCTTTTGAGCAACCTCTACCTTCATTACGTTCTCGACCTCTGGTTCGAACGCGTGGTGAAGGGTCGGTTGCGGGGCGAAGCCCGACTGGTGCGCTATATCGACGACTTTGTGATCTGCTTCCAATATCGATCGGACGCCACCCGCGTACAGGAGGCCTTGCGTCTTCGGTTGGGGAAGTTCGGCCTCACTCTAGAGCCGACCAAGACCAAGTTGGTCGAGTTTGGTCGGTTCGCGCAAAGACATGCGGGCAAACGCGGCAGAAACCGCCCGGAAACAATCTACTTTCTGGGGCTGACGCTCTATTGCACGCGAAACCAAAAAGGCAACTTCAAGGTTGGGATGCGCACCGAGAAATCTCGGCTAAAGCGCAGCCTTATGTCTCTGCAGGAGCTGATGCGGCAAATACGGCATTACAAGATCAGTGACCAGGCCGATGAAATCAACCTCGTCCTGCGCGGCCACTATGGCTATTACGGCGTCGCCGGAAATCTCCGGAGCCTCGTAAAAGTCTATCGGGCCGTGGAGCGTTACTGGCGCGGAATGCTGCGCAGCCGCAGCTGGGCAGGCCGACGCCTCACTTGGGACGCCTTCAACCAAATCAAAGAACGGACACCGTTGCTGAAGCCTAAGCTGCGCCTCCCTTATCGGGAGCTGCAAGCGCTTGCAGTGCTGTGAACCAACTGTCGAAGAGCGTCGGTGCGGGAAATCCGCACGCCACGTTCTGTGGGAACCGGGGGCGGGCGACCGCCTCCGGTGACCCGGTGGGAGGGGCTGCGAGGCTCCCCCCTATCCCGATTTCACGCAGCTTTCGCGTCGATCGGTTTGATCTTTTCCAGGTCGCTGCCAAGTTCTTGTTCGGCTATCTGCACGTCATAGGCATTCTGCAGGTTCAGCCAAAGCTGAGCAGAGGTTTTCAGCGCCTTGGACAGGCGAAGAGCAGTGTCCGCGGTAATCGAGGTCTCCTCGTTCGCAATACGCTCAATCCTGGTACGGGGAACGCCGCAAACCTTGGCGAGCGCACCGGCCGAAATGTCGAGCGGGATGAGAAATTCCTCGCGTAGCACCTCACCGGGGTGCATTGGGGGCAGTTTCTTTGCCATATGACCCTCCTTGGTCTGGCTAGTGGTAGTCAACGAACTCGACCTCCATTGGACCTTCAGCGGTCCATGTGAAGCAAATGCGGAACTTATTGTTCACGCGGATGGAATATTGCCCCTTGCGGTCGCCTTTCAGGGCTTCAAGGTGATTGCCGGGAGGGGCCAAAAGGTCGTCTAGGTTCACAGCTGCGTTCAGATACTGGAGCTTACGGCGAGCTACCTTGAGCAGATCGGCCGGAAAGCCTTTCTTGGCTTTGCCGTTGAAGGCTGCTTCGGTCAGCTCGTCCTTGAAGCTCTTGATCATGATCGGAGTGTATCATGCGGTGATACGTCTCGCAAGAGGTTTGTATCATAATATGATACGTTCTGTAGATCCGCAAGTTTTCCGATGGCGGAAATCCTCCTACCGAATAGGTGGGAGCCGCGGGATTACTACGCCGCTCTGGAGTGCGCTTGAGGCCGGGTGTCGGCGCGCGATCGGGATTTGGCGTCGTCGAGCCGGCAAGGATGACGTTTGCCTGCACTGGGCGGCCTCGTCGGCATTCGAGCGGCCCGCAGGGGCGCAAAGCGATCTTTTCATTCGGTTCAAGAACGGGGCGACCTGGCAGGTCGTCGGCTCGGATAGCTATAACTCGACGTCGGGTCTCCTCCAGCCGGTGTGACATTCTCCGAATGGGCGCTTGCGAACCCAGCAGCGTATGCGTATCTCGCCCCGATCCAACCACGCCAAGTCGATGCTGGACGTGGCGCGCGAGAGCTCTGACTGGTTCGCGCAGGTTCTGACTGTCGACAACACGGGCACGATCTCGCGTGAAGCCGTTGAGATCCAGCGCAGGGAGTATCACGGTATCTACAGCGACGAGGCCGGCGATGCGCTGATCGAGCAGGAATATTTCTGTCCTTCGAGGCTGCGGTTCTCGGGCTCCTATTGGGGCAAGCAGCTCCGAGAGGCAGAGCAGGGCGGCCGGATCCTCGATGTCGCGGTGAATCGCGATCTGCCCGTGAACACGGCGTGGGATATCGGTGTCGACGATGCGATGGCGATCTGGTGCTTCCAAGTCTATTTCATGTTCCTGGCCCGGTGCTCCATGCGATCCCGGCGCTCAAGAGCTTCTACGCTGAAGCCAACACGTTCTGGGGCAAGGTCTAGGCAGTAGACTTGTAAGCGCGGAGCCACAGCCGGATGGGCGCTCACGGGGCGTTCGGTCGCGGTGCTATGGGGCTTGTTCCTGACCGGCATCGGGACCGAATTTCAGTGGCTTGATCCAATTGCCGCAGCGCTTGGCGATCCTGATCTGAAGGCCCAAGTGATGGAGGCGCTGGAGGACAACCCGCAGTACCTCGCTTACGTGTTGATGGGGATCTCAGCCATCACTATCGCGGCTCGGCTTCGATCGGTTGGGAAGGCCTGATCGATGTTGGAGACCGTCATTGGATGGTTCTTGAAGGGGCCGCTTGACCGCATCTTCAGTACCGTGGACAACGCGATTAACAATGAGACGACCCGAGAGCAGGTCAAGGCCGATCTCGCGAAGTCCTACCTCTCGTCTCAAGTCGCTATTTTAACCGGTCGCGGATGGTGGTTGCCACTACTGTTCATCGTGCCAGCAGGCTTCTGGTTTGCTGCTGTATGCGTCTATTCAGTCCTTTGGTGCAAGGCATGCGCCTTTCCACAGTCGTGGACGATTGCGGCGCTTCCCTCCCCACTGGATCAATGGATGGGAGCCATCTTTGGCTAGCTGTTCATCGCCAAAGCTGGCGGCGAAAATTGTCGCGCGACTTAAGCGGTAGGGCAATGCGAAGTGGACTTGGCCCAGGAGCTATTGAAACTCGGCCCTGCGGGCCTGATCTGCGTCATTCTTGTGTACTCGCTTTACAAGTCCGAGCAACGCGAAGCGAAGAAGGATATCCGAATCCAGCTGCTCGAAAACCAGCTGACCGAAAGCTATGACAAGCGCGTGTTGGCTGCCGATCGCCTCGCCGAAGCCATTCACAGCACGCGTACCGCGTTGGAAGCCCTGACCTCAGAGATACGGGCAAAGCGATGAACCAGATCATCAATCAGTTTCGACGCATCTTCGCCGGCGACGGGCGCGGGGACAAAGATTTCACCCAGCAGGAAGAGCGGTTGAAGAAGGCTCAGGATGAACTGAAGGAAGCATCCGCTTCATTGGCGCGAGCCGCTAACCATCTCGCCGACTTCATCAAAGCCAGGATGTGATGGAGTTCCAGCCTTCATGATCGTTCTCTCGGTTCTCACCATCGCCATCGCGTTCAGGAGTGGCGCGAGTGGCGAACGAATCCGCCTGATCTTCTGGACAGGCGGTACTCGGCCTGATGCCTTCACGCCTGTTTCCCTCCCTAGACTTTCCCAGCGCCCTTTCGTTCACGCCGAGATGTTGAGGAAGTTACGACCTTGCCCCCGGGTGTGATTCTGATGCTGTGCCCATTAGGGCAGCTGAGATCGGATATCGTCCGGGACGCGAAGGCAAGCGTTGCTGCCGAAAGGATCAACGCCAGCTCGCGACAAATCGGGCACAGATACTTTTTGTCTGTAGGCGGTATTGGCGACGCCATCGGGCTCTCCGCCAAAACACTGCCGGGAAAACGCAGGTTAGGATTGCGGGTTCCCGTGCTGGCTCTCCTCTTGCGGGAAAGGATCGTGCGTTTTGCGGCCGAGGAAGGTGTCAGGCGGAGGTGGTTTTTAATAGTTCAGCCGCCTTTGCAATGAGTTCGCGGACGAATGCGGTCTGCTTGGATATTTGGGCGTCTTCATCGTGAACCCGATGAACAGGTTGGATTGGCATGGCTGTGCTCCTTGGCTTTGCAGGCGGGAGCGCTCTCGGTCTCTCAGCCACCGACGCCTACGGGCAGAGCCTTGGCCGGTGATAACTCATCAACGGCGCTGGAGCGATTTTGCTCAATAGTGAACATAAGCTGGCGCCTAATCGGCGTCGGGCTCTTCTTTGTGCCTCGCCACAGCTTCATTAACTTTGTGGCGGTCGAGCCGATCTTCGGGGGAGAGCATCGAGACAGGGCGCCAGATGCTAACGTTGATCTCCAAGTTTGAATTACGTGGCTTCGTGGCCCACTCCCACCATTGATCAAATGCGTCTTTGGTCACTCACGACTCCTGCGACATTGCCGGGTGCGTCCGGTTCTTGATCTTCCCCTGCCTGATATGGTTCGGGCCGGCGCTGCCTAGGCCGGTTCACTCGGCTGCCAATATGATCGCGCCCGGACTTGGGACTTTTAGCGCATGGAGATAATCGGCGCTGAACTCGGCCACCGTTTCGAGCTCCTCGCGCCGAAGCACGTAGGCGATTTGTCCGCGCCAATCGAGCAATCCCATCTTTCTCAGTTCCTGAACTGTGCGATTGACATGGACGGTTGAGAGGCCACAGGCATCCGCAAGGTCTTGCTGCGTTAAAGGAAGACGGAAAGTGTCGTTGTCGAGCAAACCCACCATCTCAAAACGGGTGGCAAGCTCGCAGAACAGATGCGCGACTCTTGGCAGCGCCGCCCTTGAGCCCAGGTTTTCGACCCATTCTCGGTAGATCGCTGCATGGATAAGGGTCTCTCGCCAAAATGCGTTTGTCAGCCCCGGAGATTCCTTCAACATCCGCCGGAGATGCGAATGGGATATGAAGGCCACAGTCGAGGTCCCCTCGCTGCAGAGATCGTGATCCAAAACGGGCAGATGCAGCGTATGGAGATCAGGTACGTCCCCCGGTACGTAGATGGACGATATTTGATTGCGTTCGGAAACAACCCTTCGACGCGACAGCATTCCAGTCATCACGACGGCACAATGCACGGGCACGTCGCCTTGCTGTGCGACGCGGTCGCCGTCTCTAGATGTTTTGATGATGTGAGGCATCTGCTGGAGCCGAACCTTGTCTTGCTCGGACAGCTCAACGACGGACAGCAAACGCGCGATTAGCTTGACATGCGGCATCAGACACTCCCTCCCCTTCGCAGGCGGGAGCACGAGAGTGTCTCTCAGTCACCAGCGCCCACAGAAAAGGCCTTGGCCGATGATGCTCAAGCAACGCGGGAAAGGGAACTAAGTTCCCGCGCTTGACTGAACCATCAGATGCGTGTTCGCCCCTGCGAGAAAGGTAGGAAATCTCGCTGTAACAAATTGATGCAGAAAGTGCGCTCCGCCGGGCGCAAGATTCACTTCGGTTATTTCGGGAACGCTACTTTGCCAAGATCCTCGATGGCATGGGGCAGGTGATTTTCATTTCCTATTTTTACAGCCCTAAAATGACGACCGCTGCATCCTGGCGGACAGCGGTTCGGCAATCAGTCTAGGCCCCAGCCAGTCCCCTCGCTGGGGCCTTTTTTTGGAACAGGGGGCCACAGGCGCGGTTCTAGTCTCGCTTTGATGAGGAGTGGGACGCCCCCTCGGCCTCAGTGCTCTTCCCGGGCGCTGGGCCGTTTTTGCAGTTTGAGGTTAGCTCACTTTGTTGCGGCTGATCGCGAAGGAAAAGCGGACCGTCATAACGGGGCCGGCGTCGTCCCGGACCTCGATCTCCATTTGCTCAGCGCCGCTACCGCTGAGGGTCGCTACGGCATCACGGGCCATGCCGCCTAAAGATCGCGCAGCCTCGTCCTGTGCCGCGTCCAGATCCCGAAGATCGAGGCCTTCCTCGTCAGGGGTTGTTCCGTTGCCATCCTTTAAATCGAAGTAATACCGAGGCATTGAGCGCGCCCATTCATTTCCTAACATTTCAAAGCGAAATTCGGAGGCGCGTTCCTAGTGGCCCCGCTTTTTGAAATGCGGGCGGCCTGTTTGGGGAGCACAGGAACAGGTCCTCATTCGGCGGTTGGGTCATCGGCGGAGCTGCACCTCGATCACATCGCGGGTCGTGCCGGCATGCGGCGAGACGATCGCGACCTCGCGCTTGGCGAGCTGATTGATCAGGGTTGATTTGCCGACATTCGGCGGACCGGCGATCGCGACCACCAGGCCGTCGCGCAACCGCTTGCCTCCGGACAAGTCGAAGCACAAGGTCAATTTCGACAACCTCACGCCGCTGTTTCCCAATCAGCGTTGATTGGCGGTGATGGAGTGCGCGATGTTCTGCATCAACACCGTTTTGCCGGTGCGCGGCGGCGCCACGATCAGCGCGCGCACTGCCCCCCGCGGCATTCCGACAACGACGGAGCCGAGCTCCAGCGACGCCCCCGCGCTGGGGCTACTTCTCTAGGCCATCACCCGAACGGGTCTTTGCCTGGCTGAAGAATGGCGCAGGGCGCGCTTCCAGCAGTTGCCGGATGGACCGGACCGAGAATCGGCATTCAGGGCGGCGCGACTCTATCTGGAGGTTGGGGCGCGGCGCATGGCAGCCGAGCGGGGGCTTGTTTAGCGAACCCTGGTAGGCTTGCTCATCTCCGCAAGCCCGCCAGCAGTAATGCGATAGCTGACCTTTCCGTCAGCTTCTCGAATCTCAATCCACTGATGGCGAAGTAAGGTCAGCTTCAACTTTGCCTGATCTGGCAGATCGACAGCGGGGACCCATTCACCGCCCCGAAGGTGCTCCAGAAATTGCCGATGGCGATGATTGAACGAAGTGGCCAAGCCAAGCCCAAAGAGCAAAAATTGTTCAGAGTGGACGAATCCAGCAGTCCAGACATTATGGGCATCGAAGGCCCGTCCGTCGTGATCCAAATGGATCACTGACTTATCCCGCGCGAGGCCGACCCGTGAAATACAGCGACAGAACGCTCCCGACGCGATAGAGTGAGTTGTTGAACACAACCGAATGCGTCAAGTGGCTCGTGTATTGGGAGATCGTTCATGAGATTCTTTTTCCTCGGTATCGCAATGGTCGGAATCGTAGTCGGGACACAAGCAAAGGCAGGCGCGAGCCGAGACTATGAAGTTGACTACTACGCGGAGCGACAGCTTCAGACGCAGGTTGGAACGTTCTACAAGCCATGCGGTACCGGCGCCGCCACAATGAACGGGCAGCGAACGCACTACTTCAAGAAGTCGCAATCATCATGTCTGGTCACTGGGGGACATCCGCCGCCAGCGACAATAAGCTGCGAGTTCACCCAAGCGGGTTGCACAGACGCTCTCGCACATGCGTTTCCGCTCATCCCTCACGCACCCGGCTTCAGCCTGAGCATGGGTGCTGCACCCGCGTTGTTCCAAGCTAGCGCCGTTGACCAGGAGCTTTATAAGCGAAACAAGCGCGATTCCGGCGTGAAGTAAATCGGATTGGAGCTTTACGCGACTTAGGTGGCCTCCGGATTAGCCGCATTTGGAGCCGCCGCCTTTGCCGCGGCCAGTTCATTCGCCTTGTTAGCGCTGAGCGCTTTGATTTCCGCCAGCCGCATTTCTCGCTTATGCTTTTCATCAAAAAGCATCTCGATCAAGTCACAACATCTGAGCCTCGCCGGGCTCGATGTCGACGATTAGATTCACGTCCTTTTCCATGTGGGCGCCAATATTGCCAACGATGCGAACCGCGTCGATCGCATCCACGCTCTCGTGCGTTACGCCCTTTGGAGCCGTATGATCGTCTAGCTATTTTCGTCGATTAACGGCGGAATCTGCCTCCTAGAATTTCAAAGTCGTGCGCAGGCCGAAGACTGTTGCGTTCTTGAGCGCTCGGCCCGGGATCGGCCCCGCCGGGTCCGTTGCTCCGCCCCCGGGATGAATGATGTATTGGAAATTTGGCTGCAGGGTCCAGCCGTCCCGTAACTGATATTGATACACCGCCGTCAACAGTCCTTCGAAGCTGCGCACCGGCCATGTCGGACCAAAGAGTACGCGATAGTCGACGTCCAGTGCCTGAGCCCGCCTCGAGACGTGGGCGTAGCCAGCAGCGATGCCGAATTTGTCGTCTGGTCGTTTGTCGCTGAGGCCGATGAACTCGAGTCCGGCGTCAGCGTAGAGATCAATCAGATTGCGGTCCGCGGGAGCGCCGGAGATGCGAGCGAAAACGCCGATTCCCCGATCATCGCTTTTGGGCACGCGATAAATCTGCTGCTCGAAGACTGCCCATCCGCCGACATCGCCTGTCAACATCAGGGGAGTGCCGCTGCTGGCCGGCGCCGCAAGCGAAACGCCGTTGCTGGCGAGTTGAAGATCGGAGAATGGCCCGAGGTGACGCCACCCGCCGAACTTGATCTGGCCCGTCAGATTGGGATCGCCCTTCGTGTTGTTCCAGGAGTACTGGATTTGGCCCAGCAGAAGGGGCGGATCGTTAATCCGGAAGTTGACGCCATATCGGTTGCGTTGTTGTGGATCGCCTGGGCCCGGACCCGCCTGGTTGCCGTCGAAGACGCCGCCAAGAATGGATAGCTGATCCGTGATGTTGACCAGCAGCCGGGTGCCCATTGCCGCCAACGGCGGCGACGGACCGCCGCTGGGCAGGTCGAGAGATGTGATTGCCGGCCACCCCATCGATGCGTTGGTGAAGACATCTGTATATTTCGTGTTGAAGAACTCGCTATCGGCGGCGAGCTGCCCGAACTTCAGGGAGACCTTTTTGTTACCCCACTGCTTCTCGAAGTAGGCTTCGTAAAGTCGCGTCGACGGCAATGCCTCGATGCCGCTGACGACGAAGAGATTGTCGAGATAGTTGCGCGACAGTCCCGCACCGTGAATCTGGAACATATTGGCGTGGAAGGTAAGCTTGTCGATGCCGGCGAGCTTCTGCAGGTCGACATCGACGGCAAGGTTCAGCCGGCCTTCATAGATCGCTCCCTGCTTCAGCCCGCCGGAGAAATTTCCGAGCGTCTCGCCGATGTAGGTCGCGGCGAATTTGATCCCGTATTTTTGAAACGGGTTCGGCAGAAGTCCAAGCGTCTTCTCCTCGATGGTGCTCTCGCCGGTGTCCGGATCGGCAGGCTTGTCTTCGTCGGTCTTCTTGTCTTCCTGCGCGAAAGCGTGGGTGCCGGCGAGAAGCCCCGCAACAAGGACCGTCAGCGTCAGGCATCTAACGACCATGTTCAATCGAACCGCATAGCGAGGAGTCCGCAAGACAGGGGCACATTGGGACACGGTCGAATAGCAAACTCAAGAGGGCGCGCCCGTTGGCCGGTTCCGCCCAGGTGATTTTCCAAGCCCGTGATTTTTGCGGCAGCGCGAGAGGCGAGCCGGCTGAAAACGGCAACCCCGGGAGCAATCGGAACTTTGCCTTGACGCTGCCGTTCGTGAGTGGGGCCAGAAATGGAGGAGAGTGAGATGAATAAGCTGATCGTCTGCGGCGCCCTTGCCGCTTTTGTGCTCGGTGCGCAGGCTGCGAGCGCCGCCGAATTCTACATCGTGCGCGATGCCGCGACTAAGAAATGCACGGTCGTCGACACAAAGCCGACAACTACCACCACGACGGTCGTTGGCGACGGCGTCTATAAGACCAAGACGGAAGCCGAATCCGCCGTGAAGACCACCAAGGTCTGCACCGAACAGTGATGATCCGTCGGCCATGGTTCGGGCCGGTCGGAAGGACAAGGAGGATGAACGATGCCTGTATTTCTGTTGTGGGCCGTTCCCGCCGTCACCGTGATCGGCGGCGCCGGCTATTGGCTGATTCACATACACTGATCAAACTACGATGATCACGAAGCGGCCCGTCCGGTCATGTCAGGCGAGTCGCTTTTCTGCCGGGCCGGCGCCCTTTTCGGACGGGCAGCGGACGAAGCCAGGCAACCACGCCAACCGCCGTACGTTGACCCTCGAATGGGGCGCAGCTACGGAGCCGCCGATGATCGAAACCGATACCCTTTTGGTGAAGTGCCCCAACTGCGGCGCTTGGCCTATGGCGGCGGGCCCGGACGCCCCCTATTCCCATCAGGACGTTCGGCTGAGATGCGCCAAGTGCGGCCATGGCGAGGATGGCCGGCTGCGACGCTCCACGTCCGTCGAACGCCCCCCACAGCAGCCGCATGCCGTTTGAATCATGAAGATACGCGCGCACTTGCAAAGCCACATCGTCGAGCTCGATGACGGCTCGAGATGGCAGATCTTTCCGGGCGATCTCGACTTGACGCTGAACTGGGAGCCCGAGACGGACCTGATGGTTCTCGATGCAGACGACGAAGTTGCGTCTCATGTCCTGGTCGGTAGTGGCGCAAAGGTGCGCGCGAGGCCCGTGGGCGACAGCTGGCCTGCGACGCAAGTCAAGGACGCGCTGAAGGGCGGTTGAGCGCTTTTTTGCAACCCGCCGGTTGGAAGACGAGTTTGGCTCGCGGAGGCGCAGGGATGCCGACGCCTGGCGTTGTCGATCAGCGATCTGGATACTGTCGAGCGGCTAAATGCGCTGGGCGATCCTGCTCCGGAAGAGCGTGACGAAATCGAGAAGCTGCTCGCGAAGATCGACACCGCGCTGAGCTTGCTCGAGCCGCGACATGTTGCCGGACCGAGCAGCGAATGAACCGGCGCTGCCGCCAGTCAGCGCGCGGCAAGCTGACAAAGCGATCTCGGACGATGATCGTCTCCGTGTGGCGCAGGGCTGGCTAGGCCTACTCCGGAGACGCCCGCAGTCGGAGCAAGAGGCGTTCGAAGCTAGAAGCAAAGCCGAGGGCACAGGGCAGCCCGACTCGGAGGCCTCGAACTAGCGATAATTGGTGAACAATTTCCGAGAGGAACGCGCCTTCTGTCCAAAATTAACAGAGCATCGCTAATGGCAGTGGAGCAACGCATGCAAAAGCGGCGTCGTTTCAAACAAGAGCATTCTCTAGAAGTGCGGTTGACAGAAGAGGCCAAGAGCCTGCGCGACGAAGCCAGCGGGCTTCCACCAGGTATCGAGAAAGAAGAGCTGTTGAAGAAGGCCCGACAGGCTGAGACTGGCGCTCACATGAGCGAGTGGCTCCCCTCCCAAACTCCAGCCGTCCACCTAGCTTGACCTACGTCAACGTGGCTTTAGCTGCTGGCCTGAGAGTTCGCGTTGATTTGGCTGCGGATGTCGTAGAGGCCGCCTCAGTTGGCGGCCTCTTTCATCCTGGATCCAATTCATATGTTGGCCGAAAATCCGGCGAAGTGCCATCATATTGGGATACTGAATACCCAAAAGATGACCGAGGTATTGGCGCAGCGCTCTCATTCCGGTATCTGACAGGAACTGCTGGTCTTGCGGTCCTTCGGGCCCTGAGCACTTGCGGCCCCGCCAGCCGGCGTTATTCGGCCTGTTCGATCGCGGCTGGCATTTTGGCTACCGACATCAGAGATCGAGCGACTTGGTTTAGCAACTGATCAGAATTCTCCTCCTCCGCAAGTGACTTCGACAACAGCGCGACGACTGCACTGTGGCGTAGCTGCTGGGCGAGATTCTTCGCCGTGGTGTAAGCCGAGATTTCATAGTGCTCCACACGCTGTGCAGCTCCGATTAAGGCGAGGTCCGCGGCCGCGTCTTCCTTTTCCTCTCCTTCAGCCATGATTTCCTGGCCTTCCTCGATAAGCCCCATCATGCCCTTGCAAGGCTTCGCTCGGACGGTCTTGCCGAGCAACTCGAAGCATTCATTGATGCGCTCCACCTGGTTTTCGGTCTCGACGAGATGTTGCTCAAACAGCTCTCGCAACTGATCGAAGCGAGCTGCCTCGGCCATCTTCGGAAGCGTCTTGGTGAGTTGCTTTTCGGCATGCAGGATGTCGCGGAGCTCATCGATCAACAAGTCGCCAAGCCCGGCTTGGTCTTCTGGCGGCGAACTTTCCGCGACGATCGCGGCGGACGTGCCGGGGTCAGCCTGGATCGCTGGCGATTCCGTGAAGACCCAGCCATTGCCCTCGTTCCACGGACCGCGGGCGTCGATCTCGCCGTGGTCGCCGGCCCCGGTGGAGTCGTTGAAGAACTGGTCGACCAGTCCCGGTGTCGGGGCGATGCGGCCGATGCTGAAAGCGGGCTTGGCCATGCTCTCGAGCGCCAGCGCGAACGCTCTCATGTGTGTGATTTCCCGAGTCATCAGGAACTGCAGCGCGTCCTTGGTACCGGCGTCGTCGCAGAAATTGATTAGGCGTTCATAGACGATCTTGGCCCGCGCTTCGGCGGCGATGTTGCTGCGCAGATCGACGTCGAGCTCGCCCGTTATCTTCAGGTAGTCGGCCGTCCACGCATTGCCCTGGGAATTGAACAGGTTCACGCCGCCGCCACCAGCAATCGCAATCAGGGGATCGGCTTCGGCGGCCTGGCGATCGAACTTCGCCGGCTTGAGGTGCATCCGGGCGAGTGTCCCCACGACTTCGAGGTGACTCAGTTCCTCGGTGCCAATATCCATCAGCAGGTCCTTGCGATCCGGATCCTCGCAGTTGAGCCCCTGTATTGAATATTGCATCGCGGCAGCGAGTTCGCCGTTGGCACCACCGAACTGTTCAAGAAGCATGTTGCCAAAACGAGGGTCTGGTTCATCGACGCGGACAGTGAACATCAGCTTCTTGACATGGTGGTACATCGAAAGGCCTTGCAATGAGAGGGGAGATCATCCCGAACGGAAGCCAGGATCGTTTGTTCCTATCGGACGGAGGATTCCTGCCCGGACGCCGAACCGCCGACTTTCCTTGTTTGGAAAGCCGGGGGAGGACCTCGACGGCACGTTGAGCGTTGGGGAGGTACTTACCTTTCCGATCGTTGAGACATGTTCAAGATCGCTAGCTTGTCAGCAAGGCGCCTTGGCCGCAGTCCAAGCTTTCCGGTGAATGTTAGACCGACCAGAGCGGATGTCGCGGTGGCACATTCAATCGCCCGCAGCACTGCGCCGGCCCCGGAGCAGGTGGCCCGCGCCCAGACCTGGGGCGCAGATGAGAAGCTTCTTCTGGTCCTGACAGCCGTCGGCCGGCTTGCCTCGCGCGGTTGTGGGGTGCCGCTGCGGCGCGCAGGAAACCATGCTCTGCCAGTGACGGTCACTGCGTCGCTGCTGCCCCATGATTTAAAACTCGTATTCGACCAAACTCGGCCGGATCGTCCGACGGTGATTGGGCATATGCATGGCGTCCCGCTTTCCGGCAAACGAAAAGATGCGTTTCCCTCAGGCCACGCGCTGCACATGGACTGGCACCGGCGGCCAGCGGGTTGCCGGCTGGTCCCCGGCGGGCGATCCGCGCGATTGCGGTCGGGCTGTCGCTCACTCGCATTGCGATCCTGGCGCATTGGGCGAGCGATGTCGTTGCCGGCTTCGCACTCGGGGCGATTCTCGAACGGGTCCTCCGGCTTTGGACCGGCTACTCGAACGGAATTTCAAAGGAGGATGATCATGCCGACTCTTGAAGACCTGAAGGGATACATGGAGCGCGCAACCGGTCTGAAGCGCCCCGGCAAGCGGAAGGCTGTGGATCTCGCGCGAGCGCGAAAGCCTGTTACGGTTCGCTTTAAGGACGACGGTCTCATTCCAAATCACCCGCGATGGCCGCTTATACTGTATCGAAACGCGGTCGCTTTCGACGAGGGCCTGGACGCCGCAGCCGTGATCGAGGACCTATTTGAAGCGAACGGATGGGGAGATAGCTGGCGGGATGGCATCTACGATTACGTGCATTATCACTCCAGGATCCATGAGGTGCTCGGCATCGCGCGCGGCAAGGGCCGCGTTCGGTTCGGCGGCAACAAAGGGAAGATCTTCACCCTGAAGGCTGGGGACATCGCGGTTCTTCCCGCCGGCACAGGCCATCAGTGCCTTTCCGCGGGCGATGAGTTCCTCGTCATCGGGGCATACCCGCCGACCGGTACATACGACGAGTGCACGAGCGTCGAAGACCGTCAGCGGGCGCTGAAAGCCATTCCGAAAGTTTCGGTGCCGCGTAAGGATCCGGTCTATGGGGCCGGCGGGCCGCTCTCGAAGCTCTGGAAGAAAGCGAAATGACCGAGTACGTCATCCGCTTCGTCCTCGGGGGCGCCGTCGTATCGGCCTTCGCAATGCTGGGAGATCTCCTGCGTCCAAAGAGCTTCGCCGGCCTGTTCGGAGCAGCACCCTCGGTCGCGCTCGCGACGCTTGGGATCGCGGTGTATCAGCACGGGGTCAATTACGCCGCCTTGCAAGCTCAGGCGATGATTGCGGGAGCTGTTGCGCTCGCCATCTACGGTGTCGTCGCCTGCCATCTGCTTGTCCGCGCAAAGCTGCGAGCGGTGACGGCGACCTTGCTGTCACTCGTCATTTGGCTGGTCGCCGCTTTCGGGCTGCTGGTTTTCGCTGGAGGTCAGACGTGAGCCCCATCCGCTTTTCAACGTCATCTCTCAAGGAAGGCCGCTGGTACGAATATCTGATTCGCTTCGTGCTTGGCGGCGCTGCGACCGTCTATACCGGCCTCATCAGCAGTCGCTATGGAGCAGTCATCGGTGGCGTTTTTCTTGCCCTTCCAGCCATATTCTGCGCGAGCGCAACGCTGATTGAGAAGCATGAAATTCGCCGCAAGCGCGAAGCGGGTCTCGCCGGCAAGCGCCGCGGGCAAATGGCGGCCGCCGTCGATGCCGCTGGCGCTGCGCTCGGCGCGCTGGGCATGCTGGCCTTCGCGGTTGGTTTCTCGATGCTAATCCCACGCGGCAACATCCCCGCCGTCTTCGTCGGCGCCTCCCTCGCCTGGTTGACTATCGCGGTAGCGGCTTGGTACGTGCGCCGGAAAATGAGATCGACGCGGACCGTGAAAGAGCCCAGCGGCTCCACGAATTCGCGAACGCGATAGACGGGCTGGCGATCTTTTCTTCATTAGTTCGCAATGAGGAAGTTTGATCTCGTCATGGCCGAGCTACCTTCCGGGCATTCATATCGGCACCGTCACCCGCCCAGATATTGATTTCCCAGCAGTACACGGGCTGACGCGACTCCTGTTGAGGCACTTGAGGTCCTATTGGGGCATTTGAGGGCCGGCGAAATGCAGCACGGTTCGTCCCAAGATCGTGCACAAGGGAGACCAGAGGAACTGCGGTTATCGGCGCGGGTTGAATGCAAAGCAGTCCAGTTGCTGCCCGCGGCTTGTGCAAGGTTTAGAATGGCCGACGATACGACCAAGACCACCGGCATAGCCGCACACGGCGCCTCTCGCCTCCCGTGGGTCGAGATCGACAGTTTCAACCTCGAACTTAAAGATGAGGACGAATTCCTGGGGGACCGTGCCAGCAAGGGCGCCTTCCGGGAAACTCTCGAAAAATGGCGAAAGCCGCTGCGCAAATTTGGCGAAGATCCCTTCGGGAAGGAGCTTTCCGAAGATATCAGCAAAAAGGAGCTCGACGCCGTCCTTGGCGGCGACGATCCCGAAGCCTCCGTTGTCGTCCACAGCGCCATCGAGGACTTTGCACAGGAGCTCGCCCGCGTAACGCGGCAGTTCCTAAAAGCCAAGGCCCGGGAAAAAACCGAGCGCATCGTAGTGGGCGGCGGTTTTCGGGACAGCCGCCTCGGCGAACTCGCCATCGCCCGGGCCGACATCCTCCTGAAGGCGGACAACTATAAGGTCGAGATGCTCCCGATCCATTCTCATCCGGACGACGCCGGCCTTATCGGCGCGCTATATCTCGCTCCATCCTGGATATTCGAAGCGCACGACTCCATCCTTGCCGTGGACATCGGAGGCACGAACATCCGCTGCGGCGTCGTGGAAACGCGACGCAAGAAGGCGCCGAACCTCTCCAAGGCGTGCGTGTGGCAGTTCGAGCTATGGCGTCATGCCGACGACGAGCCGTCGCGTGAGAACGCTGTGAGGCGCCTTGTCAAGATGCTCAAAGAACTGATCGCGAAGGCGGAAGACGAGGGATTCAAGCTCGCGCCATTCATCGGCATCGCATGCCCAGGCGTTATCAAGAGCGACGGCTCGATCGAGAAGGGCGCGCAGAACTTGCCCGGCAACTGGGAGAGCAGCAAGTTCAATGTACCCGCAAGTCTCGTCCAGGCGATCCCGCAGATCGGGGAGAACGACACCGCGGTCATCATGCACAACGATGGGGTCGTGCAGGGACTTTCTGAGTCCCCTTCATGCAAGACGTGAAGCGTTGGGGCGTGCTGACGATCGGCACCGGTCTCGGCAACGCCCGCTTTACCAACCGCAATGGCAAAGGCGAACGCTGAGGTTATGGGAAGAAGGTGGCTCGATATCCGGTAAAATGAGGGCCGATCGTTGGCTGGGTTGTGAAACGCGTTTTTGGGGGAGACCAAGATCGGCATCTCAGGAGGCAGCTGAAATTTCCTTCCTGAACTGGCATAGGCGGCGGTCACCACCGCGATTTCGTTCGGCCAAGGGCGACTTTTTGCCGCTCATAGGGCAAGGTTTCAACGGAGGAACCTCGCTGACTTCGCGGGTTTATCACCGGAAGGAGGGATCGCGCTAGCGAGTGGAAATGACTGCTGTGATAGCGGCGGCCGAGCGTGTCGCTGCCGACTAACCGTCGAAGAGGCCGTGATTAGCGGAAACCCAGCCCACGATCCCTACAGAGTTGAAGGAGGCACGTGGTGACCCAACCGACCGAAAAGGAAATCGAGAAGCGCGCCTACGAGATATGGGAGCGGAGCGGCAAGCCCGAAGGCAGGGAGGAAGAATTCTGGCGGTTGGCGGAGCAGGAGTTGCGAAACGAGGACAAGTCATCTCCCCTCCGCACTCCAGATAGCATGTAAGCAGAGAAGAAGCGCTAACCGGATGTCTCATTCCGCAGCAGCCGAAACTGTATTGCTGTACTTTGTGCTGCCCCTTTGGTTATTGGCGGGGTTTGCTGATTATCTTTGCCATCGCGCATCTCGGATTGAGACGACAAGCGGCTATAAGGAAACCCTACTTCATCTGTTGATGTTGATCGAACTTGCGATACCATTGCTGGCGGCGATTTTTTTTGAAATCAACGCTCTTATTATTGCGGCTATGATCGTGGGCTTTGTTACGCACCAGCTGACAGCCCTCTGGGATACAACATTCGCCAGCCATAAGCGGAACATCACGCCCATCGAACAGCAGGTCCATAGTTTTCTCGAGCTGATGCCTCTCATGGCGATGGTGATCGTCATCATCTTAAACTGGCCGCAATTCCTCAGCCTTTGGGGACTGGGTTCTGGGCCCGCACGTTACGAACTCGCCCTGAAGCGAGAGCCATTACCATGGACGTATGTGGCGGCGTTTCTATTCGCGGTCCTGCTGTTTGAAGTCCTTCCCTATATGGAGGAATTCGTTCGAGGCTTACGGTCGCGGAAGAGGGCTTAGCTCCGAACGCGGAGCACCATCAATGAAGGTTGCCGTCATCGGAGCGACAGGACTTTTAAGGTCCGCTATTGTGGCTGGCTTTCCTCGCACGGCCATTCGGTCCTTTCGATGAGTAGAATCGCCGACATTAGGTGTCCTGGCACGATCTCAACGAGGCGCGGATTGTATCTTCACAACCACCGCTGTCGTTGCACAGCCCGTCAACAGGCTCGCTGCTTGTGCTGCACGTCGGTTACTCCTTCTGGGAAGGATGGATCGTGGTCGATGGTGCTGTATCTCTCGTCTCACCGAATCTGCTGGCTGTGGTTTGCCTTCGGCATTCCAGTGTTCATGGCGGTGGCCGCTATACTCTGGCTGATGATAGCTAAACCTTAACTTGAGGTGTTTTGAAGCGTGATGGCAGTGCCGAGCTCGCCAGGATGCTCCGCTCGCGGTGGCATGCCAGCTTGCAGTAGTTGCCGGGGAGCGAGCAGGCCTCCGGGATGGTCGAGCGGATAGGAGGGGATACCTGTTAGGCCGCCAAAGCGCCCGTTGCTCAGGCGCGCCTCCGTAATTGGCCAAGAACTCTGCGTGCGAGATGAATATACGCAATCGCTCTGGATGAATGTCCCGGTGGTCGAAGTTGCTAGCCTGTCGGGATCCGACCGGGCGGACGTGGTCGTGGTCGGTTCTGGCATTGCTGGGCTGCCGGTGGCGTGGAGCTTGCAAGCCGTGGGCGCTCCGTGATCGTGCTGGATCGACACCGCCATGACGGCGCGCACGACCGCGCATCTCGCCACAGCGCTGGACGACTATTCCAAGGAGCTCGTGGGCGCGCGCGGCGAGGAATGTGCGCCTTACTACCAAAGCGTCATGACCGCGATTGACCGCTGAAGCTATCCTGGAACTCGAAAACGTCGACTGCGATTTCTGCCGGGTCGACGGAATCTGGGTGCATTGCCGAATCCCAGACCGGGCGGCCAACCGCCAGCGGCAGCAAAAGGGGAAAGGAGCCGCCTCGCAACGGCTCCGTCCTTCCGCTATTTCTTGCCCTCGCCGACCGTAGGCGCGGGCTTCTTGTCGAGATCCTGCGCCATCTCAAGATGATGCTTAAGCACCGGCAGGGTTTTGCCGGCCCAATTCTTCAGATCCGCGTTATCGCCGCCCTTGGCATAGCGCTCGAACAGGTCGACGGCATCCTTATGAGCGCTGACCTGCATCGAATTGAACTCCGAGCTGAAGTCGTTACCGTTGGCACCCTTCAGCTTGTCGAGCTTGCTTTGGTGCGATGAATCGAGAGCGCTGGGCAATTCGGCTTTCACCTTGCCACTGGTGACAAGTCCCTTCAGCTCGGTGCTGGTTTTGGTGTGGTCCGTTACCATCTGGGAAGCGAAAGTTTTCTCCGCTGCATTTCCCTTCTGCTGTGCGAGCTTGTTAGACTCGATTTCAAACATGTCCGATATCGCGACCTGCTTGACAAAATCCACCGTCGAGGGGCTGACCCCGAGCACGGAATTGACCCCGGTCTTTTCGCTGACGGATTGCGCCATGACCGGTGTCGCCAGCAAAATGCACGCGATTGCTATTATAGTGCGTCTCATGTGTATCTCCATCAGTTTGCGGTCTTGCAATTGACGCCCTTGCGAGGCGTTAGTTGAGCTTAGTCGCGGTCTGCTCGTCGAATTTGGCGGCGAGGGATCGAACGATATCGTGTGGCTGAGCTTTCCATCCAGGCGATCAAGACGTCGTAGTGGCGACCGGCCGCAACAGGAGACCCGCCAGATAGCAGCGGCCTCAAGTAATCGGTCTTGCGGCATCTTCGACCGCTCGGGCGGTGGAACGATCCCGTGACCAAACGAGCCTGTTGCGGGTGTAGACCTCCTTGCGGTTGAGGCGGAACTGGACGCAGTAGCCGTCGCATTTGCGCTTTTCGCTGATTCCCGCCCCGTTCTTGGCCAAGCTATCGTCAAAGGCGAGGTGGTGGTTGGCCTACGCACTACCCTGAAGTTTTAAGCCGAGTGCCGGTAAACGTGGCGGAGGTATACGCGTCACTACGCAGCGACCTGTACATCGGCTCCATTACTTCTTTTTCTTGGGGACTTTCTTGCCTTTTTTGCGGGCCTTGGAAAGTCCGATCGCGATCGCCTGCTTCTTGCTTTTTACCTTGCCGCCCTTTCCGCCACGGCCACTTTTGGCCGTCCCCTTCTTGTACCGTCGCATCTCGCTCTTGACGTCCGAGCCCGAGCTCTTCGAGTAGCGACGCTTCTTCTTGGCTTTTTTTGCCATGGGTTCTTCACTTTCCACTAAAAGACGCTGCTAGTTGAACTGCCAGAAGCATGACTTCCGCGCTGTCGGCTTTCCCATCCACCGCATCGACAATCTAGATGGCGCTGGCAAGTTCCAACGCACCATTCCGAGCATCCGTTAGAGGATATACCGAATGCGGTGTCCTCATAGGAACGCTGTCAGATGTTTCACGCTTGATAGGTTGGAGAACCTCGATCGATGCGCCGCACCAGAATTCGGCTCAAGCACCAGCCATCCGACCAAGCCGGCCGACGCGGTTGGCGGCTTAGCACCGAGGAAGATGAAGAAGGTATCGAGGATTGGATGGTCGGCGGAGGCGACAGCCCGTCAGCTTGAACGGCAAATACTCCCGGAAATTGTTGCTGCATCAACCAAGGGATCAGGGTAGCCACACGATGGTTCGTCCCAAGGGTTCACCTCCTATTTCGAGCCCGATTCAGCGGGCCAGCCGTTTGATGGTCTTGGCCGCACGGCTGGGACCATGCCAGCCGAGAAACTTCAGCTCCTTGTTCTCCAGCGCATTCGTTGCTCGAAAGAACTGTTCGAGGTCATCGCGTGCATGGGTGGGAAGATCGCGGATATCCTTGAGATCAGTTTCGAGCGGTGATCTATCAGGCACCGCAAACACCCGATCGTTGCGCTCCGTCTTGCCCTTTTTCTTCTGTTCGACTTCGAGAATGCCGATGGGACGGCAGCGCAGCACGACGCCCGGATAGGTCTGCGCGTCATGCAAGATCAGCACATCCAGCGGATCGCCATCCTCGGCCTTGGTCGAGGGAATGAACCCCCAGTCGTAGGGATAGGTCAGGCCGGCCATCAGTGGCTTCGCCAAGGCAAAAACGCCAAGCTTCGGATCGAAATCGAGCTTGCACGAACTGCCGCGCGGCGTCTCGACCACGGCGAAGATGTTGTTATGGTCGGCCCAACTCGGTAGTTTTGTCAGATTGGTCATGGCGGACGACTCGGGCCTCGAAAGGAGCAGCGGGCCCGACGGAAATCGATCCGCCGAGCCCTGCCGGGAATCAGGCGGAGGTGGAGGCCTTCTTGTTGACGCCCTTGCGCAACGCAACCGTATTGAGCTTGGCGTTCGCGGCCTTCTCTTCGTTTAGGTTCGTGGTAAGGAAGCGCACGATATCGTCGTGGCCGAGCTCCTCCGCCCAGGCGATCAAGGTGCCGTAGCGGCATATCTCGTAGTGCTCGACGGCCTGCGCGTTGGCGACGAGCGCCGCATCCAGCACCGTCTTGTCCTCGATCTCGCCGGCCGTCTCGTCGGCTTCCTTGATGATCCCGTCGATGGCTGGGCATTGCGTGCCGCTTGGCGATTGGCCGAGTTTCTCGAACACCTTTTCGAGACGCTCGATCTGCTTGTTGGTCTCCTCGAGATGGCTCTTGAGGCCCGTGGCCAGATCCCGGTTGTTGGCTTTGTCGATCATTTTCGGCAGGGCCTTGGTGATCTGCTGCTCGGCATAATAGATGTCCTGCAAGCCATGCAGCAGAAGATCATCCATCGTCTTGATGTCTTTGGTGAATAGTCCCATGACGCCGCTCCTCGCTCCTAAAGCGGGGGGAACGCATGCTCGCCGTGCTGGTTCCTGGGCGTGAACGCCGCAGCCGGCCGGGAAGATTATGATGGTGGGGGCGCCTCGTGCGTCCGCAGGAACTCGCGCAAACAGGCCGCGTTTTGCCTCTTTGGGTGGAGTTCAACATGGTCAGCACCTCGCTCTGGATGGAGACCGAAATCCTGCCGGAGGCGGGTGCCCTCAAAGGCGATGTGCAATGCGATGTCGCCGTGGTTGGTTCGGGCATCGCCGGACTGTCGACGGCGTACGAATTGATGAAGCGCGGCCGCTCGGTCATCGTCATCGACCGCAAGGGTATCGCAAGCGGCATGACGGCGCGCACTTCGGCGCATCTTGCGCCGCTCTGCGATGATTTGATGAGCGAATTCAGGAAGCTGCGCCGCGCCGAGGCCGCCAAGCTGTTCTACGAAAGTCAGGCCGCCGCCGTGGATCGCGTCGAGGAAATCCAGACAAGCGAGAAAATTGCCTGCGACTTTCTCCGTCTTGACGGTTATCTTTTTCAAGGCAATGGCATGCCGGCCGACATATTCGATGAGGAGCTGGAAGCGGTGCGCGAGGTCGGCGCACCGGTGCACCGGCTGGTCGGCGTGCCGCTCAAGGGCTGCGAGAGCCGGCACGTCTTGCGCTATCCGCGCCAGGCAAAATTCCATCCCCTCAAATATCTCGCCGGACTTGCTGCCGCTTGCGCAAGCGGCAGCGTCCGTTTCTTTGCCAACAGCCCGGTCGAGGAAGTCGCCGAACATGACGGCGGCGTCACGCTGCGAACCTCACAGGGGCAGATCACGGCCGCGCATGCTGTCATCGCGACCAACGCATCAATCGCCGACCGCTTTCAACTGCATACCAAGGTTGCTCCTTACCGCACTTACGTGCTCGCCTTTGCCATCGCGCGGGGCGAACTGCCCGACGCGCTCTATTGGGACACCGAAGATCCCTACCATTATGTGCGGTTGCAAACGGGCCCCGAGGAGGTTGATTTCGTGCTGGTCGGCGGCGAAGACCATAAAAGCGGTGAGGCCAACGATGCCGACCAGCGCTTTGCTCGGCTGGAGAACTGGGCGCGTGAATTGATCCCGGCTTTGGACCGCCTAACCCATCGCTGGTCGGGTCAGGTTCTCGACACGATCGACTATGCCGGCTTCATCGGCCGCGAGCCCGGCAGCCAGCGCATTTACCTTGCAATGGGCGATTCAGGCCAGGGCCTGACCCATGGTGTGATGGGCGCGATGCTGAACACAGCCCTCATTCTGGGCGAAGATCATCCGTGGAAGTCCGTCTATGCGCCGGATCGCAAGCCGCTCGCAGCGGCGCGGAATTTCCTGCGCGAGAACATGACGATCCTGCAAAACCTCGCGGAATATGTGGCGCCGGGTGAAATCGCTTCGCTCGAAGAGCTTCAGCCGGGTGAGGGCGCCATTCTGCGGCGGGGACTCGAAAAGATCGCAGCCTACAAGGACAAGGCTGGCGAACTGCATCTTCATTCGGCCAGTTGCACGCATATTGGCTGTCATCTGCACTGGAACAGCTTCGAGAGCTGCTGGGATTGTCCGTGCCACGGTTCGATCTTTGCGCCCAACGGACGGCCGATCAATGCTCCGGCCGTGTCGGCTTTGCGCCCGGTAAAGGTCTAGCGAGATCCGGTCAAGGCTCAGGGAGCGTTCCATCTTCAAGGACGAGGACATCGAGCAGGGCGATCTGCGTAGCCCGCGCACACCGTGGGCCGTCCTACGGCCGCTGCCAATTGAGCCGATCGTTGACAGCTTTCGGTGCGAGGTGTTGATCATCGGCGCCGGCATCACCGGTGCGCTGATGGCCGAGCGCCTGACACGGCAAGGCCGCCAGGTGGTCGTCATCGATCGCGAGCTTCCCAGTCTCGGCAGCACGGTGGCCAGCACCGCCATGCTGCTCTGGGAAATCGACCGGCCGCTGTTCGAACTCGCGCAGCTCTATGGTTTCGAGAAGGCCGTTCGCTGCTATCGGGCCAGCCACCATGCCGCGCAAGGCCTGCCGTCCCTGGTTAGGCAGCATGGAATTGCCTGCCAGATGCGACGGCGTCTCTCGCTCTATCTCGTCGTCGATGACAGTCCGAACCTTGTTCAGGATGAATATGCGCTGAGGAGCCGCGCCGATCTGCCGTCCCTCTATCTCGATCACGCCGCGCTGCTGAAGCGCTTCGGCATCGCGCGGGCGGGCGCCCTTTTGTCAAGGGACGCGGCTGATGCCGATCCTGTGCTGCTCACACATGGCCTGCTTGATATCTCCCTGCAACGCGGTGCCCGCCTTCTCAAGGCCAACGCGGTTGCCTACGACAGCACGGCCCAGAGAGTCACCGTCGGCCTTGAGAACGGACTTTCGATCGAGGCGCGCCAGGTTGTGCTCGCGACCGGCTATGTGATGCCGGATATTGTGCGGCCCACGGCGCAGCAACCAGCTTCCAGCTGGGTCATCGCGAGCCGGCGGCAGCCAGGCCATCTGTGGCCCGAACAGGCGCTCATCTGGGAAGCGAGCCGGAACTATCACTATGCGCGGACCACCGCTGATGGCCGCATCATCCTTGGTGGCGAAGATGACCGTACGCTCATCGAGCCTGACGCTCGTGATGACGCCACGCCTGCCAAGGTGAGGGCGCTCAAAGATTATCTGAAGGCGCTTTGGCCGCATGCATCGGAAGATGTGGCGTTCGGCTGGTCGGGCGCCTTCGATACCACCCATGACGGCTTGCCGTTGATCGGCAGGGTGCCCGGCTCCAAGAATATCTTCGCCGCCTTTGGCTATGGCGGCAACGGCATTACCTTCAGCTTCCTCGCGGCGGAACTTCTGGCGGCGATGCTTGCCGGAGGTTCTTCGCCCCTGTTCGATGATCTTGCGATTGATCGCGATATTCCCGGCTAACGACGCGCGATCAGGCAGCCCAGCATGAAGGCGACGAGCACCGAGGGCAGCGGAGCCTCTCGCACCACATCACGCAGAAATGCGAGCACCTGGCCCGGCGGCTGCCCTTCTTTCCTTTGCCGCACCGTGCGGGCGGTCTCACGCCTTCCGAAACGTCTGTGCTGGATTGCGCTTCATCGCTCCGCGCCGCACCTGATCCGCCATTCCCTGCTCCTTCAATCTGGGCAATGGACCGGCGGCGGAACCGTTCCTACTGCGAACGCTGTGGCCGTACGCGGTGCTCTAGCAACGAAGGGGACCCGAGGCCGTTCTGGAAGGACCGACAACGATCGATCAAGAATGGTCATGGCTAAAGATCCGCCGGAGCCTAAACGAGACGGCAAAGGGGCCCACATCTCGGGCTCTCGCAAGCCTGCGCGGGAAGTTCAGGAGCCCTTCACCATCCGCCCGCCGGAAACCGATCACGGCTCGATGCCCAATCTGAAATGGTCGTTCGCTGACAGTCACGTCAGGATCGAAAAGAGCGGGTGGACCCGCGAGACGACGATCCGAGAACTGCCGATCGCAAAGGACGTGTCAGGAGTCAACATGAGACTGGAGGCAGGGGGCGTCTGAACTGCATTGGCACAAACAAGCCGAATGGTCGTACATGCTTCGAGGCAAGGCGCGGATCACCGCGGTCGACGAGGCCGGCTCGAACATTCGCGGACGATGTTTCTATTTTCGGCGGGAATCCCGCACTCGATCCAAGGAATCAACAGCGACGTGAAGGGTGCGAGTTTCTGCTCGTCTTCGACGATGGTGCGTTCTCGGAAGAAAACACTTTCCTACTAACCGACTGGCTCGCCCACACGCCGCGTTCGCGATGGGCACTACATCGACAACACGGGAGACCGCCCGCTGCGGTTTCTGGAGATGTCAGGTCGAACCGGTATGTCGACATCTCGCTTAACCAATGGCTTCCCCGCGCGCTCGTCGAAGCGCATTTGAAAGTTACGGGTGACGTCCTGGCGCGGCTCCTGACCGCCAAAGTGGCGCGCACGATAGTATTCCCGCGACCAATCATCGAGCAGGAGGTCGAAATGCCGCCGCGTGGTGTCCGTATGGAGGCGATGGAGGCACGTTCTGTCGATGCCATTCCAGTCGGAAAGGAGTGGCAATATGAACCCAAATGGGACGGATTTCGTTGCCTGCTGGCGCGGGACCGGGACGCGGTGTCCATGCGCTCGAAGTCCGGCCGGGATCTCGCCCGATACTTCCCGGAGATCGTCGCCGCAGCCCGCGATTTGCGCGAGCAGAGGCTTGTGCTTGACGGCGAGCTCGTCGTCGAGATTGGCGGGCAATTTTCGTTCAATGACCTCCTGCAGCGCATCCATCCGGCCGCTAGCCGCGTTCAGAAGCTGTCCCGGGACACGCCGGCCCTATTTCTCGCTTTCGATCTGCTGGAGCTGGGCGACAAAAAGTTGGCCGACCAACCGTTGTCCCGACGGCGACTTCAGTTGGAAAAGCTTGCTGGCCGCAGTTTTTCGAGCGCGCCGCTATTTCGGCTATCGCCGGCCAGCACGAAGTTCGGGGATGCCGAGCGGTGGCTGCAGTCGGCCGGCGGCGGAAGTGACGGCGTGGTCGCGAAGCGGCTCGATCTTCCGTACCAGACCGGGAAGCGCGAGGGCATGCAGAAGATCAAGCGATATCGCTGCGCTGATTGCGTCATTGGAGGCTTTCGCTACGGCGAGAAGCTGCAGGCCGGCCGCAAAGCTGTCGCCTCATTGCTGCTGGGGCTTTACGATGCAGATTAGATGGCCTCCTGCACCACGTCGGCTTTTCGTCAGCCATCAAGGCAAAGGACAAGCCGGCGCTGACCGAAAGACTCGAGATGATTGCGGCGACCAAAAGCTTCACTGGCAACGCGCCAGGCGGACCAAGCCGATGGTCGACGAGACGGTCGTCCGAATGGCAGGCGGTGAAGCCGAAATACGTTGTCGAAGTGTCCTACGATCACTTCACCGGTGGCCGCTTTCGGCACGGCACGACCATCCTTAGATGGAGGTCCGACAAGAAGGCGAACCAGTGCACCAACAGATGAAGCAAAAGATCGCGCGGGACCTCATGAGGGCGATCGAGCCAGCCTGACGGATACTTGGGTCGACGCAGATGTGAATCGTATTGGCGCCAGGTGGCCCCAGCCGTAGCACATCTCTCTTGGCCATTCTTCGGTCGTCTCAAGGACTTTGCCGTATCAGACGCAACAAGGGTGTTCCTTCATGGTTCCTTCGTTAACGCGCCCCGGGCGACTCGACCGGGTGCCCTCGGGAACCACGAGATGCAGCCGGGCTTTTACCTCTCGATGTTCGAGAAAGCCGATAGAAGTGAAGAACTGACTTCCGCGATTGCCGACGGTTTCGTCCGCGTCCGCGGAGCGCGGGAGCATAACCTCCGGAACGTTTCGCTGGACATCCCGCGCAATGAGCTCGTGGTCTTCACAGGCGTGTCCGGATCCGGCAAGTCCTCCTTAGCGTTTGGGACGTTATACGCGGAGGCTCAACGTCGTTATCTCGAATCCGTATCACCTTACGCACGTCGGCTATTCCATCAGATGCAGGTGCCCGACGTCGACGCAGTCGAAGGATTGCCGCCAGCCGTCGCTCTTCAGCAGCAGCGCGGATCGCCGACAACCAGGTCGTCGGTGGGAAGCGTCACGACGCTCTCCAACCTCTTGCGCATACTGTATTCGCGGGCGGGCACATATCTACGCGGGCAGGCCTTGCTTTACGCGGAGTCCTTCTCGCCCAACACGCCGGAAGGCGCCTGTCCGAACTGTCACGGCATCGGGCGAATTCATCAGGTCGTCGAACGAAGTCTGGTACCCGACGACACTTTGACGATCCGTGAGCGCGCCATTGCGGCCTGGCCTTCGGCTTGGCAGGGCCAGAATCTCCGGGACATTCTCGTCACCTTGGGGTATGACGTCGATAGGCCGTGGCGCGAGCTTTCGAAGAAAGATCGTGACTGGATTCTCTTCACGGACGAGCAGCCAACCGTACCGGTGTATGCGGGATACACGCCAGCCGAGACGCGAAAAGCCCTGAAGCGCAAGGAGGAGCCCAGCTATATGGGCACCTTCACCGGCGCCCGCCGGTACGTGCTTCAGACATATGCCACCACGCAGAGCGTCATGATGAAGCGGCGTGTAGCGCAGTTTCTGTCGAGCGATGATTGCCCGGTCTGCGGTGGGAAGCGGCTAAAAGCAGAAGCACTTTCGGTCAAATTCGCAGGAATGGACATTGCCGAGATGTCTCGCCTGCCGTTGGCCAAGCTCGACGAGCTTATCAAACCGTATATTGATGGAAGCAAGAAAGACGGTACCGACGATCATCCCGAAAAGGCGCTTGTTGTTCAGAGAATCGTCGAGGATCTCGTCGGGCGTCTCGAAGTTCTGCTTGAGCTAGGCCTCGGTTATCTCACCTTAGAGCGCAGCACGCCGACGTTATCGCCGGGCGAACTGCAGCGTCTGCGTCTCGCGACGCAGGTCCGATCGAACCTGTTCGGGGTCGTCTACGTACTGGACGAGCCCTCCGCTGGCCTGCACCCGGCAGACACTCAGGCGCTCTTGCGGGCACTCGGGCGCCTGAAGGCATCGGGAAATTCGCTCTTTGTCGTTGAACACGAGCTCGATGTGGTGCGCGAGGCCGACTGGATCGTCGACGTTGGGCCCGCTGCCGGGGACCAGGGCGGTCGGATACTCTACAGCGGGCGCCTTGCCGGTTTGGCCAAAGTCGAGGCGTCCCAAACACGAAGGTATCTGTTCGAAGATGCCGCGAGGGCACCACGCAAGATCCGTCGGCCGAGCAGCTGGCTGAAGCTGCGGAACGTGACGCGGAATAACCTGAGCCGTCTCGATGCCGACCTCCCTCTCGGCGTCCTTACATGTGTGACCGGCGTGTCCGGCTCGGGCAAATCCACTCTCATCAGCCAGTTTCTCGTCGAGGCGATCGCGGAGAACCTAGGTCAGCAACGCAAATCCGATCTGGACGAAGCTGAGCTGCAGGAGACCGTGCGTACGCTGAGTGGGGAAATTACGGAAGGGTTGGATCGCGTTAAACGTCTCGTTGTGGTCGATCAGAAGCCGATCGGCCGGACCCCGCGGTCCAATTTGGCGACTTACACCGGCTTGCTCGATCACGTGCGTAAACTGTTCGCCGGGACGAAGCAGGCGCGTGCCAGGCGCTACGACGCGGGCAGATTTTCGTTCAATGTGGCCAGGGGCCGTTGCGAAACCTGCGAGGGCGAAGGGTATGTATGCGTAGAGCTGCTGTTCCTTCCGAGCGTCTATACTCCGTGTCCGACGTGCCGGGGCGCTCGCTATAACGCGAGAACGCTCGAGATCAAGATACGGGACAAGTCGATCGCCGATGTGCTGGCGATGACCGTCGACGCGGCTTTCGAGTTCTTTAAAGACGATGACGTTCTTTCGCGCTCTTTGGGCGTTCTGCGTGAGGTCGGGCTCGGTTACATTAGACTTGGCCAGTCGGCCACCGAACTTTCAGGAGGAGAGGCGCAACGCGTCAAACTCGCCACCGAGCTCCAGCGCGCCCATCGTGGCGGCACATTATATGTGCTCGACGAGCCGACGACGGGACTGCATCCGTCCGATGTCACAAAGCTCGGCAATCAACTGCAAGGGCTCGTCGAGGCTGGCAACACCGTCGTTCTGGTCGAGCATGATATGTCTGTTGCAGCGGAGAGCGACTGGATCGTAGAAGTCGGCCCTGGCGCTGGAAACGAAGGAGGCCGCATCGTGGCGTCCGGACGACCGGATCAAGTTGCTGCCTCCGGGAGCCGGACAGCAGAATATTTGAAGCGAGCGCTCTAACTAGTTCATCGAAGGCCGCCAGCCCCCATAGGAACACCGGGGGACGCAGTTGGTTGTTTGCCATCGCCTGCCCGAAAGAGACACGCATGGAAGGCATCCTCGTCGCCGAATTCGATACTCGCCGCGCGGCAGAACTCGCGGTCGAGCACGTTGTGCAGGAGTGCGGAGTCCAGAGAACCGACGTGGTGCAGCCGATGGGCGCCGACAATACATCCGGCGATCGACCCGCGCTCGCCGACGTGAAGGTAAAGCCGAAGCCGGGCGAGAAGCTTGAGGGCCCGATCGAAGTATCCGTCGACTTCCATGGCGACGATCCGAAGCGCGTCGCGGACGCGCTGAAATCCGTTGGTGCTAAGGCCGTCCGGACGAAGTAAAGGACAGAATCATGCCCGAATATCCCAAACCGCCGTTTCCCAGCCAGCGACAACCCATGCCAGGCTCGACGGGGAAGATGGACCCGCGCCCGGATCATGGCGAGACAAGCTATAAGGGCTCGGGACGGCTTCAAGGCAAGTGCGCCATTATTACTGGCGGCGACAGCGGCATCGGGCGCGCGGTCGCCATAGCCTTCGCCCGCGAGGGCGCCGACGTCCTGATCGCCTACCTTGACGAAAGCGACGATGCGAAAGAAGTCGCGGCGATCATTGAGAAGGAAGGGCGCAGGGCTGTCCTCGTCGAGGGCGACCTTCGCTCGGCCGACCATTGCCGCACCGTTGTCGACCGCGCCGTGCAGGAACTTGGCGGCGTCGACATTCTCGTCAATAATGCCGCGCATCAGGCGACCTTCGCCGACATCGGCGACATTAGCGACGAAGAATGGCGCATGACCTTCGAGGTGAACATCCATGCGATGTTTTACCTCGCCAAGGCCGCGGTCCCGCATATGAAGCCTGGAGGCGCCATCATTAACACGGCATCGGTAAATTCCGACATGCCGAACCCGATCCTGCTCGCCTACGCGACGACGAAGGGAGCGATCCAGAACTTTACGGGCGGCCTGGCCCAGATGCTGGCGGAGAATGGCATCCGGGTGAATGCCGTTGCGCCGGGTCCAATTTGGACCCCGCTCATTCCCTCGACGATGCCAGAGGAAGCCGTAAAGAACTTTGGCAAGCAAGTGCCGCTGAAGAGGGCTGGCCAGCCGGCTGAACTCGCCACAGCCTACGTGATGCTCGCCGACCCGCTATCCAGCTACACTTCGGGCACGACCGTCGCGGTGACCGGGGGCAAACCCTTCATCTGAGAAGTGGCTGGCATAAAGCATCCCGTGACGCCCGATGGCCGCTACTTCGTCGTGAAAGGGAAGCTTTGGCGTCTCAGCAATCCGGACGTTGAGCCGGGCGCCTCCATAGAGCTTACGCTTTAAGCGAGGGGGCAAGTTGGGCGATGCGCATCGATGGTCCTTCAGATAGGAAGCACCGCTCGGAGCAGTAAGATGATTGCAGCCGAACCGAGTTCGGCAATGCTCCGGCCTTGCGGTGCCGATCACCGCGCGCGTGCCCTCTATAGTGATGCGCTCGAGGAACTCTTGCCCACGCGTCAATGTTCGTCTTCGGAAAGCTGACTCAGATAGGCCAATCCGAAACTTGCGAGGTCTTCCGCATCGCCTTCGCGGCGATCCCAACTCCCATAGAGGTGACGCTCAAGCAGGCAACGACGCCTATCTGATGTATCAATCCCGGAGTGAGTGGCGCAGAAAACGCTCCAAGCGATATCGATCGCAGTCCGCAATGTGATTGCATTTGCCATTTCAAGCTCCGCGACGAAGGCATCATTGGCGTGCAATCCCTTTCCACGGCGAAGGTTGCATCTTTTTCCCAACCTTAAAGCTGGCACCGGGCGTATCGTAGGAACCTTGCTCTCCCGAAGACATTTGCCGTTAAGATCTTAAACGGAGGATGTTATGGCACTCGAAGCGAAGGAATCCGGCAACTTGATCGGCAGCGACAAGGTTGAAGGCACGACAGTTTACGGTGCAGACAGTCAGAAGATCGGCAGTATCGAGCGGGTGATGATCGACAAAAAGAGCGGAAAGGTCTCCTACGCGGTCCTGAGCTTCGGCGGCCTTCTTGGCATCGGCGATGACCATTATCCACTGCCTTGGCAATCGTTGAAGTACGACACCAATCTTGGCGGGTACGTCACAGGCGTGACAGAAAGCCAACTGCAGGGCGCGCCCAAATATCGTGATGAGACGGCATGGAATTGGAATGATCCGGCGGCCGGTCGATCGGTAAATGACTATTACCGAGTACCAATCTGATTGCCCTCGAAATGCGGTGTGCTCGTCATCAAAGTGCGCTGCATTCGCGAAAAGCGTGTGGGAGCATCGTCGAATAACCGGTCGGCCGCAAATCGGGTCTTGAAAGCGAGTTCTAGGAAGCGCTCGCGCGAGCAAGCCTAGCGCAGGTACTCGCCCGCGCCGCGGGAACCTTATCTCCTCAGGCGAAGCGATATAGCGCGCCTCTACTTCCCGCACCACGAGGCCCTGAGAAAAATGTGGAGACCCGGCACGCGCGCGGCTGAACGCTTAGTGCGCTCGGCCCAGTCAGGGCCGCTGGTCACGCGTTAGTTGGACTGCGATATGTCAGACTGTCAGACATCTGAGTCCGTGTATCTCAAGCGCTCGGGTTCACGGCCAAGGCCGGGATTAGGAACGCGGTACGGGTCCGCGATCCGGGCCCGGGGAAGCTGATCTAATTGCTGTCCAGGAACTGTCGCATTAGCGGCAAGCACGCCGCACGGCCTTGCAAGTCAAGAAAGGTAGGTGCGCGCGAACTGGAATATGAGAGCGGATAGGCTATCCGAGACTGAGGGCGTAGAAATACATCGCCGCGATTATCGCGACGCTTAGTAGCGTGATGCCGAAACTTTCCCATCCCGAACCGATTTGACGAATCGCTCAAACGTTCCGGCGCTGCGACATCCTGTCAAAGCGCTTGATGAGCAATGCGCCTCACTCCTTGTCGCCCGATTAACTTGGTGGACGCCCGCGACGGGGCAGCTTCGGGCCAGTGATCCGGTCTGCCGCGACGCGAAGGGCGCCGGCATGTTTCATCGCTTCAACGCGAGCCGGCCCAGGCGGCAAAGCGCGCGCATGATCCAGCGCCAGTATCGCTTCCGCATAGCGAGACGCCAAGCATTCGACGAGCGAACCGGTATGGACCGCCAAGGGCAAGATTTCGCCGGCTCTGTGGGATGCTTATTCGATGGCGATGGCGCGATATCTTCCGGCATCGCTCGAGGTCGCCGTTGCCTTTTACGCGGCCGAACACGAGGGACGGAACTGGCGGCACCTGTGTTCTCAGCTCGAGGTCGTCCAAGTGCCTTGGGGGCATGATGGCTGCATGACTGTCGGTGCGGAGCGGCTGGTTGATCATCTGCGGCAAAGAATCAACGCTCTAGCCTCGCGTGCGCCTCCTTACGGCCGAGCAGATGGAGCGCGCGTCTGAAAACGCGACAAAGCGGGATAAAATTCAAGGTGAGACATTACCGAACTTAGACACGTGTCAAGTCGAGGTAATCCGGCAGAGCGGTCTAAAATGCTGAGATTTCCCGGTAGACTGACGGTGCGCTCAGCCAGTCGCGCGCTGAGGATGCGGTCCGGGGAGGATCACATCCGGAAAGAAGCCCTGACGCCGCTAGCCCCCGTCGGGGCTTCTTGCTGCTTACGCCGGCTCAGATTGTACGAACGCCGCCCGCTTAAAATGCATGCGGACGGCGTCGGTTCTAGCCCCAGGAAGGATCTGCAAAATCCTGGCTAAGCTAAGTCTGCACAAAGACTTAAAAAGTTTAATACCCCTGAAGGGGTAGCTTGCCGTCAGAACGCGCGGCGCGCCCACGTTGTCGCACGACTGGCGTGCTCTCTGCCGATCAGCCGAACGGGCCTTTGCCAGCCTGCGTCATTCTGACGAAGGTGCCGTTCTCGCGGTACTCAAGCCACTTCATGTTTCCTCGGCATACTTCAGGTCAGCCCAATACTCAGCCGGTGTCGCCTTATCCCGGTAGAGCATTGGATAGTTGATCTTCTCGATCTAGATCCGGCCGCCCTGGATCGGCTCGAATGCGTGAGCGTGCTCCATGATCCTGCGGGCGGCTTTCTCGGGACTGGCGTAAAGGACGATCTGCGGTCAGTTTCATCGGCGGTTTGGAGATTAGCTACTTTTCTGCGGGGCGCCGTTCCGTGTGCATTCATTGGAAAATATGGCGCTCTCACGGCAATCGAAGCGAAAGACTTGAGATCGACGAAGCTACAGTATTGGTTCGATCGATCGATGCATGGCCGACGTCGACTATACCAGTCACCGAGTCCTACAGCCTCAGCGATGAAGAGAAAGTCAGCCTCTCTTAATTTGAAGGTCAAAGCCCTACCGCTGTTCAACCCTGGTGCGCCACAGGGCATCGAAGGTATTCTGGCGAGATGGCGTCCATTCTTCTGAACCGATCGGATCGCTGGGCTTCTCTATGAGTGCACTTGCAAGCTCCTCGGTGGGACGTGCCTGCGTCGAAATCCGCACGGGCCACTCCAATAATGATTTTGAAAGCATGGGCTTGCCTTCGTACCAGCATTTTCGTCCGTCGATGAGGCGCCAAGACCAATACTCGCGCGGATTTGGGGGCATCACCGCACTGCATTGCTGTTTTGCCTGCGCGGTCGGCATTCCAATCAATAGAAAAGTAGCGATGCGAGCGGCCAAAGGAATAAATGAAAATTGCCTCTTCATCGGAACACTTAGAGACTACTTCGTTGCCGCAGTCGACTTACAGCAACGACCAAGTCGGGCCGCTCAAGAACCTCAACTAACTTGTCGAGTATGCGTTCACTGTCGTGGGGGCGGGGCAGAAGATACTCGTCCAATATGCACAGGGCTTCGCTGACGGCATGAAGAGCCAGCTGTTGATCGGTCATCGCTTCTTACCCATTCGAATTGGCGGAGCGTTGCGATTTCAAGGAAGCTTAAAGATCAAGTCAGCTTTTGGACTTATCCCATCAAATTTTATTTCAATCGATGAATTTAGGTCAGCGCTTCTGTCTCAGGATTGCGATTTGGCTATCGCCTCACCGCCGCTCCGCGCCACGCCACGTGCACTTCGATTGGCGTATCGCTACACAAACGAAGAGTCCGACGAGGCGCTGCGCCTCCACGCCCGGATCAGCGCGACGGATCACGCGATGGGAGCGCGAGGATCTGCTCGACGCTTTGCAGCAGCGGCTCGATGCGAACCCGCTTGCTATGCGCCTTCGTCGCGAGACGGTCGAGCATCCGTTCAGCGTCACCTCATCAAGCCGTGCGAAATGAGCCTTCAAATTTTTCAAGTCAGTGAATTTCTTGCATAGCGCCAGCAACTACCACCGTTGCCCGATCTTCTTGACTCCCGATCTAGGAAGAACGGCGCGAGCGCGGGAGTTAAGGTTCAATAGATTGGGGCCAAAAAAGCGAAGTGTGGCAGGATCACTGGCTTGTAGCAGCCACCAGTCGGCGCATAGTCAAGCAATGATCGAGCAGCGCCCAGCCTTCATGGCTTGCAAAAACCCCGGCACCGGCTGGAGAATCGATATTCTGTGGGCCGATGGCGAAACCGAAGTCATCAAAGGTTTTGTTACGGAGCACGACGCAACCAAGTGGATTTCCGAGCATTCGGTGGCGTGCCAAGAAAGCGCTAGCCCACCGCGCTAGCGTGGCTTCTAGTTCGGAGGAGCGGCGACGATGGATCGCGAGACGGAGGAACTGGCAAGTAAAATCGCAGAATGCGCGAGACAGGCGCGCCATCAAGCCGCGCTTCTGCCGGAAGGTCCAGTCCGCGACGCACTGATAGAAAAAGCCAAGCATTACGAAGCACAAATCCCCGCCGACTCTACGTATACGACTGTTACCCAGCGCTAATGGGCAGGTGACTGCATTGCTTCGGCGCTCCGATTCATCCGGCAGGCTTCCACCCGAGGTTTGCCTTTGAGTTAAGTGTTCTTTCTTCATCTTCATCGTCGAATTGCGTCGTTTTTAGATGTGCCCGCGGTGTGTGCAGCTCTCGGCCGGTGCTGGCTATCGACGTTGCGCCGCAGGGACAGCGCATCAGCGACACGGCCTCCCTGAGGGCAGCTTCTCGCCGCATGCCCCATGGCGCTGCTTCGACCGCGCTCGGAAACTCTGCCAAGAACCCGTCTCCGGTGTTCTTCACGATACGGCCGCCGTGACTGGCAATAGCAGGCTCACTTCTCTTGCGAGAAGTTCGCTCAGCTTGGCGTGCGTGGCCTCTTCGTCATCGTGCATGAGCCGTGAATAGCCGGCGACATCGGCGGCCATTATGGCCGACAGCCTGCGCTCTATCCGAACTGGCCGCTCTTGCACTATGGACCCGCGATCCAAGCGATGCCCGATTGTACGACGGACAAGCCGCGCCCCCAACGGCCTTGACGAAGATGCCCGAGAGGCCGCCGATCAGCTATCGGCCCGAACGGCACAACCTAGGAACAGTCGATATTCGCCGGACGTTAGCGCTCATGCAACAAGTCCGTTTGGTAGGCGACCGGCGCGAGGAGACTTACATGGCTGACGAAAGCTCAGTTGCACCTACTGCCACGCCCGAGCAGCGAAGAGACCGAGCTTCAGAAGCGATCCGGCGGATGGCTGAAGACGACGCGTTGCAACATTTGCCACAACATGATCGGTGGCTGCATCATTTGAGTGAAGCGACCCGGGCAGCTCCATTTCAGTCCCTTGCCGTTGCATTCTTGCTAGGCGCCTTCCTAGCTCGTCGGTAGCGTCCATGCAGCGCAGCCCTACGAATTGCCAGACGGCAATATCTTATTCGGATTGCTCAATGACCTTGCTCACATCAGGCTCATCAATCCCATCCGCCCGATTGCACTCGCAAGGCATGCCGGCGCCGCACTGACAGCCATGTGCCTCCGCCGTCCAAGGCAAGTGCGGATGGTTCTCGCAGACCCAGCCCAACCCCAAGCAAATCGGACAGGTGGGTTTGGTCATTCTTGAGCTTTGTCGGGCAGACCCAATTCCTTGCGGACCGCAGCAGCGGAGTTGCCGACCTTTTCGACGACCTTCTGAAGGTCATTCTTCGACACACCAAGTGCATGGGTCCAATACTTCACCTCGTATGGCTCGTGCATGTTGATCTTCGAGCGATCTGGCTGGACGCGGTTGGTTAAATTGTCCGGCATTGCTTCTATCCCAAAATAAAAGGTCGCGGCCGTTGGCTGGTCCGAAGAAGATCAGGCTATTGTCGGGGCGGTTTGCAAAATTGACCGTCGCGGCAGTAACGTCGGCCACCCAAAGCTAGTTCCTGCCAACGCTTCCTTGCCCCCGAAGATCCGGGGTACATTCTCAATCAGTTTAAACCGGTGGCCCCGGCTGCACCTCGCTAGGGCCGTCGACTCGGCCTCAGCGTCTCGCCGGGGCCGTTTCTGTTCAGGGAACGAGCAGCAGTCCACGACGTCAAATCTAAACGATGGACTGGGACTATTACCGCGGCCTTAGCGCTCTCCGCGGGCGTTGAGGCCATTCTAACGTCAGGGGCCGCTTTTCGCGACTCGTGAATAGCTTCGCTAAAATCTCAGCCTGGTCTTTTGTCAGCTTCTCGGCGAACGCGCCGTCCTTTTCTATCTGGGCCGGTCCTTTGCATTCGCTATCGTAGACTATCCAGCCGTTGCCGCCTTGCCGAACGAGGAATCGGCCTCTCATCGGGCGTCCAATAAATTCCATTGCAACACCACCTGTGAAATTGAAGGGTTTCATGCGTCCAGCGAATTGAAACGGCCACAACCCGAGGGCCGCCAACCCGAACAATGCGGGTTTTCCTCCAGCAGCCGGGGGGGCCTGGATCGGCTGGGGGACCTGAGCCGACTCGTTGCCAAGCCGATCGTTCCTATTATCGATCGTTAGGATAAACGGCCCAGTGATGCTGGTTTTGGCGTGCAGGTGATCGTGGCAACTCGGCCCCTCCGCGCCGCGCCTCACCGCGTTGGGGCCATTTTTGCAAAGACTACGCGAAAAGGTCTTTGCTGACCTGGGTGATCCGCGGAGTGCCAGCGTTATTAGCGAACCGAAATAAACATTCAGCTGAAGTCGTGTTTATTCGGTTAGCCGAACAGATTCTCGCCGGCCTAGGGTCATGCGATTGGGTGCCGTCCTAGTCAGGACATTCGCTGCGGGCCTACCTTAGAACGCGACAAAGAAAAAACCCATCAGTAGCAGGGCGAGCAAAACAGACGCCCCGGCCGCTACCTTTCGTCCGGCGCTTGGCTTCGCTGATTGGTTCATATGGGGGGTCATAACCCGGAAGATTGAAGTCACTCGCTCATATGCGCGCCGGTCTCAGCTTGCCGGGTTCTCTTAAGTAGCTGCTCTTTTTCCATACCTGCGGGAGTACGCTTGCTTCTTCACGAAGACTCTTGGCCTCTTCGGTAAGGCGTTCCTCCAGAGAGTGCTCTTGCTTGAAGTGCCGACGCTTAATGACCATGCGCTGTCCTTTCCGTGGCGGAAGGCGACGTGCCCCCCGAGCTGGAGCTACTTCGAGATAGCGATGCGGCGTTGAGTGCGTCGCCGAGGGGCGGATGGGCGCGGAGGCGACCATCTGGATTCGAGAATGCCCCCGGCGTAGCTTTCTCAAGCAGAAAAAGCGGGTGCGCGTTTGCGACCGCTTTTTCTTGATGTCGGTTTGAGGGGACCTCTTACTTTGCAGGCTCCATCATTGGTTTACCCTTATCGACGATATGGACCGTCAACATCTTCAGGGTTTTGTCGCCTGCCACCTTGAAACCACCGTGGGGCACGTCGCGAATGTTGATTGTTGCTGCTCCCGTAGGAAATGGCACCTCTTTTCCATCGGGTAGCGCCAACGTTGCGCCCTCTAGAACGTAAACGGCTTCCTCGCCATGATGCGTGTGGCGAATGAGATTATTTCCGGGCTGTACGTCGACGACGCTGACTACAATCTCCATATTCGTGCCGCTTAGGTCGGCGCGTTTCAACTCGGTGCGGTTTGTTTGGGCATTCGCGGACCAGGTAAGGGCGAAGAAAATAAGAGCAGTGATCCGAAGCATACTTTCCTCCTCAAATAGACAATGAAATGTTTTCGCGACACGCCAATGTGACGCCCACTTATCCAACAGCAACCATTACGAGAGTGCAAGGGAAGTGCAGCATAATCCATCCTGAAGCAGATTGTGGCGATTGAGGCGACGACTACACCACCCCGCCGATCGTGGTATCGACCCGTGATGGCCGCATCGTCAGAGATTGCGAAGCAAAGTAAACCTCCGCGCATCGGAAGTGTACCAGTAGGAGAAATCGGCAGGGCCTACCAGAGACGTCCTTGGCGAATTGATCACTTCGCCTCACTCGATCCGGATATCAACCCAGCCGACCTTGCCGCAGGCGGTGAACTTGCGGTGCACCGAGATTTCAGCCCAATCCCATCTGCAAGTCGGCAAGCTTCAGCAGCCGCTATGATGTTGGCGGCCGACGCAAGAACACAAGCACCGTCTTGAAACCGGCGTTGCGATCGACAGGGCCAGTCCAATAACGGAGATGACGGGCGGGTTTTCGACGCCAAGGCATGGGCCGATATACTCAGTGCATCGAGTTCATGGCCGGTCGGGCTGCGGAGCGCATGTTGCTAGGCGGCGAACTCGCCGCTCCGGTTGAAGAACGTCCTTGGCGGGGATCGCTTGTGCATTTCCCTGCACGAACGAAAACATCCAGGTCTGGAAGCTTCATTCGCAGCTCCTCAACGAAGAGCGGGCGAGCAAGCCGCCGCCGGCAATCCTGGCTTGTCAGCTCGGTTCGCAAAACCAGCTTCTAGAACTCATCTGCCGGGGACGCCCTATCCCCGCCGAGCCTGCTGCAGCTCTTCGGAGTGGATTGTCGCCACCGCGTGACTGAATACTTGGCTGGCGTCGCCTTGCGCAATCACCGGTAGAGAAAAAATCCGTGGACGCCCGCATAATCGAAAGTAGTGGGGAGCAGGCTCTCCACGGCGCCGCGCTGCGGACGGCGGCAGCATTTACCCGCGGCGGGGAATTGATTTCTTAACTCAAACCTTGGGTGCGGTGATCGCGAAGCTTGAGAACTTCCGAAGCGGTCCCTTGCCGGAAATGGGCTTCATCCGCGATAGGTCGGGCCATGGGCTTTGCCGGTCATCATGTCCCGCTGGAACGTAACCCCGCGCCCATTATGCCGGGAGTGCCGCCGTCTCTTAAGAGTGGTCGCTGACAAGAGACGGCAAGGCACCCCTGCGCACGGATATCCCCAGCCTCGTTGTCCACATCCGCAACTCCTTGAAGCTGCAGCAAAGACGAATGCCCTCGGAGCGCGCACCATAAACCCACGTATTGTTCGGGAAACGAATATCGCCGGCGGCCTAGTTTCAAGTGCAGAAGCGATGTCTGCCTTCGGGGTCGATGCCGTAGCCCGTCGACATTCGCCGTCGCCCGCTCGTAACTGGCCTTCAGCTGCTTGACCTGCTGGCGTGTTTGCGCAAGCGATGCCTCGAGCTGGTTGACTTTGTACTGGAACGGCGCCGGATCGATACGAAACAGCACCTCGCCGGCGACCGCGGTGGTGTGCCTGGCACATGGGATAGGTTGATTGTCCAGGCGTCATCGACCCGCGACCCGTCTAGAAATGGTATCCGCGCGACAAGGAGAGGTCTGGCGCGATCTGGTAGGTCAAGTTGAGAAATTGGCCGGAGATGGTCGGAAGGAAGCAGACGAGGGGCACCACGCGCCTACGGCACGATGCCGGCACCGAATACGGGCTTTCGATATTCCGCGACAGAGGTCGATTTCGCACGCGACTCCGAGAAGAATTATAGCATGTTGTTCGAATCGATTGATGAAGGATGAGGAATAGGCCCGGAGCAACTCGAGCGACGATGCGGGTAAGCCGACATCGGATCCCGAACGTTTTGGGCGTTTGCTGGAAGGCCTCCGGAAATACTGTCCCGGCATGATTGTGCAGCTCTCGACTGGAGGGCGCTCAGGCACAGGCCGGGAGCGAGGCGGAATGCTGTCACTGCGGCCGGACATGGCGTCGCTGTCGACCGGGTCGTGCAATTTTCCCACGCGCGTTTACGAGAACGCTCCCGAACTCGTCGACTGGTTGGCCTCCGAGATGCTGGCTCATGACATAAAGCCGGAGATCGAGGCGTTCGACCTATCGATGATTTTCCAGGCCATCGCTATGCAAAAGATCGGCAAGATCAAAGGACCGCTGCACGTCCAATTCGTAATGGGCGTGAAGAACGCAATGCCCGTCGATCGAGCAGCGTTTGAGTTCTATATTGAGACCCTTAACCGGTTGGCGCCTGATGCGACCTGGACCGGCGCCGGCATTGGAAAGGACCAGATCACGCTCAATGCGTGGTCTCTTGAACTCGGTGGACACTGCCGCACAGGACTTGAGGACAATGTGCGACTGGATCGTGAGAAGCTTGCACCGTCGAACGCCGCGCTTGTCAAGCGTGTGGTCGAACTCTGCGGTCGATACGGGCGGCGTCCAGCGACCGTGCCGGAGGCGCGCGCGCTATTGAAGCTCGCTGCATGAGTTGGGCGTCGAAAATGCCTTTTAGTTGTCGTGCGAGGACGGCTAGAAATTGGTGCTGCTCGCCGGGATTATCGTCATGAGGGTCGGCCTAGCCATGCATACGTTGCGGTTGTGTAGGTCGCAGACCGTCTTTATGCGTAACCTTGATTACCCCTCACTATCCGACGCGCCTCGCACTCCTCGGCGCCACGCTCCCGGACTGACGCCGACCATTGCTGAAAATACCCTCGTAAAGTGGCTCTGATTGGCAAACCCAGCCGATTTCGCAACCTCGGACAGCGGCAGATCGCGAATGGTCATCAACTGCTCGGCCGTCTTCACCCGCCGGCGAAGTAGCCATCGATGCGGCGGCAGACCAGTGGAGATTCGGAACGCCCGCGAGAAATGATCGACCGAAAGATCGAACTCGGCTGCGATCTGCCGTAAAGGAGTCTTTCCGGCGAGATCGGCATTGAGCATATCGCAAGCGCGGTCTAACTGCCACGGAGCGAGGCCGCCGCGTATCGTCTTGGCGCTACGCCGAAGGCCACCGTAGGTTTGAGCGACGTGCGCAGTAAGTGCGTGCAACATGTGGTCGACGAAAAGCTGGTTGGTCTCGTCCGCTCGACGCAAAGCTTCCACGAGCGACGCACCGAGGTTACGGACGACTGCGTCGTCGTGGCCTATACCCGGCTCATAGGCAAGCTCGCCAATGCGCGGTGCGCCGGCCTGCCTCGCAATGTCGTCAAGGGCCGAGCGCGGAAGATAGAAAAAGAGGGAGTGAAACGGCTTGTCAATGACGTAGCGCGGATCGCGCTTCAGATCGTAGAGATAGGTCGCGCCGCCGTGGACATTCGTCTTGATGACGCATCGGCCCCGCTCCCAGCACTCGCAGTCCGGATAATCACGAAATTTGAGGCTGACGAGGTAGGCGTCCTCGGAGGGCAGCGAACCGGAAAGGCTCGGCACCGGGTCGTCGTTTCGGGTTTCGGTCACCGCCAGCTCGGAACTGCGCAGCGTACGTGCAATCAGCGAAGGTGCGTTCTTCGCCTGCAGGGGTCGTCCGAGCCTCGATCCGTAGACGCCGGCCTGTGCCATTTGAGTTGATCCGGAAGGTTAGACCGCAGGCGCTGATCGCCCTGCGAATTTTGCGGTGCATTATCGGAAATAGGCAAGCGGCTGTCCACGGCCACCCGGCGACGCGCAACTTTTCGTGAGGGCAAATCGTCGCGAAAGTCGCAACGGATTCGGAAGCAATTTCAATGCGGTCGACCCAATCAACTGCCGCCAGGAACTGGGGTGAAATCCGGAGCGCAGGTCGCAACGATTCGCAAGCACACGTGATTCCGCGACTCGCAGTCGCATGGTCCTCGTTTGGCACGGAATGAGGCAAGACATGACGGCTTTGGGAAAGACGCGGGGGCCCTGCGAGCCCTAGAAACACGCCGTAGAAGCCAAGTGACCGTGACGGCCGTGTCATGACATGGACCTTACGGGCATCTGCGAAAAAGCAGCGAAAGACCGCGGGGCAGAAGCGATCAGGAGGCCACGCAAATGCTTAGGGCAACCGTATCCACGGGCTCGCAGCCTTCATCGCACGTAGCGCGCTTACCTATGACTCTCAATACTAACACTGCAGACCGCCCACTTGTTTTGATCGTGGACGACGACGAGGAGATCCGGTCGGCGCTTCGGGAGCTTTTGCTATCGGTCGGCATCGACGCGTGCTGCTTTGGCTCGACGCAGGAATTGTTGCGTGCCGATCTTCCGGAGCGGCCCGGCTGCCTGATTCTCGATGTTCGCATGCCCGGAGCAAGCGGGCTGGATCTGCAACAGCGTCTGGCATTGAACGGCAACACGAGGCCGATCATTTTCCTCACGGGTCATGGCGATATAGCCATGACCGTCCAGGCAATGAAGGCGGGAGCCGTCGACTTCCTGACGAAGCCAGTCAGAGACCAGACACTCCTCGATGCCGTCGCGGCGGCGATCGAGAAGGATGTCTCGCAAAGAGCCGCGGCCAGGCGCATAACGCAACACGCCGCCCGCTTCGCAACGCTGACACCGCGCGAACGTGAAGTCCTGGGCGAGGTAGCAAGGGGGCGCCTCAACAAGCAGATCGCCTTTGATCTCGGCATCAGCGAGATCACTGTGAAGTTGCATCGCGGCAACGCGACGAGAAAGCTGCAAGCAACGTCCGTCGGAGACTTGATCCGGATTTGGGAAGCACTTCCTGCGGAACTTCGCGGGAGGTAGCCCATCCTACACCAAGGAATAGGTACAACCCGATCAGCAATGGGCAGATGATCGGCGGGCCATGCCAGCGAAAGTCATCTGTTTGTCCAAAACGCCCCTAGTTGCCATCGTAGATGACGACCAAGCTGTACGAGAGGCTCTTTGCGATCTCCTCCTGGTCCTGGACGTTGCGTGTCGCTCGTTTGATCGGGCGGAGGCGTTCATGGCTGAATTTGTGCCAGGCCGCTTCGATTGCCTGATCACGGATGTGAGCATGCCCGGCCGGAGCGGGCTCGAACTACAGGAGCGATTGCGCGAGCTGGGCTCGTCAATGCCGGTCATTTTCATCACCGCGGACACGAGCCCGGCGACAGAGGCTCGCGCACTGAGGGGCGGTGCCTATGCCTGCCTGACGAAGCCGGTCAATGATGAGGTGCTCTTTCATCTCCTGCAGAACGCAATGAACTGCGCAGGCCGCTCGCGACGCAACGAGCGACGGGATCCACCATCAGATGACTAATCTCGCCCGACAGATATCGCAAGGCGGCCAGCCGGATCTCGTTGCCTCTGCTCCCGGCACGGAACTGGCCGACCTTGTGTCCGAAAGCATCATCGTCAGCAACCTGCACGGTGTCATCCAGTACTGGAATGCCGCATCGGAAGTCCTGTACGGCTGGCCTTCCATGGCGATGGTCGGTCGACACGTGGCAGAGATCGGCTCGCGCGGCCACTCGGGTGTCGATCACATCGACATACTGCTCCGCGAAGGTCGATGGGAAGGTATCGTCTTTCGGCGTAGCCTGACCGGGGTCGAGGTTGCGGCGGCCGTGCGGCAGGTGGTGCGACGAGACGCAACCGGCGCGGTCCTTGACATCGTTGAGTGTGGCCGAAATGCAGGACCACTAACCGAAGCAGCGTACCTGCGCATGGATGCCGAGTTGCAGGGATCTCTGGCCGCTGCTTGGGAGCTTGATGCCTCGCGGGCCCGGCCCCTGCTCGATGCAATCGCGAAGCACAGGCGCGGCGGAGCCGCTATCGACCTTGATCAGCATCCGGACTGGGTCAACGGACTGCTTACCGCCACTCGAATTCTGGCTGTCAATGATCGCGCGGTTCGCATGTTCGGGGCACATGCAGGGCACGAGCAGATGATCGGTCAACCGATCGGTACGTTCTGGCCGGCTGAAAGCCGCTCAATCCTGGCCGGACTAATCGGAGACGTTGCCACAGACCGCTCGCGCCTCGAGACCCGCAGAATGGTCCTGAGCGGCGCGATACGCAACCCCATCATCAGGGCCTGGCATTCTGCGGACCCGAAGCCGTCGGGCACCGTGCTTGTTACGATCAACGGCGCGATCGATGATGACCGCACGTCCTGGGAGTTGCACGCGAGCGAGGATCGATATCGCAAGCTCATTCAGTATCTACCGACGGCTCTCTGGCAGGTCGATTCCCGACGCGCGGGCGAGGTCTTCGACGATCTGAAGGCGAAGGGTGTTCGCGATATTGCTTCCTATCTGGCGACACACCCTGATCTTATCGAGCACGCCAAGGACGTCGTTCGTGTGACGGACGTCAACCACGATGCAGTCTCACTGTTTCGGGCACGCAATCCCGCCGACCTAATCAAACCGGTTCGATACCTGTTTGCCGCCGTCCCGGGGCTCGCCGAGCGGGTCATGGTGGCTCACTTTGAAGGTCGACGCAATCTCATAGAGGAGACCAGAATCCGTGCATTCGACGGTTCGCTCATCGATGTCCTGTTCACGGTCACATATCCTGTGCCCCCCGAGCAACTCGACAACACCTTCATCACCATCCAGGACATCAGTGAGCGCTTGAACGCCGAACGGCAACTTCGGAAGCTGCAAGCTGATTTCGCGCATGCTGGCCGCATCGCAACTCTTGGGGAGCTCGGAACTTCGATCGCGCATGAGATTAATCAGCCGCTTACGGCCATCGTGACCAATGGTGAGGCAAGCTTGAGGTGGCTGGCGCGCGCAGATCAAAACATCGAAAAGGTCACCCAGCTCACGTCCCGAATCGTGGCGAATGCGCGGCGCGCGAGCGAAATCATTCATCGCATACGAGGCATGGCGGCGAAGCATGAACCAGAGAAGCGGCTCATGGATATCAATGACGTCGCGAAAGAAGCGCTGTTATTCATTCGCCACGACATTGAGTCAAAATCAATTGCCTTGTCGACGACGTTTGCATCTGGGCTTCCCCAAGTGATTGGTGACCGGATTCAGCTGCAGCAGGTGATTATCAATCTGCTCGTCAACAGCGTCCAGGCCATCGTGCACTCCGGTCAACCGACACGTCGAATCGACGTCCAGACGTCGGTCACCGAAGAAGGCTCGGTCGGCTTCTCCGTCTTCGACAATGGGCCGGGTATCGCCACCGGAGACCTCGGGCGCATCTTCGACAGCTTCTTCAGCACCAAGGATGCAGGAATTGGCATCGGCCTCGCGATCTGCCAGTCGATCGTTAGGGCGCACGGAGGCAGCATTTTGGGCGCGAATCGTCCAAATGGCGGCGCGCATTTTCGCTTCACGCTTCCGGTGCCGGCGACTGCCGGTCCCGATTCCAGCGTTGTCGCGCTCATTCGGTAAGTGCGCCAACGTTCGCATGAGCGCCTGCGTTTGCAAGGAATTGCGCCCGCGATGCGGACAATCTCTCCCGAACTATACCGAGGTATAGGTCGACCTATCCGCTGAACCAGCGCGACCAGACCCGCTGCACGATGCCCTCGTACAGCGCTCACCGCCATGATCGCAGCACACGGGAAGCGATGCATCCGCAGACGCGCGGAACGAACGCTCTTCCCCAATGCGAGTGGAAGTTCATGAGCAAGCCCATCTTGCGCGCCCCCCTGGACAATGTGCCCGGCGCGACGCAGGCGCATAGGAGTGACCTGCCGGTCGGTGAGCGGCGCCCCGCCAATGAAGAGATGGCACGCGTGCTCAGGACTAAGCCCTTTCGCGTTGCTTTGGAACCGTCCAGCGGCACGATTGCATACTGGAAGCACGAGCCCGTACACGACATCGTCAAGCCGATGGTCGATCACGTCATCATGACCTACCCGACCGGCGTACAACGGCTCGAGCGGCGCACCGGACGATCAGTTGCGATCGGAACGGCTCGTCCCGGCGTCGTGACGCTCATTCCGGCTGGTTCGACCTCTCGGTGGGATATTCACCGGCCGATGCATGTCCTTCAGCTCTATCTTCCGCAGGCAACACTCTCGCGTGTTGCCGACGAAGCCTACGTCGCCGCGCCCGGCGATCTTCTGGAGCGGACAGTGTACTCGGATCCCGTTACATCCCGGTTGCTGATGAGTGCAGTGGATGTTCTGGAAGGACACGCGACGCTGGAAGCATTGTTCAGGCAGCAATTGATGGACCTTCTGGCAACGCGCCTCTTGGCAGCACATGCTGGCTCGTCGATCACGGTCCGGCCAGCTCTGGGCGGCCTGTCGCCAAATGTCCTGCGCCGCGCCATCGAGCGCTTGCGCTCCGATAACGATGCGGACGTTTCCCTCGGAGCACTCGCTTCCGAGGCCGGCCTCTCGCGCTACCACTTTTGCCGTGCCTTCAAGGAGAGCACAGGCCTTTCGCCTCATGCCTGGCTCCGCCAGCGACGGCTCGAGCAGGCCATGGAGATGCTGCGCGACACGGACGCATCGGTCGTCGCGGTCGCGGAGGTCCTCGGCTACGGCTCTCAGACCGCGTTCGCCGCGGCATTCAAACGGTTCACCGGCGAAACGCCGACCAATTGGCGGCGCAGCATGCGTTAGCAGCAATCGCGCTGCAATCGGCGCAATCGCTCTTGGGCAGTGGTCCGCGAGCTCCCCTAGATAGCCGCAAGAAATCTGACGACACGGAGACCAACAGATGATTTCCAAAAAGACCTTCAGCGGCCTCGCCACGTCGCGTCGAAACTTGCTGGCGAGCACGCTCATTTGCGCGACATCGCTGACCGTTCGCCCGTCTTCGGCGATTGGCAAGGAAAGGGACCATTCGATGTCGGCCACACAAGGAAGCGATCCCGCGACTTCTGTGACGACCAAGGACGGCGTGCAGATATTCTACAAGGATTGGGGGTCGAAGTCCGCCCAGCCGATCGTCTTTCATCACGGTTGGCCGCTCAGTTCCGACGATTGGGACGCGCAGATGTTGTTCTTCGTCGGCAAGGGCTATCGAGTCATTGCGCATGACCGGCGAGGTCATGGCCGCTCGAGTCAAGTGAGCGATGGCCATGACATGGACCACTACGCAGCCGACGTTGCGACTGTCGTTGACCATCTCGCTCTTCGCAATGCCATTCACGTTGGTCATTCCACGGGCGGCGGCGAAGCAGCGCGCTACGTCGCACGCCACGGCAGGAGCCGGGTGGCCAAACTGGTCCTGATCGGGGCCGTGCCTCCCTTGATGTTGAAGACGGAAGCCAATCCGGCGGGCGTGCCCATTGAGGTGCTTGACGGATTGCGCAAGCAGCTCGCAGCGAACAGGGCACAGTTCTATCTCGAATTCGCGAGTGGCCCGTTCTATGGCTACAATCGCCCAGGTGCACAGGCGTCCCCGGCGGTGATCTGGAATTGGTGGCGCCAAGCAATGATGGGTAACGCCAAGGCACAATACGATGGCGTCAAAGCCTTCTCGGAAACCGACTTCACCGAGGATCTGAAGAACATCGACGTCCCCACGCTCGTCCTGCATGGCGGCGACGATCAGATCGTGCCCGTTGGCGATTCTGCAACCTTGTCGGCGAAGCTTCTGAAACGAAGCACTTTGAAAATCTACGACCTGCTACCGCACGGTCTGTGTACGACGCATCCCGATATCATCAACGCAGACTTGCTGAAATTCGTGAGCGCCTAACCCGGTGCCTTCATCGAAGAGAGTCAAACCCAAGGAGTAATCAAATGCGACTAGTCATCATTGGCGCCGGATTCGCCGGCATGTATGCCGCTCTCTCTGCGGCCCGGCTGCGCGACATCCAGGGCGTTTCGCCCGAGGCGTTCGAAATTGCGTTGGTTTCACCGGAGCCGACGCTGGTGATTCGACCGCGGCTCTATGAGCCGAAACCGGAGACCCTGACAGCTTCGCTCCTGGATGTGCTGAAGGCCGTTGACGTTGCCTATGTGAAAGGCAGCGCCGAGTCGATCGATACCAAGTCTCAAGTGGTAGACATCGTTGCGGCCAAGGGTGCGAAGCAGAGACTCACCTATGACCGATTGATTGTCGCAGCTGGTAGCCGGCTGTTCCGTCCCAGTATTTCCGGGCTCGCTGAACACGGTTTCAGCGTCGACCAGCTCGACGACGCGATCGCCCTCGACCGGCATTTGCATCATTTGGTGGGGTGGCCGGTATCACGGATGCGCGACACGGTTGTCGTGGCCGGCGGCGGATTCACTGGCATCGAAGTCGCGACAGAAATGCCCGCACGGCTTCGTGAGATCCTCGGCAAGGATGCCAAGCCGCGTGTCATCATCGTCGAACGAAACAGTGCGATCGCCCCCGACATGGGCGAAGGTCCTCGTCCTATCATCGAAGCCGCGCTCCGCAAGTTGGGGGTCGAGACCCGGCTCGGCGTTGGCGTTACCTCGCTCGACAAGTCCGGCGTCACGCTTTCCAGCGGCGAGCATATTGATAGCGGTACCGTGATCTGGGCGGCCGGCATGCGTGCCGCTCCGCTAACCGCGCAGATTCCCGCTGAGCGCGACAACTTTGGGCGCCTGCTCGTCGATCCCGACTTGCGCGTGCTGTCGGTGCCTGGGGTCTTTGCGACCGGCGATGCGGCGAGGGCGGCATGTGACGGGGTTGGCAACTACGCGCTGATGTCCTGCCAACACGCCACGCGGATGGGCGCCTTCGCCGGCAACAATGCGGCCGCCGAGCTGCTCAGCGTCCCTACCAAACCGTACCGCCAGAAGGCTTACGTCACTTGTCTCGACTTAGGAGAAGCCGGTGCGCTCTTCACGCGCGGCTGGGAGCGCAAGGTCGAGATGGTTGGCGACGAAGCCAAGAAGACCAAGAAGGAGATTAATACCGTCTGGATCTATCCGCCGCGGGCCGAGCGTGCCGCTGCTCTTGCTTCCGCTGATCCGGAGCGTGTCACTGATCTCTAAACACCTCACGAGCATTGACCGCGCTTTCTGCGCGAAAGCACGAGCCGCTCAGGATCGAGCGCTGAAGTTCTCGAAGATGGATCGGATGATTCGCAATACTCAACAGGAGACAACCATGAACTTAGACACTGCCGCACGCTCCGTTAGATCGAAGCCCGACGAATTGGTACCATCGCGCTACGCGCTGAAAATCGGCGACATCGATGTTATGGTGATCAGCGACGGCGTGCTGCTGCTGCCGTCCAAGATGCTGGCGCACAACGCCGACCCGGCCGTCCGCGCCGCCTGGCTGGACGACATGTTCCTGCCGCCGGACGCGTTCGACTGGGCACTGAACGTGGTCGTGGTACGCAGCGGCGCGCAGACCATCTTGATCGACGCGGGTCTCGGACTGGACCCGGATCTGCACCTGCCGCGGGCCGGGCAGTTGGTCAAGCGACTGGAAGCCGCCGGCATCGACCTGGCATCCGTGACCGACGTGGTGCTGACCCACATGCACATGGACCATGTCGGCGGCTTGCTGGTCGAGGGCGTGAAGGACCGGCTGCGTCCGGACCTGCGGATCCACGTGGCGGCCGCGGAGGTCAAATTCTGGGAGGCGCCCGATTTCTCCCGCGTCTCCATGCCGCCGGGATTCCCGGACGCGCTTCGGGCCACCGCCAAGCGGTTCGCGAACGAGTACCACAACCAGCTGCGGACGTTCGAAGATGAGCACGAAGTTGCGCCGGGCGTCGTAGTCCGCCGCACCGGTGGCCACACTCCCGGACACAGCGTGGTTCGCGTGGCATCCGGCGGCGACCGGCTGACATTCGCTGGCGACCTCGTCTTCACCGTCGGGTTCGAGCACCCGGATTGGCACAACGGCTTCGAGCACGATCCCGAGGAAGCCGCTCGCGTCCGGATCGAACTTTTGCGCGAACTGGCGGCGAACCGCGAACTGCTGGTGGCCACGCACATGCCGTTCCCGTCGGTCGGTCATGTCGCGGTCGCAGGCGACGCGTTTCGTTGGGTGCCGGCCTTCTGGGACTACTGACCGATTGTTGGCTCAAATCCGAACCAGGGGCGGGCGCTGACAAGCGGCGACCGCGCCCGCCACTGACAAGCTTGGAGCTTACCACCGTGAAACACGAGACCGTGCGCGCATCGTCGTTCGCGATGCCGCTGAGCAGTCCGGCCTTTCCTCCCGGTCCTTACCGCTTCGTCGACCGCGAATATTTCATTATCCAGTACCGCACCGATCCCGACGCGCTGCGCCGCGTGGTGCCGGAGCCGCTGGAGATCACCGAACCAGTAGTGAACTACGAGTTCATTCGCATGCCGGATTCCACCGGCTTCGGCGACTACACCGAGAGCGGCCAGGTCATTCCCGTATCCTACAGGGGCCAGCTGGGCGGCTTCACCCATCAGATGTTCCTGAACGACCATCCGCCGATTGCGGGCGGGCGCGAGCTATGGGGGTTTCCCAAGAAATTGGCGCAACCGAAGCTCGAGGTCGAAATCGATACGCTGGTTGGCACTTTGAACTATGGCTCAATCCGCATTGCGACCGGCACCATGGGCTACAAGCACCGGTCGCTCGATACGGCGGCGGAAGCCCGCAAGCTCGCAGCCCCCAATTTCCTGCTCAAGATCATTCCGCATGTCGATGGTTCGCCGCGCATCTGCGAGCTGGTGCGTTTCCACCTAAAGGACATCACCGTGAAGGGTGCTTGGACCGGCCCCGCTGCCCTGGATCTGTACTCGCATGCCCTGGCACCCGTCGCCGAGTTGCCGGTGCTGCAGGTGCTGTCGGCCAAGCACCTCGTCGTGGACCTGACGCTCGGGCTAGGCGGCGTGGTCCATGACTATCTTGCCACCGACCAGAGCCGCGGCTCGGTCTCGGACGTCTTGATCGAAGCAAATGCCGGCTGACCGAGATCAGCCCTACATCCGGAGCTCCAGAAAATGCTGAACGTCATGCGCGGGGATATCGATCCGGCGCCGCAAGCGGCCAAGCCATTGCCATATGATGTCGTGGCCTTGGTGCTGCAGGGTGGCGGCGCGCTTGGTGCATATCAAGCCGGCGTTTACGAAGGCCTGCACGAAGCCGGCATACGGCCGAACTGGTTGGCTGGCATTTCGATCGGCGCGCTGAACGCCGCCATTATTGCCGGCTCGCCCGAGGCCGAGCGGATCGAACGGCTACGCAAGTTCTGGGAGAGCATCTGCGCGGCGGCGGTGGAATGGCCGGTCGGCGAAGGGCTTGCCAATGCGATGCCGTTCGCCTTCGATCTCCGCTCAGCGCACAATGCCCTGGCGGCGCTCAGGGCCCTCTTGCAGGGGCAACCCGGCTTTTTCAAGCCACGCTTCCCGCCACCGTTCCTGTCGCCCTTCTCGGGCAACGCGGCGACGAGTTTCTACGATACCTCACCATTGCAGCAGACGTTGGAGCGGCTTGTCGACTTTGATCGGCTGAACGCCGGGGAGGTGCGCGTCAGCGTTGGCGCGGTCAACGTCCGTACGGGCAACCTGACCTATTTCGACACGGCTGAACGCCGGCTCGGACCGCAGCATTTCATGGCATCCGGTGCCCTGCCGCCGGGCTTCCCTGCGGTCGAGGTCGACGGCGAGCACTATTGGGACGGCGGCGTCGTTTCGAACACGCCTCTATCCCGAGTGCTGTCGAGCGAGCCGCGCGACACGCTGACCTTCCAGGTCGATCTTTGGTCGGCACGGGGCCGTGTGCCGAATGACTTGATGGAGGTGTCGAGCCGCCAGAAGGACATTCAGTATTCCAGCCGCACACGCGCCATCACGGACCAGGCGCTACGGATGCAGAAGATGCGTCAGGCGCTGCAGCGAATGCTCGAAATGTTACCGGATGGCGCGAAGCAGGATCCGGAAATCCGCGCCATCGCGGACATGGCTCGCCATCGCTCCTGCAACATCATCCATCTGATCTACCAGTCCAAGATCTACGAGCGCCATTCAAAGGATTACGAATTCGGGTTGAATGCGATGCGGGCGCATTGGCAGAGCGGTCTGGAGGATATCCGCCGTACATTGGCCGATCCGCGGCGGCTCGACCCGCCTGCTCCCGAGCTCGGCATTGTCACGCACGATATCCACCGCCGTGACTGATCTCGCGGCAAATCTAATCCCAAACCATCGAAAGGAAGTCCCATGTTGAAGGGCAGGGTAGCCGTCGTCACCGGATCGACCAGCGGTATTGGGCTCGGTATCGCTAGGGAGTTGGCTAAGCTCCGGGCAGACATCGTTTTGAATGGCTTTGGCGATGCCAGCGAAATCGAGGCGATCCGAGGCGGCATCGAACGCGAGCATGGTGTGCGCGCCGTTTACGATGGCGCCGATATGTCGAAGGAGGAGGCCGTGCGCGGATTGATCGCAGCGACGGTCGAGAAATTCGGCCGGCTCGACATCCTCGTCAACAATGCCGGCATCCAATTCACTGCGCCGGTCGAAGAGTTCCCAGCCAACAGGTGGAACGCGATCCTGGCGATCAATCTGTCGGCCGCGTTCCACGGCATTGCGGCGGCGGTCCCGCAGATGAAGAAGCAGTGCTGGGGGCGGATCGTCAACATTGCCTCCGCGCACGGCCTCGTCGCTTCGACGCATAAGGCAGCCTACGTCGCGGCCAAGCACGGACTGGTCGGCTTGACCAAAGTAGTCGGCCTGGAGACTGCCGGGAGCGGGGTCACATGCAATGCAGTCTGTCCGGGCTGGGTGCGAACGCCCCTCGTCGACAAGCAGATCGACGACATCGCTGTGCAAAGAGGGGTCAGCCGGACGGAAGCGGCCAGGACACTCCTGGCGGAGAAGCAGCCGTCCCTCGAATTTGTTTCTCCGGCGCAGCTTGGCGGCACTGTCGCTTTCCTATGTTCGTCCGCCGCCGACCAGATCACCGGAACCGCGATCTCGGTTGATGGCGGTTGGACCGCCCAGTAACCGCAAAGGAACGCGATCAACATGCGTAGCGAAGAAAAGGTCATTGTCCTGACCGGCGGCACTTCAGGGATCGGGCGAGCGGCGGCAATCCGCCTTGCCAACCAGGGCGACAAGGTGCTCGTGACCGGCCGCCGGGCGGGTCCTCTGGACGAAACGATCGCCGAGCATCCGAACATCGCGGGTATCGTTGCGGATGCGGCCTCGATCGATGATGCCAGGCGCACAATTGCCAAGGCGATGGATCTCTGGGGCAGAATAGACGCCTTGGTCAACAACGCCGGCGCGGGCGCAATCCTTCCATTGGCCGATACCACGGCCGATCGGATCATGGATATCTTCTCGGTTAATGTGCTCGGTCCTAGCCTGCTTGCCTCCACTGCCCTTCCGCACCTGAAGACGAGGTGCGGCACCATCATCAACGTGTCGAGCACCTTTGGTCACCGACCCGCGGCCGGACTGTCTCATTATGCTGCGAGCAAGGCCGCGCTGGAGCACCTGACCCGTTGTTGGGCGCTGGAGCTTGCGCCATTCGGCATACGGGTGAACGCTGTCGCCGCTGGGCCAACGGAATCTGGCGCCCTCACCGGCATGATGGGACTGACCCAGGAACAGGCCGCCGCGGTCAAGGAACAGGAGCGTGCGCGCATCCCGCTCGCGCGGCGCGGCGTTCCGGACGATGTCGCAGAATGGATTGTCCGGCTTGCCGGCTCAGCCTCGGAATGGATGACCGGCCAGGTGGTTGCCATCGACGGCGGCCTCGGGTTGGCCTAGTCGCAATCGGGGTGTGGGCGCTGAATCCGGAAGCGATGATCAGCACAATGGATGCCGACTTGAGGAACAGGGTCGATGAGCTCGAACAACGACTGCAGAGCGGAGTAGCCGAGAATGCCCGCCTGCAGGGCGAACTCGCGATCGCGTTGGAGCGGCAGTCCGTCACGGCAGGAATCCTCAATGTCATCGCCAGTTCGCCAACTGACGTGCAGCCGGTATTCGACGTCATATCCGAAAGCGCGAGGCGATTGCTTGCCGGCCAAACGGCGCTCGTGACACGTGTCGTCGGCGACATGCTTCATCTGGCGGCATGCACGGCAGGAAGCGTGGCCGGTGATGAGGAGATCCGAATCTCATTTCCCGCGCCACTCACGTCCTCCGGGATCCACAGCCGGGTCGCACTCACGTCGACGATTGCATTTCGCTCCGATATCGAGACCGAACCGGGTGTGCATCCGGCGATCAGGAGTATGGCACGCGCGAGGGGATATCGAAGCATTGTGGTCGTGCCCATGCTCCGAAAAGGCGTGGCGATCGGTACGATCGGCGTTTCGCGCGTCGAACCCGGAACCTTCACTGGCAGCCAGATCAACCTTCTCAAGACGTTCGCCGATCAGGCCGTGATCGCGATCGAGAACGCACGGTTATTCGAAGAAGTAGAGGCCCGCACGAAGGAGCTCGCTGGATCCCTCGACGATTTACGCGCGGCCCAGGACCGCCTGGTGCAGACCGAAAAGCTCATATCGCTCGGTCAGCTCACTGCTGGCATTGCGCACGAGATCAAGAACCCGCTCAACTTCGTCAATAATTTTGCCACGCTCTCGGTCGAACTGACCGGCGAGTTGAACGAGCTCCTCACTCCGGTCATGCTCCCGGACGACATCCGCGGCGAAGTGGATGAACTGAGTGAGCTGCTAACGGACAACCTTCAGAAGATCGTGCAGCACGGCAAGCGCGCCGACTCCATCGTCAAGAACATGCTCCTGCATTCGCGTGGTGGCGGCGGCGAGCACCGGCCTGCCGACGTCAATGCGCTCGTCGAAGAGAGCCTCAATCTTGCTTATCATGGCGCGCGCACCGAGAGACCGCAGTTCAACGTCACCCTCAGGCGCGAGTTCGATCCGAACACCGGGATCGCCGACGTGTTCCCGCAGGAGATCACGCGGGTGCTGCTGAACGTCATCTCCAATGGCTTCTATGCCGTGGCGAAGCGCTGTGAGCGCGGTGATCCCGGATTTGAACCCGCGCTCAGCGCCGTCACGCATGATCGCGGCGAATACGTCGAAATCCGCATCCGCGACAATGGCGTCGGTATTCCGCCCGAAGTGAAGGAGAAGATGTTCAATCCGTTCTTCACGACCAAGCCGCCGGGCGAGGGAACGGGCCTCGGACTTTCCATGAGCCACGACATCATCGTGAAGCAACATGGCGGCAGGATCGATGTCGAGACTGAGCCCGGCGAATTCACCGAGTTCACCATCCTGCTGCCGCGCAACATCGGTCTTTCTCACAGTATCGGGGGCTGACTATGACTGTATCGGTTCTTGTGGTGGATGACGAACCCGATCTGGAGGTTCTGTTTCGCCAGCAATTTCGGCGCGAGCTTCGCGCCCGGCGCTTTGTGATGGACTTTGCCGGATCGGCAGCGCAGGCCCTGAACCGCATTTCCGATACCGGCGAGCAAACGCTGATCCTCATCCTCTCCGACATCAATATGCCCGGAATGAGCGGGCTGGAGATGCTGCCGGAGCTTCGCGCTCGGCGGCCCGACGTTCCGGTGATCATGATCACGGCGTACGGGGATGCCGAAACGCGCAAGACAGCACTTGAACGGGGGGCACACGCCCTGTTGACCAAGCCGATCGACTTCGGCCAGGTCCGCCAGGCGATCCAGGCGAGACTGGAACAGCCCGCATGACCTCCACCGTTCTTGTAGTCGATGACGAGCCGGATCTGGAGGTGCTCGTCCTCCGGAGGTTTCGCCGGCAGATTCGCGAACGGCAGTTAAGCTTCGTGTTCGCGCGTGACGGTCTTGAAGCGCTGCAATCGATCGAGCAGCATCCGCATGTCGATCTCGTGGTCTTGGACATCAACATGCCGCGCATGGACGGCCTTTCCCTGTTGGCGAAACTGCAGGAGCGAGAGGACAAGAAGGTGGCGATTGTCGTGTCGGCCTACGGCGATATGAGCAACATACGTACCGCAATGAATCGCGGCGCGTTCGACTTCCTGACCAAGCCCATCGATTTCGCCGACCTGGAATCCACGATCCAGAAGACCATCCGTCACATCGAGGTCTTGCGCGAAGCACGCCGGCGACAGGCGGACGCGGAGCGGGCTCATGCGTCGCTGTCGAGATATTTCTCGCCTGAGCTCGCTAAGCGCCTTGCTGCTGTAGATGGCGACGATGGAATGCAGGTCCACTGGCGCGACATTGCAGTGATTTTCACCGATATTACAGGGTTTACGTCACTCGTCGAGACGGCCGATTCGAATGTGCTGAGAGATCTGCTCAACGAATATGTCGGTGGAGTGACGGAGGTCGTCTTCGCCTATGAAGGGACGGTGGCGAAGGTGATCGGTGACGCCATTCAGGTACTGTTCAATGCACCCGGCGACCAGATCGATTACCCCGCCCGCGCGATCGCCTGCGCGCAGGCGCTCGATCGATGGGCCGAAACATTTCGGGAGCGCTGGAAACAGAGGGGCGTTGACTTCGGTGTCACGCGGATAGGCGTCCACGCCGGACCTGCGCTGGTCGGCAATTTCGGCGGCGGCCGTTACTTTGACTACACAGCCTACGGGGACACAGTTAACACTGCCGCCAGACTGGAGGCGGCGAACAAGACATTGGGCACACGGATCTGCGTCAGCGACTCGATCGCATGTAAGGTTCGGGAGTTCAGAGGGCGGCCGATCGGCGACCTTGTTCTGCGGGGACGAAGTGAGGCGCTACGCGCCCACGAGCCCTTGTCAGCTGCGGAGAGTTATGGGTTGGCCGCGACACAGTACGCGACTGCCTTCAACAAGTTGGAGGCAGATGACACTGACGTGGTGCCAGCCTTCGCAGCACTGGTCGGTCTCAACGCCGCCGACCCGCTGGCGAATTTTCATCTGAAGCGGCTCCTCAACGGGGCCAAGGGTGTTCGAATGCATGTGGGGTAATTGGGCACACCTCCAGGGCGTGGGCTCATTGATGCGTAGCTTCACCTGAGCGTAGGGCCCTTCCGTCGGTGGCAACCGACCGCTATTGCTGAATCCCAATCATGTTAGACGAAGATCATATGATGCCGCTTGTTCTGACCAACATCCTCGGAATTGCCGGTATCGTCGTTTGGCATCTTCAGGGGAGCAACCGTCCGACCGGCCGACTGATCGCCCAGATCCTGTTCTTTATCGGCATGAGTTTTACGCTCTATCTGGGCGGCATCGCTCCGCATCGCGTCGATGGCGCCCAGTTGCGGGGTCTCGGCGCGTTGCTCTCCATATCGGCCAGGATCCTGTGGTGGACCCATCTCGCATGGGCCATCATTGGCCTAGTCCACATCTATATGTTGCTCAATCGTCGGCCACGGGAAGCGCACCTGATCCAGGACATGGCCGTTGGTGTCATCTGTCTCGGTGTGGTGCTGTCGATCATTGGTTTTGTGTTCGGTGTCCCGGTTGGTACGCTGGTCGCGACCTCAGGCGTCGTCGCGATCATTTTCGGCCTTGCGCTGCAAAATACCATTGGCGATGTCTTCTCAGGGATCGCGCTGACGCTGGGAGGGCCTATGCCATAGGCGACTGGATCCAATTGAAGGATGGCACGGAAGGCCGCGTCGTTGAGACCAACTGGCGCTCGACCAATCTGCTTACCGGAGGGTACAATGTCGTTGTTGTGCCGAACAGCATCCTGGCAAGACAGGGTGTTACCAATCTCAGCCGCCCCGACGAGACGCACCAGATCACGTTGACCGTACGCATTGCCACCACGACGCCAAACTTCGTCGAGCAAGTCATGCGGTCCGTACTGGATGCCAGCACGCGGATCGTCCAGGACCCGTCGCCGATTGTCGCCCTGAATTCGATTGACGCCGCCGCGATTGAAGTCGAGTTGTTATTCCGTGTGGAGAGTCGCGCCGGCTGGACGGCGGCCCGCAACGAAGTCATCGACCTCCTTTACAGCCAATGCAAAGCAAACGGTCTATCTTTGGCCGCGCCGGCCGAAAGCCTTGTCTTCGACTCGGCCGCGATCAGCGGCGAACATTCTGCCAGGGCAATCGAAGCGCATTCATCCCGCGCGGGTTAAGGTTCACGCAAAGGTATCCTTCCAGAGCGCCGCAGGTGTTTCCTTTGAAAGGAACGAGATCGGACAGCGTGACGCTGCGCGGTTTCTCGCGCCAAGCGTCGTCGGCCTCCCACATGATCTGTGCGACAGCGCCCCTAGTACCCAACACGTGGACATGGAGCTTGAGGTTGCCGTCCTCCCGGTTGCCGATGTCGATCGCGCTAAGCGATTTCGGCGGCTACAAGGCGTAGTCGATTGCGCAGCCAGGCGTGTGCGGGGTCGTTGTTATGTCGAGGATGCCAATACATCGCTTCGTGAATGTCGGGCAAGGCAATGGGGGGCTCGAATAGTTTGAGCCTCGGGCAGGAATGCAGCGCCCGGACCTCGCGCTCCAGCACGAGACTGATGAGCGGGGTACCCTCGATGAGAAACGGAACCAGCAGGAAGCTTTCGACCGTGACGTGAATGCGCCGCTGGATACCCATCTCGGCAAGGCGTTGGTCGGCCAAGTTTAGCTGCCGGTCCATACCGATGCCATAGACGAGATGCGGCAGTTCCAGGAACTGTTCGTGGGTCAAGCAATCCTTCGCGATGTGCGGATGTTGGGCGTCGGCAGCACATAGCCAGCGGTCGCTAAGTAGAGGCGTCGACGGGAATCCGGCGTCGCCAAACAGTTCGCTGGGCTCGATCACGAGGTCGGCCTGGCCGCTCTGCAACATGCGCCCCGGGTCGCGGGCGCGCGGCAGGAGATGAACGGTCACGTTGGGTGCTTCGGTGGTGAGCGCACGCACCAGGGGCGTCAACAATACCAGGACGGCGTAGTCCGAAGCACTTATCGAAAAGCTACGCGAATTTTCGGCAGGATCGAAATGCGCCTTCTTTGAAAGCGTCTGCTCGATGCGCTCCAGCGTCTCCCGCACCGGAACGATGAGCTCTTCTGCGTTTCGCGTCAGCTCCAACCCTCGACCGAAGCGAACCAGAAGCGGATCGTCGAACAGCTCGCGGAGACGCGACAGAGCCGCACTCATCGCAGATTGCGTAAGGCCAATGCGCTCGCCGGCGCGACTGACGTTTCGTTCCGTCAGCAGTGCATCGAGCACGACTAGGAGATTGAGGTCGACGCTGCGAAGGTTCAAAGCCCTACTCTCGTTGACCGGCAAGTGGCACGATGCAGGAGTGTGCACGTTCCGACCGAACAAAATCAACCTGATTTGATGGTTTCGGGAGCCCGCGGCCGGGGAAAGATCGGGTCATAATATCCATACGATCGATGTTAGACATCCATTGCATCGATAGTGGGGCGCGGCGCCGGGTTTGCTGACCGCCACAGTCCGATCGCCTGCAAAACGCAGCATTCGCGTAAATATTTGAAATCACAAATATCGATTGGACGCCTTGTAATTCTCCCGAATAGCCTCGTGACGTTGCCAACATGTCGCGCACTTTCCTCCAAGCGGGGCAGGAAATAGCGCGAGGCTGCGATGGGAGGCTATACGATGAGACATCGTTTGGAGATAGGCGTTAGTGCGCGCGCTGCGCTTTGGGATCTCGCTTCCGGTCCGCGACCCGATGCTTTCCGCACGGTGATGCGTCGGATCGTGGGAGGCGTCGCCGTTGTTGGCACGCTTCGGGAAGAACGGCCGTGGGGAATGACGGTGAGCGCGTACACGCCCGTCTGCATGGAGCCACCGACCCTTCTGGTCTGCATCAACGCGAAGACGGTCACGGCCGCGGACATCGAGAGAGACCGGAAGTTCTCGCTCAATCTGCTCAGTGAAGCTCAAGCCGGACTCTCTCAACGTTGCGCACAGCCCGGTGATTCGAAGTACCTCGACGGCTATGTCGTGCCCGCGGACGAGCTTCCCGTCCCATCTTTTACACCCGTGCTGCGTGAGGCGATCGCAACGTTCGATTGCGACGCCTCCGAAATCCGACGGATAGGGACCCATGTCGTCGTGATCGGTGCGATCCGCACGATCTTGGCGCCTACGTCGCTTCGTCCCCTGCTGTACGGGCAGGGCCGTTACTTGAAGACAGTCGCGTTGGACCTCGCATCCGCAGGGGCGTCTGCATGAGTATCGAGAAGGTCGTCGAACGATTCTACGAAGCCCACAACGCCCGCGATGCCGCAGCGGTCGCGGCTCTTTATGCGCGCGACGCCAGTCACGAGGAGATTGCGCAACGCAAGGTCAAACAAGGTCCGAAGGAAATAGCGACGGGCCTGGAGCGCTTCTTCGGCTGGTTTCCCGACGCTTCCTGGACACCGGAACGGCGTGCCGTCGGTGCGAACGGTGTCGCCATGATGAGCTACCTCCTGAAGGCGACGCTCAAGAGCCAGATGGGACCGATCGCGCCGCGCGAGCAGGCGATTTCACTTCGCGGCGTGCATTTGTTGGTAATCCGCGACGGCCTCATTCACCGGAGCGAGGACTACTGGGATGCAGATACTTTTCAACGTCAACTCAACCATGTCTAACGGAGAATAGAAATGAGAAGCGGGAATGAATACCTGGAGTCGCTCCGCGACGGCCGGAAAGTCTATGTCGGAGGCGAACTGATCGAGGACGTCACGACTCACCCTGCGACTAAGGGCTATGCCCAAGCCATCGCCGGATATTACGATCTCCACCTCGATCCGAAGAACCAGGAAATTGCGACCTTCATCGACAAGCACGGTAACCGCCAGTCGATGCATTGGTTCCTACCGCGCAGCAAAGAGGACGTCGTCAAGCGCCGGCAATACTGCGACTTCCTCTGCCGCCATTTCAAGGGCGGCATCTTCACCAGGCCGCCTGCCGGCATGAACGTCGTGATGTTTACCCAGGTGGACGATCAGAAGCCCTGGTCGGAAAACTCCCGCTTCTCCGGAAAGAAGCGCGATCTCTCCGGCAACATCCAACGGCAGTGGGAAGAAGTGACTTCGCAGGATCTGGCCATCTCGCCGATGTTCCTCGACGTGCAGTTCGATCGCGGCCGCGACAATGCGATGGCCGAGACGCCGATGCTCAAGATCATCGAAGAGCGCGATGACGGCATTCTGGTGCGAGGCTGGAAGGCGATCGGCACTTCCGTTCCGTTCGTCAACCACCTCCTCATTGGAAACCTCTGGCGCCCCGGTCAGACGCCCGAGCAGACCGTTTACGCGCTGGTACCGATCGCCACAAGGGGCATCTCGGTCGTCGCCCGTAAATCGAACGCTCAGCCAGATGCCGATCCGTACGATCGTCCCTTGGCCACGATCGGAGACGAATTGGATGCGATGGTGTACTTCGACGATGTCCTGATTCCCTGGGACCGCGTCCAACACGTCGGTAATCCCGATCATGCCAAGTGGTATCCGCAGCGGCAGTTCGACTGGGTGCATCTCGAGACTCAGATCCGGCATTGCGTCCACGCCGAACTGATGGTTGGTCTCGCGCTGCTCCTAACGCAATCGCTGGGTACCAGCACCAATCCGGTCGTACAGGCCCAGCTCGCTGAACTCATCCGCTTCCGCGAGACGTGCCGTGCATTCATGATCGCCGCCGAAGAAACCGGCTTCGCGACGCCCGGCGGTCTTTTCAAGCCGAACAACATCTACATCGACTTCGGCCGTGCTTATTATCTTGAAAATCAGAACAAGATGGTCAACTTGCTCATCGATTTCTGCGGCCGCGGCGTCGTGATCCAACCGTCGAGAAAAGAGCTGGAGGACCCCTACATCGGTCCGAAGCTTTCCGAGGCTTTGCGCGGTGCCGAGATCAGCGCGTACGACCGCATCAAGATCTTCCGTCAGATCAGCGAGCGGTACCTGACCGAATGGGGCAACAGGCACGAGATGTTTGAGAAGTTCAATGGAACGCCGCTCTACCTCATCAATCTGCTCACGATGCAGCGTACGGAGTACCAGGTAGACGGTCCATTGACCGAGTTGGCTCGGCAGGTTCTCGGCTTCGGCGATACGGCAGAACTCGGCAAGCGAGCTGCAGAGGCACAGAAGAACTCGCACTACGCCAATGTGCGCTTCCAACCCGAATACGCCAAGGCGCAGGACCAGCGCGACGGTTATATGTCGACGGCCGCCGAGTAGAAAACATCCTGAAGCGCTCGGGCGAAAGCCCGAGCGTCGAGGGCTCTCTTCAGTGACAGGCCGGCAGGTGGCAGCGCTCCGCCATCGACCAACCCCTCACATTTCGGACTTGAATCTACTCGATACGAATTTGCAAGGCGCCGCGGCAACCGCTGCGATGCCCTCGAACTTGAGCGACCCACGGATCGGGCTGCCAACTTACGATCTCATAAGAACAGTGCTGGCATGATCGGATCATTCACGTACGAAAGTCTTCCGTGTCGCGTTGTCTTCGGCAGTGGCACGCTGGGTACCGTCAACGCCGAGGTCAGACGCCTCGGTGGCAAACGAGCTCTGGTGTTGACCAGTTCGCAACAAATGACGCAGGGCGTCTCACTCGCGGACGAGCTTGGGTCGCTCTGTGCCGGCATATTCTCCGACGCCACGATGCATACGCCGGTCGAGGTGACAGAGCGGGCATTGACCGCGCTGAGGACGTGCCACGCGGACTGTGTCATTTCGCTCGGCGGCGGATCGACCATCGGCCTCGGCAAGGCGTTAGCGTTGCGCACCGGCGTCAATCAGCTCTGCATTCCCACCACTTATGCGGGCTCCGAAATGACTCCGATTCTCGGAGAAACCCGCGATGGACGGAAGACAACCCTACGCAGTGCGGCCGTGCTGCCGGAAACAGTTGTCTACGACGTCGACCTGACGATGACCTTACCTGCTAAGCTTGCCGCGACTTCGGGCATCAATGCGATCGCCCATGCCGCGGAGGCGCTCTATGCTCAAGAGGCCAATCCCGTGATCTCGCTGATGGCGGAAGAGGGCATCCGTGCCCTTGCACATGCGTTGCCCGTGATTGCCGTCACAAGCGACGATCACGACGCGCGCACCGAAGCACTCTACGGCGCATGGTTTTGCGGGGTTTGTCTCGGTACCGTCGGAATGGCACTGCATCACAAGCTTTGTCACGTGCTCGGTGGTCGGTTCGATCTTCCGCATTCGGAAATGCACGCCATCGTTCTCCCGCATGCGCTGGCCTATAATGCGGCGGCAGCCCCCGACGCCGCGGCTCGCATCGCCAAGGCAGTAGACGCGAACAACGCAGCCACCGGGTTATTCGATCTAAGCCGGCGACTAGGCACGAAGCGCGGGTTGCGCGAGATCGGTATGCCGGAAGATGGTATCGACCGTGCGGCGGACCTTGCGATAGTCGACGCCTATTGGAATCCCCGTTCTCTCGAGCGCGACGCAATCCGAGACCTTATCGCCCGCGCTTGGGCAGGCGAACCGCCTGCCGTACCTTAGGAGACGATGCTCTCTTCCGCCAAACAAAGCGAACTCAACCCACGGAGTGATAATGCGCAATTTCAACGAAGATACGATCACTGATGCGGTGCTTGAGCGACTGCAGGGCGCAACGAATGCCCGCATTCGAGAGATCAGCGAGGCCCTGGTGCGACATCTCCATGCGTTTGTACGCGAGGTGCGTCCCACCCAAAAGGAATGGGAATACGGCATCGACTTCCTCACGAGGACCGGTCAAATGTGCGACGACAAACGCCAGGAGTTCATTCTGCTCTCGGATACTCTGGGCGTCTCGATGCTGGTCGACGCGATCAATGTTTCTTCGGTGCCCGGCGCGACGGAAAGCACGGTGCTCGGCCCGTTCTTCGTTCAGGACGCTCCAGAAGGGAAATTGGGGGAGGACATCTCCAACGGCGTCGAAGGCGATCCGCTTTTCGTCACGGGCTCGGTCTCGACCGTCGACGGTCTCCCCCTTGCCGGCGCATCGGTCGATGTCTGGCATTCCGACGACGATGGTAATTACGACGTGCAGCAACTCGGTGAGATCGGGGGGCTGGCGATGAGGGCCCGCTTCCGCACCGACGCCAGCGGTCGATTTAATTTTTGGTCGATCAAGCCGGCAGCCTATCCGATACCGCACGACGGCCCAGTCGGCGAAATGCTAAAGGCACAGGGCCGGCATCCTTGGCGGCCGGCACACGTGCATTTCATGATTTCCGCCCCGGGCTTCGAGCAATTAGTGACGCACATCTTCGTCGCAGGCGACCAGTACCTCGATTCCGATGTCGTCTTCGGCGTGAAGGACGATCTGGTCCGGGAATTCGTGCTTCGTAACCCCAGCGACGAAGGCGACGGTCGGGCCACCAATAGAAAGTACTACTACCTAAATCACAATTTCGGTCTGAAGAGGGCTGCGAAAAGCTCACAATCCTTGGAGTCAACGAAGGTCTCGAGAGTTCCCGGCGCACAAACCTGAGTGCGTTCGCCGCTCAGCTCTCTCGACCGTAGCGTCGAGCAGCTACTCACTAGTGTTGGGCTGCCAAGATGAGCATAGGCGCCACGCAGGGCTCAGCGCGCCCGGCGAGACTGGCGGTCCATCGTCCGATCCCTGTTGCCGGCACGCGTGGCCCATTCCGACAAAGCAAAATTCTCTAATGATCTCAATAGCCCGAAAGGCTGCAAAATATCGGAATAGCACCAGAAAACATTGCCGAGATTCGAAGACTTCCAATCTGAATGGAGACCGGCTTCTCGATCATCTTAGCGCGATAGGAGGTCGCGTTGAGGCGGCTTTAGGCGAAAGATTTAAGAAGGTACCGTAGGTTTTCTGGCTGTGCGGAAAGGCGGTAGCGTTCCCCCGCTACCATGCATTCGTCATCCCGTCGCGGTTCACCGCCTTATCCAGCCTCCAAAGGGATGGTGCCTTCCACGCGGTCCGCCAGCTCGGGGGCCAGCTCGCTCTGCGGCCAAGGCACGAGTAACGAGTGAAAGACTGCCTGGCGTTCAGCTGTCGGGTCGGGGCGCTGCATCCTCATGCTCGACTCTCGCCGTTTTGATGGCGGCCGTCATTCTAAGACCTTCGTACGAGTGCGGTGTCTTGGCGACCATTGAGCGAATTAGTGGCGCCAAGCTTTCCGGCCGTCAGCGTCGTACCAAGATACGGCCCAGCAATGCCGTGCTGTACTCGCCGGTGGCCCGCGCCAGATTTCTTGCGCTCGAACTCGGCTGCCCGGCCGGAAAGTTGAAGGGCAGGCTGAGCGTCCAAGGCGCGATGAACCGGAATCCCCAAGAGTCGTCCTTTTGCGGTGGCTTTGAGATCGGTGCGAGTTCGATCTCCTCTGCCTTATGGGCGAAAGGCGAGGATAGCGCGATCTTGCCCTTGATGGGTTGAACGACCGCACCGCTAAGACCGTATTTCAGCATCGAGTAGATGAAATTGCCATCCGGCTGGACGCCGACCAGAGGCTGATCCAGTTTGTCGCGGAGTTGCTTGATGACGAGATAGCTGTCGATGCCACCGGGCACGCCGTCGCGCTCGAACCAGGTTCTTATGGTGCCGGATGAGCTTCGCATGGAGAAGGAGTCATTATCATCCTGGATTCGTGCGACCTGTTTGTTGAAGCCGTAAAAATTCTGACCGATCAACGTGGCTGCCAGCGAGCTCACGAACAAATGCGGCATGTAGCTGAACAGGACGTTCTGCAATGAAGGTGCGTTCTTATGGACAACGTCGGGAATCAGCTGGGCGATTTCGAGGTAGTGCGCGCCGCCGAAGGGTAGTGGTCCCGGACGCACGTTGCGTTGCCGGGCAAAGATCAGGACGACATGATGCGGTGGCTCGGGAATAATCTCCGGTGTCTTTTCCGTCTTGCCCTCTGCATCGGACGACGTGCCGTGATGCGCTGTCTTGATCGTGCTGTGGGGCGCTGGAGGTTCGAGGAGTGTCAGCCCATCGGGTAGCATCTTCTCGAGTTCGCAGCGCGGCCGTTGTTGGACGACGCAAAACGCCTCGATTTCGCCGGTACCGGCGACGGCGTTAGTGGCAAGCTTGCGCAACAGGTCCAATGCCGGCAACAAGGCGGTTGGCAGCGAAACGTCGTTGAAGTCGTTGGCGTTTGGCATGGCAATATCTACTCCTGCAATTGCGGCTGCCGCGGCGCGGCCCGCCATGACCGATGCTTCAATACAACCCGCATTAATACCGGTACGAACCCAGTCGCCGGCGAGAAAGAGATTGTCGACCCCCGACTTGCCGGCCTCCATGCGTTTGAACACGCTGCCGGGAACCGATAGCACATATCGGTCCGAGGGATTGATGTTCACCCGCGGATATTGCGCGAAGAACCGCCTTCGAGTCGGGGGGGAATAAGCACGATAGTCGAAGAATCGCTCCCAACGAACGGCATGGCCGGGGCCTTCAATTCCGGGCCATAGGAAGTGAAGGTTGCTCTCGACCCAGTGCAGCATCCTTCGCCTTTGCCGCGCGAGCATCCTGGCCGGATAACTGTGTTTGCAGAACGGGGGCGGCGGATGCAGCGGATCGTCGACCAGGGAGCCAACGAAATATGCCAACCCCTTGGGCGGCGGTTGAGGCCATTTTTCCAGTGGCAACATCAGGCTGAGGTCGGCCCAGGTATCGAGCGGCAATACGAATCCCGAAAGAGCCGTTCGATCCTGCTTGCAACCGAGCTCTCGCATGCCGACGTTTGTCCATGCCTGAAAGGCTACCGTCGCCGTCGTCTTGATGGCATCGACCATCTCTCGCCAGCCGGGGGTGTGGCAGATCAGGTCGCTGCATATCGTGCAAAATGCGCCGATGCCGATGCCGAGCACGACATCGTCGAAATCCCTCCCTCGAAGCAGCTTTCGGGGAGGGTCGACGCCGGGCCACTTCGTCCACGCCGATTCGAGGTCTATTCTTTGGTCCCGCAGAGCCTGTCCTTGGACCAGCTGAGAGTAGTCTGGATGGGAAGGCCAGCTCGGGATTGTGCCATCTGCGCCGATCCAGATCAGCGGATCGTAAGAATTGCCGGAGTGGGTGGTCGCCTGCACGGTGGTGTCGATGAATTCGATCGAAGCTTTGTCTTGAGACAGTCCGATGTGCTCGACCTTGGTAAAGAATTCGAACTTGACGTGGCGTTTCGTGAGCACTTGGTAGAGCGGAGCGAACAGCAGCTCGCCCATGGTCGCCTTGAGAAGGTAGAAGAACGACCCGCGATATGTGAAGAGCAGTTTCAACAGGATGCGGGTGCCGGTGCCTGCCGCCACGTTCCTGCAGGGAATGACATTCCCGTATTCATGCGTGTGGCGGCTACCGAAGAACCCGAACACATAATCATAGCAGCCACGGATAATGGCGGAATCCAGCGTCGAATCCGAGCAACCGTTCGACCTCATCCAATCGGTCCACTCCTGATGGTCGATGCAGTCGAAGCCCTGCCACAGCACGCCGTCGCTCAACATGCCGATCGCGATCGTCAGAGCGACCTCCGCCACGATCTCGCGCGGGTCGCGAGACATCGCAGCTGATGGCGGCTTGTCGCAGAGCTGAGTCCGCGCATGCCTTAGTATCGTCTGTAGTTCGGCGGCGTCACTCGGGCTGACCGCCCTGGGATCCTGCGGCAGGATATCGATCTTCGCCCGCGCCGTTCTGAACGGACCGTCGGTTGTTCCGGCCGCCACGGCGGAGTGCTGGGTCCCCGCCGGCCATTGGTCGGTGAAACCAGCGATCGACTGGCTCTGCTGCACCGAGCATTCGAGCAGGGAGCGCAGAAAATCGACGAGCGAGACTGCGGGACGCGGTGTGCCGGGAATACCTTCATGGGGTGGAATGTCGATAGTCCATGAAGTCCAACCGGAATTGAACGGCTCCATGAGCACGGATCGATCGAGGCCCTCGAAGGCGTTCTCGCGTGATCCGAACGGCGGGCTGAGATCGAGATCGTTCATCGCGGCATAAAGCCGGTCGACCAGTTCGAATGCGTTATCGTAGAAACCGGTCCAGACATGAAGTCCGTGTTCTTCGGCGCGATATCCTTTTTCCTTGTCGCGGCCGACCGCTCCCTTGCCGCCAAGCCGCCAGCCGATCGTGTAGACGGTGATGTCGAACAGTTGATGCTGCGGATCTTGCTCCGTCAGCTCGAACGCCGCGCTGAGCGCCGCGACACCGCCTCCCAGGATTGCAATCTTTCTGAGCGCCATGCGGCCGATCCTCATTCAGCGGGGGCGGGCGCGCAGCTGCGCATAACATCACAGAGAGACACAAATTGTCGGGTAGCGTGAAGGAAACGCTCGCCGGGAATTTCGAGCTCTGCGCCGGTGATCGCGCGCGCCGCCTGCATTCCCGAGATCACGGCTGTTTCAACGCATTCGGTGTTGAAGCCGGTGTCGATCCAGGTTCCGGCGAGGTACAGGTGCTTGAAGCCGGATTCGTCGGTCTTCAGGCGCCAGGCGCTGGTGCCGGCCGCGGTCGCGACACAGCAGTCCCAGGGACTGATATTGGCTTTGACGTGCTGCGCCCTGATCCGGCGATAGCCGTGGCGATCCTGATCGTCGTAAAGCACGGTCCAGTCAAACGCACCATTCGTCATCACCTTCGGCCAGATGAATTTGGCTTTGTGCTCGAGCCAATCCAACGTCTTGAGATAGGCGAGCAGATTTGCCATCTCCTGGGCATGCCGGCTTGTCTGCGGCGCTGCGTACAATTTCGAAGGGAAGACGTCACAGAGGTAGTGAATCGAGTAGGGAGGGTCGCGACGCTCATACCGCAGGAGCTGGAACATGTCCGCCCAGATGTCGAGAGGATTGGGGCCTGACACCAGCGCGGGCTTTTGTCCGGACCAGCCGAGGCCGGCAAGCGAGCGCGTGCTCCAGAGCTGAACTGCGATGCTGGGCACCAGGCGAAGCTTTGCCGCCATATTCCAGAAGCCGGTGCTGTAGTTGTAAAGGTCGTCGAACGGCTCGTGCATTGCTTCAATGGCAGATAGGCCTGGTCCGGGCGGTCGCTCGACACTTTTGTTGCCCGTGAACTTCTTGAAAGCGCCGAGCGGTATCGCCAGGACGACATCGTCGAAATCGTCGACGCGTGTCTTTACGTCGGTGCCGACCCGCTCGTTGCACCAGAACGATTCAAAATCAACGCAGCCGTTCGGGGGCACGTCGAGGTGAAGCCAGTCGGGTTGGCTGCTCCAGCCGAACAGTCCATCGCCAATCGGCACGGTCCATTCATAGCCGGACTTCGGTATCGCCTGCACGTCAAAGTGCAGTGAATCGACAGATCGCCCATCCGACGAGACCCTGATGTCGGTCAGTTTGTGAAAGAACCGAAACTCGACGTCTCGCTGCTTGAGTATCTCGAACAAGGGAGCGACGATCACTTCGCCTGCACCGGCCTGCAGCTCCCACGCCACGGCTCCTTGATAGGTTCCGAGTGCTCGAAGCAGGACCTGGACCGCGGTTCCTGCGCCGTAGCTCGCGTTGGCGATGTCTCCGTCCGGATACTGAAACATCGTGTCGTAGAGCGCTCTCACCATTGGCGACTGCTTGACCAGTGAGGGCTCGGCGCCATGACGAACCAACCAGCGGCGAAAGTCCTCGCCGTCCATCTGCTGGATGGATCGTTGCTCAATCACGATGTCGTCGAAAATGCCGTCCACCATCGGCCACGCTAGTCGCAACGCCTGGTCGAACAAGTGACCGGCTGCGGTATTCGCAAAGGTCATATGACAACTGGCGCCGGCAGCGCCCTGAAGCACCCGGCGGACTAATTCCATGTCCGCGGGGCCAAACGAGATCATGTCTTCGTCGAGATGCAACAGCCATGCCGAGGCAATCTCCAGACAGGTTCTTGCCGTCACCACACCGAGTAGTCTTGAGGGGGGAAACCGCGGGTCGTCGCGCATTTTTATCGTTTCGATCGAAACTTCGTCGAGCTTGACGATCGGCGAGTCTGACCCGAGCGCATAGTCGTGGAAGTTGATCAACAGCCCTATCGCGTGCGACAGACAATTGGCGATGCTGAGGTCAGCCGGTTCTCTGCCGGGTATACCGACTTTCTTCGATGTCGGGAAGTTGACGTCATACACGGTCGGCTTGGCCCCATCGGGATCGCCGATCGGCGTGTAACCCTGTGGGAGAATCAAAGTGTTCAAATCGACTTTCGCTCCCTTCCGCGGCAAGTCTCGGTAAACTTCGGCCAACATCTGGAAAGCGTTCAGGTAGTGGCCGAACCAGATATGCAGGCCATGCTCGATGTTGCGGCCCTGCGCATCGCGCCCGCTGGCGCACTTGCCTCCGAGCCGCCATCCCAGCTGATAGACCGTGACGTGATATTGCTTGCGCAATTCCGATGTAAGGCTGAGCTGATAGGCGGCGGAAAGTCCCGCCATTCCGCCGCCCACGATGCTGATGCGGCGCTGGCTCAAGCCTGTCTCCATTGCGACGACGGCGATGGATGGACACGTTTCAGTTCGGCGAGCTCCTTGGCGGCGCCGAGGCGTTCAAAGATGTCGGCCGCCTGCCGCAGGCGAGACTCACGCTCAGGATCGCTCGCGCTGGTCGCAAGGCCGATTCGATAGATCGCCTGCGCCTGCTCGCGGGGGGTTTGCAGCAGCTCGGCCACTTCGGCGGCGCGCTTCCAATTCTCGAGCGCCCGCGCCGGTTGACTGGTCAGGAAGCACAATCGGCCGTTCATTAACAGACTGTAGAGACGGCAGATCGGCGATGTTCGAGCCAGCCGCGAAAGCTCCCGGCACGCCAGCTTCGCCTGGCTTTGAATGTTCGAAGAGACCGCGCCGGAAGCTTGCTCCCAATGGCTCAGTAAGACATCGGCGATTCCTGCCGGCCCGAAGGCATATCCGCCCCACACAACGCCGCATTCGCGCAGGATTGGAAGTCCCCGTTCCGCAAGCTCAAGGGCGACCGCGGCCTCGCCGCGCTCGAGATAGCCAGCCGCGGCCACGCCCGTGCAAAGCAATTGTTCGGTGCGGATCAACCGCTGGCCTGCCAGCGCTTTCAGTTTGTCGAGGCATCCGGTATCGGCCCCGCCCCGGGTGATGTCGATCAATGCCCGTAAGGAAAGACTCCAAGCGCGGATCTGCGGCGGGGAATCGTCGGAGAGTTCCGCGAACAGCTTGGCAAGCCGCTCGTCGGCGAGCGAAATATATCCCCGCAACAGCGCGATGAAGATCAACATCGTCTCGCTGTTCTGCGCACGCTTTCGGTCTCCCAGGCGCTCGTAACAACGTCTTGCATGTTCGCCATGCGCCTCGGCATTGTCCCATTCGGCGAGGCCATAAGAGAGAACGCCGAGCACGAGTCGGACCCGCGCGATCTCGGGCAGCGAGCCGTAACCTTCCGCAAGTTGGATCGCGCGCGCCGCGTACCTGCGGCCGATCCCCACCATGCCGGACATCCCCATTCCGAGCGCCAGCGCGCTGTATCCTCGAATCGTCTCCGGGGTCGCGCCGCATTTTTCGGCCAGGTTCAACGAGGCCAGCGTTCCGTTGAGCACGGCCAGCGAGTCATTCTGGTAGAAATACTGCTCCGACAGAAATTCGTGCATATGAGCGACGCGCTGCATGTCGGACCTGTCCTGCTCAGCCAGGGCCACTTGTTTCGACGAAGTATACCGTAACCTCAACTGGGTTGCGGCGTTGCGAACAAGCGCGCCGATTCGTTCGGTCTTGCTCGCCGGAAGACGATGACCAAGCAACTCCATCGCGCGGTGGTAGTGGTTGGCGGAGCTCTCGTAGTCCGACAATTCGTGACAAGCGTCACCGAGGATGACCTCCCAAGCCGCCTTGCGGCTGCGTCCGATCTGGATTGCTTCGCGCTGCGTGAGATCGAATAGCTTCTCCACGTAACGGATCGCCTCGCGATTTGCCGAGTTGTTGCGCGACTGTTGCGCCGCAAGCTCGAGGTAAGTGATCGCCCGCAACGGCTCGCCGCCAAGCTCGAGATGCCTTGCCAGGCGCGCATAATTCGGTTGCAGCTCCTCGGCGTGATGCTGCTCGATGAAGCCGGCAATCCGCCGATGGAGGGTTTTTCGCTGCGCAAAAGACAAGACATGATAGGCAACCTCCATCGTTATGGAATGCCTGAACACAAAGGAAAGTGGCCGCGTCTCGCGATCGAGTTGCAGGAAGTCGAAGTCGATCAATCGGCGGATGCATTCCGCCTTGGTGGCAGCGGACAACTCCGGGACGATTTGATCCAGCAACTCGGAGGAGAAGGCGTCGCCGACTGCGCTGGCGGCCTTGAGCACCAGCTGGTCGTCGAGCGATAGCAGGTCGATCCGGCTGACGATTGCGCGTTCAACGCTGGTCGAGAGCGAGATACTGGAATCGGCGAGGCTCTGTTCATCGAACGAACATATCCCCCGCGTAACCTGAATCTTTCCGGTGTCCCTGAGCGCGAGCGCGAGTTCCTCGCTGAAGAACGGATTTCCACTGGCATGACCGTAGACATATCGCACCAGTTCCGGCGGAACCTCGGACGATCTCAGGCGCCGCTTCACCAGCAGCCGCACGTCGTCGCGCGACAGCCGGTCGAGCCGCAGCTGCAGCGATGAGGCGAGTTCGACGGCAAGACGCTGCTCTGCGATCGCTGTCGTCTGGGTCCGCTGAGTAACCACGATCAGGAAGTCCGAAAGCCGGCGCGCGACGGCGCCTAGCAGTTCGATCGAGGGGCCGTCGAACCAGTGGACGTCCTCCATCAGGAGGATGCGAACGCTCGATCGGCGTAGGATGAAGATCACGAGTTCTTCGATCGCGCTCGCGCGAGCCGAGCCGACGATCTGTTCGGTGAAGGCGAATTCGGAAAATCCCAGTGGAATGACTTCTTCGAGCAGCGGAAGCCAATTCAGCAGCGACTCGTTTTCGAGCAGCGCTTCCGACAATTCGCGTCGAACCCGCGGTCCGTCGCCCGGTCCTTCAAACTGCAAGATCTGCCGCAATACGGCGCGCCACACGAAATAGGGCGTCGATCTTTCGATCGCCGTGGCATTTGCAACCAGGACGGCGTGATTGTCGGCCTGCGCCGATCCGATGAAGTCTTCGAGTAGGCGCGATTTTCCGATGCCGGCTTCGCCTGCAATGAGGACGAGCTTACCGGTTCCTGTCTTCAGACCGTCGAGACAGCTCCTGAGCATCGCGGTTTCGCTGACGCGGTCGATGATGGTGCGCCGGGGTGGAGCATGGAAATCGTCGGTCACTGCCGCCGGACTGAACGCCAACATCGATGCGCCCGTCCCCTTGACCTGGAGATGTGGCAGCAGATTGAACACGATCCTGCGCCCGACGGCCTGGGCCGTCGTGGCGTCGCAGACGATGTCGCCCTGTGCGGCCTCGGCGAAATGCGCGGCCACATTGATCGCCTGCCCAAAAATCCCGAACGTCCTTTGATGGAGGCCGCCATAATTGCTGCAGAACAGGCGGCCGGTCGCCAGGCCGACAGAAATCGGAATGGCCTTCGCTTCCAGTTGGCGACGGAGGCGCAGACACGCCTCGACTGCCCTGAAGGGATCGTCTTCGTGGGCAAGCGGAGCCAATCCGAAGACGAGCGTAAGAGTCAGGCCCTTGTCGTCCATCAGGACCTGATGAACGGTTCCCTCGAGCCGTTCGGCGATTTGCTGGACGTCAACGACGAAGGCCTGCAGTCTCGTCAGGAAATCATCATCGAAATTGAAATCGGGGAGGCCGACCCGCGCCACTGTGAGCGTGCGAAACTCGCCGACCCAGTCGCTGGCATCGGCCTTGCCCGTGTGGCTTCCGAAGATGGTGCGGTCTATCGGTGCGACGGCATCAGGCGAGTTCATTCCAAGGAGCCGTGCTCCATAGGGCATGGGCTCGAGTTCGCACGAGCCCGTCAACAGCCGCGCGGCGTTTGCACACAACGCGATGTCGCCGATCGCGGCCTTCTGATAGGCGAGGCCGATGCTGTAAAAGGGTTCTCCGGCTGCAACATAGTGCCATTTGTCCTGCCAGCCGCCGAGCCTGCAGAAGAACACTTCGCCGGTTTCCACCGCCGTACGCGCACTGATCGCTTCTCGGCCCGGCTCGGCGGTCATGGCTTGTCGCAGCGCAAGGCCGCAGCGCACGGCCTGCGCGGTAGCGACGGCAGCGTCCGGATCGACCCAAATCGCGAGAATGGCGTCACCGGCGAAAGCGACGATGTCGCCTCCCTCGGAATCAATCACGTCGGCCAGTATCGCAAAGCAATCGTTGATGAAGTAGGTAAGGCTTTCAGCGCCGTCGCCGGCAGCGCGGTCGGTCTTCGCTGTGAAGCCGGCAATGTCGATAAGCAGCACCGCCGCGGTCCGAGCGTCCGCGCGGGGGTTGTTTGACCACTCTTGAGACCGGAGGCGTGCATTCACCCATTTTGGCGTGTGGGCGGCTTGCTCCCTCGCGACAGCTCCGGCAGGCATTGCAGGACCTCGGCTCAATGGAGCCGGAATGGAACCCTGTCTTGGAGAGAAAATCAACAAACCTGCGGTTCTCGGACCGCCGGAGACCGTCAGCGGTCTTGTCCAATGTCTAAAATGCCTTTTATCACCTCGGCGGCATGCGGGCTGTGGGGTGGTTCACAATGATCGTCAAACTTCGGGTCCGTTCGTGATCCGGAAAGAACGCGACCACAGGCGATGACCTTGTCACTCACACGCATGTCGACGTGCACATGACGGGCCGGCCGAGCCGAGCGCATGAGGCGGCGCGAACGCGCGCCAAAGGACCGTCACTGGCTCTCTTGGCTTTCGACACCTTGCTTTCGTTCCAGTCTTCATGAGGCTGCGCCTTCTGAACAAGCTCGACTTCCAAATTGAGGCTCAACCTATTGAAAACACTGGGCCGGGAAATGACGGGGCGATCCCGGCAGGAGGGATATCCCAAGCAAATTCAATGGCATGGAATTGATAACCCCGCCAATGCCGCCATTGCCTAGCGTTTTCGTTGCGGTGGCTACCGTGTTCGTCGCTGAAAGGGGGTATCAGCGCGAACAAAACGGACTAGCCGTTCTGCCCGTCGCGGGGGGCTGCCCGACTGCAGGGATTGGGTGGTTTTCAGTGCAGTGGGTTGACCAGGATCGGCTTACTGGTCGGGACGGCTAGCCCGTGTCCGTGGGCCGTTCGAACGTCTCGATACTTGCCGAGATTTGCGGAAATCTCCCTGCGACGGGCGACCGTGAAGGTCACCGACGCTCCCCGACCTCTCCCGACTGGCGATCGCAGGCGATACATTCTCGAACCGGTGCGCTTGCCAGCCTATGCTCAAGCCGAGCTGTGCTGCCGCCATCACCGCAGCCCGGGCCAAGATCCCTCTGTAGGTGGGGTAGGCTCAACCGCGACGTTCAGCCGCTTCGTGTCTGCGACCCAACCCACTGCCAAAACCGCAAGCGAGGCTTCAGCATCCAACCGGGCTCCATTCTTCGTAAAGACCATGCGCACGCCATCAGGTGTCTTCGCGAACGCCTCGATGGTGCCGAAACTCTCGCATCCTGAGCGTTATGGTGTCATTTGTCGCTGCCTCGCAGCTCATGCCGATGCTTGCGATTTTGTTGAATCGAGAGAAGCGATGCCGTCACTCGCAACGTCGACAATCGAGCGTCTGCGTTGTGGAATTCAACCTGAGGTTAGTTGGCCCTCCGGACATGGCCGAAGACTCCTTCGCCATTGTTTTGACGGACAGGCGTGTGACGAATGCTGCCAAGAGAGTAGCGAAGCTCCGGCCGGCAATCCCGGTATGCATCGAGGTGAGCAATGAGTTCATTCGAGGCTTTCCCGTCAGCTCTGCACGACCGCCACTTGGGGGAGGTGTCGTGTGAGATGGCTGCCCACAGCGCCAGGCGGGGAGATCCAATCTTGCAACGCAAGCGGACGTCGATTCGACCGGTCTGGTTGTGCATCCTGGCGCTGGCGGTGGCCGCGTTCGGCTGCGGCGCCCTTCACGCCCAAGCTGCCGCGGCCCCTGACAGGGAATTAGTCGTGGCGACCAAGCAGGCCCCTCCATTTGCCATCAAGCAGCCGGATGGGAGTTGGAGCGGTATGAGCATCGCGCTCTGGAAAAGGATCGCCGATCAGGCACACCTACGTTTTCGCCTGGTCGAAACCCAGAGCGTGCCGGATTTGCTGGACGGCGTCGCAAACGGCAGATTCGATGTTGGCGTCGCGGCGGTTACAGTGACTGCCGAGCGTGCGCGCAAAGTCGATTTTACGCAGCCGTTCTACAACACCGGGCTCGGCGTTGCGGTGCCGGTCAACGAAAACCCCTGGGTCGCGATCGGGCGGGCGCTTCTCTCTTTCGGATTCTTCCAGGCCGTCGCGGTGCTGCTTGGTTTCGCAATGGCGGTCGGATTCCTGATCTGGATGCTGGAACGGCGCAAAACGGAGCACTTCGGTGGCGGCGCCAAGGGACTCGGCTCCAGCTTCTGGTGGTCGACCATCGCCATGACGCAAGCCGGGGCCGCTCAGAATGCGCCGACAACACTCCCCGGCAGGATCGTGGCAATGGGATGGATGATCGCTTCCGTGATCGCGATTGCGGTGTTCACCGCCGGTATCACCTCCACCCTTACGCGCAGAGGGCTCGAGGGCGCCGTTCACGGCTTCAACGACCTGCGTTCCGTGCGCGTCGGCGCTGTCGCGAACTCCGCGACGACCGACTACCTCGCTCGTCAGCGGCTTTCGTTTCGAACGTTTCCGGACATCCAAGGCGGCCTCTCCGCGCTGGGGCGTGGGACAATCGATGCCTTTGTTCATGACAAGCCGTTGCTAACCTGGATGGTTCGCAGCGACTTCTCGGCCTCGGCTCGCGTCGTCGATACCAGCTTCAGCAGCGAGAGCTATGCGATCGTACTGCCCAAAGACAGCGCCTTGCGGCCGATGCTCGATCTCGCCGTACTCGATCAAATCGAAGGTGATTGGTGGCAGCAGACGGTGTTCGAGACGCTTGGAAACGCTCAATCTCGCTGACGATACTGTGCGAGGAGCCCGGTCCGTTCAGTGCTGTCAGGGCCTCATCGTTGCAGCGGAACCGACAAAGTTCCGAACATCGGCCTCGCGAGCGATGCAAACCGTCAATAGCCCTGTGCGTATGCGCGAGTTGCTGTTCCACCAAATCAGCTTCAAGCTTGGTTCATCCTCGGCGTGGCGGCTTGGCGCATTTTCTAACATGGCCCCCAAACCACGTGCGTGAGTTGCCGTTGCCGAGGAACTGCTCCAGCGCGCCTTGTCCGTAGACCGAGTTCGATCCATCGGCCAACTACGCGGGCCAATCGTTCCCATCTGAGCGGCCTTCCTATTGGCACGGTCTCAACCTGTTGTCGGCAACTGTGCTGGCGCGAGTGCGTTCCATGCTTCTGCGAGATGTTCTTCGGTGCCGCGACTGGCGCCACCGGGCACGCAACGTGAGCGTGATTTCCCAACCGTCGCGTCCGTGCCTGACCAGCATTGTCGACTATCGGGGCCGGCTGCCCGCACGCTTTGATTCGTGCAGCACCAGAGTTGATCCTTTTCTCTGCCAGAGCGACTGGCATTTTCGACATCATCCTGACCGCAGATCAAGCCGCCCCAACCGGCGATGGTCTCGAAAAGGAGGCGGCGTTATACGCGCGTGCGCATCAGTGCTCAGCGCAGTTCCACGAAGCGAGGTTGAAAAAAGCGCAATAGGTTTGTGCGTCGGTCAATCTCTGCAATAAGGCATCAAGCACTTGAACGCAGCAGCCGTCGAGTGGCTTGTAAGTTGAAATAGGAGACCGGGTTGCAAACACATTTTTCGCGCATCAATCAGTCCAAGGCCGTCTTCGATGATATTTATGCCCTGGATGATCCCAGGGCGTATTTCTCTGTCCTGGGAGATTTGGATTACATGATCCCGGACGTGGCTGAGCCGGTTGTGCGCCAAATTCTGGCAGCGAAGGTTTCAGAAACCGGCGCTAAGCCGACCGTACTTGATGTTGGCTGTTCATACGGAATCAACGCAGCGGTGCATCGGTTTCCACTGACTTTCGGGGGCTTGCGCCATCGCTACGCCCGACGCGAGATGAGGGCGATCGGTTCTGAGACATTGGTGCGCCTCGATCGCAATTTTTATTCGGCTTGGCCGGATGTCGGTCTCGCGCGATTTATCGGTCTCGATGTATCGGCGCCGGCGATAAGGTATGCGACGGGTGTAGGTCTGCTTGAGCAGGGCATTGTCGCAGATCTTGAAACGGAGGCGCTCTCGGCGGGCAGTGCGCATCTTGTCCGATCCGCGGATGTCATCATGTCGACTGGGTGCATCGGTTACGTCACCGAGAAGACGTTCAGCAAGATTCTCGATGCGACGGAGAAGCGTCCATGGATCATTTCGTTCGTGCTACGAATGTTCCCGTTCGATTCTCTAGCCGCGACGTTCGCGAAGCGTGGCCTTGTGACGGAGCGTCTTGCCGGCGCGACTTTTATCCAGCGTCGTTTTCGCGATGCTGAAGAGTTTGAAAGTTGCTTGGCAAGCCTGGCGGCTCTTGGCATCGATGCTACCGGTCTTGAGTCGGAAGGGCTGTTTCACGCCGATCTGATGTTGTCCCGGCCTGAGGCGGATGCGCGCGCCGCTCCCCTGGAAGACATTGTTACTGTTGCCAGCGGCAGGGGGCGTCCGATCGGACCCCGTTATGTCCATGTTGAGGGCGACGACGGCCTGCAGGTCGCGTTGGAGCCGTGACGGGTTCGCCTTCCGAAGATGGGCGTGGGTGTGACCCAGGGACCTGTGCATCCAAGTGGATCATGCCCTGACGCCTGCTTGCTCATTTTCTGGCAGTTCTGCAGTCCACAGGGAGGCCCTATTCATGACAGCTTCGCCGATTTCGAATCCGTCTAATTCCGTGCCGTATATCGAGATCGATGCTGTATCGAAATCCTACGATGGGGGGCGGAGTGTTGCTGTTTCCAACGTATCGCTCGACGTACAGCAGGGGTCACTGGTCGCGCTCGTGGGCGGCTCGGGATCCGGCAAGACCACGCTGCTGAAGACCATCAATCGACTGGTCGATCCTGACGTTGGAGAAGTCAGGATCGACGGAGTGCCTGTAAGCAAAGCCGAACCACCGATGCTGCGGCGGAGCATCGGCTATGTCTTTCAGGGGATCGGTTTGTTTCCACACATGCGAGTTGCCGACAACATTGCCGTGACACTCAAATTGCGTGGCTGGCAGGCGAACGAGATCGAATCGCGGGTGGCCGAGATGCTGGATATGGTGGACTTGCCGCAGGATTACGCCAGCCGCTTTCCGCACATGCTGTCCGGAGGTCAGCGCCAACGGGTTGGCGTCGCGCGTGCAATCGCCGCCCGACCGCGCATTGTTCTGATGGACGAGCCGCTGGGTGCGCTCGATCCTGTCACCCGCGACAGCCTGGGTTCTTCCTACCGCGAGTTGCACGACCGGTTCGGCATGACGACCCTGATGGTGACCCATGACATCCAGGAAGCTGCGCTGATGGCTGATCGAATCGTCGTCATGAAGAACGGCCGCGTACTCGCCGACGATACGCCGCATACTCTGATGATGGGCTCTGGTTCTGACGATCCGGACGTGACCGCCTTGATGGAAGTGCCGCGACGTCAAGCGGAACGCATCGCCGCGCTTGCGACCAAGAACGGACCTGCTCGTGCCTGATGCCGGCGCAGAGCTGCTTTCCAGTGCCCGATTAGACGCGTTGTTCGACGCCTGGCGCCTGCTTCCCACCTATCTCACACCACATATTGTACTTTGCGCCACGGCGCTGGCGCTTGGACTGCTCGTCAGCCTGCCGCTGGCTGCCCTCGCAGCGGAACGACCATGGCTACGCAGGCTGGTGCTTGCCATCGCCAGCTTGATCCAGACCATACCGGGACTTGCGTTGCTCGCACTGTTCTATCCATTGCTCCTTGCGCTCTCGACATTGACGGCACGGCTCTTCGGCTTCGGCATCCCCGCACTGGGATTCCTGCCGACGCTGATCGCATTGACGCTCTATGCGATGCTTCCGATCTTGCGCAACAGTGTGGTTGGTTTGAATGGCGTCAGTCCAGCTATCGTCGAAGCGGCAGAAGGCGTTGGTATGACGCCTCAGCAGATTCTGACGCGCGTCAAGGCGCCGCTCGCCACGCCCGTCATCATGGCCGGGGTGCGGACTGCAGCCGTATGGACGATTGGAGCAGCCACGCTTTCCACGCCCGTCGGCCAAACCAGCCTTGGCAATTACATTTTTACGGGGTTGCAAACCGAGAACTGGGTTTCCGTGCTGTTCGGCTGCATCGCCGCGGCCGGGCTTGCTCTGATCACCGACTTCTGTCTCGGTCTTGTGGAGACAGGGGCGTCTGAACGCAGCAGGAAGCGTGTGTTGTTCGGCATCGCCGGGCTTGCTCTCGGCACGCTCGCCGGTTTCGCGCCGCTGCTCTCGAACGAAGCAGAAACCTATGTCATCGGCGCGAAGAGCTTCTCCGAACAGTTCATTCTGGCGGACCTGATGGGTGACCGGCTGAAGGCTGAAGGAGTCGGCGTAACGCGCAAGGATGGGCTCGGTTCGGCTATCGCCTTTCGCGCGCTGGCTCACAATGACATTGATGCTTACGTCGATTACTCCGGCACGCTCTGGCGCAACGTTATCGGTCGCACTGACATGCCACCGCGCGAGGAGATGCGGGCGGAGATCGTCCGCTGGATGAAAGCGGAGCAGGGCGTCACGGTACTCGGTGCGCTTGGTTTCGAAAATGCCTACGTTCTCGCGATGAAACGGGAGAAAGCGCAGGAACTAAATGTCACCTCGATTGCCGATCTTGCTCGTGTTGCACCTCAACTTACCATCGGCGATGACCTTGAGTTTTTGGGCCGACCGGAATGGCGCTCGCTCAGGAATGCCTATGGTCTGTCGTTCAGAACGCGACGCTCGTACAATCCAACGATCATGTACCAGGCTCTCGAGGCCGGCGAGGCCGATGTCATCTCCGCGTTCTCCAGCGACGGGCGTATCGCGGCGCTTGATCTGCTCGTGCTGGCTGACCCGAAGCATGCGATACCTTCCTATGATGCGCTGATCCTCACCGCGCCAAAGCGCGCCGCCGATGCGCGGCTGAAGCGAGCACTTGTTCCGCTTGTCGGCTCGGTGCCTGTTGAGGCTATGCGCGCCGCTAACCTTATGGTCGACGGCGATACGGACAAGGCTTCTCCGGAAGAGGCGGCGCGAGCCCTGGCAAAGGCCGTGCATTTGCAGTCGCGATAAATACGAGAACACGATCAGGGGCGTTCTCGTTCGAGGTTCGACCATCGCCGATGAGTCGTGCTCAAGGTCCCGGACGAAATTGCGCGTCACGCAATGAACGATCACTTCGGCAGCGTGATTCATAATGAAGCCACGAATCGTGTCACGAATGTATAACCGTATTTGGGGATGACAATGCGGGCAAAAAGAGTGGAAAGGGCGGTTGGTTCCAACCAATCGCTACTCGAGCTGCTCCAGGCAGAACTTGCAGCCCTCAATTCGCAAATCGAAGCGGTTGAAAAGACGCGGGCAGAAACGCAATCGATCGATGAGTTGAGAGAGTGTGCGATCCGCGCGTGTCGACGGATTGACGAGATTCGTTCCATCGTTGCTGCCGAACAGTCGAACGACGCGCCCAACAGCGCAACTCGTGAATCTCCGTCTACGGTTGCTCGTTGAAGCATGTTCGAGACGCTGTTTTAAGCATCGCCGGCCGCGTGGTCCGTCTCTCGGATTCCTGAGCGGTAGACGCGATCAAGGCGCTCGCCAAACGGGGGCGGCGATGCTCCGCTCGCTCGTCTGCGGCGGTCGTCCTGTGGCGACGACGAATCTCGACTTGCGTCATGCGCTTGGGCACCAGCCCTAACCAAAATCGTCCCTTCGATCCCGACAGCCGCGCGTATCGCAATCAGCCAACTTCCGGGTGTAGCGCGATCAGCAAGATCGCCACCGCGACCACTGCGAGCCAGCATTCAGCGGCGATGATGGCCCATTCGGTGCCGGTTCGATTTTTCATTGGCGCCACCTTTTTCGACGGCTCCGACGTGAGTCTGAGGGGTTTCAACGTCGGAGCCATCTTCGCCGGTGCTTCGGACTATCCGAGTTTGATGCGCTGTGGGGCTCGGCTGATCCGGGCGACGATCAGATCACACTCGGCCTTAGATGGAAGTGCACTTTGTGCCAACGCAACCGGTTCCGTTGCCGTGGTTGCATCGAAATTCATGCGCAATCCATGCCGCCTATCGTGAGGCACCCAATTGTGTTGCCGCCAGTGCATTCCAAGCCAGGCCGAAGCTCAGTCCGATGGACGACACTTGATCCGCGTTGAGCGCAAGCCTGATTTCCCATCCGCGTCCATGCTGGCGTGAAATCAAAACTTCGGCCGACCCAAATCCGCGCACGTCGCGTTTCCATTCGCGCAGCATTAGAATCAATTCCTTCTCTTCCGCGCTCACTTCTATTCTGGACATCGCCATCACCGCATCAAGCCACCCCAACCGGCAAAGCTATTGAGCGCCTCAACGCCGCGTCAACACGCGCGCGTGCATATCCGACATTGGCACTCGATGGCTGTCACCCATCTCGCAAGCTCCGCTGACGCAAGCGACGGCCCCGACGTGCTGTCTGAGGGCCGCGCCGGAGCCGTCTTTGCCAGTATTTCGGATTGGCCGAGCCGATGCGCGTGCTCGGTCGATCCGATGTACGCAATGAGATCACAACCGCCTCGTGATGGGATGTGCAGTCCGTGCCAACAGCACCGGTTCCATGGTCACGATTGCATCATAATCAATCAACAACCAAAACGCCCACGCGTGTTGCTGTTCCATCGAATGCGTTTCACTTTGCATTTTCCTCGGCGGTGGTGGGCGACTCATGATCCAGCACTGGACTCGCAAAGTGTGTCGGCTAGCACTCGCCGGGGAACGGAGGCCATGATGAAACGCTGCGACCGCAAGCGCTCCGACATGACGCCGTGCGTGATTACCGACGGCGCGGATGCCTATAGCTTCGAGAGCGATCAGGACACCCACCCGATCTGCGTTGGCTGCGGTCGCAGCCCGCAAGTTACAGGCGTGGCGCCACCCGCCGATTGGGCTGAGCAGGTTGCCGACTATTTGAAGGCCGTGCAGATCAGGCAGCGGCGCTGAAGCCTCGCAGCGCGCGGCGCCCATGCAGCAGATCCGACCGGCCTGCCCAATCCACCAGCCCGGCCGAACCGCTCGCAACGGGCCTCGTGTTCGCGCTCGATCAGCCCGATGAGCGCTAGCTGCCATCGTCCCTTGGAGGTCAGTTCCATGACGCATTGATCGTCGTGCGTCATGTCGTCACGGATCAGCCCGTCAACGTGCGTCAATCGACCGCGCTAGAGGCTTCCAATCCGGGAGAAACCACCGTTTCAACGAAAAAGCTCCGGGCCTTTGTTTGGCCCGGAGCTCTCATGTCGCTTGGAGTTAAGCGAGCGATCAGTACCTGGCGACGGCCGGGCCGCCCAGGTTGAACCTGTAGTTCAAGCCCGCCTTGATGGTGTGCTGGTCGTTGCGGAAGCTGCCGATAAAGCCGAGAGAATCGGACACGTTGACGGTGCCGAAGTCATAGTACTGATATTCGAGCTTGCCCGACCAGTTCTGGGTAAACATGTATTCGAGACCGGCACCGACGGTGTAGCCGTCACGGCCGCCGTCGCCGCCGAAGCCGTTCGAGAAGCGCGTGTCAGCCCAGGCATAGCCGCCCTTGACGTAAAGCAGCGCCGGACCCCAAGTGTAGCCGAGGCGGCCGGTTACCGAACCGAGGCCACGATTGGCGAAGCTCGAACTGGTATCCAGAAAACTATAGTTGGCTTCAAGACCCAGCACCCAGCTCGGCGCGAACTGATAATCATAGCCAGCCTGCACGCCGCCCATGAACACACCGTCGTTGCCACCGCCGAAGCCGGGGGCGAGGACGTTGTCGTTGCCACCGAACGCACCACCGACGTGACCACCGATGTAGAACCCGGTCCAGTTGTAGATCGGGGTCGGAGCAACATAGGGCGGAGCCTTGGTGTAGGGCTGCGGCGCGAGATCAGCCGCGGAAGCGGGCGCGACCGCGCCGAGCGCGATCATGCTGGCGGTGACAAGCAGAATTTTCTTCATCTTTTTCATTCCAACTTTCTTGTACTAGCCCAGCCCCAAGTTCATCGCCTATCAGACACGTGCGGAATTGCTGTAACTTGGCTGCAACAGGCGGCGCCAAACGGGGGCTGCTAACGACAAAGGCGAGGGACGCTTGGCGTTAGGCGAGCTTGGAACTTTCGTGACGCGGATTATGCATTGCCGATCACGTCCCGGCGCAACGCGTCGGTGGATAGATGACTATCTTCGCATGGAACTGGGGCGAGCTCGAAGACGACCGAGAGCGAAGCGCGGGCCTGCAGCGCTTGTCGAGCCAAAAGGAAGAGTCACTATCGGGCTTCTGTCCCGTAGCGGAACGAAGTGGGAGGCCCCGACGCATACCAGCCCCGCGCCGCGGTCCGTTTGCGTGCGCGCAACACCCCGCCCGATATCTCTGACAGATTGATCCAGCGATAATGCAGGGCAGCGTCCCGATGATGGGAGTCCTGAACCAGGCTGTGTCAATCACCGGAGAGGATGTCGCAGCAGACTCGTCCGATGAGCCACGAAATAAGGCCAAGGGCGGCGATCACGACTCCAACTATTGGGGCAAACGCCACGTAATGGCGACAGGTCGTCGATTGGGGCGCTACGTAAGCCTTCTCGTTCGCTGGACGGTGCCGTTCTCGTGAAAACGGCGTGCTGTGCGTTCGACCGGAGTAAAGAAATGCGGCCACATTCTCTGCGCTTGCAACGCGAACTCGGCTTCGTCGCTCGCGCTGAACTAGGAGCGCTTTTCGAGCCGCGGCCGCGGCCCTTCGGTGATGCGGAACCGGGACAGCACGTCGGTGCGAATGGCGCCGCGGAGGATCTTGCCGATTCCGTTGCGCGGCAATTCGTCGAGGGCAATCAGCAGGCGCGGACGCTTGTAGTCGGTCATGTTCGGCACCACGCGATTGATGCGCTCCTCCCAGCCTGATGCGGGATTTTCCACCGCTGCAAGAATGACCTCGCCCCAATAGTCCGAGGGAATGCCGACCACCGCGACTTCCGATGGCTGCAGCGCCGGCGCAAGCAACCGTTCGACCTCTTCCGGCGCTACTTTGTAGCCGCCGGATTTGATGACGTCGGCGCTACGGCCGGTGAGGTGCAGCCGGCCGCGTGCATCGAGATAGCCGAGATCGCCGGTTTCGTGGAATTCATTCGGTGCCAATCGGACGAAACCCTCGGCGGTGCGATATCCGGCCATCAGATGTTGCGCGCGGATCAGGACTTCGCCGCCATCGCCCATGGCGGCCGGCCGGCCGTCCTCGCCGCGGATGACGATTTCAACACCGGGAGCGGGCCAGCCGACGCAGGCGTCCTCGCCTCCGGATGCATACCAGGACTCGGTCTCCTCGGCTTCAAGCACTGTGATCGGATTGAATACCTCGCTCTTGCCATAGGTCACCCGCACCACGGGGCCGAACATCTCCTTGACGCGCGCGTAGAGCGTGGGCTTCAGCACGGCCGTGCCGCAGAAGATCGTGCGCAGCGACGAGAACTGGCGCGTGCCCGCGGCAGCCACGATCTTTGCCAGCACGGTCGGCGGCGCAAACATCGCATCGCATGCGCCGCGTGCAAGGATATCAAGTACGCGCGGCGGGTCGACGCCGTCGAGCAGTGTCACGGCCGCACCCGACGACAGATAGGCATGCGTCATCAACGAGGAGCCGTGCGAGAATGGCGTCATCAGCAGGACGTTGCTGCCGGCACCCGGGCGGAACGGCAGGTTCGCCCGCAGCAATATGTTGGCCGTCCAGCGGCCGATCTGGCTGTGAACCGCGCCTTTCGGACGTCCGGTGGTACCAGAGGTGAAGACGATACGCGCCGGCGCGTCGCCGTCGACCTGCGGAAAGGCGGCCGGATCCAACGCGGTCCGTTCGATGCTTTCGACCTCGATGATGATCGGACCGCCGGCGGCCTTTTCGGTCGCGAGGGCCGCGCCGGTGATCAACAGACGAACGTTGGAGACCGCGAGGCAGTAAGCGCGTTCGTCGCTGCTCAGCGCAGGGTTGATCGGGACTTCGACGGCGCCCGCCAGCATGACGCCGAAAGTGGCCGCAACGGCGTCGGCGCTGTTGCGGAACAATGTAGCCACGGCATCTGCCGGGCCGATCCCGGCCTGCATCAGGGCATCCGCAACGCCGGCGGCTTTGGCGAACAACTCCGCATAGGACGTCGTGCCGGCGGCGTCGACGACAGCCGGCCTGTTGCCGTAGCGGAGCGCGAGCGTGGAGAATTCGCCGGCCCAATGGATTGATTTCGATAACATGCTCGAGTTCTCCGTCGAGACGATCCGCGCTGCTAGCCCGCGCCATAGACCAGATTGGGCAGCCAGAGCGAAAGCTGTGGGACATAGGTGATGATTGCAAGGCACAGCAGCAGCAGGCCGAGGAACGGCAGAACGCCGCGCACCACTTCGGTGACCGGCGCCGTCGAAATCGTGGCCAGCACGTAGAGGTTCAGTCCGACCGGGGGATGAACCAGCGCGATCTCCATGTTGTGGGTAAAGACGATCGCGAAATGGACGGGATCGATTCCGAGCGGTTTCAGCGCAGGCGCAAGGATCGGCATTACCACCAGCAGCGTGGCGGCGACCTCGAGAAAGCATCCGAGCACGAGCAGCAGCACGTTGATCGCGAGCAGGAATTGCCAGGGATGAAGCTGGTTGTCGAGCGTGAACTTCACCAGCGAGGCCGGGATGCCCGAGTCCGTCATCCAGTGGCCGAATGCCAAAGCGGTCGCGACGATGATCATGATCGTCGCGGCGCTCTTGATTGCCTCGGCGATCACCTCGAGCGTCTGGCTGACCTTAAAGCCGCGATAGAAGAACAGGCTGACGAGAAGAGCCACCGTGGCCGAGACCGCGGCTGCTTCGGTGACGGTCATCAGGCCGCCGTAGATTCCGACCATCACGATGAAAGGTACGCACAGCGCGGGCAGGGCATTGAGACTCATCCGCACCAGTTCGGCGCGAGGCACGGACGGTTCGCGCGGCAGCTCGTATTTGTGCGAGTAGTAGAACACCCAGCCGAAGAACATCGCTGCCTGCAGCAGCCCGGGCATGATGCCGGCCAGGAACAGGCGCGGTACCGATTGCTCCGCGATCAGTCCGTAAAGAATCAGCGACAGGCTGGGAGGAATCACGATGCCGATCGTGCCGGAAGCGCCGACCACGCCAAGCGCAAAATGACGCGGATAGCCGCGCTCGATCATCGCCGGCACCAGAATGGTGCCCATGGCGAGCGCGGTCGCAACCGAGGAGCCGCAGATCGCGGCAAACAGGGTGCATGACACCACCGTCACGAGACCGAGTGCGCCCCGCAATCGTCCGAACCAGGCGATCGCGACATCGACCAGCGCTTTGGCGACGCCGCCGCGCCGCATGAATGCGGCGGCCATCACGAACAGGGGCAAGGCCATCAGTGTGCTGGAATTCATTTCATCGGCGATCTTCTGCGCGATCGCCACCAGAGGCTGGTCGCTGAAGCCGAACAGGACCGCCGCGCAGAGACCCAACACCAGAAAGATCGGCATTCCCGCGCAGAGCAGCCCGAAGAACATCAGCAGGAAAAGCATCGTCCACATCGTGTCGGTCTCGTTGTTGCTGGACCTGAAGCGTCCCGATGCGGGACCACGACGGTCAGTTTGCCGATGGCAGATCGGTCATCAAGACGGCTGACGTCGTCGATCGCTCAGTGATCGTGAACGGCGATGACCATGGTGGCGGGATCGAAGCGGAATACGAGCAAATAAAGCTTGATGACGCAGCGCAACAGCATCAGCACGGCGCCGGTCAGGATGGCCGAGTAGTAGATCCACATCGGGAATTCGAGGCCCGTGATGCTGCGCTCGTCGAGGCTGCGGGCGACATACGCAACCTGGAAGCCGCAATAGGCCAGGCCGCCACAAAACAAGATCGCGACACAGCAGTTGAATGCCTCGACCCATCTTTGCCCTTGCGGCGGCAACAGTCGCAGCACGACGTCGGGCCTGACATGCCCATCGGTCCGGACCAACTGGCTCGACGCCAGAAACACCGCCCAGACCGTCAGATAGACCACTACCTCCTCGCCATTGATGAAGGCGAAGTTCTTGTTCACGTAGCGACCGATGACCTGAGCGGTCCCGACCGTCAGCGCGGCGGCACCAAGAACTCCTATCAACAGGAGTTCAAGCCCGTTCCAGATCTTCATCATGGGTGGCAATCAATGGCCGACGGTCGTTACATCCGCCTGCACCTGCAGCAGCAAGGCGGGCGAAATCCGCAACTCCTTCGCGATGCCGTCCTGCAAAGGCAGCATCTTGGCGCGGACCGCAGCGAGCGCGCTCTCGGACGGCGAAACGAACACGATGCCGTTCTTTTCCAGCGTGTGGCGCGCCTCGGTCTGAGCTTCTTCCATACTCTTGCGGTAGGCCTGGATGTTCTCCTGCCAGAGGTCGACGACCAGCTTCTGGAGATCCGGCGGCAGCTTCTTGTAGAAGCTCTCGCTGATCATCGGCACGTAGAACCCGACGAATTCGCGATCCGCAAATCCATATTTCACGCCGGATTCCCAGAGCTTTGCGCTGGCAAGGCTTTCATCGGTCGAGCTCAGCCCGTCGAACGTGCCTTGCGAGAGCGCCAGCGGAACGTCCGGCCAGGCTGTGACGTTCGGTGTTGCATTGAGGAACTTGGCTCGCGCCGATTGTCCGGCACCGCCGGAGTTGCGGATCTTCATGCCGGCCTGATCGGCGAAGTCGCGGATCGCCTTGTTGGTGCTGTAGGTGTTTTGATATCCGAGCTGCAGCCAGGGGCCGAGCAATTTGACATCGAGCTTGCTCTCGAATTGCTTGTTGATGATCTCGCCGATCTTGCCGTCGGCAGCAGCATAGACCACCGGGTAGGGCTGCCCGAAAAATGCCGGCAGCTGGAAGACGTCTGCATCGGGGACGAAGCCGGTCAGCACCCAGGTGCCGGGGATCGCCATCTCGACGGCGCCCTGACGCAGCGCCTTCACCACGTCGCGGTCGCGAAACAACTGGCCGCTGTGGAACAGCTCGGTCGTGATCCGGCCGCCGGATTTTTCCTGCAGCTTCTTCAGGTAGTCGGCGGCAGACAATGTCCGTCCGTGTGTCGCCGACGTGTCCACCGAAGCCCGCAGCTTGAACTGAGGTTCAGCTGCTAGCGCTCCCTGGCTGCACTGAATCGCAAGCACGGCAAGCACGGCCGTCACGGCGCACCGCATCATCGAGTTTCTCCCCTTGGCCGTCGTCTTCTGTCCGCGACGGGTCACGGAAGCTAACGGGCAGGTTAGGTTGATTCAAGTGGAACGTTTCATTGCATAGGTGTGTCAGTAGCGGTGCGTCGTTTGGAGTTTCTGATGGATCATTCGATCGACAGGGTAAATTACTGTTATTATTCATGTTTATTGCATGTCCAGAACGGTGGCTCATCTCAAGCATAGCTGATCTGCCCTATTTTTCATGAAACGTTTCATTGACAAGGCGACCTCCGCGCGCCTAGCGTCCCGGCGCCGAGCGATACGCGCGGCCCCGGGGCGAACGCTTCGGGTTTCCACGCAACAAGTGGACGGCGCATGAGCCGCAACAAATTACGGGGGGAGTGATGAGCACTACGCGGAGAAATCTGCTGTTGTCTGGCATCGCCGTCGGCGCTGCGCTGGCCAGTTCGAATGTCTCGGTGATGGCGGCGGGACAGGAATTGACGCTCGGCGTCGTCGGCGTTCTGTCGGGTCCCGCTGCGCAATGGGGCCTCGCGCTGCGCGGCGCGGTCGAACTCGTCGCCGCCGAGGCCAACCGGGACGGCCTGATCAAGGTCGACGGGGCGCCATGCAAGGTCAACGTCGTTGCCATCGACAGCAAATACACGGCCGAAGGCGCCGCCGCTGCAGCCAACACGTTGGCAGGGCAGGGCGTTAAATTCATCATCGGCCCGATCGGCTCGCCCGAGCTCACCGGCGTGAAGCCGATCGCCAAGCGCAATTCGATGCTGGTGATGGGCAACGGCTACGCCAAGGATGCGCTGTCGCCGCAGTTGCCACTGGTGTTCCACATGGGGCCGGGTCCTTCGGGCTGGGCCGAGCCGATCATCAAGATCGCCAAGCAGAAGTTCGGCATGAAGAGCGTGGTGCTGGTCGCGCCGAACGACCAGGGTGGCACGGATATCGCGAGCGTCGACGCCGACGCATACAAGAGAACCGGCATCACCGCTTCCGAAGAATATTATCAGCGTGGCACCACCAATTTCGCGCCGATCGTGACCCGGATCATGAACGCGAAGCCCGACGCCGTCGATCTCGCTTCATCGCCCCCTGGCGACGCCGGCATCATCGTGAAGCAATTGCGTCAGGCTGGCTTTGAGGGACCGATCGGACGTCTCGGCGGTCCGGGATACACCGAAATCTCCCGCGTCGCCGGTGGCGACGAGGTGCTGAAGGACTTCTATTGGTACGAGCCGGTTCTCATCGACGAGAAAGTGCAAATGATCGCCGACGAGTACAAGAAGCTGCTCGGTGCCGAGCGGCCGGAAAACAATCTGTTCTTTCAGTGGGTCTCCGCCGCCCGCATGGTAACCAAAGCCATCGCCAAGGCCGGTACCATCTCGGACACGGCCAAGGTTGCCGAGGCCCTGCGATCGTTGCCGGTTGAGGATCCCAATATCGGTCCCGGTCATTGGATCGGGCAGGATTTCTTCGGCATCAACCAGGAACTGTCGTTCCCGTTCGGTGTCGGACTCGTGGAAAAAGGCAAGCTGCAACCGACCATCAGGGTCGAAGCGGCCGGCGGCAAGTAGCGGGTACTCCGTGCAAGGTTTTGTCGCCACCTGCCTCATCGGCATCAGCCTGGGTGCGCAGTACGCGCTGCTCGCCCTCGGCTTCACCCTGATCTTCGGCATTCTGGGAGTCGTCAATTTCGCGCATGGCGGCTTCTACGTTCTCGGAGGATATCTCGCCTATTCCGCGGTGACCTATCTTGGCATGCCCTACGCGCTGGCGGTGATCTGCGCGGCGCTGGGCTCCACGCTGCTCGGATTCCTGTTCGAACGCTTCGTGCTGGATCGCGTGATCGACGATCATCTGGCGACGCTGATGCTGACGCTCGGCCTCTATTTGATGATGTCGAGCGGCATATTGGTGGTGTTCGGACCGCAATCTCCGGCCTTCGCCTTTCCATTGACCGGTGTCATTCACGGCCATGGCTTCTTTGTGCCGATCGAGAATCTCGTGGTGCTGGGCGTCTGCATCGTCGGGATCCTGTCGATCTACGGCCTGATCTATTACACCGATTTCGGCCGCGCGCTGCGAGCGCTGGCCGATGACCGCGCGGTGGCGACAGCGCAGGGACTGCGTCCCGCGATTCTGTTCCCGGCTGCCTTCGCCCTGGCGACGGGGCTCGCCGGCCTCACCGGCGCGCTGGTCACACCGATCCTGTCGCTCGCGCCGCATATCGGCGATCCTGTGCTGGCGACGTCCTTCCTGATCGTCATTCTCGGCGGTCTCGGTAGCGTCGGTGGTGCGACAGTCGCGGCTTTCATCGTCGGCATGGCGGAGGCGTTCTCTGCGGTCTATCTCGGTGGCTCGAAGGGCGCACTCGCGCTGTTCGTGCTCGTCCTGGTCATGCTGGTCGTCAAGCCATCGGGTCTTTTCGGTCACCGGGGTCGGGGAGCTTGAGCACATGACAGCCCGCACCCTTTCCAAGCGCGGCGACCTGGCCGAGGCAGCAAGCGTCGTGGTCATCGCGGCCGCTTTCGTAGTTCCCTGGCTCAGCCAGAACCCGATGGTCTATTCGCTGGCCAACCAGATGCTGATCGCGATTACGGCCGCGTTCAGCGTCTACATCATGCTGCGCATGAATCTGATGACCTTCGCGGTGCCGACCTTCATGGCGATCGGCGGTTACACCGTCGCGATCCTGGGGCTTCGTCACGGCGTGACCGATGTGCTGCTGCTGGGGCTTGCGAGCTTCGTGGTGCCGGCGCTGTTTGCGCTGCCGCTCGGCGCGCTGGTGCTCCGTCTGACCGGCGTCTATTTCGTGCTGGTCACGTTCGTCCTCACCGAGATCACGCAACTGTTGCTGTTTGAAACGCCGGGGTGGACCGGCGGGTCCAATGGACTGGTCGGCATGCCGGTCGTGACGCTGTTCGGGCTGGAGCTCGCCGACAACCGCGCGGTGCTGCAGGTCACGATCGGGCTGGCGCTCGCCGGCGCTATCGTCACCGCTGCGGTGACCCGCACGCTGCGCCAGCATTTCGCGGCGATCGAGGAGAACGAACTGCTCGCCCAGAGTCTTGGTCTCGTCGTCTGGCACTACAAGGCGTTCGGCTTCGCCATCGCCGCGGGCGTATCCGGGCTCGCCGGCTTCGCCCTCGTCAACATGCTGCTCACGGCCCATCCGACCTCGTTCAGCGCGCTGTCATCGGTCAACTACATTGCCTATGCGATCATCGGTGGGAAGAGCAGCATGCTTGGCCCGGTTGTCGGTGGCGCCCTGCTGATCTGGGCGGGAGACGTCTTCGCATTGCGCGGGGAGTATTCCCAGTTCCTGTTCGGCTTCCTGATCGTGGTGGTGGTGCTGGTCGCGCGCGAGGGTGTCGTCGGGACGATCCATCGCCTCGGCGTCCGCGTGTTTTCGCCACCGTCGCCGTCGCGGTCTTCCACCGTCGCCTCGTCGCCGACGCTGAGTGTGCCCAATGCGATGGAGCCCCTGCAATGACGGCTGAACGCACCGGACGGACCGACGGCGGCGCGCTGCTCGAGGTCGCAGCCATCTCCAAGCGTTTCGGCGGGCTGCATGTCTTCGACAATGTCAGCTTCGCCATCCCGCCAGGCGACGTCCTTGGCGTCATAGGGCCGAACGGCGCCGGCAAGACCACGCTCATCAACGTCATTTGCGGCATGCTGCCGCCGACCATCGGCCGGGTGCGGCTCGACGGCAAGGATATGACCGGCAAGCCGCTGCATGCCGTCAGTCGCATGGGAATTATCCGCAGCTTCCAACAGACCAACACCTTCCGTACGGCATCGGTCCGCGAGAACATTTCGAGGGCCCTTCGCTTCAGCGGCAGTGGGCCCGGATGGGACAGCGTCGCGCCGCTGATCGACGAGTTCGAGCTCGAACCGCAGCTCGACGAGCAGAGCGACAAGCTGCCGTACGGGCTCCAGAAGATGCTGGGCCTTATTCTGGCTTGCGCCGCCCGGCCGAAAGTCCTCCTGCTCGACGAGCCGGCGGCCGGTCTCGAGCGGCGGGAGCGCCTGCGGGTCGATGCTTTCGTGCGCCACGTGAGGACGGAGCTCGGTTGCGGGGTCCTGATCGTCGAGCATGACATGGATCTCGTGCGCCGCCTCTGTCCAAGAATACTGGTTCTCGATTCCGGTCGTGTCCTGGCCGAGGGCGCTCCGGCCGACGTCCTGGCACGCAAGGATGTCATTGACGCCTATCTCGGGACAGTGGACGAGGAGGCGGCCTGATGCTGGCGGTGAAAGACCTCGAAGTCCGCTACGGCGGCATCACGGCAATCAGCGGCGTCTCGATCGACGTCGCCGAGGGCGAGACGGTGCTGCTGATCGGCGCCAATGGTGCCGGCAAGTCGAGCCTGATCAACGCCATCATCGGTCTGGTCCAGGCCTCGCATGGCAGCGTGCGCTTCGCGGGCCGTGATCTCAGTGCCGTATCCTGCGATGGGCGCGCGCGGGCCGGAATTGGGTATTCGCCCGAAGGGCGCCGCGTGTTCCCGACCATGTCGGTCGCTGACAACGTCCTGAGCGGCGCCTGCTGGCACGGCGGAGCGAGCCAGCGCCAAGCCTGGGCCTGGCTTTGTGGCATCTTTCCGATCCTGAAGGAGCGCGCCAGCCAGCCGGCCGGACAATTGTCGGGGGGACAACAGCAGATCGTCGCCTTGGCGCGCGCCATGAGTTCGTTTCCCAAGCTGCTGCTGCTGGATGAACCCTTCCTCGGGCTCGCGCCGGTGTGGATCGCGCAGATCAGCGAGGCGATCCGTCATATGCAACAGCGCGGCACGACCATTCTCATGACCGAGCAGATGGCGCGTCCGGCGCTCAAGCTTGCCACACGCGGCTACGTGATGCGCGGTGGCGAGGTCAGGCGGAGCGGCACCGTCGCCGAAATTCGCGACGTTGCGCTTGCCGAGGAGTATTTGTGATGTCCGCTACTTTGAACGCCACTGCGCTGCTCGGGACCTTCGCCGCAACGACGTCGGCGAGCGAACTGTCCCCGGATGTCGCCACGAAGGCAGCCATTTGCCTGCTGGACTCGCTGGGGCTCGCGCTCGCGGCGCGACACGAGCCGACGGCCGCGGCCGCGCGCGCGATGTCCGCGGAGGTGCTGCCTGGACCGCGCACCGCGCGCATCTGGGCGAGCGGCAAACATGCCGCGCTGTCCGAGGCGGTTCTCGCTAACGGCATTGCCGTTCACGCCCATTTTCAGGACGACACCGACCACGATTCATGGACGCACCCGGGATCCCTGATTGCGCCGGTCGCGGTGTCGCTTGGTGAAACGCTGGATGCGCCGCTGCGCACCGTATTGACCGCTCTCACGGTCGGCTACTCCACGCTCAAATGGCTTGGTGCGGGTGAAGTCGTTGCCCGCGGCCTGATCGGCAGGGGCGTGCGGACCAGCCCGACCTTCGGCACGATCGGTGCTGCGGCGGCGGCCGCAGCCGCACTTGGGCTCGATCCACCGAGGTCCACCAGCGCGGTTGCAATCGCGGCCTGCACGACCGGCGGCACGCTGGAGCCGGTGCGCTGCGGCTCCGATGAATGGCGCGTACAGAACGGGCGCGCCGCCCAGGGCGGGCTGGTGGCCGCGGAGCTTGCGGCGCGCGGCGTCCAGGGGGCGCCCGATGCGCTGGAAGGACCGAAGGGATTGTTGCGCTCGCTTGCCGGCCTCGATCGCACGCCAGAACAATGGCAGCGAGGCCCCGATGTCGCGACGATGATCGGCATCATGGCAAAGCCGTTCGCAACCCTGGGCGACAACATGTCGGCGGTGCTGGCGGCGCATATGCTTCACCGCGACGGCATCGATCTGTCGCAGGTGAAGCGGATCACCGTGACGATCTGGGAGCCCTATACGCAATATCCGGGAACGTCATTCAAGGGACCGTTCACGCGGACCGTGCAGACCCAGGCCAGCACCGCCTTTGCGGTCGCCGCCATGCTGCGCTACGGCCGCCTCGACTACGAGATGGGCGTCGAGCACCGCCAGGACCGGGAGATCATGGCACTCGTCGGAAAGACGATCGTCGAGCCGGACGCGGTCGGCACCCATCTCGACGCGACCGTCGAGTTGGAGATGGAAAATGGTGCGCGTCTTCGCCGGACCGCGCGCGAGGCGCCCAAGGTTCTGGTGTTCCAGGACGAAGCCCGCGCCACCGAGGTTTTCGATAGCCGCCTGGCCGGCACCGGAATTCCGGCCGGCGAAGGCGCCAGCCTTGCGGCCGAGGTTTTCGCCTCGGCACGTAGTGGCGGATCGATGCCTGTGCGCAGGCTGCTCGACCGCCTGACCCGATCTCAAAGGGATGCGATCAAATGAAACTTGGACTTGAAGGCAAGACTGCGATCGTCACCGGCGGCAGCAAGGGCATTGGTCTCGAGACCGTACGCTTGCTGGCGGAGGAGGGTGTCAAGGTTCTGGTCTGCGCGCGCCGCGAGGACGCGCTGGCCGAATGTCGTTCTGACGTCGAGCGGAGCACCGGCGTCAAGGTCGAAACGCTGTCGCTTGATGTGACGGATCTGAAGCAGATCGAGCGGCTGCCGGCGGTCGCCCGCGACCGTCTCGGCCGCGTCGACATCCTGGTCAACAATGCCGGCACGGGCACCTACAAGCCGTTCCTCGAAGTCACCGACGAGGAACTGCAATACGGCATGGCGATCAATTTCTTCGCTCAGTTCCGTATCTGTCAGCGCATCATCCCGATCATGATCGAGCAGAACGGCGGCGGCATCGTCAACGTGTCGGGCGAAACCGGGATCATGGTGACGATGCCGCCGTTCCTGTCGTCATGCACCGGTCCGGCCAAGTCGGCCGAAATCCGCTTCTCCAAGATTCTCGCCAACGAATTCGGGCCGCACAACATTCGCGTCAACTGCGTCGTTCCCGGTTTCGTCAATACTCCGGAACGTTTTGCAAAATGGGAGCGTGAGCTCGCCAAGCGCAATCTGGGCGAAGAGGAGGCGGAAGCCGAACGCAAGCGCTGGTCGGAAAATAACTCGATGCGCAACACGCGCTGGGGCACGCCGGAGGAACTCGCCAATTTGATCGTCTTCGCGCTGTCCGACCGCGCGAGCTTCGTCAACGGCGCGGTGCTGGTTGCCGACAATGCGCAGGACAAGTCGTGAAAGCGACGCCGCTCGACATGATGAATCGATTGATGACAACAGGAACGTCGGCGGCCCTTGCGGCAGCCGGGAGGATTTGATGGACGTTGACAAGCCGCTCGCTAGTATCACCGTGATTGAACTCGGACACAGCGTGGCCGCCCCCTATGCCGGATTGATTCTGGCCGATCTCGGCGCCCGTGTGATCAAGGTCGAAAATCCCAAGAGCGGCGATTATGCGCGTGGCTGGGGGCCGCCGTTCTGGAACGGAACGGCAAGTGTGTTCCATAGTCTCAATCGCGGCAAGGAAGGCATCACCGTCGATTTCGGCGCGGCGGAGGATTGCGAGAGGCTGAAGTCGCTGATCCTGAACGAGGCCGATGCCGTCATCCAGAATCTGCGGCCCGGCATTCTGGACAAGTTTGGTCTCACCGCGGATGCGCTCAGCGCCGCGAAGCCATCGCTGATCTGGTGCGACATCGGCGCGTTCGGCGCCAAGGGGCCGCTCGCCAGCAAGCCCGGCTACGATCCGCTCGCCCAGGCCAGCACCGGCATCATGAGCGTTACCGGCGAGGGCGGCCGGCCGCCGGTGCGTGTCGGCGTCTCGCTGGTCGACATGGGCTCCGGCATGTGGGCAGTGATCGGCATGCTCGCTGCGTTGGTGGCGCGCAACAAGGGCGGTCAGGGTCGCAGCGTTGCGACCTCGCTTTACGAGACCGGGCTCGCGTGGATGACCGTTCCGCTGGCCGGCTATGCGGCGTCAGGTGAGGTGCGCAAGCCCTATGGATCGGGCACCGCGGAAATCGCGCCCTATCAGGCATTCGAGGCGTCCGACGGATGGCTGATGATTGCCGCCGGCAACGACAATCTGTTCCGCAAGCTGTGCGTGGCGTTGAGCCTCGAGGCGCTTGCGCATGATCCTGACTTCGCGACCAACGCGGCAAGGGTCGTCAACCGCGAACGACTGATCCCCCAAATCGCGGCCGCGGTGCGTAAGTATACGGCCGATGCGCTTGGCTTCATTCTCGACGGCGCCGGGGTTCCCAATGCACCGCTGCTGACCACCGATCAGGTTGCGGAGCATCCGCAAACCCGCGCCCTCGACATGATGGTGCGATGTGCTGGCGACGATATCGATCTTGTCGGCGTTCCGCTTGCCTTCGACGGTATGCGACCGCGCGCACGCACCGCTGCGCCGGCGCTCGGCCAGCACAATGCCATTCTTCGAAAGCCTGCGAGCAAGGGAGCCATCAATGCGAACTGATTTCCAGACCATCAAGGTCGAACGGCGTGATGGCGATATCCTGCTGGTGACCTTGCACCGGCCGGAAGCGTCGAATGCGATGAACACCCAGATGGGCCTCGATCTGGTGGAGCTGTTCGAGGGCTTCTCGACCGACATCGAGGGGTTGCGCGCGGTGATCCTGACCGGACACGGCGACAAGGCGTTCTGCGCCGGGGGCGATCTGAAGCAGCGCAACGGCATGACGGACGAGGCCTGGCAGGCGCAGCATCTGGTCTTCGAGCGCATGCTGCGCGCTCTGCTGGGCTGTCCGATTCCCGTGATCGGCGCGATCAATGGTGCGGCCTATGGCGGCGGCTGCGAGATCGCCGCGGCGCTCGACTTCGTCTACGCCTCGACCAATGCGCGCTTCGCGCTGACCGAAGTGACGCTCGGCATCATGCCGGGTGGCGGCGGCACGCAGAATCTGCCGCGCGCCGTCGGCGAGCGCCGCGCCAAGGAATTGATCCTGTCCGGGCAGCCGTTCTCGGCTGCCGAGGCCGAGCAGTGGGGGCTGGTCAATCGGGTGCTGCCGCCAGGGGAGTTGCTGGAGGCGACCTTCGCCATCGCCCATCGCATCGCTGCCAATGGCCCGATCTCGGTGCGCCAGGCCAAGCAGGCGATCCATCGCGGTTTGCAGATGTCGCTCGCCGATGGCCTCGCCTTCGAGATCGAGGCCTACAACCGTCTGGTCCCGACCGCGGACCGGCGCGAAGGGGTGCTGGCGTTCAATGAGCGCCGCAAACCCAACTTTCAAGGCAAGTAGGAGGAGGCGCGAAATGCGTGAGAAAGCTCATGTTCGCGAGGTCGGACCCCGCGACGGCATTCAGATGGTCAAAACCATCCTGCCGAGCGCGCGCAAGCTGGCCTGGTGTCGTGGCGCGGTGGAGGCCGGAATCCGCGGGATCGAGGTGACCTCATTCGTGCCGGCCAAGGTGATCCCGCAATTTGCCGATGCGGAGGAGGTGGCCGGCGGCGCGCTGACAATGCCGGGCTTGCGGCCCTCGGTTCTGGTTCCGAATCTGAAGGGGGCCGAGCGTGCCTTCGCGCTCGGTGTGCCAATCGTCAACTACGTGCTGTCGGCGAGCGAGGAGCACAACCAGGCCAATGTTCGCCGCAGCACAGAAGAGTCGCTGCAGGACTTCGCGCGCATCGCCGCGGCGCGCGATCAGCGCCCCGGGGCACGAATCGGACTTGGTGCGGGCATCGCGACCGCATTCGGCTGCACCATCTCGGGGACGGTATCGGAGGCACGAGTGGTCGAGATCGCGGTGCGACTCGCTGGGATGGGCGCCGACGAGATCATCGTCGCCGATACGGTCGGCTATGGCGATCCGGGTCAGGTCCGCCGCCTGATGGGCGCGGTGATCGCAGCGGTGCGTCCACTGCCGGTCGCCTGCCACTTCCACGACACGCGCGGTCTCGGTCTCGCCAATGTGACGGCGGCACTGGATGCGGGTGTACGCGCCTTCGACGCATCCCTCGCCGGACTCGGCGGCTGTCCGTTCGCACCCGGCGCCACCGGCAACATCGACACCGAGGATACCGTCTTCCTGCTCGAGCAACTCGGTTTCGATACCGGCGCCGATGTCGAGCGGCTGGTTGCCTTGCGACGCGAGGTCGAGAGCTGGCTGCCCGGCGAACGGTTCTCCGGCGCGATCGCCCGCGCCGGCCTGCCCAAAACGTTCCGCGTGTCGGCCAGCGCCGCCGCCTGAAAGGATATGACATGAACTATCACGACGCCGCCCAAACCGCCGACATGGAGGTCACCGTCACGTTGGGCGAGGATTTCTCCGACCTGCGCAACACGGTGCGGCAGATCTGCAGGGGCTTTCCGGGCGAATACTGGCGCAAGCTCGACGATCAAAGCGCCTATCCGACCGAATTCGTCGCGGCGTTGACGGAGGCGGGATTCCTCGGCGCGCTGATCCCGGAGGAATATGGCGGTTCGGGCCTGCCGCTGCGTGCGGCGGCAGTGATCCTCGAAGAGATCAATGCGAACGGCTGCAGCGCCAGTCCCGCGCATGCCCAGATGTACATCATGGGTACGTTGCTTCGTCACGGCAACGAGACCCAGAAGCGGACCTACCTGCCGGAAATCGCGGCGGGACGGCTGCGGCTGCAGGCCTTTGGCGTAACCGAGCCCAATACCGGCTCCGATACCACCCAACTCAAGACCCGCGCCGAGCGTCAGGGGGACGTCTATGTCGTCAACGGCCAGAAGGTCTGGACGTCGCGGGCGCTGCACTCCGACCTGATGCTGCTGCTGGCGCGCACCAGTCCGGTCGATCAGGTGAAGCGGCGCACCGACGGACTTTCGGTGTTCCTCGTCGACTTGCGTGAGGCCAAGGGCAACGGCGTCGAAATCCGCCCGATCAAGGCGATGGTCAATCACAATACGACAGAGGTGTTCATCGAGAACCTGAAAGTGCCGGTCGCCAATCTCATCGGGGAGGAAGGCAAGGGCTTTCGCTACATCCTCGACGGCATGAACGCCGAACGAATCCTGGTCGCCTCCGAATGTGTGGGCGACGGACGCTGGCTTCTCGGCAAGGGCGTCGCCTATGCCAATGAGCGGCGCGTCTTCGGACGATCGATCGGCCAGAATCAAGGCATCCAGTTTCCGCTGGCGCGCGCCTACGCCGAACTCGAAGCCGCCGACATGATGTGCCGCCGCGCCGCCGCGCTGTTCCAGGCCGGGCAGCCCTGCGGAGCAGACGCCAACATCGCCAAGCTGCTGGCGTCGGAGGCCACCTGGAAGGCTGCCGATACGACATTCCAGACCCATGGCGGCTTCGCCTTTGCGCAGGAATACGACGTCGAGCGCAAGTGGCGTGAGGTCCGTCTTTACCAGACAGCCCCGATCTCGACCAACATGGTGCTGGCCTTTGTGGCGCAGCACGTGCTCGGTCTTCCGCGTTCCTACTGAGGAGACGACCCATGCTGGATATCACGCGTCAGACGGCCAATTTTGTAGCCGGCCTCAAGCTGTCCGATCTGTCCGGCCGCTGCCGCGAGGCGGCGCGGACCGGCATCATCGACTGCGTCGGCGTCATGATCGCTGGCGCCGCCGAGCAGCCGGTGCGGATCGTGTCGGCGATGGTGGCCGCGTCCACGCAGAACGACGGCGCGCCCGAGGTTCCTTCGGGCCGCAATCTCGCGGCGCCGGATGCTGCGCTCGTCAACGGCGTCGCGGCGCATGTGCTCGACTATGACGACGTGGCGCTGGCCGGACATCCGAGCACGGTGCTGGTGCCGGCCATCCTGGCCGAAGGCTGGTCGCTCGACTCCAGCGGTGCCGACGCGCTCGCCGCCTATGCCGCGGGCTACGAAGTCTGGGCGCAGGTCATTGCGCTGGAGCCCGGTCACCTCCATGAGCGCGGCTTTCACCCGACGGCCGTGATGGGCGCGCTCGCCACCGCGGCCGCCTGTGCGCGGCTGCGCAATCTCGACTCCACGAAGACCGCGCATGCCATCGCGATCGCCGCCTCGCTCGCCTCCGGACTGGTCGCCAATTTCGGCACCATGACCAAATCGCTGCATGCCGGCCGCACCGCCCAATCTGGCGTGCTTGCCGCGCGCCTCGCCGATCAGGGATTTACCGCATCGCTGGACGTGCTCGAGCACCAAACCGGCTTCCTGCGCGCCCATTCGCCCTCCGGCATGCCGGATATCGAAAACGGCACGATCGATATCGGCCGCAACTGGCGGCTTGCCGATCTCGGCATCAATGTGAAGCGCTATCCGACCTGCTATGCGACCCATCGTTCGATCGACGCGATGATTGGCCTGGTGAATGCGCACAAGCTCAAACCCGACGACGTGAGGGAAATTCGCGTCCACACCGGCGTCACGCAAAGGCTTATGTTGCGCAACACCAATCCGCAGACCGGTCTCGAGGCCAAGTTCAGCATGGAATTCGCGATGACCGCCGCGCTGATCGCCGGCCGTGTCGGGCTGTCCGAGCTCACCGATGAGTTCGTCTCGCGGCCGGATGTCGGCGCTACCTTCGCCAAGGTCCGCTGCACGACGACGGACGAGATCATGCCGGGCGACCAGCCGTTCGCGCCGGCCGACCGCGTCAGCGTCTTGTTGACGTCGGGCGAAGTGCTTGAGCACGCGCCGGTGGTTCATGCCAAGGGCAGCTGGCAGCGCCCGCTCTCGCGCGATGAACTGCAGGATAAGTTCATGGAATGCGCGACCCGGGTGTTCAAGCAAGGCCAGGCCGCAGCGCTGTTCGAGCAGCTCTGGAATATCGAGGACCTCGGGTCGATCCGCTCGCTTCGCCTGACCAACGACCGGGGCGACGCATGAGCGCGGCAATGCTTGGGAAGGGATCGACGCCGCGCATCTGGCACCAGTCGGTCAACGAGCTCGATCATCTCGAAGTCTACAAGCGCGCGCTCGATGCCCATGCGGCGGAAATCCTTGGCGACGACGCCGAGGTCGTCGTCCACGGGCTTCCGTCCGGATCATACGCCGGCGCTTCGGCCACTGCGGTGCTCGGCAATGCATTCGCCTATCACCGCATTCTCAGCCGGGTGATCGACAATGCGATCACCGCCGAGCGGCAGGGTTATGATGCCTTCGTGATCGGTTCGTTCAGCGAGCCGTTTCTGCGCGAGATCCGCTCCGCGGTGGATATTCCCGTCGCCTCGCTGACCGAGAGTGGTCTTCTGGTCGGCTGCTCGCTCGGCAGCTATGTGGCGTTGATCTCCAATGCGCCGGCGGTGCAGTGGATGACGAAGGTTGCGGTCGATAAGCACAAGCTCGCCGCCCGTGTGCTGGAGGTTGCGGCGATGGATCCGCCGCTCGACGAGCCGCAGCTGGCGCGCGCTTACGTCGATCCGGCTCCGGTCATCGCAAATTTCACCGCCGCGGCCGAGCGCCTGGTGGCGCGCGGCGCTGACGTCATCATTCCGGCGGAAGGCGTGCTGGCGGAACTCCTGGTTCGTCACGGCGTCCACCGCATCGCCGGTGCTCCCGTGATGGACGTGTTTGCCGTCACCTGGGCCTACGCGCTGATGCAGATCAGGCTCTGGTCGAAGGCCCAACTTGGCGTGGGCCGGAGCTGGCACCACAGGCGCGACGATGCAGCGATCGTTGCAAGATTCTGGCAAGGGGACGCACAATGAGCACTTCACCCTCAACGCAAGTCGCAGGAGTCTATCACCGCAGGCTTGGCGACGCGCTGGTCACCGGCCTCAGCGACGGTTACGTCGACATGGGATACACGATCTTTCGCAATATCCCCGAGGAGGAAACCAAAGCCATTCTGGCGCGCGATCATCGCACCTCGCCGCCGCGCATCTCGGTCAACGCCTTTGCCGTGCGCATGGACAACCGGACCTACCTGATCGACTGCGGATCGGCGGATCTGATGGGGCCGACCTGCGGCCGCCTGCCGGCAAATCTCGCTGCAGCCGGTATCGATCCGGCCTCGGTCGACGCGGTGCTGCTGACCCATGTCCATCCCGACCATTCGAACGGGCTGACAGATGCCGCAACCGGAACGCGGCTGTTTCCCAATGCGGAAGTCATCGTCCATGAGAACGAGATCAATCACTGGTTCAACGACGAGGCGATGGCCAAGGCGGCCGAGCGGCCCCGGCGCCGCTATTTCGAGGCCGGCCGCACCCAGCTGAAGCCCTATATGGCTGCCGATCGCGTCAAGACATTCCGGAAGGGCGAGGTGCTCCCGGGCGTCACGGCGATCCCGATCCACGGTCATACCCCCGGCCACACCGCCTATGTCGTATCACGCGGCCGCGAATCAATGGTGGTTTGGGGAGACACGGTCCATGTGCCGGAGATCCAGGTTGCACGTCCGGAAGTGACAATGGAATTCGACACCGACCCCGAGGCCGCCGCGGCCGCTCGTCAGATGATGTTCGACATGGTGGTCACTGACGACATGCTGGTCGGCGGCATGCATCTGCATTTCCCCGGGTTCGGACATTTGCGGCGCGAGGCAGGCCGATACAGCCTGGTGGCGGAGCAGTGGGCGTTCGAAGTATGAGCCGCAATATCGTCGAAGCCGACGCCATCTGATCGTTCCGGAACAAGGACGGGAGGCCAGGCCGTTTGGATCACGGTGGAGAAATGCACAAATCATTTGCCTTCGGCCGGTGGATAGCACCTGCGGCCGAATTGGCTTCCGCGTATTGTGCAGGGGATTGAGGTCTCAGCCCCGGTGATGGTGATGGCAGAACAGCAAACGGCAGGTCGCGGAAGCAAATTGACGATCCGCGACGTGGCGACCGCAGCGGGCGTTTCGACCGGCACGGTGTCGCGGGTGCTCAATGCCAATGCCACCGTCCATCCCGACATCCGCCGGAAGGTCCAGCGCGCAATCGATGATCTGGGCTATACGCCGAACGCGGTGGCGCAGAGCATGCGCATCCGGTCGACCCACACGATCGGCTGCATCTTGCGTGAGATCAACATTCCGCAACTGGCGGGCTTCGTCAAAGCCGCGCACGACGTGCTGGACGAGGTCGGCTTCTCGCTGCTCATATCCAACTCGGAAGGCCGCAAGGAGCGTGAGCGAGAGCTGCTCAGCCGGCTGTCGCGGCGGCAGGCCGACGGCGTGATGATGGGGCCGTACACGCCGATCGCCGGTGAGTTCGAGGCCTTCCTGCGCGATCTCGATATTCCGATCGTGCTGATCGATCGTGATCAGCCGGATTGGACTGATGCCGTTATGGCCGATCACGCCGAAGGGATGCGCGTCGCGGTCAGTCATTTGCTCGATCTTGGTCATCGGCGCGTGGCGCTGATCACCGGCGACGCCGGGCTCTATCCGGCGCGCGAACGCGTTCGCGGCTATCAGGAGGCTTTTGCCGCGCGAAATCTCGAGCCCGATCCCTCGCTCGTTCACGCCGGGAGCTTCCTGCCCGGCGCTGGATTTCGTATCACCTCGGCATTGCTCGGCCAGCGCAACCCTCCGACCGCGATCATTTCCGGCGGCATCGACATGCTGTCTGGCGTGCTGCGCGCGGTGCGCGGGCGAGGCCTGCGGATACCTGAGGACGTGTCGCTGATCGCGTCAGGCCATTCCGAGCTCGCCGAGCTCGTCTCGCCGGCCGTCGCCATCATCGGCTGGGATCAGGCGGAGGTCGGCCGGATTGCGGCTGGCATGCTGCTCGATCGCATCCGAAACGACGGTCCGCACGAGCCGCGGCGCGTGCTCGTGCCCAACGAGTTCATCCCGCGCGCGTCGCTGGGGCCCCCAAGACGTACCTGAAGACTTGCCGTCCATGGCACGAACGGACGGCCATAGCATGCAAGGAGACAGTTCCATGAGTGGTGAAATGATCAACGGCAAAGAAGACGGGCGGCCGATGCTGTTCAAGCCACTCACGATTCGAGGCCTTACGCTGAAGAACCGCCTCGTCGTGCCGCCGATGGTCCATTACAGCTGCGAACCAGGAAATACCTGCGGAGCGTTTCATCTCGTACACCTTGGTCGCTATGCGCTCGGTGGATTTGGGCTCGTCTTCGTCGAAGTGACGGCGGTGGAGGAAGTCGGACTCACCAACGAAAACGATCTCGGCATCTGGAATGACGAGCAGGCCGAGAGCTTCAAGCCGCTGGTCGCCTTCATGAAGCGTCAGGGGACGGCGATCGGCATTCAGATCGGCCATGGCGGCCGCAAGTCGTCGGCACAGTCCGCCATGCAAGGCATGGGGCCGCTGACCGAGGAGAATCTGAAAGCCGGCGCCAGGATCTGGCAGCCGGTGGGCCCGACCGCCGAGCCGGTCGCCAAGGGCTGGCTGGCGCCACGGCAATTGACCACCGCCGAGTGCAAGGCCATGGTCGGCACCTGGGCAGCCGCTGCAAGGCGGGCGGTTGCCGCCGGGTTCGACACCATCGAGATTCACACCGCGCACGGCTATCTGCTGGCCTCGTTCCTGTCGCCGGTCTCCAACACACGCAATGACGAGTATGGCGGCGACCGCGCCGGGCGCATGCGTCTGCCGCTCGAGATCGTCGAGGCGGTGCGCCGCGAAATGCCGGCGGACATGCCGCTGTTCGTGCGCGTCTCGTCCGTCGACGGCACCGTCGAGGGCTGGAACATGGATGATACGGTCGCCTTCGCGCGCGAGCTGAAGGCGCGCGGCGTCGACGTCGTCGACTGTTCCTCCGGCGGAATCTCCGGCGCGGCTACGGCAGCGCAAGTGCCGCGCAGCCTCGGCTTCCAGGTTCCTTTCGCCGAGCGCGTGCGCAAGGAGGCGGATGTCACCACCATGGCCGTCGGCATCATTCTCGAGGCGCAGCAGGCCGAGGCCATCCTTCAGAAAGGCCAAGCCGACCTCATTGCCGTCGGGCGGCAATCGCAGTTCAATCCCAACATCGCACACCACTGGGCGCACGATCTCGGCATCAACAGCCGTTTCGAAGATTGGTCGCCCGAGTTCGGCTGGTGGCTCGAGAAGCGGATCAAGACTCTCCAGGGCTTTGCCACGCCGACGGGCGTCGTTACGCGTCACTCCTGACCGGCGTCACACACATCGCTCGCAGCCGGTGAACGGAACGCCGTCCACGGCATCGCTGCTATCTTTGAGGATCCGCGGTGCCGCGCGACGGGTATCGCAGCGCGGGTCCAGCAGCGCGTTTCAGGTTCGCTGCTGAACCTGCGCCGAGTAGATATCGGCGAAGCGGTCGCGCGACAGGTTCTTCTGCATCCTCCCCATCGTGTTGCGTGGAAGTAACTCGACAAAGACGATCGAGCCGACTTCTCGCTTTCAGCCGGATCCCGACAAGCGGCGGAATCATGTCGTGGAGGTCCGGATTTTTACGGACTGAGCGTTAACGCTATCGCACGAGCACTAAGGCGGGGGTCTTGTCAGGACGCGATTTGGCCAATTTAATCGAGAGATTGCAGTACGTTATTCTTATTGTAGAGCGCATTTCCGATGAAAGCCATCGAGCAGATTGTTGCCGGCTACGTTTCGTTGAAAGATCGCCAAGCCCTGGAAAAGCTGAGGCACCATCGTCAGCAACTGCTGGATGATGTTCAGATGCACACCATTCCAGGGTTCAAGCCGTCGATCGTGAGCGATATCCTCCGCGAGGAGATCGAGGTCATCGAAGGCGCGCTAGCGCGCGTAGATGAGGATCGACCATAGTCATGAGCAAAAACTTCGACGAGATCGAGACACTGAAACCAATGGCCTGCAGTGCCATCACCGATCCAAGTCTGAGGATGATATACGAAGCTATCCGCGGCGCGCTCGAGGCCGATGATGAATTCGAGGCAAGCGGCAAAGATCCCAAATTCCGAGTCCGATCGACGGCCGAATGGAAGCGGCATGCCCGCGATCTTGAGGCGGAGATGTTGAAGCGAGGGCTCGAGTTCGACGTTATCGATTGGACGAATGGTCAGAGTGAGCGGCGATACAGCCGGTGAAGGCACTCGCTGTTCATGCGTAAACGCCGTTGCGATGGCACCAACGGACAAACGTGTAGATGGACCAAACCCGCGACCAGTACATGCCGGGCGCTCCGTCCAGAAAGGCTCGCCAAAGTCGCTCAACCGCGTCGGGATTCAGGCCGGTAGGCGCGATCGCCTGCGGATCGCGCATGGTTCGATCCATGGCGTCCTTCAATCCGCGGCGAATCCACCGGTCAAAGGGCATGACGAAGCCAGTCTTTGGGCGCTCGAAGAGCGCAGGATCGAGACCGCGCAATCCGATCCGCCGAAGCATATCTTTGCGCCCCAAGGGGTGATATCGCGCTTGGTCCGACAGGGCGTCGACGCTTTCAAACAATACGTGGTCGACCAGCGGAACGCGCTGCTCGAGCGAGCTGGCCATGCTTGCTGCATCATTGTCGCGCAGGAGGCGTTCACCCAAAAAGAGACGTTGTTCCATCACGCTAATAGCGGAAACAGGGGTGCGGCCGGCCGTTTCGGCCGTCAGCCGCCGGCGCATCGCGTCGGGAAGGCCTTCCATGAGCGAGCCCGCGAAATCCGGTGCAAGCAATTCACCCTGAAATCCAGGCAGGAAGAGCGCGTAGGCCATCTGGTATAACGCCAAAAGATCCTCGCTACGATCGACCATATCCGGAAGCTTCGCCCAGCGCGTTTGAGGCGGCACGGGATGCGAGGATCGTCGCAGGGGCCAAGTCAACAAAGCTGCAGCCTTGGCTTGCCATTTTCTGGGAAATGCGCGGCCCCGATGACACCACTGCTGCAAGATCGGAAGATCGCGGTACGTCGGATACCCGCCGAACAGCTCGTCACCCCCGGTTCCTGACAGCGCGACGGTAAAGCCTGCTTCGCGAATGGCCCGGGAGATGAAATAGGCGTTCAGTCCATCGAAGGTTGGCTGGTCGAGACTATCGAGGGCGTCGTCCAGACTGTCGACGAACCGCTGCTCGGACAACACTACTTCATGATGCTGAGTGCCGATTGCCGCAGCGGTCTGCCTTGCGAACGGCGCTTCGTTGAACTGCTGGTCCTCGAACGCGAGCGTGAAAGTATGAACCGGGGCGTCAGCGGTCAGTTGCGCGAGATTTGCCATCGCGGAGGAATCGATGCCGCCCGACAGGAAAACCGCGAGCGGCACATCACTGGCGAGGTGAAGCTTCATCCCTTCGTCGAGGATCGAGGCAAGCGCCGCTTCGTCCATTGTCGGTTTTGGCGCCTCTCCGGGAATGCGCCAGAAATCGTGCTCGCTTATTTTGCGGCCTGTCCCGTCAAACTCGGCGTAGTAACCCGGCGCAAGAAGTTCAACACCCTGAACGGCGGTGCAGGGGCCTACAACAAACCCGTTCCATACGTTGCTCGCAACCGCCTGCGGATCAAGACGCGGCGTTCCGAGCAAGCCTGAGGCCAGCAATGCACGCAATTCGGATGCAAATATCAGCGACCACGTCGTGTTCGGATTGCTGGACTGCGCGATATAGAGCGGCTTGATGCCGAGCTGGTCGCGCGCAAGCAGAAGTCGTCGCTGTTGCGGATCCCAGCTTGCGAATGCGAACATGCCGCGCAGCCATCCGACTGCCTCCAGGCCATGCAGCCCGAGTGCCCGCAGCATGACGGCGGTGTCGCCGCTGGACCGAAAAGACTGCCCTTCGCTCTCGAGGCGTTTGCGCAGGGCGACATAGTTGTAGATTTCGCCGTTGAACGAAATCACGTGCCCGGTTGTATCGTCCACCATCGGTTGGGCGCCGGCGGATGACAGATCGAGGATCGAGAGGCGGCGGTGATCGAGCATGACACCCCAGCCGCGGGCATCCGGCGTCGAAGCCCACGAGCCATGGCCGTCCGGCCCGCGATGGATCATGGCCTTGCTCATCCGAGCGAGCGCGGCCCGGTTGTTTTCGTCAAGCCGGCCGATGATACCCGAGATACCGCACATTCAATCGTCGCCTTCGCGGCTTGAGCTTGAGCTGGCCCGCACGAGGTAACGTTGCGGAGAACCTACCAAGACTGCTTCGGCAATGCTTTTACGTCGAAAATCCAAGCGGATAAATGGACACGCCGCCTTTCTATCATTGTTTCGTTAAGAGGAACGAGGCAACTATTAACGCAAGGCTTCGGCTTAAGCATTGAGTAAGCCGAGCTATGTGAATGTGGGCCTCAGCGAGCATCTCAGTACCTGTCGACGTCGGCAGGCAGGTTTGGATCGATGCACTCAGACCGCCTAAATATTCTCTTCGTGTCACAAATGCCTGCGAGCCCGCCGCGGATCGGCGCGCAGGCACGTATGCACGGTTTGATGACGGAATTGGCTCAGCGCCATGACCTGACGGCAGTCATGCTCGTGGATGACGAGCACGACATCGAGGAATGCCGAACTGCCATGCAGGCCTACTGCCGCAAGGTGGTACTCGTGCGTAACCCGTTCGGTCGCGATGGGATGCCGAAGCGCCTGCTTCAACTCCGCTCCCTGGTATCGCCCCTCAGCTTCGAGCGTTTGCGAATCACGGCAGACGTCGTGCGTCAGACGCTGGATGACTTGCTTGGGTCGACGCGCTTCGACGTGGTTAATCTCGAGTTCACGTTCCTTGGTCACTACGAACTGCGCAAGGCGCCGGCAGGAGAGAAGCTTCCGGTATTGGTCGTGGATTCTCACAATATCGACTACGACCTTGCCCGACAGTACGCCCAAAGCGGCGACAGCTTGTTTCGTCGCCTTTATTCCGAAGTCAATTGGCGCAAGCTTCGGAAGGAGGAGCTCGGGACCTATCGTGACGCGGATGGCGTCTATCTGTGCAGCGCTGCTGACGAACGACGGCTGCTTGAAGAAGTGCCGGAAGCCAGGACTACTGTCATTCCCAATGCCGCGGATATCGAGTTCTATCGCCCGCGTGCCGACGATCCGAAGCCCGACGGGCGCACTGTCGTGTTCTTTGGCCTTTTGTCATATGCACCGAATGTCGACGGTGTCATCCACTTCATCAATGATATATGGCCGCGCATCGCGGCCAGCCATCCGGATGCGCGTTGCAAGATCATTGGCGGGTCGCCGCCCTCCGCCTTGTTGGCGCTGGCGGGTCCGCGAATCGAGTTCACCGGCTTCGTGCCGGATCTGAGGCCGCATCTTGCCGAGGCGGCGGTCGTCGTCGTCCCTCTGCGATTGGGAGGCGGGACACGGCTCAAGATTGTCGAGGCTATGGCGATGGGCAAGGCAATCGTCTCGACAACCCTGGGCGCCGAGGGGATCGAGGCCGTGCCGGATCGTGACATCATGATCGCGGACGATGTCGAGAGCTTTGCCGCCCGTGTCAGCGGCTTACTGGGCTATGCTGATCGCGCTGCGGATCTCGGACGTTCCGCGAGGCATTTGGCCGAAAGCAAGTATGCCTGGAGTTCAGCAGCTCGCGCTCTCGAGGGCTTTTACCGTACGAGGCTCGCCATCAGTTGCGGTACGGATGGGAAGGCGCCAACGCTTCGCCAGCAGCAACGGCGCGCCGAGCGTTGAAGAACCGCTTCAGGTCCAGGAAACGCTTTTCGACGAATTCATAGCTCAGATAAGCGATCAGCAGCGAGACGAGTGCTCCCGCTGTCGCCTGTATTGCCACGGCTGCGCTGTGAGAGCCGAGCCATTCGCCGAGTGCCAGTTCGGTTCGGTGAGTCACGAGATAGTACGATATAAAGTGATGGTAGACGTACAGGCCGTAGCTATAGGTCCCGAGAAACATCAGCGGTCGGCTGCAGAAAAGGCGCGATACCAAGGAACGCTTTGGCGCAACAAGCGCGCAGATGAGGAGACAAGCCAACAGCACGGTGATGATGGAAGACCGAACCGGAAGGACGAAAGCGTTACCTTGGTCGGTCACTAGGCGCGTCCAGATGAAAGTCAGGGACAGCAAGCCAAATGCAGTGGTCGCAACGTATGGAAGGGCGCCAACAAGTCGCTGAAATCCGCCCGGTTGTCGGACCACCACGGCGAGGAAGGCGCCAAGGGCCAGACCGTCCAGGCGAAACGGTGTCAACACGTAGGTTGTCCACCAGCTAAGTCCGGCCAAGGAGCCGCCCAGGCGAGCGAGCATCGCAGCGACCGATAGGCCGAGGCTGACCGCAATCAACTTTCTCGGTTGCTTCGCGACCAGATATACGACGAGCGGCCAGAAGAAATAGAAATGTTCTTCGATGCAAAGCGACCAGAGATGCTCCAGATATGAGAATGACCAGTCACCGTTCCATGCGATGTAGACGTTGACTCCGTACAGCCAGGCCCAAGCCTGACGGTCTATCAGATAGTCGAGGGTCGGACCACGCAGCGGGCTCACAAGCGGAGCGACGAAGAAGACAATTGCGAGCACGCCATAATAGAGCGGAAAAATGCGCAGCACTCGCCGTATATAGAAATTGCGGAAGAAGTTCGGCTCCTCCCGTGAATCATAGAGGATTCCGGTGATGAGAAAGCCGGACAGGACGAAGAACAACTCGACGCCATAGGAGCCGTAGTTGGTGATTCCGACGACGATCTTCTCGACAGCGTTGGTCGGCAACGTATTGCCGACGAAGTGCAGCAGCATCACCATTGCGATGGCAAGTCCCCGCACGCCGTCGAGCGCAGGAATGTGTCCGTGAAGGCGGGGCCACCGGTCGCGGACTGTTGCCTCGGCGGATTCGGTTGCCGGCAGCATACCTGCCGCGCGAGCCGATTCCGCCAGGCCAATTGTCGTCATCGGGACGACGTAACGATGGTTGTCGCGCCAGAGATGCTGCCGTTGGCGAGTCCCTTCAGCGTGTAGGCATCGATCCCGGCGACGATTGGATCGCTCACTGTGCCGATGATCATCCGCAGGTAAGTCATGAACTTTGTCGCTTCGACAGAATTTGCGTTGGACGCGAAGATGACATCTTTATTCCGCATCTCGAATTCTGTCGCGATGAAGTAGCCGCCGGGATCTCTCAAATCGAGAATATAGATAACGGGGACAAGGGGTCCGCTATAGCGAGTGCAGTCGACGCCGAGCTGCTTGGCAACTTCGCGTGGCTCCCCGCGGTAAATAAACACGGACCCAGGGTCGGCGTGATCATCCTTGAGGCCGCCCGCTTTCGCCATGGCCTCGGCCAGTGTCAGGCGCCAGGCTCCAAACGAGAACTGCCCCTGTTGCCCGGAAGCGCCCATCGCGAGGAAGGTTTGCGGCTGCGTGAATACGTAGACCGTATCTTGGGGGCGAACGAAGATGTTGTTTGCCGGTTGGCTGAGCAGCGATCCGAACGGTGCGGTACCCTGCCGGCCGTCGCGTTCGAGGGTCACCCAGGTATCGAAGCCGGGATTCTTGGGGCCGCCCGCGCGTGTGATGATGTCGAGCAGCCGCTCGCCGCTGGCGCTTGCGGGCAAGCGTGCAGGCGTTCCGACCTCGCCCAATACGCTGATGGACGTTGCCTTCTGATCCACCAGCGCAACCACTGCCTGTGGTTCGATCGCACGGTCCTGCAGGGACTTCACGATCGCATTCTGGACTTCCTCCGGCGTCCGGCCCGCAGCGCGGATCGAGCCACCATACGGAACCGTGATGTTGCCTTTGTAGTTCACGGCCTGATTGGGCAACGTGACGTAATTTCCCTGACGTGTGCCGGCTTCGGTCGGAGTAAACAGGCCACCGGCCATCGATTCAAACAGCGTCACGCTGACCGTGTCGCCGATGCCAAAACGAATCTCGGGAGGGCCGCGGCGATCCGTGAAAACACGGTCGATCCGCCTGGAGTTGCGCACCAGGACCCTCTCGGTGTCAGCCGTCAGGCGCACCAGAGCATAGTGCACGCTTTCAGGGTCGGTCTGCCCCGCGCGGACATAGGAGCTTGCCGGTCCCGAGGTCGGCATGGTCGAGCAGCCAGCGAGCGCGATTGTCGCTGTGATGGCCAGGGCGCCCAATAGGCGGCTACCACTGAGACGCGAGGAATTGCCAGCCGAATGCGCCGGCGTCACTTCGCAAGTGGTCAGGCGCAGCGTTCGTTGACTACTCTTGCCTGCACTTCTCGGCACAACATTGGACCCTGGTTAACGAAGATTATCGAACGGAGTCTTGGTAAACGCCGGTCTCTTCTTCGCGCTTGCTTGCGCGCCGCTTGCGGTCGTCGCCGTCCGGCATCGACCGCCGCACCGCCGGACACAGGCTCGGAAGAAATTTGCGCGAGTAAACATGTGCTTACGCGGCATCCAGAATTTCCCGGAATATCAATCGACCAGGCGAAACAGCCCGCCCTGTGCGCCACGCTAGGGGACAAGCGTTAACGAAGCGTTCACTATAAAAATTCAGGAAAGATTGACTTATCGTTGGTGTTCGGAGCCGTGTCTGAGTACGTGTTGGCGCCAGCGCCATTGAGAGGCTGATCGTATCGCTGCGTGGCCCCACGATCGGGCAAGGCGGGCGAGTAACGATCAGCGTGCTGCCTTGGCGACTGGAGTTGACGGGCACCGAGCATGCACGAAGCCGTATTGCGTTCTCAGCGACCAGGCTTGGCGGCCCCGTCCGATCGGGTAATCGATAGATACGCAATCATCCCGCTGCTGGCTTGTGTCTACGCCACGATTGCTTTTCCCCTGATCCTCGTGACCTGTAGTCCGACGGACTCGGCTTGTCTTTTGGAAGCTCGACCAGAGAGCAAAATCTTTTGGCCGATCCTGTCCGCAGTCGCGCTCGTCGTTGCGCTGCGCAATCGGTCGCGACTCCGCTTTCCGCCGATCCTGATCATACTGTTTGCCTATCTTGCGCTGGCGGGGGCGAGCGTTGCCTGGGCATTCAAGCCGGAGGCTTCGGGGATCAGGTTTGCGCAGCAGGCCATGATCATTGCCTCGATCGCGCTCCCGGCGATCGTTGCAACTCGATCGACCGACCTGCTGCGCGGCTTGTTCTGGTGCTTCTTTATCGCTGCCGTGCTCAACATGCTGTTCGTCATGGGCAGGCCGCCGATCGACGTGAAGTTCGCCACGTGGGGCTACCCCGGCTATTTCTCGGGCAAGAACTATCTAGGCGAATGCGCTGCCGTTGCATTCCTGCTTGCGCTCCATGAACTGCTTCATCCCGGACGGCGACGGATTCTCGGCATCGTTACCGCGCTGATGTCTGTTGCGCTGCTGCTGCTGAGCAATTCAAAGACGGCGCTTGCTCTTGCGGTGCTTGTCCCTGCGTTCGCCTGGGCCTTGCTCAAGCTTTCCAGGGCTATCCGCGTTCCGGTGTGGGTGATTGTCGTATCGATACCGATTTGCTGGATGGTTTTTTCGTTCGTCACCGGCTTCAGCATGAATCGCGTATCGTACATGCTGTACGGCGATTCGACTTTCACAGGCCGTACCATCATTTGGGATTTTGCAAATATGCAAATCGCAAAGAAGCCGCTGCTGGGCTGGGGTTATCAGTCGTTCTGGCTGGTTGGACCCGACGCGCCGAGCATCGTGGAAGCGCCGGGCTGGGTCAAGGAGATGCCCAACGCCCACAATGGGTATGAAGACACGTTGCTCGAACTTGGCTATGCGGGATTTTTCCTGCTTGTCGCGTTCATCCTTGCGACGATACACGGCATTGGTCGCCTGGCGCGTTTTGATCTTTCGCGGGCATGGATCCTGCTGTCGATCGTTCTCTACGTTGCCATTACCAACGGTCTCGAGAGCACATGGATGCGCGGCTTCGAAATGCTGTGGGTCGTGTTCGTTATAGCCGCGGTTGAAGCTGCCAGATATTGGGGGCAGGCGCGTCCCGCGGCCAGCTTGCGGATAGCCAGGCGTCCAGCAATGCGGCGCACCCACGGATCGCGGTTCAGGCCGCCGTCCACTGCCGTCAACGTCGTGAGGTCACGCTAGCAGGCGCGAAGCCGGTCGGTTCGGCGCTGCAAGTCAGAGGATGCATGTTCAACCGGAAGGTCATCGCGACGCGGCGCAACCCTGGTCACCGGACGCTGCGAACGGCCCTGCGACGGCCTTGGCAGCGCTTGGCTGCAACGATGATCTTCGTTGCATGCTCAAGCCATTCGTCCGCATTTGCTCTCGATTCGATGGAAATACTGCCTTCAGATCGCGCGACCACCTGGCAACCCGGCCTGATGGCCGAGGGTGGTATACCCTCTCGAAAAACCATCTGCGCGACGCTGTCGCCTCGTGGCGGCACACTCGATGACGCTGCGGTAATCCAGGGCGCAATCAACGCATGTCCGGTAGGGCAGGTCGTGCAACTGTCCGCGGGACGGTTTCTGATCAATGGCGGCAATTTCCTGCTGCTCAACAAGGCAATTACCCTGCGCGGCTCCGGTCCGGGCCGGACGATGCTAGAAAAGCAGGATGGCGCGAAACCTTTCAATGACGCGGTCGGTGCCCGGCCGTCTCCGCTGGTCGTGGTGGGACCGTCGCTTTTCTCCAGCACGAGCGATACGGTCAATGCCGTGCGGTCGGCGAACCTTCGGAATGATGCAATAAAGGGCGAAAGAACGGTCGAGGTCGACGACGCTGCGGGCTTTGTGCCTGGACAGATCGTACTGCTCGACGAGGCGTCGGCCGCTGATTGGCGTGTCGACCCGCAGGGGCGAGGGCAGATCTGGGCGTCGGAAGATTTCAGGGTTGTCTGGCAAAAGCACAAACCTGCAATTCAGTTTGTCGACGACTTTGCACCCGATGGGTTTCCATCGACGCCGCAAAGCGCCGGATCGTGGTTCGGAAGACCTGATCGGCCCGTCGCCGAGATCAAGGAGATCAGCACCGTCTCCGGTTCCAGGATCACCTTCACGACCCCAATTCACATCAGCTATCGGAAGGCAAACGCAGCTCAACTGTCACGGTTCGCGCAGCCGCATGTGAAGCACGCGGGCATCGAAGATCTGGCGCTCAAGGGGGGCGACGCGGGCAATCTTCGCTTCAATTGGGCTGCTTCTTCGTGGGCGAAGAATGTCGACAATTCGGTTTGGCACGGCGAAGGCTTTGCAATTCACAGCTCCTTCCGGGTCGAACTGCGCGAGTTCTACGTGCACGACGCGGCCTGGGCTCAACCCGGCGGAGGCGGATATGCCATTAGCCTTTCCGCCGGATCGTCGGAAGCTCTGATCGAGAATGGAATTGCCGTGAGGGCCAACAAGCTGGTGGTGGCGCGTTCCGCCGGGGCTGGTTCGGTGGTCGGTTACAACTACATGGACATGGGCTACATCAATACCAATGGAGCCTGGATCGAGACCGGGCTCAACGCCAGCCACATGGTGGGCGCCCATCACGTCTTGTTCGAGGGCAACTATGCTCAGAACGCCGACAGCGACGACACTCACGGCAACAGCATCTATCACACGTTTTTCCGCAACTATCTGCGCGGCGTCCGGGCAGCGTTCGACAATCAGGCTGGCGGGACGATCGATGACGTGTCGCAGCTCCGCAATGGGCCGCGTCGCGCCGCCGGTCTGATGGCGTATTCCTACTGGATGTCTTTCATAGGAAACGTGCTCGGGGTTCCCGGTCAGATGGACGGCTGGTCGTATGAAACTTGTTTTACCGACGCAAAGCCCGGCGTCTGGATGCTCGGCTGGGACGCCGTGAAGCCATATCCGACGGACGCAAAGGTTGCGACGTCCACGATTCGATATGGCAATTTTGATTACCTCACCAACAAAACGCACTGGGATTCCGGAAGCGAGGATCAGGCCTTGCCTGCTTCCATGTACCTCACAAGCCGCCCCCCGTTCTTCGATGCCGGGCGCGGATACGAGTGGCCTTGGGTGGACCCGGTCGGGATAACGAAGCTTCATGTGCTTCCGGCCAAAGCGCGCTATGACGCCGGCACGCCGTTCGTGCAACCGAATTTGGATGGATCGGCACGCAAAAGTTCGCAGTGAGCATACGCCTCGCGGGCAATGATTAAATATGTTTTGAACAGGCGCGGTATTGCGTCAATGCGTCACCTGACCGACGCCGAGCTCGGAGGCTAACTAGGCGAGCGCCCGATTTAAATGCTGCAGACGTCGTTAATTAACTACAATAGAAGCTAAGGCCTTCTGATCCGCGCGGACCTTGGGCATTTCTGCACGTTTTGGTTTAATCAGATTGCCGATTCGCTATCCGGTTAGTCTCCGGAAGAGGAATTTGATGCGCAAATCGGTCTTTCACGAGGATTGGTGGCTGGATGCGCTGGCTCCCGGTGGCTGGCGCGAAGTCACTTGTTCGCGTGGCGGGCGCGTCGTGGGTTCTCTGCGGTTCGTCACGCGTACTGAAAGCGGGATGAACATTTGTGAGATGCCTCAGATCACGCGTTTTCTCGGGCCGACGGTCACGCTGCAGTCCGGCAAGACGGAAGCGCGCATGCGGTTGGCGCATGCGGTCATCACTGACCTGCTCAAGCAGGTCGCGGATTTCGATCACGTCGAGATGACGCTCGATACCGGGTTCAGCGATGTGGCCGCGTTCCTCGCGTGCGGCTACGAGGTGCGCGCGCATCCGACTTTCATGCTGAAATGCACGATCCCCCGAGACGAGCTCTGGTCGGGATTGCGCGACAAGACGAAGAACGTGATACGACGCGCGCGGGAACGGCTCGCCATTCGCGAAGTCACGTCCCCAAAATACTTCGTGAAGTATTACCAGGCCAACCTGGAGGGCGCGAAGTCGTATTTCGACCTCTCGCGATTGGAAGCTGTCTATGCCGCCGCGAACGAGCGACAGCAATGCAAGATCCTCGCGGCGGTGGACTCGAACAACAACGTCCACGCCCAGGTCTTCTTCGTCTGGGACCACAAGTTCGTGCACTATTTCCTGTCATCGCGGGACAGGAGCATTGCGCATCCAGGCGCAGTAAGTCTGCTCCTCTGGAGTGGCATCGAGCTGGCGCACGAGCGGGGCCTTCATTTCGATTTCGATGGCGGAATCGAAAACGAGGCGCGATACAAATTCGTTGTGGCGTTCGGCGGAGAACTGGCCAATCGCTTCGACGTCAGCCGCTCCACCACACGTTACCGGCTTCACCGGCAACTACGCAGAGTTCCCCAAGCGCTGCTGCGGCGTCTCTCGCCTGGCGCCGCTACCGGCGACGTCAACGATCATGGGGTACGGCTCAACCATTTTCCGTCGTCCTGAGCGGATCGTTCCCGCAATTTCAGGCGCGCCATTAACTAAGGTTTTACAAACACGTGCATCAGCGGGCGATTTTGAAATAAGTAGGCGAGATAGAAACAGAATAAATTTGGAGGCGTTTAGATGCGCGTTCTCGTGAGCGGACATCTCGGCTACATCGGAACAGTGCTCACCCCGATGCTACGGCGTGCCGGGCACGAAGTCGTGGGCCTCGACAGCGATCTGTACTCTCGCTGCACATTTGCAGAGGGCGGGTCGATCGTGGATGTGCCGGCCCTTTGCAAGGACACGCGAGACATCGAACTTGCGGACCTGAAGGCTTTTGATGCGGTCCTGCATCTTGCCGCGCTGTCTAACGATCCGCTCGGCAATCTGAGACCTGGCCTTACCGACCAGATCAATCATGTAGCCAGCGTGCGCCTCGCGCAGCTGGCCAAGCAAGCCGGTGTGCGACGGTTCGTGTTTGCGTCCTCCTGCAGCAACTACGGCAAGGCGGGCGACGGGATGATCGACGAAACCGGAGCCCTCAACCCGGTGACTGCTTATGGCGAATCCAAGGTGCAGTCGGAGCGCGATATTGCCAGCCTCGCCGGTGACGGATTTTGCCCGGTCTACCTGCGACCCGCAACGGCTTACGGCGTATCTCCCCGGCTCCGATTCGATGTCGTGCTGAACAATCTCGTTGCCTGGGCGGTGACAACGCGGAAGATCCTCTTGAAGTCGGACGGCACGCCCTGGCGGCCCATCGTTCACATCGAGGACATCTCCCGCGCCTTTATCGCGGCGATGGAGGCTCCCGAGGCGGCGGTGTTCAATGAAGCTTTCAACGTCGGCCAGACGGCGCACAACTACCAGATCCGCGATCTCGCGAAGATCGTCGCCGATGTTGTCCCCGGTTGTCAGATCGAATTTGCCGATGGCGCCGGTCCCGACACGCGGTCCTATCGCGTGAGCTTCGAAAAGATTCGAACCAGGCTGCCGGAGTTCAAGCCGCAATGGGATGCGAAGATGGGCGCGGAGCAGCTCTATAAGGCCTACCGGGTCTCGGGCATCACGCTCGAAGAGTTCGAAGGTCCCCGGTATCAGCGCATCAGCCACGTCAACAAGTTGCTGGCGGACGGCGTGCTCGATGCGGATCTCCGCCATGTAAAGTCGAGGCAGAGCGTCGGGCAATCGGCTCTCGCCGCGAACTAATACACGCGCCGATCGATTTGACACACCAGGAGGACGGCGTGTCGGCGGCAGACGATGGCACGAGTTCAGGCGCAAAGATCTTTGCGCTTGCCCAAAAGATCTACCCGATCTGCCGCAGCATTACCGGTAACGGTGTGCGGCAGACCCTTCGGGAGATCGGTGCGCACATCTCCCTTGATGTCCACGAGGTGCCGACCGGTACACCCGTTCTCGACTGGGTCGTGCCACGTGAGTGGAACATCCGGGACGCGTACATCAAGGACCCGCGGGGCCGGAAGGTCGTAGATTTCAACGAATCGAACCTGCACGTCATGAGCTACAGCGTGCCGGTGCGCCGCACCATGTTGTTGGACGAGCTTAAGTCCCACATCTTCACATTGCCCGATCAGCCGGACCTGGTCCCCTACCGAACGTCTTACTACCAGGAAAACTGGGCTTTCTGCATGGCCCACCGACAGCTGGAGCAACTGCGGGACGATAGCTACGAGGTCGTGATCGACTCGACCCTCGCCGACGGGCATTTGACCTATGGTGAGTATTTTCACCGGGGAGAGTCAGACGACGAGGTGCTTCTGTCGGCGCATGTTTGCCATCCCTCGCTTGCCAATGACAATTGTTCCGGTCTGGCCCTGCTTGCGGAGCTCGCAAGCCGCATCTCCCAGATGCGAACGCGATACAGCTATCGGTTTCTCTTTGCGCCGGGAACGATTGGCGCGATCACCTGGCTCGCCCGCAATGAGCATCGTGTGTCTCATATCAAGCACGGCCTCGTGGTATCAATGGTCGGAGACGGCGCCGGTCCGACATACAAGAAGAGCAGGCAGGGCGATGCCGAAATCGACCGTGCAATGTTACACACGCTGCAGCATTCCAAACTGACGCCGACGATTTTGGCGTTTTCGCCCTACGGCTATGATGAGCGGCAATACTGCTCGCCCGGGTTCAACCTGCCGGTGGGATTGTTTCAGCGCAGCCGTTTCGGTGCCATCCCTCAGTATCATACCTCGGCCGACGACCTGAGCTTCATTCGGCCGGAGCACCTCGGGGAATCCTTCCGCATCATTTCCGAAGTCATCGACCTGCTCGAAGGCAACCGCAGCTACTACAACACGTCGCCGAAAGGCGAACCGCAGCTGGGCAGACGCGGACTCTATGGTGCGATCGGCGGCGACAAGGACGCCGCTGCAGCCAACATGGCGATGCTGTGGATTCTAAATCTGTCCGACGGACATCATTCTCTGCTTGATATCGCCAGGCGTGCCGACCTGCCGTTCCCGGTCATTCTGAAGACAGCAAAGGTGCTCGAGCGCCACGGGCTCCTCGCGCCTGTTCGGTAGGCGCTCACGCACCTCGAAGCGGCCAGTTCAGGTCCTTATCGGAGATCGTGCTTACGGCCAGCGGCCAGCTGATGCCGAACATCGGGTCGTCGTATCGGAGGCCGTTAGCAGCCGAAGGCTCGTAGAACTCCGAAATCAGGTAATTGACCTGAACGTTGTCGCTCAAGGTTTGAAAGCCGTGCGCGAACCCCTTGGGGATGTAGAGCTGCGAACCGTTCTCCGCTGAAAGCTCGAAGCCGCGCCATTGACGAAAGGTAGGCGAGTTCGCACGCAGATCGATGATGACGTCCCAAATCGATCCGTTCAAGCAGCGCACGAGCTTAACCTCGGCGTGCGGCTCATTCTGAAAGTGCATTCCGCGCAATGTCGCCTTGCGCGAGGAGCTCGAGATGCTGTGCTGGGGAAATCTGGTCACGAGCCCGTATGCGCGAAACTCGTCTTCGCAGAACGTGCGCGCAAAAAAGCCGCGCTCATCGTGTGCAGGCTCGATTTTGACGAGCCACGCTCCGTCAAGTCCTGTTGCTTCAAAGCGCATGGGACGTATCCACTCCCGACCGAGAGGCCAATTGTCGACGACAAGTTCTATACAATTTTACTAAAATTTTCAGCAACTGCGTGGTTTACCTTGTTGTTCGATATCGCTTCATATTGTTCGCTTTCATACGATAAAATTCAATCTATCGAGCCCGATTTAAGCGCCGGCAATCTCATATTCGGCAATCCTATATTCATGGTACGGCCCAATGAACGCTCACTCGAGATTCAAATCGATTCGGTCGAAATCCTCTCACGGTAACTGCCGTCTGTGCGGTGCGACGTTGAAATCGACGTTTGTCGACCTGGGAATGTCGCCCCTCTGCGAAAGTTTTCTCACAGCCGACCAGACCGACGCCATGGAGCCGTACTATCCGCTGCACACCGTGGTTTGCGGGGTCTGCTTCCTGGTGCAACTCCAGGAATACGTCAAACCGGAGCATATCTTCACCGAGTATGCCTACTTCTCGTCTTACTCGACGTCGTGGGTGGAACATGCGCGGCGCTACTGTGAGATGATCAAGGCCAGGCTGAGCCTTGGTGCCGAGAGCCGCGTCTACGAGATCGCGAGCAACGACGGCTACCTGTTGCAGCACTTCCTGCCGCTCGGAGTGCCGGTCACGGGAATCGAGCCGGCGGCCAACGTGGCCGAAGTAGCTAGGCAGAAAAACGTCCCGACAATGGTCGAGTTCTTCGGCCTGGAGCTTGCGCGGAAGCTGGTGTCGGATGGCAAGCGGGCCGATCTGATTATCGGCAACAACGTGCTGGCACAGGTTCCGGATCTAAACGATTTCACCGCCGGAATGGCGTGCCTGCTCGCGCCGCAAGGCGTGATTACGCTCGAATTCCCGCATCTTGAGCGGCTCATCGACGAAAATCAGTTCGATACCATCTACCACGAGCATTTCTCCTATTTCTCGTTGGTCACGATCGACCGTCTGGCGCGGCGGCATGATCTGAAGGTTTTCGATGTCGAGCAGATCCCAACGCATGGCGGCTCGCTTCGCGTCTATCTCTGCCGCGCCGACGCGATCCACGCCGTCTCGGCCGCGGTGACCGCGCTGCTGGCCCATGAGCGTCGGATCGGCCTGGAAGACATAGGTCAGTACGAGCAATTTACATCGCGTGTTCATCGCACCAAGCGCGAATTGCTGTCGTTCTTGATTGAGAGCAAGAACAAGGGGGCGCGGATCTGCGGCTATGGCGCTCCCGGCAAGGGCAACACGCTGCTTAACTACTGCGGCATCGGAACCGACTTTCTCGACTTCACCGTGGACCGCAACCCCTACAAGCACGGCCGCTATACGCCGGGAATGCACATTCCGATCCTCCCAGTCGAAGCCATTGACGAGGCTCGTCCCGACTACCTGTTCATCCTGCCCTGGAATTTGAAGAGGGAAATCGTCGCGCAAATGCGGCATGTCGCGGACTGGGGCTGCAAGTTCATCGTTCCGATTCCTAACGTCGAAATCATTGATCCGCGTGAGGTTGCGCCATGAAGGTTGTCCTTTTTTGCGGCGGTCTCGGTACGCGGATCCGCGAGTATTCGGAGAGTATACCAAAGCCGATGGTCCCGATCGGCCATCAGCCGATCCTCTGGCATGTGATGCAGTACTACAGCCAGTACAATCACAATGATTTCATCTTGTGCCTTGGCTACAAGGCGAACGTGATCAAGGATTACTTCCTGAATTATCGCGCGACTGCGAACAGCGACTGCGTGATTTCAGAGTACGGCAAAAAGGTCGAGTTGATCGGCGAACATCAGCCGGACTGGCGGGTTTCGCTGGTGGATACGGGGACATGGCGCAACATCGGGCAGCGCTTGCTGGCCGTCCGCCATCTCGTCCAGGACGAGGAGATTTTCCTTGCGAACTACAGCGACGGGCTGACCGATGCGCCGCTGCCGGACATGATCCAGAAGTTCAAGGAAAGCGGAAAGATCGGCTGCTTCGTGGCGATCCATCCACCGATCAGCTTCCACCTTGCCGAGTTTGACGCCGAGGGGTCGGTGCAGCGGATTCGCTCCAGCCAGGAGTCCGAGATCTGGATCAACGGCGGCTACTTCATCTTCCGCAACGAAATCTTCGACTACATCAAGGAGGGAGAAGAACTCGTCCAGGAACCGTTCAACCGTTTGATCGAGGGCGGTCATCTCATGGCCTATCGCTATGAGGGTTTTTGGCGCGCCATGGATACCCTGCGCGATAGACAAGTGTTGGAGGACATGGTGGAGCGCGGCGACACGCCGTGGCGGCTGAATCACTCGTCGGTCGCCAGCGCGGCATAACCGGAATGAGAGCATTGCAGCTTGCCAGGCCCGGAGACCGTCTGTCGATCCTGTGCCTTGGCGCCCATTCGGATGATATCGAAATCGGCGCGGGAGCGACGCTGCTGGATCTGATCGAGCGGGGTATCAAGCTGGACGTGCATTGGTGCGTTCTAAGCGGTGGCGCCATACGGGAGGCTGAGGCGAGAGCGTCGGCAGCTGACTTCTTGTGCGAGGCGGCATCCGCGAATGTCGAGGTGCTGTCATTTCCCGACGGATTTTTCCCGGAAAGGGGAGAAGCCATCAAGGAATGGTTTGAATCGCTGAAGCGGCGGGCCGAGCCCGACGTCATTCTGACGCATCGCAGGGATGATGCTCATCAGGACCATCGCCAGGTCTGCCGCCTGACCTGGAACACGTTTCGTGATCATCAGATTCTGGAATATGAGATCCCGAAGTGGGATGGGGACTTCGGTCAACCCAACGTTTACATGCCGGTGTCGGCGGCGGCGCTCGATCGTAAGATTGAACTCCTGCTCAAGCATTTCGGGACGCAGCGATCCAAGCAGTGGTTCGATGCGGACACCTTTCGCGGCCTCGCACGGATTCGGGGCATGGAGTGCAGGGCTACGGAACGCTTCGCCGAGGCATTTTTTGGACGAAAGTTGACACTGATCTGACGATGGTTGCGCGGATGTCACGCAGCCGGTGAATTTCTGATTGCAGGGTGTATCTCAAGGCGCACGATATGAGCACGCTATTTTCAAGCATCTTTCGCGCTGGTGACCTGGTGGAGGTCAGAAGCAAGGAGGAGATCCTCGCGACGCTGGATGCCAACGGCCGCCTGGAGGAAATGCCCTTCATGCCCGAGATGCTGAAGTATTGCGGCAAGAGGCTTCGCGTCGGCAAGCGAGCGCACAAGACCTGCGATCCCGCGCTCGGTATCGGCGGGCGCAAGATGCTGAACACGGTCCATCTCGAGAACATTCGCTGCAACGGCGCGGCTCATGACGGCTGTGAGGCGGCCTGTCTGATATTCTGGAAGGACGCCTGGTTGAAGCCGGCGGGCGAGAAAACGCCGTCGCCAGATGGCGCTGACAAGCCGTTCAGGTCAGGCGGCTGCAGCGAGGATACGCTGTGGAGCACGATCAAGCATCCGCCGAAGGTGGGCGAAACCGAGCCGACCTACGTTTGCCAGAACACACAGGTCAAATTCGCCACGCAACCCCTGAAGTGGTGGGATCCGCGTCAGTATGTCGAGGACTACACTTCGGCTAACGTTCGGTTGCAGGACCTCGTCGCCGGGTTGACGTTCTCGGTCTGGCGTACGGTCACCGAAGCGGGGCTGGGCATCGGCACCGCGATGCGCTGGATCTACGACACGTTCCAGCGCATGAGAGGTGGCGTGCCTTATCCGATCAGGCCCTTCGGTGTGCCAGAGGGTAGCAAGGCCCCGCAGTCCCGGCTTGATCTGCAGGTGGGCGACGTCGTGCGCGTCAAGCCGTACAAGGACATCCTCGAGACACTGGACTGCAATTACCGCAACCGCGGCCTGTATTTTGATCCGGAGATGGTGCCGTTCACGGAACGCGAGTACGAGGTCGAGAGGCGTCAAAAGCAGATCATCGACGAAGGTTCGTGCAAGATGGTCCGTTTCAAGACGGACGCGATCATCCTGAAGGATGTCGTGTGTGAGGCGCGCTATGCGATCTGCCGCCGCTTCTGCCCGCGCGCCATCTATCCCTATTGGCGAGAAATCTGGCTTGAGCGGGTACCTCAAAGCCAGAATCCGGCGAATTGAGCAGGAACGACGCGTGCATCGGAACGAACGTACCGATCAGTATTTTGCGGACAACAAGCCATATTCTGGCCTTGGCCGCAGGTCGCTGCACAGCGGGGTGGCGTTCATTGCTGCGCGTGGACTGAATATCTTCGTTCAATTGGCCTCGACGATCGTGCTGGCGCGACTGCTCGGACCGCACGATTTCGGGTTGGTGGCCATGATGCTGGCCCTGATCGGCTTCGCGCCCCTTTTCGTCGATCTCGGGATGAGCGAGGCCTCCGCCCAGCGGAGCAGCATCTCACGCGCCGAGGTCAGCACGTTGTTCTGGCTGAATGTTCTGATCGGCGTCGTGCTGGCTGTCGTGCTGGCTGCGTCCGGTCGGTGGATAGCGCGTGCCTTCGGCGAGCCATCGCTCGCGGGCATGGCATTGGCATTATCGGTGACCTTCCTGATGATGGCCTTGTCGACGCAACACTATGCGCTGATGCGTCGGGCAATGCAGTTTCGCCGCATCGCGATGATCGACATATCGGCGAACATCATCGGAAGCGCTGCAAGCGTTGGACTGGCGCTTTCGGGCTGGAGCTACTGGGCGCTGATCGCCAAGCCGATCATAACATCGGCCTTGACCGTCGTGGGAGCCTGGACCGCCTGTCGATGGATCCCAGGCAGGCCCAGGCTCACGCCAATGGTCAAGGAACTGCTGCGGTTCGGACTGGGAGTCACCGGCTTCACCATGACGGATTACTTCGCTCGTTCGGCGGACAGAATCGCGATGGGGTATTTCCTCGGGGCGGGGCCGCTTGGCTATTTTCAGAACGCCTTCACGATCTACAACAACCTGCTGTCGATTCTCAGTGAGCCGCTGCATAACATCGCGGTTTCGGGACTGAGCAAGCTCCAGCACAGTGCGGCCGAATTGAAACGCTCTTGGGAAGGCGCGCTTTCATTGCTTTGCTACTTTTCGGGGCCTGCCTTCGCGGCCCTGGCCGTGAGTGCTCATGACATCGTGATCGTGCTTCTCGGAGAAAAATGGTCTCCCGCGGGCTCCTTGCTCTGCATCCTGGCCATTCGCGGCATTGCAGACTGCATCGAGCGAACTCTCGGTTGGGTGCATGTCGCGGTCGGGCGTCCCGATCGGTGGATGCGATGGGGCGTCTTCAGTGCAATCTGCCAATTGGTTGCGCTTGCAGCCGGACTGCCGTTCGGCGTGGTCGGAGTGACGATCGCCTACACGGTCACCATGTTTGTGCTGTTCGTTCCTGCGCTCGTCTATGCCGGCAGGCCTGTCGGGATCACAATCGGGGACGTCCTGCGCGCGACAGCGCCGCAGACCATTGCTGCGCTGGTCGCGGTAGCGATCGCCTTCTCGATACAGGGCGCATTCCTGCAGGAATTGCCGCGGTTGCTGCGAATTCCCGTCGCGAGCGTGATCTGTGTGACGGCCTACCTGGCCGTCGTGGTCGGGGTCTTCAGGGTCACGCGGCCACTGCAACTCGCGTGGTCCTTGCTACGCGACTTCGGCATTGTACGACTGCAAGTCAACTCCTGATCCTGGATCACGCCCATGACCTCCGTTGAGCGCTTCCTGATTAACTTGGACACGTGGCCCGCCGGGGCATTCCTGAGGATCGGCCTCGGCCTTTGCATTCTGCCGGTGTTCCGACTGCTGTCCGGCGGCGACGATCGTATCGTGGTCGCGTTGACGATGTTTCTTGCCTTGCTGCTCACGCTTCGCCTTGTGCCGGCCGTGTGCCGACGTGTCCTTCCGTTTTCGCGCGAAGCGAAAGATCTGTGGTTCAAGCGTCGCAATCTTGGCAAGAGGTACGACTCCTACCAGTGGCAAAAGCTCTTCTGGATGGGTCTGGGCATGCTGCCCTACGCACTGATCTCTGGTGGATTGGGGCGCGGTGAAATCGTGCTGCTTGCGATCTGTACGATCGGCGGCGGAGCAGGGTTGCTGCTTTGGCGCAAGACCGGCCAGCTCAGCGTCGGTGTTGCCACTGCGAAAGCGACAAAGTTGCCGCCGGCCGCGGTCGCGTCGACGCCGCCCTAGGACCGGGCCGCCCTACATTACGGGAGCCTGCGGCACTCGGTGAACCTGTCGCCGTCCGGCGTTTCCGCCCTCTCGAGGCAATGAGCCTTATCGGTAACCTTGCCGGCTACGACAAAGTCGTAGGCCTGGTTTTTGAAGACCAGCACGTAACGGCCGGGTGAGAGGACGAGATCTGGGTTCACTGGCTGCAGCTCGACCATCTCGCGGCTTTCAGGGACCGGCGCTACGGTCAGGTCGACGGAAACGGACCGGATAGCCCAGGCATCGTTGGCCATAGCGACTGCCGGTGACGACGGTGTTCGTGCCACCTGGGCGAGAATGCGCAATTGTGCGTTGTCGGGCGCGCTTGTCATAAGCTCGCGCTGATACGCGACAAACGAAAGCGGGCCGTGCGGCACCACAACCGTGCCCGGCTTCGTGGTCAATACCGACACGGCGATCCGGCTGTCGGGAAGGCGGATGTTCATCGGCTCGAGCCGGATCATCCGCCCGATGCTTGACGCAAAAATCCCATATGTCGTCGGCAGTGAACGTGCGGGTGGTGCGGGCGCGGCTGCTTCGATCGGAGCACGATGTACGAACGTGGCAATTACCGGTTTCAGCTTGCGTCTGCTTTGCGGTGGCGACTGAACGGGCGTCGCGTTCGAATGGCTGACAACCTGGGGTGTTGTATTGAACACGGATGCAACATTGCCCCGCATGAGCATTCCAGTGCCAATCGCCAGCAGAACCGCTGTCGGAGCAAGGAACCACACAAAGTTGCGCACTTTCCATTCGCTGGTGATGGAACGTCGGTCTCGCGGCGAGCTCTGAAGGTCTTCCGCGATCAGCTTGTCGATCAGTATGATCTGCTGTTTCTGCACCGCGACGCTCGCCTCGGCGGTGCTGGTGTGCACGGGCGGTTGCACTGCTGGACGGATTGACGCCGGCGGCACCGAGTTCGGACCTGGGTCCGCGGCCGGACTGAATCCCTCTCCTCCATCTGCTTCAGGCGCGTACGAGGCAACGGCTGAGCCAGCATGCGAGTCCGGTGGCGCTGGCTGCGTGTCGTTGTCGGATTCCTCCGCTGAAGCATCGCTTGGATCGGCCGCAGAGGAGACGGACCCGTCGTCTGGTCCGGCATCAGGCGGAGCCACATTTGTCCAGCGGCCGATGTTCTCCGCGGCCTCATTCAGGCGCAGACTGACCTCATCCTGCGGGAGCACGATCGGCTGCAGGTGTTCCAAGTCGGGGACCGGGTGGGCTTCATTCGTCGGCCCACCGCCTGGCAAGCTCGGATTGTCGCCGAGGATCGTCGGTTGCTTGTCGGTCGGACTGTCTGGCGGCAGCTCGGCGGGATTTCGTTCCGGATTTACGGGCTCGCGCAGGCGGGCTTCGACGAATTGCGTCCAGGCGCCACGCCGTCGCAGAGGTGCAGCAAGCCTGTCTGCCTGACGTGGCAAGGGCGGCGCATTGAGGATGGCCGCCTGAGCCGAGGGGAGCTGACTGGAGCGTTTCATGCCTGGATACGCAGCTTGACGTTTGTCCGCCATTGCGGACGTTCGCGACACCCTGGCGATCGTATGAAAAGGATCGCCTACCTGCCGGGATGTAGCAGCCGCCGCTTAACAGGCCGTTAACCATAAACCGGCGGAAACGCCGCATTGCTCCGCACCACGCGAGGGCGACGATTTCAGGCGGCCGCTGGCAGCTCAAAGGATCCGGCGATCTGGCGCAGACGGTTGGCTCGTGCGCGCATCTGATCGGTATGAGCAATACCGAGGATGTCGAATACCGTCTGTATGCGGTAGAGCCAATCGTGCCTCAGCGCGGCTTCCCGGACGTTTGCGTTCTGAACCGCTCGCAGTCGCGCCGGGTCTGCGTCCAACGCTTCGAGGATCTGGCAAATGTCGGGCGAATCGAAGGGTACATGAATGACGGCGTCGGGCCAGTCGAACTGCCATGCAAACTCTTCGGTGCGCGGCGCTTCTCCAACCATCACCGCCCCGGCTGCAGCGCCTTCATAGTAGCGGGCGGAAATCTCGTCACGGCCGGCCGTGAATTCCGGGTTGTTGACGTGACTGCGATTGGCAATGAAATAGCGGCTGCGCTGGAGGATATTCGCAATCATGATGCGGTGTTCCTCCGGATTATCGACCCGGAACGTCCTTTCCTTTCGGTTCGAACCGCTCGCCGCCACAGTGTCGTAGTAGTAGAAGAAGCGCTCTCTCTTGGCGCCGGTCAGCAACGCGGCGTGGGTTGTCGCCGAACGACGTCCGATATTGCACACGGCGATCGATCGCTGCTGCTCAGGCTTCGGCGCGAACCGCTCAACGTCGACCGCCAGCGGCAGATAGCTGCACGGTCGACCTGCTATTCGCGCAATCTGCGGTGCGCAGTGATGCAGGCCGACGAATATATGATCAAATCCGGACAGGAGCTCGACCAGATACTCCGGGATGTCATCTGCCCAGACTTCAGTGATGAAGCATGCGGCCTTGCGACACCGTTTGCGCCAGTCGGGAATCGCGGCGAGCGAGTGAAGTTGATACGCATTGCTGAAGATCGGGAAGAACAGTTCGTAATCACGTTGCAGCCGCAGTTGCGGCGGGGAGGGTGCCAGCACACCTGCCAGTTTGGTCGATCCTGATGCAAGGCGCGTCCACTTGTAGACCCGTCGCGAGAACTCCAGCGCAGCGCGATTTTGAACATCGAACCGATCGGCGCGCGTCATCGCCGCCAAATTGTCCTCGAACTCATAGCTGAGGCAAAATGCAACAAGATCGGAAATCCGACGCTGCGAGAGGAGTAAAACCTTGCCTTCCACGAGGCGCTGCCTCCGACCTATCAAATGCCGGAAAGTGCCGGCCACACGACTTCCGGAATCTTTCGACCAGGAGCGAGTTGTGCGTTGATCGTCGTCACGATGCGCGCAATGGCGCCAATCAACGCTAGTCCAGATACGCTATTTAATCTTGTTTTGTACAAGTTTTCCCGAAATTGGATAATGCGAGCCTGTGGAGTTCATTGCACGCGCATTGGCATTCCCGCCGTGCCGTTGCGAATGCAAGCACGAGGACGCATCGGCGAAGATTTGCGAACGGTACAGCGAATCCGCGTTAACCTGGAGAAGTTAAATCTGGAACTCGCTGGCAGTAGCGAAGAACGTCAGCGGACAATGACTGAGTGCGCGTTAACCCGAAAAGGTTAAATCTGGAACCGCCTGACAACAGCCGGCTTCGATGATGCGCAACGCGCTCTGCGGCAACTCCGAGAATTAGCTATAAATTTCATTTAACATGTGCCGAGCCAACGTTGGCGATGAACGCGTCGGGAAAATCCGGTAGCGTGCCGCATCATTTCGAAACGACAAAAATATTCAACACGGCAAATCATTGAACACAGGCGGCGTCGGGGTTCATGCGTATTCTTAGCGTATTTGGTACTCGTCCAGAGGCGATCAAAATGGCACCGCTTGTGCTTGCGCTGGGCGAAGCAGAAGGAATTGATACGCGCGTCTGCGTGACGGGCCAGCATCGTCAGATGCTCGATGATGTGATGTCGGCCTTCTCGTTGAAGGCTGACTACGACCTGAACATCATGCGACCGAACCAGTCGTTGAGCGAAGTGTTCAGCGCGGTCATGACCGGAATCGATCCGATCATCGCCGACTACAATCCGGACTACGTTCTTGTACAGGGCGACACCGCAACCAGTACGGCGGCTGCACTTGCCGCGTTCTTCCGGTCGGTCAGTGTCGGGCATGTCGAAGCGGGATTGCGAACCGGCAATCTCATGAGTCCATGGCCGGAGGAGGCCAATCGGCGGGTCACTGCCGTCGTTACGACGAGGCATTATGCACCGACGTCGCGGGCGCGTTCTGCCCTGCTGAAGGAGGGGTATCCGCCAGACGCCGTCATTGTCACCGGCAATACCGTGATCGACGGACTGCTTCGTATGGCTTCAAATATCTCTCAACCGGGCGAGCTTCGTCGGTCGCTTGAAGCGAAATACTCATGGCTCGATACCTCGAAGCGGCTCATCCTCGTGACTGGACATCGGCGCGAGAGCTTTGGATCCGGGTTCCGGCAAATCTGCGAGGCATTGAAGACGATCAGTCGGCGGGACGATATTCAGATCGTCTATCCCGTCCATCTGAATCCGAACGTGCGCGGGCCGGTGTTCGACCATCTGCGCGATGCGTCGAATATCTTCCTGATCGAACCCCTTAACTATCCCGAGTTCGTCTACCTCATGACGCGTTCGTATCTCATCCTCACGGATTCCGGTGGAATTCAGGAGGAGGCGCCGGCGCTTCGCAAGCCCGTGCTTGTCATGCGAGATACCAGCGAGCGCATGGAGGCCGTTGACGCCGGCGTCGCTCGCCTGGTCACCACCGACCCGGTTCGCATTGTTGCAGGCGTCGAGCGCCTGCTCGATGTGCCAGCGGAGCACGAAGCCATGTCTCTCGGTGCCAATCCGTTCGGTGAGGGGCGCGCCAGCAAACTGATCGTGCATGATCTTCTGAATGTCCGTCGGCCGAAACATCCAGCTGATGGCATAGCGAGCGTCAATCTTTTGTCGAATGCCGAGATGCATACGAAACCGCCGTCGCCGGTTCCCCAACCGGCCCACTGATCAAACGAAGCCATGGACACCAGAACCAATCAATTGGTTATTCAGGAATACGGCCAGCCACTTGCGGAAGACTATGGTCCGCCTGCGGCGGGCCGTCCCGCTTTCGGCTTATGGGACATTGTCGACGTTCTGCGCCGCGAATGGCGGTTGCCCGTTATCGGGCTGTTGATTGGGCTGGCGGTTGCCGTGGCTTCCGTTGTGGTCATGAAGGCGCCCTACAAGAGCAGTGCACGCATCCTCATCGATCGAAGTCTCAATCGTTATCTGCAGACGAACAAGATCGTAGATCAGCCGACGATGGATGAAGTGGAGGTCGGCAGTCAGCTCTACGTACTGTCATCAGACAGGGTCCTGCTTCCGGTTATTCGCTCGCTGGGTCTGGCCAGTGATGGCGAGTTTGCCGGGCGATCTGCACTTGGCAGCGCCACAGACGGGAACTCCAGCACGACGGAAGCCACTGCAGCCGCTGAACGAGCGGCGCTCGAATCTCTGCTGAAGCGGGTGACTGTTGCACGTGAGGATGTCGCGAACGTTATCAACGTAACGGTCGAGTCGCAGAGCGCGGAGAAGGCCGCGAAGATCGCCAACGGAATCGTGGATAGCTATCTCGCGTCCCTGCAGGACGCAAAGCTGAAATCAACGCAGAAGGTGAGTAAGTGGCTGCAGGAGCGGCTGATCGAGCTGAAGAAGCAGGTGGCCGATGCTGACAAGGCGCTGCAGGACTTCAAGACGGCTAACAATCTCAGCAGCACTGGCGCTCAGGATACCGAGCTCCTGGCAAGTCTGAATACCCAGCTGATGAATGCCAAGTTCGCGGCAGTTGAAGCAAAGGAGCGTCTCGACCGGATCAAGCGGACAGAGGCAAACGGGATTCCGTCGGCCGTGTCGACGGACGCGCTATTCAACGACAAGCGAGCGGCGGTCATCAACTTCGCGCTCAACAACAGCGAACTTGCGCGTCTCCGCACGCAAAAGCGCGACCTTGCGTCTCGGCTTGCGGAGATGGAAGCTCGCGTCGGTCGCAAGCACGCGGCTGTCGTCAAACTTCGTGCGCAGCTCAACAGCGTTGACGCCGCCATTCGGTCCGACGAGGGGCGCATTACCGATTCCTACGCCAGCGAATACGAAGTCGCTAGGGCACGACAGACTGAACTCGAAGACACCGCCGCGAAGCTTTCCGCGGAAACCGGAAGCCAGCTGCGCGAACTCGAGAGCGCTGCCGAGGCGCTGCGCAATCTCTATAGCGGATTCCTGCAAAAGCATAAGGAGATCGAGGCGGCGCAGGCGGAGACGCTTCCGGCCCAAAGTGCGCAGATCATCACGAGAGCGGTTCCGCCGCTGACAAAGAGTTCCAAGAAAACCCTCGTCGTGGCGGCAGGCAGCATTCTTCTCGGTCTGTTTCTCGGCATAGGCTCTGCCTTCGGACGTGAATGGATGGCGGATGTGTTCCGTACGCCCAAGGCCGTCGAGCAGGTGACCGAGACGCGGTGCATCGGACTGCCCTTCGTCTATGCTGGTCAATTGCCAATCGAGGAGCATGTCCTTGCTGCCCCCTTCTCGCGCTTCGCGGAAGGTCTTCGAAATGTGAAGGCGATGCTCGATCGTTCGTCCGCCTCGACCGGGGGCAAAGTCATCGGCGTCGTGTCGGCGGTTTCGAAAGAGGGAAAGACTGTCGTTGCCGCCAATCTTGCCGCGCTCATATTGTCGTCCTCTGGATCGCGCACGCTGTTGATCGATGCCGACCTTCATCTCCGGAACCTCACGACTGCACTGTCCCCCGATGCGAAGGTAGGGCTTTTCGAAGCGCTGGAAGATCCTTCCCGTCTTGGCGAGTTTATTTGCAAGCGACCGCATTCGGGGCTGGATGTCCTGCCGAATGCCTGCGCGCTTCGGATTCCCAACGCTGCTGAACTCCTGGGCTCGCGGGAAATGGAAAACCTGCTCGCCGTGGCACGGAAGTCCTATGACTACATTGTGGTGGAGGTGGCGCCGATCATGTCGGTCGTCGATGCAAGGCTGATCGAGCGCTTCATCGATGAGTTCGTCTTCGTTGTGGAATGCGGTCAAACCAAGCGCACGAGCGTGCTCGAAGCCTTGTCGGTAACGCAGCTCATCCGTGAGCGCGTGTCGACCATTGTGCTCAACCAGATCGATCCCGTCGAGCTTAGAACCATCGAGGCAAGAAATGGCGTCAGGTCCGAAGGATATTACCGGGAGTAGACCTGTGTACGAGCTTGACAGTCGCGCTTCAGGTGTTCCGCACAGCGCCACGCCGCGCAGGTATGTGCTGATTTCGCCCTGCCGCGATGAGGGAGCCTATCTCTGCCGTACGCTGGACAGCGTGGCTGAACAGACGGTGCCGCCTGCGCTGTGGATCGTCGTTGACGACGGATCCACCGACGAGACGCCACGGATTCTGGAAGAGTATGCGGCGCGGTTGCCTTATCTGCGCGTCGTGCGCCGCCATGACCGAGGCCATCGGCGGGTAGGGCCCGGCGTGATTGAGGCGTTTTATGATGGTCTCGATCAAGTGTCGCTCGGCGACTTCGGCTATTTGTGCAAGCTTGATATGGATCTCGACCTGCCGCCTCGCTACTTCGAACTGCTGATGCAGCGAATGGAGGATAATCCACGTATCGGGACGACCTCAGGCAAACCCTGGTTCGTTCATCCCCAAACCGGCGATCTCGTGCCCGAAATCTGCGGCGACGAAATGTCGGTTGGAATGACGAAGTTCTATCGGGTTGAGTGCTTCGAGCAGATCGGCGGTTTCGTGCGACAAGTCATGTGGGATGGCATCGATTGCCACCGCGCCAGAATGCTGGGCTGGATCGCGGAGAGCGTCGATTCAGAGCCAATTCGATTCGTCCACCTTCGTCCGCAAGGGGCCAGCCAGAAGAGCATCTGGGCAGGCAGAATTCGTGCTGGCTTCGGTCAGTATTTCATGGGCACTTCGCCGTTTTACTATCTGGCGGTGGCGGCTTCCCGTCTTCGCGCGCACCCAATGTTCATCGGAAGCATCGCGATGCTTTGGGGTTACTTCAGCAGCTGGGCAAAGGGGTTGCCGCGCTATAATGACCCCGAGTTCAGACGTTTTCTTCGTACCTATCAGCACGCGTGCCTGAGACTGGGTAAACGAGCTGCCACGGCTCGCCTGGACGCCGAGCAAGTGGCTCGGTGGCAAGCCGGCCGGCAATCGCCGCAGGGGAGTTGAGCAGATGAAGCAACACGCGAGCCTATTGGGCGTCGAATTTGATGCGGTTACGCTCGATCAGGCGGCGCGGCGCTGTGTCGATATCTGTCTCCGCTCGAACAATTCTCACATCGTGATGACGATCAATGCGTCGCATCTCTGCATGATGCGGCGAGACGTGGAGTTGGCGCACGCATGTTCCGCGGCCGATATGACGGTGGCGGACGGTATGCCGGTGGTTTGGGCAATACGAGCGTCAGGTCAACACATGCCGGAACGCGTGGCCGGCATCGATCTGATGGAAGGACTTTTAAGGGGGGCCGCGTCCAACGGACTTTGTGTCTATTTTCTAGGGGCGCACCAGCAGGTCGTCGAAAAGCTCGTGCGGGTCTGCGAGGCGCGCTTTCCGCAGCTGAAGATCGCTGGTTTTCGGAACGGCTACTTCGGTCCGGACGAGCACGAAATTATCGTCGATGAGATACGAGCCAGCGGCGCCCACATTCTCTTTATCGGCTTGCCGTCCCCGTTCAAGGAGGTATGGAGTGAACGCTATCGGGATCGGCTGCAAGTTCCCGTCATTCTGGGGGTCGGCGGCAGCTTCGACGTCTTGGCCGGCTTTATCAGGCGCGCTCCTCGGCTATTCCAATCGCTCGGTATCGAGTGGTTCTGGCGCCTGATGATGGAGCCGCGCAAGTTATGGCGGCGATATCTTTCCACCAACAGCGAGTTCATCTGGCTGGCGCTCCGCGAAGTGGTGGCGCGCAGGGCTTACGCCGCCCGTCCGGAGAGAGCGATCGCCGGATCGGCAAGCGTGGTGCGGAGAGACGACCGAAAAGTGGGTACGGAACGCAGGGTAGCTGATCGGCGAATTCTTGTCCGGCGAAGGAGCAACGTGCGGGATTCGCAGGTTCCGATACCCGATCGCCGGCGCGGCATAGAGCGACGTATCTCAGAGCGTCGGGCACGGACGGCTAATGCTCTCAAGGGTATCGAGGTGAGCGCCTGATGTATCGGCTGACCGACCAGGATCACTGATCCAAGCAGGCGGCTAAGCGATTCGCTTCATGGCGCAAGCGCGGGAAGCATCAAAGTGATTAAACCGCCAAGCAGTACCGATTCCTTCGGGTACGATAACGCAGACCAACCCATAGTCGTTAAGCTAAAGCCTGATGTGTACGTATTTGGGTATGAGTTCTGCCACGTTCTGCAAACGCTGATCAAACACGGCTGCGTGCCCGCCGAGCTCATCTATGAGGACGGAGGGGCGCTCATCCTTATTTTTGATCCCAACGAGAAGAAAGCGGAACTATGGTCAGGATGGTGGAGGTGCGACAAACCCGACATTTACTCCATCATTGAACCAGAGCATCGCGGGCTCGTGAATCAAATATTCGAAACCTCAGACGCCTTCATGGAGTTTTCCAATGCTCGATCTCCTCAGATTGAGCTGATCCCAGGCCAGATCCAAAAGATTCAAAGATCGGGGGCTGCGGTTTTCCGCGGAGACGCTCCCCTTCGTCCTCGACCTCTATAAAGAGCTGCTTCCGCACAGCGCGCATTGGAGGCGTTTTTCTGAGTGTTGGGAATGGCGGCAGCGCTCCCCCGCTACAACGGGCTACGAATTTCGCCACGCCAAGCGTCGATCCTCCACCATTGCACAATCCGGACAGCAGCGGCGGCTCAGAAATTTGAGGTTGAAGCAAGCCGAGGCGGAGCACCGCTGTCGGTCAATTTCGAACAGCCTGTTGTGACCCTCGCTACGGCTCAGCCGGATAAGCCGGCTTTGCGCAAGCCGTCGAGGAAGTGCTCGCGTTCGGCAGAAATTCTGTACCTTTTTGCCCGTGCTCGAACGAGATCGAGGGTGTTCGCTGGCGGCGTTGCGCCGTTCGCGCTCATTTCTCGACAACGTTCCGTGACGAACGCTTCGGCTTCGGATCGCGCTTCGCTGTGCCGACCCATCTGCGCATAACAGGCGGCAAGCAGACTGTGCGACCAGCGGTCGGGGGATCGCGCCTCCATCAGCGTCTTGACTGCTTCATCGTACTGGCGCCCCGAATAGAGGGCGAGCGCGTGGTACCAGTGGTACAGATTGGGCGCGAAGGGATTCAGTCGTTTGGCCGCACCGATCCATGTGAGGGCCTCTCGCCACCGTCCCCAGTAGACCAGAATGTTCGCGAAAACGGCGGCGACGTCGGCGTCGTTTGGATTGAGCGCGAGAGCCCGGCTGAAATGGATTTCGGCCTTGGCGTCCTCGCGACGCAGGAACAGCAATTGCGCGAAGACGCCATGGGCCCAGGCGTCGCCGCCGTCGATGTCGAGCGCGGTCTCGATCTCGCTCAGCGCGTCGTCGAGCTTCGCCATGCCGGGCGATTCGAGAAACACGTCGCAGACGATAGTCCAGGCAATGTTGATGTGAGCGCGGGCATATTGCGGATCGAGCGCGACGGCGTCCCGGAAAAACTGCCTGGCTTCCGCCATGCCCTTCACCGTCAATTGACGCCACCGCTCGTTGCCCAGCAGAACCAGGTCATAGGCGGTGATGCTCGGGGTCGGCTTGCGTCTGGCGATCTCGCGGCCGGCGTCCTCGAGCCGGCCCGGAAGGGCTGCGACGATTGCGCGGACGATCTCGTCCTGCAGGGCGAAGATGTCCTCGAGTTCGCGGTCGTAGCGCTCGGTCCAGAGATTGTAACCGCTGGCGCCATCGAGAAGCTGGACGGTCACCCGCATCCGGCTGCCGATCTTGCGCACGCTTCCTTCGGCCACGTACCTGACGCCGAGTTCGCGGCCGACTCGCTTGATCTCGGGCGTCTTGCCCTTGTAGGCGAAGCTGGAGTGGCGGGCGACAACGAACAGCGAGCGGAAGCGCGACAGTTCGGCGATGATGTCTGCCGTGATTCCGTCGGAAAAATATTCCTGCGCGGCATCGCCGCTGAGATTCGAGAACGGTAGCACCGCAAGCGACGGCCCATCCGGCACCGTCGGTGCCGGCGAGGTGGGCAGGCCGGCGCCGGATTCGGCAGCGACCAGTGGCCCGACGTAACGGTAGCCGCGGCGCGGCAGGGTCTCGATCCAGGTCGCGCCGCCCTCTACGTCGGCAAATACCCGCCGCAGAGCGGCGATCTGCACAGTCAGGTTGCTCTCCTCGATCGCAAGCCCCGGCCACGCCGCCTGCATCAATGCGTCCTTGGAAACCGGCGTTCCGGCCTGCTCGACAAGCAGGCGCAGCAGCGTCACCGCGCGCCGCCCGAGCGCGACCGGTTCGGACTCTCGAAACAGCATCACGGCTTCCGCGTCGAGGCGGTAGGGGCCGAATTCGTGGATCGTCGCCATGGTTCGGGAGACTACATTTTTTGCATCTTTTTCGGAACAGATTCAGGGCCTCCGGGAATTCGGCGACCCGCCCCGCTGCCGCTGACGCGCAGCTTTGCGCGGCCGATTTCCGCTTCGCCTTGATCCACCTCGCGCGGCACCTCCGCCAGCCCTTCGCGCAGCCGCGGCGAGGCGACGGCTGCTTGACAATGTAAGTAAGAATATTATTACAAGCTGCTGCTTTCGGAGAACGCGTTGATGCTGCAGACCAAGCGAAGCTATAGCGGAATGGTGACCGCGCCGCATCACCTTGCGGCGCAGGCCGGGCTCGCTGTCCTCTCCGAAGGCGGCAATGCGGTCGAGGCGATGATTGCGTCCGCCGCCACGATCGCGGTGGTCTATCCCCATATGAACGGCCTCGGCGGCGACAGCTTCTGGCTGGTCGGCCGGGCGGGCTCCGCACCGGTCGGAATCCAGGCGTGCGGACGGTCGGCGAAGGCCGCCAGCCGCGCCTGGTATCGCGAGCATGGCTGCAGCACCATCCCAAGCCGCGGACCGCTCGCGGCACTCACCGCCGCCGGGACCGTCGATGGCTGGCAGAAGGCCTATGAGCTCAGCCGCGATCGCCATGGGGGGCGCATGCCGCTGTCGCGGCTGCTCGAACCTGCGATCGGCTACGCCGCCGATGGCGTCGCCGTGACCCAGACCCTGCACGACAACACCTCGAAGAAGCGCGCTGAGCTGCAGGATGTGCCGGGCTTTGCCGATGTCTATCTGCCGCAGGGCGTTCCGCTTGCAGTCGGCGCGCGGTTGCGGCAGCCGCGCGTGGCAGACACGTTGCGGCAGCTGGCGCAAGCCGGCCTTTCCGATTTCTATCGCGGCGACCTGGCGCGTTCGATGGCCGCTGATCTCGAACGGCTCGGCAGCCCGCTCCGCCTATTCGATCTGGAGCAGCATCAAGCCACGCTGGTGACACCGCTGTCGGTCGATGTGGCCGGGCACAAGGTGTTCAACATGCCGCCGCCGACGCAGGGCCTGGCCTCGCTGTTGATTCTTGCGCTCTATGCCCGGCGCATGGCGAAGGAGGCGGACGGGGTCGATCATCTGCACCGGCTGGTCGAGAGCACGAAGGCGTCGTTCCGCATCCGCAATCGCTACGTGACCGATCCCGACTACATGGCACGGTCGGCGGCCGAGTTTCTCACCGACGAGTCCATTGCGACGCTCGAAAAGACGGTCGCCGTCGATCATGCAGCGCGCTGGCCTGACCCGCCGGCCCAGGGCGATACGGTCTGGCTCGCTGCGACCGACCGGAACGGCCTTAGCGTCAGCTTCATTCAGAGCATCTATTGGGAGTTCGGCTCGGGCGTCATCCTGCCCCAAAGCGGGGTCACCTGGCAGAACCGTGGGACGAGCTTCGGTCTCGCCGAGACCGATATCAACCGCCTGGAACCTGGGCGGCTGCCGTTCCACACCATTCAGCCCGCAATGGCTGAACTCAGCGACGGCCGGCTGTTGTCCTACGGCACGATGGGCGGCGAAGGGCAGCCGCAAACCCAGGCGGCGATCTTCACCCGCTACGCGTTGCACGGTCAGGACCTTCAGTCGACAGTGACCGCGCCGCGCTGGCTGCTCGGTCGCACATGGGGCGAGGAGAACAACAATCTCAAGATCGAATCGCGTTTCGATCCTGCCGTCGTCGACGCGCTGCGGGCGCTCGGCCACGACATCCAGGTGGTCGGTGCGTTCGAGGAATTCATGGGCCACGCCGGCGCAATCGTCTGGCACCCGGATGGACTGCTCGAGGGCGCCAGCGATCCCCGCAGCGACGGCGTCGTCGCTGCCCGGTGAAGCGAGCACCCTTAGCGCTCACCCGCCGACTGTTCGGAATTTGCCGCGCGCGAGCTAGCGTGCGGCGCCGGCCGGTGTTCTGGCTGCGGACGGTTTCCGTTTTCCCTCGCTTGCGGCCGCCGTCGCCGTCAACCAGGTCATGATCACGTCCAGCGCGTGGTGGCGACGTTTCTCCAGCCAGTCCGGCTCTCCCAGATCCTTGTCGAACATCGCCGACAGCGTGTAGCGGTTGGAGACATGAAAATAGCTCATGGCCGTGATCGTGACGTAGAGCTGAACCGGATCGACGTCGCTGCGGAACGGCCCGACCGCAAGGCCCCGGCGAAGGATATTTTCGATGCTCGCGACCAAGGGTAGCGTGAGGTCGGCGATCTTGCGCGATTTGCGCAGGTTACGCCCACGCTGCAGGTTCTCATTGTTGATCAGGGCGATATAGTTCTGGTGCGCTCCGAAAAAGGTGAACGTGAAGTTGATCAGCTCGCGCATGGCGGCGACCGGATCGAGGTCGTCGAGCTTGAGTTGCTGTTCGGCCGCGCGGATCTCGGTGTAGACGTGCTCGAGCACGGCGAGATAAAGGCCGTTCTTGTCGCCGAAATAGGCGTACAGCAACCGCATGTTGGCTTTGGCGCGTTTCGCGATGGCTTCAACCCGAGCTCCGCCAATGCCGTTGCGGCAGAATTCGAACGTCGCCGCGTGCAGGATCGCTTCCTTGGTCAACGCGGAATCGCGTGCCCGTCTGCCGCGTGTGGCGCTGCGGGCCGGGCTGGTCGATGCTGTCGTTTCAGTCACGGGACAAGCTTTTCTCAGGTTGTACGAGCCCAGCGCGGACAATATGCCCCCGCCCATCATGTTCAACGGGATGCGGGGCCCTGCCGTGCAGGCTCGCGGGATTGAGATCGCTATTGCGGTGGCTCGTCAAGGGGTAACCTTCCCGATGTTCCGGTCTCCACATCCACATCAACGCGCCAACGTCACGACCGTGCCGCCATGCGCGACGAGGCGCCCATTCTTGTAGACGTCGCGCGGCCTGGGCCGGGCCACCACGGCCTCTTGCACGTGCTGCGCGTCGATCACGACGAAGTCCGCCGCCGCGCCCTCGGCCACCCCATAGTCCGGGAGGCCGAGTGCCTGCGCGGCGTTGGTGGTCACCATGTCGAAGGCCGCCGCCAGGTCGGCATCGGTGCTGAAGCCGGAGCGGTAGCCGACGATCATGGCGCGCTCCAGGAGGTCGCCGTCGCCGTAGGGCCACCAGGAATCGCGGATGTTGTCATTGCCGGCGAATATATTGACGCCGGCATCGCGCAGCAGCAACACCGGCGGAAACGCATGCGCTCCGGGCGCGTTGGTCAAAATCGCGACCCCGGCCTCGGCGAGCAGCTGCGCGGTGCGCTGAACCACGTCTCGCGGCACCTCGCCGAGAGCATAGGCATGGCTCATCGTGACCTTGCCGCCGAGCCCGAGGGCCTTGGTCCGACGTGCAATGTTCTCGATCTCGAAAATACCGAGCAAGCCGCCGTCATGCAGGTGAATGTCGATGCCGACCCCGCGCCGATCGGCAATGCCGAAGATGACGTCGAGATGCCCGTCGATGTCGGCATCGTAACCCGCCGGATCGAGGCCGCCGACCAGGTCCGCGCCGGCGCGAACCGCCTCGTCGAGCAATCCGGCCACGCCCGGCGACGTCACGATGCCGCTTTGCGGAAAGGCGACGATCTGGACCGACACCTTGTCGCGGTGCGCGTCACGCGCCGCCATGACCTGCTCGAGATTGCGCAACCCGACCTGAAGGTCGATATCGACGTGGCTGCGCATCCAGGTCGTGCCCTGCGCGACGCAGAGGTCGATCAGCGCGGCCGCCCGCACCGCAATCGGCCTCGCGCCGGCAAGCGCCTCCTTCTCGAACTTGACGCGCTCGCGCACGCTGAAACCGGCGGTGCAGGGGCGGTGGGACTTCCAATCGTCGCCGACGAAGCCCTTGTCGAGGTGGATATGACCATCGACCAGCCCCGGCAACACCAGGCGTCCGGCCAGATCAAGGGTTTCGCCGGCCGCGACCGGCGATTGCGACGCGATCGAGGTGATGCGGCCATCGCGCACGGCGATATCGACGGTGCGCCCATCGACCAATCGGGCGTTTCGAAACAGCGTGTCGGCAGTGCTCACTGGTCGTCTCCGGTTCGTCGCAATGGCGAGGCGATCGGGGCCCGATTCGTTTTCATCATGTTGGGACGATGCCATCGGGCAGCGCGCGCGAGAATGCGGCTATACCTCCGGCGGTGGTGATCCAGATCTCGTCACGCCGCGCCAGGATTGTCTGCAGGGCGCGCCGCAGCGGACGCAGGCGGTGCGGCTGGCCGACCAGATAGGGGTGCAACGCAATTCCCATGACGAGCGATTGCCTTTTCGACTGTGCCAGCATCTCCTCGAACGTCTCGGTGATCATGGCGGCGAACTGCTCGCCGGAGTCCTTGCGACCGACGATCGAAGGGATATCGTTCAACTCCTGCGGATAAGGCACTGAAAGGATGCGGCCGCCGTTCCGCGTCGAGAACCACACCGGCTGATCGTCCATGCACCAGTCGAGCAGGTACTCGTAGCCTGCTTCGGCCAGCAGATCGGGCGTGACCTGTGATTGCGAAATCCAGGGCCCCAGCCAGCCGCGCGGCGGCCGCCCTTCGGCTCGCGCGATGACATCGGTCGCTTCCGCGATCAATTGCCGCTCCTCGTCGGGCGCAAGCACACCCTGGCGCTCGGAATTGGTGCGGCCGTGACCGACAATTTCGTCGCCGCGGGCGCGAAATGCCTCCATGACTTCAGGGCAGTAGTGATAGATGCTGCTGTTTGCGAGCACCGACAGCGGCAGCTTCAGCTCGTCGAACAGCTCGATCAGGCGCCACACGCCGACACGGTTGCCATAGTCGCGCCAGGCATAGTTGAGGACGTCCGGATGCGGACCGCCGGGGCAGAGCTCGGCACCGAGCCCGTCGCCGAATGCGAAATGCTCGAGGTTGAGACCGACGTAGACGGCAAGCCGCCGCCCTTGCGGCCAATTGAAATCCGGGCGTTGCCCGATCGCGCTGTAGCGATAGCGTCCGTGAGCGGCGAGGACCGGTCCGACAGAATCCGAGCGCAGCACGGCTTCCCTGCGCGACAGGCGGTCGCCATCTTCCGCGATCGAGATCAACACGTCGCCGGCCTCGACATTCCTTGGGTCCATCGGAATTTTCCCCGCGCGGTTGATCGCTCGCTTGACATCGGAATATTTTTGAAGAAAGTTTTTACTTCCGTCAAGTCCGCGCATAAGCGGCAGCGGAGGAACTGGCGGCTTCGATGCCGAGGCCGCCATCAGCGGAGGAACACCGAACATGAACTTCAGGAGCATAGTTTCGTCCGGACCTGCGCGTCGTTGGCCGGCTTGGCACGCCGCTGCGACGATCCTGCTGGCCGCGTTGCCGTTCGCGTTCGGCGCGCGCGCGGCCGAACCGATCAAGATCGGCCTGGTGACCGCCCTGTCGGGACAGTCGGCGCGCGCCGGCGAGGCGCTCACCCGCGGAGCGACGATCGCCATCGAGGAAATCAATGCGAAGGGCGGCGTGCTCGGACGTCCGCTCGACCTCGTCCGCCGCGACGACGAGAGTAATCCGGCCAAAGGGCTGATCGCGGCGCGCGAGTTGATTCAGCGCGAGAAGGTCGCGGTCCTGGTCGGCGGCCTCGACACGCCGGTCGAGCTCGCCATCGTGCCGTTCGTCAACAACGTCAAGGTGCCGTTCGTGGTGCCATGGGCCGCCGGGACCAACATCACGCGGAACGGCGCCCCGTCCAACTACGTGTTCCGCGTCTCGGCCATGGACGATGAGGTCGATAAGGCGATCGTCCAGTTCTCGCGCAAGACGTACAATGCGAAGAAGCCCGGGCTCATCCTGGTCAACAATCCTTGGGGCGAGTCGAACGAGCATGGCCTGAAGGCGGCATTGAAGGCCGCAGGAATCGAGCCTGCCGGCGTCGAGAAGTTTGAAGGCAACGACGTCGATGTCGTTTCCCAGCTGTCGCGGCTGAAGCAGGCGGGCGCCGATACGCTCTACCTGGTCGGCAACGTCGGACCGTCCTCCCAGGTGGTGAAATCGCTCGACCGTATGGGCTGGGCGCCGCCGATCGTCTCGCATTGGGGGCCGGCCGGCGGCCGCTTCACCGAGCTCGCCGGGCCGAGCGCGGAGAACGTGATCTTCGTCCAGACCTACAGCTTCTTCGGGAACTTGTCGCCGGTCGGCAAGCGGGTGATGTCGGCCCTTCAGGCGAAGTATTCGGACATCAAGGGGCCTGCGGACGTGACGCCGGCGGTTGGCGTGGCCAACGCCTACGACTCCATCCTGGTCATTGCGCGAGCGATCGAAAAGGCCGGTGGCACCGAACCGACCGCCGTCCGTGACGGCTTCTACGCCATCGATCGCGTGGATGGCTTGATCAAGACCTACGAGAAGCCGTTCGCGCAGGACAAGCACGATGCGCTGACGGCGGGCGACTACATCTGGGCGCGGTTCGAGGACAACCACATCATGCCATTCGCACGGAACTGACCGCGCGAGATCGTCCGACAAACAAGCAGGGTGGTCATCGATGTCATTTCTTCCCGCGGTGATAACAGGACTGGCGCTTGGGAGCATGTACGGGCTGCTTGCGCTTGGCTTCCACGTTACCTACGCCGTCTCCGGCACGGTCAATTTCTCCCAGGGCAGCTCGATGACCCTGGGAGCCGTTGCCGGCTACTTCTTCCTCGTGCTGTGGGGCTGGCCGGCGGCGGCCGGCATTCCCGCCGTTCTGCTCGTCTGCGCGGTCTATGGCCTGCTGATTGAGCGCTTTGCGGTTCGGCCATTCGTGCAGCGCGGCTCCGACAACTGGCTGATGGCGACCGTTGCGGTCGGCATCATCGTCGACAATGTGATGATGTTCGTCTTCGGCAAGGAGCCGCGCAGCTTTCCGTCCGTCCTGGCGGCCAAGCCGATCCAGATCGTCGAGGGCGCGGGCGTCTATCCGTTGCAACTCCTGATTCCCGTGGTCGGATTGCTGCTGGCGCTGGCACTTCATCTGCTCAGTCGCAGGACGCGTCACGGAGTCGCCATGCTCGCGGTGGTCCAGAACCCGAACGCCGCGCGTCTGATGGGCATCAACGTCAGCGGCGCCATCGCGGCAAGCTACGCGGTCTCGGCGATGCTGGCCGGGGTTGCGGCGCTGCTGATCGCGCCCCTGTTCAACGTGTCCTCGGAAATGGGCACGCTGTTCGGCATCAAGGCCTTCGCGGCGGCGATCATCGGCGGTCTCGGCAGCGCCTGGGGCGTGATGCTGGCCGGGCTCTGCCTCGGCCTGATCGAGGTGTTCGCGACCAACTATCTGGGGTCGGTCTACACCCAGATCATCACATTCGCCTCGGTGATCGCGATTCTTGTCGTCCTCCCCCACGGGCTGCTCGGCCGAGCCGGAGTGAAAAAGGTATGACCTCTCGCGTCTCCGTTCTCGCCGCCGTCGCGGCACTCGCGGCCGCCATCCTCTATGCCGCCGTTGCCGACAGCTACGGCGTATTCCTGGTCGCGACCATCTCGCTGACGGCGATCGCCTGCATCGGCCTTAACGTGCTGCTCGGTCTCGCAGGGCAGATCTCGCTCGGCCACATCGGTTTCATGGCGATCGGGGCCTATACGACCGTGCTCCTGATGGAGAAGGCAGGGTTGCCCTATCTTGCGGCGACGGCTGCAGCGATTGCTCTTGTCAGCGTCGTCGGTGGCCTGCTCGCCATGCCGGCCTTGCGTGTGCGAGGTCCATATCTCGCGATGGTGACAATCGCCTTCGGCTTCATCGTCGAGCACGGCACGATCGAGTGGCGCGACCTCACGGGCGGCGGCAACGGCCTGATCCTGACCGCGCCGCCGCAGGTGTTCGGCTTTCCGCTGTCGGAGCGGCATTTGGCGATCGCGGGCGTCGTGCTGGTGTTCGCCGGCCTCATCCTGTTCGAGCGCTTGAAGCGCAGCGGCTGGGGCTACGCCATGCGTGCCGCCCGCGACACCGAGGTTGCGACGCGCTCGATCGGCATTGATCTCGTGCGGGTCCGCACCGTGGCGTTCATCATCTCGGCGGCAGCGATGGCGTTGGCGGGGGCGCTATTTGCGCCCCTCCAGGGCTATATCAGTCCAAGTTCGTTCCCCTTTCTGCAATCGATCCTGCTGCTGTTCGGCGTCATGGTCGGCGGCGCCGGCTCGGCGCTGGGGCCGGTGATCGGGGCGGCGCTCGTCGTGCTGCTGCCGGAAATGCTGTCCGATCTCGCGGAGTATCGTCTGCTTGCCTTTGGCGTGTTGCTCTTCGCCGTGCTGCGGGTCGCGCCCTCGGGCATCATGGGGCTGATCGAGCAATTCGCTGCAAGGTTCCTGCCGGCGGGGTCGAAGGCCGATACGGGCGCGGGGGCCGTCGAGCCGGTCGCCGACCTCAGCATCGGAACCAGCAGCGCGTCGCGTCTTGACGTCGCAAACCTCTCGATCTCGTTCGGCGGTGTCCGCGCCGTGCAGGACGTCTCGTTTACCGCCGAACCCGGCACGGTAATCAGCGTCATCGGCCCCAATGGTGCGGGGAAAACCAGCGCGCTGAATCTGCTTTGCGGCTTCTACCGCCCGAAATCCGGCACCGTGAAGCTTGGCGACCGCGACGTCACCGGCTTGCCGTCGCACCAGCTTGCGCGTGTCGGAGTGGCGCGAACGTTCCAGACGACGCAGCTCTTCGGCTCGCTCTCGATCATCGAGAATGTCCTGCTGGCGGCGACGGCCGGCAAGCTCGGTAACATCGTGTCGGCGCTGCACAATGACGCGCAGGAGCGCCTTGCACGGTCGCTGTTGCGCTTTGCGGGTGTCGACGGCGATTTGAGCAGACGCGCGGACGCGCTGCCCCATGGTGAGAAGCGACTGGTCGAGATCGCGAGGGCGCTCGCCTTGCGTCCGAAGGTCCTGTTGCTCGACGAGCCGGCCGCGGGTCTTTCGAAGGGCGACAAGCAGCGGCTGACGGTTCTGCTCCGTCGCATCGCGGAGACCGGGATCGCGGTCATCATCGTCGAGCACGACATGCCGATGATCATGTCGCTAAGCGACCTCATCGTCGTTCTCGATGGCGGCAAGCGCATCGCGATCGGCGATGCGGCGGCGATCCGCAACGATCCGCTGGTCCGCAAGGCCTATCTCGGCGATGCGCCGTCGGGTGAGCGGCGCCGCGCGACGCGCCCGGCAAAACAAGGCACGGCGCTCGAAGTCCGCACGCTTGATGCCTTCTATGGCCTGTCGCGGGCGCTCGGTGGGATCGACCTTGCCGTCGCGCCCGGCGAGGCCATCGCCGTACTCGGCGCCAATGGAGCGGGCAAAACCACCCTGATGCGCTCGATTGCCGGTCTCGAACTACCGCGGTCGGTCGGCGAGATCCGGCTGTCCGGCGCCCGCGTCGACAAGATGCCGGCGCATATCCGCGCCAGGGCCGGCATCGTGCTGGTACCCGAAGGACGGCAGGTGTTTCCCGAGCTGACGGTGCGGCAGAACTTGCAGCTCGGCGCTTTCGCACGCAAGGGTCTCGAACTCGACGCGGAGATCGACGCGATGTTTGCCCGCTTTCCGCGCCTGAAGGAGCGTATCAACCATCGCGCGGGCCTTTTGTCGGGCGGCGAGCAGCAGATGCTCGCAGTCGCGCGTGGGCTCCTGACCGCGCCCAAGGTCTTCATGCTTGACGAGCCGTCGCTTGGACTGGCGCCGCTTGTCGTCGACGAGTTGTTCGCCTCGTTCGAGCAGCTTCGCGTGGAGGGGATGACCCTGATCGTGGTCGACCAGATGGCCGGGCAAGCCCTTGCGCTTGCCGACAGGGCCTATCTGCTTGAGACCGGCACCATCCTGAAGAGCGGTGCGGCCGAAATCATCGCGGAGGATCCCTCGCTTGAAGCCGCCTATCTCGGCGGAGAGGCCCACGGGAGTAGCGTGCCGCGAACCGCCGTGCTCACGTCCTGACGCCATGGTTGCGCAGCAGGAGATCGGTGTGATGCGGCCAGGCAATACGTTTCGCGACCTGCCCGGCGCGCCCGTGTCTGAACGATTCGACGGCGGTGCCGTAATCGAGGTCGGCGTGCTTGCGCGCCGCGCGCTGCGCAGCGGACGGCGCGGCCGTATTGCGGCGGTGTTCGAGCGCAGCCTTTATGCGGTGCTCGACGATTGCTGGATCTGCATCGGTGTCAAAGACCTCGGCTCCGGCCCGCTGCATCTTCGGTGCACCGGGATCGAGCCGCGGCTGCTCGTTCCCGGACAAGAGGTTGCGATCGTCGACACGATGCTGCTCCTCGACGGTATGCGGTTTGCCGGTTTCGAGACGGCCTCCGTATGGGCGCCGCCGCCTTCGCCGGAATGGACGCTCGACAGTTTGCGGGCAGGGCTTGCGATGGTCGATCAGGTCTGGCGTCGCTTGCCGGTCGAGCAGGGGCTGGCCGCCTCGGGTGGCGCGGAGCCGCCCACAAGGCCGTCGCGGGTGCTCGCTGCCGCGGCGCCGGCGCTCGCCGCGCTCAAGCAATTGATCGAGGCCGGGCTTCGCGGAGAGCGATGCGTACCGCGTGACTACCCGGAGATCGTCGAATTGATCGGACTTGGTCCCGGGCTCACGCCATCCGGCGACGACTTGATCGGCGGCGCGCTGGTCGCGCTCGCCAACCTCGGCCGTCTCGCGACGCGCGACGCGCTGTGGAAGACCTGTCGCGCGCATCTCGGCCGGACCAATCAGATCAGTGCCGCCCACCTGCACAGTGCCGTGCTCGGCTTCGCGGCGGCGGCGCTCCATGAAGCCATCGACGCGACGATTGGCGGACGGGTCGATCGTATCAAGTCCGCGGTCGCGGCGCTGTCGCGGATCGGGCAAAGCTCTGGACTGGATGCGTTTGCAGGTGCGCTGATGGTGTTGCGCGCGATCGAGTGCCGGCTGCTCAACGACAGCGCGCTGCATCATGCCGGCCTCACCGGCAACGGCCCGCCGACGCGATCAATCGCAGGGGCCTAGACGATCATGCGCCGCGACGGGAATTGGACGACTGGTCGCGCGTGTTTGACAAAGTAAAAATTTTCTTACTAAGATCGATGCATCGGATCTCGGGAGGCCGCAAGTGGTGACCAAGCAGGAAGGGACGCCGAGCGGGCGTTTGTTGATGAGCAAGCCAAGCGTGGTGAACGTCGGGCTGGCAGGCTTTGTGAAGGACTTGCGGGACTGCGATGTCGAGGTCGTGCAGGTCGACTGGACGCCGCCCGCCGACGGCGATCCCGAAATGGCGGCACTGCTCGCCAAGCTCGGTACGTGAGAGCGCGGCCATGAAGCTGATCGAAGACGCCAACAAGCAGGCGCTGGCCCGCATCCTCGAGGGTGAGCCCAGGCTGATCGATATCGTTCCGGCACGCGACGTGCTGGAAGGGTTGAAGGAACGCATGATCCTTCATGCCGGGCCGCCGATCACCTGGGACCGAATGTGCGGTCCGATGCGTGGCGCGGTGGCAGGCGCCATCGTGTTCGAAGGCTGGGCTCCGGATCTTGAAGCCGCCTTCGAACTCGCGGCCGGCGGCGGCGTCTCCTTCCACCCCAACCATCATTTCGGCGCGGTCGGTCCGATGACCGGCATGACCACGGTCTCCATGCCGGTGTTCGTCGTCGAGAACATCAAATATGGCAACCGCGCCTACTGCGCCATCAACGAGGGCCTTGGCAAGGTTATGCGCTTCGGCGGCAATGACGATAGCGTGCTGGCCCGCCTCGGCTGGCTGCGTGATGTATTCGGGCCGGTGCTGGCCAGGGCGATCCGCGCGCATGGCGGGATCGACCTGAAGGCGATCATCGCGCGCGGACTCTCGATGGGCGATGAAATGCACCAGCGCAACCTGGCCTGCTCCAGCGTGTTCCTGCGCGAGATCGGGTCGGCGCTGGCGCGCACCTCGACGGACAACGAGGTTCTCGCAAGCTGCATTGGCTTCATCGCGCAGAACGATCAGTTCTTTCTCAACATCGCGATGGCGATGGGCAAAGCGCTGACCGATCCCGCCAGCGGGATTCGCGGTTCGACGGTGGTGACCGCGATGTGCCGCAACGGAACCGACTTCGGGGTCCGCGTCAGCGGATTGGGCGATCGCTGGTTCACGGCGCCGGTGGAAATGCCGGAAGGGCTCTATTTCCCGGGCTATTCGCGCAAGGATGCCAATCCCGACATGGGCGACTCCGCGATCGTCGAGACGGTCGGGCTTGGTGGCTTCGCGATGGCAGCAGCTCCGGCAGTTGCCGGATTCATCGGCGCCGGGGCGCCGTCGTCGGCGGGCAATTTCACGCGGGCAATGAGTGAAATCACCGTCGGGCAGAATCCGGAATGGACGATCCCCGCGCTCGACTTTGCCGGCGTGCCGACCGGCATCGACGTTCGCCTGGTGGTGGAGACCGGCCTTGCACCGGTCATCAACACCGGCATCGCGCATCGCGAGCCCGGCATCGGCCAGGTCGGCGCCGGCGTGGTGCGGGCGCCGATGGCCTGCTTCCGGCAGGCCGTTCTCGCCATTGCGGAAGATCTGGGGGTGTCATGAGCGCGTTTGTCCTGAACGAAATTCGCAAGGGCTTCTATCTCGACTCGGTGGCGTTGATGCGGTTGTCGCGCGAGATCGCGTCGGCGGCGGGCGTCATCGAAGCCGCGCTGATGATGGGCACGCCGTCCAACCAGGCGATCTTGCGCAACGCCGGATTGCTCGATGGCGAGGTGATCGCGCAGGGCAATGATCTGATCCTCGCGATCAAGGCCGAGAGCGAAGCGGCGGCACGCGTCGCGCTTGCCGAAGCGCAAAAGGCGCTCGATCGCCCCAAGACGAGCAGCACGGGCGAAGCGGCGTGGCGGCCGCGCAGCATTGCCGCGGCCGTCAAGGCCGCACCCGCCGCCAACCTCGCCCTGATCTCCGTTCCCGGCGAGTTCGCCGCGGCAGAAGCGCGCAAGGCGCTGAACCGCGGACTTCATGTCCTGATGTTCAGCGACAATGTCTCGATTGCGGATGAATTGTCGCTGAAGCAGCAGGCGCGCGAAGCGGGCCTCTTGATGATGGGACCGGACTGCGGCACGGCGATCATCGGCGGCGCGCCGCTCGCCTTCGCCAACCGGCTGAAGCGTGGGAGGATCGGGATCATCGGCGCATCGGGGACCGGTACGCAGGAGGTGTCGTGCCTGCTGTCCGAGGCGGGCGAAGGAATTTCCCACGCCATCGGCGTCGGCGGACGGGATTTGAAGAAGGAGATTGGCGGCATCACGACATTGATGGCGATCGACGCCCTCGATGCCGATCCCGAGACCGATCGCGTCGTGCTCATCTCCAAGCCGCCGCATCCGGACGTCGCCAGGGCCGTGCTTGGCCGGATCGGCCGGAGCTCGAAGCTCTACACAGTGTGCTTCATCGGCGCCGCCGCGGCGGACCTGCCGCCAAATGCACGCTTTGCGACTACATTGAGGGAAGCGGCCGAAAAAGTCCTGGGCAACGGCCGGAGCATTGGCGGCAAGTTCGACGCTGCCGCCGTGGCTGCGCGTTTGCCGCCGCGACGCAAGGCGGCGCAGCGGATCGAAGGGCTGTTCGCCGGCGGCACGCTCTGCGCCGAGGCGCAGGTGATCCTTGCCGCGGGCGGTCGCAAGGTGGCATCAAACGCCGCTATTCCCGGCGTCCCGCATTTCGGTGAGCCGGAGGCGCAGGGGAGGGACCGCATCGTCGACCTCGGGGCCGACGAATATACCCAGGGCCGGCCGCATCCGATGATCGATCCCTCGGTGCGCGACGATGCGTTGCGGGCGGCGCTGGCCGATCCCGCGGTCGCCGTCATCCTGCTCGATCTCGTGATCGGATACGGCGCACATGACAATCCGGCAGCGCATCTTGCGGCTGTCGCGGCGGGCCGCGCGGATGACGCGCCGGTCCTGGTTGCGTCAGTGACGGGGACCGAGCTCGATCGCCAAGTGCGTTCGGCGCAGATCAGGCTGCTCGAGGACGCCGGCATCGTGGTGGCGCCGTCGAATGCCCAGGCCTGCGACCTTGCTCTCGCTTTTTCCGTCAACGACGTCAGGATGCCGCGCTATGCGAACACTCAATGAGGTCCCGCGCCGTCTCGTGATCGCGATCGGCGGCAATGCCGTCCACCCCGAAGACATCAGGGGCACCTCGGACGAGCAGAAGGCGGTCGCCCAGCATACGGCCGAGGCGCTGCTGCCGCTCGCCGAACTCGACAACGAACTGGTGATCACCCACGGCAACGGGCCGGTGGTGGGCAAGATCATGATGCGCCAGATGCTGACGATGAGCCGGATCCCGCCGATGTCGATGGACATCTGCGTCGCACACAGCCAAGGTGGCATCGGCTATCTTCTGATGCAGGCGATTGAGAACGTCTTGCGTGCGCATGGCAACGGCCGGCACGTCGCCAGCCTGCTGACCCAGGTCGAGGTCGACGCCAACGATCCCGCCTTCGCCAATCCGACCAAGTTCGTCGGACCGTTTTTCACCGAGCAGGAAGCCCAGCGCATCAGCGCCGAGTTGAACTGGAAAATGCGCGAGGACTCCGGGCGTGGCTGGCGCCATGTCGTGCCGTCTCCGAAACCCAAACATGTCTGCGACATTTCGCTGGTCGACGCGCTGGTCAAGCGCGGCACGATCGTTATCGCAGGCGGCGGCGGCGGTATGCCCGTGATCCGCGACGAACGGGGCGTGCGCACCGGCGTGCCGGCAGTGATCGACAAGGATCTGACCTCGGCCCATATCGCCAACGTGCTTGGCATCGAGGAACTGCTGATCCTGACCGCGGTGCCCCGCGTCGCGATCAATTTTGGCAAGCCCGACAAGAGGGAGCTGGATCAGGTCAGCCTGGCGCAGATCAAGGCCTATCATCGCGAGGGCCATTTTCCGCCGGGAAGCATGGGGCCCAAGGTCGATGCCGCCATCCGCTTTCTCGAAGGTGGTGGAAAGCGCGCGATCATCAGCCATCTTAATTGCGTAATGGGCGCGCTGACCGGCGAGACCGGGACCCACATAGTTCCCTAGCGTTCGTCAAATGCGATGGCGGCACCATTGATGATGGCCGCCGGGATCTGCCCAGCGGGATACCGATGTCGGTCGGCCGCGAGCACGGGCCCGGAACCATGCCGTTCCGCTCGGGCTGCCTGCGCGCCTATTTCTGCATCGCCGCGACGTTGTCCTTTGTCACAACGTCGAGACCGGTGTGGATGATCGGCGGCGCCTTCTGGCCTTTCTTGATGGCAAGCAGCGTGTCCATCGCTTTCTCGCCCATTTCGACGGGCGCTGGCCGATCAGCGCATTTGCGTAACCCTCATTCAAAAACTCAAGCTGCATCTTGAGGGTGTCGGCCACGACGAGCGTGAACTTGCCGGCGTCCATGTCCTTCTTGCTCTTGCTGGCGAACGCCTTGAAGCCTTCGGGCGCGAACATCGGCCAGCCACCGACCGGGATGATGGCTGCAAGGTCGGGAGCAGCGGTGCGCAGATCGTTCATCTGCTGAACGCCGAGCGCGGGATCGTCGTTGCAGAAGGTCGGCGAGCCCCCGACCTCGGTCCACTTCGAGCCCTTGAGTGCCTCACGCACGCCGTCGACCCGCTCGGCCAGGTTCTCCGCACCCGGCCCGCCGGAGATCATCGCGTATCTGCCGCCGTCGGGCCGCAGCTTCAGCAATTGATTGCCGAGCGCGAGGCCGAACTCCTTGTTGTCGGTGCCGATATAGGCAATCCGCTTCGAGCCCGGCGCGTCCGAGTCGAAGGTGATGACGGGAATGCCGGCTGCACTTGCCGCCTCGATCGACTTGGTCATTGCGGCAACGTCGGCAACCGAGATGGCCAGGCCATCCACCTTTTGAGTGACGAAATCCTGGATGATCTGCGCTTGCGTCGCCGGCTCGTGCTCGACAGGACCCTTGTAGATGCATTCGATGTTGCCGAGCTCCTTGGCGCGCGCGAAATCGAAGAACGGGTTGTTCATGGCCTTGGGCACGATCACGAATCTGTAGCTCTGGGCCAGGCCAGGCGTCGCCATCATGGCGAGGACCGCAGCGGCCAGAAGTGCCTCTCTCATTGTTTCCCTCCACATTTCTTATCGTGCCTATCCGTTCAAATCTGCGGCTCCGGGAGGCGGATAGGCGGACATCCATGATCCTCCAGGACGAACTCTTCAGGCCATGCGCGAGCGGAGACGATCGACCAGCACCGCGGCGATGATGATCACGCCCACCAGGGTCTGCTGCCAGTACGAGTTGACCTGCGCGAGCACGAGGCCGTTGCGGATCACCTCGAGCAGCACGCAGCCGACAATGGCTCCGAGCGGGCCGCCGGCGCCGCCCGCGAGATTGGCGCCGCCGATGACAGCTGCCGCAATCACGTTGAGCTCATAGGATGTCGCCATGTTCGCCGGCGCCGATCCCAGCCAGCCCGAGACGATGATGCCCTGCAGACCCGCCGCGAGCGCACAGATCACGTAGATCTCGATCTTCACCCGGACGACCGAGATGCCGGTCAGCGCGGCCGCCTTCTCGTTGCCGCCGACGGCAAAGACGTGGCGGCCGAAACCAGTGTGATGCAGCACGACCGCCATCGCCAGCGCGAGAACCACGAGATAGATGAACGGCGCCGGCATGCCGAACACAACGCCGGATGTCAGCGTGTAGAAATATTCGGCGTCGGGGCCGCCGGGAAAACTGCCGCGGCCGTTGGAGACGACGTAGCCGAGGCCGCGCACGATCGAGAGCATGCCGAGCGTCGTGACGAACGGCGACAGTCCAAGCACCGCGATGCAGAAGCCATTGACGAGGCCGACAATCAGCGCGACGCCGAGCCCCGCCAGAACCGAGACGAGCAGAATCAAACCGGGCATATTGGCAATCACGGTCTTGCCGTCATGGGCTAAATGCACGAACCACTCCGCGCCGGGCATGCCCGGTGTCGAGACGTGCGTCATCACCATTGAGGTGGTCATCGCTGAAAAGCACATCACGGAGCCGACCGAGAGATCGATGCCGCCCGTGATGATGACGAAGGTCATGCCGAGCGTGGCGATGGCGATGAAGGAAAAGTTCTTCGCCACATTCTGTATGTTGCCTGCGGTCAGGAAATAGGGGCTGGCGAAGTTCATCAGCACGAACAGCGCCGCCAGCGCCAGCAGGACGTAGCCGGTCTGCGAGGCGAACGGGCCGCTGCGCCACCATCATCTGGCCTTGCCGACATTGGTGAAGGTGAGGGGAGATTCCAGGGGCGTGGCCATCACGCAGCCTCCTTCGCTCCCGTGATGAGGGAGGTGACTTCCTCGGGGCTGGTGTCGCCGATCGCCTTGTCGGCGCGTTTCTCGCCGCGCCGCATGACGACGACGCGGTCGCAGACAGCGAACACGTCGGGCATGCGGTGCGAGATCAGCATGACCGCGACGCCCTGTTCCTTCAGGCGATGGATCAGGCCGAGGACCTGCTCGACCTGGCGAACCGAAATCGCGGCAGTCGGCTCGTCCATCATCACCAGCCTGGCGTTGGAGAGCCGCGTCCGCGCGATCGCGACCGCCTGGCGCTGGCCGCCCGACATCTGCTTGACGAGATCGTGCGGGCGGGTCTCCGAGCGCAGCTCGCCGAACAGCTGCAGCGCGCGCGCTGCCATCGCCTTGTGGTCGAGCAAGGCGAATGGACCAAGCTTGCGCTTGAGCTCGCGGCCGAGGAAGACATTGGCCGCCGCAGTGAGATTGTCGGCGAGTGCGAGGTCCTGGTAGACCACTTCTATGCCGACCGCACGGGCATCGATCGGACGGGCGAAATGAACCGCCTTGCCGTCAAAGCGGATCTCGCCGTGACTTGGCGGAAAGTTGCCGGCGATGATCTTGACGAGCGTCGACTTGCCGGCGCCGTTGTCGCCCATCAGGCCGACCACCTCGCCGGGCGACACGCGGAGGTCGACGCCATGCAACGCGCGAATGGCGCCGAACTCCTTGCCGATGCCCTTCAACTCCAGGACCGCTAGCCCGGCGTCGTGAGGGGTTACCATGGCTGGCTTTGCTCAAGCATGCTGGCCACCTCCGCTCAGAAGTGCACCAGCGTGCGCAGACCGAGAATCCAGGCGTTGTCGGTCTTCACGCCGGCGGCATTGTACCCGCGCCCGCCAGGATGCATCACATACTGGGCGTCGAACTTCAGGTTCATCCAGCCCGTCGCCTGCCACCCGTACCAGGCTTCGATCGGAACTTCGTTTCCTCCGGCGTGGGCGTGAGCGCAGCGGTATTCACATGGGTCGTACCGACCGCAAAGCCGACTTCGTCCTCCGGGCGCGAGGCGAACGTTCCGGTGTGCCTGAAGCCGAATGCAATCTGGTAATCCTGGTACGACGTGCGGTGGTCGGCGACGGTCGTATTGAGGAAGGTGTACCAGCCCTGTGCCTTGGGACCTTCAACCGTCAGCCGCTGCAGGATCGATTCATAGACGCCATAACGACCGCGCGAATCTCCGAGATTCTGGTCCGAGACGCCGCCGGTGCCCGGAGAGATCGCAATGATCCCCGGCAGGCCGCCATCAATTGTCGATGCGCTGTCATACCAGCCGCCAAATCTCCAGGTCCCGTTCAACGGACCGCTCGGCGCCCAGACCACCTCGACCGGCACCAGAACGCCCGAGGCGGGGCTAGAGCCGGGGACACCCGGCAGGAAGTAAGTCACGGAGTCCGACGTCGTCAGGTAGTTCGGGTTGGCGTCGTAGACGCCGACCGAGAGCTGCCATTCCTTGGCGAAGTTGTAGTGCACCACACCGGCCCATTGGCTCACCGGCCAATTGTAGATGTAGCCACCCTGGATGTTGCCGGGCTGGCCGCCGCAGAAGGTCAGGTTGATGAACTCGCAGAGACCAAAGAAGAAGTCGGAGCCGACCGGAAGACGGCCGCCCTTGAGCTCAAGGCGATCATCGAACAGCTTCTGCGAGTAGTAGAGTTCGGTCAGGCGAAGAATGCTGCCGCGGCCGAACACTTCGTTGGTCAGCTGCAGCGCCGGAATTCCCGCCTCGTCATTCAGGTTGCGGCCGAAGCGGTCGACCAGCGTGAGGCCAACCGTGCCGCCATGGATGCCGGCAAGTTTTGCCATGTCGAACTTGGCCTGAAAGAAAAGCTGTCCGGCTTGGGTCGCGGTGTTCCTGTTGCCGCCCGACAAATTGCCGACGGCTTCGTCGCCCAGTGTCAGGGCCAGCGAGATCCCTCGCTCCTTTAGTTGCGTCCTGCCGAGATCGCCGAACAGATATGGTCTTGTCCAGAAGTCATCGGTCTCGGTGTAAGGCACCGGCGGAGCCTTCGACATGAGATCGGCCGCATGCGCGCCGCCGCCGCTGAACAGAGATAACAACGCCAACGCCATCCCCACGCCGCACGCCCGCGCGGTGTTTACAGACCTAAGTGACATTTTCTGCACTCCCAGCGTCCCCGGCTTTGTCTATTTTTGTGCCACGTTCCCGCCCAAAGCCCTTCAGCGGGGAACGCGATAGTTTCAATTCATCGCTCTATCAATCAGAGATAGAATATGCGCACGCAAAGCCCTCCGAGACGGTCGCGAGGGTCTGCCTGCGGCTCACTGGGCCAGGCTTGCTGCGCCAAATTGGATACGAGCGCCGCGAGCTTGATCGATCTTGCGCCTCGAACTCCTTCCCCTCGTTCCTCTACTCAAGCCGCCGCGACCATATTCCCGGTCCGGGTTCTTCCTTTTCGAGTTGTCATGCCTGATCGCCCGTCGTCGTCGGCAACGCAGCCGCGCTATGCGAAGCTGCGCCTTGCAGAATTGTGCTTTCCTTCGATCTTGGTGCAGTGCGGGCGAGGCCTGCGAGCGCGGCCTTGCGCCGTCGACGGGCCTGCAATTGCTGATCCGCCAGCACACCGATTAGGATCACGGTCCCCATCACCGCGAAGTTCAGCGAATTGGGAATGCCGAGGATGTTCACGAGGTTCTGCAGCACCTGCAGCAACGCCGTCCCGAGCACGATGCCCAGAATGGAGCCCTCGCCGCCGCGCAGGCTGCAGCCGCCGAGGACGGCCGCCGCGATCGCATAGAGTTCGTAGAAGTTGCCGAAGGAACTCGGAGAAACCGAGTTGGTGTAGAACACAAACATCACGGTCGAGACGCCGGCGAGCCCGCCGCTGATGACATAGGCGGTGGCGATCACGAGATTGGTGTTGATGCCGGAGAAGCGCGCCGCTTCCTCGTTCTTGCCCACGGCATAAAGCCAGCGCCCGTAGACCGAGCGGTGCAGCAGCACGCCGAGGATCAGCGCAAGGATGATCAGGAAGATGAAGGTGTTCGGGATGCCCGCAATATTACCGGAGGCGATGTTGCTCAGCGTGCTCGCCTCGTCACCGTAGCCGAAGCCGCGTGTCGAATCGCTGGTGTAATAGCGCGCGGCGCCGCGATAGATCAGCAGGCCGCACAGCGTTACGATGAAGGGCTGCATTTTCAGCCGCGTGATCAGGAAGCCCTGGATGCCGCCCAGCGCAAGCCCGCCCATCAGGACCAGCAGCAGCGCAAACGGCCAGGGCACCTGATAGGTCGTCAGCAGGTCGATGAAGATGACGCCGAGCAGCGCGAACATCGAGCCGAGCGAAAGATCGATGCCGCCGGTGATGATGACGAGGCCTTCACCGAGCGCGAACACGCCGAACAGGCCGATCAGATTGGCCATGTTCAGCAGATTCACGAACGACAGGAAGGCCGGATTGATCGCGCCGGTGATGGCGGAAATCACCGCCAGCAGCAAGAACAGGCCGAGTTCCTTCTTCATCATGGCGCAGCGGCCTCCATGGTTTCGAGCGGTTGGCCGACCGCCAGCCTCAACACGTTGTATTCGCTGAACTGGTCGCGCTCGATCACGCCGCTGACACTGCCTTCATGCATCACCGCCACCCGGTCGGAGACGCCGATCACTTCCTCCATGTCCGAGGAGATCATCACGATCGCGACGCCCTGGTCGGCGAGGCTGCGCATCAGCGCGTAGATCTCGCTCTTGGCGCCGACATCGATGCCGCGGGTCGGCTCGTCGAAGAACATCACGCGCGGCTGCATGGAGAGCCACTTGCCCAGCACCACCTTCTGCTGGTTGCCGCCGGAGAGCGTCACGGCTTCGATGTCGATGCTCGGCGCCTTGATGGACAGCCGCCTGGCCTGGTCTTTGGCGATTCTGCACTCGGCCGCGCCGTTGACCAGCCACATCCGCGCATGATCCAGCAGGCTCGCGAGCGTCACGTTCTCCCGGATCGGCAGTTCCAGCACCAGGCCGGATTTCTTGCGATCCTCCGGCACCAGGTAGATCCCTTGCCTGATCGCGTCACGCGGCGAGGCGACGCCGACCGGGGCGTTGTCGATCCGGATCTCGCCGCCCAGCAGCGGATCGACGCCGAACACCGCGCGGGCAAGCGAGGTGCGGCCGGCGCCGACGAGCCCGGCGAGGCCGAGGATCTCGCCGCGCCGCACCGACAGATTGATCTGTCGGTCGGGAAAGGCAGTGGTCACGACGCCGGCGATATCGCAGCCGCCCGGCTGCGGCGTGCAGGACGGCGGTGTATATAGCGCCTTCAGGTCGCGGCCGATCATCAGCCTAATCATGGCGGCGTGGCTGAGTTCGTCGCGCGCCAATTCCCCCACCGTGCGCCCGTCGCGCAGCACCACGACGCGATCGGCGCAACTCATGATCTCGCCGAGCCGGTGAGAGATGTAGATCACCGAGATGCCGTGCGTCTTCAGGTCGGCAATCACCTCAAGCAGCCGCTCCGTCTCCGAAATCGTCAGGCTGGAGGTCGGTTCGTCCATGATGATGACGCGGGCGTCGATCGAGAGCGCCTTGGCGATCTCCACCATCTGGCGCTCCGCGATCGACAAATTCTCGACCAGCGTGCCCGGCGTGAAATCGGCGCCCAGCCGTTCCAGCAGCGGCATCACGCGGGCGTGCATCTGCACATTGTCCACCAGCTTCAGCGGGCCGCCGGCCAGCTTCTCGCGTCCGATGAAGACATTGGCCGCGACGTCGAGATTCTCGAACAGGTTCAGTTCCTGGTGCACGAAGGCGATGCCACATCGCGTCGCCTCGGTCACCGTCATCCGGGCGTGCTCGGTGCCGCCGATGCGGATCACGCCGGTGCTCGGCGCGATCACGCCGGCCAGCACGCGCATCAGCGTCGATTTGCCGGCGCCGTTCTCGCCGATCAGGCCCAGCACCTCGCCGCGATTGACGCGCAAATTGACGTCGTCGAGCGCCCTGACGCCGGGATAGGTCTTGCTGATTCCGCTGAGTTCCAGCAGCGTTTCCGCCATTCGCATGTCCTCCTGCACAACGCCCGGCGGCCTGTGGCGGCCGGGCGTTGAAGCCGACTGAAGTTACTTCTTGAGCAGTTCCTTCAGATGTGCGGCGAACTCCGCGACGTTGGTCTTGCTGATCACCTTGGTCGGCACGATTAGCTTGCTGTCCTTCGGAATCCAGGACTTGTCGCCGTTCAGCGCCTTGATGATGTTGGTGGCGGAGAGATAGCCGAACTCGTAGGGCTGCTGCACGACCGTGGATTCGATCGTGCCGTCGGAAATGCCGCGCAGCGTCCGCTGGTCCTCGTCGAAGCCGACGATCTTGACCTTGCCGGCCTTGCCTGCGGCCTTCACCGCGTCATAGATCAGCGGCGTCTCGTAGCTCCATAGGCCGGACAGCAGCGCGATGTCGGGATATTTGACGAGCACGTTCTCCATGTTCGCCTTGGCCTTGGCGAAGTCCACCTGGTCGGTGAACACGTCGACCAGTTCGACCTTGGTGCCGGCGATCGCTTCCTTGATGCCCTGCACCCGCTCGCGGGCGTTGTCGGCGTCCATCGTTCCGACGAACAGTGCGATCTTGCCGCCGTTCGGCAGCGCCTTCTTGATCTCCTCACCGGCCTGTCGCCCCGCCGCGACGTTGTCGGTGCCGATATAGGCGAGGCGATTGCTCTGCGGCGCGTCGCTGTCCGTGGTGATCAGCACGGTCTTGGCGGCAACCTTGTTAAGTGCTTCGGTTGCATGCGGTGCATCGTCGACCGAGATCGAGATGCCGGCGACGCCGCGCACCAGCAGATCGTCCAGTTCGCGCCGCTGGCCGGCCGCCGTCCCTTCATTGGTGACGATCAATTCGATATTGTAGTCCGGGTGCTCCTTCTGCGCCTTCTCAAGCCCACGGCCCGCGATGGTCCAGAAGTCGGCCGCGACATTGGTCACCAGCGCGATGGTCTTTTTCTGCTGTGCCTGTGCTACCCCCGTCGCCATGGCGAGTGCAGCAGCGCCCGCCATGAGCGGCACGATCAATTTTCTGGTTGAGACATTCATATGCACCTCCCTGTCGACACCCCCGGTGAGGGGATTTCACGCCCGGCGCTTTTCACGCCTTATTTTATTCACGTAACTAATAAATTAGCGCGACAAAATGTCCAGTCAAGGATGATCATGATCACGCCTTCGGCCAATACATGATCACGCCTTCGGCCAATAATAGTATGGGAGTGATGTTTTTCAGTCGCTGTCCGCGCTTTTTGACCAACAAACGAGTAGCCTGCGTTGAATAATTTCATCAAGCGAATTAAAAAGCGCAATATGAACGAACAGCCCGAGCCGTTGAGACGTGCTTCGAGCCTGGCCCGCGGATCGAACCCCGGCCGTCTCATCGAGGTCCTGCGACGCCAGGGGCCGTTGCCGCGGGTCGAACTCGCACGCAGCACGGGCCTGAGCTTCCCCGCCATTTCGGCCATCACGTCGAAGCTGATGGCGGAGGACCTGCTGTGCGAAGCCGAGACAGATGCGGCGACGCTGTGGCCCGACGACGCCGACGAAGAGGACGCGGATGGTGGCCGTCGCCGCGGCCGGCCGGCAGTCCTGCTGACCCTGAATCCCGAATTTGGCCGCATCATCGCGGTCTCGCTGCGCATGAATCTGGTCGAGACACTGATCGCCGATTTCAGCGGCTCCGCCCTGGCGCAATCGCGACTTGAACTCGCGACGCGCGCGCTCGATGCAAGCGCATTATGCGAGCTCGTGATCGCACAGATCGACGCCATGCTTGAGGCGACCGCCACGCCGCGACATCGCTTGCTCGGAATCGGAATAGCGCTGCAGGGCATCGTCGACGGCGATACCGGCCGGCATCTGTGGAGCCCGGCGCTGTCGATCACCGACGTCGATCTTGCCAACCCGATCCGCCAGGCGTTCGGTGTCGAGGTCGTGATGGCGAACGACGCGGTCGCGGTCGCGCTGTCCCTCGCTGCCGCCGAACCCGCACTGGCGCAGGGCCTCACGGCCACGATCATGGTGGGCCACGGCGTCGGCATGGGCATCATTGTCGACGGTGAAGCGCGCTGGGGTGCCGGCGCGGGCAGTGAGATCGGTCATGTCAAATTGGCGCTGAACGGCCCGCAATGCCGCTGCGGTCAGCGCGGCTGCATCGAGGCCCATCTTGCCGACTATGCGCTTTACCGCGATGCCCGCACCTTTCTCGACTTGCCGCCCGCGGCGTCGCAGCAACCGTCCGAGGCGCAGATGGCCCTGTTGCGCGATCGGGCACGGAGCGGCGATTCCCGTCTCGAGCACTTGTTCCAGCAAGCGGGTCACGCGCTTGCCGAAGCGGTCGCCACGACGATATCGGTGCTGCGCCCGCATCACGTCATCCTCGCAGGTCCTGGCCTGCAGGCATTCGACATGATGCGCGGTGCCTATGAGGAGAGGCTCGACCAGGCGGTGCTGCCGTGGCTGCTCAAGTCCACGGCGATATACGTGCGTCCAAGCGAGTCGGCGACCATCGTCGACGGCATGGTGCGGCGGACGCTGCGGGTCGTGGACCGCAGCCTCATGGAGACAACCGAGTGAACCTCGGAATCTGTGGCCCTTTTGCCTGAGCCGCAGCAACGCAACCGACGCCCTTCAGGCGCCAATATCGAGAGGATGCCAATGCAGGGCGCCATCTATCCAAGTCTCAAGGACCGGACCGTACTGGTCACCGGCGGCGGTTCCGGCATCGGCGAGGCGATCGTCCGCCGGTTCATCGGCCAGGGCGCGCAGGTCGGATTCATCGATATCGATCTGACGTCGTCGGAGCAGCTACTGTCCGATCTCGGGGCACAAGCCCGCGTGCACTTCGAACATGCCGATCTGCGCGACATCGGCGCGCTGCGGCGCGCGGTCGCCGGCATCCGCGAGGCGCTCGGGCCGGTCACCATCCTGGTCAACAATGCGGCCCGCGATGATCGTCACGCGATCGAGGACGTCACACCGGAATTCTGGGACGAGCGGATCGCCGTCAACCTGAAGCACCAGTTCTTCAGCGCTCAGGCGGTCGCGCCGGACATGAAGCAGGCAGGGGGCGGTTCGATCGTCAACATCGGCTCGGTGAGCTGGGTGATCGGCCAGGGCAACATGCCCTGCTACACAACGGCCAAATCAGCCGTTCAGGGCCTCACCCGGGCGCTAGCCCGCGATCTCGGGCCGCACAACATACGGGTCAATTCCATCCTGCCCGGATGGATCATGACCCAGCGGCAGCAGGATCTGTGGTTGACGTCTGAAGGCGTGGCCGAGCTGATGCAGCGCCAATGCCTCAAGCGCAAGCTCGTGCCTGATGATATCGCCCGCGTCGTGCTGTTCTTCGCCGCCGATGACAGCGGTGCTTGCACCAACCAGAGCCACATCGTCGATGGTGGCTGGGTCTAGCGCTTCAGGTAATCCGGCAAGGTAAACCCGTCATAGAAGCGGTCGGACAGGATCGTGGTCTTGAACGTCTGTGATTTGTAGCCGGCGACGATGTCCTGCGCCCACGGCGAGCCCGCATTGGCCTGCTTCACCGCGACCACATTGATATAGGGCGTCGTCATCTTCTCCAGGGCGAATGCATTGGTCAGCTTCAAGCCGCTGTAGATCGCGAAGTTGCCCTGGATGGCGGCGAAATCAACGTCATCGAGCGCGCGCGGCGCCTGTGCCGCTTCCAGCGGCACGATCTTGATGCCGCCGGGGTTCTTGATCACGTCGAGTTCGCTGACATCGACCGGCTTGGAGTCGCGAATCTCGACGAGGCCGAGATCGCGCAGGATCCAGAGCGCACGCTGCAGATTGACGGGATCGTTGGGTACGGCCACGGTCGAGCCGGGCTTGATCGGCGAGCCGACCGGGTGCTTCTTCGAGTAAAGCCCCATCGGGGGCGTCGGGACGTGGACGATGCCGACGAGGTCGGTTTGCTGCCGTTCGTTGTACGAGTTCAGGAAGATCGTGTGCTGCATGACGTTGGCGTCGATCTCGCCCTTGAACACCGCGTTATTGGCTTCCAGCCCGGTCGAAAACTCGACATAGCGGACACGGTAGCCCTTCTTCTCGAGTTCCGGCGCGACGCCAACCTTGAATTCGTCGATGTAGGGGCCCGGCACGAAGCCGACTTTCAGATCGGATTTGGCTGATGTCTCCGCGTGCAGGGCGGCGCCGGTAAGGGCACCGACAATGAGCAGGGTCGAAACGAGCAGGACGCGCGCAGTGGTCATTGAACTCTCAAATCCTTAGGCTGTGGGCAAATAGCGATCCGGCCGACGCGGGGTCGGCGGTTTCGATCACGTCAGGCGATCGCCTTGATCGATCCGGAAAACACGCTTTGCGGCCGCCTCAGTCCGAAATGGTCGCGCAGCGTCGTGCCGCTGTACTCGCCGCGGAACAGGCCGCGCTTGCGCAGGATCGGCACGACCTGCTCGGCGAAGATATCGAACCCGCCGGGTAGCCAGGGCGGCATCACGTTGAAGCCGTCGGCCGCGCCATTGTCGAACCAAGTCTGGATGTTGTCGGCGATCTTCTCCGGCGGGCCCGCGATCACCCAGTGGCCGCGCGCCCCGGCGAGACGCTGCACGAGCTGGCGGATGGTCGGCTGCTCGCGATCGACGATGTCGACCACGAGCTTGAAACGGCTGGCGACCCCGTGGGCGCTGCCGGTGTCGATCAGGTGGCGCGGAAAGGGACCGTCGAGGTCGAAGCCGGAGAGGTCGAGCCCGATCATCTGGCGAAGTTGGGTCAACGAGTATTCCGGCTGGATCAGCTCGTTGAACTCGTCCTGCAACAGGTCGGCTTCGGCCTGCGTGCTAGCGATGAACGGACTGATGCCCGGCAGGATCCTGACCTGATCGGGGCTGCGGTCGAACGCGCGTGCCTGCCGCTTGATGTCCGCATAAAACTCCTGGGCGCTCGCCAGCGTCTGATGCGCGGTGAAGATCGCTTCGGCATAGCGCGCGGCAAAGGCGCGTCCGTCATCAGACGAACCCGCCTGGACATAGACCGGCCGTCCCTGCGGCGTCCGCGAGATGTTGAGCGGGCCGCGTACCCGGAAGTGCTTTCCGACGTGATCGATCGGATGGATCTTTCCCGTATCGGCGAAAATGCCGGATGCGGGGTCGTTCACCACGGCGTCGTCTTCCCAGCTGTCCCACAGCCGCGTGATGACATCGATATATTCCCGCGCCCGCTCGTAGCGTTCGTGGTGAGGTGGATGCTCGGGCAAGCCAAAGTTCTGCGCCGCCTGTGCCGTGCTGGTCGTGACGATGTTCCAGCCGGCCCGGCCGCCGCTGAGGTGATCGAGTGAGGCGAACAGGCGCGCCAGATTGTAGGGCTCGGTATAGGTCGTCGACGCGGTCGCGATCAGGCCGATCCGTTTCGTGGCGACGGCGATCGCGGCCAGCCAGGTGATCGGCTCGAACCGGAAGCGTTGTGCGTAGCGAACATTGTCGGCGAGCGCGGGGCCGTCGGCGAAGAAGATCGCGTCGAATTTCTGCGCCTCGGCACGCTGCGCCAGTTCCTGGTAATAGCTGACGTCAAGGATGCGATCCGCCGCAGACCCCTGGTAGCGCCACGCCGCCTCGTGATGGCCGCCGGGATAAATAAAGAGGTTAAGGGAAAGCTGTCGTTTGCTCATCTCGGATCTCGTGAGTTTTGCTGATTATTATTGGTGGGACGGCGCCTTGTGCGCAAACGCGAAGCGCAGGTAGCGCTCCAGCTTCAAACCTTCGGGCGTGCGCTGTTCTTCGACAAGGCGCGCGAAGGTGCGGCGCACCAGTTCGCGCTCGTGAGGGGTGAACGCTTCGAGGAAATTTCCGAATGCGCTCGCTTCCGACCACTGCAGCAGCGATGCCGCATCGTCGTGGATATCGATCAGCGCGCGCAGCTCGCTGCGGTAGCCGGCGAAGCCGTGTGCCGCGAACAGCGATTTGAGCTCCTCGTCGGTCGATCCGAGCACCGGGTTCGAGTCCTGGCGATCGCCGGCAAGACCCGCCTCGATGATGGCGCGACGAAGCAGCAGGCGCGACTGGTGCGGCCTGGACGGATCCTGCACATTCAATCCGAGGCGGCCGCCGGGCTTGAGCACGCGCCGGACCTCCCGCAGCGCGCGATCCTTGTCGGAGATCCAATGGAAGACGCTATTGAGATAGACCGCGTCGAACTGCGCGTCGTCGAAGCGCGACAGTTCTTCGGCGCGCCCGGTGGCGAACTGGAGGTTATCCCCCTGCCGAAGGCGCGCAATTTCGATGCGGCCGGCAAGTGGATCGATACCGATCACGCGGCCGTCCGGACCGACCAGTCCGGCGACGAATTCCGCAAGCCGGCCGGTTCCCGTCCCGATGTCGAGCACGTGCTCGCCGGTCTTGATGGCGAGCGGCCCGATCAGGAACTTGCCGTGGCGAAATTGAACGAGTCCCGCTTCATCATAGGAGCGGGCGAGCTCCGGGGTATCGTGTTCAAGGCTGATGTTGCCGGCAGTTCGCGGCATTTCGAGAGATCCATCGTTGCTCGCCGCGCGTCGACGTCAGGCGCGTGCGCTGCGTCAGACTCTATGTCGGCGGCGGTGAAATGAATTTGCGTTGTTGCACGGCAAGCGAGCATGAACGTGACGAGTTCGTCGTTCACCGGAGATGACTGCGATCGCGCCGATCCCGGCGACGTATGATTTGGGAAGTTCTCCCGATCGATCGCGCCGATCCCGCACGTCGCAATGCACATGAGATGATCGGTCAGGCGGCGATCATCGCAAATATTTCAATGCCCGCGTTGTCCACGACGCGAACATTGCCTGCTATCAAAAACAAAGCTGGTTTCGTTTCATTGACTGAATGTCGATCGCTTTTACGATTTGTAACGTCAAAGCGAGGTGGTCATTCATGCCGCAATCCGATCCCGACAGCGTCGCCCGCGAGGCCCTCCGGCTGATCGGGGTCGACCCACAGAACTGGGTGCCTGATCGCGACGGAATCGATCACAACGTCGTCGTGGTCGGCGGTGGCCAGTCCGGCGCGGCCTTCGCGTTTGCGTTTCGGCGCGCCGGGATCGGCAAGGTCTCGGTGATCGACGCCGCCGCCGACGCCAGCAAGGCCGGCGTGTGGCTGACGAGCGCGCGAATGCACAAGCTTCGCACTCCGAAGACGCTTCCAGGTCCGGAGCTCGGTCTGCCCGGTCTCGGTTTCCAAGCATGGTATGAAACGCGCCATGGCGCGGCGGCCTTCGACGCGCTCGATCGGATTCCGCGGCTCGACTGGGCGGCCTATCTCGACTGGTATCGCCGCGTGACAGGCGCCGGCATTCGTTACGGTACGCGGCTGCTCCGCATCGAGCCCGCAGCCGATCATTTGCGGTTACATCTGGAGCGGAGCGGGGTCACGACCATCGAGACCACGCGCAAGCTGGTGCTCGCAACCGGCTTTGCGGGTAGCGGGGGCGCTTATGTCCCCGACGCGCTGCGTGTCCTGCCGAAACGATTCCGTGCGCATACATCGGAGAAGATCGATTTCAGGACGCTGCGAGGTCTTTCCGTTGCGGTGATCGGGAGTGCTGCGTCGGCCTTCGATGCGGCGGCTGCAGCCCTTGAGGCCGGAGCGCGTGATGTTCATCTGTTTGCACGCCGGGAAACCTTGGCCGCGTTGCCGGTCATTCGGATCCGCGGCTACCCGGGAGCCTATGACAATTATGGCAGCTTGCCCGACGCGGTGCGCTGGCATCAAGCGATTCGGTTCAGGCAGGCTGGGTCGACCCCGCCGCCGGATGCGATCTCGCGCGCGGTAGCCTTCCCCAATTTTCATCTGCACCTGGGCGCACCCTGGACCTCGGCGCAATTGAAGGGGGTGCGGCTGGTCGCCATCACTCCGCAGGGCGAGTTCGCGTTCGATTTCGCGATTGCGGGAACTGGCTATTCCGTCGATCTGGGCGCGCAGTCAGAGCTCGGCGATTTCGCCGACGAAATCCTGCTGTGGCGAGATCGCTTCGTGCCGCCTGACGACGAAAAGGACGATCGTCTGGCGGCCTATCCTTATCTCGGGTCCGGGCACGAGTATCTGGAGAAAGTTCCGGGCCGCGCGCCGTATCTGAAGGACATTCACGTCTTCAACCCGGCAGCATTTGTCAGCTTCGGCCTGCCGATCGGCGACGTTCCAAGCTTCAAGCGCGACATTCCGGGGATCACGGCCAGGGTCAGCCGCGATCTGTTCCTGGCCGACCTTGCATCTCACGAGGCGCGCATCAACGGAGAGATCGCGGAGGATTTCACCGCCGAGCTCTATGCACCGGCTGTCTGGCGACCGCCGCAGCCCGTCGCGGCGGAATAGCGCACGACCACATCATTGATCTCCGCCGTCGTTTCCGCGACCGGCGCATGGCGGAGCCTTGTCCAGGGGATCGCGGCGACGAGACCAACATCATGAGCAAGACGACCACCATCGACAACGTCATTCCGCGCGCCGACATCGTCAAGCGTGCCGCCCGGCTTGGTGCCGAGATCAAGAATGTGAAGCTGTCGGGTGACCTTCCCGACGCGGTCATCCGTGCTGTCAACCAGGTGCTGCTCGAGCACAAGGTGATCTTCTTCCGCGACCAGGAGCACCTCGACGACGCCGAGCAGGAGCGCTTCGCGGTCAGGCTCGGCAAACTGGTGCCGCATCCGACCATCGGCCCGAGCAAGGGTACGTCGTCGATCCTCGAGCTGGACTCGGGGCGTGGTGGCGGCCGCGCGGACCAATGGCATACCGACGTCACGTTCGTCGATGCCTATCCGAAGATCTCGGTGCTGCGCGGTGTGGTGATCCCGCCCTATGGCGGTGACACCGTCTGGTCCAACACGGCGGCCGCCTATCTCGATCTGCCTGTGCCGTTGCGGAAGCTCGCCGACGAGCTCTGGGCGGTTCACAGCAATGCCTATGATTACGCGGTGAAGTCTCGCGCCACCGACGCCGACAGAAAGCATTTCGACGAGGTATTCACCGGGACGATCTATGAGACCGAGCATCCGGTCGTGCGCGTCCATCCCGAAACGGGCGAGCACACGCTGGTGCTCGGCAATTTCGTCCAGCGCTTTGTCGGCCTGCCGAAATATGACGGCCAGAAGCTGTTCGATCTGTTCCAGTCCCACATCACGGCTCCGGAGAATACCGTGCGCTGGAGCTGGCGGGCCGGAGACGTCGCGATCTGGGACAATCGCGCGACCCAGCACTACGCCGTCAATGACTACGGCGATCAGCATCGTGTGGTGCGCCGCGCCACCATCGACGGCGAGGTTCCGGTCAGCGTCGACGGCCGCCACAGCGTGACGCGGATCAAATCGCCGAAGCCGCAAGCGGCGAAGGCAGCCTGAGCATGTCGCCTATTGGAGCAACACAATGAATGCCATCATTCGAATTCTGCGCGCGCGGCGAGCCGCTGCGCGCCGGGCGGCGCGATTGCTGCTGGCCGGCGTCTTTGCGTTGGGCCTGATCGCTTCGGCCTTCGCCGAGCCACCGCTCGATAAGACCGAGATCCGTTATCAAGGCTGGGCCGGGCAGGTGACGTTCACCGAGCTCGCCGAGGACCTCGGCTACCTCGCGCCGCTCAAGCTCAAATGGGTCGGCAACACCATCAGCGGGCCGCAGGACATTCAGACCGTCGTCACCGGCGACATCGACGTCGGCGGCGCTTTCTATGGTGCGATCATCAAGCTGATCGCGGCCAAGGCGCCGATCAAGGCGGTGGTCGGCTACTACGGTTCCGACTCCAATACCTACTACGGCTACTTTGTGAAGGACGACAGTCCGATCAAGACGGCCCGCGACCTGATCGGCAAGAAGGTCGCGGTCAATACGCTTGGCGCTCATCTGGAGTTCGTGCTGCGTGAGTATCTGGCGCGCAACGGCCTTAGCGCCGGCGAGGCCAAGCAGGTGACATTGGTGGCGGTCCCACCCGTCACCGGCGAGCAGGCGCTGCGGCAAGGGCAGGTCGAGGTGAGCGCGCTCAGCGGCGTGTTGCGCGACAAGGCGCTGGAGCGTGGCGGGATCCGCTCGCTCTTCAACGATACCGATCTGTTCGGACAGTTCACCGGCGGTGCCTATGTGCTGCGGGAGAAGTTCATCAAGGACAATCCGAACACCGCCCGCAAGCTGGTTGAGGGGATCTCGCGCGCCATCCAGTGGGCGCAGACGACGCCGCCCGATGAAGTGCGGGCCCGCTTCGACCGGATCATTGCGGAGCGCAAGCGCAACGAGGATGCCTCCTCGATCAAGTACTGGAAGAGCACCGGCGTCGCGTCCAAGGGCGGCGTGATCTCGGATGCCGAGCTGCAGGTCTGGATCGACTGGCTGGTCAAGGATGGCCTGCTCAAACCGGGCCAGATCAAGGCCTCGGACACCTACACCAACGAGTTCAACTATTTCCGTCCCGGAAAGACGGCGGAGGCGCGATGACGTCGGTCAAGATCAGCTTTGACAAGGTCCGCAAGGAGTTCGTCACGCGAGGCGAAGGGGGCCGGCCGGCGGGCTATTTCACCGCGCTCGAGGACATCACGTTCGACGTCCGCGCCGGCGAATTCCTCGCCCTGGTCGGTCCAAGCGGTTGCGGCAAGTCGACATTGCTCGATCTGCTCGGCGGGCTCGCGACGCCGACCAGCGGCCGCATTCTGCTCGACGGCCGGCCGATCGTCGGACCCGGACGCGACCGCGGCGTCGTGTTCCAGCAGTACGCGCTGTTTCCGTGGCGCACGGCCGCGCAGAATGTGGAGTTCGGGCTCGATATCGCCGGCCTCAAGCCGAAACAACGCGGTGAGATCGCGCGGCACTTCCTCGACTTGGTCGGGTTATCGGGTTTTGCTGACCGTTATCCGCATGAACTCTCCGGCGGCATGAAGCAGCGCGTCGCGATCGCGCGCAGCCTTGCCTATGATCCGGAGGTGCTGCTGATGGACGAGCCGTTCGCTGCGCTCGATGCCCAGACGCGCGAAACGTTGCAGGGCGAGTTGCTGCGGATCTGGCGGGCCACCGGCAAGACCATCATCTTCATCACCCACGGCATCGACGAGGCGGTCGTGCTCGGTCAGCGCGTGGCGGTCATGACGTCCCGTCCGGGGCGGATCAAGGAGATTGTCGACATCCCCGCGGCCTTGCGCAGCGAAGCCGAGGATGTGCGCTCGCTGCCGGAATTCGGCCGCGTGCGCCATGAGATCTGGAGCCTGCTCCGCGAGGAAGTGCAGAAAGCGCAGCTGGGGCAATCGGCGAGCAGGGTCAGCGCAGGCCGTGTCGAGCGTGAAGTAAAGGAAGTCGCTCATGTCTAGCCTGGAGATGCTGACATTGCTGGAGCTCGCGCATGGACGGCGAGACGAGCAAGCGGTGGCGGCGCGGTCACCGCTAGTGAGCGCGGTCCGCGCCGCGACCCGCGGTCTGGTAGCTTTCGGACGCCGCTCCCTGCTGCTGATCGCCCTTCTGGCGATCTGGGAGGCCGCGCCGAGGCTCGGCTTGATCGACGCGGTGTTTCTGCCGCCATTCTTTGATGTCATCGCCGCAGGCTGGCAGCTCGCGCAAACCGGCGAGCTCTATGACGACGCCTCCGCGAGCCTGCTCCGCGCCCTGACCGGGTTTCTGGTGTCGGTCGTGTTGTTCGTCCCGCTCGGGCTGGCCGTCGGCTGGTACACAAGGCTCGGCGATCTGCTGAACCAGTTCATCGAGATTTGCCGCAATACCGCGCCGCTCGCGCTGTTGCCGGCGTTCATCCTGCTGCTTGGCATCGGCGAGCTCTCGAAGGTAACGATGGTGGTCTATAGCTGCGCATGGCCGCTCCTGCTCAACACCATCGCCGCGGTGAAGCAGGTCGATCCGCTCTTGATCAAGTCGGCGCGGACCATGGGCGCGACCCCACAGCAGCTGTTCCGCAAGGTGATCCTTCCGGCGGCGCTTCCGACGATCTTTGTCGGCATTCGCCTCGCCAGTGCGTCAGCCATGCTGGTGCTGGTCGCATCCGAGATGGTCGGCGCCAAGGCCGGTCTCGGCTATCTCATCATCAACAGCCAGTACAGCTTCCTGATCCCGCAGATGTATTTCGGCATAATCGGGATCACCGTGATCGGGTTGGCATTCAATGCGGTCCTGGAGGCGTTGGAACGGCGCTTGATGCGATGGAAGGCACAGGTTGCGGCGTGATGAGATCGTGGTTCAGGCGCCGCTCGGGCTGTTTCGTGCGGTGGCCTGCGTCACAATGCTGTTCGGCGGCACGTCCTTGGTCAGCCAGACGTTGCCGCCGATGGTCGACCCGCGGCCGATCGTGATCCGGCCGAGTATGGTTGCGCCGGCGTAGATCACGACGTCATCCTCGACGATCGGATGGCGGGCGTCGCCCTTGATCACATGGCCCTCGTCGTCGGTCGGGAAATGCCGCGCGCCGAGCGTGACCGCCTGATAGATCCGGACGTTGTTGCCGATGATGGCGGTTTCGCCGATCACGACGCCGGTTCCGTGATCGATGAAGAATCCGGAGCCGATCCGGGCGCCGGGATGGATATCGATGCCGGTCCTTGTGTGGGCGATCTCCGACATCAGGCGAGCCACCAGCCGCGCGCCGATCTGGTAGAGCAGATGCGCAAGGCGATGGTGGATGATGGCGGTCATCCCCGGATAGCCGATCAGGATCTCGGGAAAATTCTGCGCCGCCGGATCTCCAACGAATGCCGCCCGCAGATCGTTGATCAGAAGTCCGCGGACCGACGGCAGTTGGGTCGCGAATGCGCGTGTCAGCTCGATCGCCTCTTCGTGCCCAAAGCCCGGCTCCAGCTCGTCGCCAACGAACAGCGCGCTGCGATGGATCTGCGCGCTGAGCGAATCCAATGCTGTGCTCAGCGTATTGCCGACGAAATAGTCGATGTTCTCGCCGTCGAGGTCCGATTGGCCGTAGTGGCGCGGAAACAGCGCCTCGGTGAGGCCGTCGAGGATCGCCTCCAGCGCGTCCCGCGAGGGCGCGCGGCGTGCCTCGCCGTCGCGCCGGATGCTATGGGTCTCCTCGCGGGAGGTGCGCAGCTCGGCCACGATCCGGTCGAGCTGCCAGCGGCCCGGTGGTCTGCTGACCGCGCCGGCCGTTGACGGAGGCGATGCTGGCGGCAATTCGCGTTTCATGCTGCACCCTTTCTCTGTTCTAACGGACATGCGCCAGAGGAATGCTGACTTCGGCCAATAGGTCGAGATCGGCCTCGTGATCGATCTGGACATACTGTCCATTCCAGTAAGTGAGGCCGGACAGCCGATGCGACAATTCCATGCTGGCGAGGCGGCCCACGATGATGCCATGGGAATGCCGCTCGATGATCTCCTCGACCTGGCATTCGATCATCGCAAGCGACCGCTGCAGCAACGGCACGCCCGAGGCTCCATGGGTCCAATCGGTGCCCTCGAAGCGTTCCCTGCCTTTCAGCCGGCCATTGCTGAAGCGCTCGGCCAGGGCCTGCTGGTCGGAGCCGAGGATGTTGACGCCGAACAGCCGATGGCGGGCGATCGGTGCGAAGGACGATGCCTGCCGGTTGATGCTGACCAGCAGCCGGGGTGGGCTGGCGCTGAGCGACGTCAGCGAGGTCACCGTCATGCCGGTGATGTCCTCACCCTGTCCTGCGGTGATGATGCAAACGCCGCCCGGGAGGCGGCGCATGACAAGGCGAAATTGACGCTCGATCTCGTGGTCGGCGTCCACAAGATGAATATCCGGCTTGCTCATCGGGATTCTCCCTTGCTTTGCCTCGCCGGATTGGACCTCGCCAGAGCGTTTTCGAGCGAAGTGGATACCGGTTCGCGTGAAGAAAACGCATCAAAACAACAATCCAGAGCTCCGTTCCGATTCGATCGGAGTGGGGCTCTAGAAGAAGCCCTTGGCGGGTAGCGGCGTGCCGCTGATCTCGTATTGTCCGATCGAGCGCGCCTTGAAGGTGTTTGGATTGTGCGACGCCAGGGTGCGCGCGTTGCGCCAGTGGCGGTCGAAATTGGTCGCCTTCTTGGTGGCCGATGCACCGCCGACGTCGAACAGCAGGCTGCCGCTCCGGATCGCGAAATCGTCCGCAACGATCTTGGCCTTGGCCGACAGCAGCGCGGCCTTGTGCGCGGCCTCGACGGCGTTTTCGTCGCCTGCATCGAAAGCGTCGGTGGCGGCATGGAGCGCCTCCGCGGCCGCAAGCACCACGGTCTCGGCGGCGAATGCGCCGCTGGCGATCTGGCCGACGGTCTGTTGCAGCAGCGGGTCGTCCACTGGCACCTCACTCGGCGCGTAATAGAACGTCCGCTTGCGGGTCCGCACCAGGGCGCTGGCGTCGCGCAGCACGGCGCGCGCGATGCCGGCATTGATCGCAGTCAGGAACAGCTGGGCAAATGTGTTGGAGTAGGGAATGCCGTAGCCGGTATCCGGTGCATCGAACACGACCTCCTGGCGCTTGACGCGCACGTTGCGGAAGTGGGTGGTGCCGGTCGCCGTCAGCCGCTGCCCGAGACCGTCCCAGTCGTCGATCAGCTCAATGCCCTCGCGGTTCACCGGAATCAGCACGGCAGCATTGGTGGCGGATGTGTCGGCGGTGCGAACGAGGACGTAGTCCGAATACAGTGTGCCGGTGCTATAGTATTTCGTGCCGTTGAGCAGGTAGTCGTCGCCGTCGGCAGTGAGTGTCGTGTTCGGCGTGACATTGCCGACCTTCGGCGTGTCGAGCTCGGTCGCCGCGAGCCCGATGATCGCGCCGTCGGCAACTGCCTTCTGCCACTGCCTGTGCTGATCGTCCTTCGGCCGGCGCACCAGGCGTTCGACGACGCTGAAATGGTTGCGCAGGATATGCGCGACATTGGCGTCGGCCTCGCCGAGACCGATGACGATCTCGAACAATGCGCGAATCGACAGGCCGGCGCCGCCGGCTTCGATCGGAAGCCGCAACGCGCCGAGGCGGGCCTTGCGAATGAGATCGACTTGCGCGAACGGCAGGACGCGCTCGCGTTCGCGGTCGGCGGCGCCTTCCGCGATGCGGCCGAGCAGCGCGTCGATATCGGGTGCGCGGCTGTGAAGGCGGTCGGAAGGCTCCAGCGAGGTGGCGGACAGAGGCTTGTTCATTGGTATCACCCAAATGGCGTTGATTGATATGACTGCTACTGATCAGAGCTGGGCCAGGTGGTCGGTGACTTTGATCGGCTCCGGGAGCACCTTGCGCGCGACCAGCCAGTCGGCGGCCCTTTGCAGCTCGGCGAGGAAGTTTTCGTCGTTGGCGGCGAAGTAGCGATACTGCCGGTTCAGCGCGATGAACTGGTCGCGGACCTGGTCGCTGTACTTGCCGGCCTTCTGCGCGATGTATTCGGCATCCTTGCTGTTCGCGGAGATCCACTTGCCTTCGGCGCGGAAGGCGTCGTTGACGGCCCGGACCAGCGCAGGATTGTCGGTCGCAAATTTTCGGGTGGTCAGGTAGGACGTGTAGTCGATCTGGAACTCGAGATCGCGACCTTCCAGGAAGATGTCGTGCGCCTTGTATTCGAGCCGCGCGATATCGACGCCCGGGCTCCACATCGACCAGGCGTCGACCTTCCCGGAGGCCAGCGCCGGCGCTGCGTCCGGCGGATTGAGATAGACGAACGTCACCTTGGAGCGGTCGACCTTGTGCTTCTCGAGCGCGGCAACCAGCAGGAATTCGCCGAGACCCGAACGGTTCACCGCCACCGACTTGCCGACGAGATCCTCGACCTTGTTTATGCCAGAGTCATCCCGCGCGATGATCGCCGTGGTGCGCGGCTCGTAGACCACGAATTGGGTGAATACCAGCGGCGAGCCGGCGATGATCGCGGCGAGTGCCGGCGTCGTGCTGCCGCCGAAGCTGAAATCGGCGCTACCGCCGGTCACAGCCTGCAGCGTCGGCGCATGATTGGGGAACGGCCCGAGCCACTCGACCTTGATGCCGTCCCTGGCCAGCAGCTTCTCGAACTCGCCGCGCTCCTTGGCGATCAGATTGAGGCCGCTCAAACCCCAGGTCAGACGCACCGTGTCGGTGACGCGGCCGGTCGCCGCATGCGCCGGCTCGGACAGGTCAAAGCCGGCAAGCGCGCCGATGCCGAAGGCGGCGCCGCCAAGGAAGCTGCGACGGGTGGGGTTGGTGAACCGGGGGATAGACATTGAGTGGTCCTCAGGCAGGAATGGGGTGAGAGGTGTCGACGCCGAGCTCCGCCAGCAGGTCGGTGCGGGCGATCGGCGCTGCGCCGCTACGTTTCATGGGATGCTCGAACGCGATCCGGCCCTCGCGCATCACCAGGATGCGGTCGGCGAGCGCGATCGCCTCGTCGACGTCGTGGGTGACCAGGAGCACGCCGGGTCGATGGACGGCGACCAGCTCGCGCACCAGATCGTGCATGCGAATGCGAGTCAGCGCATCGAGCGCTGCGAACGGCTCGTCGAGCAAGAGCAACTCGGGTTCCTGCACCAGCGCGCGCGCCAGCGCCACGCGCTGCGCCTGTCCGCCCGAGAGGTTGCGCGGCCAGTCATCGAGACGGCCGCCGAGTCCGACCTCGGTGAGCGCGGTGGCGGCGCGCTGACGGGCGTCGCTCGCATTGAGGCCGAGCGAGACGTTGCGCCACAGACTGTCCCACGGCAGCAGCCGGTGCTCCTGGAAAACGACGGCCGGCCGCCGTGGTGCCGTGATGCGCCCGCCGTCGATCGCATCGAGGCCGGCCAGCGCCCGCAGCAGCGTGGTCTTGCCGCAGCCGCTTTCGCCGAGCAGGACGACGAACTCGCCGCGCTCGATGCGCAGGTTGAGGTTCTCGATCACCACGCGACTGCCATAGGCGCGATGCAGTCCGGTCACCACGACGGCCGGCGCAATCGCGGCCGGTGAGGGCACGGCGTGCAGCGTCATCGCGCGCTTCCATAGTTCGGATGCCAGGCCAATAGCCGCCGCTCCAGGGCGCGCGCGATGCCGTCGGCGGCGACGCCGATCAGCGCATAGATCACGATCGTCAGCACGATCACGTCGGTGCGCAGGAACTCGCGCGCATCCATGGCGAGAAAGCCGATGCCGGACTGGGCGCCGATGGTCTCCGCGACCACCAGTGCCAGCCACGCGGTCGCCAGCGCATAGCGCACACCGGTCAGGATCGAGGGCAGGGCGCCGGGCAGGATGACGCGCCGGATCAGCTCGAGTGTCCCGAGGCCCTGGACGCGGCCGAGCTCGAGCAGCTTCGGGTCGACCTGCCGGATACCCAGCGTGGTGTTGATGTAGATCGGGAAGGCGACGCCGAGCGCGACCAGGAAGACCTTCTGGGCTTCGCCGACGCCGAGCCAGACGATCACCAGCGGCAGCGCGGCGAGAAACGGGATCGCGCGGATCATCTGGATGCTGCGGTCGATCGCGGCCTCCGCGATCCGCGAGAAGCCCACGAGGATACCGAGCGCGAATCCGACGCTGCCGCCGATCGCAAAACCGGCCGTTGCGCGCAGCAGGCTGACGCCGAGATCGTTCAGCAGGCTTCCGGACGTCGCCAGCTTGAATGCCGTCCGGACGACCTTGCTCGGTGCCGGCAGCACCTGCGGCGAGAGCCAGCCGGCCTGCGCCGGCAATTCCCAGACGATCAGAAGCACGACCGGGGCGAGCCACGACAGCAGCAGCATGCCGCGCCGGCCGATCTCTACTCGTGGCTTCCGGGACGGCGATGCCGTTTGAACGCTGCGCGGCGTTGAATCAAACGCGATCGATGACGCAGCCTGTTCGAGGTTGCTCAAGTCTGTTCTGTCCTCGTCCAACATTGCGCGCGAGCATCATCGATCGCGCGCGGCATGGTCCGCCATTCTCTCGATGAACGGCGCGTCGCCGCACGAAAGAAGGCGTTGTTCATGTCGCGCAAACTGTCCCACGAATTTTCTCGAACAGAAATAGAGCCGTATTCCAATTGTCGCTGCGTCCGGAGTTTTCTGGTTTATCGGCGCGCGCGGCGCGGCAAGGAAAATCTTTTGATGCGCCGCTGCTTGATCTGTCGCCGTGCTTCTTTGAAAACACGCCGACGTAACGTCAGGGAAATCGGAGAGACGGCATGTCGACACGACCGCTTCGCTTTGGCATCTGGGCGCTGGTCCATGGTTCGCGCGCGGCCTATCAGGATCCGGAGGAGCCGTATGACGCATCGTGGGAGCGCAATCGCGACCTCGTGCTTGCCGCCGAGGCACTGGGCTACGATTCCACGCTGATCGCGCAGCACACCATCAATCCGCATCGGGAGGATTTCGATCAGCTCGAGGCCTGGAGCGCGGCGGCGGCCGTTGCGGCATTGACCAGCCGGATCGAGATCATCGCGGCCATCAAGCCCTATCTCTATCATCCGGTGGTTCTCGCCAAGCTCGCGCTCGGGATCGAGAACATCAGCCGCGGACGCTTCGCGATCAACCTGGTCAATGCCTGGAACCGGCCCGAACTCGACAAGGCCGGCATCGGCTTTGCCGAGCACGATGCCCGTTACGCCTATGGCCGCGAGTGGATCACGATTGTCTCGCGCCTGATGCAGGGCGAGCGGTTGACCTACAAGGGCGAGCATTTCGACGTCCGCGATTATCTGTTGCGGCCGACGAGCCTCTACCGACCGCGACCATTGATCTATGTCGGCGGCGAATCCGAGCCGGCGCGCGCTTTGGTCGCCGACCACGGCGACGTCTGGTTCATCAATGGTCAGCCGCTCGAGGATGTCGCGGGCCTCATTGCCGACGTGGCGGCGCGGCCGCGGACGTCGGTGCCGCTTCGCTTCGGGCTGTCCGCCTTCGTCATCGCGCGCCAGACGCAGGCCGAGGCCCAGGCCGCCTATGAGCGGCTGCTTGAGCTGTCGCGGAAGGACGCCTCGATAAAGGTGATCCAGCGACAGAACACCGACCCGAAGGTCGTGATGATGCAGACCATGCAGAAGTCGGAGCGGATCGGCAGCAACGGCGGCACCGCTGCCGGGCTGGTCGGCAGCTATGATGACGTGGCCGCCCGAGTCGGGGCGTTCCATGCCGCAGGCATCGAGTTGTTCATGCTGCAGTTCCAGCCTTTCGAGGCCGAGATGGAGCGCTTTGCGAGGGAGATCATCCCGCGCGTCCGCGCAGCGTCATCTGCTGCGAATGACACCCCACCACTGCTGGCGAGCTCGCGGTAACTGCGTCACGCGGTTGCGGCGGCTTCCGTCTGACGCGCAAAGCGGCTGATCGGCCGAGGCAGGCCAAAATGCTCACGCAAGGTGGTGCCGGCGTAATCGGTTCGGAACAGACCGCGGCGCTGCAGGATCGGCACCACGTTGTCGACGAAGACCTCGAGCCCGGTCGGCAGCACGTCCGGCATCAGATTGAATCCGTCGGCCGCGCCGGCCTTGAACCAGGCCTCGATGTCGTTGGCGATCTGCTCGGGCGTGCCGACGATGATGCGGTGTCCGACCCCGCCGCCGAGCGCGCGCAACAACTGCCGGACGGTGAGGTCACCGCGGCGCGCAAGGTTCACCGTGCCCTGGAACATGGTGTGGTTGGCGTTGGCCGGCAGCGGCAGCGGATCGGGTAGTGGCTTGTCGAGCTCAAGGATCGCAGGATCGACCTGCAATGTGCCCGCGAGACGCGCCAGGCTGTACTCGATCGGAACCAGCTCCCACAGCTCATCCTGCCGCCGTCTCGCCTCGGCTTCGGTGCTGCCGATCACTGTGGCAAGGCCCGGCAGGATGACGATGGAGTCGCCGGCGCGGCCGTAGGTCGCGGCGCGGGCGCGCAGATCGCGCGCATAGGCGACACCTTCCTCGATCGTCTGCGCCAGCGTGAACACAGCTTCGGCCTGCGCGGCAGCGAGATCACGGCCGTCGTGCGAGCCACCGGCCTGCACGGTGACCGGGCGGCCCTGCGGCGAACGCGGCACGTTAAGCGGACCGGCCACGGCGTAATGGGCGCCGCGATGCGCGATCGGATGAACCTTCGACGTATCGACAAATCGCGCCGAGGACTTGTCGCCGACAAAGGCGTCGTCCTCCCAACTGTCCCACAGCGCATGGACGACCTCGGCGAACTCCTTGGCGCGCTCGTAGCGGGCCTTGTGCTCCAGCACGTTGCTGAGGCCAAAATTGCGGCTGGCCGACGCGTCGGCAGTGGTCACCGCATTCCAGCCGGCGCGGCCGCCGCTCGCGAGATCCAGGGTCGCGAAGCGGCGCGCGATGTTGTACGGCTCGTTGTAGGTGGTCGAGGCGGTCGCGATCAGCCCGATATGGCTGGTCGCCGCGGCCACCGATGCCAGCACGATCGTCGGTTCCATCGACATGAAGGAGCGGTAGTCGATGCGGTCGGTGATCGCCGGTGTGTCGGCAAGGAAGATCGCATCGAGCTTGCCGCGCTCGGCGATGTCAGCCACGCGCACATAATGGCCGACGTCGAAGCAGGCGCGAGGATCGCTTTCGGGCAGCCGCCACGCCGACGCATAGACGCCGGAGTGCAGCAGATTGACATTGAGATGAAGCTGACGATCGGACATGGCTGCCCCGCATTGAGGTGAGACGACTCACGAAGTATCGCCTGTCAGGCCACATGAAAACGAACGGCCGGCGCGTGCATGCAAAAAGAAATTTCCGTCTCCGCTGCGCGATCTGCGAACAAATCCGGTGTCGATCTTCTGCGATGAGCGGAACATCCCCTCCGCCGCCGCATGAATATTCTGCCACGTGCCGCGGCAGGGGAAGCTTCGTCCAAGTCTGCGCAAATATCTGAAATTGCCAGGGCAGCCTGCGCGCGTAACGATGCTGTTGCGGCGCGTTGCAAGCAATCGGTGCCTCCCGGAGAACTGAACCATGACAGTCCACGAGCGACGCGCCGAACAGCGAACCGCGCCAGGCGGTTCGGTCGAATTCGACGCCGACGTGCTGGTGATCGGCGGCGGACCGGCGGGCACGTGGGCCGCGGTGAGCGCCGCGGAGCGCGGCGCGCGCGTCGTGCTCGCCGACAAGGGATTTTGCGGCACGTCGGGTGCCACCGCGGCTGCCGGCACCGGCGTTTGGTATGTTGATCCCAAGCCGGCGCTGCGCGAGGCCGCGATGGCCAATCGCGAAAAGATGGGCGGGCATCTGCAGGATCGCCGCTGGATGGCGCGCGTGCTCGACCAGACCTACGAGGACAGCAATCGTCTGGCCGCCTGGGGTTACCCTTACCCGGTCGACGACAGCGGCACGTCGCAGCGCAACTCGCTGCAGGGGCCGGAATACATGCGCCTGATGCGCAAGCGCACCAAGCAGGCCGGCGTCACCATTCTCGATCACAGTCCGGCGCTCGAACTGCTGGTGGATGACGACGGCTCGGTTGCGGGAGCCAGCGGCGTGCGCCGCCAGAAGCACGATCGCTGGATCGTGCGCGCCAAGGCTGTCGTCATGGCGACCGGCGGCTGCGCGTTCCTGAGCAAGACGCTGGGATCGAATGTGCTGACCGGAGACGGCTATCTGATGGCCGCGGAGGTCGGGGCCGAATTCAGCAGCATGGAATTCTCGAATCCCTATGCGATCTCGCCGGCGTTCGGCTCCGTGACCAAGACGCTGTTTTATGGCTGGGCGACCTTCAGCTACGAGGACGGCAGCGTCGTTCCCGGTGCGGCATCCAAGGGCGGGCGATCGGCGATTGCGCGCGCGCTGCTTCAGGGACCGGTCTATGCCCGCCTCGACAAGGCCGACGACGACGTGCAGCGTCACATGCGCGCATCGCAGCCGAATTTCTTCCTGCCGTTCGATCGCACCGGCATCGATCCCTTCAGGGAGCGTTTCCCCGTCACCTTGCGGCTCGAAGGCACCGTGCGCGGCACCGGCGGCCTTCGCATTGTCGACGACAGCTGCGCCACCAGCGTGCCGGGACTCTATGCCGCCGGTGATGCAGCGACGCGCGAATTGATCTGCGGCGGCTTCACCGGCGGCGGCAGCCACAATGCCGCCTGGGCGATGTCATCGGGGACCTGGGCCGGATGGGGCGCTGCCGGCTATGCAAGGCAGCTGGGCCCGGCACGTCAACGACGACTGGCGTCCGCCGGTACCGTCGCGTTCCGAAGCAAGGCGGGTCGCGCGTTTGAGCCCGCCACGCTGACAAAGGCGGTCCAGGACGAGGTCTATCCGTTTGAGCTGAACTACTTCCGGCATGCCTCGCGTCTCGAAGGCGCCCTCGAGCGGCTGGATGCGGCGTGGGTCAATGCATCATCGGCCGATGCGGCGAGCAAGGACGATCTGCTGCGCGCCCGCGAGAGCGCGGCCATGCTGGCGACGTCGCGCTGGATGTACCGCAGCGCGCTGGCGCGGAACGAAAGCCGCGGCATGCATCGCCGCGACGACTATCCCGATCAAGACGACCGCCAACGCCATTACGTGACGAGCGGCGGTTTGGACGAGGTCTGGACCACGGTGCGGCCGCATGCCGAGGCCAGCTATGCAGAGGCCGCGGAATGATCGAGGTGATCGACGCCGAGCGCTGCACGTCCTGCGACATCTGCGTGAATGTCTGCCCCACCAATGTCTTCGACAAGACGGAGGGGATTCCGGTGATCGCCCGTCAGGGCGATTGCCAGACCTGTTTCCTCTGCGAACTGTATTGTCCCGAGGACGCGCTTTACGTGTCGCCTTATGCGGAGGAGCCTCGCCCGACCGACGTGGTCGCGTTGCGGCAGACTGCCGCGTTGGGCAGCTACCGCCGCGCGGTCGGCTGGACCGACGAGACGCGCGATCTCCGCGGCATCGACCGCAGCTATCTGCTCTTTGGTCATTGAGCCCGGGCTGCGCCCGGCGACCGAAGCCATTTCCCAATTGGACCGACTGAATGAATGTACATCAATCCCTGACGACGGCGCAGCCTGTTGCACCGCTGCCGCCCATTCCGCTCGCTTCCAACGCGAGCGATGCCATGATCCGCTTCGAGGCCGTCTCGAAGGTCTATCCGGCCTATCGCGACAAGCCGAGCGTCCATGCCTTGCAGGCGATCGACTTCGCGATCCCGCGCGGCTCGATCACCGGCGTGATCGGCCGCTCCGGCGCCGGCAAATCGAGCCTCGTCCGCCTCATCAACGGGCTTGAGAAGCCGTCGAGCGGCCGCGTCGTCGTCGATAACAGCGAGATCTCGGCGCTTGCCGGTCGCGAGCTGCGCCTGGCGCAGCGCTCGATCGGCATGATCTTCCAGCATTTCAACTTGCTGTCGTCGCGGACGGCGGCGGACAATATCGCCTTGCCGCTCGAGATCGCCGGCTGGTCCACGGCCGACATCGCCGTCCGTGTAGCCGAGCTGCTCGAGCTCGTCGGCATTGCCGACAAATACGATCGTTATCCCTCGGAATTGTCCGGCGGCCAGAAGCAGCGCATCGGCATCGCCCGCGCGCTGGCGACTCGGCCGAATGTGCTGCTGTCCGACGAGGCGACGTCGGCGCTCGATCCGCAGACCACGCGCGCGATTCTGGACCTGCTGGCCAACATCAATCGTGAACTCGGGGTGACGATCGTGTTGATCACCCACGAGATGTCGGTGGTCCGCCAACTCGCCAAGGAAGTCGCGGTGATCGACGGCGGCCAGGTCGTCGAACGCGGCCATGTCGCGGAAATCTTCACGCATCCCCAGCATCCGGTCACGCAGGCGTTCCTTTCCGAGGTGATCGGGGACAGTGTTCCGGTCTCGCTGGCGAGCCGCCTTTCGCCACAGCCGGTTGCCGGCGGGCAGACGGTCCTTCGCGTGCAGGTGCGCGGTACTGAAGCCGGCGACACCGTCGTGGCGCGGCTTTCGCGCGAACTGTCCCATGACGTGGCGCTGCTATCGGCCCGCATCGATGAGATCGGCGGCCAGCACGTGGGCTCGCTAATCCTTGGCATTCCCGGCGGTGAAGCCACGGCCAGGCAGGCCCTGGCTTATCTTTCTCAGCATGACATTCTGGTGGAGCGTCTCGGCTATGTCGCGTGAACTCATCAACCTGATCGTTCAGGCCACGGGCGAGAGCCTTTTCATGGTCTCGGTGGCTGCGCTGGTTGCGACCGCGCTGGGCCTTCCGCTTGGCGTCTTCCTGGCGACCAGCCGGAAAGGGGAGCTGTTCGCCGCGCCGCCAGCCAATGGCGTGCTCGGCGTCATCGTCAATGCGGCCCGCTCGACGCCGTTCATCATCCTGGTGGTTGCGATCATTCCTTTCACGCGGCTGATTGCCGGCACCTCGATCGGATCGGGCGCGGCAATCGTGCCGCTCACCATCGCGGCAACGCCGTTCATTGCCCGTCTGGTCGAGGCGGCGATCCGCGAGGTCGATGCCGGTCTGATCGAGACGGCGTCCTCGTTCGGTGCAAGCCCGTTGCAGATCGTGTTCAAGGTCTTGATCCCGGAGGCGTTGCCGGGCCTGGTGCTGGCCTTGACACTCGCGGTGGTCAGCCTGCTCGGCTACTCCGCAATGGTCGGGGCCGTCGGAGGCGGCGGCCTCGGCGACCTCGGCATTCGCTATGGCTATCAGCGCTTCATGCCCGAAATGATGCTGGCGGTCGTCGTCGTTTTGATCGCGCTGGTTCAGACCGTGCAGACCGCCGGCGACTATCTGGCGCGCCGCGTCAACCGCCGCCTACGTCATCGCTAAAGGCGCGGTGGCGTCACGATCCCTTCGGTGCCCAGATCTTGACGTCGCCGGTATCGACCTTGCGTGGCAGCAGACCTTCCGCCGTGAAGGTATCGGCGATCTTCTGCTGCTCGGAAAGGCCGGCCGCGGTGACCACGCCGACCTTGTAGGAGCGATGGCTGTTGGCCTCCTCCACCGTGGCGGCGTCGATGCCCCACAGGCCGGCGAGCAGCGCCGCGGCCTCGTTCGGATTGGCTTTGATCCAGGTGCCGGTTTCCACCAACCTGGCAAAGATGACATTCAGTGCATCGGCCCGCTTTTCGGCGATCGCGGCAGAGGCAAGATAGTAACGCTTGTAGTTGGCGAGCCCGCCGCTGCCGTCGGTCAGGATGCGCGCGCTGGACTGGCGTTGCGCGCTGCTGAGGAACGGATCCCAGGCGACCCAGGCGTCGACATTGCCGCTGACGAATGCCGCGCGGCCATCGGCCGGCGTCAGATAGGCCGGCGTGATGTCCTTGAAGGACAGTCCGGCCTTGGCAAGTACCGCTAGCAGCAGGAAGTGGCTGCCCGCGCCCTTGGTGACCGCGACCTTCTTGCCCTTGAGATCGGCCGGCGCTTTGATTGCGGAATCCTTGGGCACCAGGATCGCCTGCGCCGATGGAGAAGCGGCTTCCTCGGCGACGTAAGCGAGTTTGGCGCCGGCGGCCTGGGCGAAGATCGGCACGGTGTCGGCGACGTCGGCTCCGAAATCGATGCTGCCGACATTGATGGCCTCGAGCAGCGGCAGGCCGCTGGTGAACTCGTGCCACGACACGGTGATGCCGAGCGGCGCCAACGCCTTCTCCAGCGCGCCGTTGGTCTTCAGGATAGCGGTCAGCGTCGACGATTTCTGGTAGCCGATCCGGATTTCCTCGGCGGCCGCAGGCCGAACGAGCGAGGTCATCGCAAGCAGCCCGATGGCGGCGACAGCAAGACGGCGCGACATCGCAGCCGCCGATGATGCGGCCTGCGCTTGCGGGATGGGGCGGGCAAAGATGGGCATGGCAAGTTGTCCTTAGCCGGTTCGATCTGTTGCCATTTGTGTGCAATCGGTGCGCCGGAGGCAATCGCGGAGAAGCCGTCCGAACGAGTGCAATTTTCTCTGCAAGCGAAGTCAGCGAGAAAAGTATTTTTGGCCTACGCGTTGCCGCCGGCATCGGCAGATAAGTCGCTCGCTGCGCCAAGATGCCCGGCCGGCTCCATTCTCTTTTCATCGCGGCCACAGCAGCGGCGACTCGTCATCGGGAAAAATTTGGATTCTCATTTCATTGATTTCGTCCCCGGCGCGAGCGATGAGCTTGATAGCGAGTTCAGTTCCATGGAGACCAAGATGTTGCTTCGATCCATTTTCGCTCTTGCAGGCGCTGTTGCGATCTGGTCGACCGCCGCCGCGGCAGAAACGATCAAGATCGGCGTGACGCCCGGGCCGCATGCACAAATCCTTGAGGCCGTGAAACCGATCGCGGCGAAGAGCGGGCTCGAGCTTCAGCTTATCGAGTTCTCCGACTATGTCGTTCCGAACGCGGCGCTCGACGCCGGCGACATCCAGGCCAACTCGTTTCAGAACCAGCCTTATCTGGACAACCAGAAAGCCGATCGCGGCTACAAGATCGAGCAGGTGGGGCTGACGGTCAATTTTCCGATCGGCGTCTATTCGCGCAAGCACAAGAACTGGGCCGACGTTCCTGACGGAGCCAAGGTCTCAATTCCCAATGATCCGACCAATGGCGGCCGGGCGCTGCTTCTGCTGCGCGACAAGGGCGCAATCAAGCTGAAGAGCGACGTCGGCTTCAAGCCGACCGTTATCGACATCGCCGACAATCCCAAAAACCTGAAATTCGTCGAGGTCGACGCAGCCCAGGCGCCCCGGGCGCTCGACGATGTCGATGCGGCGGTCATCAACACCAACTATGCGACACAGGCCGGTCTCGATCCGGTCAAGGATCCGATCCTGCGCGAGGATCCGAAAGGGCCATACGTCAATCTGATTGCGGTTCGCTCCGCCGACAAGGACAAGCCGTGGGTCAAGATCCTGGTCGACAGCTACCACACGCCCGAGATCAAGGAATTCGTCCAGACCAAGTTCAAGGGCGCGGTGCTGCCCGGCTGGTAGTTGCCGCTCCAATTGCTGAGGGATGATGATGCGTATTCTGATGACGGCGGTTGCCGCGGTAACGCTCCTGGTCGGCACCGCGAGGGCCGAGACGGTCCGCGTTGGCGTCACGGCCGGACCACACGCCGAGATCCTCGAAGTCGTCAAGAAGGTGGCTGCGGGCCATGGGTTCGACATCAGGGTGGTCGAATTCACGGACTACGTGATCCCGAACCAGGCGCTCGCGCTCGGGGATCTCGCGGCCAATTCGTTCCAGCACGAGCCTTATTTGAAGAACCAGATATCGAAGACCGGCTGGAAGATCGTCAAGGTCGCCAACACGATTGCGTCGCCGCAGGGTGTCTACTCGTTGAAATACAAGAAGCTGGCCGATCTTCCGGATGGCGGGCGGGTGGCGATCGCCAACGATCCTTCCAATGGCGCGCGCGGCCTGATGATCCTTGCGCTGCACGGCGTGATCAAGCTCAGGGACCCCAACAACGTCGCGTCGACCATTGCCGACATCACTGACAATCCGAAGCATCTGCGCTTCGTCGAGCTTGATGCCGCGCAGTTGCCGCGTTCCCTGCAAGATGTCGATCTGGTCTCGATCAACAACAATTATGCGGTTCAGGCCGGGCTCAATCCCGCCGCCGATGCAATTGCCCGCGAGGCGGCCGATGGCCCGTGGGTCAACATCGTTGCCGTGCGCGAGGCGGACAAGGACAAGCCCTGGGTCAAGCAGCTGATCGATGCCTACCATTCCGAGGAGGTCAAGGCATTCCTCGAGAAACGCTTCAAGGGCACCTACATCGCAACCTGGTGACGGGAGTTGATCGCCCATCGCCAGGAGGTTTCCAGGCCGATCTATTCGGCGGCTTCGGTGCGCGCTGCCGTCGAGGCGCGGCGGAAGCCGACGCCGGGATGCGTGGCGTCAAGATAGGGTCCGCGTCCGGGGAACAGCTTCTCGCGGAGCGTGCCTTCGCGATAGGCTGTCTTGTAGACTCCGCGTGACTGCAATTCCGGCACGACGAGGTCGACGAATGACGTCAGTGATTCCGGCGCGACGAGGCGGAACAGGTTGAAGCCGTCGACGTCGGTTTCGTCGGCCCAGGCGATCAGCTCATCGGCCACGTCCTGGGGTGAGCCGACCACGAATGGCGAGCGTGCGCCGATCCGGCTCAGCGTCGCGAGATCACCGACCTTGACCGGCCGCTCGCTCCGCAACGTGAAATTCTCGACCATCGACTGGATCGCGTTGCTCTCGACATATTGTACCGCCTGATCGGGACGATAGTTCGAGAAGTCGATGCCGGTCCAGCCCGAGAGCAGAGCCAGCTGGCCGGCTTGGTCGACATACCCTGCGTACTCCTCGAGCAGATCGTTGGCCTCCGCGCGCGTCGGGGCAACGATCACGGTCGCGCCGGCGAACAGGCGGATATCATAGAGATCTCGTCCGAACGCCTTGGCCGCTTCCCTGATCTCGCGTACGGCACGGGCCAGAATGGGCCTGGTCTGGCCGTTGAGGAAGATCGCCTCCGCGTGCCTCGCCGCGAAGGCGCGGCCGCGCTTCGAGGTTCCCGCCTGATACAGCAACGGTGTGCGTTGTGGCGAGGGTTCGGCGAGGTGGATGCCGTCGACCTGGTAATGAAGTCCCTGGTGCCGCACATTGTGGATCCTTGCCGGATCCGTGAACACGCGCGCTGTCCGGTCACGGCGAACCGCGCCGTCCTCCCAGCTGCCTTCCCATAGCTTATAGCTCGCAATGAGAAACTCCTCGGCCGCCTCGTAGCGTTCATCATGCGCGCGGTTGGCCTCAAGGCCCATTCCGCGGGCGCCGCTGTCGAGATAGCCGGTGACGATGTTCCAGCCGATCCGCCCGCGAGTGAGATGATCGAGCGTCGAGAAGCGGCGGGCGAACTGGTAGGGATGCTCGTAGGTGAGGTTGGATGTGATGCCGAAGCCGAGATGCTTCGTTGCGTAAGCCATGGCGGAGACGAGCAGGGTCGGCTCGGCGTTCGGCAATTGAACGGCGTGACGCAGCGCAGTGTCAGGACTGCTGCCGTAGACGTCATAGATACCAAAGACGTCGGCGAGGAAGATGCCGTCGAGCAGGCCGCGTTCGGCGGTTCTGGCGTAGTCGACCCAATAGTCGAGCGAGTTGTAGTTAAGTGAAGTGTCGCGCGGATGCGACCAGAGACCGGCCCAGTTGTGGCTCGGCGCCATCATGTTGAACGCGTTGAAGCGAAGTTCCTTTGGTCTGGTCATTGCGCAATTCCGCTAATTGAGGACTGAGAGGTGATTTATCACGTCAGTTGCGCGGCTTTATTTTCTATATGGAAAGACAGGATCAAAATCGTGCTTTGTCTTCGATCCGGCGCAGCAGAGATTCGTTTGTTCGACGTCGTCGTGCTGTTCGAAATGACGGTATGCACGACATTGCGTACTGATTTGCAGGCGCGATCGGCAGATGACTCATCAGCTCCACTGAGTCGTTCAAACCGGCGGAGCAGTGAAACAAATGTTACGCGACAGGCGCCGCGGCTGAAAAATTAGCGACGCCATCAGACGCGCCGCCAGCACGCTCATCGCTATTTTCTCCGATGTCTCGACAGTCGCGGACGCTGCTGCGCATCATTCTTTGCCTTTTGATGCTGGGTCCACGGATTTCAGGAGAATTTCGAGATGCCGATCGAAACCAAGAATGTCGAGACGCTCGCCTTGCATGGCGGATCGTACCGGTCCGACCCGGCGACCGGCGCCGTCGCCGTTCCGATCTACCAAACGACGTCCTTTCAATTCGAGAATACCGATCACGCATCGCGGCTGTTCGCCCTGGAGGCGATCGGACAGATCTACACCAGGATCAAGAATCCGACGGCTGACGCGTTCGAGGAGCGCCTGGCCGCGCTGGAAGGCGGCGTTGGCGCGCTGGCCGTGGCGTCGGGCCAGTCGGCGACGGCCTACGCGATCTTCAACATCGCGCAAGCCGGCGACAATATCGTCTCATCGACCGATCTGTACGGCGGCACCTGGACGCTGCTGTCGCAGACGCTGAAGCAGTTCGGCATCGAGGTTCGCTTCGTCGATCCGGCCGATCCGGAAAACTTCCGCCGGGCGACCGATGCGAAGACCCGGGCCTATTTCGCCGAGACGCTGCCGAACCCCAAGCTCAACGTCTTCCCGATCAGGGAAGTCGCGGATATCGGCCGTTCGCTCGGCGTGCCGCTGATTCTCGACAACACCGCCGTCCCGCTCATTGCGCGCCCGTTCGAGCACGGCGCAGCGATCGTCGTCTATTCCGCGACAAAGTATATCGGCGGCCACGGCACGTCGATTGGCGGAGCGATCATCGATGGCGGCAATTTCGACTGGGCGGCGCACGCCGAGCGCTTCCCGCTGCTGACGCAGCCGGACGATGCCTATCACGGCGCGATCTGGACCGAGGCAGCCAAGCCGCTGGGTCCGATCGCCTACATCCTGCGCGCACGCGTGAAGCTGCTGCGCGATCTCGGTGCCGCGGTCGCTCCCCAGAACGCATTTCAGTTCATCCAGGGACTCGAGACCTTGCCCCTGCGGCTGCGTCAGCACAACGAGAACGCGATCAAGGTCGCGAATTTCCTGGCACGACATCCCGCCGTTTCGCACGTGATCTTCCCCGGACTGCAGAGCGGGGAGGACCGGCGCCGCGCCGATCTCTATCTGAAGGGCGGCTATGGCGGGCTGGTCGGCTTCGAGCTGAAGGGGGGCGTCGAGACCGGCCGTCGTTTCATCGATGCGCTGAAACTGTTCTATCACGTCGCCAATATCGGCGATGCGCGCTCGCTGGCGATCCACCCGGCGTCGACCACCCATCAGCAGCTGAGCGCCGCGGAACAGCTCGCGGCAGGCGTGACGCCCGGCTACATCAGGCTTTCGGTCGGCATCGAACATCCCGACGACATCCTCGCCGACCTCACCCAGGCATTGGCCGAGGCTGAGGCGGGAAGCAGCGGCCGCAAGGCGGCCTGATCGATCCCTGAAGACGGAGTTGAAACCGAGACCATGAAGACATTGTTGCGCCTGGCGCAGGCGGCTGGCGTGCTGCTTGCCATGACTGCGGCCGCCGTTGCGGACGAACCTCTCAAGATCGCGACCAGCGCCGGCCCGGTCGGTCAGCTGGCTGGCTTTGCCGCCAAGCTCGCCAGGGACAAGGGGCAGGACGTCAAGATCGTCGAGCTGTCGGACTGGGTCGCGTTGAACGAGGTGGTGAACAGCGGCGACGTCGACGCCAACCTGTTCCAGCACGCCACCTATCTCGCGATCCAGAACAAGCAGCGCGGCTTCGACCTGGTCCAGGTCGACAAGGTCGGCGTGATCGCGCCCGTCGGGCTGTTCTCGAAGAAGATCAAGTCGCTCGAGGAGATCAAGCCCGGCGACAGCGTTGCGATCCCGAACGAGCCGCTCAACGGCGCGCGCGGCTTGATCCTGCTCGAACGCGCCGGACTGATCAAGCTGGCGCCGGGCAAGGGTTTTTCGGTCAATCGGTTTGATATCATCGAAAATCCCAAGAACCTGAAGATCGTCGAGCTTGATCCGGCGCAGACCTACCGGTCGCTCGATGACGTCACGCTTGCGCTCGTCAACATCACCTATCTGATACCGGCCGGCGGTGATCCAAAATCGGCGCTGGTGATCGACCGCACGGTCGATGACGGTCTCGTGCTGCGCTTTACCGCGCGGCCGGACAAGAAGGACGATCCGCGCCTGAAGGCCTTCATCCAGGTCTTCAATTCACCCGAGGTCAAGCACTTCATCGAGGAGAAGCTGCCGGCGTTCATTCCGGCCGGCTTCGGCAGCTAGAGCTTTCCCGAGCGAAGTGGACGCCGGTTCGCGGCAGGAAAGCGCGTCAAAACTGGAATCTGGAGCTCCGTTCCGATTCCATCGGAACGGGGTTCTAGACGCGCGCGAGGGATGCGAGTCGCCGCCCCTCGTCGGAGTGAACCAGCAGAGCGGCAAGCTCGGCGCATTGGTTGCGGATGTCGGGAATTGCGCTGATTTCCCAGAACGCGGCGCGCGTGAGCGGGCCGACGGCATACAGGCGGCGCGATGGGACGCCGTCGTGACCGATGATCGCGCAATTGCGATCGGTTTCGATGCCGATGCGGAGCGGATCGACGCGCGCCAGGCCAAGCTCGAGCAGGCTGCGCACCGCGGGATTGGCGGTTGCGCGCGGATCCTTGACAATGCCGGTGCAGTCGACGATGGCGCCGACATGCATGCGACGGAGCCTGCTCTCGCCGCGCCGCCGGTAACTGACGATCGCGCCTGTCCGGTCGGGCTCGGCCGAGATCAGCTTTGCGGCCATCGGGGTGAGCCGGCCTCCATAGATCGCTTCAGTGATCCGGACCTCCACTTGCGGCGCCATCCGATGCCGATGCACGTCCCACCAGGCGCGTGCGTGCTCGAGGAACCGGCGCTTGGACGAAAGCGGGAGCTCACGCCACAGTCGCTGGGTATGGGGGCGAAGCCCATCGATCACGCTGCGCCAATCGCCGCCCGCTGCGATGTGCCGGTCGATGCGGCCGCGAAGCCAGCGAAGCAGGCTGCCGATTCCGGAGCCGAAGGGGACCTCCGCCTCCTCGATGTGCACGGCGTCGACCCGGCGGTGCGGTTTCGCGAGAAGGCCTCGGCGCGACATCGCAACGATCGGCCCGCGATGTCCGTCGCGCAGCAACGACAGCACGTAATCGACCATCGTCAGGCCCGTGCCGAGGATCAGGACGGTCGCGTCGTCGGCGATCGCAGCGGCAGACGGTGCTGCCCAGGGATCGGCATGTCCCGGACTGTTCGCGCGTGGATCGTGTCCGGTTGCGAGAACGACGATGTCGCCGATCAGCTGCCGGCCGTCGTCGAGGCTGGCGGTGACGTCGCCTCGCCGTTCGCGGATCGCGGTGCATCTGCCGTGCACGATCGACAGGCGTTGGATGTTGGCCTGATCGGACGCCTGTTGCTCGAGCAGACTGGCAATGTAGTCACCAAAGATGCGCCGCGGCACGAAGCAATAGGGATCAGGGCAGAGCGGCGCGTCCGCCCCGCGCGAGATCAGCCAGTGCCAGAAATGGTCCGGCTTGTCGGGCAGCGCACTCATATTCGCGACCCGTACATTGAGCAGATGATCCGGATTGCCGGTATGATAGGCGATGCCGCGCCCGATGTCGGGACGCTGCTCGATCAGGCTGACACGGACATCGTCCGTCGGTTGACGCAGTAGCTGGTGCGCCAGCAGGACGCCGCTTGCGCCGCCGCCGACGATGATGACGTGACGCGCTCGAGGAGCTGTCATGCTATCGCTCTGTGCGTGATCCTGCCGCACGACATGTGCGGCGTGGGCAGACTGACGTCGGCGTGGCGATGGATCACATCTGCCGCGGTCTCGATTGGGCATGCGTCGCGCCAACGAGCGGTCAGCCGTGAGGACCAAACAGAAAGAGTTCGTGCATGTCCTTGCCGTCGGGGTTGGCGGCACGCGCCAGCCGCCGCTGCCATCTCTTCAGCCGGCGTGCCGCGCGATGAAGGACGTGGAGCCAAGAGGATGTCCGCACCCAGAGCCTCCTTCGCATTCCGAGCCGTTCGATGAACGATAACACGCTCCTGTTCGGGACGCGCGCGAAACTCGGCGGCGCCGCGAACTTTGCAATTAGACGCGCATGGCGAGGCGATTTGCAGCACAGAGATGCTCTCGCGACGCGGCGCCAGGAAAATTCATTCCGGGCAATGTTGCCCGATCGCCGGGCTTATGGAATTGTCCGACCGGATGGTCAATAAATAGCGGTTCGGAGGCGGGGCTGTGGTCCCGGAACCTTGCGACTATTGACTGACATCTCTGGACGATGGCCGAACGGCCGCCTGGTGAAACGGACAAGACATGGCCCGATCGCGCGCCAAGGACTATGACGACAAGCGCCTCTCGATGCTGCATCGCTCGGCCGAGCTGTTTGCCGCATCGGGATATGTCGGCACGTCGATGAACACCATCGCCGATGCCTGCGGGGTTTCGAAGGCGCTGCTCTATCACTATTATCCCGACAAGGAAGCGATCCTGCTCGATATCCTGTCGTCGCACCTCGCGAAGCTGGTGGCGGCGGTCCGCAAGGCGAGCGCACAGGCCGGCGATCCGGTCGCGCGCTTCAGGACGATCGTTGCGACCCTGCTCGAGCTCTACCGGCATGCCGACGCCGAACATCAGGTCCAGATCTCAAGTCTCAAGCTGTTGCCGAAGGACAAGCAGCAGCCGCTGCTCGCAAGCGAGCGGATCCTGGTCGGGATCATGTCGGACGCACTCGCCGCCGCCGTGCCGGCGGCGAAGCACAAGCGCCTGCTCAAGCCGCTGACGATGAGCGTCTTCGGCATGCTGAACTGGCATTACATGTGGTTTCGCGAGGGCGGGCCGATGACCCGCGCCGAATATGCCGGTTTCGTCGCGCAGCTCGTGCTGGCCGGCGCCGACGATGCCGCGGCCGGCGCCACCCGGCCGCGCGGCAGGGCGAAATCGGCCGGCCGCGGCCGACAGGCCGAGTTGCTCTGACGCGCCTCTTAACCCCGCATCGCGTTCATGGTCAGCAGCTCGTAGGTCGCCGCGGTTTCGCCGGTGCCGGTCGTGATCTCGACGTCCCAGCGTACCTCGCCATATTGCTTGTTGCGCGGCATCTTCTCCTTCGCCGTCAGCCGCACCTGGATCTGTTCGCCGGGCTGGACGGGTTTGACGAAGCGCAGCGAGTCGAGGCCGTAATTCGCCAGCACCGGCCCGTAGTCGGGATCGACGAACAGGCCGGCCGCAAAGGACAGCAGCAGATAGCCATGCGCGACGCGGCCCGGGAAGAAAGGATGCCCCTTCGTCGCTTCCTCGTCCATATGGGCGTAGAAGGTGTCGCCCGTGAAATGCGCGAAGTGCTCGATGTCGTCGAGCGTGACTTGCCGCGACTTCGAGACCAGCGTGCGGCCGATCTCGAGATCGTCATAGTGATAGCGGAACGGATGCAGGTCGCCTTCGAGCATCGGGCTGCCCTTGAACCAGCGGCCGGTGACGCCGCTCAGCATCGCCGGCGATCCCTGCAATGCGGTGCGCTGCATGTAGTGCTGGAGGCTGCGGACGCCGCCCAGTTCCTCGCCGCCGCCGGCCCGGCCGGGGCCGCCGTGAACCATCTGCGGCATCGGCGAACCGTGTCCGGTGTGCTCGCTCGCGCAGTCGCGGTCGATGATCGCGACGCGGCCGTGAAAACTGCCGATGCCAAATGCCAGTTCGGTCGCTGCCGGGATGTCGTGCGTGTAGATGGATGCGACGAGGCTGCCGCCGCCGCGATTGGTCAGCGCGATCGCTTGCTCCAGACCGTCGTAACCCATAACGGTGCTGACAGGGCCGAACGCCTCGATCGCGTGGACTGCGGATGCGGCGAGCGGCTTGGCGCAATGCAGCAGCAGCGGCGGAACGAAGGCGCCGCGCTTCGCATCGGCATCGAGCAGCGCGAAGTTGCCGGGATCGCCGGCCACCAGTTCGGCTTCGGCGCGAAGCTTCGCGACATGGGCAAGCACATCGCTGCGCTGGCCGAGCCCGACAAGCGGCCCCATCCTGACCTTGTCGTTTTCGGGATTGCCGATCGTGACCTTGGCCAGACGGTCGCGCAGCGCCGTGATCACGGCATCGAGCTGTGCCGACGGCACCAGCGCGCGACGGATCGCGGTGCATTTCTGGCCGGCCTTGACCGTCATCTCCTTCGCCACTTCCTTGACGAAGAGGTCGAACTCCGGACTTCCCGGCACGGCGTCCGGAGCGAGGATTGCGGCGTTCAGCGAATCCCGTTCGGCGATGAACCTGACCGCCTCGCGCGCGATGACCGGATGCCGCTGCAGTTTTTGCGACGTGTCGGCCGAGCCTGTGAAGGACACGACGTCCTGGCAGGTCAGATGGTCGAACAAGTCGCCGGTCGATCCGACGATGAATTGCAGCACGCCTTCGGGCAGCGCGCCGGATTCGGTGATGATCCGAACTAGCTCGTGGGCGACATAGGAGGTGACCGTCGCGGGCTTGGTCACGACGGGCACGCCGGCCAGCAGCGCCGGCGCCAGCTTCTCCAGCATGCCCCAGCACGGGAAGTTGAATGCGTTGATGTGCACTGCGACGCCGTGCAGCGGCGTCACGATATGCTGACCGGCGAATGCGCCAGCCTTGGAGAGCCCTTCGACGTTGCCATCGAGCAGGAATTTGCTGTTCGGGAGCTCGCGGCGGCCCTTGCCGGCATAGGCGAACAACGTGCCGATGCCGCCGTCGACGTCGATCATTGCGTCGGTGCGGGTTGCGCCTGCGTGGAATGACAGTTTGTAGAGCCGGTCCTTGTGCTGGGTCAGATAGTCGGCCAGCGCCTTCAGTAGGCCCGCGCGCTGATGGAACGTCAGCTTTCTGAGATGTTTGCCGCCGATCGCGCGGCCATAGGCGAGGATCTCGCGCATGTCGAGATCGCTCCTGGTGGTGACCGCCACCACATCGCCGGTGACGGCACTGTGAATCTCGGCTGCCGGTTCGCCCGGGCCGGACCATTTTCCGCGCACGAAGCTGTCGAGCTTCGTGACGTTGCCCGCCGTCCGTGCACCACTGGATTGAGGCTGTGTCATCGCAATTGGACCTTCTGACTTGTGATCAATGATGCGTCTCGCCTTGACGGCGGAATGTTCAATCCGAACGTTCAAGCTTTGGCTCGTCCGACAAAGCGCGTCGCGCGCTTTTCGAGAAAGGCGTTGAGCGTCACGACGCGATATCCGGCGCGGATATCGGTCAACACCAATCGCTGACCATGATGACCTCCCGTTGCGGCTTCTGGTGGCCGAAGGTTGCGTGACGTGCGCTTGGATTACTATTGACCGTCCGGTCAGTCAATTATAATCCGCGTAACGGCTTGGGATGATGACACCGGGCAATATCGAGCGAGCACGATTTCGGTCTCGGTTGCGATTTCAGATCCGGCAAGAGCGTCAGGATGATCCGGCGGGCATCGCCTGTCTGCAGCAAAAGTGCCGACGCGTAAGCACGGTCCCGTGCACTCGAGCGGTGCCATGCTGCCACAAATCGGCCCCATATCAACGGCGACCTCCCGCCGCCATGAGGATTGGCCGATGACGATGCAGTCGCCGGATATCGCCGGGTTTCGGTTCTCGACCGCGGATTTCGGCGAGCGCGACCGCTTGCCGATCTTTCGCGAGCAGATCGGGCGGATGATCGTGAAGCTCGATCCGGAGCCACTGAGCGGCACGTTCCATGCCGAAGCCAATGTGCGCGAGCTGCCTGGGCTCGGGATCGGATCCTGGGCGTGCAGCAACCTCAAGATCGCACGGCCGCGCGAGCAGCTCGACGGCAATGACGACCTTGTGCTGACGATCATCACGAGCGGCAACGCCCGCGCGTCGCAGCGCGGCCGCGACATCGAGCTGGGCCCGGGACAGGCCGTGCTGGAGTCGAGCGCGGAGGTCGGCAACATGGTGGTCCCGGTCTCGCCGAGCCGTTTCGTCGGTCTCAGGCTCCCGCGCAAGGCGCTGGCACTGCTGGTCCGCGATCCCGAGGACATGCTGAACCGGTCGTTGCCCGCGAACACCGAGGCGATGCGTCTGCTGGCGCTCTACATCAGGGAGCTTGACGACAGCTACCAGCTCGCGACGCCCAAGCTGCGCGGCGCCGTCGTCCGGCATCTGGTCGATCTCGGGCGACGTCGCAAACAGCGCTCTCCGCCAGCCTGTGTGCTGTCGCGCACACAACATCGCCGCCCAATCACGTCCGCTGCGGGCGATTTCAGACGTCAATGCACGACAACGTGTTTCACATTGTTGCCCGATGTCGCATATGTCCAATCCCCCGTCGCCTCAGTCCGAGCCTGCCGATCGTCTCGCGCTTAAAAGGCAGCCCCCGGTGATCGTTGCAATCGGCGGATTCGTCGACTGCGATGCATTGAGGCGACTTGAGACCATCGAGGAGAATGTGATGAAGTTTGCACTTCGAGGATATTTTCTTGCGCTCGGCGCGAGCCTGGCCTTGTCCGGCGCCGCCATGGCACAGGATATCAGTGTTGCCGTGGTCGGGCCGATGACCGGCTCCGAGGCGAGCTTCGGCCAGCAGTTCAAGAACGGTGCTGATCTCGCGATTGCCGATATCAATGCGGCGGGTGGCGTGCTTGGCAAGAAGCTGAAGCTGGAGGTCGGCGACGATGCCTGCGATCCGAAGCAGGCGGTGTCGGTTGCCGAGAAGATGGCAGGCGCGAGGATTCCGTTCGTCGTTGGGCATTTCTGCTCATCGACCTCGATCCCTGCGTCGGACGCCTATGCAGAGGGCAATGTGCTGCAGATCACGCCGGGCTCGACCAATCCGCAATTCACCGAGCGCGGGTTATGGAACACGTTCCGTGTCTGCGGCCGGGATGACCAGCAGGGCACGGTTGCGGCCGCCTACATTATCAAGAACTACAAGACCAAGAACGTCGCGATCATCCACGACAAGACGACCTACGGCAAAGGCCTTGCCGACGAAACGAAGAACGCCATCAACGCCGCGGGCGTGAAGGAAAAGCTCTATGAGGCCTATACCAAGGGCGACAAGGATTTTGCTGCCCTGGTATCCCGCTTCAAGAAGGAGTCGATCGATTTCGTCTATGTCGGCGGCTATTATGCCGAGGCAGCGTTGATCCTGCGCCAGATGCGCGAGCAGGGCGTCAATGCGGTGCTGATGGGCGGCGACGCCCTGGTCGACAAGCAGTTCGCCGCGATCGCAGGTCCGCTTGCCGAAGGCTCGCTGTTCACCTTCTCGCCCGACCCGCGCAAGAAGGCGACCGCGGCCGCGACCTTGAATAAGTTCAAGGACAAGGGCATCGATCCCGACGGCTACACGCTCTACAGCTATGCCGCGTTCCAGATCTGGAGCCAGGCCGCGGCCCGCGCCCAGACCACGGACGCAAAAAAGGTCGCTGCGGCCATCAAGGCCGGAAGCTGGGATACCGTGCTCGGCAAGATCAGCTACACGCCGAAGGGTGACATCACCCTGATCGACTACGTCGTGTACCGCCGCGACAAGGACGGCAACTACGCCGAACTGCCGGCCGGCCAATGATCGCCAGAGCGTTTTCGAGCGAAGCGGATACCGGTTCGCGTGAAGAAAACGCGTCAAAGCAAAATCAAGAGCCTCTGTTCCGATGCAATCGGAACGGAGGCAACCCTGGCCAGGCTGAATCGTTTCCCGCTGCGCCCGTGACCGGCGCATCCGGTCACACGTTCCGGGCAAAGCGTGCAGCGCCGGGGATCGGCGTGAGCCATGCGACGGCGCGATCGGTATAGATCTCGGCTTGCGGCTGCAATCCCTCCATGCTGTCGAGCGTACCGGCTTTCACCACGACGTTGCCGGGCATCAATGCGGTCTTCGCCAGCAGCGGGGACCCGCAGTGCCTGCAGAAATGACGATGGACCGAATGGCCGCTGTCGCCCTTGTCGACGAACACCACCGTCTCGCCCGACTGCTGGTAGTCGGCTTCGCGGATCACGAGGTTGAATGAAAACAGGCTGCCGCTTTGCCGCTGGCAATGTGTGCAATGACATATCGCGATGCTCCGCGGTTCGCTCTTGAGCGTGTAACGCACCGCGCCGCACAGGCAGCCGCCGTTCCGTTCCTGCATGCTGGTTTCTCCCATTCGATGACGCCGTCGCCGCGACAAGGACGCCGCCTCAGGCGTCGCCAATCACGGCATCGATGAATGTGGTGGCCGACTCCCTCAACTGCTTGCGGCTGTATCCGGCGCGCTCCATCACGGCGAGTCCGCGCGTGAACGTCACGATGACGCGCGCCAGCCGGTTTGCATCGGCCGTGCTGCGCCTGTTCGGCGCCGCGCTGATGGCTTTGCCGACCAGTTGCTCGAGCCGGGTGAGCACGTCCAGCACGCGCTGACGCACATCCGCGCTCGAAACGGACGCGTCCAGCGCGGTGCGCGTCGTCAGGCAGCCCCGCTGCGGCGTGCCGTTCGTCATGTTGACGATGATCATGTCAAAGAAGCCCCTCAGTCTCGCCGAGGTATCGCCCTGCGCCAGCGCGCTGCCTGCCGCGTCCAGGAATTGCGCGGCATACTGATCGAAGGCGCGCAGGAAGATCGCTTCCTTGTCGCCATAGGCGTTGTAGAGGCTGCCGCGCTGGACGCCAGTCGCGGCCGCGAGGTCCTGCATGGTCGCATCGTGCAGGCCCTTGCGCCAGAACACGTCGAGCGCGGTTGCGATCATCTCGTCCTCGTCGAACTGACGCACGCCCACCATTCGATCTACTCCATCGGGTCATTCTTGACATGGTCGTCAATATTGACAATGATGTCAAGAATGAAGCCGAGGAGGTCCGGATGATTACCGCTGTCACGACGTTCAAGCTGCCGAAGCCGATCACGCGCGAGGAAGCCCGAAGCATCTTCCTGAGCACAGCACCGATCTATCGCGGCATTCAGGGGCTGTTCCGAAAGACCTATATGCTGTCCGAGGACGGGATGACGGCCGGCGGTATCTATTTCTGGAACTCGAGGGTGGAGGCGGAGGCGCTTTACACCGATGCGTGGCGCTCCCGCGCCCGCGAGAAATATGGCGCCGATCCGACGGTGACCTATTTCGAGAGTCCTGTGGTGGTCGACAACCTTGCCCAGCAGATTGTTGCCGACGATTAGCAACGACGCGGCGGAGGCGGATGCGCAACACGGGTGCGCGGCGGCGCTGGGACCAGCTCGCGCGCGATCCAGACCGCCGCCGGCCCATGGCGAGCTCGGCAACCGCCGCGACGGATTTTCAGCCAGATCGGCGCGAGCTTCGGTGACGGCGGCAGGTGGTTCGCGATCTGCCGGCGAAACAGCTCGTCATCGGGCAGTCCCGTGATCGGAGCGGTGAATGCTTCCGGCGGCAATCTGCGCAGCCACAGCGGAATGCCCGCCGCGGCCGCGGCGTCCGCGAGCGAGCGGCCGTCGATGACGCATGCGCGTGCGCGCGCCGAAGCGATCCCGGCTCGCGGGACCGCCAGCGCGAACAACAGCGCAGGAAAGCTCGCGGCAAGGTCCGCAAGACGCGTGTGCCGCATGGCCAGCGCGCGGACCCTTCCCTGAACGTGTGGATGATACCTCCGCAGCTGATGTTCGAGCAGCACGGAGCGTGTGGCTCGCGACGAGAGGTCACCTGAAGCGTCGAGGTCATGACAAAAGTTCCGCAAGCGCGGAGCCCAAGGCCCGCGGTAGATTCGATTGCGGGTGGGTGTTGCGATTTTACCCGGGATCCGATCCCGGGACGCGCGTCAAAAATCGCGCGGCGAACCCGGGAAGCGCACAGACCTGAACATCGTCGCCTCCTGCGTTGAAGTTGCGGAGCGCTCCCATAGCCTATTTCCCGCCGATCGGCAACGTGAAGCTGTGCATTGCATTTTAGCGATGTGGTGCGTGCGCGATGAGAGACCACACCGCGGCGTCGGCCGCCAAGGTCTCTTCACGATCCCGGTCAACGACGCTAGTCTGATGAGGGGCTAACAAGAAACGCAGGCGGGAGGCCATAATGACCCAACAACAATCCTCCGATCCAGGCTCCCCGGCACTGCCACGCCGCAGGCTCGGCCGCACCGGGCTCGATGTCTCCATTCTCGGCTTCGGCACAGCACCGCTCGGCGACCTGTTCGCACGGCTCGACGACACTGCTGCGATCGCAGCAGCGGAGCGGGCGTTTGCGCTGGGCGTCAACCTGCTGGATTCCTCGCCGCTCTACGGCCATGGCCTCGCCGAACACCGCAGCGGCACCGCGCTGCGCCGCGTGGCGCGCGACGACGTCGTCGTCTGCACCAAGGTCGGGCGCTGGATGGACCCGTTCCACGGCCGCGGCGACGGCTCCAATTTCGCCGGCGGCGCGCCGCATCGCGCGGTGTTCGACTATTCCTATGACGGCACCATGCGCTCGGTGGAGCAGTCGCTGCTGCGGCTCGGCACCGATCGCATCGACCTGCTGCTGATCCACGACGTCGACGTCTGGACCCACGGAGCTGACGCGATCGAGGCGCGGTTTCGCGAGGCGATGGAGGGCGCCTATGTCGCGCTCGACAAGTTGCGTTCCGAGCGCGTGGTCAAGGGCATCGGGATCGGCGTCAACGAGGCCGAGATGTGCGTGCGCTTCGCCAAGGCCGGAACGTTCGACACCATGCTGCTTGCCGGCCGCTACTCGCTGCTCGAGCAACCCGCACTCGCCGAATTCCTGCCGCTGGCGCAAGCAAAGGACATCGGCATGATGCTCGGTGGCGTCTTCAACTCCGGCATCCTGGCGACCGGCGCGGTTTCCGGCGCCAAGTACAATTACAGGGATGCGCCGCCGGACGTGATGCAGAAGGTGGCGGCGATCGATCGGGTCTGCCGCGCCCACAACGTGGCGCTGCCGACCGCGGCGCTGCATTTCGCGCTCGGCCATCCGGCGGTGGCAAGCCTCGTGCTCGGCGCGCAGACGCCGCAGGAGGTCGAGCGCAACGTCGCCGCGTTGTCGTCGCCCGTGCCTGCCGCGCTGTGGCGCGACCTGAAGAATGAGGGGCTGCTCGACCAGCATGCGCCGGTGCCGGCATGATGCGGATCGACGCCCATCACCATGTCTGGACCCTGGCGCGCGCCGATTACGGCTGGCTGACGCCCGAGCGCGGGCCGATCTACCGCGACTTCGGCCTAGCCGATCTCGCGCCGCATCTCGCCGCGGCCGGGATCGAGGGCACCATCCTGGTGCAGGCCGCGCCGACCGAAGCGGAGACGGCATTTTTGCTCGATATCGCAAAGGGCGCCGAGCAGGTGCGCGGCGTGGTCGGCTGGGTCGACTTCGACGCCGCCGATGCCGCGGCGCGGATTGACGCGTTTGCCGGGCGCGAGCTCCTGGTCGGCCTGCGGCCGATGGTGCAGGACATCGCCGATGACGACTGGCTGCTGCGCCCCGAACTGGCGGCGCCGCTCGAGGCCATGGCGCGGCATGACCTGGTCTTCGACGCGCTGGTGCTGCCGCGCCATTTGCCGCGGCTCATTCAGGTGGTCGATCGCCATCCGGACCTGCAATTCGTGCTCGACCATTTCGGCAAGCCGCACCTTGCGACCGGCGACATCGCAGCCTGGAAGGACGACATCGCAAGCCTCGCCACACGATCCAACGTCGTCTGCAAACTCTCGGGCCTTGCGACCGAGGCGGCACCGAACTGGCAGGTTGCCGATCTCAGCGAGGCCGTGGATCATGCACTGGCATGTTTCGGGCCGCAGCGGATGCTGTGGGGCAGCGACTGGCCCGTCGTCAATCTCGCCGGCGGCTATGCGCACTGGTTCGCGGCGGCGGAGACCTTGCTGGCTGATTTGTCAAGTGACGCGAGGGTCGCGATTTTCGGCGGCAATGCGGCGCGCATCTATTTGTCAAGCCGCGGACGGCCAACATCCCGGAAATAGATTGCGGCCCGCGCCCAATTTGATCCACAGCGCGCCTTGATGAATCAATCCGGGATGGTTCATAAGCGGCCTCCGCGCCATCGGTGATCCGGCGGCGCAACGGAATTTCAGAGAGACGGGCGTGGCAAAGATTCATCATCAGATTGCGCAGGAGCTGGGGGTTCGCGACGAACAGGTCGAGGCGGCGGTGACGCTGCTCGACGGCGGCGCCACGGTGCCGTTCATCGCGCGATACCGCAAGGAGCTCACCGGCGCGCTTGATGATGCCCAGCTGCGCACGCTGGAAGAGCGGCTGACGTATTTGCGCGAGCTCGAGGAGCGCCGTACCGCGGTGCTCAATTCGATCCGCGAGCAGGGCAAGCTCGACGCCGCGCTCGAGGCTCAGATTATGGCCGCCGACAGCAAGGGCCGGCTCGAGGACATCTATCTGCCGTACAAGCCGAAGCGTCGCACCAAGGCCGAGATCGCCAAGGAGGCCGGCCTCGAGCCGCTCGCCGATCAGCTTCTGACGCAGCCCGAGAGCGATCCGAACGAGGCCGCGACGCCCTTCGTCAATGCCGAGAAGCAGGTCGCCGACGTCGCCGCGGCGCTCGACGGCGCGCGCGCGATCCTGGTCGAGCGCTTCGCCGAGGATGCCGACCTGATCGGCGCGCTGCGTGAGGAGATGTGGTCGAACGGCATCATGGCCTCGACCGTCCGCACCGGGAAGAAGACCGAAGGCGAGAAGTTCAAGGACTATTTCGATTTCTCCGAGCCGCTGCCGAAGTTGCCGTCGCATCGCATCCTGGCGCTGTTCCGCGGCGAGAAGGAAGAGGTCCTCGACCTCGCCATCAAGCCGGAGGCGCAGGAGCCGGTCGTAGGCCAGCCCGGCCTCTACGAGCTCAAGATCATGAACCGCTTTGCGATCTCCAACCAGGGCCGCAAGGGCGACAAATGGCTGACCGAGACGGTGCGCTGGGCCTGGCGCACCAAAATCCAGATCCACCTCAACATCGATTTGCGGCTGCGGCTGTGGACGGCGGCCGAGACCGAGGCGGTGCGCGTGTTCGCCTCGAATCTGCGCGACCTCTTGCTCGCGGCGCCGGCCGGCGCGCGCGCCACCATGGGGCTCGATCCCGGCTATCGCACCGGCGTCAAGGTCGCGGTGATCGATGCGACCGGCAAGGTGGTGGCGCATACGGCGATTTTCCCGCACGAGCCGCAGCGGCGCTGGGATGAGGCGCTCGCCATTCTCGGCAAGCTCGCGATCGAGCATGGCGTCGAGCTGATTGCGATCGGCAACGGCACCGCCTCGCGCGAGACCGACAAGCTCGCCGCCGAGCTCGTGAAGCGGCTGCCCGAGCGCAAGATGACCAAGATCGTGGTCTCCGAAGCCGGCGCATCGGTCTACTCGGCCTCGGCCTTCGCCTCGAACGAATTGCCCGACCTCGACGTCACCATTCGCGGCGCGGTCTCGATCGCGCGGCGCCTGCAGGATCCCTTGGCCGAGCTGGTCAAGATCGATCCGAAGGCGATTGGCGTCGGCCAATACCAGCACGATCTCGGCGAGGCCAAGCTCGCCCGCTCGCTCGATGCCGTGGTGGAAGACTGCGTGAACGCGGTCGGCGTCGATGCCAATACCGCCTCGGTGCCGCTGCTCGCGCGGGTGTCGGGCATCGGCCAGGGACTGGCGCAAAGTATCGTGCAGCACCGCGATGCCAACGGCCCGTTCAAGTCGCGCAAGGCGCTGAAGGAGGTGCCGCGGCTCGGCCCGAAGGCGTTCGAGCAGTGCGCCGGCTTCCTGCGTATCAGCAATGGCGAGGATCCGCTCGATTCATCCGGCGTGCATCCGGAAGCCTATCCGGTAGTGCGCCGCATCCTCGAGGCGACCAAGAGCGACATCAAGGCGCTGATCGGCAATGCCGACGTGGTGCGGGGTCTCAAGCCGCAATCCTTCGTCGACGATACGTTCGGATTGCCGACCGTCACCGACATTCTGCGCGAGCTGGAAAAGCCCGGCCGCGATCCGCGTCCGGCGTTCAAGGCGGCGGTGTTCAAGGAAGGCGTCGAGGAGGTCAAGGACCTAAAGAAGGGCATGATCCTCGAGGGCACCGTGACCAACGTCGCCGCATTCGGCGCCTTCGTCGATATCGGCGTGCACCAGGATGGGCTGGTGCACATCTCGGCGATGTCGCGGAATTTCATCAAGGACCCGCGCGAGGTGGTGAAGCCCGGCGACATCGTCAAGGTCAAGGTGCTGGACGTCGAGGTCGCGCGCAAGCGCATCGCGCTGACGCTGCGGCTTGACGACGAGATCGGGCCGAAGAAGGACAATGCGGCGCCGTCGCGCGATTTCTCCCGCGGCTCCGGCAAGATGACGTCGTCGGCTCCGCGCCGGCCGCAGGAGCAGTCCGGCGGCGGCGCGCTCGCCGACGCGCTGCGCCGCGCGGCCGAGAAGAACGGACGCGGCAAGCCGACCTGAGCCGCGGAGGAGGGCGGCGAGCCGAGTTCGCCGCCTTATTCGAAATCGACCACCTGACGCTTCTGGCTGAGTTGCCTAAGCTGTCCCCGTCATCCTGAGGTGCGAGCTCTTGCGAGCCTCGAAGGATGCACGGCCCCATTTCTGGCCGATTCATCCTTCGAGGCCCGCTCCGCGGGCACCTCAGGATGACGGGGCCGAAGGGGGCCGTCCCGGCTACAGCTCTCCGGCAGCAAACCTCGCCAGCGCATCCGCGACGCCCTTGCCGTAGGCCGGGTCGGCCTTGCTGCAATTCGCGACGTGCCGTTCCTGGATGTGCTTCGACGCGTTGCCGACCTGACGGGCGGTGTTGTCGAACAGGGCCTGCTTTTGCGCGGCATTCATCTTGCGGAACAGGTCGCCCGGCTGCTGCCAGTGGTCGTCATCCACACGATGATCCCAATGCGCGGCCGCGCCTGACAATTCGAGTGGCGGCTCGTTCAGCTGCGGCTGGTCGGTCCACTCGCCATGGCTGTTCGGCCAGTAGGTCAGCGTGGCGCCCAGATTGCCGTCGGTGCGCATCGCGCCGTCGCGGTGATAGCTGTGGAATGGGCATTTCGGCGCGTTGACCGGGATCTGGTGGTGGTTGACGCTGAGCCGGTAGCGCTGCGCGTCGCCATAGGAGAACAGGCGGGCCTGCAGCATCTTGTCAGGTGAATAGCCGATGCCGGGCACGACATTCGCCGGCGTGAACGCCGCCTGCTCGACCTCGGCGAAGAAGTTCTCCGGATTGCGGTTGAGCTCGAAATACCCGACCTCGATCAGCGGATAATCCGCCTTGGGCCACACCTTGGTCAGATCGAACGGATTGAACGGGAATGCCTTGGCCTGTGCATCCGTCATCATCTGGATGAACAGCGTCCAGCGCGGGAAGTCGCCTCGCTCGATGCTCTGGAACAGGTCGCGCTGGTGGCTCTCGCGGTCCTTGCCGACCAGCACCTCGGCCTCGGCATCGGTCAGGTTCTGGACGCCCTGCCGGGTGCGGAAATGGAATTTCACCCAGACGCGCTCATTGTCGGCATTGATCATGCTGTAGGTGTGGCTGCCGAAGCCGTGCTGGTGACGGAAGCTTTTCGGGATGCCGCGCTCGCTCATGACGATGGTGACCTGGTGCAGCGCTTCCGGCAGCAGCGTCCAGAAATCCCAGTTCATGTCGGGGTCGCGCACCCCCGTGCGCGGATGCCGCTTGATGGCGTGGTTGAGGTCGATGAAGCGCAAGGGGTCGCGGAAGAAGAACACCGGCGTGTTGTTGCCGACCACGTCCCAATTGCCTTCATCGGTGTAGAATTTCAGCGCGAAGCCGCGAATGTCGCGCTCGGCGTCCGCCGCGCCGCGCTCGCCGGCGACCGTCGAGAACCGCGCGAACATCGGCGTCTGCTTGCCGATCTCCGAGAAGATGCTGGCCTCGGTGTAGCGCGTGATGTCGTGGGTGACGGTGAAGGTGCCGTGCGCGCCGGCGCCCTTGGCATGCATCCGCCGCTCCGGGATCACCTCGCGGTGAAAATGCGCCAGCTTCTCGATCAGCCAGACATCCTGCAGCAATGCGGGTCCGCGCGGCCCCGCCGTCAGGATGTTCACATTATCGGCGACGGGGGCGCCGGAGGCGTGGGTCAGATACGGTCTTTTGGTCTCGTCGCTCATCGAAAGCTCCTTGCTGAAGGTCAGCACTTCGCCGTCCCGGCGCCCGCAGGGAGGCCAGGCGAAAGGCGATTGCATCGCGGATGGATGACGGCCGGCGAGGAAGGGAGAGCCCCGGTGATCGACAAATTGTGAAGCGGGTCTGCGATCCCTCGACGCCGTCCTTGTTCTCCGATAGCTGCAGGATTAAGAACCGCGGCCGATCGATTCAACGAGCGCTATCCGCCGATTCCAGCCAAATGTCCGTCGATCCCGGCCAACGCAATCGTGGCCGCCGGTCCGGGCAACTGTCGCTCGGTATGCCGGCACGCGAATTCTAAATCCGGTGTCAGAATCTGGCGCATTTGTCAGTTGAAGTCGGGCATCGGCTTGCGTCTTCTGATCATGCTCGCGTGCGGCGATACGAGTTCGCCGCGGTCCCAATCAGGGAGGATTTCATGAAGAACAGGCTTCTCACGTGTCTCACGGCAGCGACGCTCGCTGTCAGCGTTGCGCTTGCACCCGCTGCCCTCGCCAGAGGCGGCGGTGGTGGTGGCGGACATGGCGGAGGTGGCTTCGGTGGCGGCCACGGTGGTGCCATGGGTGCCATGGGTGGTGGCATGCACGGTGGCGGCTTTGGCGGCGGCATGCATGGCGGTGGTTTCGGCGGCGGAATGCGTGGCGGTGGCGCGGCGTTCGCCGCCATGGGCGGCGGCGGGCATTTCGCGGGCGGGCACGTTGGTGGTCCCCGCTTCGTCGGTGCACCGGCGATCGGCCCGCGCTTTGCCGGCGCCAGATTCCACGGTTCGCGCTTCTTCCATCATGGCGGCTTCTTCCGCCACCACCGCTTCCATCGCTTCGCATTCTTCGGCGCGCCCTATCTCTACGCCGGCTATGACTACGGCTGCTACCGCAGGGTATGGACGGCTTACGGTCTGCAATGGGTCAATGTGTGCGGGGACTATTGGTGATAGCCCAACCAACCGCACCGTTGTCGCGGTCGTCGCCAGACGTTCCATCCTGCCCCGGAATGGGATAGTCTGGCGGCGATCGTCGCGGGGCGGCCGCTCGGAGAGTTTGAGAACTCGGAGAGTTCGACACAGCTCGGAGAGTTCAGGAATATGACCGGTGCTCACCGCCGCATTCTCGTCGTCGAGGACGACCCGGAAACCGCGGATCAGCTCGTCGAGGAGCTCACCACCAGCGGTTATGATGTGGATCTGGCGGCGAACGGCCGCGAGGCGCTGAGCCAGGGTGCGGCGCGCGACTATGCCGTGATCACCATCGATCGCATGCTGCCCGACATCGACGGCATCACGGTGATGCGTCAGATGCGCGACGGCGGCATCGCAGTGCCGTTCCTGATCATCAGCGCGCTCGGCGAAATCGACGACCGGGTGCGTGGCTTGCGCGCCGGCGGCGACGACTATCTTGTCAAGCCGTTCTCCTTTGTCGAACTGCTGGCGCGGCTGGAGGCGCTTGGCCGCCGCAGCGAGACCGTTGCAAAGGAGACCATCCTGCGGGTCGGCGATCTCGCGATCGATCTGATTTCGCGGACGGCGAGCCGCCGCGGCCGCAGGATTCCGCTGCTGCCGAAGGAATTCCAGCTGCTCGAATACCTGGCGCGCAACGAGGGCCGCGTGGTGTCGCGCGCCATGCTGCTGCGGCATGTCTGGGACCTGCACTTCGATCCCTCGACCAACATCATCGACGTCTATGTCGGACGTTTGCGCCGCAAGGTCGACGACCAGCAAGCCTATCCGCTGATCCACACGATCCGCGGCATCGGGTACTGCCTCCGTGCTCCTGGCTAAGACCCTCAAGTCGTCGACGTTCCGCCTGGCGTTGATCGCCATCGGTGTCTTCGGCCTGATCGTCTCCGCGATCTTCGCCTATGTCTACTGGTCGACGTTGTCCTATGTGCGCGACAGATCCGACCGCGCGATCATGACCGAGCAGGCAAGCCTCGATGATGCCTATGCGCGGTCCGGCCGCGATGGACTGACCGCGTTGATCGCGCAACGCGTCGCGGACAAGGGCTTTGCCGATCATGTGTATTTGTTGGTCGGTCCCGGATCGACCGTGCTGGCGGGAAATCTCAGACAGTGGCCGGCGGGCGCTGCCGAGAAGGGATGGGCTGAATTTCGTGCCTCCCTGCCACAGCTTTCCTCGGGCCCCTCCCTGCTGCGAGGCGTGACGGAAACCCTGTCAAACGGCGATCGGCTGCTGGTCGGCCATGACATCAGCGATCTCGACGGCTTCATGGCGCAGATCAGGGCCGCCGGCATTGCCGTCGTCGTGCTGATCATCGGGCTTGCGGCTGCTGCCAGCATCGGCGTCACGCGGCGAACCGTCGGCCGGATCGAGTCGATCAATGCGACCAGTCGCGCTATCATGCTCTCCGGCCTCGACCAGCGCATCCCGCTTCGCGGCAGCCATGACGAATGGGATCGCGTCGCCGAGAATCTCAATCTGATGCTGGACCGGATCCAGACCTTGATGGGAGACGTCAAGCAGGTCAGCGAAAATATCGCCCACGACCTGCGCACGCCGCTGACCCGGATGCGCGGCCGGCTCGAGAAGGCCTATCACGCCCCGCGGAGCGGCGAGGGGGATGCTGCGCTGATCGGCGACACCATCGCCGATCTCGACGCGGTGCTCGGGATGTTCGCGTCGATCACGCGGATTTCCGAGATCGAGACGCGAGCCCGCAAGGGTGCGTTTCGCACCGTCAATCTCGTCGAGATCGCCGCCGAGGTGGTCGAGCTCTACGATGCCGCGGCTGAGGAGGTTACCACCCGGCTCGACCTTGCCGGCGATCGGGCGGTGCTGGTTACCGGGGACCGCGACCTGCTGTTCGATGCGATTGCCAATCTCGTCGACAACGCCATCAAGCATGGCCGCCCAGGTGGGCGGGTGACGGTGACCTGCGACAACGATGAGCGAGGCGCGGTGATTTCGATCGCCGATGACGGCCCCGGGATACCCGCCGAGCAGCACGACCGCGTCTTCAAGCGGTTCTACCGGCTCGAGCAGAGCCGCTACACGCCGGGCAACGGTCTCGGCCTCAGCCTGGTCGCGGCGGTCGCGAGCCTGCACGGCGCACGGATCGAATTGCGCGACAATGCGCCAGGATTGTTGTGCAGGCTGGTCTTTCCCGCCGCGGAAACGTAGGGCTAGTGCGGAGTGACCCACAAAATCGTTTCGCGAGCATGAAAGCGTATGACCCGCCGGCCAAGCCATACATTCGATGTGGTCCCTGCTTTCGCAGGGACCACATCGGAGTGGAGTCTCTTTCAAAACCTCCCTGCCATCTCCACCAGCCGCCGGTGCGCCGCCTCGCGGGCGGCGCGGATCGGCTCGGTGGGCCCGGTGGTAGGGCCGATCGGTACGAAGCGCACGTCGCTGATGCCGATGAAGCGCAGCGCCTCGCGCAGATAGGGCGTTGCCATGTCGATGCGGCCGCGGTTCATGCCGGTGACGAAGTCGCTGCCGCTTGCGAGGATCACGATCGTCGGGCGGTCCTTGAGCAGCGGCAGATAGCCCTGCGCCGGATCGAAGCGGAAGGCCAGCCCGGGCTGGATGATGACGTCGAGCCATTGCTTGAGCTTGTAGGGAATGCCGAAATTCCACATCGGCGTCGAGATCAGCACGCGATCGGCCAGCGATAGCCGCAGCGCGAGGCGCTCGGCGATTGCGAAGGCGTCGTGCTGCGAACCGGTGAAGCTCTTGCCGTCGATCCGGGCGTATTTGGCCTCGAGCAGATATCCCTCGAATTCCGGCAGCGGCTCGCGCCAGAGGTTCATCGCGTCGATCTCCCAGTCCGGCCGCGCCCGACGGAAGCGATCGAGAAAGGCACGCGCGCCGGCCGCCGATTCCGAATCGGGGCGCGGTGAGCAGTTAAGGTGCAGCAGCTTCGGCACCGCGCCTCCCTAGCCGAGTGCCTTGATCACGGTGTCGGCGTTGGTCACGACGGAGACGTTCTGGAGCGCGAAATTGATCGCGGCGTTGTGCCAGTCGGCATTCATGGTCGAGCAGCAATCCTCCGGCACGATCATGAAATAGCCTTTGTCGGCGCCGGTGCGCGCGGTGTGCTCGACCGACATGTTGGTCCAGGCTCCGGTATTGATGATCATGTCGCGGCCGGTTGCCTTCAGGATGGTCTCGAGCCGGGTGCCTTCCCAGGCGCTCATCCGCATCTTCTCGACCACGAAGTCGCCCGGGCGCGGCTCGAGTCCCGAGACCGGTGCCGCGCCCCAGCTGCCGCGCACCATCGCCTTGCTGTCGACCAACCCCTCGAACAGCGGCGCGTTCAAGGTGATGCCGGGCGCGCCGGGCTCGACGACGAACCAGACATGGATGATGGCGACGCCGCGCGCCCGCGCAGCCTCCGCCACGCGGCGGACATTCTCGACGACGTGCTGCTGGCGAGCGTGCGCGGGCGCACCGGACTCGGCGAACGCGCCGCCGTCCATGATGACGTCGTTCTGCATGTCCTGGATGATCATCGCGCAGCGTTGCGGATCGAGCTGCATCTCACCGGCGGCGAGATTCGGCGCAGGCGTGGACGAAGCGGCACCCGCGCCGCCGCGCTTGCCGCTCATATAGGGCTCGTGGCGCGGGCCGACCTTGGTCGGGATCGCATAGACCGAATGGGTCGCGGTCAGATAGAGCGTGCGGAAGTCGGCGCCGCCCCAGGCGAGGTTGGCGACGAGTTCGTGCAGGCGGACCTTGCCGAGCAGGTCGGCGGCGGGCGAATAGACCCAGACGCCGCCGGGCGCGGTGACCCAGACATTGCCGCGCTGGTCGCATTTCATGCCGTCGGGCAGGCCGGGCTCGAGCTCGGAGCGGATGCCGGAGGCGAACACGCGCGGATTGGTAAGCGAGCCGTCGGCATTGACGTCGAAGGCGCGGATCAGCGCCTGCACGGTGTCGTTGACATAGAGGATGCGCTCGTCTGGCGAGAAGCACAGCCCGTTCGGCTGCTCGAACAGGTAGCGGTCGACCAGCAGTTTCGGCGCGCCGCCGCCGGGCGGCACGCGGTAGACGCCCTGGAAGCCGAGCTGGCGCGGCCGTTCGACGCCATAGACCGGCATGCGGCCGTACCAAGGATCGGAGAAATAGATCGCGCCGGAGGAATGCACACAGACATCGTTCGGACTGTTGAGCTCCTGGTTCTCGTAATGCGAAGCCAGCACCTCGCGCCGCCCGTCGGGCCGCTCGCGGATCAGCGAAGACGTCGCGTGCTCGCAGACGATCAGATTGAGGTCCGCGTCATAGGTCATGCCGTTGCATTTGTTCGATGGCCGCCTGACCTCGACGACGCCGCGCCGCGCATCCCAGCGCCGGCGCACATCGCCCGGCATGTCGGAGAACAGCAGGAAATGATCGGCCGGATGCCAGATCGGTCCCTCCGTGAAATCGAAGCCGGTCCCGACCTGGCCGACCGGCGCGTAGGGATCGATCAGGTCTTCGAACTCGCTGCGCAGCGTGACATGCGTCATCGCCTCGATCCTCTACGCCGGGAACCAGTTGCGCTGCGGCAGGCTCTGCACGACAGGCCCGGGTACCTGGTCATGCAGGCGGCCGACCACCATGCCGCCCTCGACCTTGGCCGGGCGATCGTGCACAGGAAGCAGATAGCGGGAGCTCGAGAGCAGCTTCTTGATCGCTGCCTTCTCGGCGCGCTTGCTGGTGCCGTGGTTGCCCGTGGTGCGCGGCTCGGCGTCGTGGATCTCGTTAAAGGGATTCACGATCTGGTCGTTGAAATCATAGATCACGTCGCCGCAGATCGTCGCAATCCCGTCGGCGGTGTGGACATGGATGTTCATCGAGCCTTCGGTATGGGCGTTGGCAGCGTCGCAATAGACGCCCGGCATCAGCTCGACCGGGCCGGTGATTTCGAGGTCGAGAAAGCGCAGCGCGCTCTTGGTGTGCAGGCGGTCGATCAGGTGCTTGATGTCCGGCGCCGGATACTGCGGGTGCATCAGGCCCGAGACGGAGTATTCCAGCTCCTTGCGGTTCAGCACGACGGTCGTGTTCATCGGGAACAGGTCGTCCTTGCCGGCATGGTCGATGTGCAGGTGGGTGTGACAGACGAAGCGGACGTCGCCCATCCGCACGCCGTGGCGGGCGAGCTGGTTCTCGATCATGTTTTCGTGGAACTGGAGCCCGCGCATGCCGAGCGTCTCCATGATCTGGTTGGAGCGATAGCCGGTGTCGACCAGCACGGGATAGGGGCCGCCGAGGATCAGGAAGCCGAGCGTCAGCACGCGGCGGGTGCGGCCGCAATTGTGCCCGAGCACGAGGAAGCTCGATTCCAGCTCGATATCGCCATAGTCCAGAATCTTGATCTCTAGCGGCATCTGTCTCCCTCCCAATTCGTGTTCGTTGTTATGTTCGACCCCGCGGTGCGGCTATGGCTGTAGCCGATAGACCCGCGCCGCCGTCGTGCTGAAGATCGCATCGCGCTGTTCGGGGCTCAGCCGTTCGGCTGCCGCCTTGAAAGCGGCGACGAGATCGCGATAGCTGGTCCACAGCTTCTCGATCGGAAAGTTCGAGCCGAACAGGCAGCGGTCGGCGCCGAAGATCGCGACGGTATCGGTCACCACGCCGGCGATATGCGCGGCATCGTTGCGATGGATGAAGGTGCCGAGCCCGGACAGCTTCGACACTACATTCGGACATCGCGCGAGCCGCGTCATCCCGCTGCGCCAGGTGGCGCGGCCCTGCGGCGACAGGTCCTCCAGCATGCCGGCATGCTGCAGGATGAAGGTCACGTCAGGGCAAGCCTCCGCGAGGCCGGCCGCATCGGCCATCTGCGGCGCGAACACCTGCAGGTCAAAACTCCAGCCGTAGTCGGCGAGGTGGCCGACATTGCGCCGGATCACGGGATCATTGCAGAGATCGGCACGCGCGGCGAAGCGGTACAGCGGGTTCTCGTGCCAGTGCAGCTGCATGCGCACGCCGTGCACCAGCGGATAGCGCTTCAATCGATCGAGTTGCGGGCGGACGTCGGCGACGGAGAAATCGGCATAGGCGACGAGGGCGTGCGGCCAGCCGTGCTGGTCCGCGGTCTGCTGCACCCAGGCGGCTTCGTCCTCGAATTGGCCGTTCGGCCAGTTGGTCTGGACATAGACCGAGCGGGTGACGCCGGTGCCCTTGAGGTCGCCGAGATACTCCTCGATCGGATAGTCGCGGCGGATCGGCTCATAGGGGCCGAAGATGCGCGGCTGCATCGGGCCGGACAGCCAGGCGAGATCGGCCTGCCGCCAGATGTGATGATGTCCGTCGACAATGCCAGTCACGCGGCTCTCCTTGTTCCAAGCGACAGCAGATGCGCGACAACAGCCGCGCTGGATCCGCCGTCCACGAGATCGTCGACAAAGCGCTGGATCGCGATCAGCGCCTCGGTTTGCGGCGTGAAGCCGGGCGAGGTTGCGAGCGGCGTCAGCCAGCTGACGCGCCAGGCCCGCCGCGACAGTTTTGCCACGGCATCGCGCAGCGCAGCCGGATCGCCGCGTTCCAGGCCGTCGGAGACGATCACGACCGCGGCGCCGCGGGCATATCCGCCGAACCGCGGCACGGCGAGGAACGCCTGCAGCGCATCGCCGATCCTTGTGCCGCCGTCCCAGTCGCTGACCAGGAAGGAGACCGCGTTCAGCGCCTGCTCGCGCCGCTTCAGCCGCAGCGCCGGCGTGACTCGGGTCAGTCTTGTGCCGAAGGTGAAGACCTCGACATTGCCGGCCGCCTGCACCAGCACATGCGCGAGCTTCATGTTCTCCTCGGTGCGTGCCTTCATCGAGCCGGAGACGTCGATCAGGAACAGGATCTTGCGCGGGCGCTGGCGGCGTCGCATCCGCCCGAGCCGCAGCACCTCGCCGTCATTGCGGACGCTGTCGCGCAGCGTGCGGCGCAGATCGGCGAACGGACCACTGCGTGCACGGCGGCGCCGGTGGCCGCGCCGTCGCGGCAGGCGCCTTGCCGCCTCGCGCGACAGCTTTCGCAGCGGATCGCTGGTCGCGGTCTGGGCAAAGCGGCGCTCGACCAATGCCTCGGCGCGCGCCGCGGCGAGGCCGGACTCATTGGCCTCGTCGGCAAGCGGCGGCTCGTCCTCGCCGCGGCCTTCCTCCTGCAGGCGAACGGTCTCTTCGTCCTCACCCTCGGCCTGCTCGATCGCCTCGGCGCCGCGGAAGTGGATGTCGAACAGCCGGTCATACGTCGCCCGGCGCTGGGGCGGCGGCGCCAATGTCGCGAGCCCGGCCAGGCGGATGTGCTCCAGGCTGCGCGGACCGAGCAGCTCGATTGCCGCGAGGAAGCTCGTCGTCTGCTCCGGCGCAACCGAAAAGCCGTTGGCGCGCAGCAGCGCGACGAACGAAACAAATATCCGCGCGGCGCACGGCAGCTGCAGGTCGTCGTTCACGCGGCCGCCTCCGCGATGATCGCATCGAGCCGGGGCGAAATGAAATGCAGATCCTCCTCGTCCTTCAGCGCGACGCCGATCGAGCGTTTGAACGCGTCCGGCCAGCGCGCGCCGCCCTTGTTGAGCAGGGTCGCGGCCTCGGCCCAGTCGACCGCCTCGGCGATCCCGGGCGCCTTGCTCAGCGGCTCGCGGCGCAGCCGGCCGACGGCGGCGACCACCGCGCGGGCGGTGGCCTCGGCGACGCTGGACGCCCGCATCATCACGATGCGCGCCTCGCGCTCGGCATTCGGATAATCGATCCAATGATAGACGCAGCGCCGCCGCAGCGCCTCGTGCAGATCGCGCGTCCGGTTCGACGTCAGCACCACGACCGGATGCTCTGCAGCGCGCACCGTGCCGCGCTCGGGGATCGAGATCTGGAAGTCGGAGAGGAATTCGAGCAGGAAGGCCTCGAACTCCTGATCGGCGCGGTCGATTTCGTCGATCAGAAGCACCGTCGCGTCGGGCGCGCGCAGCGCGGCCAGCATCGGGCGCTCGATCAGGAAGGCGTCGCCATAGATATCGATGCTCTCCTCGCCGGCCTGCCGGATCGCCAGCATCTGGCGCGGATAGTTCCACTCGTAGAGGGCAGCGGCGGCGTCGATGCCTTCGTAGCATTGCAGGCGGATCAGCCTGCGGCCGAGCACGGCGGCGATCGCTTTTGCAGCTTCGGTCTTGCCGACACCCGGCGCGCCCTCGAGTAACAGCGGCTTGCCCAGCGCAAGCGAGAGATAGGAGGCGGTCGCGACGCCGTCGTCGGCGAGATAATAGGCCGCGCGCAGCGCCTTCTCCAGCGCCTCTGGGCTGTCGATGCCGACGATGTTGCTGCGGACCGGCATGGAGAAACCTCAGCGCCGTGGCTGCGGACGCGCGCCGCCTTGCGCCCTGATGGCGCGCAACACCTTTTCCGGCGTGATCGGGAGATCGTCGATCCGCACCCCGACCGCGTTGAAGATCGCGTTGGCGATCGCAGGCAGCACGGGATTGGCGCACATCTCGCCCGGTCCCTTGGCGCCGAACGGACCGTCGGGCGCCGGGCGTTCCAGCACCGCGATGTCGTGCGGGCAGATGTCGCCCGGACCCGGCATCAGATATTCGACGAAGTCGCGCGGACCGTGCACCGGCTCCGGATAATAAGGCTCCGGCGTCTCGTAGAGCGCGTGGCTGACGCCCATCCAGGCGCCGCCGACCAGCTGCTGCTCGACCAGCCGTGGATTGAGCGCGCGGCCGAGTTCATAGGCGGAGTCCATCCGGACCATGTCGACCTCGCCGGTCTCGTCGTCGACCTCGACCTCGGCGACCAGGCAGGCATGCGCGTAGCATGTCGCCGGCGACATCTCGCCGGTCTCGGGGTCGACGTCGGACAGCGGCACCAGGAAGATACCGCGGCCGGAGATCGTCTTGCCCTGCTTGAACTGCGCGGCGATGGCGACGTCCTTGGTGGAGATCGAACGATGCGGCGCGCCCTTGACGTGGATATTGCCGCGGCCGTCGGTCTCGAGGTCGACGGCATTCACCTCCAGTTCCTCGGCGGCGGCCTCCATCATCACACCGCGTGCCTCGCGCGCAGCCGCCATTACGGCGTTGCCGACGCGATGCGTGCCGCGCGAGGCGAACGAGCCCATGCAGTGCGGGCCGGTGTCGGAATCCGCGGTGTCGACATAGACGTCCTCGACCGGCACGCCGAGCGTCTCGGCGCAGATCTGCCGCGTCACCGACTTCATGCCCTGGCCAAGGTCGATCGAGGACAGCGCCACGGTGAACTTGCCGCTTGGGTTGGAATGCACCAGCGCCTGGCTGGGATCGCCGCCGAGGTTCATGCCGATGGGATAGTTGACCGACGCGATGCCGCGTCCGCGATGCCGGGTCATGGTCAGCGCCTCCTGGTGCCGAAGACGGAAGAGAAGCGGGTGGCGCCGTGCGACGGCGCGCCCGGCCGCGGCGGCGGAGACGACGGTGGCGGCGAAGAGGGCGGCGGTGGCGGCGGCTCGCGGGTCGCGGCCGGCGCGCGGTCATACGTCGTGCGCTGCTGGGATGGTGAGGCCGGCGGTGCATGCGGCTCGCGCGGGGTCGGCGTCACGGCGGCTCGCGCGCCGCCACCATCCTTGCGCGACGACATCCGCTTGAAGTCTTCGCGGAGCGGCCACTTGGCCTTCTCCGCTGCGACCTGCACGCATTCGATCAGCGCGGTGTTCTTGGCCTCGCGGCGGTGCGCCTTCATGTCGCCGTCGCGATACGCATTGAGGATCCGGAACTCCATCGGGTCCATGCCGACGAGATGGGCGAGCTTGTCCATCTGGCATTCGATGGCGAAATCCATCGCGGTGACGCCGAAGCCGCGCATTGCGGTCGCCGGCGTGCGATTGGTGAAGACGCAGTAGACGTCGCCATGAACGTTCGGGATCGTGTAGGGGCCGGGCAGATGGGCGGCGCATTTCACCGCTGCATAGCTCGACAGCCGCGTATAGGCGCCGCTGTCGAAGTAGGCGCGCACCTTGCGGGCGACGATGCGGCCGTCGCGCATCACGCCATCCTTGATGTAGATCCGCTCGGCGCCGCGCGGCGGCCCGTACTGCATCTCCTCCTCGCGCCCGAACACATAGCGCACCGGGCGACCGGTCAGCATCGCGCCGAGGATGCAGAGCGGCTCGGTCAGCGTATCGACCTTGCCGCCGAACCCGCCGCCCACGGTGCCGCCGATGAAATGGAAGGTGTTGGAAGGCACGTCGAGGATCTTCGCGCAGGTGTCCACCGAGAAGAACAGCGCCTGCGTCGAGGTGTAGACGATGTAGCGGCCGTTGGTGTCGGGAGCTGCGATCGAGCCGTTGGTTTCGGTCGGCGCGTGCTCGATCGGCGACATCTGGTAGCGCTGTTCCAGCACATGGTCGGCCGTCGCGAGTGCGCGGTCGGCATCGCCGAAGCGCAGCTGCTGGCGGTCGTAGGTCTCGTGATAGGTGAAGGTGTTCTTCGGATAGACCTCGTTGACCACGGGCGCACCCGGCTTCAGCGCCTCCTCGACATCGAACACCGCCGGCAGCGGCTCATAGTCGATCTTGACCTTTGCTATGGCCCCATAGGCCTCGCGCGGGCTGTCGGCAACGATCGCGACGATGGGCTCGCCCTTGTAGCGCACCTTGTCGACCGCGAGCGAGGGCTCGTCGTCCTTGCCGAAATTGATCAGGCTGAGCAGCGTGTTCAGGTTGCGCGGCACGTCGGAGGCGCGGATCACGCGCCGGACCCCCTGCGACCGCTCGGCCTCCGAGGTGTCGATGCGGCGGAGTCTTGCATGGGGATGCGCGCTGCGCACCACCTTCAGATGCAGCATGCCCTGCAGCTTGTGGTCATCGAAATAGGGCGAGGTGCCGGTGACATGGCCGAGCATGTCCTGGCGCTGCGTGCCTTTGCCGATCTCCTTCAGATTTTCGTCGCGCTCGTCGGCGAAGATTTCCTTGCGCAGTTCCAGCATGGCACTGTTCCCTTACGCACGCGCCCGGCCGCCGGACGCGGCTGATAGCACGGCGTTGATGATCGGCTCGTAGCCGGTGCAGCGGCAGATATTGCCGGAGATCGCCTCGACCACCTCGGCGCGGCTCGGCTGCGGATTGCGGTCGAGCAGCGCCTTCGCGGCCATCAGCATGCCCGGCGTGCAGTAGCCGCACTGCGCGGCGAAATTGTCGGCGAAGGCGTGCTGCAGCGGGTGCAGATTGGGGCCGTCCTTGATTCCGTCGAGCGTCTCGACCGAGCGGCCGGCGACCGTTTCGGCAAGCGTCAGGCAGGAGAGATGCAGCTCGCCGTCGATCAGCACGCTGCAGGTGCCGCAGCCGCCCTGGCCGCAGCCGAACTTCGGCGTCATGTCGCCGATCAGTTCGCGGAGCGCGACCAGAAGGTTGGTGCCGCCGTCGACGAAGATCGCGACGTCACGGCCGTTATGCTGGAATTGAAGGGCAGTCTTGGCCATCACGAATTATTCCTGACCGGACAACAGACGGCGGAGATGCACGCCGACGATCTCGCGGCGATACCAGGCGCTGGCGAGCGCATTGTCGCCGGGTGACGTTCCCTCAACGGCTGCCGCAGCAGCTGCGCTGATGGTGGAGGCGTCGAGCGCGCGGCCTTCGAGCGCGCGCTCGACGGCACGGGCGCGGATCGGCGTCGGCGCCATCGAGCCAAGCGCGACGCGGGCGCCGACGATGCGGCTGCCGTTAACGGGCAGGTGCGCCGCGAGCGTGATCACCGCGCCGCCGTTGGGCTTGATGCGCGCGATCTTGCGGTAGCGGAAGGCCTCAATGCTGCCGGGCCTGGCAAAGGAGATCGCCAGCACCAGCGATCCGGCCTGCCGGTCGCGCGATTGCAGGAACTCCTCGATCGGAATCTCGCGCCCGCCGAGGCCGCCCTGGACGGACACCGTGGCATCAAGCGCGAGCATCGCGACCGTGAAGTCGCCATACGGCACCGGCGCGAACAGATTGCCCCCGACGGTGCCCATGTTGCGCACCGCCGGCCCGCCGATCGAGCGCGCCGGGGCGTGCAGGAAGGTGAGGTCGCGTTCGGCCAGGATGCGCGCGAAGGTGACGCCGGCGCCGAGCGCGATGCGCGAGCCGGTGGCATCGATCCGTGTCATAGCATAGTCGCTGGCGCGCACGATGGTCGAGATCGAGATGTCGCCCTCGTTCAGCGCCCGCATCACCAGCGTGCCGCCGCCGAGATAGCGGGCGCTGCCATCCGAGGACAGCGCCGCCGCGGCGTCATGGGTGCTTGTGAAGGTCTTCACCGTGACTGGCATGATGGTGCTCTCCGCTTACGCGGCCTCCTTCAGATGCCGGCGGATGGCGTCAAAGCCGGCCTGGTAGATGTCTTCCGAAACCATCCGCGTGATGCGCTCGCTGTCCTCGGTTCGCGTCGTGAAGCGCGACTCCCAGTGCCAGAAGGTGCGGTCACCATCGGTGACCGGCAGCAGACGGACATGCGCCACGTAGTTGAACATCGGGATCGGCGTATCGAGCAGGCAGTAGCTGAACGATTGCTCAAGATCGGACAGCGCCAGCAGTTGCTCGCGCAGCTCGGCGCCGTCCATCAGCTTGAAGCGCCTGACGCAGCCGATCTTGTCGGACGGCTGGGCGCGCTCGATGCCGCTGCTCGCGACCGCCGGATGCCAGCGGTCATGACCGTTGAAATCGCGCAGCACGGCCCACACCGCATCGGTCGGCGCATCCAGGATCGTGCTTTTGACGATATGCGGCACGGTCTATCCTCCGAACGCCCGCTTCAACGCGTCGAAGCCGCCCTGGAACACGCCGCCGGCGATATTGTTGACGAGCTCCGTCTCGCGCTCCGGCGCGCAGTCGAATTCGGCGGTCCATTCCAGGAAGGTCTGGTCGCCGTCGGTGACTGGCGTGAGCCGCAGCGTCGCGACGTAGTTCTCGACGCCCATCGGCGATTCCAGGATCGAATAGGTGCAGAACATGTCGTAGTCGGACAGCCCGAGCAGCTTCTCGCGGATGCGATCGCCGTTGCGCAGCCGGAAATCCCTGACGCAGCCGATCTTGTCGGAGGGCTCGCCGCCCTCGATCCGGCTTTCGGCGATCGCGGGATGCCAGTTCGGCAGCCCGTTGAAATCGCGGACGCGGGCCCAGACCCGGTCGTTGCGGGCGTTGACGACGGTGGAAACGTAAACCCGTGCCATGGCGTGAGCTCAGTCCTTCTTGCGCGGCGTGCGCTCAGGTCGCGCCGGCTCGCCGCCGCCCTCGGGCGCCGCCGGCTTGGCCTCGCCGCCGCTCTTGCGCGCGGAGTCCTTGATGCCTTGCATGTCGCGGGCTTCGCGGATCAGGCCGGGCATCTTGGCGAGGCTGCCGCCCTCGACGCCGATATCCGAGAGGATCGAGTCGATCAGCGGCGCCTGCACGCGGTAGCGCAGCGCCGAGTCGATCACCTCGTCGGTGGCGCTGCGGCCGGTGCCGTTGCCATGGCCATTGCCGTTGAGGCCGTCGACCTGGAGGATGCGGATGCCCTCGATCTTCTCCATCGGCTTGACGCTCTCGCGGACGATGCCCTCGATGCGGTCGAGCAGCTTGCGGCGGAACAGCGAGTAGCGCGCCTGATCGGTCAGCACGTTCTCGGCCTCGTTAAGCAGACGCTGCGCCTCGGCCTCGACCGTGGCACGGACCCGTTCGGCCCCGGCTGCGATCCTGGTTTCCTCGGCCTGCTTTTCGGCGAGCAGCACCTCGACGGTCTTGCGCCGCTTTGCGATCTCGCTTTCGCGCGCGGTGACGACGCGTTCGGCCGCTTCGGTGGCGTGGATCCGGGCGTCCTCGGCCGCGGCGCGCGCCGCGGATTCTTCCAGTGATTTCTGATGCAGCGCGATGGCCTTTTCCATCAGCGCGGTCTCGACATCCTTCTCGCGGTTGACCTCGAGCTTGCGCAGCTCGCGCTCGCGGCCGATGCGGGCCTCGTCGAGGCCACGGTCGGAGGCGATGCGGGCGCGTTCGACCTCCTCGCGGGCGACGATCTCGGCCTCCTGCAGCGACTGGTTGCGAGCGACCTCGAGCTGTTCGATCGCGCGGCGCCGCTCGATCCGGGCCGCCTCCAACGCCTGCTCGCGGGAGACGTCGGTGGTGTCGATGTCCTTGCGCGCCACAATTTCGGCCTGCCGGACCTGCCGGTCGGCATCGATCCGCTCGGAGCGCTTGGCGGCCAGCGCGATCACGCGCTCCTCGTCGGCGAGCTCGATCGCCTTCTTCTGGTCGATGTTGAGCACTTCGCGGGTCCTGGAGGAGGCGATTCGCTCACTCTCCAGCGTCAGCTCGACATCGATGCGCTGCCGTTCGATGGCGTCACGGCGCTTCAGCTCGGCGGCCTCGATCGCCTCGGTGCGCGCGATCTCGAGCCCGCGGGTTTCGCGCTCGGCGCGGATGCGCTGCGCCGCGACCGACTTTTCCTGCGAGATCCGCGCCGCCTCGATCGCCTCGCGGGAGGCGATATCGGCTTCCTCGATCGCACGGGTGCGCGCGATCTCAAGCGCCCGGACGTGCTCTTCCTGGGCGATCCGCGACGCTTCGGTGGCTTCGCGGGCACTGATCCCGGCGATCTCGACCGCCTGGTTGCGCTCGATCTCGAGCTTGCGTGTGGTGTGGTCGGCGGCGATGCGCTCGGCGGCCAGCATCCTCTCGCGCGCGATGCGGGCGGCCTCGACCGCCTTCTGCGCCTCGATCTCGGCTTCCTGGATGGTGCGGACCTGCTGGATTTCCAGCGCGCGGGTGCGCTCGTCCGAGGAGATGCGCTCGACATTGACCGTCATGGTCTGGGCGATGCGCGCCTTCTCGGTGGCCTCGCGCGCGGCGATCTCGGCCTCGTCGACCGCGCGGGTGCGCTCGATCTCGCGGCGCCGGGTCTCCTCCTCATTGGCGATGCGGGCATCGGTGACGACGCGGTCCTGCTGGATCCGGGCCTTCTCGATCGCCTCGCGAGCGGCGATCTCGGCTTCCTCGACCGTGCGCATCCGCTCAATCTCGCGCTGGCGCACCTCGCGCTCGGAGGCGATGCGGGTGGTGTCGACCGAGCGCTGGTTGGCGATCCGGACCTTCTCGATCTCCTCGCGCGCCAGCAGCTCCTTCTCTTCGACCGCCCGCGTCCGCTCGATCTCCTTGTGCCGGGTCTCGCGCTCCGAGGCGATGCGTGCTTCGGTGATCGCCTGCTCGTTGGCGATGCGCGCTTTCTCGATGGCTTCGCGCGCCGCAATCTGGGCCTGCTCCGACTCTGTCTCGCGCAGCGCGCGCTCGCGGGCGACCTCAGTGCGCTGCAGGGCACGGCGCATCTCGATGTCGCGTTCCTGCTCGAGACGGGCGGTCTCGCTTTCGCGCTCGATCTCCAGCGCCTGCCGCTCGGCCTCGAGATTGCGGGAGCGGATCTTGATCATCGAGTCCTGCTCGATGTCGTTGCGCAGCTTGCGCTTGGCCTCGATGTCCTCCATCAGGCGGGTCAAGCCTTCGGCGTCGAAGCGGTTCGAGGGATTGAAATATTCGAGGTCGGTCTGATCGAGATCGGTGATCGCGACCGACTCCAGTTCGAGGCCATTCTGCGCCAGTGCTTCGGCGGCATTGGCCTTGACGCGCGCCACATAGTCGCCGCGCTGCTCGTGCATCTGCTCCATCGTCATCTCGGAGGCGACTGAGCGGATCGCGGAGATGAATTTGCCGGAGAGCAGGGTGTGGAGCTGCTCGGGCTCCATGGTGCGGCGGCCGAGCGTGGCGGCAGCGATCGAGACCGCTTCGCGGGTCGGCTGAACCCGGACGTAGAAATCGGCCTCGATGTCGACGCGCATGCGGTCGCGGGTGATCACCGCGTCCTGCCTGGAGCGCACGATCCCCATCGGCAGCACGTTCATGTTGACCGGCGTGTAGTCGTGGATGAAGGGCAGCACGAAGGCGCCGCCATTGATCACCACGCGCTCGCCGAGGAAACCGGTGCGGACGAAGGAGACCTCCTTCGACGAGCGGTGATACAGCCAGTTCACGACATAGACGATGATGACGATCGCGACGATTGCGACGATGAGCCAGAGGATCAATTCACCGACCAGCATCCCCGACATCTCTTCCTCCCTTGGTCACGGCGGCTAGCGCGCCGATCGCCTTGAATTTGCGAACCTGATCCGTCAGCGCCCGCTCGATCGGCAGGCGTTCCATCGAGGAGGCGCCGTAGAAGCCGTGGCAGTTGCGGGTCTGCTTCATGATGAAATCGGCATCGGCGGGGTCCGCGATCGGACCGCCATGCGCGAGCACGATGATGTTCGAATTGACGCTGAGCGCGGCCTCGGCCCAGGCCTCGATGCGGGCAGGGCAGTCGGCGAGCTTCGGCGCGGTCTGCGCGCCGATCGTGCCGCCGGTGGTCAGGCCCATGTGGCAGACGATGATGTCGGCGCCGGCGATCGCCATCGCGGCGGCCTCCTGCTCGCTGAAGACATAGGGCGTGGTCAGCATGTTCTTCTCATGCGCCTTCGCGATCATGTCGATCTCGAGCGCGTAGGACATTCCGGTCTCTTCGAGATTGGCGCGGAAGGTGCCGTCGATCAGGCCGACGGTCGGGAAGTTCTGCACGCCGGCAAAGCCGATCGCCTTGAGCTGGTCGAGAAAGAAATCCATATCGCGGAACGGATCGGTGCCATTGACGCCGGCGAGCACCGGCGTCCTGGTCACGACCGGCAGCACCTCGCCGGCCATCTCGACGACGATGGCGTTGGCATCGCCATAGGGCATCAGTCCGGCGAGCGAGCCGCGGCCGGCCATGCGGTAGCGGCCGGAATTGTAGATCACGATCAGGTCGACGCCGCCGGCCTCCTCGCATTTCGCCGACAGTCCGGTGCCGGCACCGCCGCCGACGATCGGCTCGCCGCGTGCGATCATGGCGTGAAACTTCTTCAACAGCGCTGCGCGTTCAAACCTGGCCATGGGTCACCTCGCCACTCTCCGCCGACCACCGGCGCGTCCGAGCAAGGGGCGGAACGCGCTGACGATGGCGGCGCTGAACTCGGGATCGTTGATGTTGCGCTTGATGTGGATGATCTGCCGGTTGCCGGTCTGGCGCACGGTGCGCTCCAGCGCGCGGAACAACGCTGCATCGGCCTCCGGGTCCCAGAACGGCTGGCCGGGTGCATCGAGCGCGGAGACGCCGCCCTCGGCCAGGAAGAAGCGCACCGGCCCGTCCATCTGGTTGAGCCGTTCGCCGATCCAGCGGCCCATGCGCTCGTTCTCTTCCGGCGTGGTCCGCATCAAGGTGACCTGCGGATTGTGGATGTGGAATTTGCGCTGCCGATAGCGCTCCGGGATCGTGTCGGGTGCGCCGAAGTTCACCATGTCCAGCGCGCCGACCGAGCCGACATAGGGCACGCGGCTGCGGATGATGGCGCCGAAGCGATCCTCGGTCGCCGGGAACACGCCGCCCATCAGGAGGTCGCAGACCTCGGTCGTGGTGAGGTCGATCACGCCGGCGAGTTGGCCGGACTCGACCAGCTTCTCCATCGAGCGGCCGCCGACGCCGGTGGCGTGGAAGACGAGGCACTCGAAATCCTCGCGCAGGTCGGCCGCGATCTTCTGCACGGCCGGGGTGGTGACGCCGAACATGGTGATGCCGATCGCCGGAAGGTTCGCGCCTGCGCTGCGTTGCTTGCCGGCCTGCTCATCGAGCCGCGCCTTAACCATGCCGACCAGCGCATGAGCGCCGTTGCCGAGCACCGTGCGCGAAATCGAGTTGAGACCCTGCACGTCGGTCACCGAATACATCATGGTGATGTCGGCGGGACCGACATAGGGACCGACGTCGCCGGACGCGACCGAGGAGATGATCAGCTTCGGCACGCCGACCGGCAGCGCGCGCATGCCGGGCGCGACCAGCGACGCGCCGCCGGAGCCGCCGGCGGAGATGATCCCGGCGATATTGCCCTGGCGACGCAGCCATCGCTCGAACGCCTCCGCCATCGCCGTCACCGAGGCGCCGCGATCGGCGCCGAACACGCCGGAGCCGCCGCGGCCGTGGTTCAGTGCGATCTCCTGCGCGGTGACATCGCAGCTCGCCGCTTTGCCGCTGGTCGAGACGTCGACCAGTCGCGTGCGCAGGCCGCTGCCGGCGATGATATCGCGGATGAAGCGCAGCTCGGCACCCTTGGTGTCGAGCGTGCCGACGATGAGGACGACCGGTGGCCCGGACGTTCGGGAGGTCGTCGGTTCGCGTCGCTGCCGGGTTGCCTCCTCGAGCCGAGTGACCCCGGTGGACTGCGTCCGTGCGGCGGCCTCGATGCGGGCGAAAGGCACCGGCTGCGACCAGCGGGTCGGCAGCACGGGATTGGAGACGTAGATGCGGGTCGGCCCCTTGCGTTCCGGCTGCGGGGCACCGGCCGCTTCGGCCTTCGCCGGTGCTGGCTCGGCGTCGGTCTCGTCGGCGCCATGGGTGCCGACGCCGAGCAACCGCTGCTGCAGCTCGCGGTCGGTTGCAAGGTGGGCGGAATCGATGATCCGGTTGATCCGGCCATTGACCATGATGGCGACGTTGCGCGACACCGCCGTCGCCACACCGATGTTCTGCTCGATGACCAGCACGGAGATGTCGCCCTCATCGCCGAGCCGCAGCAGCATGTCCTCGACCTGGGCGACGATCACGGGCGCAAGGCCTTCGGTCGGCTCGTCCATGATCAAGAGATGCGGATTGGTCAGCAGCGCACGCGCGATCGCGAGCATCTGCTGCTCGCCGCCGGACAGCTGGTTGCCGCCGTTGGTCTTGCGCTCGGCGAGGCGCGGGAAGGTGTCGTAGATTCGCTCGATGGTCCAGGCGCCGCGCCGCAGGCCGCCGGCAAGCGCAAGGTGCTCGTCGACGGTCAGCGACCGCCACAGGCGGCGGCCCTGCGGCACATAACCGACGCCGAGCCGGGCGATCCGTGCCGGATTGAGCCGCGTGACCTCTTCGCCGCGAATCCGGATCGAACCGCCGCTGGCACGCACGAGGCCCATGATCGCCTTGCACAGCGTGGTCTTGCCCATGCCGTTGCGGCCGACTACCGAGAACACGCCGGACTCGAGCGTGAGATCGACGCCCTGCAGCGCATGCGAATGGCCGTAATAGACGTCGAGGCCCTTCACCTCGAGCGCGGGCATTGCGCGGCGGTCATTCATGGCCGCCTCCGAGATAAAGCTCCTGCACCTCGGGATCGGATTCGATCTCGCGCGGCAGGCCTTCCTTGAAGATGCGGCCGTTGTGCATCATCGTCACGCTCTCGACGACGCGCAGTGCGACGTCCATGTCGTGCTCGATGATGATGTAGCCAATATGCGCCGGCAACGAAGTCAGGATCTCGATCAGCTCGCGCCGCTCGGTCGGCGACAGCCCCGCCGCCGGCTCGTCGAACAGGATGAAGCGCGGCGCGCCGGCCAGCGCCAGCGCGATCTCGAGCTGCCGCTGCTGGCCATGTGCGAGCTCGGCGACGCGCTGGTCCTTCACGCCGCTGAGGTGAACCGCCTGGACCAGCGTTTCGGTCGCGTGCATCAGCGCATCGTTCTGCCCCGGGCGCAGGAACGAGAACCGGCCACGCGAGACGCCACGGCAGGCGAGGTAGACGTTGTCCTGCACCGTTAGGCCGGGGAACAGCGCCGAGATCTGGTAGGTACGGCGTAAGCCCCGGCGGATCCGCTCATAGGGCGGGAACTGGGTGATGTCCTCGCCGAAGAAGCGGATCGTGCCGGAGGAGGGCGGGAAGTCACCGGTGATGCAGTTGAACAGCGTGGTCTTGCCGGCGCCGTTCGAGCCGAGCACCGCGCGCCTTTCGCCCGGCCGCACAGTGATGGTGACGTCGGTCAGCGCCGCCAGCGCGCCGAACAGCCTTGTCACGCCGCGCAGTTCCAGCGCCGCGCCGGCGCCGACCACGGACAGCCGCTGCGCGACGCTATCCATGGCGGCCTCCGCCTGAACGTTGCGTCGAGGATGCATTGCGCTGCCGCCAGCGTTCCCACAGGCCGATCACGCCATCCGACGACCAGAACACGATGGCGAGGAAGCCGAGCCCGATCAGCAGCCGGAAGCGGTTGCCGTCGAGCCCGAACTTGATCAGCACGTCGAGCGCGAAGGTCCGCAGCAGCACGAAGATCAGCGCGCCGATGAAGGGTCCGATCGGCCGCGTGATGCCGCCGACCACGGCGATGATCAGGACGTCGATGCAGGCTCCGACGCTGACCGAGCCGGGCGAGATCTGCCGGTAGTTCCAGACCTGCAGCACGCCGCCGAGCGCGGCGATGAAGGCGGCGAAGGCGTAGGCCGCGATGCGGTGCGCATTGGGGTTGAAGCCGAGCGCCGCCATGCGGCGGGAATTGTCGCGGACGCCCTGCAGCGCGAGGCCGAACGGCGCGCGCGAGACATACTGGACGGCGAAGTAGCAGATCGCGGCGACGCCGAGCGTGACATAGTAGAAGGCGATATCGGCGCGCCAGTCGACGCCCCAGAAATGCGGCGTCGCGACGGTGTTGATGCCGGTGTGGCCGTTGAAGATCGCCCAATTCTGGTTGGTGAAGTAGTAGAACGCCGCGCCGATCGCGAGCGTGATCATGATGGTGTAGATGCCCTCGGTGCGCACCGCGAGCGCGCCGCCGAGCGTGCCGAACAGCGTCGCCAGCGCCAGCGCCATCGGGGTTGCCAGCCACCACGGCCAGCCGAGGCTGATATTGGCGTTGCCGCTGATGCCGAAGACCGCGACCATGTAGCCGGCGAAGCCCGCGATGGTGAGCTGCATCAGGCTGACCATGCCGCCATAGCCGGCGAGGAACATCAGGCTGAGCGCGATGATGCCGAGGATCAGCGTGGTGGCGAAGATCTCGATCAGAAAGAAGCCGTTGGCGATCAGCGGCATGATCACGAGGATCAGCGCGACCAGCCAGGCCGCCGGGTTCTGGAATTCCGGCCAGGCACGGATGAAGGCGCGGCGGGTCGCGTTGGCGGACGGGTCGGGGCGGAACTGGGTACTCTGCAGCAGCGACATCTGTCATCGCCTCGCGAGCAGGCCCTGCGGCCGCAGCGCCAGCACCAGCACCATGATCAGGAAGGTGACGACGATGGCGTAGGTCGGGATGTAGACCGAGCCGAGTTGCTCGGCGAGGCCGATGATGACGGCGCCGAGTGCCGCTCCCGGGATCGAGCCCATGCCGCCGACGATCACGACGACGAGCGAGGCGAGCAGGAACCGCGTATCCTCGCCCGGCGACAGCGACTGGAAGGTGCCGCCGACCACGCCGGCGATGCCGGCAAGGCCCGCGCCGAGCGCGAACACCAGCACGAACACCAGCTGGATCCGCACGCCGGTGGCGGCCAGGATGTCGCGGTCGTCGACGCCGGCGCGCACGATCATGCCGATCCGCGTACGGTTGAGCGCCAGCCACATCGCGATTCCGATCACGACGGACGCAGCGAAGATCACCAGCCGCACCAGCGGGTATTGCAGATAGACCGGTTCGCCCGTTGATTTGATCGCGGTCAGCAGCGGCAGCTGGATCGGGCCGATCAGCCAGCTCGGGGTCTGGATCTGGTAGAAGTCGCCGCCGAACACCCAGAGCATCAGATCGGCGAACACGATCGACAGCCCGATCGTCACCATGGTCTGCCTGAGGTCCTGACCCTCCATGCGTCGGAACACGACGAGCTGCAGGATCACGCCGACCAGCGCCACCGCGATGAAGGCGATGATGAAGCTGAGGAGCCACGACCCGGTCCAGCTGCTGATCGCGTAGCCGACATAGCCGCCGAACAGATAGAGCGAGCCGTGCGCGAGGTTGACATTGCGCATCAGGCCGAAGATCAGCGTGAAGCCGCTGGCCACCAGGAAGTAGAGCCCGCCGAGCGTGATGCCGTTCAGCACCGCGTTGAGGAACACGCGCTTGCGGCCGATCGCGGCCTCCAGCCCCGGCGGCCAGATCGCGAACACCAGCCACGCGAGCACCGCGACCGCGATGATCACGATCAGCGCCCAGGCCGGATGGCGTTCGATGAACCTGGCCATCTCCGTCGCGTTCCCTCACTGGTCGCGACCGTCTGCCGGGCCGCGTGTCCAGTATCCTACCGAGGGCGTAGGCTCAGGATTTGATCGACAGTATCTTTTATCGTGCGCTCCGGAACTCCTTCACGGCCGCAACACCTTGGCGGCGCGGCGATAGTCGGTCGGGGCCATGCCGACATTGGCGGCGAAGAAGCGGGTGAAGCCGCTCTGCGAGGAGAAGCCGAGGTCGAAGCCGATATCGGCGATCGGCGTCTCGGTCGCCACCAGCGCATCGAGCGCCTGCTCCATGATCAGCGTGTTCATGTAGAGGTGAGGGGTGACGCCGGTCTGGGTGCGGAACAGCCGGTAGAAATGCGGCCGCGACAGCCCGGCCTCGCGCGCGATCGCATCGAGCTCGATCTCGGCGCCGGGGCTTTCCGACATCAGCTTGATCGATTTGCGCACCCTGAAATCGGTCACCGCGGCCGCCGCGCGCGCATCCTGCGCGGCCTGCCAGCTCTCCTCGTAGCAGGAGTCGATCAGCTGCCGGAGTTCGCAATCGAGGCTGCGCAGCGACGGCGCGCCGCACACTAGTGCTGCGGTGCGGCGGATCAGCCGGTCGAGCGCTTCGGTGCGCGGAAAGAAGGTGCGGCCGAACCGCAGGCCCTGTGCCGTCGCGGGCTGCGGCGCGAACCATTCGGCGTTGACATAAAGCACGAAGAAGATCGCGCCGTGGTCCATGTCGGTCGGCAGAAAGTTGTGCGGTTCCCACGGGTTGACCGCGACGACGGTGTCGTCCTTGAGCAGCAGCCGCTGCTCCGAGACGTCGATCTGCGCCGGCGTTCCGCCGACATGAAAGATCAGATGCCCCTCGCGGTGCGCATGCACGTTGAAGGGACGGTTCAACTGATAGACCGTCGCGCGACCGAACCGGCCGTGGAAGACGGCAAGCGCCCTGCTCATGCCTCCCCTCCCGCGGGATGTTCTTGTCTTTTCGACAAGGGTTCATCATCCGCCCGCGGAAAGCAAGGGCGAGCAGGGCTCTTGATGCAACCGCGCACCATGCCGCGGCCGTTCAGCCTGCACTGCAACAAATACGTCAGTACTTCTTGCACTCCGGGACCGTGCGGCTCGGCAGGCCGATCTTGGCGAACACCGCCGGATCGTAGCCCAGCGTCTGGTTGACGTTCGGGATCACCTTGACGACCTTGCTGAACAGCGCGCCCTTGCCGTCATCGACCACCTCGGTGACGAAATTGGTGCCGATCGCCTGGCGGTTGGAGTCGAGCTTGATCTTGCCGTTCGGCGCGTCGATCTCGATCTTCGCCAGCGCGTCCTTGAGCTTGGCCTGGTTGTTGGAGAGATCGCCATTGACCTGGCGCAGCGCCAGGATCAACGCCATCGTCGAGCCGTAATAGTTGGTCGCGAGCAGCGAAGGGCTCGGGAAGCGTTTGGCCGGCGGGAAGGCATCCTGATAAGCCTTGACGAATTTCTGCCAGCCCGGATCCTCCCAGGTATCGGCCTGGCCGCTGGCGGCGATGGTGCCGATCAGAGCGTTCTTGGCGTTGCCCTTCGACGACAGGATGGTCTGGTCGATCATGATCGAGCCGCCCATCAGATGCGCCTTGCCGCCGGCCTGCTGATACTGGTTGAGGAAGTTGACGGCATCGGCGCCGCCGAGGCCGAGATAGATCGCGTCGACGTCGTCAGGCAGCGCGGCGATCACGGAGGCAAAGTCCTTGGTGCCGAGCGGCACCCATTGTCGGTTGGTGACCTGGCCGCCGGCGCCGCAGAACTCGAGCACCAGGCCAAATACCTGGGTGTAGATGAAGGAGTAGTCCTCGCCGACGGTCGCGATCTTGCGATAGCCCTTGGTCTCATAGGCGTATTTGCCGAGGCCGACCTGCCACTGCGCGCCGTCCATGTTGTAGCGGAAGAAGTTCGGCGCCGGATCGACATAGGTCGTTTCCTGCGCGCCGGAGGCGGCGTTGACGAAGGTCAGCTCCGGATGGGTCTTGGCGAAGTTCTTGACCGCGATGCCTTCGTCGCCGGACAGCGGCGACAGCAGGATTTGCACCTTGTCCTGCTCGATCAGCTTGCGCACCGCGCGCACCGCGGAGTCGGGCGTCGCGTCGGTCGAGGCGACGACGAATTCGAGCTCCTTGTCGCCGATCTTCTTGCCGAGCACGTTGAGCGCCGTCTGGAAGCCGCGCATGCCGTCCTCGCCGAGCACCGTGTAGGTGCCCTCGAGCGTCGCGGTGACGCCGACCTTGATCTTCTCCTGAGCGAACGCCGTGCCCGAAAGCAACAGGCTGCTCAACGCAATCAGTCCCAAACTGCCTTTCAACATCGCGCTCCTCCCTCTGCGTTGTCGCCGGCGTCCACTTGGCGTGCGAAGGCTGATGGGCGTCCGGTTGTTGCCGGCAAAGCTAGCCGAAGGCGGGCGCGGCGCGGATGTCGTCGGCGCCAATTGGCTTAACGGGCAGTCTCATTTTGATTGTTGCGCCGCAGCGCGGCTCGCGGTGCAATGCCGCGGAGCTTGTTCGGTGTCATCAGCGGGCAAGCTGGTGACCAGTATTCCAGAACGGTCCTGCTTGAGCCGCGAGGTCACGGCGCACTGGATGCCCGCATGTGCGGGCATGACACCGGAGAGAATGCCGTCCATGGCTCTCTCCGCACGTCGTCCCGGCTTTCGCCGGGACCCATACGCCGCGGCGGGTGTCGTGAACGGGACTCGTCGTTCCACATCGTTCAACAATCACGCTCGGTGGTTATGGGTCCCGGCCTTCGCCGGGACGACACCGAATGTATTGCGCTGCCGGTGAGTCATACTTCCGCGCTCTCGCGACATGATCTGTCCGAGCTTTGCATCTCGTTTCGCCACTCCGGAAACAGAGGGCGCAGGGAAAGCCGGGTGCCGATCGCACCCATGGGTCCCGCGTAATAAAAAACGCGGGAGGTAAGACCACGGCCGCGGGGGCGTGCGCCGTCGGGCAAAGCAGTGGCAGGGTCCGGATTGGTTAATGCGCCCACGCAACGCGTTGCCCGATGACGGGCTCTGCGTTGATCGGCCACGGCAGCAGACTGCCGGCCCGACCTGAACCTGTCCCTCTGCATTTGCGGATTGGATCGGCCGAGCTTGCACTCTGCTTTTAACTGGCGACGGTTCCGGCATCAGCGCCATGGAATCGTGATGACGCATGTAGCGGATTGTCCGCAAGATGCGGTTGCCGGAACCGATGGTGGCGCGCATCGGAGAGTCGATAACTGCGACGAACGTCGAAGTTCCCCTACGTTTGCCCAACATTGTCCATCATGAGTCTATCAACTTCGCGTGTGGTGCCTGTTGAATGCGGAGACAGGGGATCGCCGGAACCCGAGGTGCACAGACTCGGGTCGCGTCAACAGGCAGGCGGAGCGGAACAATCAAGCAAATCGTGGTGCGACGATGCCTGCCGCCTTTGCCGGGGCGGGCAAGGCGGAGGTATTTCATCGCTGCAGCGCGGCGCGTTCTGCGTTCGGCGTGCGTCGCTGTCGTCGGTTGCTCGCTGTGCGAGCAGGCTCACGCGCTCGACTTCTTTGGCCTGTTCGGTTCCGACGATCCGCCGCCGGTCAGCGCCACGACGCTGTCCTATCGGCTGGAGATCGAAGCCAAGACGCCGGAGGGCAAGAACGATAGCGACGCCGAACAGGCATTGCGCGATGCCGCCGGCACCTATCGCCTTCGACAGGAACCGCCGCCGGACGGGGAAGGTCTCGCGCGCCGGCTGCAGGCGGATATCAATCCGCTGCTCGATGCCCTTTGGGGGCTTGGCCGCTACAACGCCCAGATCGATGTGACGATAGATGGAGTTCCAATCTCCCTCGACGAGATCGGGCTTGCCGCGGCCGCGCGCCGGGCCGACAGCTTTCGCAATCGGACCGTTGTGCCCGTCAAGGTCATCGCGCGACTTGGTCCGTTGTTCAAGCTGCGTGCCGTTGATGTAGACTATCCGCGCGACCAAGCGCCGCAGGGATTGCCGCGCCGCGCGTTTGCGCTGAAGTCCGGCGATCCCGCGATCTCTGCCGACCTGCGCGCCGCGCAGGTGAAGCTCGTCGACTGGTTCCGCAGCAACGGACATCCGCTCGCGAAGGTCGCCGACGTCAAGGCCACCGTCGATCATGGCACCGCCGCGATGGACCTTCGGCTGCGGGTCGAAGCGGGCCCCAAGGCCGGCATCGGCGCCGTGACGATCTCGGGCGGAGACGTCGATCCGAGAGTAGTGGCCACGCACGTCTACCTGAGGGAAGGCGAGCCTTATTCGCCAGAGCGGCTCGCCTTGGCGAAAACCTCGATCGCAAAGATCCCGGCCATCGGGGGAATTCGCGTCCGCGAGGCGGACCAGCTCGATGAGAATGGCAATCTGCCGGTCTTCATCGATTTGACGGAAAGGCCAAGGCACGCGGTGGGCCTCTCGGCGAAATATTCCACCGTCGATGGTCCCGGCATTGCTGGCTACTACGAGGATCGGAACATATTCGGCGGCGGCGAGCGCCTGAGGCTCGAAGCGTCCGCCTCGCTTTTGCAACGGATCGACGGCACGTCCTTCACCGGCTTCAATAGTCTGAGCGGCTCGGATTTCGGCGCACGCTTTACCGGCACCTTCATCAAGCCGGGCTTGTTCGGTACGGCCAACGATCTACTGATCGAGGCCACTGCGTTCCGCGAGCGTGTCGGCAACAACGACCTCGGCGGTTACACTGACGACACGGTGCGCGGCACATTCGGCGTGATCCATCGCTTTTCGGAGGCGGCTTCGCTGCAGGCCGGTCTCCAGGTCGAGCAATCGAAATCGCAGGACGTGCTGGGGCGGGTCGATGCGACATTGATCGGCTTCACGGCGACCGGCCGCTACGACACGACAGACAATCCGCTCGACCCCACGCGCGGTGTGCGCCTCTCGGCGACCGTCAATGCCTATCCGAAGCTGATGGGTTCCACGATCGATCTGTTCGAAGCGCGGGTTGCGGGCTCGGCCTATTATGCGCTCGACGAGCAGGCCGACTACGTGCTGGCGGGTCGGTTGGCCGCAGGCTCGCTTGCGGGCGCGCCGCTCGACCAGATTCCGGACGCACATCGCTTCTTCGCTGGCGGCGGCGGATCCGTACGCGGTTACGGCTTCAACACCATTTCGCCGATGATGTTCGGTCAAATCACCGGTGGTCGCAGCCTGATCGAGGGCTCCGCCGAGGTGCGGGTCAAGATCACTCCCACCATCGGCCTCGTGCCATTCTTCGACTTTGGCACCGCCTCCCGATCGTCCCTGCCAGGCTTCGACGACTATGTGGGCTACGGCGCGGGACTTGGGTTGCGCTATCTCACGCCGGTCGGCCCGATCCGCCTTGACGTTGCGACACCGCTGAACCCTCGCCCCGGCGACAGCCGTTACGCGATCTATGTCAGCATTGGGCAAGCCTTCTGATGCGCATCCGACGGCTGTTCATTATCGGTTCCGCCGTCGCGGCCTTGGGTCTCATCGCTGCCGCGGTGCTTGGTGTCGTTCTCTACGGAATGGTGGGCGGGAGCGGCGAGAACCAGCAGGATGTGCTGGCCAGTCTCGTCTCGCGGACGCTCTCGACGCCGGCGACCCAGGTCCATGTCGGCGCCGTCGATGGTGTGCTGTCCTCGGATGCAACGGTCCGCGACGTTAGCATCACCGACAAGGACGGTGTCTGGCTGACGCTCGACAAGGCGCGCCTCGTCTGGCGACGCAGCGCATTGTTGCTGGGGCGGCTGGAAATCGACCGTCTCGAGATCGGCACGCTTGAGATCAGGCGAAAGCCGCTTCCGTCCGACCAGCCTGCCGCCGAGTCCGATCAGCCGATGCTGCCTGACCTTCCGGTGAAGGTGCAGGTGAAGGCTTTCGACCTGCGGGCCCTGACGCTGGGACAGTCGATTCTGGGTGAAGCTTTGAGTGTCGCGGCGACCGGCAATACCGAGCTCGGCTCGCCCTCGGAAGGGCTCGTCTTCAACCTCGATGCCACCCGCAAGGATTTTCCGGGCCACTTCAAGGCCGCTCTCGCCTACGTTCCGCAGGGAAATGCGCTTACCCTCGACGTCACGCTCGACGAGCCAGCCCACGGACTCATGTCGAAGCTCGGCCATCTGCCGGGCGAGCCGCCCGTCACATTCGCACTGGGAGGCAAGGGCACGCTCGACAGCTTTCGCGGTGCCCTGAAGTTGCAGGCCGGCCCCACGATCGATGCGACCGGCACGATTGCGCTTGACCGAAACGGCGCGGCCCGAGTGCTCGCAACGCGCCTTGCCAGTCACCTCGAACCGTTGTTGCCGGCGATCGCCGCGCCGGTCTTCGCGGGCGAAACCCATCTCGACAGTACGACGCATTTTGGTGACGACGGCAGCGTCGCCCTGGACGGGCTGACGCTGACGAGCCGTCTCGCACGGCTCGACGCGAAAGGTCTGCTCCGAGCCGACAAGGTCGTGGATTTTGCGGCTTCGATCCGCGCCTTGCCAAGCAACGGCGACGTGACCGAGACTGACCAAGGCTCGATCCGCAGCCTCGTCTTCAACAGCCGCGTCAACGGCCCAATCAAGGCTCCCACAGCATCGGTCAAGCTCGCGCTGTCGGGTGCTCATCTGCCGGACGGAGACGTCGAGACGCTTGATGCTTCGATCACGGCCGTTCCTCGTGCCGAGGCCAGCGATCCCGCAACGCGTATCATCCTTGACGCGAACCTGCGCGCTTCCGGCATCGCGCCACGCGACGCGAGTTTGGCGGCCGCGATCGGCAACACCGCGTCGCTCGTGCTCCATGGCGATACGGACCTGGGCGGCCGCGCCAGGATCGAGCGTCTCGGGATCGGCACATCAACGGTTCAGGCCACCTATACAGGCGATGTCAGCGCCGATCGCCTGAATGGCCGGGCAACCGGAACCGTGCCCGACCTCGGCGCCTTTGCCGACCTTGCCGGGTTGAAGCTCAAGGGTTCGGTGGCGTTCGGCCTCGATCTCGACACGGATTTACAGCGTGGCAGCTTCGATATCAGAATGTCAGGTGCCGGCGAGAAGCTTGCGACGGGACTTGCGGCGCTCGATGGGCTCGCGGGGGCGCGGCTCGCACTGGCAGCCGACATCTCTGCTGACGGCCGCGACACTTACACGGTCCGCGACGCGTCGATCGATGGTGCCCATGTTGCGGTTCGCGCCAAAGGAACAGTGACGCGCGACTCGAGCGACCTGTCGGCGCGTGTGGACCTGCCGGATCTCTCGGCGGCCGATGCGCGCCTCACCGGTGCGGGAGCTCTCGACGTCGGCCTGACCGGCGGGCTCGCGCATCCCGGGGTTTCGTTCGCGGCTTCGGTGGATCGCGCCACCGCCATGCGGCGTCCGATTCCGCATCTCGGGCTCGCCGCGACGGTCAACGACATCAACGGAGTCTGTGCCGTCGAGGCCAAGCTCGACGGCTCCGTCGACGGCAAGCCAGCGCGCGGGATTGTTCAGGTGAGTCGTCGATCGTCGGAGCCCGACGATCGCGCAGCTCCCGCCTTTGCCGGATGGCAGGCAAGGACCATCGACATCGCGATCGGGTCGGTATCTCTGAAGGGAGCAGCGACGATTGACGCACAGAGATTCGCCAGCGGGCAGATTCGCTTCGCAGCCGGGGCGCTCGCCGATCTCTCGCCGCTTGCCCTTACAGAGCTCGCCGGTTCGGCCTCACTCGACCTTGCCGCTTCGGCCGATGGCGGCCAACAGTCGATCCGGCTTGCCGGCAAGGGCGCGGGAATCCGTGCCGCGGGTGCGGCCGTCCGCAGTTTCGATCTGCGCGCCGATGGCGCCGATCTCTACAGCCATCCGGTGCTCAATGCTGATGCGCAGGTCAATGGTGCCGAGTTCGGCGGTCAGACAGTCTCAAACGTCACGCTGGCGGCCGCGGGCAATGCCGATGCGAGCACGATCGGCCTGTCCGCCAAGGCTGCCGGATTCGATCTCGATGCCGCGGGTGCACTGACCACCAGGGAGCGGGTGCGGTTCGATCTCAACCGCTTCACCGCGCGCCGTGGCGCCAAAGCGATTGCGCTGCAGGGCCCCGCGGGCTTCACGCTCGACGATGGCACGGTGTTGATCGAGCATCTGGCGCTCGGGATTGGACGTGGCCGCTTCACGATGGACGGCAAAGCCGGTCAGGTGCTCGACCTTAAGGCCATGGCCAGCGCGATCCCGCTCGGCGAGGCCGATGTCGCGATACCCGGTCTGGGCCTGAGCGGGACCCTCGACGCGTCAGCGGCCATTGCGGGCTCCATGAGCGCGCCGACCGGCCAGTACAAGGTCGCGGTCAAGCAGCTCACCGCGCCGCAGACCAGAAGCGCCGGCCTGCCGCCGATCGACGTTGCCGCGGACGGACGGCTCGATGGCAGCCGCGCGAGCCTGAACACCACAATTGCCGCGGGAAGAGCCGGTGCGATCGCGGCGTCGGGCACGGTGCCGCTCGACGCCACGGGTCCGATCGTGCTGACCGCGAAGGGCCGCCTCGATGCCGCCGTCGCCAATGCCGCGCTTTCCGCCTCCGGCCGTACCGTGTCCGGCAGCGTTACGCTCGATGCCCGTGTCGGCGGCACACGTACCAAGCCCCAGATCGGCGGTGTCGCCACCATGAGCGGAGGTACCTTCCGTGACAGCATGCTCGGTACGCGCCTTGATGCCGTCGAGGCGAAAATCACCGCCGAAGGAGAGCGCATCGTCGTGGAGCGCCTGGCCGCGGTGACGCCCAACGGCGGTACGTTGTCCGGCTCCGGTGAGGTACGGGTCGCCCCGGATGCAGGTTTTCCAGGCACGGTCTCGATTCGCGGTCAGCAGGCGACGCTTGCCTCCAGCGCGCTGGCGACCGCGCAGGCCAATCTCGCCATTGACGTCACAGGCGCCCTGGCACGCGATCCGCGGATCGTCGGTCGCGTCGACTTGACTCGCGTCAACGTCGATATTCCGGATCGCGTGCCGTCGACGCTGAAGCCGATCGACGGCATCAACCATGTGAACGCCTCGGGGCAGGCCGCTGCACGGCTCGCAGCTGCGCGCAAGGCCGAGACGCCGAAAGGCAACAAGAAGCGTCCGGCGATCTTCAACGCCGCGCTCGACGTGACAGTTTCGGCGCCGAACCACGTCTTCATCCATGGCCGCGGGGTAACCGCAGAACTCGGCGGCTCCGTTCATGTCGGCGGCACGAGCAACGCGCCGGTTCCGAAGGGGGCTTTCTCGCTCTATCAGGGCAAGCTTGTGGTGCTCGGAAAGACGCTGACCTTCACCAAGGGCAATCTCTCCTTCAACGGCGATCTCGCGCCCGAGCTCGATTTCGCGGCAGAGATACAGGCCTCTGACATCACCGCGCAGGTCGGAATCTCGGGCCCGGCGGCCGCGCCGGTCTTCGCCTTCCATTCACAGCCCGAGTTGCCGCAGGACGAGATCCTGTCGCACATTCTCTTTCAGAAAGCTTCGGTCAGCCTGACGACCTCGCAGGCCGTGCAGCTCGCAGGGGCCGCGGCTCAGTTCGCCAGTGGTGGCGAGGGAACGGTGGACCGCATGCGCCGCTCGCTCGGGGTCGACAATCTGGACGTGGGCGCCGGAGCGGGCGGTCCGATGGTCGGCGCCTCGCGCGCGATCGGCGACAGGCTGAGCGTGGGCGTGCGGACGGGCGCGAGCGCCAGCCAGTCAGGAGTGTCGGCCAATGTCGACGTGACGCGCCATATCCGCGTCGAGTCGGATGTCGATGCGAAGGGCTCGACATCCGTCGGAGTCGGCACGCGATTCGAATGGTAAGGGCGACCGAGATCGCGCCTCACTTCGTGGTGTAGCCGCCGTTGACCAGGATGGTCTGGCCGGTCATCCACCAGCCGTCCGACACCAGCAGGCGGATCCACGGCACGATGTCCTTGATGTCGGTGAGCCCGGTCCTGGAGAAGCCCGACAGCGCCGCCGCCGATTTGTGATAGGCGACCGCGTCCGCGCCTTCGGCCGGATAGAAGAACGGCGTGTCCATCGGTCCGGGTCCGATCGCGGTGACCGAGATGCCGCGCGCGCCGAACTCTTTTCGATGCCGCGCGGGTGAAATGCTCGACCGGCGCCTTGGTCCCGGCATAGGCCGCATAGAACGGCGTGTAGGCGCCGAGCAGCGACGTCACCAGCGTGCAGATCTTGCCGTTGTCGTTGACGTGGCGGCCGGCCTCCTTGAGGAAGAAGAACGCGGACTTGGCGTTGACCGCGCTCATCGCGTCATATTCGGCCTCCGAGATCTCGATCATCGGTTTCTTCAACACCTTGCCGACGGTGTTGATCGCGATGTCGGGGCGGCCGATCGCGGCGACCGCGTCGGCGAACAGCTTCTCCATCGCGCCTGCTGTTGTGAGATTGGCCTGGAAGGCGACCGCCTTGCTGCCTGCGGCCTGCAGCGCCGCCACCGTCGCGTCGGCATCGGCCTTGGTGGCCGCGCTGTTGTAGTGGATCGCGATCGCAGCGATTCCGGTCTGATCGCAGCCGCTCGGCGATCTGACGCTGATGAATGTCGCAGGCCCCGGATATCTCGCACGCCGCGAACGCCCGACGATCTCGGCGCGCATTGGGCGGTCAACTACGCCTCGCCCTCCACCGGCCGCATCGAGGAGTGGGAGTGGAGCGAGCAGGGCGCAACGCGCACGATCGCGATGCGTGGCCGCGTCACCGTCAACAGCGCCGAGGCTTATATCGCCTGCTGCCTCGCCGGCCTTGGCCTGATCCAGATTCCCGCCTACGACGTGAAGCGGCACCTCGATGCCGGAGAGCTCGTCGAGCTGATGCCGCGGCACCGCGCCGCGCCGATGCCGATGACCTTGCTCTATCCGCACCGTCAGCATCTATCGCGGCGGCTGCAGGTGTTCGCCGACTGGCTGACGGATTTGCTGAAGCAGAAGCTGCTCGCGGCGGGGTAGGGCGCAGGCTGGTGTTCCCGGTCGGTGGGACGTATAATCCCTGTGCTCGTGACGGTAATCTGATGACCACTTTGGTAAGCAAACTCGGCCCCGCAATCGCAGTGTTGGCGCTGTGCCTGAGCGGCCAGCAGCAGGCCAGTGCCCAGGCCGGCCCGGTGCGCTACTGGACGCCGGGCTCGCTGTTCGGCTTCGGCGGCAGCCTCGCCGACGGCCAGAAGGCGGATACCTACGGAAACTTTCCGAGCTTTGACGCCGCCGGCGCGCAAGGCGGCGATTTTTCGTATCTGAACGGCCGGCCCGACGGCTGGTTCGCCGGCAGCGAAGGCGGTCGCGTCGGCTGGAACGCGCTCGGCCAATCGGCGGCGTTCGGCTCGCTGGAATATCAGGGCGCGCAGTTCGGCTACAATTTCAGGGGCGTCGGCAATACGCCCGTGACCTTCTTCGCCGGCTTCGACACGCTGAAATACAATCCGCCCGGGGCCGGCGGACCGCTGGCGCCGTTCAGCGGCAATCCCGGCGTCAACGCCGGCTATTCTGCGCGCGCGGGACTCGAGTTCCGGCCGACTTCGAATCTCAGCCTGTCCTTCGGCGCGAGCTTCACCCAGCAAGGGGCGGAGCGGATGGACAGCGACATTCATTCGCAGCTGCTGCCCGGCCAGTCTCCGGTCCTGTTCGGCGGGCGCTGAAGCGCGATGAGAATCGTCATCGCGCCTTATCTCCTTGTTTGAGCATGATCTTTTCGGAACCGCTTCGCACTTTTCCGGATCATGCTTTAGCGCGTCAGCGCAAGACGGCAGCGCTGCGCTCCTGATTCAACCAGAACGTCACAACCAAGAAGGCTCGAGCTCACGGGCACAGTCAGGATCGAAAACATGGACATGCAGGGCAAGATCGCACTCGTCACCGCCGCGGCATCCGGCGCCGGCCGCGCCGGGGCACGCATCCTCGCGCGCGAGGGCGCGGCGGTCGCGGTGGTCGACCAGAACGAGGCCGGCGCGAAGGCGGTGGTCGACGAGATCAAAAAGGGCGGCGGACGCGCGCTGGCGCTGACCGGCGATCTGCGCGACGACGGCTTTGCGCGCGACATCGTCACGGCAACCGCGAAGGAATTTGGAGCGCTCGACTGCGTGTGGAATCACCTCGGCATTCCCGGTCCGTCCGTGATCGACGATCTGGAAGGCTGGGATCTCAGCGTCGATCTCAACCTGCGCTCGCAGCTGATCACCACCAACGCGGCGCTCGGCCAGATGACCGCGCGGCGCCAGGGCAGCATCCTGTTCACTGCATCGACCTCGGGCCTGGTCGGCTCGCCGTGGAGTCCGACCTATTCGGCGGCCAAGGCCGGCGTGATCGGGCTGGCGCGCGCGCTCGCCAAGCGCCACGCCAAGGACGGCGTCCGCGTCAACGCGATCTGCCCCGGTGCGATCGACACGCCGATGCTGCGGGTGTTCGTCAACCGGCCGGACCAGCCGGGCCACAACGAGGCCGATCCAGAGGAGCTGATCAAGGCCGCGGTCACCCGCAATCCGATGGGCCGCGCCGCGCGTCCCGAGGAGATCGCGGAGGTCGCGGTGTTCCTGCTGTCGGACAAGGCGTCGTTCGTCACCGGCATCGCGATGCCGGTCGACGGCGGGACGGTGGCGTAGCGTCTTCCAGGAATTGCCCTAAAGCATGATCCGGAAAAGTGCGAAGCGGTTTTCCGAAAAGATCATGCTCAGACAAAGAGCTAAAGCGCGATGACGATTCAACCTAATCTCATCGCGCTTTAGAACTTCGCCCTGATGCCGGCATAGGCGGCGAGCGGCATGCCGGGCACGAAGGTGCGCGGATCGGTCAGCTGCGCCATCAAATTGGGCGCGGCTCCGGCGCTGGCAAAGCCGCCAGTCTCGTAGAACGCGCCGCCGAGATAATAATGCTGGTTGAAGACGTTGTTGATCAGGCCGAACACCTCGATATTCGGCGTGATCCTGTAGGAGGTGTGCAGGTTCACGACCGCGTAGGCCGGGACCTTCTGGCTCTGGTTGGTGTCGTCGCCGATCAGCCACTGGCTGCCGACCACGTTGATGTCGGCGCCGACCTTCCATGCGTCGGTGGCGAGGTACTCGACACCTGCCTTGAAGCGGTGCGCCGGAATGCCCGGGATATGGTCGCCCGGCTTGACGTTGATGAACCGGACGTCGTCGTTGTTCGGGTCGGTCAGGGCGTTCGGGTTGTCGGGAGCCGGCAACGTGTTTGCGCTTCGATAGGTCGCGTCGATGAAGGTGTAGTTGGCATAGGCGTTCCAGCGATTGACGCGGTAGTCGAGCTTGGCTTCGATGCCCTGCCGCAGGGTCTGTCCCGCATTCTGGAAATAGCCGAAATTGCCTGTGCCGATGGGGCTCTGCACCCGGATGATGTCGTCGTCGGACAGAGTGTGGAATGCGCCGAGGCCCCAGCTCAGCACGCCGGTCCTGGCGTCGTTGCCCCAGGTGCCGCGGAAGCCGGCCTCGATGGTGTGCGACACCACCTGCTTGAGCGGCGGATCGGACACCAGGAAGGAATCGATGACGCAGGGGCGGGCCGGATCGGAGCAGCCGAGCTCGAGCGGCGTCGGCGCGCGGTTGGCCTCCGAATAGCCGGCATAGAAGGTGAGGTTCGGGGTGATCTTGTAGGTGCCGCCGATCACCGGGTTGAGGCGCTGGAATCGGTTGCTGCTGTTGAGCTGGTCATTTGTCCCGGTCTGGTCCTGCAGATCGATCTGGGCATAGTTGAATCGTCCACCAGCAGTGACCGAGAACCTGTTCGTTACGTCGAAGGTATCGGTGAGATAGACGCCGGTGTAGGTGTTGGTGGCGCGCAAGTCGACCGGGGCGAGACCGGCATCGGGCTGGTTGATGAAGATGCCGGTGCCGGTCACGAACAGGTTGTTCGGATCGATCGTTCCGAGCTCGCTGGTCGCCGTGAATTTCGTGTTGCCGTGGTCGACGCTGACGCCCATCACGACGTGGTTGTCGTGTCCGAACAGCTTGTCCGAGTTGGTCAGCTGGGCTGTGCCGCCGAAGCTGTTGGTCGCGGCCCGGTTGCGGTCGACTTCGCCAAGGAAGGCATTGCCCAGCGTGTTCGGAACCGAGGGACCTCCCGCCGGACCGAAAATCGGCAGGTCGTCGCCGATGCACAAACTGTCTCCCCCGTCGCAGGCATGCACGTCGGTGCCGTTGCCGTCGACATGGGTCTGCCGGAAGCCGCGGAAATAGGCATTGCCCTGGAAGGACCAGGTATCCGAGAAATTATGGTTCAGCGTGGCGTTGACGAAGGCGAGCTGAAGCAGCGTCGTCTGCGGCCAGGTGTAGACGCTCGACCAGCGCTGATTGAGCATCTGCACCGGCGTTGCCGCAACGTTGCCGAGCAGGTTGCTGGCGCCGGTGAAATTGACGTGAAATTCGGTGTCGTCGTTGCGTGCGCCAACGTCCACATACATGCGGTTGATGTGCGACGAATTGGCGTAGTCGCGCCAGCCGCGATCATACGCGGATTCGAACGCAGCGTAGGCGGAGATGTTGTCCCTGTGGCCGCCGGCCTGCACGCTGCCCTGCACGCGCCCGTAAGAGCCGCCGAACAGTTCAGCCTCGGAGCCCTGATAGGTGAAGCCGTTCTTCATCTGGATGCTCAGCGCACCGCCGATCGCGTTGAGGCCGAACACCGGATTGTTGGGAAACAATGCGACGCTGTCGATAGCCTTTTCCGGGATGAAGTCCCAGTTGACCACGTCGCCCCAGGATTCGTTGATGCGCACGCCGTTCTGATAGACCGCGATGCCCTGCGGCGTGCCCTGGACCGGCGAGGCGGTAAAGCCGCGGTAGTCGAGGTTGCGCTGGAACGGATTGCCGGTCTGGTCGCCGAGCGTGACGCCGGGCAGCTTGCGGTTCACAGCATCGAGGAAGTTGGTCGAGTAGTTGTGGCTGAAATCCTGCGTCGTCATCACCGCGGTGTTGGACGGGACCTTGTCGCGATCAATCAGGGTGGAGTCGCGGTCGGAGGGGCCGGGTGCAGCGGTGCCGACATCGGGGCCCGCTGCCGGAGCAACAGGTCCGGTTCGGGTTCGCGCGGTTCGCGTGGTCCGAACCACCGGCCGTGCCGTCGGCCTTGCGCTGCGGGTGCCGGCCAGAGGTGTGGGCGCAATCACGTTGACGGGCGGCAGTTCAGTGGGGACCGGATCGGCCGTCTGAGCATGCAGGACAGTCGATGGCAGTGCAGAGCCAATAACAGCCAGCACGGCCGCAGCGCCTCGCGTATAGACCGAAGAAGACAAAGACCGTGTTGCCGCACGCAACAACGCAGCAGCCATGACGCCCACCCCCAAGCCGCGGTTCGGCTTGATCCCCGACGAAACTTGGCTCGGAGACTGCGGGAACGCCCTTGCTTTGGCAAACAAGATCAGTCCCGGGGGACCGGGATTCTTTTCCATCTGGAATCGGGAAAAATTCCCGATTTTGATGGACGGGCACACGCACACGATATGGGCGGGATGATTCCGGCCGACTTGGCGCAAATTCGTGCCCAAAAGGCGGGCATCGCCGCCTTTGGGACCGCCGATCGTCTCAGTCCTTGAACTCGCAGCCGAGGCGCTGCAGGGCCTCGTCGACCCAGCGGCGGTCGCTGGTGCCGGCGAGGATTTGCTGGATCGCCTTTTCCTCGGTCGCCTTCTTGGCCTCGGTCAGCTTGCAGATCGCCTCGGCGTCGTCATAGGGCACGCACAGCACGCCGTCGTCGTCGGCCACGACGAGATCGCCGGGCTCGACGATCATGCCATCGATCGAGACGGCGCAGTTGATCTCGCCCGGGCCGTCCTTGTAGGGTCCGCGATGGGCGACGCCGGCGGCGAACACCGGGAATGATCCGGCGCGGATCGCGCCGGCATCGCGGATCGAGCCGTCGATCACGAAGCCCGCGACGCCCTTCTTCTCGGCCAAGGTCGACATGATCTCGCCGATGATGGCGTTGACGAGGACGCCGCCGGCATCGACCACGATGACGTCGCCGGGCTGGGCCAGGTCGATCGCCTTGTGGACCATCAGATTGTCGCCGGGACGGGTCTTGACCGTCAGCGCCGGGCCGCCGAGCCAGCCGCCCGCATGCATCGGCCGCAGCCGGTTGGTGCCCGCGATCCGCGACATCGAATCGCTGATATTGGCGACCGGCAGGATGCGGTAGCGCGCGACGAGGTCAGGCGACACTTTCCGCTTCGCTTTGTGAATTGCAAATCCTATGGCCATAGGTTTTCTCCGGTATGTTGGGCGTGATTGTACGTTTGCAATCGGGACGACGGAAATATCTTGCTTGTAGGACCATCACCGTCATTGCGAGCGATCGAAGCAATCCATGCTTCCGCAGATGCGGAGCGATGGATTGCTTCGTCGCTGACGCTCCTCGCAATGACGGGGCGGGAAACATCGATCGCTTCGTTCAATGCGCGCGGCGTTCGAGATGGGCGTTGAGGCGAGGATAGACGCGGCGGGCGTTGCCTTCAAAGATCTTGGCCTTGTCCGCCGCGCTCAGCGGCAGCGCGTCGATATAGCGGCGGGTGTCGTCGAAGTGATGACCCGTTTCAGGATCGATGCCGCGGACCGCGCCGACCATTTCGGACGCAAACAGGATGTTCTCGACAGGGATTACCCTGGTCAACAGCTCGATGCCGGGCAAGTGATAGACGCAGGTGTCGAAGAACACGTTCTTCAAGAGATGCTCCGACAGCGGCGGCAGCTTCATGTCCTGCGCGAGGCCACGGTAGCGGCCCCAGTGGTAGGGCACCGCGCCGCCGCCATGCGGGATGATGAACCGCAGGGTCGGGAAGCGCTTGAACAGATCCGAAGTCAGGAACTGCATGAAGGCGGTGGTGTCGCCGTTGAGGTAATGCGCGCCGGTGCCGTGGAAGCAGGGATTGCAGGACGAGGAGACATGGACCATCGCCGGCACGTCGAGCTCGACCATCTTCTCATACAGCGGATACCACCATTCGTCGGTCAGCGGCGGATCGCACCAATAGCCGCCGGCGGGATCGGGGTTGAGGTTGCAGCCGACGAAGCCGAGCTGGGTCACGCAGCGCTCCAACTCCTCGATGCAGTTGGCAGGCTTGATGCCCGGGCTCTGCGGCAGCTGGCACACGGGGACGAAGTTCTGCGGGAACAGCGTGCAGACCCGGTGCACGAGGTCGTTGCAGATCGTGGTCCATTCGCGGCTGGTCGCTTCCTTGCCGACGTGATGTGCCATGCCGGCGGCGCGCGGCGAGAAGATGGTGACGTCGGTGCCGCGCTCCCTTTGCAGGCGAAGCTGCGCGCCCTCGACGCTGGAGCGGATCTCGTCATCGGTGATGCCGAGATTGGTGGTGAGCGGCCGGCGCGACTTGTCGGCGAGGCCGGCGAGCTGCTTGTCGCGGAAGATCTGCAGCTTGGCCGGCTCGGTGGTGTAATGGCCGTGACAATCGATGATCATGGTTGCTTCCTTGGCAGGGTGTCAGTGTGCGACGGATGACGGGATCGCGCCCGTCAATTCCGTCTCGCGCGGCTTGACGCGCATGGTGGCGGCGATGGCGGAGGCGACGAGCAGGAAGCCGGCGATGCCGACCAATGCCCAGGAGAAGCTTCCGGTGGAGTCCTTGATCAGGCCGATGCACCACGGCCCGATCAGGCCGCCGAACTGCGCCAGCGTGTTGACCAGCGCGATCGAGGCGGCGCCGGCCGCGCCGGTCAGCAGCGAGGCATTGATGCTCCAGAACAGCGGGTTGCCGGCATTGAGGCTGAAGCCGACGATGCACAGGAACACGAAGGCCAGCACCGGGCTCGCGACATAGGCGCTGCCGAGCATCGCGACCGCGGCCAGCAGATAGACCGCCGCGAGATGAAACTTGCGATCGCCGGTCTTGTCCGAGCTGCGACTGACCACGATGGTGCCGATGACGCCGAGCAGCGGCGGGATCGCCGAGAGGAAGCCGACCTGGATGTTGCTGAGATTGCCCATGCCCTTGATGATCTGCGGCAGCCACAGCAAGAGGCCGTAGATCCCGACCAATGCGCAGCCGAACAGCGCCGCCAGCAGCCAGACCCGGATATCGAGGACGCATTCGATCAACCTGTGCTGCCCCTGTTGTTCGATCTCGGCCCGCTCGGCGGCGAGTTCGCCTTCCAGCCAGGCCGCCTGTTCCTTGGTGAGCCAGCTCGCCTTGGCTGGGCGGTCGGTGAGATAATAGAGCGTGAACAGGCCGAGCAGAATGGTCGGCACGCCCTCGGCGAGGAACATCCATTGCCAGCAGTGGAGACCGGCAGTGCCATCGAACCAGGTCATGATGCTGGTCGAGATCGGCCCGCCCAAAACCGCCGAGAACGAGCCGGCGATGATGTATCCCGCCACCGCGCGGGCGCGATAGCGCGCCGGGAACCAGTAGGTGAGGTAAAGCACCACGCCGGGCATGAAGCCGGCTTCCGCGACGCCGAGCCCGAACCGCATCACATAGAGGCTGAGCGGATTCCAGACAAAGGCGGTCAACGCGGCGACCAGGCCCCAGGTGATCAGGATGCGCGCCAGCCAGATCCGGGCGCCGAGCCAGTGCAGCATCAGGTTGCTCGGCACCTCGAGCACCATGTAGCCGAGGAAGAAGATGCTGGCCGCGAAGCCGAAGATCGCGGGGCTGAGGCCGAGGTCCTTGTTCATCGTCAGCCCGGCATAGCCGAGATTGATACGGTCGAGATAGTTGAAGAACATCATCACGAACAGGATCGGGATCAGCCGCCAATAGACGCGGCGGATGGTCTGTTGTTCGAGCTCAGTGACGGACGCTCCGGCCATTGCAATCCTCCCGTTCATTGTGATGGCGTTCATTGGGTTGCGGCGCCATTTCGGACGTTGTTTGGGTGTCCGGCCTCTCGTTCGTGCGGCGGGCGTTCGGCTCCGTCCGGCGCGCCGCCCGCTGCCATTGTTCTGAGGTCGATGCCCTGCTGCTCGGGCAGCAGCAATGCCGCGCAGAACGCGGCAGTGTAGCCGCAGATGGCGCAGATCGCCATTGCGTCGCCGAGATGCATCCGCGTCGAGAGAATGCCGACGGTCGCCGGCACGATCGAGCCGAGGCCGCGCCCTGCGCTCAGCGCAAAGCCGGCGCCGTTGGCGCGGATGCTGGTCGGAAACAGCTCGGCAAAAGTCGGCATCAGGCCGGAGGCGAGGCCGGCCTGCAGCGCGCCGAGGAAGAATCCGAGGATGATGGTGATGCCTTGGCCGATCGGCGCCTGGGTGTAGACGACGACGTTCAGTGCCTGGCAGACCAGGAACAGCATGAAACCCTTGCGGCGGCCGATGCGGTCGGCGATCAGGCCGAAGGCGATCGGTCCGACGAACGATCCGAAGATGTTGACTGCGAGATAGCCGGCGGTGTGCGTGACCGGCAGATGCAGCCCGGTTTGCAGATAGGTCGGCAGCCAGGTGATCATCACATAGGCCGCGCCAAGCGTGCCGGTGGTGAAGAAGGTCGCGACCAGCGTCTTGAACAGATGCTCGCCGGTGAAGATGGTCCAGAAGCTATGCGCCGGCGAGGCGGCGCGCTGTGCCTTCTCCTCGACGAAGATCGCGGATTCCGGCACGAAGCGGCGGACGAAGAAGACCAGCAGCGCGGGGAGGATTCCGATCGCGAAGAACACGCGCCAGGCCATGTCCTGCGACAGCCAGCCGAAGATGACGGGAAACAGCGCCACCGACAGCGCATTGCCGACGGCGTATCCGCTCTGGATCGCGGCGGCGACGCGGCCGCGCATGCCGGCCGAAACCACTTCGGCGACCAGCACGGCACCGACCGCGGCCTCGCCGCCATAGCCCATGCCCTGGATGGCGCGCGCGACCAAGAGATACCAGAAGCCGTCGGCAAAGGCGGCGGCAAAGGTCGAGACCGCGACCAGGAGGATGGTGAATTGCAGCACGCGCACCCGGCCGAACCGGTCCGCGGCAATTCCGGCGACCCAGCCGCCCAGGGCGGTGCCGATCAACGAGCTGGAAGCCAGAATGCCGGCGTCAGGCCGCGACAGGCTCAGCGTTGCGATCAGCGCCGGCGTGACCAGCGCGTAGATTGTCGTGTCCATCGAATCGAGTGCAAGGCCGCCGAAGGCAGCGAAGAAGGTCTTGCGTTCGACGGTGGACAGCTTGGACAGCCACCCCAGATTCATGTTCGTTTCCTCTTGATGTCGCGGCCTCTTGGTGGGCCGTTTCTGCGAGATTTAAGGCGCGTCGAGTGCCGCCGGGTTGACCACATTGGCGCGATCGATGTCGCGTTGCGTGAGGACAGCTGCGATGTTGCGCGCGGCCTCGACGCCGGTCCGCGTGATCGATGCGCCGGTTTGGGCTGCGATATGCGGCGTCACGATCAGGTTCGGCGCCTGCAGGATCGGCCGGTCCTTCGCCGGCGGCTCCTCCGCCAGCGTGTCGAGGCCGGCACCGGCGAGATGGCCGCTGCGCAGCGCCGCGCACAGCGCGTCCTCGTCGACCAGCGCGCCGCGCGCGGTGTTGATCAGGAGGGAGCCGGGCTTCATGGCGTTGAGCCGCCCGGCATCGATCATGCCGCGTGTCGCATCGGTCAGCGGCGCGTGCAGGCTGACGATGTCGGAGACCGCAAGCAGCTCGGCGAGATCGGCGGCTTCGCGCGCCAGTGCCGGATCGACACGGCCGCTGCTCCGGCCGAGCGCGACGACGCTCATGCCGAGCGCGGCCGCCGCGCGGGCGACGTGCCGGGCGATGCGACCGAAGCCGACCAGGCCGATCGTGCGGCCGCGGATTTCGCGGCCGCGATAGGTGGCGCGGTCCCAGGCGCCGGAATGGGTTCGCGCGTTCAGGCTGACGACGTCGCGCCCGAGCGCGAGGATTAATGCGATGGTGTGCTCGGCAACCGCAGGCGCATTCGCGTCGCCCGCGACCATCACCAGCACGCGCCTGGCGGTTGCGGCATCGATATCGACGCTGTCGATGCCGGCGCCGTGCTTTGCGATCACGCGCAGGTGCGGATTGCCGGCGATGGTGGCGGCGGAGAACACCGGATTGCCGCGCATCAGGATCGCCTGCGTCGGCGCCCGCGCCATCTCATGCGCGAGACGCTCAGGCGTGACGGCATCGCGCATCAGCACGACATCTGCACCGATCTCGCTGAGGACATTGACGGCGGCCGGCGCGAGGCTGTCGCCGGTGACGAGAACGCGAAACGGAACGGTCATCTTCTATCGTCCGCTGCGATATTGCATGGCTGACCCGCTGCGAGCGCCGCGCCGTCGTGTCTGAACCTGACGCATTTCGCGCGCTTCTCCCTTGGAGGACTGGTGATTTCGCGCGAAGATCGGGAAACGGCCCCGTGAGGTCAAATACTTTGTTGACCCCCGACTTATAGGGAATCGGAATAAGCGATGGATTACAGGCAGCTTCGTTACTTCATCGCGGTAGCCGAAGAGCTCAGCTTCAGCCGCGCCGCCAAACGCTTGCATGTCAGCCAGCCGCCGCTGAGCACGCAGATCAAGGCGATGGAGGAAGAGCTCGGCACGCGCCTGTTGGCGCGGACGCGGCGCGCGGTGGAACTGACGCAAGCCGGACAATTGCTGCTGGAACATGCGCGGCGCGCGGTCAGCGAGCTTGATCTGGCGTCGGAGACGGTGCGCCGTGCGGCGCGCGGCGAGGCCGGCATGATCCGCGTCGGCTTCACCGGCTCGGTCCCGATGCTCGACATGTTCGCCGAGCTGTTCCGCAGCTTTCGCGCCAGCTATCCGCGGGTGAAGATCGAGCTCAGGCACATGTCGACGGCAACGCAGCTGCGCGCGCTTGCCGACGCCGAGCTCGATGTCGCGATCATGCGCCCGCCGCTCGATTTCAGGCCGGCGGCCGATCTGCAGGTCCATGTGGTGTGGCGCGACCGGCTGATGGTGTTTTTGCCGCTGGATCATCCGCTGGCCGGCGCGAAGGGTGCGCTCGAGATGGCCGACCTTGCCGAGCATGAATTCGTCGGTATGGCCGAAAGCGGCTGCGGTGTCGGTGATCAGGCCGCGATGCTGTGCCGGCGGGCGGGCTTTGCCCCGCGCGTGGTGCAGGAGGCGCATGAACTGCGCACCGTGCTCAGCCTGGTTGCGGCCGGGATCGGGCTGTCGATCCTGCCGTCGTGCTACCAGCAGGCCGGCGTGATGAATGTGGTGGCGAAGCCGCTGGACACGCCGGATGCGGAGAGCCGCATGCTGGTGGCGATGCGCTCCAACGCCTCGCTGCTGCCGCGCCGGTTCGTCGAATGCGCGCTGCAGGCGGCGTCGCGCAGCGCACCGCCGCTCGTTCCGGAGGTTGCGGCAGTGAGTCGTTGATCGTGCCGCGCGCCCTATACTTTCGTCGGCCGTAGTCTTCCGGCGTCCCGTCTGGCCTTGCTCTTGCATCGTTCAATGTCAGGTGCTGGGGCGCGGATGTGTCGCGTTCTCGCCTGCGGCGGCAGCGTCGCAGGCGAGCGGTCTGTGACGCGCGCCCGCAGCTGGATCGACGCTTACGGAGACGATGACATGCACGCTATCACGCGTGCGGCACTGCTGCTCGGGACGATGTGGCTGACATCGCCGACCCTGGCGCGGGACGACGGCCGCTACGCCAATTCACCGCTGAAGCCCTGGTTCGAAAGCCTGCACAGCGGCTATGGACAATGCTGCTCGGATGCCGACGGCTATGTGGTCGCCGATCCCGACTGGGAGTCTGATCACGGCCACTATCGCGTGCTCATCGACAATGAATGGGTTGTCGTGCCGAACGAGGCCGTGATCACCGAGCCGAACAAGGTCGGGCGCACCATGGTGTGGAAGCACTATATCGACGGCCACCCGCGCGTGCGCTGCTTCATGCCGGGCAGCATGACCTGAGGCGCATCGTCCGGGTTGCAACTCAGGCCGGCGGGACGAACACTCGGTTCGGGAATGCCTGCTCGACGACGTCGAGAAACGCGCGAACCTTTGCGCCGACCAGCCGTCGCGAGCTCTGCAGCGCCCAGATCTCGACCGGAGGTCTGGCATCCGTTCCCCAATAGGCAAGCCGGCCCGCGGCAATGTCGTCATCGACCAGCAGCTTGGGCAACAGGGCCGCGCCGGCGCCTGCGAGCACCGCATCGCGCATCATCAACATCGACGAGAGACGCAGCATCGGCCGCGGCCTGAGCATCATCTCATCGTGTTCATTCCGGATGCGCCAGGCCATATCGGGCGGCGTCGGCGACATCACAACGGCATCGACGGAGACGCCATCCGGATCGCGCACGGAGATCGTCGGTCGTCGCAGGTCGGGATGCGCCACGACCAGCAGCTCGTCGCTGAGGAAGCGGCGGCCGACGAGACGTTCATCCGGTGACGGGTTGATGCGGATGACGAGGTCATAGCCGTCTTCCACCGGATCGACCAGGCGATCCTCGGCGACGATCTCGAGCTGGACGTCGGGATAGGCGTGCGCAAAGCGCGCACCGATCCGGCCGAACGCGACATGGGCGAGCAAGACCGGCGCGCTGACCCGCAAGCGGCCGCGCGGTGTCGATGCGCCGAGCACCACGGCTTCGCCGGCCTCGGCGATGTCGGACAGTGGACCGCTGGTGCGCTCGTGCAGCGCGCGGCCGTCATCGGTCAATCGCAGACTCTGCGAACCCCGCTCGATCAAGCGGACGCCGAGACTCTGTTCCAGTTCGGCGACGCGGCGGGACAGCGTGGCCTTGGCCCGTCCGGAAGCGCGGCTGGCGCGGCCGAGCCCGCCATGAGCGGCCACCAGATTGAAATCGGCGAGTGCCTGAAGGTCCATCGAACTGTTCCATATTCGAAACGATGTGTTCAGATACTGCCATCTCCAAAGGAAAATTGGAACAGATAGCTTCTCCGCAACGGCAGACGGTCTGCCCCAAAAGAGGAGTATTCGACATGACCATTCTGGTGACAGGCAGCACGGGCACCATCGGCACCCAGGTTCTCAATCATCTCGCCGGTCAAGGCGTCGAGGTTCGGGCCCTGACGCGTTCGCCCGGCAAGGCGCAATTTCCGCAGCACGTGACGGCGGTTCGCGGCGATCTTGCCGACGTGGATTCGGTCCGCGCGGCGCTCATTGGCGTCAGCACGCTTTTCCTGCTGGTTCCGAACGCCGCCGACGAACTGACGCAGGCGATGCTGACGTTGACTGCCGCGCGCGAGGCCGGCGTCAAGGGCATCGTCTATCTCTCGGTGTTCAAGGGCGAGGCCTATGCGGACGTGCCGCATTTCGCCGGCAAGCACACGGTCGAGCGGATGATCGAGGCGCTCGATCTTCCCGCGACTGTCCTGCGTCCGGCCTATTTCATCCAGAACGATCTTCGGCTGAAGGAGCCGCTGCTGAACTTCGGCGCCTACGGCATGCCGATCGGCGCGAAGGGCATCTCGATGGTCGATATCCGCGACATCGGCGAGGCGGCCGCGATCGAGCTGCTGCGCCGCGTGCGCGCGTCCGCCCCGCTCGGCCGCGAGACTTACGCGCTGGTTGGCCCCGACGTCGTGACCGGCGAGGGCGCGGCTGCGATCTGGCGCGATGAGCTTGGCCGCGCGATAAGCTATGGCGGCGACGATCTCGCAGCGATGGAGCAGCGTTTCAAGGCAGCGATGCCGGCATGGCTCGCGCTCGACATGCGCCTCATGTTTGGCCGGTACCAGAGCGACGGCGCGGTCGCGACGGCCGACGAGCTGGCACGCCTGACGAAGCTGCTCGGCCGTGCGCCGCGGGCCTATCGCGATTTCGCCCGCGACGCCGCCGCGCAGTGGCGCAAGGGCTAGCTGCGAATGAAGGCTTTACAGCGAAGCAAGCGCTTCCTTCAGCTCTCCCCCGCGTGCGGGGAGAGGTCGCATCGCATCGAAGATGCGATGCGGGTGAGGGGGGAGCCTCCGCGAATTTTTCTGGCTCCGTTGACGTGGTGACAGCCCCTCACCCCAACCCTCTCCCCGTAAGAACGGCGCGAGGGAGCGCAGTTCCGTTGCGGCCGCCAAGCGAACACGATGTCTAGTTGCTACGCCGCACGAGGAAGCGCGTGACCACGCCGCCAAGCGTGGCGTGGTCGAGCGGTTCGGTGAGCGAGGTCTTGGCGGCTTCGATCAGGGCATCCGGCGCGCGGCCGCGATGCAGATCGCACAGCGCGTCGGCATAGTCGGCGGTGAATTCCGGATGCGGCTGCACCGACAGCGTCGTGCCGTTGGCGTAGAGCAGGGCGGCGTGCGGCGTGAACCCGGACGACAGGATGGTGCGCGCTGAGGCGGGCGGGTCGACCACTTGGTCCTGATGCGAGCAGGCGACGGCGATCGTCTCGCCGTCGATCAGCCCGTTGTCCGGCGCGATCCGATAGATATGGCGCCCGATGCCCCAGCCTTTCTCGGATTTGCGCACCGTGCCGCCGAGCGCCTGCGCGATCAGCTGATGGCCGAAGCAGACGCCGACGGTTGGAATGCGCTTGTCATGGGCCGTGCACACGAAGGCTTCGAGCGGCGCGATCCACGCGACGTCGTCGTAGACGCCGGCGGCCGATCCCGTGATCAGGATCGCATCCAATGCGACCGGATCCGGCAGCGTCTCGCCATTGGCGAGGCTGACGACGTCGCAGGTAACAGAGGAATCGGCGGTGGCTACCATCCGCTGAAACATCTGCGGATAGCTGCCGTGGCGCTCGCGGAATTGCGGACTGACGAGCCCGGTTTCGATGATGGTGATGCGGGGCATGGAACGCGCTGACAGATGAGCGAGGATGCCTCAGCCTTTACTCCGAAAGCGCCAATGGCGACAAGGTGCGCGTGGGCGGTTGCCGATCAATTCCGCGACGGTACCGCCGCGTCGATCGTGGCGGTGTGCTGCGCTGTCGGCGCCGGCGTCGTTGCGACGATCACGGGCTCGGTGCGGTAGCGCGGCAGCTGATCCTCGAGCGAGTAGCCGACGCAGAGCGCGAGGCTCGACCAGACCGCCATGCTGAAATACAGCGACATCCAGGCGATCTCCTCGCGCCACTCGGCGATGTCGTGGGTCACGACCCAGCGCCGGCTGACGTCGCGCAAGCCTTCCAGCGGATGCAGCAGCGTGCCGCCGGCGGCGAGGTTGGCGCGCCAGCGATTCAGATACATCGGGACGTCGACGGTCATCAGGAAGGCGAGGAAGGCGGCGATGCCGAGGATCGCGACGATGAAGGCCCAGCGCACCGGGCCATGAAACTCCGGCAGCAGCCGGCACAGCGCGATCCCGACCAGGAAGAACACCACCGCCCAGATCGAGTTCTCGATCGCGTTGCAGAGATAATGGGTGGTCAGCACCGCATACCAGGAGAAGCATTCCGCGATCACGATCAGCGGCACGATGATCCAGGCGATGTTCACGGTGGTCTCGGCGCCGGTCATGGTGCCGAGCTGATGCAGGATGATCGCCCATTGCGCGGCGAAGCAAACCTCGGCGACGGTGGCGACGGTGCGGCCGACCACGACGCTCGACAGCCAGGTGTCGAACAGGCAGATGCGCTGCACGTCGGCGCGCGGCAGGACCGAGCGGAAGGCACAGCCGAACACATAGGCCGCGCACAGCAGCATCATCAGGCCGATGCCCGAGGTGTTGCTGAAGCTGCCATTGGCTTGTTCATTGAACTGGCGGTAGAGCGCGAACCAGATCGCGATATTGGCGGCGCTGACGAGGCTCAAGAAGCCCCACCACCGGACCACTGGATTTGACCAAGCCAGCGAAACCGGCCGTGCCCGCCACTCCATGCTCATTCACCGCTCCACGTGTAACCGAATTGATATTGAACTGTAGCAATTCTGTCATAGAAGCCGGCGAATCACGAACTAAAAATTGCGTGTGGGAGCGAGCCGGGCAGATCCGATTATGACAGTGCCCGATTATGACAGTGCCCGATTGTGACAGTGCGCGATTGTGACAGTGCGCGATGGCGCGTGACCGTCAGCCGCGCAGCGCCGTCTCGGGAATGGTGCGGCGAACCACCTCGCGCATCGCGAAGCTGGAATGGATGCGGGCGACTCCCGGCATCCGCGACAGATGCTGCTTGTGGATGCGCTCGAAGTCGGCGATGTCGCGGGCGATCACCTGCAGATGATAATCGTCGCTGCCCGACATCAGATGGCAGGACACGACGTCGGGACAGCGCGCGATCGCAGCTTCGAAGGCTGCGAGATAGTCCTCGCTCTGCTTCTCCAGCGTGATGGTGACGACGACGGTCGTCACCAAGCCCAGCGCCGATGGTTCGAGGTCGACGCGATAGCCGCGGATCACGCCGATCTCCTCGAGATGGCGGATCCGCCGCGCGCAGGCGGTCGGCGACAACCCGACCTTCTCGGCAAGCTCGATCTGGCTGGCGCGGGCATCGCTGACCAGCTCGGCGAGGATTCTGAGGTCGATACGATCGAGACCGTCCACGCAGATTTCCTTCAAGAGCTGAGCTGGAAGCGAAGGATATGGGCGTATTTTGCTGTGAGCAAGCCGGAAATCGCTGAGAAACGCCATGTGACGGGGCATAGCCTTGACGACGGCGGAAACGAATCCTTCAAGGAGCGGACCATGCGCATCGGCGTGCCCAAGGAAATCAAGGTCGAGGAATATCGGGTCGGGCTGACGCCTGCCTCGGTGCGGGAATATGTGGCGCACGGCCACGAGGTCGTGGTCCAGCGCGGCGCCGGTGACGGCATCGGTGCCGGCGACGACGTCTACACGCAGGCCGGCGCGCGGATCGCCGATACCGCCGAAGAGGTGTTTTCCGTCGCCGAGATGATCGTGAAAGTGAAGGAGCCGCAGCCGTCCGAATGGATCAGGCTGCGCGAGGGACAGATCCTCTTCACCTATCTGCATCTCGCGCCCGATGTGCCGCAGACCGCGGGTCTGATCGCCTCCGGCTGCACGGCGGTGGCCTATGAGACGGTGACCGACGCACATGGCGGACTGCCGCTGCTCGCGCCGATGAGCGAAGTCGCCGGGCGGCTCGCGATCGAGGCCGCGGGCGCCGCGCTGCGCAAATCCGCCGACGGCATGGGCAAGCTGCTCGGTGGCGTGCCCGGCGTTCCGCCGGCGCGGGTTGCGATCATCGGCGGCGGCGTGGTCGGCACCCATGCGGCGCGGATGGCGGCAGGCCTTGGCAGCGAAGTCACCATTCTCGACCGCTCGTTGCCGCGGCTGCGCGCGCTCGACGACCTCTTCCTCGGCCGCGTCCGCACCCGTTACGCCACGCTGGAAGCGATCGAGCAAGAAGTCTTCGCGGCTGATGTTGTGATCGGCGCGGTGCTGGTGCCGGGCGCCAGCGCGCCAAAGCTGGTGTCGCGCGCGCAGCTTGCAGGCATGAAACGCCGCGCGGTGCTGGTCGACGTCGCGATCGACCAGGGCGGCTGCTTCGAGACCTCGAAGCCAACCACGCATCAGGCGCCGACTTACCTCGATGACGACATCGTGCATTATTGCGTCGCCAACATGCCGGGCGCGGTGCCGGTCACCTCGAGCCACGCGCTCAACCACGCCACGCTGCCGTTCGGCTTGGCGCTGGCCGCGAAGGGACTGCGTGCGCTGGTCGAGGATCCGCATCTGCGCGCCGGCCTCAACGTGCATCGCGGCCGCATCACCAACCGCGCCGTCGCCGAAAGCCAGCATCTGTCGGCTGTGATGCCGGAAGAAGCGCTGGCGTCGTAGGAAATTCGAAAGATCTAACTGCAGCGCGGGTCCCAACCTCCCCTTCAAAAGGGGAGGTCGCTTTGCTCGCCAGAGCAAAGCGGGTGGGGATCAACTCTCTCCACATAGAGCGTCGCCTGCGGCTGCCCCCCATCCCGACCTTCCCCCTTTCAGGGGGAAGGAGAAGACAGATATTTAGTCCGAATGCTTCGCTTCATCCGGGCTGCGGCTCCGTCATCCGCACGACGCGTTATGCGTCCCAAGAGGTCATTTCTCAACGAATCTTGGCCCGGCTTCATCTGTCAATTCCTTCAGCCGGCTCTGCATGACTTCAATGATGTGCGCGCGCTTTGCCGCGATACGTTCGATGGGGCCGCCGATGCCGATAGCCAGCGGAGCGCGTCGCTTTGGCAGGGGAACGAGCATGCCTATTGTGTTTGCGCCTGGCGTCGTGCGGCCGCCTGTCTCGGAAAAGCCGCGGCGGCGAATGCGCTCGACCTCTTCGAGAAAGGCGGATTCGCGAACGCGCGCCGACTGACTCGGCTCCTCGGCATTGTTGCGCCGGATAATGCCGCGAATTTTGGTGTTCGGCATTTGGCTCAGCAGCACATGTCCGAGCGCGGTCCGCACCATCGGTCGTATTTGACCGGCTTGTGCCGTGTACTGAAGCTGAGAGCCGCCGGGGACAACGTGCAGATATTGCATCCCGGCGGCGCCGGCCTGTTGTCCGAGCATGACGGTTTCGCCGCCCGTCGCGGTCCAGAGTTCCTCCATCAGATCGGTGAGCTTGGTATCACGGAACGGGGAACGACGGATCCAGTCACCCAGCAAATTGACCCGGTAGCTCGGGATGAAGAGCCGGGTCTTTCGCTCGTATTCCAGGTAGTTCAATTCAACGAGACATCGAAGCAACACTGACGTGCTCGACTGGGGCATCTCCAGCGCGGACGATATTTCGGTCACGGAAGCAGCCCGCTTTGTTTTCCGAAAGAACTCCAGAACTGCAAACGTCCGCATGGCCGATTTGACGACGGCCGTCTTATTCGGATTCGGCATGGCTGGCTCCTCGGCGGGTCAAGTACCGCACCTCCATCACATATGTGATGTTAGGGCAAAACTGCTTCACTTGACGACAACTTTGGCCCAGATTGGCGTCAATAAGATCAAGCCGCATGGAAACGCACAGAGCAGGGGAAGGCGGATGCCCGGCCGAAGTTTGCTCGAGAAGATCTGGGACCAGCATGTCATTGCTCGCCTCAGCGAAGACACAGACCTCCTTCATATCGACCGCCATCTGCTGCACGATCTCGGCGGCTCGCGCGGCCTGCTCGATCTCAAGAGCCGGGGCCTCAATGTCCACAATCCCGAACTGACCTTTGCAACGCCGGATCACGCGCTGTCGACGGCGCCGGGCCGCGCCGGAACCAGCAAGATCGGACTGGAATTGCTGGCGGCGCTGCGGGTCGAGACCTCGGCGAGCGGCATCACGCTGTTCGACGTCGATCAGCCCGGCCAGGGCATCGTCCACGTCATCGGTCCGGAGCTCGGCCTGAGCCTGCCGGGCGCGACCATCGTCTGCGGCGACAGCCACACCTGCACCCATGGCGGCTTGGGGGCGCTCGCCTTCGGCATCGGGTCGAGCGAGCTCACCCATGTGCTGGCGACGCAGGCGCTGATCCAGCGCCGCCCGAAGACGATGCGCGCGCGCTTCGAGGGTAAGCTGCCGCTCGGCGTCACCGCCAAGGACATGATCCTGGCGCTGATCGGCCATATCGGCGCCGCCGGCGGCGCTGGATATGCGGTCGAATATGCCGGCAGTGCGATCCGCGCGCTGCCGATCGAGGGCCGGCTCACGATCTGCAACCTCTCGATCGAGCTCGGCGCCAAGATGGGAATGGTGGCACCGGACGAGAAGACGTTCGAATTCCTGCGCGGCCGTCCCTATGCGCCGCAAGGCGAGATGTGGGATCTCGCGGTGAAAGCGTGGCACGAACTGCCGAGCGATCCCGACGCGGTGTTCGACCGCGAGGTCGTGATCGATGTCGAGAAGATCATCCCGCAGGTGACCTGGGGCATCAGCCCCGAGCACGTCGTCGGCGTCGATGGCGTGATTCCCGATCCGAAGGCGGTCGACGATCCCTTGCGGCGCGCCGCGATCGAGACGGCGCTGGAGTATATGGGCCTGCAAGGCGGGGCGCCGATCGCGGGCACGCCGGTCGATTGGGTGTTCATCGGCTCCTGCACCAACAGCCGGCTCAGCGATCTGCGCGCCGCGGCCGAGGTTGCGCGCGGTCGCAAGGTCGCGGCCGGGGTCCGCGCCTGGGTTGTGCCGGGTTCGGAGAACGTCAAGCGCGAGGCGGTCGCCGAAGGGCTCGACAAGATCTTCATCGACGCCGGCTTCGAGTGGCGCGAGCCGGGCTGCTCGATGTGCCTTGCCGCCAATGGCGAGGTGGTGGCGCCCGGGCAGCGCTCGGTCTCGACCTCGAACCGCAATTTCGTCGGCCGGCAGGGGCCGCGCGCGCGGACGCATCTGGCTAGCCCCGCGAGCGCCGCAGCATCCGCCATTGCCGGCGCGATCGCCGATGTCAGGATGATGGGACGCTAGAGCATGCCAAAACCCTTCGACAAGCTCACCGCAACCGCCGCGCCGATCATGCGCGGCAATATCGATACCGACGTCATCATCCGCATCGAGCGGCTGGTGGGCAATTCGATTCGCGGCACGCTCGGTAAATGGGCGTTCGGCTCGCTGCGCTATCTGCCCGACGGCTCGGAGAATCCGGAATTCATCCTGAACCGCGAACCGTACCGCGAGGCGGAGATCCTGGTGACCGGGCCGAACTTCGGCTGCGGCTCCTCGCGCGAGGGCGCGGTGTGGTCGCTGCAGGAGCGCGGTATCCGCGCCATCATCGGCTCCGGTTTCGGCGACATCTTCTTCGCCAACTGCTTCCAGAACGGAATCCTGCCCGTCATCGTCGACAAGGCGGTGGTCGATCAGCTTGCTGCCGACATCGAGGCGACGCAGGGCGCGGGCAAGGTCTCGATCGACCTCGAGGCCCAGACCATCGTCTCGCCGTCGGGCGCGCGGCATTCGTTCGAGATCGATCCGCGGCGGCGCGAGGGGCTGCTGAAGGGGCTCGACGAGGTGGCGCTGACGCTGCAGCGCGACGACGAGATCCACGCCTTCCAGGCCTCCGACCGCGCGGCGCGGCCATGGATTCATTCGACAACGACACCCGCTTCAAGGACACCGGCATGAGCACGCAATCCAACATGGTCAAGGTCGCCGTCGTCGGCGGCGAGGGCATCGGCCCCGAGGTCACCGCGCAGTCGCGCCGCGTGCTCGACTGGTTCGCGGCGAAGCGCGGCGTTCCGATGACGCTGCGCGAGGCGCAGTACGGCCTGATCCCGTATCTGGCGACCGGCAAGGTGCTGCCCGAGGATACCGCCGCGGCGATGGACGAGGCCGACGCGATCCTGTGGGGGGCAACCGGCGGGCCGGAGACCACCGAAGTGCCGGCCGCGGCACGCAAGGCCGGCAGTCTGCTGGGCCTGCGCAGCAAATACGATCTCTATGCCAATCTGCGGCCGATCGTGGCGAGCCCGGCCCTGTCGGCCTCCGCGCCGCTCAAGGCCGAGGTGCTCGACGGCGTCGACTTCGTCATCATTCGCGAACTGACCAGCGGCATCTATTTCGGCGAGCCGCGCGGCATCGAGACGCTGCCCGACGGCCAGCGCCGCGGCTTCAACACCGAGCAATACACCACGAACCAGATCCGCCGCGTGGCGCGCTCGGCCTTCGAACTGGCGCGGACCCGGCGCAACAAGGTCTGCTCGGTCGACAAGGCCAATGTGCTGGAGACCAGCGTGGTCTGGCGCGAGGAGGTGATCAAGCTGCACAAGGAGGAGTTCTCCGATGTCGAGCTGAACCATCTCTATGTCGATAACGCCGCGATGCAGATCGTGCGCGAGCCGCGGCAGTTCGACGTGATGGTGACCGGCAACATCTTCGGCGACATCCTTTCGGACTGCGCGGCGATGGCTTCGGGCTCGCTCGGCATGCTGCCGTCGGCCTCGCTCGGCCCGGTCGATCGCTTCGGCCGGCGCAAGGCGCTCTATGAGCCGGTGCATGGCAGCGCGCCCGACATCGCGGGCAAGGGCATCGCCAATCCGCTCGGCTCGATCCTCAGTGTCGCGATGCTGCTGCGCCTGACGCTGAACCGGCCGGAGGACGCCGACCTGCTCGAGAAGGCGGTGCAGACCGCGCTGGCCTCCGGCGCGCGCACGGCCGATATCGCCGAGGCCGGGGCGAAAAAGCTGTCGACCGTGCAGATGGGCGATGCGGTGCTCGGCGCGCTCGACAAGATCTCGGCGAAGGAGCACGCGTGATGGCGCGCCTCGCCATGCCCCACATTTCGAGGCGATCGGCGCTGACGGTCATCGCCGCCGGCGGCGCCGCCCTGGCGGGTGGCCGTGCATGGGCGCAGGCGGCCGCGGGCCGCGCGATCTATCCGGTCGCGGTGCCGGTCTATCAGACGCAGTTCGTCGCCGACCGCATCGGCTACTTCAAGGAGGCCGGGCTCGACTGCAAGCTGGTGCAGGGCGGCAGCGGTGTGAAGACCCGCGAGATCATCGCCTCGTCGCAGGGCGACATCGGCATCGGCGACGTCACCCATCCGATGCAGCTGACCAATCACGGCCGCGCCGCGCGCGTGCTGTTGCCGGTCGACACGCGATCGAACTCGGTGATGTTCATTATCCGCAAGGACCTGAAGGACCAGGGCATCAACTCGCTGGAGGCGTTCACGCAATGGAAGCGGCCCGATGGCCGCAAGCCGATCGTCTCGGTCTCCTCGCTCGGCGGCACCAACCATGTCTGGTCGTCCTACTACATGGAAACCATGGGGCTTGACGACAAGGTGACCTGGATCGGCACCGGCAATGTCGACACCATGCTGGGATCGCTGAAGTCGAAGCAGGTCGATATCCTCGTCAGCTCGCTGTCGCTGTTGAACGAGGCACAGCAGCAGGGCTGGGGCGAATTGCTGTTCGACGGCACCGACGAGGCGATCTGGAACAAGCATATCGGCGGCAAGGTGCCGGTCACGGCGCATTTCACGCTGCAAGCCACCATCGACAAGGACCCGGCCAAGATGCAGGCCTACGTCACCGCGCTGTGGCGGGCCTCGCAGTGGATCAAGACCCACAAGCCGACCGAGGTCTACGACGCCATCGAGCCCTATGTCGGCAGCACCTCGCGCGAGGCCAATCTGCTGGAGATTACGTCGATCCAGAAGGTCGCGGACTATGAGGGCTCGATCGACGCCGCGAGCTTCGCTCGCGGCGAGAAGGTCTGGTTCCGCGAGATGACCGGCATCAAGCCGCTCAAGATCGCCGACGTGGTCAATTCCAACCTGATCGAAGCGGCGCGAAAGGCCTATCCGGGTTGAGCGCGCTCGAGACAAGCGCAACCGTATCGCCGCGCGCCTCGGCCGATCGCCGCGTCGAGGTCAAGGGCCTGAGCAAGTCGTTCCAGCTCGCCAAAACCACGATCGAGGCCGTGCGCGACGTGACCTTCGACGTCCGCCGCGGCGAGTTCGTCGCGCTGCTCGGGCCGTCGGGCTCCGGCAAGAGCACCGTGCTCAACATGATCGCCTCGCTGATCCGCCCGACCGGCGGCGAGATCCTGATCGACGGCAAGCGCGTCGTCGCCGGCAAGGCGACGCCCAACGTCGGCTACGTGTTCCAGCGCGACACGCTGTTTCCGTGGCGGACCGTCGGCGACAATATCGGCTACGGGCTGGAGCTATCAGGCGTGCCGGCTCACGAACGGAAGGAGCGCATCGCCGAATGCGTCGCGCAAGCCGGCCTGAAGGGATTCGAGAACGCCTATCCGTCGGCGCTGTCGGGCGGCATGCGCCAGCGCGCGGCGCTGATGCGGACGCTGATCGTCGAGCCGCAGATTCTCCTGATGGACGAGCCGTTCGGCGCGCTCGACACCCACACCAAGATCGACATGCACGAGGTGCTGCTCCGGATCTGGGAGCGCGAGCAGCAGACCGTGCTGTTCGTGACCCACGATCTCGGCGAGGCGTTGACATTGGCCGACCGCATCATCCTGTTCTCGGCGCGGCCGGGCCGGATCAAGGACATGTTCGAGGTCGATTTCGACCGCCCGCGCGATGCGGTGAAGGTGCGCGAAACCCCGCATTATGCCGAGCTGTTCCAGCACATCTGGCATTCGCTGGGCGAGGAATTCGTCAGGGGCCGCAGCACATGAAGAGGTACGGCACGCTCGGCACGGTCGGCTGGCAGGTCCTGATCTGCGCAGTCGTGCTGTCGGTCTGGCAATGGGGCTACGACCTCCGCACCAAACTGCCCTGGCTGGTGCCCGACCTGCTCGATCCCTACTTCATCTCGAAGCCGTCGATGATCTTCGACAACTTCCTGATCCAGAGCTGCCTGACCTCGAAGCTCGGCGCCTTCAACGGCTGGTTCAATGGCGACTTCGGAAAGTGCCTGGCGCGCAACGAGAACAACCTCTGGGCCGCGACCGCCATCACCCTGAAGAACACTTTCTTCGGCTTCGTCACCGGCGTTGTCAGCGGCTTCATCGCGGGGCTCATCCTGGGACGATCCGACCGCCTGAGCGCGATCTTTCAGCCCTTCATCACCGCGGTGAACTCGATCCCGCGGATCGCGCTGGCGCCGATCATCGTGCTGGCATTCGGGATCGGCGACATGTCGAAGATCGTGACGTCCTGGATCGTCGTCGTGTTCCTCGTGTTCTTCAACACCTTCGAGGGCGCGCGCTCGATCGACGAGGGCTTCACCAATGCCGCGCGGCTGCTTGGCGCCAGCGAATGGCAGATCACCCGGACGGTGGTGATCCCCTCGACCATGGCCTGGGTGTTCGCTTCGCTGACGCCTGCGATCTCCTTCGCGCTGATCGGCGTGATCGTCGGCGAGTTCATCGGCGCCGAGCGCGGCATCGGTCGCCTCATCATCGAATCGGAGGCGCGCGGCGAGGCCTCGGGCATGATGGTTGCTGTCGTGGTGCTGATGCTGGTCGGTGTGGTGCTGTCGACGATCATCTGGCGGCTGCAGGCCTATCTGTTGCGCTGGCAGCGGCAACGCAGCGCCGAGTAGGCCGCGGGCCGTGGCGACGTCGCATTTGCCGCCACGGCCGGGCTGGATCTAGGCTGCATTTTCCGATGGCGAGGTCTCGCCGTCGAGCCAGTCCTGTTCCTTTGCCAGCGCGCGCCAAGCCGCTTCCATTCGCTTGAAGCGATTGTAGGTCGGCCCGTCGTCGGCACGCTCGGCAAGTTGCGCGCAGTTCTCCGCATTATCGCGGAAGTGCTGTGACTGTTTCATGGAACGTCCTCCTATTAGTTAAGGACGTGGGACATCAATTCAGGCTATTCAACGCGTGGAACATGGGTATTTCGCCACACAGATGAATGCCTGTTCAGCGAGTTCCCGGCGCGATATTTCGCAACTGAGCGTGAGCAATTGCAGCACGGTCGATACAGGAACGGTGCGTCGCACTCGACGTTCCTCCTTCACGTCGCAACTGGAGGAGGAGAGACGGCATGAGGACGCATCTGCTAACCGCGGCCATGGTGACCGCGATCGCATCGCCTGTGTTCGCCGATGATATCGGTGTCCGCGCAGGTCCCGTCGGCGCAGGCGTAACGGTTGGTCGGGCACCCGAATATCGCGATCGCGATCGTGATCGCACCACGGTGATCAGGGAGCGTGAGCCGCGCCATGACCGGACCACGGTCATCAAGAAGCGGGACGAATTCGGCAATCGCAGCAAGACCGTCATCCATAACGACGACGATTGACGCCAACTCAGGCGATCTTGTGTGAGCATGAACGTCCGTCGCTGACCTCGTCACGGCGGACGTTTGCTTGGTGCCCCAGGCATGGAGCGACGATGGCGGCCGAGACGGAGCTCAAATTCCACGTTCCCGCGCGCAAGCTCAAGGGACTGAAGAAACCGCTGGTCGCCGGCAGCAAGAGCGGTGCACCATCCGAGAGCGATCTCGTCTCGACTTATTTCGACACCGCGAAGCACAAGCTCAAGCGGCACGGACTGACGTTGCGCGTGCGGCGGGATGGCGGCAACTATGTTCAGACTATCAAGTCGGGAGCGGGTCCGCAGTTTGAACGGGGCGAATGGGAGACTGACCTAGCGGACGGAAACCTCGACCTCGACAAGGCCAAAGGTACGCCGCTTGAAGGGCTTACGTCTGGCAGGCTGCGTCGCAAGCTGAAACCGGTATTCGAGACATCAGTGCGGCGTATCACCGTGCCGCTGCGGACCAAACGCAGCGAGATCGAACTCGCGATCGATCGCGGCTACACCACGGCCGGGCACCGTTTGCGCCGAATCGACGAGGTCGAACTCGAACTCAAGAGCGGCCGCCCGCTCGACCTGTTCCGGGTCGCCAGGGCGCTGGAGCGGAAGGCGGCGGCGGAGCTCGATCTGCGCTCGAAAGCCGAACACGGCTATGAACTTGCCGATGGCGAGGAGCCTGTCGTCGTCTCCGCCGGGAGCATCGTGCTCGACGCCGGACTTACCGCCGGCGCGGCGTTCCGGGTGATCGCGCGCGCCGCGCTTCGTCACTTCTCGTCGAATGCCGAGGCCGTCCGCGAGGGCGAGGCGGAAGGCATTCACCAAATGCGGGTCGGGTTGCGGCGGCTGCGCGCCGCGATCTCGCTGTTCTCGAAGATCCTGACCGTGGCCCCGACGGAAGACATCAAGACGCAGCTGAAGTGGCTCACCAATGCGCTCGCCCCGGCGCGCGAGCTTGACGTGTTCGTCAAGGAAGATATCGAGCCAGCATCGCATGACGCGCTGCTGCGGCGCGGCGGAAAAGCGATCCGGCAGGAATTTTCCGGCCGCCGTGATCGCGCATTTGCCGGCGCGAGGCACGCGGTCAATTCGCAGCGCTATCGCTCCATGCTGATCGATACGTTGCAATGGATCGAGGCAAAGCAGACCGTTGCCGCGGAGGACGAAGGCGGTCCGATCGAGGACTTCGCCGCCGCGCTGCTGCATCGCCGCATCAGGAAGCTGCGCAAGGATGGCCGGCGTCTCGACGAGCTGTCGGCCCGGGAGCGGCACAAGGTGCGCATCAGGGCCAAGAAGCTCAGATACGCGATCGATTTCTTCGAAAGCCTGTCTCCGCGCAAGGGTGAACGCAAGCAACTCGCGCGGCTGTCCAAGCACCTGAAGCGGGTCCAGGATGCGCTCGGCTCGCTCAACGATTTTGTCGCGCACCGCAAGCTGGCGGTCGATGCAGCGCTGAAGGCCCCGCATCGGAAGGAGCGCGCCAGCGCCTTTGCCTCGGGCGTTGTGCTTGGCCGAGAGGAACAGGCGGTCAAGCCGCTGATCAAGGTTGCCGCGAAGGAAGTGCGAGGACTCCAGAAATTTTGACGAGCGTGTGGTGGCGAACCCGGACATCTATGCTGCTGGTGATGCTCCCGACTGCCTCTCCCGCTCGGCCGCTTCGATGCGACATTCCTCTGCGTAGGCACGCAGGCGCTCGGCCGTCAACGAGTCCATGCCGGTGCGTGCCAGCCGCTCGGCGCGGTCGGCCTGATCTCTGAGATCATTGATGGTCCGGGTCATGTGTGCCTCCATGCCCGGACAATTTGAATCGAATTGCGACGTTCCCCGGCCGATCAGGACGTGGCTAATGGGTGGTTAAGGAGGCACGGTTGCTCAGGTCACCGGCGCCGGGTTGAACAGCGTCAGATCGTTGTGGATGCCCCAGCGGTCCGACCATGGCTTGGTGCGCCCGCTCGCGACGTCGAGGATCAGGCGGAACAGGTCCCAGCCGGTTTCCTCGATGGTCTTCTCGCCGGTGGCGATGCAGCCGGCGTCGAAATCGATCAGGTCCTTCCAGCGCCGTGCCAGCTCGCTGCGGGTCGCGACCTTGATGACAGGCGCGGCGGCCAGGCCATACGGCGTGCCGCGGCCGGTGGTGAACACCTGCAAGGTCATGCCGGAGGCGAGCTGCAGCGTGCCGCAGATGAAGTCGCTCGCCGGCGTCGCCGCAAACAGCATGCCCTTCTGCCGCGCCTTCTCGCCCGGCGACAGTACGCCCGCGATCGGGCCGGAGCCGGACTTGACGATCGAGCCGAGCGACTTTTCGACGATGTTGGCAAGGCCGCCCTTCTTGTTGCCCGGCGTGGTGTTGGCGCTGCGGTCGGCGCCGCCGCGGGCGAGATAGGCGTCATACCATTCCATCTCGCGGATCAGCGCGCGGCCGACATCCTCGTTGACGGCGCGGCGGGTTAGAAGCTGGATCGCGTCGCGCACCTCGGTGACTTCCGAAAACATCACGGTCGCGCCGGCGCGCACCAGCAGGTCGGCGGCAAAGCCCACCGCGGGGTTCGCGGTGACGCCGGAGAACGCGTCGCTGCCGCCGCATTGCAGGCCGATCACGAGATCGGCGGCCGGGCAGGTCTCGCGCTTGCGGGCGTTGAGCACCGTCAGCCTGGCCTCGGCCTGGGTCATGATGGCGTCGACGATGGCGCCGAAGCCGTCAAACGCTTCGTCCTGCATCCGCACGATGGCATCGCCGACGCCCTCCGGCACCAGCCGTTCCGGCGCGAGCTTCTCGCAGCCGAGGCCGACGACGAGGATCTCGCCGCCGAAGTTCGGATTGAGCGCGAGATTCTGCAGGGTGCGGATCGGCACCACGGCGTCGGGTGCGGTGATCGCGACGCCGCAGCCATAGGCGTGCGTCAACGGCACGACGTCGTCGACATTGGGATATTTCGGCAAGAGCTCGGCGCGGATGCGCTTCACGGCATATTCCATCGTGCCCTTGACGCATTGCACGGAGGAGGAGATGCCGAGGATGTTCTTGGTGCCGACCGAGCCGTCGGGATTGCGATAGCCCTCGAAGGTGAAGCCTTCGAGCGGCGGCAGCGCGGGCGGCACCGCGGTCGCGATCTCGAGCTGATCGAGCGGTGGCGCCTCGGGCATGCGGATACGGGCCTCGTCGACCCACTCACCGGCCAGGATCGGCGACAGCGCCGTGCCGATCACTTCGCCATAGCGGATGATCGGGGCGCCCTCGGCGATGTCTTCCAGCGCGGTCTTGTGGCCTTGCGGCACGAAAGCGCGCAGCGTCAGGCCCGAGGCGAAGCGGGAGCCGGCCGGCAGGCCGAAATCATTCACGACGATCGCGACATTGTCGCGCTCGTTGAGCTTGATGTAGCGGGGCTGCTCCTGCGCGCCGATCGACTGGTCCATGTGGCTTCTCCTGACTCTTCACCTCTCCCGCTTGCGGGAGAGGGGGCAGCGCTTGCGCGGCTGCAACTCGTTTCAACCGCTTCAGCCCGGGAAGGTGTAAGCCGTCTTCACCGTGGTGTAGAACTCGCGGGCATAGGCACCCTGTTCGCGTGCGCCGTAGCTTGAGCCTTTGCGGCCGCCGAACGGGACGTGGTAGTCGACGCCGGCGGTCGGCAGGTTGACCATCACCATGCCGGCCTCGCTGTTGCGCTTGTAGTGCGAGGCGTATTTCAGGCTTGACGTGCAGATGCCCGAGGCAAGGCCGAACTCGGTGTCGTTGGAGATCGCCAGCGCCTCTTCATAATCCTTGGCGCGGATCACGCAGGCGACCGGACCAAAGATCTCCTCGCGGGCGATCCGCATCTGGTTGGTCGCCTCGGTGAACAGCGCCGGCTGCAGATAGAAGCCGGGCGTCTCGCGGTTCAACAATTCGCCGCCCCAGTGCAGGCGGGCGCCTTCATCCTGACCGATCTTGATGTAGCGCAGGTCCTGGTCGAGCTGGCTCTGGTCGACGACCGGGCCGACATGTACGCCGCTCTTCAGCGCGTCGTCCACCGAAAGTCCCTTCATGCGCTCGGTCATCGCGGCGACGAAGCGGTCGTGAATTCCCGCGGTGACGATCAGGCGCGAGGACGCCGTGCAGCGCTGGCCGGTCGAGAAATAGGCGCCGTTGACGGCGACCTCGACCGCGACCTTCACGTCGGCGTCGTCGAGCACGACCAGCGGGTTCTTGCCGCCCATCTCGAGCTGGAACTTCTTCATGGGGTTGGAGAGCACGCAGGCCTGCGCGATCTTGCGGCCGGTCTGCACCGAGCCGGTGAACGAGATCGCGGCAACGTCGGGATGATCGAGCAGGGTCTGGCCGACCACCGAGCCCGAGCCGACCACGAGGTTGAAGACCCCCGCCGGAATGCCGGAACGCGCGATGATCTCGGACAGTGCATGGGCGGAGCCCGGCACCAGCTCGGCCGGCTTGAACACCACGGCGTTGCCGTAACACAGCGCCGGCGCGATCTTCCACGCCGGGATCGCGATCGGGAAATTCCACGGCGTGATCATGCCGACAACGCCGACCGGCTCGCGGGTGATCTCGACGTCGAGGCCGGGGCGCACCGATGCGCCCTTCTCGCCCATCAGCCGCAGCGCTTCGCCGGCAAAGAACGCAAAGATCTGCCCGGCGCGCGCCACCTCGCCGATGCCTTCCGGCAGCGTCTTGCCCTCCTCGCGGGCGAGCAGGCGGCCGAGCTCTTCCTTGCGGGCGAGGATTTCGACCGAGATCCTGGTCAGCGCGTCGAAGCGCTCCTGCGGCGTCGAGCGCGCCCAGGCCGGGAAGGCGGCCTTCGCCGCGGCGATCGCCTTTTCGGTCTGCGCCTTGTCGGCCTTGGCGTATTCGCCGACGACATCGGTCGTGTTGGAGGGGTTGATGTCCCGCGTGATGCCTGTTCCGTCGACCCATTCGCCGGCGATGAAGTTCTTCTGGTGAGCGGTCATGTTTCCAACCTTTCTTGTTAGCGCACGAGGCAGGGACGCTTGTCGTCGAAGGTCCACCCCTGGATCAGGAACTGCATGGCCAGCGCGTCGTCGCGGGCGCCGAGACCATGCTGCTTGTATAGCGCGTTCGCGGCCTCGATGGCACCGCGATCGAGCTCGATGCCGAGGCCCGGCCGATCCGGGATAGCGATCTTGCCGCCCTTGATCTGCAGCGGCTGGCGCGTCAACGCCTGGCCGTCCTGCCAGATCCAGTGGGTGTCGATCGCGGTCACCTTGCCGGGCGCGGCGGCGCCGACATGGGTGAACATCGCCAGCGATATGTCGAAATGGTTGTTGGAGTGCGAGCCCCAGGTCAGGCCGTTGTCGTGGCAGGTCTGCGCCACCCGCACCGAGCCCTGCATGGTCCAGAAATGCGGGTCGGCGAGTGGAATGTCGACCGCGCCAAGCCGCAGCGCGTGCGAGAGCTGGCGCCAATCGGTCGCGATCATGTTGGTCGCGGTCGGCAGCCCGGTGGCGCGGCGGAACTCGGCCATGATCTCGCGGCCGGAGAAGCCGGCCTCGGCCCCGCATGGATCCTCAGCATAGGCGAGCACGCCATGCATGTTGCTGCACAGCCGGATCGCCTCGTCGAGCGACCATGCGCCGTTCGGGTCGAGCGTGACACGCGCCTTCGGAAAGCGTTTTGCAATTGCGGTGACGGCCTCGATCTCCTCTTCGCCCGTGAGCACGCCGCCCTTGAGCTTGAAATCGGCAAAGCCGTAATGCGCCTGCGTCGCCTCGGCGAGCCGCACGATCGCCTCCGGCGTCATTGCCACCTGATGGCGCAGATCGAACCAGTCGGGCTTGCCGGTCTCGCCCTCGACGTAAGGCAGGTTGGTCTTCCTGCGATCGCCGACAAAGAAGAGATAGCCGAGCGTCTCGACGCTGGCGCGCTGCTGGCCTTCGCCGAGCAGCGCTGCGACCGGGAGATTGAGATGCTGGCCGAGCAGATCGAGCAGCGCGGATTCGACCGCGGTCACAGCATGGATGGTGACGCGGAGGTCAAACGTCTGCTTGCCGCGGCCGCCGGCGTCGCGATCGGCGAAGGCCTGGCGCATCGAGGCCAGGATGTTGTTGCAGGCGCCGATGGTCTGGCCGACGACGAGGTCGCTTGCGTCCTCGAGCGTCTTCTTGATCTTCTCGCCGCCCGGCACCTCGCCGACGCCGGTGTGGCCGGAGTTGTCGGTGAGGATAACGAGGTTGCGGGTGAAGAACGGCGCATGCGCGCCGCTCAGATTGAGGAGCATGCCGTCGCGGCCGGCGACCGGGATCACCTCCATCGCCGTGACAACGGGTGCCCCGGCAAAGCCGGTGCGGATCGTGTCCTGGATCATCTGCTCCTCCCCTTCGTCCTTTGCTGTTTTCCTGGCCGTTCGGCTTATTCCGCCGCCTGCTGCGCGGCGGCCTGCGGCAGCTTGGCGACCAGCGCCGCGAGCTCGGCGATCTCCTGCTCGGTAAGATCGGTCAGCGGCGGCCGCACCGGGCCGGAGTAGCGGCCGATCACCTTCATGCCGGCCTTGATAATCGACACCGCATAACCCTTCTTGCGGTTGCGTATCGCGATCAGCGGCAGGATGAAATCCTTCAGGCCTGCATGGATGGTCTGATGATCGCGCCGGCGCACCGCGGCGTAGAATTTGGTGGCGAATTCGGGCACGAAGTTGAACACCGCCGACGAATAGGTGGTCACGCCCATGTCGAGATAGGGCAGGGCAAAGGTCTCCGCGGTCGGCAGGCCGCCGATATAAGTCAGGCGGTCGCCGAGCCGGGTGTAGACACGGGTCATCAGCTCGATATCGCCGATGCCGTCCTTGTAGCCGACGAGGTTCGGGCAGCGCTCGCAGAGGCGCGCCAGCGTATCAGGCTGCAGGATCGCATTGTCGCGGTTGTAGACGATGACGCCGATCTTAACCGATGCGCACACCGCCTCGACATGGGCAGCGAGGCCGTCCTGCTCGGCATGCGTGAGATAGGGCGGCAGCAGCAGCAGGCCGTCGGCGCCGGCCTTCTCGGCGCCAACCGCGATCTCGCGCGCGATCGCGGTGCCGTAGCCGGTGCCGGCCAGCACGGGAACGCGGCCCTTGGTCTCGTCGACCGCGATCTTCACGACGTGGGGAACTTCACTCGGCGTCAGCGAGAAGAACTCGCCGGTGCCGCCGGCGGCGAACAGGCCGGCGACGTCATAGCCGCACAGCCAGTCCATGTTGGCGCGATAGGTCGCCTCGTCGAACGAATAGTCCGCGTTGAACGGGGTCACGGGGAAGGACAGGAGGCCGCCACCGATTCTAGCGGCCATCTCCTGAGGGGTCATCTTGCTCATGGCGCCACTCCTTGAATGTTTCTGGGAACGGGATGCGCGAGCAGCGCGCGTCCATGGCGGAATTTCTAGGGAATGGTTCGATGCGCGTCCAAGCCAAACGCGGTATCGAGCGATGCTAACTCTGCATCAATCGCCGCGCAGATGCGGCGCTGCGATTTCGGTCGCGATCTCGATCAGCGACGGCAGCAACTGGTTCTCGTGATCGCGCCGCCATACCATGAACAGCTCGACCGGCACGGGCGATCGCAGCTTCAGCGGCTTCAACTTGACGTCCGCGATCTTCAGGCTGGCGGCCGCTTCCGGCACGATCGCTACGCCAAGCCCGGCGCGCACCATAGCGAGGATCGAATGGATCTGGCTGAGATGCTGCACATAGCGCGGCAGCACGTCGGCGCGCGTGAACATCGACACCAAGAGATCGTGGAAGTAGCGCGCCTCGTAGGGCGAATACATCACGAAGGGCTGGTCGTCGAAATCCTTAATGCTCACGGTCTCGGCCGCGGCCAGCGGATGCTTCTTCGGGATCGCGGCGAGCAGCGGCTCGGCCACGACGCGCCGGCTGGCGAATTCCGGCCGCGCGATCGGCGGACGCAGCAGGCCGGCATCGATCTGCCCGGTGGTGAGCGCCTCGAACTGATCGCCGGAGACCATCTCCTTCAGCGAAAAATCGACCTCCGGCAGCCGTGAGCGGCAGGCCGCGATCAGGTCGGGCAGGAAGCCGTAGGCGGCCGCCGCGGTGAAGCCGATCTTGAGCGAGCCGGTCTTGCCGAGCGCGATGCGGCGGGCGACCTGCGAGGCGGATTCCGCGAGCTTGAGGATGCGCCGCGCCTCGGGCAGGAAGCTGCGTCCCGCCGGCGTCAGCCGCACCGAGCGGCTGGTGCGTTCCAGCAGCGGCGCGTCGATGATGTGCTCGAGCACCTGGATCTGCCGGCTCAGCGGCGGCTGCGTCATGTTGAGCCGCGTCGCGGCGCGGCCGAAGTGCAATTCTTCGGCCACCGTGACAAAGCAGCGGAGCTGGCTCAGGTCGAACATCGATGCAAGCCCGGAATTGATCGCGCGGGGATTTGTACGTTCTAGCATCGATGCCTCCCACTGGCCAAGAAGACAAACAAGCAGACAAAAAAGCAGACAAAGACGGCGGCCGAAGCCGCTGTTTGGTTTTCTGCTCCCTCTCCCCGCAGAAGGGCGGGGAGAGGTGAAGCGCGTTCACGCAGCCTTCAGCTGCACCCGCTTGATCTCGCCGACGATGAACAGATAGGCGATCGCCGCGACCAGCGCGTTGGCACCGACGAACACCAGCGCGCCGTTGAACGAGCCGGTGGCGGCCAGAATGTAGCCGATGACGATCGGCGTCGTGATCGAGGACAGGTTACCGAAGGTGTTGAACAAGCCGCCGGAGACGCCGCCGGCTTCCTTCGGCGAGGTGTCGGAGACGACCGCCCAGCCGAGCGCGCCGATGCCCTTGCCGAAGAAGGCGAGCGCCATGAAGCCGACCACCAGTGCCTGGCCGTCGACATAGTTGCAGGCGATGATCGACATCGACAGCAGCATGCCGCCGACGATCGGGATCTTGCGCGCTATGGTCAGCGAGCCGGTGCGGCACAGGATATAGTCCGAGATCACGCCGCCGAGCACGCCGCCGATGAAGCCGCACAGCGCCGGCAAGGTCGCGACGAAGCCGGCCTGCAGGATCGAGAGCCCGCGCTCCTTCACCAGATAGACCGGGAACCAGGTCAGGAAGAAATAGGTCAGGGTGTTGATGCAGTATTGGCCAATATAGACGCCGAGCATCATGCGGTTGGCGAGCAATTGGCGGATGTGGTCCCAGCTGGGGCCGCTGTCCTGGGTCTTGCCGGCCTTCGCCGCGTCCATGTCGACCAGCGCGCCGCCCTGCTTGATGTAGTCGAACTCGGCCTCGTTGATCGCGGGGTGCTCCTTCGGCTCGTAGATGGTCTTGATCCAGGCAATGCCCATGACGATGCCGAGCGCACCCATCACGTAGAACACATGGCGCCAGCCATACTCATGGGCGATCCAGCCCATCAGCGGCGCGAAGATCACGGTGGCGAAATACTGCCCCGAATTGAAGAAGGCCGAGGCGGTACCGCGTTCATTGCCGGGGAACCAGGAGGCGACGATGCGGGCATTGGCCGGGAATGACGGCGCCTCGGCGATGCCGACCAGGAAGCGCAGGGCGAACAACAGGACCACGGCCGCGCCCGCGGACAGGAATCCGACCAGGCCCTGCATCGCGGTGAAGATCGACCAGACGATGATGCTGAGCGCATAGACCCATTTGGAGCCGAAGCGGTCGAGCAGCCAGCCGCACGGCACCTGGGCGACCACATAGGACCAGCCGAACGCCGAGAACACGTAGCCCATCGCGACGGGATCGAGATGCAGTTCCTTGGAAAGGGCGGGGCCGGCGATCGAGAGCGTGGCGCGATCGGCATAGTTCACGGTGGTGACGAGAAACAACATCGTCACGATCAAGAGCCGGACGCGGGATCGCCGCGTGTCTGCGGCGGACACAATTGCGCTCATTAGCGCCTCCTCGAAAATTTCCTCAGGGTCTGTCCTAGAGAGATGACGACAATGGGTCCAAGCCGAAACGGGTATTGATCCATACCGATTTTGAATGGATCGGCCCGGTGTCATTCCACCTTCGCCGCTATTGCCAGGGTTTCGCATTTAGTGTACCAATAGTACAGTTATTAAGGGCGCAGCGTTGCGCCCGGCTGCTCGAGGTCGAATGCTGATGACCACGCCGCGCGACTATGAGGTGTTCGAGGCAGGCGATGTGACGCTGCAGGGCGGTGCCGTGTTTCCGCAACTGAGGCTCGCCTACAAGACCTATGGCACGCTGAATGCGGCGCGGGACAACGTCATCCTCTATCCGACGTCGTTCGCCGCACAGCACACCGACATCGAATGGCTGGTACAGCCGGGCGGCGCGCTCGATCCCGAGCGCTACTTCATCGTCATCGCGAATCTGTTCGGCAATGGCCTGTCTTCCTCGCCGTCGAATTCGGTCGAGGTGCTCGGCGGCGCGCCGTTTCCTGCCTTCACCTATCATGACGCGGTCGCGATCCAGCGGCGGCTGCTGGTCGAGCGGTTCGGCGTGACCAGGCTCGCGCTGGTCTATGGTTGGTCGATGGGCGGCATGCAGGCCTATCACTGGGCCGCGCGGTATCCCGACATGGTCGAGCGCGCGGCCGTGGTCTGCGGCAGCGCGCGGTGCTCGCCGTATAATCATTTGTTCCTCGAAGGTGTGAAGGCCGCGCTGACCGCCGACCCGGCCTACCGGGACGGCCGCTTCGTCAGCAAGCCCGCGGCGGGCCTTCGTGCGATGGGGCGCGTCTACGCCGGCTGGGCGATGTCGCATGAGTTCTATCGCGAGGAAGTCTGGCGCGCGGCCGGCTTCAACTCGCTGGAAGACTACCTCGCGGGATCCTGGGACGGTGCCTTCGCGCGGCGCGATGCGAATGATCTGATGGCGCAGATCGCGATCTGGCAGGCCGGCGATATCAGCCGTTGCGATCAATTCGGCGGCGACTTCGACCGGGCGCTGGCCGCGATCAAGGCGCATGTCCTGCTGATGCCAGGGCGTACCGATCGCTATTTCGACCCGCGCGACAACGAGGCTGAACTCGGCCGCCTGGTCAACGCGCGCTCGGCCGCGCTGCATGCGATTCCGTCGATCCACGGGCACCGGGCCGGAAATCCCACCAACAACGCCGAAGACCGCGCCTTCATCAACGCCGAAATCTCGGCGCTGCTGCAACGCTGACAGGTGAGACGACCATGAGCACCGCAGAGACCAGTGACGCCGGACCCCGCCTGAAGCCGCTCAGCCCGCTGACCTTGCGCGATTTGTCGACCAAGTCGAACCTTGCCGGCGCGGTGCGCGCGGCAAGCCATTACGGGATGATCGTCATCGTCGGCGCGCTGATCTCCCTGGTCTCATCGCGCTACGGTCTGCCATGGGCGCTGCCGCTGATTGCCGTGCAGGGCTACTTCGTCGCATTCCTGTTCATGGTGGTGCATGAGACCGCGCACAAGACGGCGTTCCGCAGTCCAGCGCTCAATCTTGTCGTAGGCAATCTGTCCGCCTTCATGATCGGACTGCCCTACCAGTATTACTGCCTGTTCCACTGGGACCATCATCGCTACACGCAGGATCCGGAGAAAGACCCGGAGCTGATCGTCGGCCCCAAGCCCGCGTCGGACACCCAGCTGGCGATCGCCTATTCGGGACTGCTGCAGGTGTTGGTTCGCATCCGCCTGATGTTTTGGCATGCACTCACCGGAAAGGTGGTCGTGCCGTGGATTCCGGAGCACAAGCGCGCCTCGATCGTGCTGGAGGCGCGGCTCTATCTCGCGGGCTATCTGCTGTTGCTCGCGGCCTCGTTCGCGCTGCACAGTGCGATCCTGCTGTGGGTGTGGATCGTGCCGCTCCTGGCCGGTCAGCTCATCCTGCGCCCCTATCTCTATGCCGAGCACACCGGCTGCGAGCGGACGCGGAGCGCGTTCGAGAACACGCGCACAACGATGACCAGCAGGATCATGAAATGGTTCGCCTGGAACATGCCTTACCATGTCGAGCACCACGCCTATCCCACGGTGCCGTTCCATGCGCTGCCGAAGCTGAACGCTATCGTCGATGGCCACATCGTGTATCGCGGCAGCAGTTACCGGGCCGTCACGCGCGAGACCTGGGTCTGGTTCCGCCGTCAGCGCCAACGCTCTGCTTGATAGTCAAGCGTCCGTGCGCGGCCGCAGCACCAGATTGACGAGATTGCGGGCGTAGGCCGGCGTCAGCGGCTTGATGCCGAAGACGTAGCGGTAGAACAGGCTGCCGTAGATTGCGTCATAAATATCGCCGGGTACGCCCGGTGCGCCGATGCTGCCGTCCTTCTGGCCGGCGGCGATGATCTCCAGCATCTTGCTGCGGCGCAGGCCGAGGTAACGCTCGTAGAACAGTTCTGCCGTGCTGGTCTTCGAGATGCATTCCGAGATCACGGCAAGCTGCACGCGGCCGAACTCGCCCTGCAACGCCTCGACATAGGTTGCAACGTGGCGGCGGATGCGGGCCACCGGACTGCCGGTTTCGGGCAGCGGCACGGCCCGCGAGGCCTGGTCGAGGAAGGCATCGATCAGCAAGGCTTCGCGCGACGGCCACCATTTGTAGATCGTCATCTTCGAGACGTTGGAATGCCTGGCGATCGCGTCGATGGTGGTCGCGGCGAGGCCGGTCGTCGCCATCAGTTGATAGGCGCCTTCCAGGATCGCGGCCGTGGTCGCGGCGGAACGCGGCCGCCCGCGCCGCCCCGTTGCCGCTTCCTCTGTCTGCGTCTTGCCGCTGGCCATGGCCGGACTTCGCGTCCTGCGTCTTTCAATCATTGCGCTGCATGCGGGCATAGCATGAAATCGCGCTCGGTTTCAGATCGTCGCCGTCGCTGATAGTGTACAACGCGCAGGCCAGAGCTTGCGTGCGGCACATTGCCCTCGCTCTGTCCAGCTCAGCCGCCGATCCAACAGGAGTGTCCCCGTGAAGGCCGTCTACAGTGATCTGCACCGCAGCCATGATCCGCAATTCTTCCTTGTCCGCGGTGTGGTCCAGCGTACCACCGAACAGCCCGAACGCGCCGACCGCCTGCTGGCGGGCCTGAAGGCCGGCAAGCACACGCTGATCGAGCCGACCAAGTTCGGGCAGGGGCCACGGGCGCGCGTGCACAGTCCGGAATATCTGAGCTTTCTCGCGGACGCCTGGGACGAATGGTCGGCGCTCGGCAATGCCGGACCGGAGATGATCGCGAACATCCACCCGGTGCGCAATGCCGGCACGTACCCTGCTCATATCGTCGGCAAGCTCGGCTGGCACACGATGGACACCGCAGCCCCGATCGGTCCCGGCACCTGGGCCGGCGCCTGCGCCGCGAGCGACGTGGCGGTCACCGCCGCGCAGATGGTGCTCGACGGCGAGGACGCCGTCTACGCGCTTTGCCGCCCGCCCGGTCACCACGCCTATCGCGACCTCGCCGGCGGCTTCTGCTTCCTCAACAACAGCGCGATCGCGGCCGAGCATCTGCGCCAGAAGCATGAGCGCGTCGCGATCCTCGACGTCGACGTGCATCACGGCAACGGCACGCAGGGCATCTTCTACGAGCGGCCGGATGTCTTCACCGTCTCGATCCACGCCGATCCGTCGTTCTTCTACCCCTTCGTCTGGGGCTATGCGCATGAGCGCGGCGCCGCAGGTGGCTTCGGCACCAATCTCAACATTCCCCTCGCCAAGGGCACCGGTGACGACGACTACATGAAGGCGCTCGCGGTGGCGGAGAAGGCGATCCGCTCCTTCGCCCCGACCGCGCTCGTGGTCGCGCTCGGTCTCGACGCCTCCGAGAAGGACCCGCTCGCCGGTCTCGCCGTCACCACCGACGGCTTCCGTCGTATCGGCGAGGGACTGGCCCGATTCGGACTGCCGACGGTGCTGGTGCAGGAGGGCGGCTATCTCTCCGACATCCTCGGCGCCAATCTGACGGCAGTGCTCGGCGGGTTTGAGGCCGCGCGCTAGCGCGGCTTTGGGCGAGGTGGCGACCGGTCCGCGCGAACAAAGCCCGTCAAGGCCGGAATCCGGAGCATCGGCCTTGATTGGTCAAAGCCGATACCCCGGCCGCGAGGCGCGCAACAGAACGTCGTGGACTTGCGTGTCCGCAACCAAAATCACATCATGCCGTTGGTATTCGGCGCTGGCTTATGATTCTGCCTGGCGACTTCAGCCGGCCAGGTGGACAGCAACGCGAGGACGGCCATGAGTGACCTGCTTCGCATCGCCATCGTCGGCTATGGCGAGATCGCGTGCCGGCAGCACGTGCCTGCGATCGCGAAGACGTCAGGCGTGGCTCTCGTTGCGGTGGCCGATCCCGTCAAGACCCCGCCCGGCCTGCCGCATTTCCGTGATTTGCAGGAGTTGTTGCGCGACGGGCCGGAGATCGACGCGGTCGCGCTGTGTACGCCACCGCAGATGCGCCACGCGCAGGCCGCCGCCGCGCTCGCCTCGGGCAAGCACGTGCTGCTGGAGAAGCCGCCGGGCACGACGTTAAGCGAACTCAAGCCGCTGATCGCGGCCGCGCAGGAGGCGGGTCGGACATTGTTTGCCACATGGCATTCACGCTATGCGGCCGCGGTCGGTCCTGCGCGGCAATTGCTCGCGAGACGCACCATCAACAAGGTCACCATCATCTGGAAGGAAGACGTGCGCGTCTGGCACCCAGGCCAGGCCTGGATCTTCGAGGCGGGTGGCTTCGGCGTGTTCGATCCCGGCATCAACGCGCTGTCGATCCTGACCGAGATCCTGCCGCGTGCGGTCTTTATCAGGAGCGCGGCGTTGGACTTTCCGTCCAATCGGGAGGCGCCGATTGCGGCAGAGATCGAACTCTCCGACGCGGGCGGCTTGCCAATTCACGCCGAATTCGATTTCCGCCAGACCGGATCGCCGAGCTGGGACATCCTGTGCGAAACCGAGGCCGGGCCCGTGACGCTGTCGAAAGGTGGAAGGCAACTGCGCGATGGCGGCAGGCTGGTGGTCGATGCGCCGGATGAGGAATATCCCGCGCTGTACCGCCGCTTCGTCGCGCTGACCTCGGAAGGAAAATCCGATGTCGACCTCGCGCCCTTGCGGCTTGTCGCCGATAGCTTCATGCTCGGGCGACGGCGCCTGGTCGAGGCGTTCGAGGACTGACAATGACATCAGCCAGCATTGGTCGCGCTCCCTTCGGCAAATTGCACGACGGCACCGTGGTCGAGCGCGTGATCTTGCGCGGCGAACATGGTTTTGAGGCCGCCATCCTTCCGTTCGGCGCCACGCTGCAGGCGCTGCTTGCGCCGGATCGTGACGGGCATTGCGACGACATCGTGCTTGGCCACGATGAGCTCGACGGCTATCTCGCACAGCGCAAATTCTTCGGCGCGACGATCGGGCGCTATGCCAACCGGATCGCCGGTGCGCGCTTCTTGCTCGATGGCGAGACCGTGCAGCTTGACGCCAACAACGGTCCCAACGCGCTGCACGGCGGCCTGCAGGGCTTTGATCGCAAGCTGTGGCGGATCGTCGAACTATCGGATGATCCGGGACCGACACTGGTGCTGGAGCGCGAGAGCCCGCATGGCGAGGAGGGCTATCCGGGCAATCTCGCGGCGCGCGTGACCTATCGCGTGCGCAGTCCGATGGAGCTCTCGGTCACCTACGAGGCGACGACCGACCGGCCGACATGCCTCAATCTCACCAATCATAGTTTCTTCAATCTCGAGGGCGCGCGCTCGGGCATGCAGATCCTCGATCACCGGCTGACGATCGTCTCCGACCATTTCCTCGCGGTGGATGCCACGGCGATGCCGCTCCACGAACCGCCGCGGCCGGTCGACGGCACGCCGTTCGACTTCCGCAAGCCTACAGCCATCGGCGCGCGGATCAGGATGAATGACGAGCAGCTGCGGCTCGGGCGCGGCTATGACCACAATTTCTGTCTGGCCAAGGGGGCGGGCCTTTGCCTTGCTGCGCGCCTCGAGGCGCCGCACAGCGGCCGCGTGATGGAGCTGTTCACCGATCAGCCGGGACTGCAGTTCTATACCGGCAATTTCCTCGACGGCTCGACCGCCGGCAAGGGCGATCGTCTGTACCGGCAATCCGACGCGCTCTGTCTCGAGCCGCATGCCTGGCCGGATACGCCGAACCGGCCCGACTTCCCGTCGGCGCGGCTCGATCCAGGACAGCTCTATCGGCGCAGCATCGTCTACCGCTTCTCAACCGCGTGAGTGACGCCATGACCGACCGTGCCGCCGAGCCGCTGATGGAAGAGGTGCCGACATCGGTGCTGTCGGCGGAGCGTTGCCATCTCGGCGAAGGCCCGACCTATGATGCGGCGACCGACACCGCCTGGTGGTTCGATATCCGCGAGCGCCGCCTGTTCGAGCATCGATTTGCAGGTGGCCGCACCGTCATCCACGGATTGCCGAAAATGGCGAGTGCATTGGCGCGGATCGACGGCGAGCGGCAGCTGATCCTTGCCGAAGATGGACTTTATGTACGGCACGTTGCAGACGGCCGCCTGGAGCTGTTCGCTGCGCTGGAGGCCGACAATCCGCTGACGCGCTCCAACGACGCGCGTGTGCATCCGTCGGGCACGTTCTGGCTCGGCACCATGGGGCGCCATGCCGAGCAGGGTGCCGGCGCGATCTATGCGCTGCACCGGGGCCGCATCGTGCGACTCTATCCCGGGATCACCATCCCGAATGCGATCTGCTTTTCGCCCGCGGGCGACATCGGCTATTTCGCCGATACCGCAACCAATGTGCTGCATCGCGTGCCGCTCGATCCATCAACAGGACTGCCGACCGGTGAACCCATCGAATTGATCAGGCATCAAGGCAGCGGCGGCCTCGACGGCGCGATCGTCGATGCCGACGGCCTGATCTGGAACGCGCGCTGGGGTGGCGGTCGCGTCGACGTTTACGATCCCGCCGGCCGGCATCTGCGTTCGCTGCGCGTACCCGCGAGGCAATCGAGCTGCCCGGCATTCGTCGGCCGCGACTTCTCGCGCGTGCTGGTCACTTCGGCCTGGCAGGACATGGATGAGGCGCAGCGTGCGGCCGATCCCGAGCGTGGCAGGACGTTCCTGCTCGAGGCCGCCGCGCGCGGTCGGGCAGAGCCTGACGTCAAACTATCCTGACGGATGGGTGCCGCGCGGCGTTGTTGACGCGACCGGATTATTTGGACGATAGTACAAATATGGTCCGCAAACCTGCCAGGTCTGACGTGAAGGCCGCCAGCGCCCGCAAGCCGAACATGCGCGAGGCGATCCTCGCCGCGGCGGAGGAATTGTTCTCGACCTACGGCTTCAACGCCGTCTCGGTACGCGACATCGCGCAGGCCGCCGGCGCCAATCCGGGCAGCGTGACCTATCATTTCAGGACCAAGGACGGCCTGCTGCTGGAAATCTATCGGCGCCATTGCGGCCCGATGAACCGCCGGCGCTCCGAGCTGTTGGCGGCGGCGCGGCGGGTGCGCGATCTGCAGGACCGGCTGGAGGCGATCGTGCGCGCCTATGTGTTGCCGGCCTTTACGTCCGGCAGCGATCTTGCCGGCGGCGGAACGCGGTTCACGCGATTGCGCGCGATCATGTCGGCCGAGGGCAATGAGGTCGTGCGCAAGATCATCGCGCAGACCTTCGACGACACCAGTCATGCCTTCATCGACGCGATTCATGAAAGCCTGCCGCATATTCCGCGTACCGATCTGGTCTGGCGCAGCCACTTCCTGCTCGGCGCGCTCTACTACACGCTGGTGACGCCGGAGCGCGTCTCGCGCCTGTCGCGCGGCAGCGCCGACGGCTCCGATGCCGGCCACGCCATCGAGGAACTGGTGCGCGCCACCGTTGCCGCGTTGCAGGCCGCGCCGCTCGACGAAGGGGCGCCCCGCAAGATCCCGGGCGCGAATCCGGGCCGAGTGGTGACCTGAACGTCCGGAGCTTGTCGCGATGGAGAAACTTCGGCTGCGCGCCGTGCTCGGCAATCATCCGCACATCCGGGCGGTGAAGAACGGTGAGCTTCGCTCCGAGCTGTTCGATCTCGACTTCAAAGAATTCACGCCGACCAACGCCGCGTTCAAGCCGATGGTGCGCGAGCAGGCCTTCGACGTCTGCGAGATGGCGATCGTGACCTATCTGATGGCAAGGGCGCACGGCAAGCCGCTGGTGCTGCTGCCGGCGGCGATGGTCGGCCGCTTCCAGCACGGCCATGCGCTCTATCGCGCCGACCTCGGTACGCTTGAGCCGGCCGATCTCGAAGGCAAGCGGGTCGGCATCCGCTCGTTCACGACCACGACCGGGGCATGGATGCGCGGCATCCTTGCCAATGACCATGGCGTGAACCTCGACAGGATCAACTGGGTCACGTTCGAGGATCCACATGTTGCGGAATATGTCGACAGCACCGAGCGCGCGCCGAAAGGCAAGACAATCGTCCAGATGCTGGGGGACGGCGAGGTCGACGCCGTGCTGGGCGAGACCTCCAGCGATCCGGAGCTCAAGCCGCTGTTCGCCGATCCAGCCCGAGAGGCGTCCCTGTGGTATCAGCGGCACGGCGTGGTGCCGGTCAATCATCTGGTGGTGGTGACATCGCGGCTTGCGGCGTCGCGGCCGGACGTGGTGCGGAGCCTGTACGAGCTGCTCAAGCGCGGCAAGGCAGCGGCCGGCCCGCCCAGCATGCCGGACCTGCTGCCGTTCGGCGTTGCGGCGAACCGCAAGCCGCTCGAATTGATGATCGACTATTGCGTCCAGCAGGCGTTGATCCCCCGGCGCGTCACGGTCGATGAGCTGTTCGACGACACAACACGGGACTTGAACTGATGACAATCTCCGGCGATCCGCGGCAATGGCAGGTCGGCATGCTCGGCTATGGCGAGGTCGGTCGCATCCTTGCCGAGGATCTGCGCCAGCAGGGCGTGAGGGTTTCGGCCTACGACATCAAGCTTGACCGCGGGCAGGGCGCGGCGCTGCGCGCACACGCGGCCGAGATCGGCGTCGAGCTCGCGCAATCCCATGCCGATCTCGCGGCGCGGGCCGATTTCATCATCTCGGCGGTGACGGCGAGCCAGGCGGTGCCGGTGGCCGCGGCCTGCGCGCCCGGGATCCAGAGCGGGGTCTGGTTTCTCGATTTCAACTCGGCCTCGCCCGGCGCCAAGCAGCGCGCGGCGGCGCACATCGACGGCGCCGGTGGCCGCTATGTCGAAGGCGCGGTGATGACTTCTCTGCCGCCGTACCGGATCAGGGTGCCGCTGCTGCTCGGCGGCCAAGGCGCGCGGGAGCTGGCGCCGCTGCTGGTCGCGCTCGGTTTTGCGGCGAAGGTCGCAAGCGACGAGCTTGGGGTCTCCTCTGCAGTCAAGATGTGTCGCAGCATCATGATCAAGGGGCTGGAGGCCATGGTGATCGAGAGCTTCACCACCGCGCGCGCCTATGGCGTCGAGGATGCGGTGCTCGCCTCGCTCAAGGAGACCTTTCCGTCGATCGACTGGGAGAAGCAGGGCGCCTATTTCTTTCAGCGGGTGATCGAGCACGGCCGGCGGCGCGCCGAGGAGGTGCGCGAGGTGGCGGAGACCGTGCGCGAGGCCGGGCTGACGCCATGGTCTGCCTCCGGCACCGCCGAGCGGCAGGGCTGGATCGCCGACCTTGCCGATGAGGGCGTGTTCGGACCCAGGGGAACGCCGGACTTCGCCCGCAGCGCCGACTGGCGTACCGAGGCCGACCGGATTCTCGCGCGCATCAAGTCGTAAGGTCTCGCCCGGAGAATCCGCCGCGTTCCCTGCCGACGCGCAATGCGCTATTGCTCCATGAACAGTTTGTTCTGGAGGCACTCCCATGAAGAATTCCGGCAAGGTCGTCGCCATCACGGGGGCGGCACGCGGCATCGGCAAGGCCTGCGCGGCGCGCTTCCTGTCCGACGGCGCCAGGGTCGTCATCTCGGATGTCGACGCTGCAGGGCTGGTCCACACCGCCCAGGAACTCGGACATATCGATCAGTTGCGGGCGGTCGAGGCCGACGTCAGCAAGCGCGCCGATGTCGATCGCATTGTCGCGACCGCGGTGAAGGAGTTCGGCCGGCTCGACGTCATGGTCAACAATGCCGGCGTCGCGCGCAACCGCGACTTCCTCGACATCAGCGAGGCCGAATTCGACGACGTGATGGGCATCAACCTCAAGGGCGCGTTCTTCGGCGTCCAGGCTGCGGCGCGCCAGATGATCGCGCAGGGCGGTGGCGGCGTCGTCGTCAACATGTCCTCGGTCAACGCGCTGCTCGCGATCCCCTCGCTCGCGACCTATGCGATGTCCAAGGGCGCGATGAAGCAGCTCACCTCGGTCGCCGCCGTGGCGCTGGCGCCGCACGGCATTCGCGTCGTGGCGGTCGGACCCGGCACGATCCTGACCGAGATGGTGGCGACGGCGATCTTCTCGTCCGAGGATGCGCGGCGCAGCGTGCTGTCGCGGACGCCGGCCGGCCGCTGCGGCGAGCCGAGCGAGGTCGCTGCCGTCGTGGCATTCCTTGCCAGCGACGATGCCTCCTACATCACCGGCCAGACCATCTATCCCGACGGCGGGCGGTTGATCCTGAACTACACGGTCCCGGTCAGCGAGAAGAAGTAGGGCAGGTTCAACCGCGAGCACACTGCCAAAATATCGAAAACAACCCCATGCAAAGGAGCCGCCGGCGGCCGGCGTTCGACCAGGCGACTTGACACGTCGGGCAAATCAGCGGCATTCTTCCATTATTCAGAAATCGTGCGATCGTCATCCGGCGTCATCACCCGCGCATGCGCATGCGGGTGATATTCCAGAGGCGGTCGTGCTTGAGCCGATGGGCCGCCGCGGACTGGATCGCCCGGTTGAACCGGGCGATGACCGGTGAGGATGAGGACGCCGCTACCGGCCCTTGAACTGCGGCTTGCGCTTCTCCATGAAAGCGTTGCGGCCTTCGCGGAAGTCCGCACTGTCCATGCATTCGATGCCGACCTGCTTGATCGCCGCCATGTCGCGATCGGCGGGATCCTTCAGCACCTGCGCGATGGTGATCTTGGCGGCTTTGATCGCCAGCGGCGCGTTGCCCGAAATGGTGCGCGCGATCTCTATGGTCGCGTCCCAGAGCTCGTTGTCCGGCAGCACGCGATCGACGAGGCCGATCCGCAGCGCCTCGGCGGAATCGATCCGCATGCCCGTATACATGATCAGCCGCGCCCAGGACGGGCCGACCAGCGATACCAGATGGCGCAGCCCGTCATAGCCATAGGCGATGCCGAGCTTGGCCGCGGGAATGCCGAACTGGCCGCTGGCGCCGGAGATACGGATATCGGTCAGCATCGCGACCTGCATGCCGCCGCCGAGGCAGAAGCCGCGGATGCAGGCGATGGTCGGCTTCGGATAGTCGGCGAGCAGGGTGCGCTGGGCGGCGCTGCGCCGTGAATATTCCTCGGAGGCCTCGGCGTTGTGCCTTGTCTTCTCGAACTGGCTGATATCGGCGCCCGATACGAACGCCTTGTCGCCGGCGCCGACCAGGATCACGACGCGGACAGCCGGCTCGTCGCGCAACGCCGTCAGCGCCTCGCCGAGCCCCTCCCACATCTCCAGCGACATCGCATTGCGCTTGTCGGGATTGTTGAAGGTGATGACGCCGACACCGTCGACGACGTCCTGCAGGATCTTGCCGTCGGCAAGCGATTTGTTTGACATGTTGAGCCTATGAGGGTCCGGACCGATCGAGCGAAGGCTAGCACCCGGCCGACAGCCGGGGCAGGCGGTTTGGAGCACGGCGCGATTGCATTGCCGGGCGGCAACTCTCCCGGCAGTTGTACGGTTCGCAAAATAAACCGCCGCGAAACGGTTGCGCCATGGAGTGCGCCGCCGACGCTCCGTCCCGGTTTAACTTTTTCCTAGTTTTTCGACGGTATGGCTGTACGCACCTGCGCGCCAGGACCATTCCGCCACGCGCTGGGATGCGTGCCGCAGCTGCCCGCTACCATCGCGTCGGTAGCGGACTTCCCCACCACCGGACCGGCAGTGAAGCCGGTCAATCCCGACCTCCGTGCACTCACATCGCCTCGGGCGAGGTTCAGTCGTGTCCGTCGAAAAGTTTCTCAAGCAACGCGCGGTCAAGATCACCGTCAATGGCAGCTACACGTTGCCGAACTGGTACGATGCCCAGGGCAAATTGCGCACCTTCGCCTGCCGCACGACGCGCGTCTCGCCGTTCCGGATGATCGTGGACGTGCCCGTCGTCGGCAAGGTCGGCGACCGGCTGACTTCGTATTTCGAGGAGTTCGGCAAATTCGAGGGCTGCATCACCGACACGATGAGCGGCAGCTTCCTGCTCGAGCTCGAGATGACGCATGCCATGCGTGAGAAGTTCGCCGACAAGCTGACCTGGATCGAGAAGAAGCAAAAGGATCCGAGCATCCGCGAGGCGCGCAACAACCCGCGTTTCGTTCCCGTCGCGCCGCATGCCATGTTGACGCTGGCGGACGGCACCATGCAGAGCTGCTTCATCATCGACATGTCGCTGTCCGGCGCGGCGGTCTCCTCCGAGGCGCAGCCGCCGGTCGGCATGCCGCTTGCGATCGGCGCCTGCGTCGGGCGGGTGGTCCGGCATCTGCCGAACGGCTTCGCCATCAAGTTCGTCGAGACCTACAAGCAGAGCGAACTGGCCCGCCTGATCTCGCGCAAATCCAAGGAATTGCAGCAAGCGTCGGCCGACGGGAACCCTGTCGCCTGACGGCCGGGATCCGCCGGCTCCCTAGGTCAGCTGTTCCGGGTCTTCGGCCGCGCGCATCCGCGAGATAGTGTGCTCGGTTGCATTTGGACCGGCCGCCGCGATCGCGATCTCCCGCGCCAAATTGGTGCATTCGGCCCACATCAGGAAGAACACCAGCGGTGGCCGTTCGCGCGCTTCCAGCAGTTGCCGGCAACGCTCGGCCGCGCCGTCGATCGCCCACCACTGTTGGGCGACCACCATGACTCTGCGGAAGCTCCGCAACGTGCCGGAAAATTTTTGCGGATCGGCGCCCACGAGCGCGCCGCAATGGTTCAGCCAGTTCAGGCCAGCGTAGATCGCAATCCCGTAGTCTTCGATCGCGGTGCCGGTGAAATCGACGACGGTCTTGTCGTGCGCGCGCTGGCGCAGGAAAGCATCGATCATCTCCGCCTGGCGGGCCGGATCGACCAGCAGCGAGATGTCCTGCCGCGGCACCATCGGGACATAGCGCATCGCTTCAAGCCGCGTGTGCTCCCAGATCGCACTGATGTCGCCGAGCAGATCGCCGGACTTGCGTTTGCAGGCCGGATAGACCAGCACGCCATTGTCGGCGAGATCGAGATAGCGCGGGACCACCTTGTCGAGCGCGGCGACAAACGCCAATGGATCGGTAAGGCCGCGCAAGTCGCTGGCGGCGTCCTCCGCTTGTGCAGGCTTGTTGCCGCGTGTCCAGCCGAAATTGGCCATCCCCGGACGTCCTGATCTCAACCCGGCTATCAGGTTAGTTGGAAAATGCGGCGAAGCAAATGCGGCATTTGCTGCTACGCCGCCGTGCGTGCCCGCCGCTGCCGGTTGACGCGAGAGACCGCCGCGCCTAGCTGATGGTTAATGGCGCAACGCAGGTTGTTGCCGCTTTCGGGACCTATCGCCATGACCGCTTCTGATTGGCAATCGCATTGGCAGACTGTCTATCTGACCAAGGGAGAGCAACAGGTGAGCTGGTCGCAGGCCGATCCGCAGCCATCGCTGCGCCTGATCGAAACGGTTGCGCCCGGCCGCGACGCCTCGATCGTCGACGTCGGCAGCGGAGCTTCGCGACTTGTCGATGCGCTGCTGGCGAGCGGCTTTCATGATGTGACCTTGCTCGATCTCTCTGAAGCGGCACTGGCGAACGCGCGGGAGCGGATCGGCGCAGCAGGTGACGCGGTGCACTGGATCGTAGGTGACGCAACGGTCTGGCAGCCGCAGCAGACCTTCGACATCTGGCACGATCGCGCGGCGTTTCACTTCCTGGTCGAGGAACCAGACCGTGCAGCTTATCTCGACCGGCTGCATCGCGGCGTCAAAGCAGGCGGGCACGCCGTGATCGGCACCTTCGCGCTGGATGGCCCGGAGAAGTGCAGCGGCCTGCCGGTGCAGCGCTATGACCCCGCGACGCTCAGCAGGACCATTGGTCCGGCATTCGAGTTGATCGCGCATGAGGCGCACCGGCACGTCACGCCCTGGGGCGCGACGCAGTCGTTCCAGTTCAGTGTGCTGCGGCGCAAGTGACCGGCCGCGGAGGGAGAGGTGAGATGACGGACGCGCCACGGATGATCGGCGAGATCGCGAGCTACCACGCCCATGTCTATTACGACCCCGCGGCCAGCCGGGACGAGGCGGAGCGGCTGCGCAACTGGATCGGCGAGCGCTTTCTGGTCACGCTCGGACGCTGGCACGACGTCAAGGTCGGCCCGCACGATCAGGCGATGTATCAGGTGGCGTTTGCGGCCGAGTTGTTCCCGACCCTGGTGCCGTGGCTGATGCTGAACCACGGCAGCCTAAGCATCCTGGTCCATCCCAACACCACCAATCCGCGCCGCGACCACCACGACGATCCGCTCTGGATCGGCACGCCGCTCGCCGTCCACGCCGACAAGCTGCCCGAAGAGGCGGAGATGGAGCAGGCGCCGACGCCGAACACGTCGCCGACACTGCGTCCCTGAGCGTCGCGGCTGTTGCGTAAAGTTTGACGCAATTGTGCTGCAGCCAAGTCGTTTCAAACTCATCGCGTTTTGCAACGTGAGGTTAAGTCACCATTCCTAGGCTACCCGATAAATTTCAGGGTCGGGGCGCATTGGGCATGTTCTTTTCGTTTCGAAGCTGGTCGTTGTGGCGGGTGGTGGGACCGCTGCTGGCCATCGTGTTGCTGCTGGGCGGCCTGTCGACGGGCAGCCTGCAGGTGATGTCCGCGGTCAGGGCCTATGTGGCCGGCGAAAGCATGTGGTCGAAGGGGCAGAAGGACGCCATCCACTACCTGCAGACCTATGTCAGCACCGGTGCGCCGATCTATCTGCAGAAGTTCGATGCCGCGATCGCGGTGCCGCTGGCCGATCGCACGGCGCGGCGCGCGCTGGAAGCGCCGGGCGACAATGACGCGGTGGCGAGGGCCGGCTTCGCCAGGGCAGGTAATCATGATGACGACATCGGCGGCCTGATCTGGCTGTTCAAATATTTCCGCACGATGCACCACGTGGCCGGCGCGGTGACGGCATGGCGCAATTCGGGTGCGCTGCTCGATCAGCTGATTGAAATCCGGAACGAGGCGGCGAGCGACGTCGCGCTGCACGATCCGTCGGCTGCGACCATCAGGCATTGGGCCGAACGGATCGGTACGGTTGATGCGGCGCTGAGCACGCTCGCCGTCGATTTCTCCGATCATCTGGGCAAGGCGTCGCGTCAGGTCTCCGCGCTGCTGCTGCTGGTCAACCTCGTGATCGCGGCCTGCCTTGCCGGCATCGTGCTGGTCCATACGCGGCGGATGCTGTGGCGGCGCTGGCTTGCCGAGACCGCGCTCGCGGTCGAGAAGGAGCGCGCCCAGCTCACGCTGGCGTCGATCGGCGATGCCGTCATCGTGACGACGCAGGACGATCGGGTCGACTACATGAACGCCGCCGCGCAGCGGCTCATCGCGGCAGGGCAGGAGGTGACGGGACGGCCGCTGTCGTCGCTGTTCAACATTGCCGAACAGCCGGTGCGCGGATCGTTCGACGCCGACGACGAAAGCCGGCCGCAGCTCCTGGTGCGGCCGGACCACTCCAGCGTGCCGGTCTCGGTGGTCGAGACCCCGATCGTGTATGCCGGAGAACCGGCCGGCCGCGTCATGATCATTCACGACATGACCGCCGAGCGGCGGCTGGTCGAGGAATTGGCGCGGGCTGCCTCGCATGACGCGCTCACCGGCCTTGCCAACCGCCGGCAGTTCGAGTTCGAACTGCACAAAGCGATGTCGGGCTCGCCGGCCGTCGGCGCCGACCTGATGCTGATCGATCTTGATCAGTTCAAGATCGTCAACGACACCTGCGGCCACATGGCGGGCGACCGGTTGCTGAAGCAGGTGGCGAGGCTGCTGGCGACCGAAGTCGGCAGCAGCGGCCTCGTCGCGCGTCTTGGCGGCGACGAGTTCGGCATTCTCCTGCGTGACGACGGCTCCGCGACGCACGACGTCGCTGCCGACGTTGCGGAGCGGGTCAGGGCGGTGATCGAGCAGTCGAACTTCATTTATGAGGGATCGAGCTTCCGGATCAGCGCGAGCATCGGCCTGGTCGGGCTGGCCGACAGCGCCGGCGTGCAGGACGCGTTGCGGCTTGCCGACGTTGCCTGTTTCCTTGCCAAGGACAAGGGACGCAATCGCGTCCAGGAGCACCGCCCGTCCGACACCGGCATGGCCGTGCGCGTTGCCGAGATGAGCTGGGTCAATCGCATTCGCAAGGGACTGGATGAGGGGCGCTTCTGCCTCTACGAGCAGGAGATCCGCCCGGTGAACGGCGTGCTGAAGGGCAACGACCGGCGCGAGCTCTTGCTGCGCCTGCGCGACGAGAGCGGCGCGCTGGTGCCGCCCGGCAGTTTCCTGCCCGCCGCCGAACGCTACGGGCTGATGCCGCTGATCGACCGCTGGGTGGTTCGCCGCGCCTTCGAGATCATCGCCGAGCGCAAGCACCAGCCGCGCAAGATTGCGAGCTACGCCATCAACCTGTCCGGCGCCACCATCGGCGACAGCGACTTCGTCGACTTCGTCGCCGGGCTGTTCGCGCAGCTTGACGTTTCGCCGGCATCGGTGTGTTTCGAGATCACCGAAACCAGCGCAATCTCGAACCTCGACGAGGCGCAGAAGTTCATCGCGCGGCTGCGCGAGATCGGCTGCAGCTTCTCGCTCGACGATTTCGGCACCGGCATGTCCTCGATCGCCTATCTGAAGCACCTGCCGGTCGACATCATCAAGATCGACGGTTCGTTCGTGAAGGAGATCCTGAACAGCAAGGTCGATCGGGCGATGGTCGAGATGATCACCAAGACCGCGAAGATCATGCAGAAGCAGGTGGTCGCGGAATTTGTCGAGAACCTCGCGATCCTGGACGAGCTGCGCCAGATCGGGGTCGATTACGCCCAGGGTTACGCCATCGGGAAGCCGGTCCCGGTGCTCACTCTCTGGGAAGAAAAGATCGCCTGAGCCGCCGAAATCGTCCCGAATCGGGACATTTTCGGTCAATTCAGCCCGCCCAAGGCTGATTCTCTGGCACTTTCCATCCGAAAAACGTTTAAAAAACCTCTCGTTGTGCGCTTTGTCTCGATTATGCCTTACTCTAATTCCCTGATATGATGAGTGATCGGTGAATCCCGGTGGGCCGGGTAACAGGCCCCAGAGCACCGAACTTGGGGATTGATGGGTCAACGAACGACGAAACCTGCCCGGCGCAAGTCGAGCCGCGGCATGTCTCTGGTGGGCAGCACGGCATTTGCCGTGAGCGCGCTTGCCCTGTCGTCCGGCCTTGCAGCCTGGATGGTCGGCATCGACCCCACCGCTTGGCTTCACGGTCCGGCGCTCGCCAACACCACCGCCTCGCTGAACTTCGACGATCGCTTCGGCTCGCGCTCCACGATCAATTCGGCCTCACTCTATTATCCACTGCGCCGCGGGTTCCGTTCGAGCCGCGGCGATTTCAATTCCGAGTTCGGCCAGATCGAGGACGCGCTGTCCGGCCAGCTGCGCGACACGCAGACCGAACTGCCGACCAGCCAGGCGGCGACGGCGTCCGTCGCCGCCACGACCACAGCGACGACGTCCACCGTGCCGATGCCGCGGTCGCGGCCGGCCGAGGCCAATCTGCTTGCGCGTAACGATCAGCCGCCACCGCCACAGGCGCCGGTGCAGCAGGGCGACAACCGGACGTTCCTGCAGAAGATTGCCGACATGATGCCGGGCAAGATGCGGCTGGCCTCGCTCGATCCGAATGACGGATTGTTGTCCGGTCCGAGCCCCGATCTCGGCAAGCTCGGCTATGACAGCACGACGGCGGTCTACGACATCACCGGCCGCATCGTGTACATGCCCGACGGCACCAAGTTCGAGGCGCATTCAGGCCTCGGCAATCTGCTCGACGATCCGGCGCACGTGAATGCCCGCAACGCCGGCGCGACGCCGCCCGGCATCTATGAGATGAAGCCGCGCGAGAAGCTGTTCCACGGCGTGCCCGCGCTGCGCATGACCCCGGTCGATGGCAGCGACACGTTCGGGCGCGTTGGCCTCTTGGTCCACAGCTACATGCTCGGACCGAATGGCGACTCCAACGGCTGCATCTCGGTCAAGCACTACGACAAGTTCCTGCAGGCCTACCGCAGCGGCACGATCAAGCGCATCGCCGTCGTCATCAACATCAAAGATGTCCAGTCGGCCTCGACCCGCGCGGCGTCGAACTCATAGGCAGCGCGCCGGCGTCTCCGGCAAATTGCGCAGGCTCTTGCAGATTCCAGCCTTCGATCCGCTGACCGCCTCCAGCGCGGCCTAGCTGCTTCTCCCATCGTCTCGGAAAATTGCACCACGTTGTCGCCAGCTCTCCCTGGAGGCGGCGCCGGCTTGATAGTCTTCCCGACACGGTGCAATTATGTATACTGAAAATCGGACATAAATACCTTGATACCTCATATTTGCCTATTTTGCGAATACGATGTATACATAGCGTATTCATAAACGCTGAGAGGCGGACCAGTGCCAAAACCCTTTCCAATGAACGCATGGTACGCGGCTGGCTGGGATGCCGAGATCAAGCACGCGCTGTTGCCGCGGACGATCTGCGGAAAGCATGTCGTGATGTACCGGAAGGGCGACGGCGAGATGGTGGCGCTGGAGGATGCCTGCTGGCACCGCCTCGTGCCGCTCTCCAAGGGCCGGCTCGATGGCGATGCCGTGGTCTGCGGCTATCACGGCTTGAAATACAATGCGCAGGGCCGCTGCACCTTCATGCCCTCGCAGGAGACGATCAATCCGTCGGCCTGCGTCCGCGCCTATCCCGTCGTCGAGCGCCACCGCTTCATCTGGCTCTGGATGGGGGATCCCGCGCTTGCCGACCCGGCGCTGGTGCCAGACATGCACTGGAACCACGATCCGGCCTGGGCCGGCGACGGCAAGACCATTCACGTCAATTGCGACTATCGCCTCGTCGTCGACAATCTGATGGACCTGACGCACGAGACCTTCGTGCACGGCTCGAGCATCGGCAATGATGCGGTCGCCGAGGCGCCGTTCGACGTCACCCATGGCGAGAAGACGGTCACCGTAACGCGCTGGATGAAGGGCATCGAGGCGCCGCCGTTCTGGGCCAAGCAGCTGCAGAAGCCGGGCCCGGTCGATCGCTGGCAGATCATCCGCTTCGAAGCGCCGTGCACCGTCAACATCGACGTCGGCGTCGCGCCGGCCGGTTCGGGCGCGCCGGAGGGCGATCGTTCGCAGGGCGTCAACGGCTATGTGCTGAACACGATCACGCCCGAGACCGAGAAGACCTGCCATTACTTCTGGGCGTTCGTCCGCAATCACCGCATTACCGAGCAGCGGCTGACTAGCGAAATCCGCGACGGCGTCGCCGGCATCTTCCATGAGGATGAGATCATCCTGGAAGCGCAGCAGCGGGCGATGGACGAGAATCCGGACCGGGTGTTCTACAATCTCAACATCGACGCCGGCGCAATGTGGGCACGGCGCGTCATCGACCGCATGGTGGCGAAGGAAAATCCGCCGCAGCAGCTGCAGGCTGCCAAGTAGACGAGGGGCGAGCCCATGGCGGAACGCGAGACCGATCGTTCAGTGTCGCAGACCGTGCGGGCGCAGCTTGCGCTGCGCGACCTCGTTCTCTCCGGCGGCCTGCGGCCCGGCGAGCGGATCTCGGAGCTGCAGGCGGTCGAGTTCACCGGCGTGTCGCGCACGCCGGTGCGGATGGCGCTGGTCCGGCTGGAGGAGGAAGGCCTGCTGGAGGCGATCCCTTCCGGCGGCTTCATGGTCAAGGCATTTTCCGAGCGCGACATTCTCGATTCGATCGAGCTGCGCGGCACGCTGGAGGGACTGGCCGCGCGCTTCGCCGCCGAGCGCGGCGTCTCGTCGCGCGATCTCGAGCCGCTGAAGGAATGCCTCAACGAGATCGACGGCCTGGTGCGGCAGGATCCGATTTCGGTCGAAGCCTTTTCGTCCTATGTCGCGCTCAATGCGCGCTTCCACGCGCTGCTCACCGAGCTGTCGCGCAGCCCGCCGCTGATCCGGCAGATCGACCGCGCCTCGGCGCTGCCATTCGCCTCGCCGAGCGGCTTCGTGATGGCGCAATCGGCGTTGCCCGAGGCGCGTCAGATCCTGCTGATCGCGCAGGATCACCATCGCATTGTGGTCGACGCCATCGAGAACCGCGAGGGCGCGCGCGCCGAGGCGATCATGCGCGAGCACGCAAGGCTTGCGGCACGCAATCTGCGGCTGGCGCTGCGCAACCGCAGCCATCTCGATCTGCTGCCGGCGCTGGCGCTGATCAATTCGGCAGCCGGCTGAGCGGAGAACGCCATGCGATTCATCGAGACCTGGACACCCGCCACGCTGCTCGCCGTGCGCGACCTCACGCCCGGCATCCGTGAATTCCTGCTGCGGCCGGATAACTTTACGGGCGCGCCCTATCCGGTCGGCAGCCATATCGATGTCGGCGTCACCATCGAAGGCCAGCCGCAGACCCGCTCCTATTCGCTGGTCGGCGAAGTCGATCCGCAGGGCTACCGGATCGCAGTTCGGCGCGCAGCGGATTCCCGCGGCGGCTCGCGCTACATGTGGTCGCTCGCGCCGGGCGTGCGCCTCAACATCACGCTGCCGACCTCGCTGGTGCAGCTCGACTGGACGCGGCGGCAGTTCTGCCTGATCGCGGGCGGCATCGGCATCACGCCGATCGTCGGTGCGGCACAGGCGCTCGCCCGCCGCGACGCCGGCGTGACGCTGCACTATGCCGTGCGCACGCGCGGCGATGCGGTCTATCTTGAACCGCTTGAGCGTGCGCTCGGCGACCGCCTCACCGTCCACGCCGGCGACGAAGGCAGGCGGCTCGACCTCGAGCGCGTCTTTTCGGCGCTGCCGCAGGACACGATGACACTGTTCTGCGGCCCGATGCGGATGCTGGACGCGGCGCGGCGCGCCTGGGAGGAATCCGGCCGCCCGCTCTCCGACTTGCGCTACGAGACCTTTGGATCGAGCGGGCTGCTGCCGACCGAGCCGTTCCGCGTGCGGCTCAGGGGCGAGGGGACTGAGCTGGGGACCGAGTTCGTCATCCCGCGCGACCGGTCGATGCTGGACGTGCTCAACGAAGCCGGTCATGAGGTGATGAACGACTGCCGGCGCGGTGAATGCGGGGTCTGCGCGCTCGACGTGGTCGATGTCGACGGCGAGATCGACCATCGCGACGTCTTCTTCAGTGACCATCAGAAGCGGGAGAGCCGCAAGATCTGCGCCTGCGTGTCGCGCGCCCGCGGCACCATCACGGTCGACACCCTGCATCGGTCGGACACGCCCTGACGAGCCGATCGGCGCGGACGGTCGATCGGCGTTACGCCGCGTGCACCGAGTGCTGCGGATCGTGATCGAGCAGTGCGGAGATCTCGCTGCCTGACATCGGCCGCCCGATCAGATAGCCCTGGACCTCATCGCAACTGGTCTGGCGCAGATATTCGAGCTGATCCGCGGTTTCGACGCCTTCGGCCACGACGCCGATCTGCAGCTCCTGCGCGAGGCCGATCACCGATTTGACGATCGCGGCGCAGTCCGGCTGGGTCAGCATGTCCCGGATGAAGGATTGATCGATCTTGATACGGCTGAACGGCAGCTTGCGCAGATAGGTCAGCGACGAGAAGCCGGTGCCGAAATCGTCGAGCGCGACCGTCAGGCCGAGCTCGAGCAGCGCGTGCAGGATCGCGGGCGCCGATCCGTATTTCGAGATCAGCATCGACTCGGTGATCTCGATCTCGAGACGGTTCGGCGCGACGTTCGCCTCGGCCAGAGCGTCGACGATCGTCTGCAGGATGCCGACGTTCTGGAACTGGACCGCGGAGAAATTGACCGCGATCCGGATGTCATCCGGCCAGCGCGACAGCATCGCGCAAGCGTGGCGGATCACCCACTCGCCGAGCTGGTGGATCAGCCCGCTTTCCTCGGCGATCGGGATGAAGACGGTCGGCGGGATCAGGCCGCGCGTCGGATGCTGCCAGCGCAGCAGGGCCTCGAAGCCGGTGACGCGGCCTTTGCGGATGTCGAGGAACGGTTGGTAGACCAGAAACAGCTCGTCCGCCTCGATCGCGTGCTCGAGATCCCGCTGCAAGGCGCGGCGGTCGCGCGCCGACCGGTCGTCGCTAGCCTCGAAGAAGCAGATGGTACCGGGCGCGGATTTCTTCGCCCGGTAAAGCGCGATGTCGACATGCTTGAGCAGGTCGTGGGACGTGCTGCCGTCTCGGGGCGCCAGCACGATGCCGATGCTGACCATGCGGTTGACCTCCAGCCCGTCGATCGGGAACGGCTCGGCAAAGGCCGCGACGAACCGTTCGGCGATCGCCAGCGCATCCTCGGGCCTTGCCAGATTCGACATGATCAGGGCGAATTCGTCGCCGCCGATCCGTGCGACATGTTCGGCCGCGCGCGTGCAGCGCTGCAACCGGGCCGCGACCTGCACCAGGAACTCGTCGCCTGCCGGATGGCCGAACCTGTCGTTGACCTCCTTGAAGCGATCGAGATCGAGCAGCAGCACCGCGAATTCTTCGCCCGACCGCGCCAGCCGGTTCAGTGCGCTGTTGAGCGCTTCATTGAAGGCGACGCGGTTCGGCAGATGCGTCAGCGGATCCTGCCTCACCGTCCGTTCGGCCTCGTGCTGGGCGATGATCCGCCGCCTGAACTCGAACGCGTTGACGAACACGCCGCGCAGTAGCACCGAGCCGTAGACCACGACCAGCACGGCCATCAGGAGGTAGACGAAATCGCCGTCCCGGCCGAGGCAGATCGCGGTGCCGACGAAGATCGGCGCGGTGAACGCAATCGCGGCGATCGGGATGGTGGAGAACGCGAAGGCGCCGCCGGCCAGCATTCCGGCGCACAGGCAGGTGATGACGAGCTGGGCGCCGCTCGATGCGTTCGCGAAGAAGGCGACGGGGACGACGCCCCAGGCCGTCCCGAGCGCCAGCGCATTGCGCACCAGCCGGTACATGGTTCGGCGCGACACGAATTGCGGCTTGGCGATGCGGCGCGATGCCCGCGCCTGCAGGCCGAAGAACAGCGCCGCGCTGCCCACCGCGGCCGCCCACACCAGCGCGAAGGCCCAGTCCGGCGATTGCCACAGCGCAATCGCCAGCACCATCGCGTTGCAGGCATTGGCCAGCATGATGCCGAAGGAATAGCCGAGCACCAGCGAGACCTGTTCGGCGCGGATGTGGCCGGCAAGCGCTTCATCCGTCGGTGGTGCACCGAAGGCCGCGAGGTCGCCGGCGAACAGGGTCGCGAAATATGATCTCAGATGGGTACGCATCACTACGTTGCCTGCCCGGTTTGGCCATGGCGCCGTGGCGAAGAATTCTCTGCAAACCTTTGACAAACTATGAACTATTGGAACGGACCGTGCCGCGGCGGGCCGCTCCTTCGGTTCCACCGGCGGGCATTGCTAACAAATCGATACAAGTGCGTGACGCGGGGTCACGGAGCGGCAAAGCTTGCCGCGCGCCGCGCTGCTTGATCCCCCGCGGGTTTTTCGCAATGAGTCGGGTTCCCGCGAACGGCAAAAACCAGAAGGTGCGCATGAGCCTCCCGATCACGAACCACGATCCCGGGTTCCGTATTACGCGAGCCAGCCATGTCGTCCTGAGCGTTCGTGATCTTGCGGCGAGCCGGCAGTTCTACGAAAAGGTGATCGGGCTGATCCTGACCGCGGAGGAGGGCGGCGCACTCTATTTCCGCGGCGTCGAGGAGGCCTGTCATCACAGCCTTGTGTTGCGCAAAGGCGAGAGCACCGCCTGCGCGCGGCTCGGCCTGCGGGTCTTTCAGGACGGTGACCTCGACCGGCTCAAGGCCTTCTTCGAGGCGCAGGGATGCCGGGCCGCCTGGGCCGAAGTGCCGCATCAGGGCCGCACCCTGCATGCGACCGATCCGGCCGGCACGCCGCTGGAGTTCTGCGCGACCATGCCGGTCGAGTCGCGCATGATCACCAAATTCACCCGCCATGCCGGCGGCTCGGCGCTGCGGCTCGATCACTACCAGGTGCTGACGCCGGAGCTGCGCAAGGCGTGCGAGTTCTACACCGCGGCAGGCTTCCGGCTCAGCGAATACATCGCGCCCGCTGATACCTTCGACCTGCGCGGCGTGTTCCTGCAGCGCAAGGGCAATCCGCACGACATCGTGTTCTTCAACGGCGCCGGACCGCGGCTGCATCATTTCGCATTTCTCGCGCCCGAAGTTCATCATCTGCTCAACGCCTGCGATGTCGCCGGCGAGCTCGGCTATGGCGCGGCGGTTGAACGCGGCCCCGGGCGTCATGGGCCGGGACACGCGATGTATGTCTACATGCGCGATCCCGACGGGCATCGCGTCGAGCTGTTCAACACCCACTATCAGATCATGGACATCGAGAACGAGCCGGTCGGCTGGGATCCGTCCGACCACACGATCTCGTTCCCGTGGGGGTTGCCGGCGCGGCAGGCCTGGTTCGAGGAGGCGACGCCGTTCGAAGGTGTCGCGATCCGCGAACCCGAGGTGAAGCCGAAGCCGCTGACGCTCGAGAGCTACCTCGCGAAGTAGCATGTCATTGTCAGCCGATAATCCCATCCATGACGTGGCCATCGTCGGCCTCGGGCCGGTCGGTGCCATCTTCGCCAACCTGCTCGCGAAATCCGGCTTGAGGGTCGCCATCGTCGAGCGCGTTGCCGACATCTACGACAAGCCGCGCGCGATCACGCTCGACCACGAGGCGCTGCGCGTGCTGCAGGCGATCGGGCTCGGCGATTTCATGGAGCAGGCGATCGCCCCGCATAACGGCTCGCACTATCTCGGCGTCGACGGCGAGATCATCAAGATCTTCGACCCGATGCCGCCGCCGTTCCCGCTCGGCTGGATTCCGAACGTGACCTTCGTGCAGCCGGACGTCGAGCAGGCGCTGCGCGACAAGCTCTGCGACTATCCGCATGCCGACATTTTCCTTGCGGCCACGGGCGTGGCGCTGCAGCAGGACGATGGCGCGGTGATGCTGACGGCGCGCCGCGAGTCCGGTGAGGAGTTCTTGATCCGCGCGCGCTATCTGGTCGGCTCCGACGGCGCCAACAGCTTCGTCCGCAAGCAGCTCGGCATCGGCCTCGACGACCTCGCCTTCGATGAATGGTGGATGGTGGTGGACACGCTGACCAGCGATCCCGCCAAGCGGCCGGCCAAGAGCTTTCAGTATTGCTGGCCGTCGCGTCCCGGCACTTTCGTGCCGGGTCCGCGCAATTTGCGACGCTGGGAGATCAAGTTGCTGCCCGGCGAGGACCCCGAGGCGGCCGGCGCGCCCGACAACGTCGTGACGCTGCTCAAGGGTTTCACCGATATCTCCGACCTGACGATCTGGCGCTCGGCGGTCTATCGCTTTCACGCGCTGCTCGGCCGGCGCTGGCGCGACCGCCGCGTGCTGCTGATGGGCGATGCCGTGCACCAGACGCCGCCGTTCCTCGGGCAAGGGCTGTGCGCCGGTATCCGCGATGCGGTGAACCTGGCCTGGAAGTTGCGGCTGGTTCTTCGCGGCGACGCGGGCGGTGCGCTGCTCGACAGTTACGAGATCGAGCGCAAGCCGCATGTCCGCGCCGTCGTCGCCAGCGCCAAGGAGTTCGGCAAGATCATCGGCGAGCTCGATCCGGTGGCCGCCGTCGAACGCGACATGCGGCTGCGCGCCGACCTGAAGGCCGGCAAGGCCGAAACCATCAGGCAGAAATTCATCCCCGATCTCGTCTCCGGCCTGATCGCGCGCGATGCCGCGCTTGCCGGGCGGCTGTTCGTGCAGCCGCATGTGCGCGCGCCGGATGGGCGGACGTGCCGGCTCGACGATCTGCTGCAGCCGGAATTCGCGATCGTGACGACCGCGGCGGAGCGGATGGCGTGGCTGTCGGACGCGTCCGCTGCCGCCTGGCAGCGTCTATCAGGCGAGCGCGTCGTCATCGCCACATCAGGCGAAAGCGCCGATCGAGGCGGTATCCTGACCGTGATCGAACGCGACAGTTTGTTCGCGGACTGGATGCGGCAGCATGACTCCGCGGCCGTCATCGTGCGGCCGGACCGCTACGTCTTCGGCGCCGCGCGCAATGCCGGCGAGCTCAGTATGCTTGTCGGGCAACTGCTCCAGAACCTCAGCGCAGGGCACTAGTCTTTTCAAGGCTGCGCTTTGTCTGTACCACCGGAAGAAAGAAATTCCGGGGGAAACCAGTGAACAACAATAACGATGCGGCGGAGTATGATTACGTCATCGTCGGTGCCGGCTCGGCCGGTTGCGTGCTCGCCAACCGCCTGAGCGCTGACGGCAAGCACTCGGTGCTGCTGCTCGAGGCCGGCCCGAAGGACAGCAACATCTGGATCCATGTGCCGCTCGGCTACGGCAAGCTGTTCAAGGAAAAATCCGTCAACTGGATGTACCAGACCGAGCCCGAGCCGGGCCTGAACGGGCGGCAGGTGTTCCAGCCGCGCGGCAAGGTGCTCGGCGGCTCCAGCTCGATCAACGGCCTGCTCTATGTGCGCGGCCAGCATGAGGACTATGACCGCTGGCGCCAGCGCGGCAATGCCGGCTGGGGCTATGACGACGTCCTGCCCTATTTCCGGAAGGCGGAAGATCAGCAGCGTGGCTCCAACACCTATCACGGCGCCGGCGGCCCGCTGCCGGTGTCGGATTGGCGGCATCATGATCCGCTGTCGGAGGCCTTCGTGCATGCCGCAGCCGAGGTCGGGATTCCCACCAATCCGGATTTCAACGGCGCGACCCAGGAGGGCGCGGGCTTCTTCCAGACCACGACGCGGCGCGGCCGGCGCGCCTCGACGGCGCGGTCCTATCTGCGGCCGGCGTTGACGCGCGGCAATCTTCATGTCGAGACCTCGGCGCTGGCGCAGCGCATCCTGTTCGACGGCAAGCGCGCGAGCGGCGTCGCCTACAAGCAGAACGGGCAATTGCGCAAGGCCAAGGCGCGCAGGGAGGTGCTGGTATCGAGCGGTGCGTACAACTCGCCGCAATTGTTGCAGCTCTCCGGCGTCGGCCCTGCCGATCTGTTGAAGCAGCACGGCATCGACATCGTGCTCGATGCGCCCGGCGTCGGCAACGACCTGCAGGACCACATGCAGGTCCGCATCGTCACGTGCTGCGCGCAGACCGTCACGCTGAACGACGTCATCAATCATCCCGTGCGCCGCGTCATGGCGGGCCTCCGCTACGCCGCGCTGCGCAAGGGGCCGCTGACGATCGCCGCCGGCACCTCGGGCGCGTTCTTCAAGACCAGCCCGCGGCTTGCCTCGCCCGACATCCAGATCCACTTCCTGCCGTTCTCGACCGACAAGATGGGCGAGCAGCTGCATCCGTTCTCGGGCTTCACGGCCTCGGTCTGCCAGCTGCGTCCGGAGAGCCGCGGTTCGCTGAAGATCAGGAGCGCGGACCCGGGCGTGCCGCCGGAAATCCGCATCAACTATCTGGCGACCGAGACCGATCGCCGCGCCTTCATCGACGGCATCCGTATCCTGCGCAAGATCCTGGCGGCACCGGCGCTGAAATCCTATTCAGTGGGCGAGGTCGATCCCGGCGCCAAGGTGGTCAGCGACGACGACCTGCTCGATTTCTGCCGGCGCACCGGAAGCACGGTCTATCATCCGACCTCGACCTGCCGGATGGGCAACGATCCGCTCGCGGTGGTCGACCAGCGGCTCAAGGTGCGCGGCATCGAAGGTCTGCGCGTGGTCGATGCGTCCGTCATGCCGGACCTGATGTCGGGCAACACCAATGCGCCGACGATCATGATCGCGGAGAAAGCGTCGGACATGATCCTGGAGGATGCGAGGTAGGACGCCATCCGTCATCCTGAGGAGCGCGTAGCGCGTCTCGAAGGATGCACGGCCCCGGTCTGACGGCTCGGAAAGCTCCGGGCCGTCGACCCTTCGAGACGCGCGCAAGAGCGCGCTCCTCCAGCGACAAAGGCGAAGCCTTTGCGCGGGGGTGACGGTGATAGAGTGGGCGACTGGACGTCAGCCCTTATACGCGCGCACCCGTGCGACCATCTGCTCGACATGGGCGATCGGCGTCTCGGGGAGGATGCCGTGCCCGAGATTGAAGATCATCCGCCCCTTGCCGAAGTTCTCCAGCACATCGTCCACCGCGCGGTCGAGCGCGGCGCCGCCGGCGATCAGGGCCAGCGGATCGAGATTGCCCTGCACCGCGACGCGGCTTTGCACGCGCTCGCGGATCATCGACGGCTCGGTGGCCCAATCGATCGAGACCGCATCGACGCCGGTTTGCTCGATATAGGCCGGCAGCATGCCTGCCGCGCCGCGCGGGAAGCCGATGATCCTGGCATCGGGGACCTGCTTGCGCACCCCGGCCACGATGCGCCGGGTCGGCTCGATCGCCCAGCGGGCGAACTCGCGCGGCGGCAGCACGCCGGCCCAGGTGTCAAAGATCTGCAGGCAGTCGGCGCCGGCCTTCAACTGGCCGACGAGATAGTGGATCGAGTTCTCGACCAGCACGTCGATGATCTTGGCGAACGCATCCGGATGGCGGTAGGCAAGCATCCGCGCGGGTGCCTGGTCCGGCGTGCCCTGTCCGGCCACCATGTAGGTCGCAACCGTCCACGGTGCGCCGCAGAAGCCGATCAGTGCGATCTCGGGGGCGAGTTCGCGACGGACGCGGCGCAGTGCTTCAAAAACCGGCTCGAGCGTGTCGAAGTTGGCATCGGTTGCCAACGTCGCGATTTCGCCGGGCGTTGCCAGCGGATCGAGCCGCGGTCCTTCGCCGGCCTCGAAGCGCACCGAGCGGCCGAGCGCGTAGGGGATTACCAGGATGTCGGAGAAGATGATCGCGGCGTCGAAGTTGAACCGGCGGATCGGCTGCAGCGTGACCTCGGCGGCGAATTCGGGCGTGAAGCAGAGATCGAGGAAGCCGCCGGCCTTGGCGCGCAGCTCGCGATATTCCGGCAGATAGCGGCCGGCCTGCCGCATCATCCAGAGCGGCGGCACGGCCTGGCGGTGGCCCGATAGCACGTCGATGAGCGGCTTCTTGGTGGGATCCTGGGGCACGCGGATAGTTCCTGATCACGGTCAAATTTGCGCCCCTGATACACGCTGCAGCGCAATGGGCCAAGGCGGTTCTGGAACCCCCCTTTGCGCGGCCGCGTTGTCCCCCGAATGGAGGGACGACATGGCCGACAAATTCGATCCTGCCCCGCACGACAAGCATGCCGAGAAGCCGCACGAGGCGCAGGCTGCCGACCGCAAGGCCCGCACCCGGCTGAAGGAGGGGCTCGAGGATACCTTCCCGGCCTCCGATCCGGTCAGCGCCACGCAGCCCGCGCCGTCAAAGCACGACGGCAATCGGGACAATTAGCTGGTGTATGCCAGCGCCTGCTAACCACGATGCCAAGAGAGTTCCACATGCGGCGAACTATTCGCCGCGGAGCGATGGCCCGGAGCACCGGGCCCGTCCGCATACCGTGATCGCCGGGATAGTCTAGACGGGGCCGCTTGCGGGGCGCTGCATCCGGTCAGATTCGAAGGTCACGCCGAGCCGGCGCTCCAGGCGCCAGGCCACAATGCAGTGCCGCCGGATCGGTTCGCTCTCGATCTCGAGGTCGAACGCGAGCGGGATTGCGACGTCGCTTTCCACGGCGAGCCCCGCGCCGCCGGTCGAGAGGTTGAGCACAAGACATCCGACACTGCTGTTGCGGAAGAAGATCGTCCCGCGCTTCAGCAGGATCGTTCGTTGGCTGTCGGTCTTGTATCTTATCGTTGTGCTCACGGCAGTCTCCTACCCCCGATGTGATGCCCGTCGCGATCGGTCCCCTCAAGCGCGATGGTCGCGCTTTCGCTTCTTGTTCGAGCATGATCTCCGCGCAAACGCTTTGCGTTTGTCGCGAGGGAAAACCGCTTCGTACTCTTCCGGATCATGCTCTAGTTCACCAGCACGGCGCCATCGCAGCGGATGCCCAGCACCCAAACGTCGACCTGGCCGAGCCCGATGCCGAGCGTCGCGAGCAGCGACGCCAGCACCTGATCGACTGAACTCGTCACGCCGTTCAGGATGCTCATGACGAGCGCCCCCAATCCCGGGATCGGCAGCCCGAGCGGGCCGAGATTGATGGTCAGCGAGAGGTCGCCGAGCAGACTTCCTGTCAGCGATGAAAGGAAGTTGGTCGTCGTCACCGTCTTCTTGGTGCCCGACTGGATGTCGCTGTAGCTGAAATTGACATTGGTCGGCGTGGTGTTGCCCATGCCGGCATGGGCGAGGCCGGTGACGGTGGCGAGACCAAGGTTGACCAGTGTCGCCGGCGGCGGATTGGGCTTGGTCGTGAAGTTGGTCATGTCGGCGATCGTGACGTTGCCGATCCATGCATCCACGATCCCAGGCGTCACGCCGATCGTGACCTGCGAGGTGTTGATGTTGGGGTGGCCGCAGGACACCGCGTTGAGTGTCGCGGTACCCGAGGCGACCTCGACATAGACCGGGAGATTGATCGCAGACACGGTGCCGGAGCCGAGCACATTGATCGTCGCCAGGATCCTGGTCTGCGCGGTGTGGACGCTCACACCCTGGGTGCCGATCGCGATCCAGCTCGAGCCGACCGGTCGCTCGCCGATCGTTGCGATCACGGAGACGTTGGCGATGCCGGGCAGGCCGAGATTGATCGAGGTCGCGATCTGATGGTTGCCGTTGGCGATCTGGGCCACCGTGGAAATCAGGTCGAACACCGAAACGCTGGCGCCGACCTTGGGTTTCTGCCCCACCGTGAGATTGGCGAAGGGACCGAGGTCGACCAGCGTGCCCGGCGAAATCTTGGTGGTGGAGCCGGTGACGGCCTGGGAGATCGTCGACAGCGCTGTGGTCGCCGCGTTGGCGCCGTTGGTGATCTGCTGGGTGGTCAGCGCCGACGCGACGATGTCGCCGACCTTGATGTTGCTGCTCAGCAGGTCGCTATAGGTGACGCCGGTCAGGTTGACCCGGGTCGCCAGTGCCGACAGGAAGTCCAGGGCGTCGATCTTGGCGCTGATCAGCGCATTGTAGTCCATCACCGAGAGCGACAGCGTGGTGCCGAGCATCGAGCCGAGCAGCGCATTGAGCGCGCCGCCGTTGACCGAGAGCAGCCTCGACCCGATCGCGAACGAGGCCATTTCGGTCGATGTCGCGGTGGCGGTCGTCTTGATGGTGAAGCTGTTCGCGCCGGTGAGGTACCGCGCGAAGTAGAGCGGGGTCTGGGTGTTCAGCGTGACCCGCGCGGCGTTGGGAGTGCCGACCGCCGGGGTCACGAAACGGGCCTGCGGCGCGATGGCGCTGTTTGCGGTGTAGGTTCCTGTCTCGACCTTGACCAGCGCACTGGCCGGGTACTTGTTCTGCGTCACCGTCGCGGTGGCGGCGTTGACCGGATTGTTCAGGTTGGCGGCGGCGACGATCGCGGCGAGATCGGCGGTGCTCTGCGTCTTGCGCCGGTCGGCGAAGATCGTGCCGAGATCGATGGCGAGCCCGGCGCACCCGATCAGGAGCGTCATCAGGCCGGCGCTGATCATCGCGAAGTTTCCTCGTTCGTCGGCGCCGAAGCGCCGCATCAGCATGAGGACGCCTCTCATCCTAGAATCCCCCGTACTGAATCGCCGCGGAGCGGACGATGGTGCTCGCCGGGGCGGGGACGAAGGGCAGCTTGTAGATGAAGTTGCCGGCCGCGTTGTAGTTGACCGTCACGACGTAGACGTTGGCATTCGATGGAGACGGCGCGGCATTGACCGTGAGATTGCCGGGAACGAGCAATGGATAGGTCGACGCGTTGGCGGTGACATAGCTCGTCGCGAGGCTGTTGCGTTCGGTGTCGGTCATTCCCGCGATGGATGACCGCGCCGCTTCGGCGGCGAGTTGCTGAACGCCATGCACCATGGCGAGATACGAGCCGAAGACGATGATGCCGAAAATGAAGGCAAGAAACAGCGGCAGCATCAGCGCGAATTCGACGGCGGACGCACCGCTTCGGCAGCGAAAAAAACTGGTCATTGCAACACACCTCGAAACGCCAACGACGACGTCACGTTGCGAGGCTTTGATTAAGGAAAACTATGAAAACGCTTTCACGAATCAGCGGCCGCAATTCAGACTTATCGGGTCAGTGAAGCATTATGGGGCGATCAGAATATTTGATGCGATACCCGCAAAAACCCGGGGTGTGGTGCGGTTGAGGTGCTGCAGCGTGTGGAGATGTAGTTGTTGGATACCGTGATATGCGGAGCAATGCACGTAACAATACATATGACCTGCAATATCAGTGCCTTGGCGGGTAATTGTGGCTAAACGAAAGTGCAACCAAATGTTAGTATAGCCTGATGGCATACTGTGGAGATTGGAATTGCGTCCCGTGCTGAGACTGGAGGGCTCGCGATGCATAGACCGCGTCAGCATTTGAATATTCCTACTGAAATCGTTCGTACCGTCGTTGCGATCGCGGAGACAGGCAGCCTGTCGAAAGCCGGGGAGCGTCTCGGCCTCAGCCAGCCGGCGATCAGTTCGCAGGTCAAGCGCCTGCAAAGCCTGATTGGTGGCGCACTCTTCGTCAGAACCGCAAACGGCACCACGACCACCGAGCTCGGCAAGGTCGCCGTGCAGCAGGCGAGGCGCATCCTCGAAGCCAACGATCAACTGCTTCGGCTCGGCGGCAATCATGAAGGACCCCAGCCGTTGCGGCTGGGAATCAGCACGATGCTCGCGGAGGAATTCCTGAAGCTGCATCCCTCCGATGCACTCGCCGACGTTCTGCTGCACGCCGACATGTCACCGGCCGTCATCAGGGGGGTGATCGACGGCTACATCGACATCGCGTTCGTCTACAGCAACCCTTCGCAGGAGAACGAAGACGAGGTGACGATCGCCGCCGAAGCCGAGGAGCGGTCGGTGTGGGTGCGATCGCGCGATTTTGTGCTGCGGCCGGGCGCCCCGATCCCGATCCTGGCCTGGCCAGGTGACGACTGGATGATCCGGACGCTCACCAAGCACAACATCACGTACAAGATCGTGTTCAGGAGCCCGAACCACCAGCTGCGACTGGAAGCCGCCCGGGCCGGGTACGGCCTGACGGCGTGCCCCGAGCGGATGATCCCGTCCTCGCTGATCTCGGCGAAGGACTATTATCTTCCGGAGCTTCCGTTGCAGAAGCGCCTGCTGTGCGTTCGCCCTGGTCTCGAAGGCAGCCGCGCCACGGCGATGGTGCAGCGGTTGTCCAGCCTGTTCTTCAGCGGCGCGAAGCCGATGCGTCAGGTGAGCAACATGTAGCTGGTGCTGCCGCGGTCCGGCGGCACCGATCAATAGTGCGGTGGGCGTTCGTTGGCGGGGCCGGGCGCCTGGCGTTCGGCCTCCTGAAGCCGGTCGCGCAACTCGGCGATCTGGCGCGTCAGCGCGTCGATCTGCTTCCATTGTGCCGTGATGGTCTGGTTCAGCGTCTCGATGGCCTCGTCCTGATAGGTCAGGCGAACCTCCAGCGCATCGATCCGCTCGCTCAGCTTGGCCGTGTCATTCATGGACGGCAGCCTCGCAGGGGGTACTCTCGCGCTCCGCGTCGCTCGAACGCGCACCCGCACGCTCGCGCAGGCCGTGGCCGAGCGCGACACGCTCGTCGAACACAAAACAGTCGCCGCGCCAGCGGCTGTCCAGCTGCGGGGTTTCCTCGAGATATTTCAGAATGCCGCCCTTGAGGTGATAGACCTCGGCAAAACCTTGCGCGAGCAGATAGGCGCTGGCCTTCTCGCAGCGGATGCCGCCGGTGCAGAACATCGCAATCCTGCGGTGCTTGGCCGGATCGAGGTGCCGCGCCGCAAATTCCTTGAATTGTCCAAAGCTCGCGATCCTGGGATCCACCGCGCCTTCGAACGTGCCCATCGCGACCTCGAACGCGTTGCGGGTATCGAGCACCATGATGTCAGGCGCGGCGATCAGCTCGTTCCAGTCGGCGGCATCGACATAGGTGCCGACCTGCCGCGTCGGATCGACCGTGGTGTCGCCGAGCGTGACGATCTCCCTTTTCAGCCGCACCTTGAGCCGCTGGAATGGCATCTGCGCCGCTTCGGAGAACTTCAGCTCGAGATTGTCGAGGCGGCCGCCGAACAGTGCTCCGTGCCTGAGCTCCGCAACGAAGTCATCGATGGCTTGGCCGGTGCCGGCAATGGTGCCGTTGATGCCCTCATGGGCGAGCAGCACGCTGCCCTTGAGATCGAGCGCGGCGCAGAACGCGCGCAGCGGCTCGCGCAGCGCGCGGAAGTCCGGCAGCGCGGCGAACTGGTAGAAGGCGGCGACCTTGAAGGGCATCGCCGGGGTTTATCAGGCCGGCCAGGCCGGCGAAACCCGCAAAGCCATGCATTGTCGGGATAATTCCCCTGGCATGCCAGGCATTGCTCAGCCGGGGATGAGTGTGCCATGTACTTTGTACTCCCTTGGCATCATCCGCCGCAGCCGCATCAGACCATCACGATCAAGCGAGCACTCCGTTATGAGGAATTTCCATTTCGCCGGCCGTTCCACGGTCCACGCCCAGAACGCGATGGTGGCGACGTCGCATCCGGAAGCGGCGCTCGCGGCCATCGAGGTGATGCGCGAGGGCGGCACGGCCGCCGACGCGGCGGTTGCAGCCTGTGCGCTGCTCGGCGTCATCGAGCCGCAATCGACCGGCATCGGCGGCGACTGCTTCGCGCTGATCCAGCCGAGGGGGGAAGGCAAGATCACCGCCTATAACGGCAGCGGCCGGGCGCCGATGGCGGCGACCGCCGACTGGTATCTCGAGCGCAAGATCCATTCGGTGCCGCTGACCTCGGCACATGCGGTCAGCATTCCCGGCGCGGTCGATGCCTGGGACGTGATCCTGAAGGACCACGGCAAGTTCGGCTTCGACCGGCTGCTGCAGCCCGCGATCAAGGCCGCCGAAGAGGGCTACGTGGTCGCGCCGCGCATCGCCTTCGACTGGAAGAACGGCTTCGAGAAGCTGAAGAACGGCACCAACACCGAGCGCTATCTGTTGCCGCACGGCAGGCCCGCGGTTGCCGGCGACGTGATCCGCCAGCCCGAGCTCGGCAAGACGCTGCGCGCGATCGCGCAAAAGGGCCGCGACGCCTTCTATAGCGGCGAGATCGCCGCCGACATGGTCGACACGCTGCGCGGCATCGGCGGCCTGCACACGCTCGAGGACTTCGCCGCGCACTCGACCGAGGCGACCTCGCCGATCGGCACGATGTACAAGGGCTACGACGTCTGGCAGTGCCCGCCGAACGGCCCCGGCATCACCATGCTGGTCATGCTCAACATCCTGTCGCGCTTCGACCTGACCAAGTTCAAGCCGCTCAGCATCGAGCGCTTCCATCTCGAGGCCGAGGCGGCACGCATCGCCTACATGATGCGCGAGCAGCATATCGGCGATCCCCAGCACGTGCATGTCGACGTTGCCGGCATCCTCGCCAGGGAATTCGCCGAAGAGCACATCAAGAACATCCGGATGGACCGGCTGCTCGAACTGCCGAACGTCGCGCCGCCGATGAATCCGTCGACGGTCTACATCACGGTGGTCGACAAGGATCGCAACGTCTGCTCGTTCATCAATTCGATCGCGCATTCGTTCGGCTCGGCGATCGTCTCCAACAAGACCGGCGTCCTGCTGCAGAACCGCGCCGGCGGCTTCCGCATCCAGCCCGGACATCCGAATTGCATCGCACCGGGCAAGCGTCCGCTGCACACCATCATCCCGGCGCTGGTCACCAGGAACGGCCGTGCGCTGATGCCGTACGGCGTGATGGGCGGGCAGTACCAGCCGGTCGGCCAGACCCGTGTGCTGACCAACATGCTCGACTATGGCTGCGACATTCAGGAAGCCATCGATATGCCGCGCGGCCTGCACTACGAAGGGGTCTACCAGCTCGAGGACTCTGTGCCGGCGGAGATCGTCGAAGGCCTGAAGAAGATCGGTCACAAGACCACCAGCGTGGTCGCGCCGCTCGGCGGCGGGCAGGGCATCTGGATCGATTGGGACAAGGGGACGCTGACGGGCGGCTCCGACCCGCGCAAGGACGGCTGCGCGCTCGGCTACTGATTGTCGCGGGCGATCAGGGGCCGGTGCAAACAAGGTTGTTGTCGCGGGGGGTGCTAGTCCTGCCCGACGGAAGCCCGTCACCGGCATCACCTACTCGTATCTGGCGGCGCAACTGATCGGTGATCTCATCGCGAGCGCGTCGTCGCCATTGCTCGGCGATTTTGCGCTGGACCGCGACGCCGGCATGGCCGGTCACTGAAAAATGGCTAGGGATTCGACCCGCACTGGGCTAGAGACGGCCGTCCTTCACGAGAGGTGCAAGATGCGATCTTCCCGACGCACGATCATCAAGACTGCATTTGCCGGCCTTGCGGCGGCAGTCTCCACGTCCGTTGTCAGCGGGACGGCAACGGCCCAAACTGCAGGAAAGCCCATGACCACAGCTTCAGGCCTCCAGATCATCGACAGCAAGGTCGGCACCGGCGCCTCGCCGAAGACCGGCCAGACCTGCGTCATGCACTATACCGGCTGGCTCTACGAGAACGGCCAGAAGGGCAAGAAATTCGATTCCTCCGTCGATCGCAACGAGCCGTTCGAGTTTCCGATCGGCCAGGGTCACGTGATCAAGGGCTGGGACGAGGGCGTCGCCACCATGAAGGTCGGCGGCAAGCGCACCCTGATCATCCCGCCGAACCTCGGCTACGGCGCGCGCGGCGCCGGCGGCGTGATTCCACCAAACGCCACGCTGATGTTCGACGTCGAGCTGCTTGGCGTCAAATAAGCCGATGGGCGTCAAGTAACCGGCCCACAGCAACAGGGGCGCAGCGATGAAGATTTCGATCCTCGACGATTATTTCGACACGCTGCGCACCCTCGATTGCTACCGCAAGCTCGACGGGTATGACGTCAAGATCTGGAACGATCATGTCCAGGACGTCGATGCGCTCGCCGAACGGCTGCGCGATACCGAAGCGCTGGTCCTGATCCGCGAGCGAACCCAGATCCGCACGCCGCTGCTCGAACGTCTGCCGAAGCTGAAGCTGATCAGCCAGCGCAGCGTCTATCCGCATATCGACATCGACACCTGCACGCGGCTCGGCATCATCGTGTCGTCGAGCCAGCATGCCGATACGCCGTCCTACGCCACCGCCGAGTTCACCTGGGGCATGATCCTTGCGGCGATGCGCGCGATCCCGCAACAGATGGCGGCGCTCAAGGCCGGCAAGTGGCAGATCGGCGTTGGCCATACGCTGCGCGGCAAGACGCTCGGCATCTATGGCTATGGTCGCATCGGCGCCGTGGTCGCGGGCTATGGCAAGGCGTTCGGCATGAATGTGCTGGTCTGGGCGCGCGAGCCGGCGATGGCGAAGGCGCGTGCCGACGGCTATGAGACATCAGCCAGCAAGGCGGATTTCTTCGCCCGCTGCGACGTGCTGTCGCTGCATATGCGGCTGGTCGACGCGACGCGCGGCATCGTCAAGGCGGAAGACCTCGCGCGGATGAAGCAGACCGCGCTGATCGTCAACACCAGCCGCGCGCCGCTGATCGAGCCCGGCGCGCTGGTCAACGCGTTGCGTGCCGGCCGGCCAGGCATGGCCGCGATCGACGTCTACGAGAAGGAGCCGCTGCGCGACACGGCGGACCCGCTGCTCAACATGGACAATGTGGTCTGCACGCCGCATCTCGGCTACGTCTCGCGCGACGAGTACGAAATCCAGTTCACCGACATCTTCGACCAGATATTGGCCTACGCGGCCGGCACGCCGACCAATGTCGTGAACCCGGATGTTCTGGCACATCCGGATGTGCTGGCACATCCGCGCCCGCGCGGCTGAGCAGCGTCGTTCATGCTCGATCGGCCGGCTCGATGGGGCGGCCGTGTCATCTCTCGTTCAGCGAGGCCAGTGAGCCGCTGAGGTCACCCTGCCGACAATCCTCTTGATGCCGCCGAGTGCCTTCTGTCCCTTGCCCTTGGCTTCCAGGATCGCGCCTCGGCCCTGCATCGCCGGAGAGCCGGTGACCTTGCCAAGACGCCGCTTGAACCTGCCGATCGCCTCGTTGGCCGTGCCCTTGATCCTATCGGTCGCGCTACCCATGAAATTACTCCTTCGGAATACGCTGAGGTAACGCGCCGGAACATGGCGATGTTCCGATTCGGCGAGGTTCCGATTTTCCGCTCGCCTGCGCGGCTGCTTTTCGCTAGCGTTCCACGCACGAAATTAGGCCAACGAAAGCAAGAATGATGAGCGGTTCCCACGATCACACCCATTCCCACGACCATCACCATCACGACGAGCGCTGGAAGCACGACGGCGTCCGCGTGATTCCCGGCAACCAGCTCGATCCGAACGTGCCGTCGACCGCCGGCATGGACCGCAAGGCCGCGATCAATTTTGCCCGGGTCGGGGCGCAGAAATTGTGGGCAGGCACCGTCAGCATCAAGCCGGATGCCAAGACCGGCGCGCATCATCACGGCCATCTCGAAAGCATCATCTATGTCGTGAAGGGCAAGGCGCGGATGCGCTGGGGCGAGAAGCTGCAGTTCACCGCCGAGGCCGGCCCCGGCGATTTCATCTTCGTGCCGCCCTACGTGCCGCATCAGGAGATCAATGCCAGCCGCGACGAGGTGCTGGAATGCGTGCTGGTGCGCTCCGACGGCGAGGCGGTTGCGATCAACCTCGATATCGAGCCGATCGAGAAGCCGGAGACCGTGCTGTGGGTCGACCCGGTGCACCGCCATCCCGACGAGAAGAAATAGCGCGCGGCGCCGCTATGCTGTCATTCCGGGGCTCGCGAAGCGAGAACCCGGAATCTCGAGGTTCCGGGTTCGCGCTATGCGCGCCCCGGAACGACATCCCAGGAAGGGCTGAGATACCAGGGAGGCCAGCATGACGCTCGTGCGTTACGAGAGCGCCGACCACGTCGCGACCATCACGATGGACCGCGTCTCCTCGCACAACGCGCTCAACAACGCGCTGTGCGACGAGTTGCAGCAAGCCTGGCGGCGCTTTCGCGACAGCGATGACCGCGTCGCGGTGCTGGCTTCGGCCGAGGAGAAGTACTTCTGCGTCGGCGCCGACGTCCGGGATTTCCCCGCCAATATGTGGCAGGCGGTGCCCGGGCTCGGTGTCGAGCTCGACAAGCCGGTGATCGCGGCGACGTCGGGCTGGGTGGTGGGCGGCGGCTTCGTTCTGGTGCAGATGGCCGACATCTGCGTCGCCTCGGAGACGACGCGGTTCGTCTATCCGGAAGCCAAGATCGGCACCACCGGCGGCGGTGTCTCCTCGGTGCTGGCCCGCATGCCGCACAAGATCGCGATGGAGTTCCTGCTCGTCGGCGAGGAGCTGTCGGCCGAGCGGGCCTACCAGATCGGCTTCGTCAACCGCATCACGCCACCGGGGCAGCACCTTGCGGCGGCGCAGGAGCTGGCGGCCAAGATCGCGGGCAACGCGCCGCTGGTGGTGCAGGCGCTCAAGAAGCTCGCCCGTGACGCGATGCCGAAGGGGCCGCTGGAGACGGTCGCCGAGGTGCGCCGGCAACTCGACGCCATCAAGGACAGCGACGACCTCAAGGAAGGCGCCAGGGCGTTCAGCGAGAAGCGCAAGCCGAGATTTACGGGACGATGACCTTCTCCGTCATTGCGAGGAGCTCGCGACAAAATTGCAAGCAATTTTGCGCTGAAGCGACGAAGCAATCATCTGTCCCTGAGCGGAGATATGGATTGCTTCGCTGCGCTCGCAATGACGGGGCCTAACCCCTACGCAAACACCCGGTGATCGATCACACCGTTCGGCACCACATAGCCGTAACGCGTGTTCGACGGCTCTACGCCAGCCTTCTCATACTGCGCCTTCATCATCGCAAATCGATCGCCCTTGAGGTCGAGCATCGCGCGCTTCGGCTGGATGTTGTAGAGCCGGGCGTTGTTGTCGCCGAAGATCGCCGTCTTGACCGGCCCGTCGGCGGGGCCGAGCGGTGCATAGCCGAACTTCTTCTGCATCATCTCGGGGATCTCCAGCCGCCGCAGGCCCTCGATCTGCCATTGCGGCGCGCCGGTCCACAGCGCATCGGTACCCCAGCAGATGTGGTCGACGCCGAGCCCCTTGATCAAGGTACCCATCAGCGCGGCGCAGACATTGGGCTCGGCGACCAGCGTGGTCGCGAACAATTGTCCGACGTCGCCATAGACATTGTCGACGCCGTACTGCGCCGGGATGTCGGCGAGATCCGAGGTCCAGGCGACGCGGCCGGTGCGCTCGAACTCGGCGAGCGCGACCTTCGGATCGCCGCCGACATGGCGATAGGCCGAGTGGTAGATGATGAAGTTGAGCTGCGGCCAGTCCTTGGCGGCCTTTCCGACATCGGCAACGTCGGCGAAGCCGCGCAGATTCGGATACTGCTTCTCGATCCCGGGCGGAAACAGTCCCTTGTGGACGCAGACGTTCTTGATGCCCGCCTTCACCATCTTCTCATAACCCTTGTAGGCGACTTTCTCGTCGTCCAGCCGCCAGGGGTAGCGGCTGATCTCCTTGTGGGTGTTGTCGCCGATCGTGTAGCCCTTGCAGGATTCCGGCTTCAGCGCCAATGCGGCGTCGAGCTTGTCGAGCCAGCCGGGCTGCCCGGGCGTGAAGATGGCGTGGCAGAACACGCGCCGCGAGCCGGCCTCGTCGTTCATTTTCTTGCGCGCGTCGGCCATCTGCTCGTTGGTCAGGAACCAGTCCTGCTCGATATCCGACGGCGCCGAGGAGATCAGCGCGATCTTGGTGTCGGAATCGAGAAACATCTCCTTCTTGTAGTTGTTGAACTTGAGATCCTCGATGGTCTGCTCGTGATCGTTGAGCTCCTTGTTCCAGCCGGCCTTGCCGACCGCCTTGCGCATTTCCACAAAACCCATGATGCGGGTGTCGTCGCGCAGGAAATGCGTGTGCATGTCCATGATGAACTGGTCTTTCAGGGAGTTGGCGCGCTCCTGCGCCATTGCGGGTGTCGCGGCCTCCGCCGGCGTCACGGCGAACAGCTCCCCGTAGACCTGGTTCATCGCGACGAAGCAGGCGGCCATGCCGGCCGCGGTCTGGAAGAATCTGCGGCGGTCGAGGCCCTGCTTGCCGCCGAGATCGTCGGCCATCGCGAGCAGCCGCGCCTCGACCTCGCGCTGCCGTTCATTCTGCGGGTCGGGATAGAATTCGTCGCTGGAGACGATCTGGGTCGGGATCGGCGTCTGGTGCTGGCACAGTTCGGAGGGCATCAAGGCGGCAAGTTCATCGTCGGTGAGATTGCTGCTCATTCTTCGCTCCCACTTCTCGCCGGATTTTTCCGGTCGGATCGCCGCGGAGACTAGGACCAAGTCCGCCCGTCGTCCGCGCCGTTTGCCGGAAAACGCATTCACAAAATCGTGCATCGGATTGGCGGAGGCGAGATGCGCCCGTCGCGCAACCGGACATGCCCGCTGCTATGCTCGATCGCGCCGGATCGGACGAAGAAATCCGGAAGGGAGCGAACCATGATGTCATCTGACCATTCGCGGCGCAGCATGATCAAAGGCATCGGCATTGCAACGGCAGCCGGCGTGCTCGGCGCAGCGTCGGCACAGGCCGCGACCGCGGTTCCTGCCGAAGGAGAAATATGGAGCAACGAATACTGGGCTAAGAAGGGCGACATCCCCCTGTGGATGTTCCGCAAGCGGATCGGGGCGCCGAAGCCGGGCGAGCCGGCGCGGCCCGTGGTGTTCTTCGTCCACGGCTCGTCGGTGACATCGCGGGTGTTCGACCTCACGGTGCCGGGCAAGGGCGAGTATTCGCTGCTGAACACATTTGCCCGCTACGGCTTCGATTGCTGGACCATGGACCACGAGAACTACGGCAAGTCCGGCCGCACGTCGGGCAATGCGGATATTGCAAGCGGCGTCGAGGATCTGAAGGCCGCGGTCGAGGTGATCGCGCGCGAGACCGGGCAGGGGCGATATCACTTCGTCGGCGAATCCTCGGGCGCGCTGCGGGCCGGCGCATTCGCGATGGCCGCGCCCGAGCGCATCGACCGGCTGGTGTTCGCCGCCTTCACCTACAAGGGCGAGGGCTCGCCGACGCTGGCAAAGCGCGCCGAGCAACTCGCCTATTACCGCAGTCACAACATGCGCAAGCGCGACCGCGACATGATCCGCTCGATCGCGACCCGCGACAGGCCCGGCACGTCGGACCCCGCCGTGGTCGAGCTGCTGGCCGATGTCGAGATGCAGTTCGGCGACCAGATCCCGACCGGCACCTATCTCGACATGACCGCCAATTTGCCGGTGGTGCATCCGGAGAAGGTGCTGGCGCCGGTGCTGCTGGTCCGCGGCGAATATGACGGCATCGCCGCGGTTCCGGACCTCGAGGAGTTCTTCAACAAGCTGCCGAACGGCGATCGGCAGTTCATCATCCTGCCCGGCACCGCCCATTCGGTGGCGCTTGCCACCAATCGGGAGCTGTTCTGGCATGTGACGCGGGCATTCCTGACCATGCCGACACCGATTGTGACCTGACGTCACCCTGCGGCAGGACGCCGCAAGAAAAATCGGCGCGGTGATGTCGGGACGCGGCGAGGCGGTTCGTCCTCGGGGCACAACCCGCGAAAAGGAGCGCCTTTCATGGCCAAGCCGACAATGATCTTCGTCAACCTGCCGGTCAGCAATCTCGCCCACGCGACCGCCTTCTATGAGGCGATCGGCGCGACCAAGAACGCGCAATTTTCCGACCACACCGCCTCCTGCATGGTGATCTCAGACACGATTCACGTCATGCTGCTGACGCACGACAAGTTCCGCGAATTCACCCCGAAGAAAATTGCCGACACCAAAACCACGAGCGAAGTGCTGATCTGCCTGTCCGCCGACAGCCGCGACGCGGTCGACGGCTACGTCGCCAAGGCGAAGGGCGCGGGCGGCAGCGCCGATCCGTCGCCGCAGCAGGATTACGGCTTCATGTACGGCCGCAGCTTCGAAGATCCCGATGGTCACATCTGGGAAGTGATGTGGATGGACGTCGAGGCGGCGATGAAGGCGCAGTCCGCCGCGGCGACCGCCTGATCGCATCCCGTCATCACGAGGAGCTCAGCATGTCCAAGGTATCTCCCTGCCTGTGGTTCAACGGCGAGGCCGAGGAGGCCGCGAACTTCTACGTCTCGCTGCTGCCCGGTTCGCGGATCGAGACCGTCCAGAAGAATGTCATCGACAGCCCCGGCGGAAAGGCCGGCACGGTGCTGCTGGTCGAATTCACGCTCGCCGGTCAGCGCTTCATGGCGCTGAACGGCGGGATGAGGATGGAGCATACCCACGCGGTCTCGTTCGCGATCGACTGTGTCGACCAGGCCGAGGTCGATCGCCTGTGGGACGCGTTGCTCGCGGCCGGCGGCACCGCCGAGCAGTGTGGCTGGCTGCGCGATCGCTATGGCGTCGCATGGCAGATCGTGCCGGCGGCGGTCCGCCAATATCTCGGCGGGTCCGACGCCGGCGGCGCTGCGCGCGTGATGCAGGCCGTGCTCGGGATGATCAAGCTCGATATCGAAGGTCTGCGCCAGGCCTATGAGGGCGACGCGGCGGCGTAAGGCAGGGCTTCGCTGGCACCGCCCGGCTCGCCGCCTTCGCTAAAGCTTCGGCGAGCCAGGGATTCGTGGCCTCGTCGAAGCCTTGGCGTAGACGGGACCGGGCGATCCAGCATTCCAGAGATTTCGGTGCTCGGCCGACAGGCCGCGGCGTACTCGATGCCCGCATGAAGCGGGGCATGACAGTATGGGCATCGATGGTTCCGTCACATGACCGTGGCGACGGATCGCGGATGCAGCTGATATCGTATATTTGTCACAAGCTGTGTTCCCCTCGCACCATGCTTGCCCTTTGAACACCGTATCCAAATCTCCTTCTGTTCCGCGACGTCCCGCCGCGCGCACGGCGATCGTCGCAGCAATCGTCTTCATCGTCGCCCATGTCGTGCTGCTGCTCGGGATCACGGCGCCGGACAAGCTCTATTTCGACGAGGTGCATTACGTGCCGGCGGCGCGGCAGATGCTGCTGCCGGTGCGCGAGGGCCCGATCCTCAATCCGGTGCATCCGCCGCTTGCCAAGGAGATCATCGCCCTCTCGATCAAGGCATTCGGCGATGGGCCGCTGGGATGGCGCTATCCCGCGGCGCTGTTCGGTGCGCTGGCGCTGGTCGGCGTCTATCTCGGCGGGCTTGCGCTGTTCGCGTCGCAGCAACGCGCGATCGCTGCCGCGCTGCTCGCCTTCTTCAACCAGATGCTGTTCGTGCAGTCGCGGATCGCGATGCTGGATATTTTCGCGCTCGCTTTCGGCCTGTTCGCGATCGCGGCGTTCGTCCACGGCTTCAGGCAACAGCAGCCGCAATTCGCCCTTGCGCTGGCGGGGCTGTTCGCGGGGCTTGCCAGTGCCTGCAAATGGAGCGGGCTGTTCGTGCTCGCGACCTGCATCGCGATCGTCGCTGCGATCCGCTTGATGCAGGGGTGGCGCACGCGCTTTGCCGACGCCAATGCGGAGGATTGGTACCGGCCGGAGCTGTGGCCGGATTTTCGTGTTCCGCACTTCATGGTCTGCTTCGTGCTGATCCCGGCGGCCGTCTATCTCGCGACCTTCGTGCCGCTCTACGGCCTCTCGTTCACGGATATCATGGAGGCGCAGCGTCGCATCTTTGCCGACAACACCACGGCCGCCATCGCGGGCCACACCTATATGAGCTCATGGCCGTCCTGGCCGTTCCTGGTGCGCCCGGTCTGGTACCTGTTCGAGAAGGTCGACGATGACAGGTTCGCCGCGATCGTGCTCCTCGGCAACCCGTTGGTGCTGTGGCCGGCATTGATCGCGCTGATCATTGCGCTGCGCGACTGGATCGTCGGGCGCGGCCGTGATGCATTTCTCGTGCTGGCGTTCTACCTCGGCCCGTATCTCGCCTGGGCCCTGCTGCCGCGCACGCTCGGTTTCATCTATTACTATCTCCCCGCGGCGACCACCGCGAGTTTCGTGCTGGTCTACGCCTTGACGCGCAAGGGTGCGCCGCGCTGGCTGCTGTGGGCGTTCGTTGCGGTTGGATGCGCAGGGTTTGTTGCGATGCTGCCGGTCACGGCCGCTATCATCGAGACGTCGATGGCGACGTTCAACCGCCTGATGCTGTTTCAGGGCTGGATATGACGGTCTTTAAAGCAAAGTGATCCGCCTGCCGGGCATGGCAGGCGGATCGAGGCTGCGGGAGATTACTGCGAGGCGGTCTTGGTATCCATGTTGACGACCTGCACGCGGCGATTGGTCGGGTCCATCGGCGCGCTCGGGTCCTTCGGCCGGGTCTTTCCGTAGCCGACCGTCACGAGATCCGAGCCGTTCAGGCCGTAATGCTCGACCAGAAATTTCTTGATGGTGTCGGCGCGGCGCTCCGACAGGTCCTGGTTATAGGCCTCGCCGCCGATCGCGTCGGTGTGGCCGGCGACGACGAAGGTCGAGCCCTTCATACTGGCATCGGACAGTGCCTTGCCGAGCTCCTGCACCGCCTGGGTCGAGCCCTTGCTGATGTCGGCCGAGTTGTAGTCGAAGTGGATCTCCAGATCGATCTTCGGCTTGTTCGCCGCGATGTCGGCGATCTCCTGGCGTTCAACGCGCGACAACGAACGGGTCTGCCGGTTGCGGACGGTGTTGAGGAAGCTTGCCTCCTTGGCGGAAGCCGCGAGGTCGACCTGCGTGCCGGCGGAAAGGCCGCGGGTGGCCGACTTCGGCTTCAGCGCATTGAGAATCTGTGCGGCCGGAACGGCCTCGCTGCCGGCCAGTGCGACGCCCGCCGTCATCGACAGCGCGGCGCCGATCGTCAGAAAAGACAAGGAAAAAGAGCGGGTCATGGTTTTCGTCCTCAAATGTCGGGCTAGCCAATCCGGCTTGCTGTCGTTTTGATGCTGGGAGGATAGGACCGGTTCAAAGCTCGGAATGTGATCTGGGTCACGGTTGGGTGTGCCGCCCCGCTTGCGCCAGGCAGGCAGACGGGAAGCGAGGACATCATGGCCAACGTCAATCGTGTCCTCCGCTCGATCAATGACGAAGCTGCCTCGCGCTGCGTCGATATCTTCCTTCGCCCGGACGGCAGCATCGGCTTCGAGGAATATCGGCGGGACGTCGAAGATGGCCGTGGCTGGTTTCCGGTCGGCGGTCATTCGTCCCGCATCTTCCATGGAGAAAGCGCCGCGCTCGCGGCGGCGATCGGGGACGTTCCGTGGTTGCGGCGGGTCGTCGGATCGACGTAGCCGTTCCGAATGATGCGGAGCTGATTTCCGCCGCGCGGCTCTCCACAGCTGCGCGAATCTCACTACATTGCTGGGGCAATGTCCCGCGCCGCCGAACCCCTTTCGTTGAACAATGCTGCCGCCCGCCATATCTGGCTGCGCGCGCAGCGGCTCGATACCCAGGTGCCGTTCGGCGAAGGGGCATCAGCGGTGGCGGCCGCCGTCGATCATCTCGGCTATGTGCAGATCGACACCATCAACGTGATCGAGCGCTGCCATCACCACATCCTGTTCAGCCGCATTCCGGACTACCGCCGCGCCGACCTCAAGCAGGCGCAGAGCCGGGACAAGAGCGTGTTCGAGTACTGGACGCACGCGCTGTCCTACATTCCGTCCAAGGACATCGGCTTCTTCCTGCCGGCGATGAAGGCGCACAAGCGCGAGGGCCACAAATGGTTCTCGTCGGTGACCCCGGCGGATACGCGCAAGGTGCTGCGGCTGCTTCGTGCCGGTCCGCTGACGATCCGCGACATCGATGACGACGTGCTGACCGAGAAGGAGCATCTCTGGCAGAGCCGCAAGCCCTCCAAGCGCGCGCTGCAGCTCGCCTTCTACGGCGGCGTGGTCACGATCAGCGAGCGCGCCGGCATGCTGAAGACCTATGAGTTGATGACCCGGCACTTCGGCTGGGACAAGCCGCCGAAGCCGGCCCCGGCCTCGGCCCGGACGGCCTATCTGCTCGACCGCGCGCTGCGCTCACAGGGCATCGTCAGCCTGGATTCGATCTGCCATCTCGACGCGCCGAGCAAGAAGGCGGTGCGCAGCCTGATCGAGGCGAGGGTGCGCCGCAAGGAGCTGGTGCGGATCGCGCTCGATGGCGCCGGCAAGCAGGAGCATTGGGCGCGGCCCGAGGTGCTGGACGCGACCGGCGAGGGTGATCCCACCCTGGTCCACATCCTCTCGCCGTTCGATCCGCTGATCATCCAGCGCAAGCGCACCGAGCTGTTCTTCGGCTATGGCCACCGTTTCGAGGCCTATGTGCCGAAGGAGAAGCGCCTGTTCGGCTATTTCGCGCTGCCGGTGCTGGTCGGCGACGACATCGTCGCCGCCCTCGACCTCAAGACCGACCGGCAGAACAAGAAGCTCCTGATGCAGAAATGGAGCTGGGTCGGCAACGGCAAGAAGCAGGCGGCACGCAAGGAGCTGAAGCGGCGCATCGAGGAAGAGCTCGACCGCTTCGAGCGCTTCCAGCTGGCTGAATAGGGGTGGCTCCGTCATTGCGACCCGTTGGCTCGCAATGACGCCGTGCACAAAACGCACAGGTTTCCCGTTTGCGCTGTGAGCTATGAGTTTTTGCCATTGCTCAATGTGGGGCCAGCCAATAATCCTCACGGCAAGCAACACCCGGGGAAAGCTCATGAGCCAGACAGCTACTATCGCGCCCGATCGCGGCGCCCGCAGCGAGATCGAGACGTCGACGATCCGCGCGATCTCTTGGCGGCTGATCCCGTTCCTGATCCTGGCCTACTTCTTCTCCTATCTCGACCGCGTCAATCTCGGTTTTGCTGCGCTCACCATGAACAGCGAGTTGAAGTTCTCGCCGGTGGTGTTCTCGTTCGGCGCCGGCATCTTCTTCATCGGCTATTTCATCTTCGAGGTGCCGAGCAATCTGGCGCTGGAGCGGTTCGGCGCCAGCAAGTGGATCGCCCGCATCATGGTGAGCTGGGGCATCCTCTCGGCGTTGATGGCGGCGGTCTATGACGAGCACAGCTTCTATGCGCTGCGCTTCTTCCTCGGCGTCGCCGAGGCCGGCTTCTTCCCCGGCATCATCCTCTATCTGACCTACTGGTATCCGGCCGAGTATCGTGCGCGCTTCGTCGCCGCCTTCGCGCTCGCGGTGCCGATTTCGACCGTGATCGGCGCGCCGATCTCCGGCCTGTTGCTCGGCCTCGACGGCGTGATGGGCTTGAAGGGCTGGCAGTGGCTGTTCGTCATCGAGGGCATTCCCTCGGTGCTGCTCGGCATCGTCACTTGGTTCTATCTGACTGACCGGCCGGAGAAGGCCGAGTGGCTCTCGGCCGAGCAGAAGGCGTGGCTCAAGGCGAAGCTCGACGCCGAGGTCGCGGCCAAGCAGGCGGCGAAGCATTTCACCTTGGGCGAGGCGCTGTCCTCGCCCAAGGTGCTGGCGCTCAGCGCGATCTATTTCGGTTTCGTCGCCTCGCTCTACGGCATGCAGTTCTGGCTGCCGCAGATCGTCAAGGCGTTCGGTCTGACCAACGCGCAGACCGGCTTCGTCACCGCGATCCCGTACGCATTCGGCACCGTCGCGATGATCCTGTGGGCGCGCCGTTCCGATGCCACGCGCGAGCGCGTGTTCCATGTCGGCGCGCCGCTGCTGCTGACCGCGCTGGCGCTCGGCGTCTCCAGCTACATCACCGACCCGGTCATGACGATGGTGGTGCTGACGGTCGCCGCGATCGGCGTGTTCTGCACCTTCGCGGTGTTCTGGACGCTGCCGACCGCCTGGCTCTCCGGTACTGCCGCGGCCGGCGCGATCGCGCTGATCAACTCGATCGGCAACCTCGCCGGTTTCGGCGGGCCCTATCTGATCGGCTGGGTCAAGGAGGCTACCGGCAGCACGTCGACCGGCCTGCTGGTGCTGTCGCTGTTGCCGCTCGCCGCGGGCCTGCTGGTTTTCCTCGGCAGCCATGAGACCAAGACCGAGTTCGCCGGCGCGAAGTAGCTCGCCCTCAAATCACGTGTTCCCGTAGCCCGGATGGAGCGCAGCGCAATCCGGGGAGCCGCCACCGGTGATGTCCCGGATTTCGCTCCGCTTCATCCGGGGCTACGCATTTTCCGATCTCTGCACCCGCCAAATCCGACCCCGCTCACGAATTGGTTATCACTGACGAATATTGACATTTATCAGTGATAAATCGATACTCTTCATCAGTCGTCAGCCCGATGGAGATTTCAGATGTTCGTTCGTTCCGTTTTTTCGAGCTATTACAGGCTCTTGACGGGAGCATCATTGGCTTTTGCGGTGTTCGCGCTGACCGGCTGCAATGAAAAGGCGGCTGAAAACGCCGATCCGGGGCGCCCCGTTCTGGTGGCGACCGTCCATTATGAAGCTGAAACCCCTGAGCGCAGCTTTGTCGGCACCATCAAGCCCCGTATCGAAGCCGATATGGGCTTTCGGGTCGCCGGCAAGGTGGCCAAGCGGCTGGTCGAGGTCGGACAGACAGTCGACGTCGACCAGCCCTTGGCCACCCTCGACGAGGTCGACCTGAAGCTGCAGGCCGAGCAGGCCGAGGCCGAATTCCGCGCCGCCACCGGCGTGCTGGCGCAGGCCGCCGCCGCCGAGCAGCGCGCCAAGGATCTGAAGGCGAAGGGCTGGACCACCGACGCGGCACTCGATTCCGCCAAGGCCGCCGGCGACGAGGCCCGCGCGCGGCTGAACCGTGCCGAGCGCTCGGTCGAGCTGACCAGGAATTCCCTCTCTTATGCAACGCTGGTGGCCGACACCCGGGGTGTCGTCACAGCGACCATGATCGAGCCCGGCCAGGTGGTTGCCGCGGGCCAGGCTTCGATCCGTGTCGCCCGACTTGGCGAGAAGGAAGCTGTCGTCGCGATCCCCGAGACGCTTCTTGCTCGTGCCAGGTCGGGCGTAGCCACGGTGACGCTGTGGTCGGACGCCAAGAAGAGCTATGCCGCCAGGCTGCGCGAGGTCGCGCCGCAGGCCGATCCCGCCACCCGCACCTATCTCGCAAAATTCTCGCTGCCGGACGCGGACGAGGCGGTCTCGCTCGGCATGACCGCGACGCTGACGCTGGCCGACAAGGCGAGTGAGCGCGTCGCCAAGTTGCCGCTGTCGGCGCTGTACAGCCAGGGCGGCGATCCCTCGCTCTACATCGTCGACCACAAGGGCGACATCGCGCTGAAGCCGGTCAAGGTGAAGGCCTATGAGAGCAACAACGTCGTCATCTCCGGCGGCGTCGACGATGGCGCCAAGGTGGTCGCCCTCGGTGTGCAGAAACTCGATCCGAGCCAGAAGGTGCGGGTCGTGTCGTCGCTGTCGTTCTAACCCTCGCATAGCAGCGGAAACGGTTCTGGGACTGGTCTAGAACTTGGAGAGTTCGATGAAGCGCTTCAACCTTTCAGCCTGGGCGGTCAGCCATCCGACGCTGGTGCTGTTCCTGATGATCATCCTCGCCGCCGCCGGCTTCTTCTCCTACGAGAAGCTCGGCCGCGCCGAGGATCCGTTCTTCACCGTCAAGGTGGTGAACGTCTCGGTGATGTGGCCGGGCGCGACCTCGCAGGAAATGCAGATGCAGGTCGCCGATCCGATCGAGAAGAAACTGCAGGAGCTGCCGTTCTTCGACAAGGTGCAGACCTATTCCAAGCCGGGCTTCACGGCGATGCAGGTCTCCTTCAAGGATTCGACTTCGCCGAAGGACGTGCCCTATCTCTTTTATCTGTTGCGCAAGAAGCTGGTCGACGTGCAGGGCGAGCTGCCCTCCGGCATCCTCGGTCCCGTCGTCAACGACGAATTCTCCGACGTCGATTCGATCCTCTATATGATGACCGGCGACGGCGCCAATTATGCGCAGCTCAAGAAGGTCGCGGAGGGTTTTCGCCAGCGCCTGCTGAAGGTGCCGGGCGTCACCAAGATCGATCTCTACGGCACCCAGGACGAGCGTATTTTCGTCGAGTTCTCGCATGCCAAGCTGGCGACGCTCGGCATCACGCCGCAGGCGCTGTTCGACTCGCTCGCCAAGCAGAATAACGTCACCCCGGCCGGTACCGTCGAGAGCTCGTCGCAGCGCGTGCCGCTGCGCGTCACCGGCGCGCTTGACGGCGTCAAGGCGGTTGCCGAGACGCCGGTCGAGAGCAACGGCCGCGTGTTCCGCCTCGGCGATATCGCGACCGTCAGCCACGGCTATGTCGATCCGCCGAGCTTCAAGGTGCGTCAGGAAGGCAAGCCGGCGCTCGGTATCGGCGTCGTCACCGCCAAGGGCGCCAACATCCTCGAGCTCGGCAAGGAGGTCCAGAAGGCGACCGCCGAGTTCCTGAAGGCGGTGCCGCAGGGCGTCGATATCCAGCAGATCGCCGACCAGCCCAGGGTGGTCGAGCACGCCGTCGGCGAGTTCGTGCACTCCTTCGTCGAGGCGCTCGCGATCGTGCTGTTCGTCTCCTTTGTCGCGCTCGGCTGGCGCACCGGCATCGTAGTCGCGCTGTCGGTGCCGCTGGTGCTCGGCATCGTCTTCATCGTGATGAACGCAATGTCGCTCGACCTGCACCGCATCACGCTCGGCGCGCTGATCATTGCGCTCGGCCTTCTGGTCGACGACGCCATTATCGCGGTCGAGATGATGGTGGTGAAGATGGAGCAGGGCTGGGACCGCATGAAGGCGGCGTCCTTTGCCTGGGAATCCACCGCGTTTCCGATGCTCACGGGGACGCTGGTCACGGCCGCTGGCTTCCTCCCCATCGGCTTTGCCAATTCTGCGGTCGGCGAATATGCCGGCGGCATCTTCTGGATCGTGGCGATCTCGCTGGTCGCCTCCTGGTTCGTCGCGGTGATCTTCACGCCCTATATCGGCGTCAAGCTGTTGCCCAACATCAAGGTGCACCAGAACCACGATCCGCACGCGATCTACGAGACGCGGATGTATCGCGGCCTGCGCAGCGTCGTGCAGTGGTGCGTCGATCACCGCATCAAGGTGGTGGCGGCGACCGTCGGCGTGTTCGTTGCCTCCATCGTTGCGTTCGGCCACGTCCAGCAGCAGTTCTTCCCGCTGTCGGAGCGGCCCGAGCTGTTCCTGCAGCTGCGTCTGCCCGAGGGCACCGCCTTCAACGTCACCGAGAAGGCGGTGAAGCAGGCCGAAGGGCTGCTGAAGGGCGATGACGATATCCAGACCTACACCGCCTATGTCGGCCAGGGCTCGCCGCGCTTCTGGCTCGGCCTCAACCCGCAGCTGCCGAACGAGGCCTTTGCCGAGATCGTGATCCTCGCCAAGAACGTCGAGGCGCGCGAGCGCGTCAAGGCCAAGATCGAGCAGGCCGCCGCCGACGGCGCTTTGAACGAGGCACGGGTCCGGGTCGACCGCTTCAATTTCGGTCCGCCGGTCGGCTTCCCGGTCCAGTTCCGCGTGATCGGCCCCGATGCCAACAAGGTGCGCGACATCGCCTACCAGGTGCGCGACGTCATGCGCCAGAACAAGAACGTCAAGGACGTCCAGCTCGACTGGAACGAGCAGTCGCCCTACCTGAAGCTCGCCGTCGACCAGGATCGGGCGCGTGCGCTCGGCCTGACCCCGCAGGACGTCTCGCAGGCGCTGGCGATGCTGATCTCGGGCGCGCCGGTCACCACGATCCGCGACGGCATCGAGAAGGTCGGCGTGGTCGCCCGCGCGGTGCCGTCCGAGCGGCTCGATCTCGGCCGCGTCGGCGATCTCACCATCACCACGCGCAACGGCGTCGCCGTCCCGCTGCAGCAGATTGCCAAGATCGAATATGCGCATGAGGAGCCGATCCTGTGGCGGCGCAACCGCGACATGGCGATCACCGTGCGCTCCGACGTCGTCGACGGCGTGCAGGCGCCCGACGTCACCAACCAGATCTCGCCGAAGCTGAAGGACATCCAGGCCCATCTCGAGCCAGCCTACCGGATCGAGCCGGGCGGGGCGTTCGAGGAATCCGCCAAGGGCAATGCGTCGATCTTCATCCTCTTCCCCGTGATGGTGATGGTGATGCTGACGCTGCTGATGATCCAGCTGCAGAGCTTCTCGCGCCTGTTCCTGGTGTTCCTGACCGCGCCGCTCGGCATCGTCGGCGCCTCGCTGGGGCTCAACGTCGCCAACCAGCCGTTCGGCTTCGTGGCGCTGCTCGGCCTGATCGCGCTCGCCGGCATGATCATGCGCAACGCCGTGATCCTGGTCGACCAGATCGAGAGCGACGTGGCGTCTGGCCTGACCCGGCGCGAGGCGATCGTCGAAGCCACCGTCCGGCGCGCCCGGCCGGTGGTGCTGACGGCCCTGGCCGCCATCCTCGCCATGATCCCGCTGTCGCGCTCGGCGTTCTGGGGCCCGATGGCGATCACCATCATGGGCGGTTTGTTTGTTGCGACTTTCCTGACCTTGCTGTATCTGCCGGGCCTTTACGCCCTCTGGTTCCGCAAGACCCTCGAGGAGAGCGGCTCCGAGCAAACCGATACTGCGCCGCAGCATGCCGGCGATGCGCAACGCGCATTTCCACTTGCTGAGGCGGCCGAATAATTGAAGATTGAGCAGGCCAACATGACACTGATCTCGGAACATAGCGAAACCGACACCCGCGAGCGGATTCTCGTGGTGGCGGAGCGCTTGTTCCGGCAGATCGGGTATCAGAAGACGACGGTCGCCGACATCGCCAAAGAGCTGCGGATGAGCCCCGCCAACGTGTACCGCTTCTTCGATTCGAAGAAGTCGATCCACGAGGGCGTGGCCCGCGGCCTGATGGGCGAGGTCGAGATCGAGGCCCGGCGCATCGCGCGCTCGGAAGGGCCGGCGGCGCCACGCTTGCGCCAGATGATGACGACCATCAATCGCATGAACACCGAGCGCTATGTCGGCGATTCCAAGATGCACGAGATGGTCGAGATCGCGATGCAGGAGGACTGGGACGTCTGCGTCGCGCATATGGAGTGTATCGCCTCCATTATCGGCGAGGTGATCGCGCAAGGAGCCGCGTCGGGGGAGTTCGAGATCACGGACCTGCAGCTCGCCTCGCTCTGCGCCTGCACGGCGATGATGCGGTTCTTCCACCCACAGATGATCGCCCAATGTGCCACCAAGCCGGGCCCGACCATCGACCAGATGATCGATTTCGTGATCGCCGGCCTGTCGCCGCGCGGCCGCGCCAATTGAGCGCCAGCCCTTGAGCGCCAGCACTGACATTTTCGTCAGTTGACTTCCTTGTCATTCCGGGGCGATGCGTAAGCATCGAACCCCAATGCGCAATCGCGCATTGTGGAATCTCGAGATTCCGGGTCTGGTCCTTACGGACCATCCCGGAATGACGAGGACGCAATCGTGACCGCCAAAGACCTGCATTTCTACGAGCCGAAGAACGGCCACGGCCTGAAGCACGATCCGTTCAACGCCATCGTGGCGCCGCGGCCGATCGGCTGGATCTCCTCGCGCGACAAGGGCGGCAACGTCAACCTCGCGCCCTACAGCTTCTTCAACGCCTTTTGCTACGTGCCGCCGATCATCGGCTTCTCCTCCACCAACTGGAAGGATAGCGTCGCCAACATCCAGGACACCGGCGAGTTCGTCTGGAATCTGGCGACGATGGATCTCGCCAGACACATGAATGCGACGGCGGCGCATGTCGCGCGCGATGTCGACGAGTTCAGGCTCGCGGGCCTCACGCAGGTCGCCGGCAAGCTCGTCAACGTGCCGCGGGTCGCCGAAAGCCCGGTGTCGTTCGAATGCAAGGTCAGCCAGATCGTCCAGCTCCAGGGCGCCGACGGCAAGAAGGCCGAGGCCTGGCTGACGCTCGGCGAGGTGGTCGCCGTCCACATCGACAAGGCCTTCATCAAGGACGGCGTCTACCAGACCGGCCTCGCGCATCCGATCGTCCGCGCCGGCCGCCGCGGCGACTACTTCGAGATCAAGCCGGAAAACATGTTCGAGATGATCCGGCCGGATTGAGTGCTGCTCTATCCTCCCTCTCGCCGTTCTTCACGGGGTCGAGACGAGCGAAGCTCGCTCTTAGAGGGTAGGGTGAGGGGCTGCTTCCACCAGCTGTGATGGTCGTGAGACCTGTACCCCCTCACCCGAAATTCAAGCTGCGCTTGAATTTCGACCTCTCCCCGCAAGCGGGGCGAGGTAAGGGACGTTGCTCCGCTGCGGATTCGTGCGCTCCGCAACGACGGCCCGCACCACAACAATGTGAAATTTTCGCGCACGGGGATGAAAAACCGTCACTCGCAACCTCTCCGAGAGCAGTCTAACCTCCACTCGCCAGGCCGGATCAACGGCCGGCCAACAGAGTGGGAGGATGCGATGACACGCCACGAGCGGAGCGATCCGAACGAAGAACAACGCGATCCGAATGTTTCACGGCGCACGCTGGTTCAGGGACTGGCGGTTTCCGCCGCTGCCGTAGCCAGCATCGGCAGCGCGCTGGCCCAGAACGCGCCCGCGCCGGTCGGGCCGCCGACGACGATCACCAGCCCGCCGCGCGACTTCAGTCCGCGCGGTGCGCCGACCACCTATTTCTGGGACCCCGACATCATCGCGGTCGATCCGTCCTTCAACGACCTTGCCCAGCCCAACACCTCGATCAAGCGCCTCTATACCGGCCTGTTGTGGGCGGAAGGCCCGGCCTGGAGCTCGCAGGGCCGCTATCTGCTGTGGAGCGACATCCCGAACAACCGGCAGATGCGCTGGTCGGAAGATGACGGCCATGTCAGCGTCTTCCGCATGCCGTCGAACTACTCGAACGGCAATTCGTTCGACTTCCAGGGCCGCCAGCTGTCCTGCGAGCATCTCACCCGCCGCGTGACGCGCTACGAGAATGACGGCACCGCGACCGTGCTCGCCGACAACTATCAGGGCAAGCGGCTGAACTCGCCGAACGACGTCGTCGCGCATCCGGACGGCAGCTACTGGTTCACCGATCCGCCCTATGGCGGCCAGCTCTATGAGGGCGAGCCTGATGCCGCGGGCGGCCCGAGCAATCCGGCCGGCAAGCTCAATCCCCGGATCGGCCAGCCGGCGGGCTTCGTGCCGGCCAAGCGCGAGCTGCCGACCAATTGCTACCGCATCGACCCGTCCGGCCGCGTCGATCTCGTAGTGAGCGAGGACCAGGTGCCGGACCCGAACGGCCTCTGCTTCTCGCCGGACTACAAGAAGCTCTACGTGGTCTCGACCGGCAAGGGACCGGGCGATAGCGGACCCGGCGGCAAGGGTGACGTTTTCGTGTTCGATGTCGGCGCCGACAACAAGCTTTCCAACGGCAAGCGGTTCAGCGATTTCACGATCGACGGCGTGAAGTGCGGACCGGACGGTATCCGCTGCGACGTCAACGGCAATGTCTGGTGCTCGAGCAATGCCGGCCGCGCGGTCGGGTACAGCGGCGTGACGGTGTGGTCGCCGGAAGGCAAGCTGCTCGGCCGTATCCGGCTGCCCGAGGTCTGCGGCAACATCACCTTCGGTGGTCCCAAGCGCAACCGTCTGTTCATGGCCGCAAGCCAGTCGCTCTACGCGGTCTATACCGCAACCCAGGGAGCGGGGGCCGCCTAGCTCGTCTTGCATGGGGATGGCGTCTGCGCCATCCCCCGCTACCTGATTGTCGCACCTCAGCTTTCGGAACTGAACCCGCGGCGTGCCGTTAACAAAATGGCGCCTGGGCCGCGTCAATTTCGCTTTATCTGCGAAGCGAAGTGTTCACCGGTGAACGGCACTTTCCGATAAGATCACCCATCCGCGCCGCCGTTTCATGAGGGATCCGCCATGAGCTTCCGCCGCGACTATATGACAAAACCGATCTTCTCCTGGGCGCGTGGCGTGCTGCCGACGATGTCGGACACCGAGCGCGAGGCGCTGGAAGCCGGCGACGTCTGGTGGGACGCCGATCTATTCACCGGCAACCCCGACTGGTCGAAATTGCTGGCGTTCGCGCCGGCCAGATTGACCGAGGAAGAGCAAGCCTTCCTGCACGGTCCGGTCGACGAGCTCTGCAGGATGCTCGACGAGTGGAAGATCAACTGGGAATGGCGCGATCTGCCGCCCGAGGTCTGGGCTTTCATCAAGGCCAAAAAATTCTTCGGCATGATCATCCCGAAGGAATTCGGCGGCCTCGGCTTCTCGCCCTACGCGCATTCCGAGGTGGTGCGCAAGATCTCGTCGCGCTCGCTGACCGCGGCCGTCACCGTGATGGTGCCGAACTCGCTCGGGCCCGGAGAGCTCTTGATGCGCTTCGGCACCAAGGAGCAGCAGGACAAATGGCTGCCGCGCCTCGCCTCCGGACAGGACATTCCCTGCTTCGGCCTGACCAGCCCGGAGGCAGGCTCCGACGCCGCCTCGATGATCGACACCGGCATCATCTGCAAGGGCAATTTCGAAGGCCGTGAGGTGCTCGGCTTGAGGCTCAACTGGCACAAGCGCTACATCACGCTCGGCCCGGTCGCGACGCTGCTCGGCCTTGCCTTCAAGGCCTATGATCCCGATCACCTCGTCGGCAGCGAGGAAGAGCTCGGCATCACCGTCGCGCTGATCCCGACCCATCTGCCGGGCGTGTCGATCGGCCACCGCCATCTGCCGGCGATGCAGGTGTTCCAGAACGGCCCGAACTGGGGCAAGGACGTCTTCATCCCGCTCGACTACATCATCGGCGGCGAGGCACGGCTCGGTCAGGGCTGGAAGATGCTGATGACGGCGCTTGCCGCCGGCCGCGGCATCTCGCTGCCGTCGCTGTCGGCGGCCGGCGCTGCCTATGCCGCGCGGACCACCGGCGCCTATGCCCGCGTCCGCGAGCAGTTCGGCATCTCGATCTCGAAATTCGAAGGCATCGAGGAGCCGCTCGCGCGTATCGCCGGCACGGCCTATCTGCTCGACGCCGCACGGCGGCTGACCTGCGCCGCACTGAACGAGGGGCATCATCCCGCCGTCATCTCCGGGATCATGAAGTTGCACGCCACCGAGCGGATGCGGATCGCGATCGATGACGCCATGGACATCCATGGCGGCAAAGCCGTGATCGACGGGCCGCAGAATTATCTCGGCGGGCTCTACCGCTCGGTGCCGGTCGGCATCACGGTCGAGGGCGCCAACATCCTGACCCGCAATCTGATCGTGTTCGGGCAGGGCGCGATCCGCGCGCATCCCTATCTGTTGCTGGAGATGAACGCGCTCGGCGAGACCGACCGCGACAAGGGTCTGACCGCGTTCGACACCGCGTTCTGGAAGCATGTCGGCCACAGCTTTGCAACCATGTTCCGCGCCTGGGGCCGCAGCTGGAGTTTTGGGATGTTCGCACCGGCGCCGGATGCCGGCGATGCGACCGAGTTCTATCGCCAGCTGTCGCGCTATTCGTCGGCGTTCGCGCTGTGCGCCGACATGGCGCTGCTCACCCTCGGCGGCGCGCTGAAGCGCAAGGAGATGCTCTCGGCACGCTTCGGCGACATCCTGTCCGAGCTGTATTTGCTCTCCGCTGCTTTGAAACGCTGGCAGGACGAGGGCCGGCAGAAGGCGGATCTTCCCGCGCTCGAATGGTGCATGGCATCCGGCTTCAAGACCATCGAGAACCGCTTTGCGGAAATCTTCGCCAATCTGCCGAACCGCCCGATGGCTTGGCTGCTGAAATTCCTGATCCAGCCGTTCGGCGCCCGCGTCACGGGCCCGACGGACCGCGTCGTGCAGCAATGCGCGCAGCTCGTGCTGTCGCCGTCGGCGGCGCGCGACCGCCTGACGCCGGACCTCGCCTTTGTCGAGGATGACGGCGGCATCGCAAGGCTGGAGAAAGCCTTCCGCCTCGTCACCGAGGCCGAGGATGCCGCTAAGCAGCTGCGCGCGGCGCGTCTGCATGACTGGAAGGAGGCGGTCAAGAAGGGCGTTATCACCGAGGCCGACGGCGAGAAGCTTGCCGCCGCCCACGAGGCCGTCGCCAAAGTCATCGAGGTCGATGATTTTGCGCCGGAGGCGCTGTCCCCGATTTACAAGAAATCCGCCGACGTGCATCAGTTCTTCCAGGAGCTTGGTGAGCAGAGGGCGGCGAGCTGATGGCGCGACCAGTCTTTATCGTCGACGGCAGCCGGACGCCGTTCCTGAAGGCGCGCTCCGGTCCCGGCCCGTTCACCCCGGTCGATCTTGCCGTACAATGCGGCCGGCCGCTGCTGGCACGGCAGCCTTTCGCGCCCACCGCCTTCGACCAGGTCATCCTCGGCTGCGTCAACGTGATCGCCGACGAGATGAACCCGGCACGGGTTGCGGCGCTCAGGCTCGGCATGGGCGAACAGATGGTCGCCTTCACGGTGCAGATCAATTGCGGCTCCGGCATGCAGTCGATCGACACCGGCTATCGCTACATCCGCGAGGGCATCTCCGACCTGATCCTCGCCGGCGGTGCCGAAGCCTTGAGCCACGCGCCGCTGGTCTGGCCCAATTCCGGCGTGCGCTGGTTTGCCGGCTTCGCCGGCGCCAAGGGGCTCGGCGCCAAGATCGCCGCGGCGCTGAAGGTGAAGCCGAGCTACTTCAAGCCGATCATCGGCCTCGAGCGCGGGCTGACCGACCCGATCACCGAGCTCAACATGGGGCAGACCGCCGAGAAGGTCGGTCATCTCTTCGGCATCACCCGCGCCCAGTCCGATGCATATGCTGCCGAGAGCCATCAGCGGCTGGCCAACGCGCAGAAGCAGGGCTTTCTCAAGGGCGAGGTCGAGACCGCGTTCTCCGGCGACGGCAAGTTCTTCGACCATGACGACGGTGTCCGCCCGGACTCGACCCCCGAGACCCTGGCGAAGCTGAAGCCGGTGTTCGAGCGTCCGTGGGGCCAGGTCACCGCCGGCAATTCCTCGCAGATCACCGACGGCGCCTCCTGGGTGATCCTGGCGTCCGAGAAGGCGGTGGCCAAGCACGGGCTGACGCCGAAGGCCGTCATCCTCGACAGCCAATGGTCGGCGCTCGATCCCTCGATCATGGGCCTCGGCCCGGTGCTCTCGGCGAGCGCGCTGCTCAAGCGCAATAGCCTGACCTTGCAGGATGTCGAGACCTGGGAGCTGAACGAGGCCTTCGCCACCCAGGTGCTGGGCTGCCTCGCGGCATGGAACGACGAAAAATTCTGCCGCGAGATCCTTGGCCTCGATGGCGCGGCCGGCGAGATCGACCGCGCGAAGTTGAACGTCGACGGCGGCGCGATCAGCCTCGGCCATCCGGTCGGCACCAGCGGCAACCGCATCGTGCTGCATCTGGTCAATGCGATGAAGCGGCTCGGCGCCAGGCGCGGCGTCGCCACCGAATGCATCGGTGGCGGGCAGGGCGGCGCGATGTTGATAGAGACGGTGTGATCATGGATTCACGGATCATGGACGTTCTCGCCGATCGCGTGCTCGAACTCGGGCCGAAGCCTGCCGCCGACAGTCCCTACAAGAATTTCAAGCTGACGCGCGATGACGACGGTATCGCCTGGCTGCTGTTCGACCGCGCCGGCGCCAGCGCCAACACGCTGTCCGCCGATCTACTCGAGGAGCTCGATGCTATCGTCGCGGCGCTGGAGAACCAGCGGCCGACGGGTCTCGTGGTGCGCTCGGCCAAGCCAAGCGGCTTCATCGCCGGCGCTGACGTCAATGAGTTTTGCGGCGCCAGCGATTCCAGCGCGGTCGAGACCGCGATCGGCCGCGCCCATGCGGTGATCGACCGGCTCGAGGCGCTGCGCGTGCCCTCGGTCGCCGTCATCCACGGCTTCTGCCTCGGCGGCGGCCTCGAGGTCGCGCTGGCCTGCCAGATGCGGATCGCGATCGACGATGCCAGGTTCGGTTTCCCAGAGGTGATGCTCGGCCTGCATCCAGGTCTTGGCGGCACCGTGCGCTTCACCGAGCTGGTCAACCCGATGCAGGCGATGACCTTGATGCTGACCGGCAAGACCATCGACGCGCGCCGCGCCAAGGCGCTCGGCCTGGTCGACGCCGTCACCCAGGAGCGCCATGTCCGCAACGCGTCGAAGGATGCGGTGTTCGGCCGGCTGAAGCGCGCCAGGCCGGGCGCGCTCAACTCGATTCTCAATCTTGGTCCGGTCAGGGGCTTCCTCGCCTCGCGGATGCGCAGCGAGGCCGAGAAGGCCGCGCCGCGCAAGCATTACCCGGCGCCCTATGCGCTGATCGATCTGTGGGAGAAGCACGCCGGCAACCGCTCGGCGATGCTGAATGCGGAGAAGGCCTCGTTCGCCAATCTGATGGTGACGCCGACCGCGCAGAACCTGATCCGTGTGTTCTTCCTGCGAGAGCAGATGAAGAAGCTCGCCGGCAGCGGCAACAAGGTTGCGCACGTCCATGTCATCGGCGCCGGCGCGATGGGCGGCGATATCGCGACCTGGTGCGCCAACCAGGACATGCTCGTGACCTTGGCCGACATGAAGGCCGAGCCGATCGCGGGCGCCATGAAACGAGCGTCAGAGTTGTTCGGCAAGATCATGCGCAAGCGGATCGACCAGCGCGACGCGCTCGACCGGCTGATCCCCGACATGGACGGCGACGGCGTCCGCAATGCCGATCTGATCATCGAGGCGGTGCCGGAAAAGCTCGAGCTGAAGCAGAAGGTCTATGCCTCTCTCGAGCCGAAGATGAAGCCCGGCGCGATCCTCGCCACCAATACGTCGAGCATCCCGCTGCAGGATCTGCGCACCACGCTGGCACGGCCGGAGCGGCTGCTCGGCCTGCACTTCTTCAATCCGGTGTCGCGGCTGCAACTCGTCGAGGTCGTCAGCCATGACGGCACCGATGCGGCGATGCTCAAGGAGGCGCTCGCGTTCGTCGGCGCCATCGACCGCCTGCCGCTGCCGGTGAAGAGCTCGCCGGGCTTCCTCGTCAACCGCGCGCTGACGCCCTACATGCTGGAAGCGATGATGATGCTGGACGAGAAGACCGACCAGCGCCTGATCGACGCAGCCGCCGTCGAGTTCGGCATGCCGATGGGGCCGATCGAACTCGCCGACCAGGTCGGCCTCGATATCTGCCTCGATGTCGGCGACATGCTACGCTCGAAGTTCGGCGACACGCTGCCGCCGACGCCTGCATGGTTGCGTGAAAAAGTCGCCAAAGGCGAGCTCGGCCGCAAGACCGGCAAGGGCTTCTACACCTGGAAGGACGGCAAGGCGGAAAAGGCGCCGCTGCCGGAGACCGGTCCCCGGGTCACCGATGAGATGATCGACCGCCTGGTGCTGCCGATCTCGAATGTCTGCGTCGCCGCCTTGCGCGAAGGCATCGTCGACAATCCCGATATGGTCGACGGCGCGATGATCTTCGGCACCGGCTATGCCCCGTTCCGCGGCGGCCCGCTCAACTATGCGCGCAGCCGCGGCGTCGACAATGTGGTGTCGGCCATGCAGGCCTTGATGCGCAAGTTCGGCGGACGATTTGCGCCGGATCCCGGCTGGGAGGCATTCAAGTGAGCGATTCGCAAGTGACCGGCTCGCAAGTGACCGACGCCCACGCTCACGCGCCGCTGAGCAACGACGCCGAGCCGAAGGGCGATCTCTGCATCCGCACGCTGGCGATGCCGGCCGACACCAATGCCAATGGCGACATCTTCGGCGGCTGGCTGCTCAGCCAGATGGATCTCGGTGGCGGCGTGTTCGCCTCCAAGGTGGCGAAGTCGCGCACCGTGACGGTCGCGATCGACGCGATGAACTTCCGCAAGGCGGTCAATGTCGGCGATCTCGTCTCCGTCCACGCCAATCTGGTGCGCATCGGCCGCACCTCGATCACGGTGCATCTCGAGGCCTGGGTGCTGCGCCGCCGCGAGCAGCAGTCGATCCTCGTCACCGACGGCAATTTCACCTATGTCTCGATCGACGAGCAGGGCCATCCGCAACCGATTCAGCGCGACGGCGCGACGATCGAAACCTGACATCCTCCGCGCGCCAGTGCCGCTGATTCGGTGGGAAAGGAAACGCGTCGAAACTGAGTCCGGAGCGTGGTTTGATTGCAAAAACCCGGAGTTTTTGGCGCTTCGCCGCGCAAAATAATCGAGGAACAAACAGCCAGCGACTCCGTTGTCGGGCCGAAGTCAAACCGAGGCTGACAATGTCCGACAGTTACGTGATCGAAGTGAGTTCGCAGACGGCGGGTATCGTGGTGCGCGATACGCGTGGTTATCAGTTCTTTGCTGCATCGCACCTTTTTGACCGCCTTGAAGGCCAGATCTTCCGCAATGCGCGCGAGGCCGAGCGCGCGGCGCGCCGGCTGCTCGCCGGTCAATCCATGCAGATGGCATCGTAGAACGCCTTCGCGTCATTGCGCATGGCCCGGGCGAAGCGTCCACCTTCGCCCAGGCCTTCCCTGACCCGGCACTGCACGTTGACCTCCGTGCCGAACGGTCGCACCATGGGCGACTCGCCGTTTCAAGGGGGCCGCCGTGGCCGGACTCTCCCATCGCCAGACTGAAATCCTCAACATCGCGCGCGCGTTCGGCCGGGTCATGGTCGAAGACCTCGCCAAGCGGTTCGAGGTGTCGGCGCAGACCATCCGCAAGGACCTCAACGATCTCTGCGACCAGCGCTCGCTGACCCGCATCCATGGCGGCGCGATCATCGCCTCGGGCGTCGAGAACCTCGCTTACGAGGCGCGCCGCTTCGTCGCCGCCGAGGAAAAGAAGGCGATCGGCGCGGCCGCGGCGGCACGGATTCCGAACGGCTGCTCGCTGTTCATCAATATCGGCACCACCACGGAAGAGGTCGCGAGCGCGCTGACCTCGCATGAGGACCTGCTGGTCATCACCAACAACCTCAACGTCGCGATGCTGCTCTACCGCCATCCGCGCATCGAGGTGGTGGTGGCCGGCGGCACGGTGCGCCGCGCCGACGGCGCCGTGGTCGGCTCCACCGCGACCCAGCTGATCGGCCAGTTCAAGGTCGACTACGCCATCATCGGCGCATCCGCCATCGACGAGGAGGGCGCGCTGCTCGACTTCGACTATCGCGAGGTGCAGGTCGCGCAGGCGATCATCGCCAATGCGCGCAACGTGATGCTGGTCTCGGACTCGACCAAGCTGCGCCGCAGCGCGCCGGTGCGGATCGCCCATATGAGCCAGATCCAGACCTTCGTGACCGATTCACCGCTTCCTGCGGGCCTCGCCAATATCTGCCACAGCCGCGGTATCGAGGTGGTCGTCGCGATGGACAAGCCGCAAGTCGATCTCGACGACAACGCCGCCGACGCGGCACCCGCGGCGCTGCGCAGCGCGTAGTTTGCGATCTCGCTGCTGAGGCATCGTCCTCGCACAGCTTTTTCCCCGTCATCCTGAGGAGCGCGCTCTTGCGCGCGTCTCGAAGGGTGAACGGCCACATTTGGGCCGCGCACCCTTCGAGACTCGCCCAGCGGCGCAATTGCGCCGCAAGGCTCGCACCTCAGGGTGACGGTCTAGTACCGGATGCGTCGAACGTAACCTGCCCCCAGCCGCAATCACCCGCCCAAAGAATCCCCAGCCCGAGTTCCCCATTTTCACTTTGCTTTCGTTTTTGGTTGTGATTTACTCCAATACGAAAGTAAAACCGTCAAAGCGAAGGCGGTTGCCGGGGGAAGCGTTCTTTGGACCAGATTTACGACCTCGCCATCATTGGAGGCGGCGTTAATGGCTGCGGCATCGCACGCGATGCGGCGGGCCGGGGTAACTCTGTTTTCCTCTGTGAAATGAATGACTTGGCTAGCGGGACGTCGTCCTGGTCGACCAAGCTCGTGCATGGCGGTCTGCGCTATCTCGAATATTACGAGTTTCGTTTGGTGCGCGAGGCGCTGATCGAACGCGAAATCCTCTGGCAGATCGCGCCCCACATCATTCGGCCGCTACGTTTCGTTTTGCCGCACCACGCCGGCCTGCGTCCGGCCTGGCTGCTGCGGCTCGGCCTCTTCCTCTACGACCATATCGGCGGCCGGCATTTGCTGCCGGCGACGCGCTCGGTCGATCTGACGCGCGACGCGGTCGGCAAGCCGCTGATCCCGGGCCGCTACACCAAGGGCTTCGAATATTCCGACTGCTTCGTCGACGATGCCCGGCTGGTTGCGCTGACCGCGCGCGATGCCGCCGATCGCGGCGCCGAGATCCGCACCCGCACCCGCGCGGTCGAGATCAGGCAAGTCGACGGCGTCTGGCACGTCACGGTCGAGGACAGCGTCACGGGTGCCCGCGACACGATCCAGTCACGCGTGCTGGTCAATGCCGGCGGTCCCTGGGTCGAACAGGTCCTGGCCTCGGGCGCCGGCGTCAACGCGCGCGCCAAGGTGCGCCTGGTGCAGGGCTCGCACATCGTGGTGCCGAAGCTCTACGACCACGACCGCGCCTACATCTTCCAGAACGCCGACGGCCGCATCATCTTCGTCATTCCCTATCAGGGCGACTTCTCGCTGATCGGTACCACCGATCGCGACTATGACGGCGATCCGGCCAAGGTGAAGGCGACGCAGGAGGAGATCGAATATCTCTGCGCGTCCGCCAGCGCGTATCTCGCCAAGCCGGTGAAGCCCGAGGACGTGGTCTGGAATTACTCCGGCGTGCGTCCGCTCTATGACGACGGCGCCAGCGAAGCCAAGGCCGCGACTCGCGACTATGTGTTCGAGCTCGATACGCCCGGCGGTGCGCCGCTACTGTCGATCTATGGCGGCAAGATCACGACCTATCGCCGCCTCTCCGAAGAGGCGCTGGAGCGGCTGTCGCCTTATCTCCGCGGCACAAAGGCGCAGGAGGGCTGGACCGGCAAGGCGCCGCTGCCCGGCGGCGACATGGATGTATCCGCGGTCGCGGCGCTGAGCGCCGAATTGATCCGCACCTATCCGTTTCTCGCGCAATCGCACGCCAATCGTCTCGCGCATGCCTATGGCACGCGCGCCAGCAAAGTCTTGGGCAATGCAACATCGACGGCCGATCTCGGCCGCTCCTTCGGCGCCACCTTGACGGAAAGCGAAGTCAGGTACCTGATGGCGAACGAATGGGCTCGGACTGCGGACGATGTCGTCTGGCGACGATCCAAGCTGGGCTTGCGGATGACGGCGGGTGAAATCGCCGCGCTCGACGAGTGGATGCTCGCCAACCGCGTGTCCGGTGAACGTCCCCTCCGCGAAGCGGGAGGACGGGCATGAGCGTCACATTGCAGAATGTCACGCGAACCGTGGATGGCATTCCGACCATCCGCGACGTGTCGCTGACGCTGGAGCGTGGCACGCTCAGCGTGCTGCTCGGGCCGACGCTGTCGGGCAAGACCTCGATCATGCGGCTGCTCGCCGGCCTCGACAAGCCGACCACCGGCCGCGTGTTGGTCGACGGCAAGGATGTCACCGGCGCCGACGTGCGGCAGCGTTCGGTCGCGATGGTCTATCAGCAGTTCATCAACTATCCCTCGCTGACGGTCTACGAGAACATCGCCTCGCCGCTGCGCGTGCAGGGCAAGCCGCGCGCCGAGATCGAGCGGCGGGTGGCGGAAGCGGCCGGCCTGTTGCGGCTCGAGCCGTTCCTGAAGCGCACGCCGCTGCAACTCTCCGGCGGCCAGCAGCAGCGCACCGCGATCGCGCGGGCGCTGGTCAAGGGCGCCGACCTCGTGCTGCTCGACGAGCCGCTCGCCAATCTCGACTACAAGCTGCGCGAGGAGCTGCGCGCCGAGCTGCCGCGCATCTTCGAGGCCTCCGGCGCGATCTTCGTCTATGCCACCACCGAACCGTCGGAAGCGCTGCTGCTCGGCGGCGACACGGTGTGCATGTGGCAAGGCCAGGCGCTGCAAACCGGCGCGACGCCGAAGGTCTACCGCCATCCCGACACGCTGCGCGTTGCCCAGGTGTTTTCCGATCCGCCGCTCAACATCATCGGCATCGAGAAGAAGGGCGCGCAAGTGATCTATGCCGGCGGCGAGCAGGCGCCCGCGGCCGGCCTCTATGCCAATCTGTCCGATGGCCGCTACCGGACCGGCTTCCGCGCGCACCAGCTCGAGGTCGGGAACGTCGCGGCCGGCCGCCACAAATTTTCCGCCGCGGTGACGGTGACCGAAATCACCGGGTCGGAGAGCTTTGTGCACGTCCATGTCCACGGCTCGAACTGGGTCGCGGTTCTCCACGGCGTGCACGAATATGAACCCGGGCAGGTGCTCGATGCCGCGCTCGATCCCGACAACATCTTCGTGTTCGACGCCGCCGACCGCCTCGTTGCATCGCCCGCGACCTCGTTTTCGGGCAACGTGCATCGCAGTGCGCGCGCTGCAAACGCGTCAGCCGGCAACGGCAAGTGAGGGAGATGCTTCATGGCCCGCATTGACCTCGTCGATCTCGCGCACTCCTACGGCGGCAACGACGCGCCGCAGGAATCCTTTGCGCTGAAGCCGGTTACCATGACCTGGCGGCAGGGCGGCGCCTATGCGCTGCTCGGGCCGTCCGGCTGCGGCAAGACCACGCTGCTCAACCTGATCTCCGGCATCGTGACGCCGTCGCGCGGAAAGATCCTGTTCGACGGCCGTGACATCACGCCGCTGTCGACGCAGAAGCGCAACATCGCGCAGGTGTTCCAGTTCCCGGTGATCTACGACACCATGACGGTCGGCCAGAACCTGGCCTTCCCGCTGAAGAATCGCGGCGTCGCGAAGGCCGAGGTCGACGCGCGCGTCAGGCAGATCGCCGATCTGCTCGACCTCACGCCCTATCTCAAACGCAAGGCGACACGGCTCACCGCCGACGCCAAGCAGAAGATCTCGCTCGGCCGCGGTCTGGTGCGCTCCGACGTCGCGGCCGTCCTGTTCGACGAACCGCTAACGGTGATCGATCCCGAGCTGAAGTGGCAGCTGCGCTCCAAGCTGAAGGCGCTGCATCGCGAGCTCGACCTCACGATGATCTACGTCACCCACGACCAGACCGAGGCGCTGACCTTCGCCGACACCGTCGTCGTGATGCATGACGGCCGCGTGGTGCAGAGCGGCACGCCGGCCGAATTGTTCGACAAGCCGGCGCATACGTTCGTCGGCTACTTCATCGGCTCGCCCGGCATGAACATCGTGCCCGCCGAAGTCAGTGGTCACGAGGCGCGGGTCGACGGCCATGTCATCGGCCTGCATCGAAACTATGGTGTGCTACCTGCGGGCAAGAAGATCGAGATCGGCGTGCGGCCGGAATTCGTCGATGTCGCGGCGCCGGCGTCAGGGCTGCTGTCGGCCACCATCGAGCGGATCGACGATCTCGGCCGCATCCAGTTCGCCCGCGTGCGGGTCGGCGATACCAAATTCGCCGCGCGTGTGCCGCCGGGCTTCTCGGTCTCCGGCGACACCGCCGGGCTGATCTTCAATCCCGCGCACGTCCACGTCTATGCCGACAGCCATTTGGTGGAGGGGGTCGCCTGATGGACAAGACGATCAACCAAAAAGCCTGGTTCCTGGTGCTGCCGGTGTTCCTGGTGGTGGCGTTCTCGGCGGTGCTGCCGCTGATGACCGTCGTGAACTATTCGATGCAGGACACCTTCGGCAACAACCAGTTCTTCTGGAACGGGGTCGGCTGGTTCAAGGAGCTGCTCGATCCATCGACCGATCTCGGCGGGCGCTTCCTGGCCTCGCTCGGCCGCAACCTGTTCTTCTCTGCGGTGATCCTCGCGATCGAGGTGCCGCTCGGCATCATCGTCGCGCTGTCGATGCCGCGCGAAGGCTGGAGCGTCGCGGCCTGCCTCGTCATCCTCGCCTTGCCGCTGCTGATTCCGTGGAACGTGGTCGGCACCATCTGGCAGATCTTCGGCCGGCCCGATATCGGCCTGCTCGGCTATGTGCTGAACCACCTCGGCCTCAACTACAATTACGTGTCCAATGAGGTCGACGCCTGGGTCACGGTCATCGTGATGGACGTCTGGCACTGGACCAGCCTCGTCGCGCTGCTCTGCTACGCCGGGCTGAAGTCGATCCCCGACGCCTATTACCAGGCGGCGCAGATCGACGGCGCCTCGCGCTGGGCGGTGTTCAAGGCGATCCAGCTGCCGAAGATGAACCGCGTGCTGCTGATCGCGGTGCTGCTGCGCTTCATGGACAGTTTCATGATCTACACCGAGCCGTTCGTGGTCACCGGCGGCGGCCCCGGCAATTCGACGACCTTCGTCTCGATCGAGCTCGTCAAGATTGCGCTCGGCCAGTTCGACCTCGGCAAGGCCGCGGCGCTGTCGCTGGTCTACAATCTGATCATCCTGATCGTGTGCTGGGTATTCTACACCGTGATGGTCAATGCCGGCTCCGAGCGTCCGGCCAAGGAAGGAGCGGCGTGATGCATTCGATCCCCGGCCGCCGCCTGATCATGGCGCTGTTTTTGATCTTCCTGCTGTTGCCGATCTACTGGCTCGTCAACATGAGCTTCAAGACCAACGCCGAGATCGTCTCGACGATGACGCTGTGGCCGCACACGCCGACGCTGCAGCACTACAAGCGCATCTTCACCGACGAGAGCTGGTATTCGGGCTACATCAATTCGCTCGAATACGTGGTGCTCAACACAATCATCTCGATCGCGGTGGCGTTGCCGGCGGCCTATGCGTTCTCGCGCTACCGCTTCCTCGGCGACAAGCATCTGTTCTTCTGGCTGCTGTCAAACCGCATGGCGCCGGCGGCGGTCTACGCGCTGCCGTTCTTTAACCTGTATTCGGCGATCGGCCTGTTCGATACGCCGTGGGCGGTCGCGCTCGCGCACTGCATCTTCAACGTGCCGCTGGCGGTGTGGATCCTCGAAGGCTTCGTCTCCGGCGTGCCGCGCGAGATCGACGAGACCGCGTTCCTCGACGGCTATTCGTTCCCGCGCTTCTTCATCAAGATCCTGGTGCCGCTCATCGCAAGCGGCATCGGCGTCGCCGCCTTCTTCTGCTTCATGTTCTCCTGGGTCGAGCTGCTGCTCGCGCGGACGCTGACCTCGGTGCAGGCCAAGCCGATCGCGGCGATCATGACGCGCACGGTCTCGGCGGCCGGCATGGACTGGGGCCTGCTCGCCGCCGCCGGCGTGCTCACCATCATTCCGGGCGCGCTGGTGATCTGGTTCGTCCGCAACTACATCGCGCGCGGCTTCGCGCTCGGCCGGGTCTAGGAGGCGATCATGGAATCCATCGCATGGATGGCCTGGACGCTGCCGACCGCGATCTTCTTCGTGCTGCTGGCCTCGACGCTCGGCGTGATGACCTGGCTCGCGGCGGTTTATCCCGAGGCCGAGCGGGTCGGCGTGCTGCGCATCCCGACCACGCGCGGCGATCGTTTGTTCATTTCGCTGGTGCTGGCGGCGGTGATCCACCTGTTGTGGATCGGCCTCGTCGGCACCGATCCGATCCTCACCCTGCCGATCGGCGAGGGCGTGGAAATTTCGAGCCTGTGGCTCGCAACGCTGATTTCGCTTCTTTCAGCCGTGGCGATCTTTCGCACCGTCTGACGAAAGCGAAGAAGAGCAGATCCGGGGTCAACCCGGGCCTGGGGTTTTGTTTGTCGCTGCAACCGGAGGAATCATAATGCGACATTTGAGAACGACAAAGGATAGTCTTTTGACTATGACCAGCGCCGCCGCGCTGATCGCGGCTTCGCTCGCGGTCGCCACGCCGGCCCGCGCCGCCGACGATGCCGTGATCCAGAAGTGGATCGCGGAATTCCAGCCCTCGACGCTGTCGAAGGAAGACCAGAAGAAGGAGCTCGAGTGGTTCGCCAAGGCCGCCGAACCCTTCAAGGGCATGGAGATCAACGTCGTCTCGGAAACGATCACGACGCACGAATATGAATCGCAGACGCTGGCCAAGGCGTTCTCCGAACTGACCGGCATCAAGCTCAAGCACGACATCATCCAGGAAGGTGACGTCGTCGAGAAGCTGCAAACCCAGATGCAGTCGGGCAAGAACGTCTATGACGGCTGGATCAACGATTCCGACCTGATCGGCACCCACTTCCGCTACGGCCAGACCATCATCCTGTCGGACTACATGAAGGGTGAGGGCAAGGAGGTCACCGACCCGATGCTCGACGTCGACGACTTCATCGGCAAGTCGTTCACCACGGCGCCGGACGGCAAGCTGTATCAGCTGCCCGACCAGCAGTTCGCGAACCTCTACTGGTTCCGCTACGACTGGTTCACCAACCCCGAGTACAAGGCCAAGTTCAAGGCCAAGTATGGCTACGAGCTCGGCGTGCCCGTGAACTGGTCGGCCTATGAAGACATCGCCGAGTTCTTCACCAACGACATCAAGGAGATCAACGGCGTCAAGGTCTACGGCCATATGGACTATGGCAAGAAGGATCCCTCGCTCGGCTGGCGGTTCACCGACGCCTGGCTGTCGATGGCCGGCAACGGCGACAAGGGTATCCCGAACGGCCTGCCGGTCGACGAGTGGGGTATCCGCATGGAAGGCTGCCGTCCGGTCGGCTCCTCGGTCGAGCGTGGTGGCGACACCAACGGCCCGGCCGCGGTCTACTCGATCACCAAATATCTCGACTGGCTGAAGAAGTATGCCCCGCCGCAGGCCCAGGGCATGACCTTCTCGGAAGCAGGTCCGGTGCCGGCGCAGGGCAACATCGCCCAGCAGATGTTCTGGTACACCGCCTTCACCGCCGACATGGTGAAGCCGGGCATCGCCGTGATGAACGCGGACGGTACGCCGAAGTGGCGTATGGCTCCGTCGCCGCACGGCGCTTACTGGAAGGAAGGCATGAAGCTCGGCTATCAGGACGCCGGCTCCGTGACGCTTCTGAAGTCGACCCCGCCGGATCGCCGCAAGGCAGCCTGGCTCTATCTGCAGTTCATCATCTCCAAGTCGGTGTCGCTGAAGAAGAGCCATGTCGGTCTCACTTTCATCCGTGAGTCCGATATCTGGGACAAGTCGTTCACCGAGCGTGCGCCGAAGCTCGGCGGCCTGATCGAGTTCTACCGCTCGCCCGCGCGCGTGCAGTGGACCCCGACCGGCAACAACGTGCCCGATTATCCGAAGCTCGCGCAGCTGTGGTGGCAGAACATCGGCGATGCGTCGTCCGGTACCAAGACGCCGCAGCAGGCGATGGACGCGCTGGCCGCGGCCCAGGATTCGGTGATGGAGCGTCTTGAGAAGTCCGGTGTGCAGGGCGCCTGCGGACCGAAGCTGAACAAGAAGGAATCCGCCGAGTTCTGGTACAAGAAGGCCGAGAAGGACGGCACCATCGCTCCGCAGCGCAAGCTCGCGAACGAGAAGCCGAAGGGCGAGACGATCGACTACGACACGCTGATCAAGTCGTGGCCGGCCAACCCGCCGAAGCGCGCCGAAGCGAAGTAAGGCGCAAGCAAAGGCGTACCAGCCCACGCCATCCGAAGACGACGAAAGGCCGGGAGCGATCCCGGCCTTTTTGCTGATTGCCAGGTCATTCCGGGATGGTGCGCAAGCACCAGACCTCAGGTGCGCAACTGCGCACCGGGGAATCTCGAGAATCCGGGTTCGATGCGTCGCATCGCCCCGGAATGACGATGTGGAGAGAGGAGCGCTCCCTACTCCGCCGCCTCGGTCGCCTTCAGCGTCGGATAATCCGTGTAGCCCTTGGCGCCGCCGCCGTAGAAGGTCGCCTTGTCCCATTCGTTGAGCGGCGCGCCGGTCTTGAGCCGCTCCACCAGATCGGGGTTGGAGATGAACGGCTTGCCGAACGCGATCAGGTCAGCCGCGCCGGCTTCCAGCACCTTCTCCGCCAGCGCGAAGTCGTAACCGTTGTTGGCGACATAGGCCTGCTTGAAGCGCTTGCGCAGCGAGGCGTAGTCGAACGGCGCGATATCGCGCGGGCCGCCGGTTGCGCCCTCGACGACGTGGAGATAGGTCAGCTTCAGCGCACTGAGCTGGTCGACGATGTAGTCGAACAGCGCTTGCGGATTGGAGTCGGTGATGTCGTTGGCCGGCGTCACCGGCGAGATCCGGATGCCGGTGCGATCGGCGCCGGCCTCGGTGGCGACCGCCTTGGACACGTCCAGCATCAGCTGGGCGCGGTTCTCGATTCCGCCGCCATAAGCGTCGGTGCGCTTGTTGGTGCCGTCGCGGGCGAACTGGTCGAGCAGATAGCCGTTGGCGCCATGGATCTCGACGCCGTCGAAGCCGGCCGCCAGCGCATTCGCCGTGCCGCGCTTGAAGTCCTCGATGATCCCGGGAATTTCCGACAATTCGAGCGCGCGTGGCTCGGACACGTCGGCAAACGTGCCGTTCACGAAGGTCTTGGTCTTGGCCTTGATCGCGCTCGGCGCCACCGGTGCGCCGCCGTTCGGCTGCAGTGCGACATGCGAGATGCGGCCGACATGCCAGAGCTGGATGAAGATGCGGCCACCGCGCTCATGCACCCGATCGGTGACCCTGCGCCAGCCCTCGACCTGTTCCTTCGAATAGATGCCGGGCGTGTCCTGATAGCCCTGGCCCTGCTGCGAGACCTGGCTCGCCTCGGTGATCAGAAGGCCGGCGGAGGCGCGCTGGCCGTAATAGTCCACCGCGAGCGGGCTCGGCACCATGCCGGGCGGCACCGCGCGGTTGCGCGTCAGTGGCGCCATCACCAGGCGGTTCGGCAGCGTCAGCGCGCCGAGCTTGTAGGGCTCGAGAAGTTTGGTCGATTGGCTCATGTAAATGTTCCAGAGAATGACTGATGAAGGAGAATTGTGCATTGCCGCGACGAGCGCAATGCCCGAGGCATTCGCGCTCCGCAGGCTAGCTGCGCACAATTCCGCCCATGTGGCCGGCATCGAGGAACAGGGTGTGCGCGTTCACGTAGGAGGATTCATTCGAAATCAGGAACAGCGCAGTATAGGCGACCTCCCAGCCGGTGCCCTGGCGGCCGAAAGGCACTGTCACGGCGCGGTCCGATCGCCTGCGGCTGGCGTCGCGCCCCATCGGCGTGTCCATGAAGCCGGGCGCGATCACATTGCAGCGAATGCCCTTGTCCTCGCCGGCCCGCGCGATCGCCCGGCCAAGCGCGATCTGCGCCGCCTTGGAGGATTCATAGGCCGGGTTGCGGCCGCCGGCGCGCTGGCTCGCCATCGAGGAGATCAGGATGATCGCGCCGCCCGGCGCCATCACCTCCAGCGCCTTCTGCGCGAACAGCATGTGGCTGCGCACATTGACGGCGTAGTCGCGGTCCCAGGCTTCGGCCGTCATCTTGGGCAGCGACAGGCCGGAGGAGATGCCGACATTGAGCGCCAGCCCGTCGAGCCCGCCGAGCTGTTGCGCGCAGCGTTCGACCGCGGGCGCGATCGCCGCGACATCGGAGACATCGACCACATCGGTGAAGGCCTTGCCGCCTTCGCCTGTGATCTGCGCGACGGTGTCGTCGGCGGCGTCCTTGTTGACATCGAGGCAGGCGACCGACGCGCCCTCGCGCGCGAACAGCACGCTCATGGCGCGGCCGTTGCCGATCGGCGGGGCTTCATCCACGGTTGTGCGCTGTCCCGCGCCGACCACGATGACGCGCCGCCCGGCGAGGCGGCCGTGGTTCTTCGCCAGTCCGAGCGCTTCGGCATGCAGCGAAGCGGACGGATCGATGGCTTTCGGTGCGTGGGTTGTGGTCGACATGGCGTGCTCCCTGACGTCTTGTTGTTGTCAGGGAGCAGTAGCACGGGCGAGGGCGTGAAGCGAAAATCCCGTCGCGGGGAATATGGATCGCCGAAGCGCGTCAGCTGACGCCGAGGAAATCGCGCTTGCCGATCTCGACGCCGTTGTGGCGCAGGATGTCGTGCGCGGTCACGGCGTGGAAATAGAAGTTCGGGAACGAGAACGCGCTGAGGAATTGCTGACCCTTCAGGGTCATCGTGCGATCGGGGCCGATCGGGAAGGTGACGTCCCTGGCGTCGGCGCCGTCGAACTGCGCCGGCTTGAACGACTTCACATAGTCAATCGTCCTGGCGAGCCGCTGCTTCAGTTCACTGATGCTCTTCTCGGTATCTGGCGTCGACGGCACGTCGCTATGGGTCAGCCGCGCGCAGCCCCGTGCGGCGTGATCGCAGACAAGTTGCACCTGCTTGGTCAGCGGCAGCATGTCGGGATAGAGCCGCGATCCCAGCAGCACCTCGGGCGCGATCTTCTTCGCTTCGCAATGCGCCTCGGCCTTGGTCAGCTCGCCGGTGAGGCTGTTGAGGATCTGCAGGTAGGCGGGGACGACGGCGTCATGAAAGGACATGTGATGCTCCCTGTTCTGATGAAATCCGGATGTTACCGAACGGCGATGCTGCAAGTGGGGCGGCAAGGGGAAGAATACAACTGCGGGCGGCTGTAACACTTGGTCAAATATTTCGCGCGGGCGGCATTCTTGATCCCGTCATCCTGAGGAGCGCGAAGCGCGTCTTGAAGGATGCACGGCCCCAGTGTGGCCGATTCATCCTTCGAGGCTCGCTCCGCTCGCACCTCAGGATGACGGATCGCCAGAGTCTGCGTAGCCCGGATGGAGCGCAGCGCAATCCGGGGAGGCGCATCGGGGCTTGTCCCGGATTTCGCTGCGCTGCATCCGGGCTACGGAAAATGGGCGTTTGCTCTACCGCGTCCCCAGTGCCGCGGCATCGGCGGCCGGCTGGGTGCGGGGCCCGCCGCGCATCCGCGCCAGGAGCTCCGCGGTCGGCCAGGAATCCGCCGGCAGGCCGTATTTCATCTGCATCGCCTTCACCGCGCTGCGGCTTGCCTGTCCGAGCACGCCGTCGATCTTGCCGACGTCGTAGCCGGCGCGCGCGAGCAGTCCCTGCAGCTCCTTGATCTCATTGAACGGCAATTGCGCGACCGGACCGTGCGGCCGCTGCATCGGCGGTGCGCCCGCGATGCGGCCGGCGAGATAGCCGGCGGTGGTCGAATAGATCAGCGAGTTGTTCCACTCGGTGTAGGCGGCGAAGTTCGCATAGGCGAGGAACGCCGGACCCATCCGGCCCATCGGCAGCAGCAGCGAGGCCGGCATCTCGTCATTCGGCAATGCCTTGCCGTCGGTCAAGCTGACGCCAAGCGATACCCATTTCGATCGCGGCAGCTTGATGGTGAGGTCGGCCTGGTCCCACGGGAAATTTGCCGCCTGCGGCACGCGCACCTCCTGCAGCCACGGCTCGCCGCGCCGCCATTTCAATCCGGTGGCGATGTAGTTCGCGGTCGAGCCGATCACGTCGGGGCCGCTTTGCAGGAGATTGCGATGGCCGTCGCCGTCATAGTCGACCGCGTAGTTGAAATAATGCGTCGGCAAGAATTGCGTCTGACCGAGCTCGCCGGCCCATGAGCCGATCATCTCGTCGGGCGTCAGGTCGCCGCGCTCGATGATCTTCAGCGCGGCGATGGTCTCGCCCTGGAACATCTCGGAGCGGCGGCAATCATAGGCCAGCGACACCAGCGATTTCAGCGTCGGCAAATTGCCCATCTGGACGCCGAAATCGCTCTCCAGTCCCCAGAACGCGGCGATCACCGCCGGCGGCACGCCATACTCCTTCTCGGCGCGCGCGAACGCGGCGGCATAGGTCCGGAGGTATTGTTGGCCCTGCTGCATGCGATAGTTCGCGGCCATGCGGCCGGCGAACTGGGTGAAGATCTGCCCGAACACGCGCTGGCCGCGGTCGCGGTTGACGATACCCTGGTCGTAGATCAGGTAGGGCGCGGCCTCCGCGATCGTGCGCTGCGAGACGCCGGCGGCGACCGCCTTCTGCTTCAGCTCGGCGAGGAAGCGATCGAAGTTTTGCCCGTTGTGGCAGGACGCAGCCCGCGGCGAGGCGACGGCGGCCGGGCGCGGCCTGACCGGCGCGGGATTTAAGGGGCTGGGCAACGGCTGCTGCGCCGAGGCGAGGGTGGAGAGCGCCAGCGCCCCCGCGATCGCTGCGATCATGATCGGGGCGCGGAGGGGAGAGGCTGGCATCGATGTCACCGGCTGGAAAAAGGGGAATTGAAGCCCAATCTGCATACACCAGGGCGACACCGGGCAACAACGGGGGTAGCGCCGTTAGACCAATTGGGCTGAGGTAGGTTGAGCCGCCACCGCTATGATCGGCCGGTGATTCGCGGGCAGGGGTGTCGGCGGATCGATCACGCCGGGAGGGACCCATGTGGAGTTTTCTCGAGCGTCTTTTGGATTCGTCGACGTTTTCGCCGCGCGGCATCTGCCTGTTGTGGGAACCGGAGCTGATCTGGCTCCACGTGATTTCAGACGCGATCATTGCCGCTTCGTATCTCTCGATCCCGTTCGCGCTGGCGATCCTCGTCTCCAAGCGGCGCGATTTCCAGTTCGGCTGGATGGCCTGGCCGTTCGCCACGTTTATCCTCGCCTGCGGCCTCACCCATGTGTTCTCGATCTACACGCTGTGGGTGCCGATCTACGGTCTCGAGGGCCTGCTCAAGGCGCTAACCGCTGTCGCCTCGATCTTCACCGCAGTGCTGCTCTGGCCGCTGATCCCGCGGATCCTCGCGATCCCGACCGAAGAGCAGTTGCGCGAGGCCCATGTCGCGCTCGCCGAGGAGGGACGCCAGCGCCAGCGATCGGAATTCCTGCTCGAGCGCCTTCGCGAGGCCGAGGCCAATGAGAGCAAGATCCGCCAGGCGCAGAAGATGGAAGCGGTCGGCCAGCTCACCGGCGGCATTGCGCACGACTTCAACAACATCCTCACCGTCATCACCGGCACGATCGACATCCTGGCCGAGGCGGTCACTCACAACCGCCAGCTCACGGAGATCACCGCGCTGATCCGCGACGCCGCCGAGCGCGGCGCATCGCTGACGCGGCATCTGCTCGCCTTCGCGCGCAAGCAGCCGCTGCAGCCGACCACGCTGTCGGCCAATAATGGGAGCGAAGCCCTTGCCGTGCTCGACAGCGGCGCGCCGATCGATCTGTGTTCACCGACGTCATCATGCCGGGCGCGATGAACGGACGCGACCTCGCCACCGAGGCGCGGAAGCGCCGCCCGGGCCTGCGCGTCCTCTTCACTCGGGCTATACCGATGACGCCATCGATCAGGACGGCAAGCTCGAGCAGGGCATCCTGTTCCTGGCAAAACCCTACAGCCGCGCCGAGCTCGCCCGCATGTTGCGCGTCGCGCTGCGCGAGGAGGGGGCGGTGATTGCACAGGAGCCGGCGGCGTAGCGAGAGATCGTAGCCCGCATGAGCGAAGCGACATGCGGGACCGGTCTTACCCCGCATGTCGCTTCGCTCATGCGGGCTACGGACGGCGCCGCACATGACCAATCATTAACCCGCGCCGCGTCGCTGCGACGCACTGGTTCCCCTTGCGGCTTCTGCGGCAAAATCCCTACCTCAGCGGCGTCAGTTGTGGCAGCATTCCGCTCGCCGTGAGGGAACAACGATGAACTATTTCCGCACCGCGCTCCTGCTTGCCGGCCTCACCGCCCTGTTCATGGGGGTCGGCTATCTGATCGGCGGCGGCACCGGCGCCGTGATCGCGCTGATGGTCGCGGCTGCGACAAATCTGTTCACCTACTGGAATTCCGATCGCATGGTGCTGTCGATGTACGGCGCCCATCAGGTCGATGCGGGCTCGGCGCCCGAACTCTACAATCTCGTCGCCGAGCTCGCACAGCGCGCCGCTCTCCCGATGCCGCGCGTATTCCTGATGGACGAGGCGCAGCCCAATGCGTTCGCGACCGGCCGCAACCCGGAGAACGCGGCGGTCGCCGTCACCACGGGCCTGATGCAGCAACTCAGCCGCGAGGAGCTTGCCGGCGTGATCGCGCATGAGCTTGCGCATATCAAGCATCACGACACGCTCACCATGACGATCACGGCGACGATCGCCGGCGCGATCTCGATGCTGGCGCAGTTCGGTATGTTCTTCGGCGGCAACCGCAACAACAACGGCCCCGGCATTGTCGGCTCGATCGCGATGATGGTCCTGGCGCCGCTCGGCGCCATGCTGGTGCAGATGGCGATCAGCCGCACCCGCGAATACGCCGCCGATAATTATGGCGCGCGCATCGTCGGTCAGCCGATGTGGCTTGCCTCCGCGCTCGCGAAGATCGAGAACGCCGCGCATCAGGTGCCGAACATGGAGGCCGAGCGCAATCCGGCCACCGCGCACATGTTCATCATCAACCCGCTGTCGGGCCACGGCGTCGACAACCTGTTCGCGACCCACCCCTCGACCGCGAACCGCATCGCCGCGCTGCAGCAGCTCGCCGCCGAGCTCGGCACCCAGACCGCGCCGCGCCCGGCCGGTGGAAGCTATCCGCCGCGCAGCCCGTGGGGCGGATCCGGCCAGCGCGGCCCGTGGGGGTAGGGTGAGACCAAGCCGTAGCCGCGAAGGCGGTGTGCTCCCTCGCCCCGTTCTTAGGGGAGAGGGTTGGGGTGAGGGGCTGTCTCCGCAAATACGGCGATAGCTGCACTCGCGGAAGCTCCCCCTCACCCGGAACGCATCTAGCGATGCGTTCCGACCTCTCCCCGCACGCGGGGCGAGGTGAAGTGAAGGCAGCTGCTACGCGCTCGCGGCGTCCAGCCGTTCGACCTGATCCTTGCTCAGCTCAAGTTCGGTCGCCGCGACCAGCGTTGCGACCTGCTCGGGCCTGGTAGCGCTGGCAATCGGCGCGGTGACGGAGGGTTTTGCCATCAGCCAGGCGAGCGCGACCGCGGCCGGCTCGGCGCGGGTTTCCGCGGCGACCTCGTCAAGACCGGCCAGGATGCGCATGCCGCGCGGGTTCATGTATTTTGGGATGCTGCGTGCACCGCGGGGGCTCTTGGCGAAGTCGCTCTCCGAGCGATATTTGCCGGTCAAAAATCCTGCGGCGAGCGAGAAGAACGTGATCACGCCGACGTCGTTCGCCTCGCAGACGCGTTGCAGCGCGCCTTCGTAGCTCGAGCGCTCGGCGAGGCTGTATTCGGGCTGCATGCTCTCATAGCGCGGCAACCCGTTCGCCTTGGCAATGTCGAGCGCACTCTGGAGCCGCTCCGCCGAGAAGTTCGAGGCGCCGATGGCCCTGACCTTGCCGGCCTTGATCAGCTTGTTGTAGGCCGCGAGCGTCTCTTCCTGCGGTGTCGTCTCATCGTCCTTGTGGGACTGGTAGAGATCGATGAAATCGGTCTGTAGCCGCCGCAGCGAATCCTCGACGGCGCGCGCGATGTAGTCCGGCTTCAGCCCGACATTGCCGCCTCCCATGTCCATGCCGACCTTGGTGGCGAGGATGACGCGGTTGCGGTTGCCGCGCGCCTTCATCCATTTGCCGATGATGGTCTCGGATTCGCCGCCGCTGTGGCCCGGCACCCAGCGTGAATAGACATCCGCCGTATCCAGGAATGTCAGCCCCTGATCGAGCACGGTGTCGAGCAGGCGAAACGACGACGTCTCGTCCACGGTCCAGCCGAATACATTGCAGCCGAAGCACAGGGGAGGGACAGTGAGGCCGGAGCGGCCGAGCGCGCGATGCTTCATGAGTTTTCTTTCGCTTGTTCTTGATGGCGGGCGCCGGACACTGAGGCAGATCGCCCTTGTTTGCAAGGCGTTGTCCCGCCACCGCCTAGCGGGCGCCGACGCGTCACTCGGCGGGCTCGGATGGATCGCGTTCGTCGGTCGGGTCAGGCGCGCTGCCCTTCAGTGCCGCATCGACCAAGGAGAGATTTCGTCGCAGAGCAGAAACGCGATTTTATTTGCCGCGGGTCTGATGTAGATTGCGCGGCGAGCTGCCACCGGTTGCGCCGAAATCCGGAGAATGAGCGGCAGCGCGACTGGCCATCGGCAGGCCATTTCTTCTCGTTTTTCAGTACGAAATGCTCTGCCCGGGCCGCGCGCCTGGGTGAATGTTTTTTTCATTCCAACCAAACGGAGCGATTGCCATGCATTTCTGCTTCTCTGGTGAATACACCCCGCGTTCCCTGAACAACATCATGGAAAACCCGACGACGAATCGATACGAGGCCGCGAAGAAGTTGATTGAGGCCGCCGGCGGGAAACTGATTTCGATGTACAGCACGGCGACCGATGGCCCCGGCGTGATGGTGATCTTCGACGTGCCGGATCCGAGCTTCGCGCCTGCGGTCAGCGGCGTGGTGGTTGCGGCCGGCGCCATGCAGAACGTGCGGCTGGTCCGGCTCTTTACCCAGGACGAGATCAAGGTGGTGCGTCAGCACGCGACCAAGCTCAAGGCCGCCTACACGCCGCCCGGTGGCTAGCAGGCCGAGCGATCCAAAACGGCGCAGATTGATCTGATGGCCGGTGTCACTCTCGCGCGGCGGCGCTTGCTGGCGTCCCGCGCGGAGGCGAGGGCCGTTGCGCGCCGCTGATCCGGGGCGTCAACGGATGGGCACTAGCTCAGGCGGATGTCCTGGCTACGTGCATGCCGGCCACAGCCCCGGCCGGTTGTGCCGTCGCATGACGTCCGCCGCCTCGCTCGGCCTCCGCTTCAGCAAGACGAGCGCAGTACGCGCTAAGGCGCGATGAGATCAGGGCGTGTACTCATGAATTCTTCGCGTCCGCTTTGATCTCGGAAGCTGACGTTGAGGCCGACATCGCCGTATGTCGGCCTTGGGCCAATAAGCAACATCCAAAGAAGTTCAGTTGACTACGGGCGGGCCTCAAAGTTCATGTTGAACGGCGTCTCGGTCGCGCGACCGAACTACTTAGAGCCCGCCCCTATAACGCATGCTCGCATGTCCAGCTCTTCTTAGCGGACGACTAGCAAATGCGACAGGGGATGCGAAGTATCGCCTTGGCCGACCAGCGCCGCTTGGGGATGGAAAAATCACACCCCCCGCTTCTTCAGACCGAGCCCCTCGAACTGCGTCTTCTGCTCGTCACTCAGGTTCCAACGGAAATCGTCGACCGCGTCGTTCACGCTGATGATCGCCTCTCTCATCGCTTCCAACCGCGCCTTCGCGGCCTTAAGGCGGGCCGGCGGGGTGAGCGCGTCCTTTGGCGGGCATGGGTTTAAGGCTTCCATGGTGCCCATCGTGGTATCCTGCACCACTTCGAGCGCGGCGCGTTGCGTACCGTTCAGTTTCAGGCTGGCGACGATGTCGTCGAGGGGCCATTGCTGGGCGACGAGCTGGCGGTATTGCTTTTCGGCCTGTTGCTCGTCTTGCGGTTCACGGCTCGCCTGGCAGGCGGCGTCCTGCATCTCCTTCAGCTTCGCGGCCGCAGCGTTAGCGCGGCGGTCGCGTTCGGGCGTGTTGAGCTGGGCCTTCTGTTCATCGCTTAGGAGATCGTAGAATTTTTGAAATGGCGGCATAACGGTCGCAACTGCGCTCAGCATCGCGTTGACGCGGCTCTGCATGGCCGCGAATCGCTCCAGCGCGGTGGTTGCGGTCTGTGCTGTACAGGAAGCGCGGATGGTGTTGCCGGCGGAAATCCAGGCGCTCGCGAGCTCGTCGAAGGCTGCGCGCTGCGCCTCGTTCGCCGCGACCGCCAGGCCGATCCGCTCGAGGGGAAGGCCGGTCGTCTCGGCGGTGTCGCCGCTACAGAATTCCTGCACCGAGGGCGCTTTGCGATGCCGCCTCCCGGCGGGGCGCTCGGCCGCAAACGCTGAGAGATCGCTCGCAGCGTAAGGCGAGAAGATCGCGGCGTAGAGATCGCCGTAGCCATAGGCCCAGAAGCCGCTGCCATCATTGAGAAGCGCGTAGTCATAGAGATCGCTGTAGGCAAACGGCCAGAAGAGCGGACCGACCCAGCCGTATGAACCGTCGGAGTGCTGCCACCAGCCTTGCGCAGCTCGGCCGCCCTGCCAGCCGGCCAGCGCGGCGACGGCAGTGAGCTGCGCGCGCTCACTCGGGCCGATCGACTCGGCGGCGGGGCGAAGATCTTGCGGTCTTAGAGCAGCCATGCGGACGCGGCTGTGGCGCGCCGCCATGCGTGCGTGGCGGAGACCCGCGACCGACAGCACGCCGGCCATCGCGAAGCGCGCGACACTCACGGGGCCGCCAACGCGCAGGCGGAAACCCGCCTCGGCCGCGCTCGGCAGCGCTCCCAGAACGCCAATTGCAACGCCGGCCGCAGCCATTCCAAGGCGGGACTTTGACATGATCTCTCCCTCGGTCTCTCCGTTGGCGGTCCAGGCCACATCGCGTCACAAATATGACTCGCAGCGGAACCGAAAGTTCCTCCCGCCGTTTTCATTGGGTGAACCTGCGGTCAGGTCACGACGTCAACGGATTAGTCGCGTCGAGTACACGCGCTGGGTCGAATCGTCATCGCGCTTTAGTTTGGTGTGTGATTCGCGCAAACGCGTTGTCGCGAGGGAAAGCCGCTTCGCACTTTTCCGGATCATGCTTTAGCGCACGTCGTCCTCGGTCGAATCCTCCTCCGTTTTCGGCGGCCAGGCGCCGCGCCGGACCAGCGCCTCGTGCAGGAGATGTGCACGCCGTTCGTCGCACCCGATGGCTGCAAGGTGGTCGAAGGTGCGATCAGCAAGGACGGCTGGTGCAAGGCCTTTGCCGCGGTGGATAGATCGGTGGATTGATCCTTGGCTCACAACTCCCGCGCATTCGAGAACGCGAACGAGGACACGCGCCGCGTGGTCTCGTCCAGGATCAGGGTGCGTGTGATCGGCGGCTCGGCGCGCTGGCTGCAATTCTCGCGCTCGCAAAGCCGGCAGTTGACGCCGATCGGGGTACCCTCGACCTTTTCCAGATCCATGCCGGTGGCATAGACGAGCTTGGCCGCATGCCGGATCTCGCAGCCGAGCCCGATCGCAAAGCGCGGCTGCGGCTGCGGGTAGGGCGCCACCGGCCGGCGCACCATCTGCGCGATCGAGAAGTAGCGCGTGCCGTCCGGCAATTCGATCACCTGGCTGAGCAGGCGGTCCGGCATGTCGAAGGTCGAGTGCACGTTCCAGAGCGGGCAGGTGCCGCCGAACTTGGAGAACGGAAAGGTGCCCGAGGAGAACCGCTTCGACACGTTGCCGGCATTGTCGACGCGGAGCAGGAAGAACGGCACGCCGCGCGCGTTCGGCCGTTGCAGCGTGGTGAGGCGGTGGCAGACCTGCTCGAAGCCGGCGTTGAAGCGCTGCGCCAGCACATGGACGTCGTAGCTCAAGGCTTCGGCTGCGGAATGAAACGCCTGATAAGGCATCATCGCGGCGGCTGCGAAGTAATTGGCGAGCGTGATGCGGTAGAGCCGGCGCGCGGTGCCGTCGAGCGGGCCGGCGCGGTTGACGATGGTGTCGATCGCGGCGCCGCACTCGACAAAGCCGATCTGCAGTGCAAGCTGGAAGCTGCGGCCGGAGCTGTCGACGAGTTCGGAGATCAAGAGCTGCCGGCGGTGCCGATCGAAACGGCGCAGCGTCTCGCGCATCACGTCGACCGGCATCACGCGGGTCAGAATCGAATGTTTTTCGCGGAGGCGCGTGGTCAGCGCCGTGAACAGGCCTTCGGTCGGCACGTTGAGCTCGTCGCGCAAATTCTCCGCGGCGGTCTCGAGCTCCGGAAAATAGTTGCGGTTGGCCTCGATCAGGTCACGCACCCGCTCGATCGGATTGGCGTCGAATTGCGAGCCTTCGCGGTCGGCCATCTGCGCCGCCACCAGAGTCTCCCCGCGGCGCGCCTCGGTGTAGGCGGCGTAGAGCCGCTGCAGCGCGTGCGTCACGCCGGGGCAGAGCTCGGCGAGGTCGCGCAGCTCCTGCTTCGGCAGGTCGATCTGGCGGAACAGGGGATCGGAGAAGATCTCGTTGAGTTCCGCGAAGAAGCGGTCCTCGTCGGCGGTGGCGAGGTCGCGCAAGTCGAGGTCGTAGGTCTCGGCCAGCCGCAGCAGGATCTGCGCCGTCACCGGGCGCTGGTTGCGCTCGATCAGGTTGATGTAGGAGGGCGAGATGCCGAGCCCCTCGGCGATCTGGGTCTGCGACAGCCCCAATTGCTGGCGGATCCGCCGGAAGCGCGGACCGACGAACAGCTTCTTTCCGGATTCACCGGGCACGGGTTGGTCTCGCTTGCCGCAGCAAATTCTGACCGCCTCGCCCCGCGCGCGGGGAGAGGCCGGATCGCATCGCTAGATGCGATCCGGGTGAGGGGGACCCTCCGCGAGTCTCGCTGCGGAGACAGCCCCTCACCCCAATCCTCTCCCCGTAAGAACGGGGAGAGGGAGAAGAAAAACCGGCGGGCATGGCAGGCTTCCTGACCTATTTTGTGACAAAATTTACAAATCGACATTTATTACAAGTTCAGATGTTACATGACATCACCAATAAAAAACAAGGCATCTGTACGACCTTCGCGTTTTCGCGTTTATCTCCTGACACGCAATTCGCAATACTCTGTCAAGAATGTCGATATGAGCAGATTGCGGAGATCAAGGTGCAGGCGGCTGGGCAAAGGCAGCCCGATTTTTTGAAGGAGACTGACGATGAGCAAGGGCAGCAATTTCTGGGTGATCGGCGGAGAGTTCGGGTCGATGAACTTCCACAAGCTCGTCGAAGGCTCGGCCCAGGTCCGCGGTCCGTTCAAGACCCGCAAGGAAGCCGAAGAGTGCTGGAAGGAAGTCTCGGAAGAGAGTCGCCACAAGGCCGGCGTGCGCTTCTCCATCGTCGAGGAGCCGTCGCGGGTTTCGGCCTGAGCGCCAGAATTTCAGAGCTAAGAAAACGTCCAAGGACGGCGGCCCCATCCGGTTCATCCGGGTGGGGTCGACCGCTTTTGGGACAGCGTCAGGTCTTTGATCTGGGGATAAGTGGCGGCCTAAGTGCTTGGGAACCAACGCCCTTTGCGGACATCTTGGTTGCTGATAGGTTAATGCGCAGGAAACCCGTCACCGCGAGACCGCAAGGCATGTCCGATCCGCAGAACACCGGCAGCGAGGCGCGCGAGATGCGGCCGACGCTGCGAGAGGCGTTGCGACGGGCGCGGATCGAGGCGGCCGATCGCACCGGTGTCGTCGTCGAGTTGCGCGACGCCGAGGTGGCGCGGCTCGAGATCCTCAACGATGCGCTCGATCCGCTGTTCGCGCAGGTGCCGGACAAGGTCGATCTGTTCGACCGCGGCATCAGCCAGGGCGAGACGCCGCGGCTGTGGATCGACGTCGTCGCGCATGTGCTGATGGGGCGCGACAAGCGGATCTACCGCTTCGTGCAGGACACGAGGTTCGGCCGCATCGTGCTCGCCGAATCGCATGACGTGTCCGCGATCGTCGATGCCGTCACCGATTATGTCGCGCGCCGCCTGATCGAGCGCGAGCATGCGATGGTGGCAACGCCGCTTCCGGTTGCCGAGCCGCCGGCGCCGCCGCCCGTGCCGGTGACGCCGCCGAGGCGCCGCGGCGGGATCGGCATGTTCGTGTTCGGCTTCGTCATGGGCGCGCTCGCGCTGTTCGGTCTCGCGCTGTATGCGAGCTTGCAAAACTTCTAGCCGCTCAAGGGGCGGGGCATCGTGGTCATAACACCCGCCTCGGCATTTTTCGGCGTCCTGGCGGCGGCCGCGGTGGTCGGCAGCGCCGTGCTGTTCGGCAAGTGGCAAACGTTGCGGCGTGCCGAATACATCCGCACCTTTCACTGGCCGGCGGGCCTGTTGGCGCGGCTCGAGAAGCGTCACCCCGGCTTCACCCGCAAGGACAGCGCGCTGGTCTCGCGCGGCCTGCGGCAGTTCTTCCTCGCCTATCTGATGAGCGGCAAGCGTTACGTCTCGATGCCCTCGCAAGCGGCCGACGACCTCTGGCACGAATTCATCCTCTACACCCGCGAATACGACGCGTTCTGCCGCCGCGCCTTCGGCGGCTTCCTGCATCACACCCCCGCGGTCGTCCTGGTGAAGGAGCGGCGCAGGAGCAATGAGGGGCTGCGCCGGGTCTGGTGGTACTGCTGCAAATACGAGAACATCGATCCGGTCAGGCCGACCCGGCTGCCGCTGCTGTTCGCGCTCGACGCCAAGCTGAACATCGCGAACGGCTTCATCTATCACACCGACTGCGAGGCGCTGCGCCGCAGCGGCATCGGTGGCAGCAGTCCCTATTGCGGCGGCGATTTCTCCGACTCCTCGATCGACGGATCGTCAGCCGGCTTCGGCGATGCCGGCAGCGACGGGAGTGGCGGCGGCGATGGCGGTGACGGCGGTGGTGGTGGCGGCGACAGCGGAGGCGGCTGCGGCGGTGGGTGTGGCGGCGGCGGGGGCGGCGATTAGGAAAGTCGTGCTTGCTTCAATTCGCGAATGCCGGCGTGCTCGCCGAGCCCGCGCACGGTCTGCTCGCAGCGCCACGCATTGCCGTCACGCTCGATCGTGAACAAATTGTAGGCCGCCGCCGGATAGTGCTTGCGCGCCAGCGCCGATGCCGACGGCACGCCGATCGCCGGGATCTTCCGCTCCGGGCCGTCGAACCACATCGTCGAATGGATGTGGTCGTGGCCATGCAGCACCAGCTCGACGCCGTGGCGCCTGAGCAGCGCCAGCAGCTGATGCGAATCGGTCAGCCGCTTGGCGCGGCCGTCGGAGTGCAGCGGGTGATGCACCAGGAGGACGCGGAAGGCGTCCTCCCGCGACAGCTGCGCGAGAATCGCATCGAGCGCATCGAGCTGAGGATGGCCGAGCCAGCCGGTCGCCATCAGCGGCGGGGTCGGCACCGCCGAGGAGACGCCGATCAGCGCCAGCGGCCCGCGGCGACGCACGAACGGAAAATGCGTTGCCGCGCCGTCGGCGTCGCCGCGCAGATAGTCGCCGAAGTGACTGACGAAGCGATGCCGGGTCGCGCGCACATAGGCGTCGTGGTTGCCGGGGACCACGGTGACGTCGGCAGGCGAACCTACCCCCTCCAGCCATTGCCGGGCCGGATTGAACTCGGCATCCAGTGCCAGATTGACCAGGTCGCCGGTCACGGCAATGTGGTCCGGCTGCTGCGCCTGCATGTCCGACACCAGCGCGTCGAGCACGTCGCGGCGGTGATATTTGTGACGGTTGCGCGTCCAGTTCAGATAGCCGAAGGCGCGCTTGCCGGCGAGATCGCGCAGCCGCGCCGCCGGCAGCGGCGGCAGATGCGGGTCCGACAGATGCGCGAGGCGGAACGCCGCCATCATGCGATTCCCTTCGGATTGTCCGCGAAAAGTGGCCGGCAGCCGGTCATGTCGTGCTATCCCGAACGTCCTGCCCTGTATTGGCAAGAGCTGCGCAGGCGCGCAAGGATCAAAGCACGGATCAAACACCATGATGTCGAGGGTTCAGTGACGGTCCTGCTCGATTTACGCAAGCGCTACGAGCCGCAGATCAGATGGGTGTTTCATTTCTACTGGCGGCTCGTCCGCAGCATGACGCTCGGGGTCCGTGCCGTCGTGCTCGATGCCGACAACAGGGTGTTCCTGGTCAAGCACAGCTACGTCCATGGCTGGTATCTGCCTGGCGGCGGGGTCGAGGTCGGCGAAAGTTTTATCGAGTCGCTGCGGCGCGAATTGGAGGAGGAGGGGCGGATCGAGCTCAAGGGCGAGCCGGTGCTGCACGGCATCTTCCACAACAGCCACGTCTCGCCGCGCGATCATGTCGCGGTCTACGTCGTCAGGAACTACCGGCAGGACCGCCTGCCGGAGCCGAATCGCGAGATCGTGGCCTGCGGCTTCTTCGATCCGGCTGATCTGCCTGACGAGACCACCCCGGGCACGCGGCTGCGGATCGCGGAGGTGCTCGAGGGCAAGCCGCCGACGGCGACATGGCGGTGATGGACCGCGCCCGCGCCAGATGCTATCCCGCGCCCCACAATGACCGAATTGTCCCTGACCATCCTGCCCGAGACCCCGAAAGACGCCCAGGCGATCGAGCGTCTGCACGAGCGCACCTTCGGGCCTGGCCGCTTCGTGCTCAGCGCCTACCGGCTGCGCGAGCATGTCGATCATTTGCTCGATGTCTCCTTCACGGCGCGGATCGGCACACTGCTGGTCGGCTCGGTGCGCCAGCTGCCGGTCACGATCGGCGATACGCCGGCCCTGATGCTTGGGCCGTTGACGGTCGAGCCGCCGTTCCGCAGCCGCGGCGTCGGCCGTGCGCTGCTCGAGCGTGCGATCAACGACGCCCGCGCCAAGGGCCATCGGCTGATCGTGCTGGTCGGCGACGAGCCATACTACGCGCGGGTCGGCTTCAAGCCGGTCCCGAAGGGGCGGATGACCATGCCCGGCCCGGTCGATTACAGTCGCCTGCTTGTCATGGAACTGGTCGACGGCGCGGCCGAGGGCGTGTCCGGGCCAATCCTGCCGGACTGGAGCAACGCGATCTGACATCCGCGCGAGCGGTGCCGGAACGGTTGCGCACCATCGGAAACTGAAGCACAGTTGAGGCAAGCGCCGGGACAAGACCGGCGCATGTCATATCAACAGGGAGAGTGCGCGCCATGATCAAAGTCAGTGTGATGTATCCGAACAATCCAGGCGCACGCTTTGATCACGACTATTATCGCGACAAGCACATGCCGCTGGTGAAGGCGCGCCTCGGCGACGCGTGCAAATACTACACCGTCGACAAGGGTCTCGCCGGCGGCGCACCGGGGCAACCCGCAACCTATGTCGGAATGTGCCACATCTTCTGCGACTCGGTTGAGGCCTTCGCGGCCGGCATGGGCAAGCACGCCCAGGAGATCATGGGCGATATCCCGAACTACACCGATCTGCAGCCGGTGATCCAGATCAGCGAAGTCGTCGTCGGCCACTGATCGTCCAGACCGAGCAGGTTACGCGGCTCCCTCAGAGACGCTCGTAGCCCGGATGAAGCGAAGCGAAATCCGGGATCAGTCTCTGGAGTGCACCCCAAAAGTGAGACACGGGAAATTAGGGACAGTTCTCTAACGGAGAATGTATGTCCAACAAATCACCCCGTGTTTTCAGCCGAGAGTTTAAGCTCGAGGCGGTCCGTCGCATTCTGGCGGGTGAGCGCATAAAGGCTCTTTCCCAGGAGCTGAATGTGTTGCGTAAGGACCTCTATGCATGGCGCGATCTATTTCGTGCCGGCGGGGCGGAGGCGCTGCGGCCGATCGGCCGGCCGCGCAAAAGTGATGCGGTTGCGCCGAGCGTGAAGGAGCGGGCACGCGATGTTGCGACTGCCGACCCTGGTGCGCCGGAGCGCATTGCCGAGCTTGAGCGCAAGATCGGCCAGCAGCAGATTGAACTGGATTTTTTTCGGCAAGCCTTGCGGCGGGTCAAGGAAGCACGCCGGCCGAGCACCGGGCCTGGCGTGACGGGGTCTACGCGGTCATCCAGGCGATGACGATGCCCCCGCGGCAAGGCGAGCTGACGATCGAGCGGATGTGCGTGCTGGCTGGCGTCAGTCGGGCCGGCTATTACCGGCACTGGGCGGCTTCCGCCCCACGTGCCGAAGAAACCGGCGTGCGGGACGCGATCCAGCGGCTGGCGCTTGCCTATCGGCATTACGGCTATCGCCGCATCGCCGCCCAGTTGCGCCGTGAGGGCTTGGCGGTGAACGGCAAACGCGTGCTGCGCCTGATGCGAGAGGACAATCTGTTGTGCTTGCGGCAGCGGCCGTTCGTGCCTGTGACGACAGACTCGCGCCACCCCTGGCGCGTGGTACCGAACCTCGCCCGCGGCATGGTGCCTGATGGCCTCGACCAGCTCTGGGTGGCGGACATCACCTACATCCGTCTGCAGGAGGAGTTCGCCTATCTCGCCATCATGCTCGATGCCTTCAGCCGGCGCGTGATCGGCTGGGCTCTGGAAACGCACCTGGAGGCGCGTCTGGCGGTTACAGCGCTCTCCATGGCGTTGGCGGCGCGCCAGCCGACGCCCGGTAGCCTGATCCACCACTCCGATCGCGGCATCCAGTATGCCTGCGGCGACTACACGGACCTACTTCAGCGGCACGACATTGCCCCGAGCATGAGCCGGGTCGGCAATCCCTACGACAATGCCAAGGCGGAGAGCTTCATGAAGACCCTCAAACAGGAGGAGGTCAACGGCCAGACTTACCGCGATGCGCAGCATGCCAGAAATGCAATCGGCGCCTTCATCGAGGAGGTGTACAATCGCCAACGGCTACACTCGGCCCTGGCTTATCGGCCGCCAGCCGAGTTCGAAGCAAGTTTACCGCGATGCAGGGCTGCTGCGCAGCAGCCCCGCATCGCGCCCGTAACCCATCAACCCGCCCAGCCGCCTCAAGCGCTCGGCACCTGTCCCTGATTATCGTGTCTCACATCAGGGGTGCAGTTCACTCACCGCGGGAGCAGTCTCCCGGATTGCGCTGCGCTCCATCCGGGCTACGCGATAAATCCCTCTGCCGCTGGCGGCAGAGGGATGACCTTGGCTCAGAACTTCAGATTGGCGAACGCCCGTATGCCGAGGCCCGGCATCAGCACCTCGTCCTTGGTATAAGAAACGGAGTTGCGGATGTTCTGGTTGAGCAGGTTGTTGCCGACCAGACCAAGCGTCATCTCGCGTGCGCCGATCCATGACGAAGTGAGCTTGGTGTTGTAGGTGATCTCCGCGTTGAGGAGATTGTAGCCCGCGGTCGGGGTCTCGCCGATGACAGCGATGTCGTTCTGCGCGAAGGCGTGCACCAGATTGATGCGGGTCAGCCAGTTGCTGTCGCGCCAATAGAAGCCGCCGCCAAGCCGCACCGGTGGAATCCGCGGCACGTTGGTGCCGTCGGTGAAGGTCGCGCGCACCACGTCGAACTGGTTCTCGATGCCCCAGATGCCGCCGTTGAGCGGGCCGATGTCGAGCTGGCTCTGGAACTCGGCGCCGCGGAAGATCGCGTCGCGCTGCGAGTAGCGCGCCTGGTTCAGTTCGAGGCCGGGGCCGAGCTGGCACGCGCTCTCGTCACACGTGTTGCCCGTCAGCCGGCGGAATATGAATCCGTCGAACCTGGTGTAGTAGCCGGTGAGTTCGAACCGCAGCGGTCCGGTCGCCCGCCGTAGTCCGATCTCGATCGATTTTGCGGTTTCGATGCCGAGATTGGGATTGCCGATGTCGAACGTGGCGGTCGCATCGTGTGGGCCGCGCGAGAAGAGCTCGGCCGGTTTCGGCGCGCGTTCGACGTATTGGGCGGTCGCGCTTGCTACCAGATCCCACGGCAGATTCTGGATCAAGCCGATGCTGCCGCTCTTGGGTGTGAAACTGGGATTTTGCGGTGTCGCTGGACCGATGCTTGCGGGGTCGGTGGCCACGTCGAACACGGGGGGAATGAAGGCCGGCGTTGTGCCGGAAAGATCGACGTGTTCGATCCGCCCGGCAATCTGTGCTTTGGTGGTGTCGGTGAACTTCAGCTCGTTGAACACGTAACCGGCGACCCTGTTGTTCTTGTTGGGGTCCCATAATCCGTTGAGCGGGCTGGTCGGATCGTCCGGACTCGGGGCGGTCAGCTCCTGGTGCCCACCCTGCAGGCCGAATGCCGTGGTCACGGTGGCGAAGCGCGCGTTGAACGGCATCATCTGCACCTCGACGCGCGCCTCCTGCTCCTTGCTGGTGAAGGTCTGTCTCACGCCGTCGCTCAATGGATCGGCCGGATCGGCAAGGCCAATCTCGTTGTGGCGATAGTCGGTCGCGCCGACCCAGAACCGCACGGCGTCGATCGCCGCGGCATCGGGCCGGTACTCGCCCTTGACCGCGATCTTGGTCTGGTGCGCGTCGATCCGGGTCTGGTGATCGGCGCCGTCGATACCGGGGATGTGGTAGAGCGAGTCGTTCTGGGTGATCGCCGCGCCGATAAAGCCGCCCTGGAAGAAATAGGAGGCGCCGACTGACGCGCCGTCCGACTGCGTCGCGGAGTTCGGCTGGCGTCCATTGAACGGCTGGCCCGGGACGAACAGATAAGGGTAGCTCGGAATGCTGTAGTCGCTGGTGGTGCGGCCATAGACGTCGGCATGCACGGCGACATTGTTGCCGCCGGCGTCCAGCAGCATGCCGCCGTCGACGCCGCGATTGACCGAGCTCACCGACGTGCGGGTCTCGACATTGAGGCAACCCGGGCCGCCGGCATCGGCCAGCGGCGCCTTCACCGGCAGCCCGTAGGATTGGAACGGCGCCGCCGTGCAGGTCGGCATCGCATCGGGGATGCGGTTGTTGGTGGCGCTCACTACGCCGCCGATCGAGGTCGAGCCGTAACGCAGCGCGGCCGGGCCGCGCACCACCTCGATCTGATTGGTCGAGAGCGGATCGATCGGCACGAAATGGTCTTCGCCAAGATCCGAGGCGCCGCCACCGCCGAGACCATTCTCGACAATGCCGACGCGGTTGACGTCGAGGCCGCGGATGATCGGCCGGCTGGATGCGCCGGGGGCGAAGCTCGAACCGGTGATGCCGGGCTTCGAGAACAGCAGATCGCCGAGCGTGGCGGCGCCGGAGCGCCGCAGTTCCTCGTTCGGGATCACGGTGACGGTGGCGAACTGATCGGTGACGACGGGCAGCACGCCCTGCTGCGGTGCTGGCGCCGCCGCTGCGGGCGCCGGTTGTACCGCGGCGGCGCGTTCGCGGCTGCGGCTCGGCGCAGCCCGAGCAACACGGGTCGGCGTGCGCGTCGGCGCAGTCCGGTGCCGCTGGATCGGGCTCGGCGCCGTCACGGTGATGTCAGGCAGTTGCGTCGGCGTCTCCTGGGCCAGCGCGCCGCTACTCATTGCGCCCAGCAATAGCCAGCTCGCGCTCCCGATGTGGAATGCTCGTTTCTTCTGAAGTGTCATTGTCCCGATCCAAGTCCCGATCCAGGGCCCGTCGAAATGACGGATCGATCCCGATTTGCCCCGCTGGAGCAGGCCGCATGTGACGCGGCCGTCCGCTCAGGGCGTGCAGCAACCAGTCGATGTCAGGACAGGGGAGGGGCGCGGGAATGAAAGGCCGCAGGCGCCGACTTCAGATGGAGGAATTCGGCATTGGTGGTTCGGAACAGAAGCTCGACGGCTTCCGGCAGCAACAGCACCGGCGGCGCCGTGAACAGCATGCTGCTCGCGAGCGAGATGACGGCGCAGATTGCGCAATTGTCGGCCGGATGCCGGTCGTTGTCGTGCTTGGCGGGCGGCTCGGTCCCGGTCACCTGGACCGCGAGGTCCGGCGTCGCCGAGGTCCCGATATAGGCGAGATCGATCAGCGACAGCCCGGTCTGAACTGCGGGCGCCGCTTGCGCGGCCGCGATCGGATGGAAATGTCCGAACGACAGCATGAACTGGACGGCGAGCGCGAACAGCGCCAGCCGCGAGCCAGTCTTGATGTGTCGCCGGAACCACTGCATGCCGATAACGCCCGCCCAATCGGGAGCGCGTCAACACCCAAGCGCCCCGATGTTACATTATAACATCGGATGGCATCCGCGATGTCAACCGGCGTTCAGACAATCCGTGTCGATGCATTGCCTGTGTGTGCTTGATGCAACGCAGACGTGAGCCCGGCCGGACTCAGCGTCCCTCGCGCAGCCATGTTGCCGCGAATGCGCCGAGCAACAGCAGCAGGCCAACCAGGCCGGCGAACATCGGCAGCACGCCGACACCCTTCACGACGCTGGCGTCGCGCATCTTGACGCCGAGCCAGCCGTCGCCGCGGAAGATCGAGGAGGAGCGTACCGGCACGACGCGCGGCATGTCGACGCTCGAACCGTCGACGATGCGCCGGGCGTCGCCGCCGGTTGCCTGCGCCAGCGGCTTCAGCATGTCGGTGGTCGAGGTGACCTCCGAGAATTCCTTCGGGTTGGTCGGCCCGACATTGATCAGCGCCTTCAGCGTGCCGTCGGTGGCCTGCCACAGGCCGAGCTCGTTGGCGGGCAGCGTCGCGCGCCACTCGCCGGGATCGCCGGCGGTGAGCGTCAGTTCATGCGTGGTGCCGCTCGGCGACGTCACGGTGACCGGCGATACGGTGTCGGCCATGGTCTGGCGCACCACCATGAGATCCTTACCCTGCACCTGCATGCGCAGCGCCTCTTCGTCGAGGTCGGGTTGCTTCATCAGCCAGTGCGACACCCGCCGCAACAAATCGAGATGCGGGCCGCCGCCCTCGTAGCCGCGCGCCCACAGCCAGATGTGGTCCGAGAGCAGCAGCGCGACGCGGCCTTCGCCGAAGCGCGACAGCAGCAGCAGCGGCTTGCCGTCGGCGCCGGTCATGACCGGCGGATTGATCGCGTTGCGGGTATCGACGGTGCGGAAGAACCGGCTCCAATGCGGCGGCTCGGCATTCGAGCCTTCCAGCCCGCGCGTCACCGGATGGCGTTTACCGGCATCGCTCAGATGCGCGTAGAACGGCTTCTCGGTCACGCCGACCGGTTCGGCCGGCAACACGGAGTCCAGCGGCGTGCGCCAGATGCTGGTGGTCGAGGCGTAGTCGGGGCCGGCGGACACCAGCACCGCGCCGCCGGCGCGGACATAGCGCGCGATGTTGTCGAAATAGGCGATCGGCAGCACGCCCTGGCGGGCGTAGCGGTCGAAGATGATCAGCTGGAATTCGTTGATCTTCTGCTGGAACAGCTCGCGGGTCGGAAATGCGATCAGCGACAGCTCGTTGATCGGCGTGCCGTCCTGCTTCTCCGGCGGACGCAGAATGGTGAAGTGCACGAGATCGACGCTGGGGTCGGACTTCAGGAGGTTGCGCCAGGTGCGTTCGCCGGAATGCGGCTCGCCGGACACCAGCAGCACGCGCAGCTTGTCGCGCACGCCGTCGATCGCGACCACGGCGCGGTTGTTGACCGGCGTCAGCTCGTTCTCGAGCGGCGAGGCCTCGATCTCGACGATGTTGGGCCCGGCGTGCTTGATGTCGATGTCGACGCTCGAGGTCTGGCCGCTGGTCAGCGTGCGCTCGTTGATCACTTCGCCGTCGCGGCGGATCGTGACCTTGGCGCGCTCGCCGGTGACGCCCTGGTCGTCGAGCCGGAAGGTGATGGTCTGGGTCTGGCCGACGATGCCGAAGCGCGGCGCGGCGGTGATCGCGATGCGGCGGTCGCGCTCGTCCTTGCGGCCGGTGATCAGCGCGTGGACCGGCGCCTGGAAGCCGAGCGCCTGGGCGTTGGCGGGAATGTCGTGCACGCGGCCATCGGTGATCATGAAGGCGCCGGCGACGCGCTCGACCGGAACGTCCGACAGCGCCGACGTCAGCGCGCCGAACAGCTTCGTTCCGTCGGTCTCGCCATCGGCCTGACCGGCCTCGACGACGCGGACCTCGAGGCCCTTGATCTGCTTCAGGCTGTCGACCAGCGCCTGCCGCGCCTTGTCGGTCTCCTGGTTGCGCGTGCCGAAATTCTGGCTCGGGCTCTTGTCGACCACGACGGCAGCGACCGAGGACAGCGGCTCGCGGTCCTCGCGGGTGAAGGAGGGATTGGCCAGTGCCAGCAGGATCAGCGCCAGCGCCGCGACCCGCACCGCGGCGCCCCGCGCGCGCGACACAAGCAGCAGCACGGCAATGACGACGATCGCGCCGAGCGCGAGCCACAGCACGAGCGAAGGAACCAGCGGTGTGAACGCGATGCCGTAGTTCATGACGTCACTCCGTCATTCCGGGGCGATGCGAAAGCATCGAGCCCGGAATCTCGAGATTCCGGGTCTGGTCCTTCGGACCATCCCGGAATGACGGTGTTGGCAGCTGAAGCACTTGCATCTCTATTGTCCCAGCCGCTCGATCAAGGCAGGCGCGTGCACCTGGTCGGCCTTGTAGTTGCCGGTCAGCGTGTACATCACGATGTTGACGCCGGCGCGGAAGGCAAATTCGCGCTGGCGCGGCTCGCCCGGCGTCAGCGGCAGCATCGGCTGGCCGTCGGGGCGGATCGCCCAGGCGCCGGCGAGGTCGTTCGACGTGATGATGATCGGCGAGACGCCGTCGCCGCCGCGCGCCGGGCGCTGCGCAGCCTCGTCGTCGTCCTCGCGCGGCAGCGCCTCGACCCAGGTCTGACCGGAGTTGAAGCGGCCGGGGAAGTCGCGCAGCAGATAGAACGTCTTGGTCAGCACGTGCTCGCGCGGCACCGGCTCGAGCTCGGGCACGTCGAGGGTCGACAGCAATTCGCGCAGCGTCTGCATGCCGGGCGTTTGCGATGAGCCGCTGTCCCCCGGCGGCGCTTCGACGGCGTCACGGGTATCGAAGATGACCGTGCCGCCCTGCTTCATGTAGGCGTCGATCTTGTTGATGGCGTCCTGCGGCGGCTTCGGCGCGCCCGGCACGATCGGCCAGTAGATCAGGGGGAAGAACGTCAGCTCGTCGCGCGCGGGATCGATGCCGACGGGATCGCCGGCTTCCAGCGCGGTGCGCTGTCCGAGGAACAGCGTCAGTCCGGACATCCCCGCCTTGACGATGGAATCGACGTCGGCATTGCCGGTCACGACGTAGGCCAGCCGCGTCTGCGACACCGCCTTGATGGCGAAGTCGTCGCTGCTGGCGTTCTGCGCGCGGCTCGGCGAGGGCACCATCGTGGTCGCAAGGATGAAGGCCAACGCGAGCACGGCCGGTGCCGCGCGCCGCCGGATCAGCGCGGCAAGGCCGCCGCCGAGCATGGCCACCACGATCGCATCGAGCAGGAACAGCGCCAGCGCCGTCGACAGCATGATGCCGCGCAAATCGCGCGGCTCGGCGTTGGTGTAGCTCGCACGCGTCGCGCGCAGGGCCGAGGTGTCGAGCGGCGCGATGCGATCGGCGGAGGCGAGCGTGTTGACCGCGATCGGGCTCTCGGCCGTGCCGTAGAAGCCGGGCGGATGGTCGGCCGTGCCGCGATCGCGATAGTCCGCCGACATCGGCTTGGCGCTCGAGGGCGGCGGGCCGAAGACGCCGAAGCCGTCGAGCGTGCGCAGCGGCGCAACCGTCTCGGCATTGGGATCGCTGGCGACGCCCGGGCCGGGCTTCGAGGTATAGCCGGACATGTCGATCAGCCGGCGCAGCATCTCGACGAAGGTGCCGGACATCGGCAGATCCGACCAGCGCATGTCAGCGCCGACATGGAACAGGCTGACAACGCCCTTGCCGCGACGCTCGCCGGTGACCAGCGGCGTGCCGTCCTCCAGCGAGGCCCAGCTCTTGGTCGAGAGCACGGCGTCGGGCTCGGCCAGCACCTGGCGGTTGACGGTGATGTCCTTCGGCACGGTGAGGCCCGAGAACGGGCCATCGGCGGCGAACGAGGCCATGTGCTGCGGCTTCTCCCAGGTCAGGCTGCCGCCGAGCGTGCGTCCGCCGCGGCGGAGCTTGACGGGAACGAGGTCGTCATCGGCCTGGGCGAGGCGCGGACCTGCGAAGCGCACCAGCACGCCGCCTTGCTCGATCCAGGCATTCAGCCGGTCGCGAATCTCTGGCGATAGCGTGCCGACGTCGGCCATCACGATCATCGGCAGCCGCTGGTCGAGGAATTGCCCGATCACCTGCTGCGGCGCGCCGCGATCGCCGAGCCTGACATCGGCGAATGGCGACAGCGCCCGGGAGAGATAGAAGGTCGACGCCAACAGCGGCTGCGCGGTGTCGTTGCTCGCACCCGAGACCACGCCGATGGCGCGGCGGCGCCAGCGCCGGTCGAGCAGCTGCACGGCGCCGGCCGAATGCTCGCCGGAGATTTCGAGCCGTGCGATGTCGTTGCGCAATTCGACCGGAAGATCGAAGGCGGCTTCGGTCTCGCGATCCTGCGGTCCGAATGTGTAGCGCGCCTCGCCGATCGGCGATCCCTTGGCGTCGACCGCGCGCACCGTTCCCGCCGCGATGCCGCTCTCGGTGCGCAGCACCTTCACCGTCATCTTGGCGGCGGCGTTCTCGGCCGCGACCAGCGCCTGCGCCGACTGCGCACCGCCCGCATAGATCGTCAGATTGCGGCTCTCGATCACCTTGCCGAGCCCCTCGGTGAATTCGCTGCCGCGTCCGGTGTCGACGCCGTCGGACAGCCAGGCGATGTCGCAGTCGCCGGTCGACTTGAGGAAACGTCCAAGCGCGCCGAGAGTTTCAACCCGATCGACCGAGTAGGGCTTCGGCGCGAGCTGGCGCAGCGCGACGCGCGCGGCGCCGGCCGGCATCAGTGTGATGTCGCGCGCGGGCTCGGACAGCGGCACCAGCGCGACGCCGCGGCGGTCGCTGTCGGCGTTGGCGATCAGTTCGTCCGCGGCCCTTATCCGCGCATCCCAGCTCGAGGCCGCGCTCCAGCCGTCGTCGAGCAGGATCACCAGCGGCAATTTGCCGGCGGCAACGCCGGTCTGTGGATTCCAGATCGGGCCGGCGGCTGCGAAGATGACGAGCGCGGCGGCGGCGAGCCGCAGCAGCGTCAGCCACCATGGCGTGCGCGACGGTGTCTCCTCCCTCGGCGCGATGTCGAACAATAGCCGCGTCGGCGGGAATTCGATCCGGCGCGGCCGCGGCGGCATCACGCGCAACAGCCACCACAGCACCGGCAGGCTGACCAGCCCCAGCAGCAGCAGCGGTTCGGCAAAGGAGAGGGGGAGGCCTGCGATCATGCGCTGCGTCCCGCCTTGACTATTGAGCGGCCGCCGCCCTTGCTCACCATCATGCCGGCATGCAGGAACAACAGCAGCTCGGCAGCGGAGCGGCTGGTGGTATGGGTCGAGAACAGCCAGTCGAGCCGATTGGTCTCGCCGCGGATCTGGTCGCGATGCAGCGCGACCCGGGCGACATAATCGCTCGCCCAGCTCTCGGCGCGGCCCGCGGTGATGACGCTGCCGATCTCCGGTTCGACGAATTCGACGCGCCCGGAATAGGGGAAGGTCTCTTCGGCGGGATCGACGACCTGGATCATGGTGCCGTGCGCGCCGGAGGAGGAAAGCCCGGCCAGCATCGTCGTGATCTCTGTGATTGGCGACCAGAAATCCGACAACACGACGACTTCGGCCAGCGACGACGGCACGAAGGACGGCGGCAGGCTCGCGCGCGTCTTCTCGTCGTGCAACATCGCTTCCGCCATCTTGTCGATCACGTTGAGGCTTGCCGTCGGATTCAGCAGGCCGGGAATGCCGACGCGTTCTCCGCCCGCAACGAGCAACTCGGCGAGCGCGAAGGCTACGATCAGTCCGCGCTCCAGCTTGCTGTCGCGCGCCTCGCGCGAGGCAAAGGCCATCGACGGCGAGCGGTCGGGCCAGATCCACACCGTGTGCGCGGCTTCCCACTCCTGCTCGCGGACATAGAGATGGTCGTCGCGTGCCGAGCGGCGCCAGTCGACGCGCTGCGACGGCTCGCCGGAGACGAAGCGGCGGTATTGCCAGAAATTCTCGCCCGAGCCGGCGCGGCGGCGGCCGTGCAGGCCATGGATGACGTTGGCAGCGACACGGCGGGCCTCAAGCACCAGACGCGGCAGCGATGCGGCGAGCGTTCGGCTTTCGCCATCGGCACGTCGAACCGCAAGGATCTCCTCGTTGTGGTGCCTGTTGTCTGCGGCCATCAACCGATCCGGGTCTTCAGTTGCTTGATCACGTCGGGAATGGTGCGACCCTCGGCGCGCGCCGAGAACGTCAGCGCCATGCGGTGCTTGAGCACGGGCTCGGCGAGATCGAGCACGTCGTCGATCGACGGCGCGAGTCTCCCGTCGAGCAATGCACGGGCGCGCACCGCGAGCATCAAGGCCTGGCTGGCGCGCGGACCCGGGCCCCATGCGATCAGCTTGCCGGCTTCGCCGCCCTCGGTGCCGGGACGCGCGGCGCGGACCAGCGTCAGGATCGCCTCGACCACGGAATCACCGACCGGCAGCCGCCGCACCAGGCGTTGCGCGGTGAGCAACGTCTCGGCGTCCATCGACGGCTTGGCCGCGGCCTCTTCGGCGCCGGTGGTTTCGAACAGGATGCGCCGCTCGGCGTCGCGATCGGGATAGTCGACGTCGATTTCCATCAGGAAGCGGTCGAGCTGCGCCTCGGGCAGCGGATAGGTGCCTTCCTGCTCCAGCGGGTTCTGTGTCGCGAGCACGTGGAACGGCTTTGGCAAATCATGCCGCGCGCCGGCAATGGTGATGTGCTGCTCCTGCATGGCTTGCAGCAGCGCCGACTGGGTGCGCGGGCTGGCGCGGTTGATCTCGTCGGCCATCAGCAGTTGCGCGAACACGGGACCTGCGATGAAGCGGAACGAACGCTTGCCGGCCGAGCTCTCGTCGAGCACTTCGGCGCCGAGAATGTCCGACGGCATCAGGTCGGGGGTGAACTGAATGCGCTTGGCATCGAGGCCGAGCGTGACGCCGAGGGTCTCGACCAGCTTGGTCTTGGCGAGGCCGGGCACGCCGATCAACAGCGCGTGGCCGCCCGACAGAATCGTCACCAGGGTGTTTTCGATCACCTGCTCCTGGCCGAAGATCACGGTGGAGACCGCTTCCTTGGCGGCCTTGATCTGGCCCGCGACCTGCTCGGCCGAACGGACGATCACATCCTCCAGTTTCTCGACGCTGTCTGCACCAGCCATTCGATCCGCTCCTTCTTGACGATGCGCGCACATCGGCGCGTCGTCATCATCTGTCGTCATCTCGGCCCTCATGCTAAACCTGAGCGAAGGCCATGTATTCGTTGAATTAAACTATCCCCACCTTATCGGTGTTTCAGGGTATGAACGGCATCACGATGTGGCGAGAATGACATCCCGACCACATCTCAGGATATGTGCACCAAACGTGCCAGATTGAAGGTAGGAAACTTTAAGGCAAACAATGGCGAAGCAAGGGCAGAGCGATTCCGGCAGGGAAACTACGGGCCTCGGGAGCAAGGGTCTCGAAGGGCTCACCACGGCCGCCAATCAAGCTGCGACATCGGGTTCGGCCGGACGCAAGGGTCTGCCGCCGGTTCACCTGTGGAATCCGCCATTCTGCGGCGATCTCGACATGCGAATCGCGCCTGACGGCACCTGGTTCTACATGGGAACGCCGATCGGCCGCCCCGCGCTGGTGCGGTTGTTCTCCACGATCCTGAAGCGCGAGGACGGCAAGCACTTTCTCGTGACACCGGTGGAGAAGGTCGGCATCCGCGTCGATGACGCGCCGTTCCTTGCCGTGGAAATGCAGGCCGGGGAAGACGCGCGCGGCCGCCTGCTCAGGTTCCGCACCAATGTCGACGATTGGGTCGATTGCGAGAAAGGCCACGGCCTCAGATTCGAGGCGGCCGAGGACGGCGGATTGACGCCCTATCTGCACGTCCGCGCCGATTTGTGGGCCAAGGTCACCCGCGCGCTCTATTACGATCTGGTTGACATGGGCGAGCAGCGGATGGTCGATGGTCAGGAGATGTTCGGCATCGAGTCCGGCGGCGAGTTCTTCGCGATGGCCGATGCCAGTCAGGTGAGGGACGCACTTTGAACGAGCCGTTGCTGAAGGTGGAGCCGGCGACGATCAGCTCGACGGAATTCTTCGCGCGGGCCCGCACGCGGCTCACTTTCGATGTGCCGCCGGGCCTAGTCGATCCGCATATCATTCCGCGCACCGGAGATTCCGGCAACGACCGCATGCTCGAGATCGTGGCGCAGGAGCAGCCGGTGCGGCCGGCCGCGGTGCTGATCCCGGTGGTCGATCACCCCGAGCCGACCGTGCTGTTGACGCAGCGCTCGCCCAATCTGTCGAGCCATGCCGGCCAGATCTCGTTTCCCGGCGGCAAGATCGACGCCACCGACGCCTCGCCGCTCGATGCCGCGCTGCGCGAGGCCTGCGAGGAAGTCGGACTGAAGCGGGAATTCATCGACCCGGTCGGCTATCTCGACCTTTATGGCACCGCGTTCGGCTTCCGCATCCTGCCGACGGTCGCCAAGGTGAAGCCGGGATTCACGCTTGCGATCAACGAGGCGGAGGTGGTCGATGCGTTCGAGGTGCCGCTCGCCTTCCTGATGAATCCCGAGAATCATCAGATCCACACCAAGGAATTCCGCGGCATGGACCGGTCCTATTACGCGATGCCGTTCGCCGAGCGCTACATCTGGGGCGCGACCGCGGGCATCCTGCGCGTGCTGTATGAGCGGATCTATCTGTCATGATCCGCACGGTATTGACCGAGATCGGAATCTTTCTGGTCCCCTTCGCGGTCTATGCCATCTTCCTCATCGCGACGCGGTCCGGCGTGACGCTGCCGGCGTCATGGCCGCTCGACATGATCGCAAAGTTGACGCTGGTGGCGCTGGTGATGGTCATCGTGAGCTTCGTGCTGCTGGCCGAATTGACTGGCGCGCCGCCGAATTCGACCTACGTTCCAGCCCATATCGAGAACGGCAAGCTGGTGCCGGGAGTTGAGAAATGAGCGAGGTGCGCCTGTTGTCCGACGCGCCATGGCTCGCTTCCGGGCCCGCGGCGCGCGTGCTCGACCTGCTCAATGCCGACGGCGAGGAAGCGCGGGTGATCGGCGGGGCCGTGCGCAACGCCTTGATGCAGATTCCGCTCGCCGACATCGACATCGCCACCACGGCGCTATCGGAGGAGGTGATCCGCCGCGCCAAGCGGGCGGGCATCAAGAGCGTGCCGACCGGCATCGAGCACGGCACGGTGACCTTGGTCGTCGACAGCCAGCCCTTCGAGGTGACGACGCTGCGCGAGGATACCGAGACCTATGGCCGCAAGGCCAGGGTGGCGTTCGGTCGCGACTGGGTGCGTGACGCCGAGCGGCGCGACTTCACCATCAACGGCCTGTCGGTCGACGCTTCGGGCGTCGTGCACGATCACGTCGGCGGCCTCGCCGACATCGAGGCGAGGCGCGTGCGCTTCATCGGCGATCCCGCGCAGCGGATTGCCGAGGACTATCTGCGCATCCTGCGCTTCTTCCGTTTCCACGCCGCCTACGGCGCGGGCGAGGTCGATCGCGCCGGCTATCTCGCCTGCATCGGCGGGCGCGCCGGTTTGAGCGGCCTGTCGGCCGAGCGGATCCGCATGGAGATGCTCAAGCTCGTGGTCGCGAACGGCGCCGCAAGTGCAATGGTCGCGATGGGTGACGGTGGTTTGCTGCAGCCGCTGTTCGGCGGCATCGCCTATACTGGACCGTTCGCGGCTATGATCGAGATCGAGCGGCTGATGAAGCTCGCGCCGAGCGCGATGCGAAGGCTCGCCGCGCTGACGGTCGCCGTGACCGAGGACGCGCGGCGTATCGCCAGCCGGCTGCGGCTCTCCAACGCCGAGGCCAAGGCGCTCGATTCGATGGGCCATCGCTGGTGGCGCTTGCCCGGCATGGACGAGGCGCATGCCAAGCGCAGGCTGTACCGGCTCGACGAGGAGCCGTATCGCGACCGGGTGCTATTGGCCTGGGCGCGCACCGGCGCGGGCCAGGATGTCGATCAATGGCGCGCGCTCGCCACGCTGCCGGAGCGCTGGCGCGCGCCGCACTTTCCGTTGCGGGCGTCGGATTTCATCGCGCGCGGCATTGCCGAGGGACCGGCACTCGGACATGTCCTGACCCTGGCGGAGGATGCCTGGTTGGCCGCGGACTTTCCGCTGGAGCCGAAGATACTGTCTGATATCGCCGACCAGACCGCGGCCCGTTTCACCCGCGACCATCGGCTTTGAATTTCCTCTGAGTTTTCTCTGAGTTTTCTTGCCGACGTCTCGATGCCGCCGTGGTCAGCGGCGGCACGGTGACGATTGGCCGAACGACGATCGGTCGAACGTCGCATGGAGGCGATGCTGCCGGCATCTGCCAGTCAGCATCGCGCCAACTGATCTCACGCCGCCTTGCGCTTCTTCTTGCGGTCGCCGTCGTCGTCTTCGTCCTCGTCGTCCTCTTCTTCCGCGTCGTCCTCGTCTTCGTCGTCTTCCTCTTCATCGTCCTCCGGATCGAGCTCGGTCGATTCGAGTGCGACAAGCGGCAAGGTTTCGCGAAACAGGTCGCCGTCCGTACCCATCCACAGGCACTCGACCTTGTCCTCGTCGATTTCGACGACCGTGACCGGATGGCCGCCGGACTTCAGCATGACAACATCGCCTGGTTTCAGTTCCATGATTTTCCCTCCGCGCTGGATGACGCGGGCGGCAGGCTAGCGACCGGTGATGACAGCCAAATCACGGCCGGCGCCAGCTTCAATGGAATTGACGTGGAAAACGGCCGCGATGCGCTATTTGCGCGCGGCAGGAACCAGTTCGCTCAGCGAGCGGATGATGCGGTCGGGCTTGATGGTCGATCCCGGCGGCAGCCCGACACCGTGCACGTCCATCCAGATCGCATAGATGCCAAGCCGCTGTGGCGCCACGACTTCCCACTCGAGATTGTCGCCGATCATCCAGGTGTCGGATGCGGTGACGCCGAGCGCTTCCATCGCGTGCAGGTAGGCGCGCTCCTCCGGCTTGCCGAAGCCGTGCTCGCCCTCGATCTGGATGTGATCGAAGCGATGGCCGAGCGCGAAGCGTTCGACCTTGGCGCGCTGCATGTCGGCGGCGCCGTTGGTGACCAGCGCGAGCTTGATGCCGAGCGCCTTCAACGCATCGATCGCTTCATGCGCGCCGGGGAAGACGAACATCTCTTCCTCGCGATAGGCGGTGAAGCGATCGGCGATGCGGTCCGCAAGATCGTCCGGCAGCGCGCGGTGACCGGCTGCCGCGAGCGCCGCGAAGCCGCCCTTCACGGTGAGCCGCCGAGCCTCGCCGAGCTTGATCCGCCAGATCGGCTCGGCGGTCGACCAGAATTGCCGTGCATAGGCCAAGAGCGCGGTCGCGACCTGATCCGGGGGGAGGGGCGCCAGTTCCGCGGCGAACTCCGTGGTGATCGTGGTCCAGGCGATCTCGGGGCGTCCATAGGCCGACAGGATGGTGTCATCCATGTCGATCAACATCGCGCGCGGCAGGTTCATCATGGCCATTTCACCTCCGGCGGCAGCGACGACAGGATCGAATCCACATTGCCGCCGGTCTTCAGGCCGAAGATGGTGCCGCGGTCATAGAGCAGGTTGAACTCGACATAGCGGCCGCGGCGGACCAGCTGCTCGTCGCGATCCTCCGCGCTCCAGGCGGCCGCGAAATTGCGCCGCACCAGGTCGGGATAGATCTTCAGGAAGCTGCGCCCGACGTCCTGGGTGAAGGCGAGATCGGCCTCCCAGTCGCCGCTGTCGTGCCAGTCGTAGAAGATGCCGCCGATGCCGCGGGCCTCCTTGCGGTGCGGCAGGTAGAAATAGTCGTCGCACCATTTCTTGTACTTGTCGTAGTCGGCGACGCCGTTCGGTCCGCTGCACGCCTCCTTCATCGCGGCGTGGAAGGCGACCGTGTCGGGGTCCTCCTGGGTGCGCCGGCGGTTCAGCACCGGCGTCAGGTCGGCGCCGCCGCCGAACCACGCCTTCGTGGTGACGACGAAGCGGGTGTTCATGTGCACGGCGGGCACGTTCGGATTGCGCAAATGCGCGATCAGCGAAATGCCCGACGCCCAAAAGCGTGGATCGTCGGCGGCACCTGGAATCTGCGCGCGGAATTCGGGGGCGAACTCGCCGTGCACGGTCGAGCAGTGCACGCCGACTTTCTCGAACAGCCGGCCCTTCATGATCGACATCACGCCGCCGCCGCCCGGCTTGCCGGTGTGGTCGGTGCGGTCCCAGGGGGTCCGCGCGAACCGGCCGGCGGCGCCGGGATAAAGCGTGGACGGGGCGTCGTCCTCGAGCTTCTCGAAGGCGGCGCAGATGTCGTTGCGTAGCGCCTCGAACCAGCCGCGCGCACGCGCCTTGCGGTCCTCGATGATGGCGGGATCTGTTGGCAGCATGACTAACCTTGCGGGCCGAAATAGGTGCAGCTTTCGTTGCAGCTGTCGCGATGGACGCTGACGCGGGTCAGCTTGCCTGCGTGTTGCAAGCGCTCCCAGATGAAGCGCGACAGATTCTCCAGCGTCGGCACGCCGATCGCCTCAATCTTGTTCAGGAACTTATGGTCGAGCGTCTTCTGCACCTCGGCCATGGCGCGTTCGAGGAGGCCGAGATCGACCACCATACCGGTCGCGGGGTCGGGCGTGCCGCGGACGGTAACTTCGGCTCGAAAGGAGTGGCCGTGAATCTCCTCGCTGGCGGCGCCAAAGGTCGTTCCGGACAGCGCATGCGCAGCCTCGAACCGAAACGCTTTCGTCAATTCCCACATCTCGTTCAACAACCCGATTCTGTTAGTTCATCTAATGCCGAGCGACTTGTGCGTCTGCACGCTAAGGCGCCATTGCGGGTGCTTCAGGCAATAGGCGATCGCCCGCTCGGTATTCTCGATCACGTCGGGGCCGTCCATCGGCTGCAGCGAGAAGCGCTCGAAGGCGAGGCCGGCGAAATCCTCCGGTGCGTTCTCCATTTGCGGATAGACCAGTTTGAGCTCGTGCCCCTTGCGGATCACGAGCTCGGCCGCGGCCTTGGGACTGACGCAGATCCAGTCGAGCCCGTCGGGCGGGACGATGGTGCCGTTGGTCTCGATCGCGATCGCAAAGCCGTGGCCGTGCAGGGCATCGATCAAGGCCGCGTCGACCTGCAGCAGCGGCTCACCGCCGGTCAGGACCACGTAGCGGTCGGCCTCGCCTCCCGTCCACTGCGCGGCAATGGTGCCGGCCAGCTCTTCGGCGGTCGCATAGCGGCCGCCCAGCGTGCCGTCGGTGCCGACGAAATCGGTGTCGCAGAACTTGCAGACCGCGCCGGCGCGGTCCTGCTCGCGGCCGCTCCAGAGGTTGCAGCCGGCGAAGCGGCAGAACACGGAGGCGCGGCCCGCATGGGCGCCTTCGCCCTGCAGGGTGAGAAAGATCTCCTTGACCGCGTAGCTCACCAAAAATCCCTTAAGTTGCCGAACCGGCAATTCCTGTACCGGTTTGCCGCAGCGCCTCGCCGACGGCCATGGCCGCTGTGACGGCCACATTGAGCGAACGCATGGTCGGCCGGATCGGAATCACCAGCCGCGCATCCGCAGCGGCCACCACCGCGTCGGTCACCCCTGCCGTCTCGCGCCCGAACAGCAGGACATCGGAGGCCGTATACGCGAAATCAAGATAGGATTTCGCCGCCTTAGTCGTGAACAGCACCAGCCGGCATCCGGTCTCGGCCCGCCATTCCTCGAATTTCGACCATGAGTCGTGACGCTTCAACCGCACATGGTCGAGATAGTCCATACCCGCCCGGCGGAAATTCCGGTCCGAGGTGTCGAATCCCGCCGGTTCGATGATATGGGCTGCCACGTCCAGGCAAGCGCAGAGGCGCAGAATCGTCCCTGTATTCTGGGGGATGTCGGGCTGGAACAGCGCGATCTGCATAGTGCGGGCGGCCTGTGAAATCCGGATGAAATTGTCTCAATAAAACATCGCTCGGCGCGGATTTCGTGCATTGCACGTGTGCGAGCCGATAGCGGGCTTGCGCTCGTCCGGCAAGGGTGCCAATAGAACGATTCTGGACTGCTGTTCCGCCATTTGGGGTGGGGAATAGCGGTTTTCTGCCGCCGCGGGGGCCGCGGGCGCCGGCAGCCTTTCTTGGGGCGCGTCCTGCGTCTCCAGGGCGGTTCCACCGGCTGCAGAAAAGAAAGGGCTAGGAATCGTGACGACAGCGTCTTCGGCGGACCATCCGACACGCCGTGATTTTCTCTTTGTTGCAACCGGAGCTGCCGCCGCGGTCGGCGCAGCCGCCACCGTCTGGCCGCTGGTTGCGCAGATGAACCCGGATGCCGCGACGATCGCGGCCGGCGCGCCGATCGAGGTCGATCTGACGCCGATCGCCGAGGGCCAGGACATCAAGGTCTTCTGGCGCGGCAAGCCGATCTACATCAGCCATCGCACCAAGAAGCAGATCCAGGAGGCCCAGAGCGTGGCGCTCTCGAGCCTGCCCGATCCGCAGCCCGACTCGGCCCGCGTCAAGGCCGGCCACGACCAGTGGCTGGTTGTGATCGGCATCTGCACCCATCTCGGCTGCATCCCGATCGCCCATGAAGGCAATTACGACGGCTTCTTCTGCCCCTGCCACGGCTCGCAGTACGACTCCTCCGGTCGTATCCGCCAGGGGCCGGCGCCCGCCAACCTGGCGGTGCCGCCTTACGCCTTCCTTTCCGACACCAAAATCCAGATCGGCTAAGTCCCGGCCCCTCCGGGATTTCAGCTTCCACTTGGACCCATCGCGTCGTTTTTCTTCTTCAGGATCGCATCAATGAGCGGACCATCTGATTTCCAACCGAGCAACCCCGCCTTGAAGTGGATCGAACGGCGCCTTCCGATCTTCGGCCTGATCCACTCCTCGTTCGTGGCCTATCCGACGCCGCGCAACCTGAACTACTGGTGGACCTTCGGCGCCATCCTTTCGATGATGCTGGCGCTGCAGATCCTGACCGGCGTGATCCTGGCGATGCACTACACGCCGCACGCCGACCTCGCCTTCAAGTCGGTCGAACTGATCGTCCGCGACGTCAATTACGGCTGGCTGCTGCGCAACATGCATGCCTGCGGCGCGTCGATGTTCTTCTTCGCCGTCTACATCCATATGTTCCGCGGCCTCTATTACGGGTCGTACAAGGAGCCGCGCGAGGTGCTGTGGATCCTCGGCGTCATCATCTACCTCCTGATGATGGCGACGGGCTTCATGGGATACGTGCTGCCATGGGGCCAGATGAGCTTCTGGGGCGCCACCGTCATCACCAATCTGTTCTCGGCCGTGCCCTATTTCGGCGAGAGCATCGTGACCCTGCTGTGGGGCGGCTATTCGGTCGGCAACCCGACGCTGAACCGCTTCTTCTCGCTGCACTATCTGCTCCCGTTCGTGATCGCCGGCGTGGTCGTGCTGCACGTCTGGGCGCTGCACGTCGCGGGTCAGAACAACCCGGCCGGCGTCGAGGCCAAGACCGAGAAGGACACCGTTGCGTTCACGCCGTATGCGACGATCAAGGACATGTTCGGCGTGTCCTGCTTCCTGATCTTCTTCGCCTGGTTCATCTTCTACATGCCGAACTATCTCGGCGACGCCGACAACTACATCCCGGCGAACCCGGGCGTGACGCCGGCGCACATCGTGCCTGAATGGTACTACCTGCCATTCTACGCGATCCTGCGTTCGATCCCGAACAAGCTCGCCGGCGTCGTGGCGATGTTCTCGGCGATCATCATCCTGTGCTTCCTGCCCTGGCTCGACAGCGCACGGACCCGTTCGTCGAAGTATCGCCCGCTGGCCAAGCAGTTCTTCTGGATCTTCGTGGTGGTCTGCATCCTGCTCGGTTACCTCGGCTCGCAGCCGCCGGAAGGCATCTATGTGATCGCCGGCCGCATCCTGACGGTCTGCTACTTCGCCTACTTCCTGATTGTGCTGCCGCTGCTCGCCCGCATCGAGACGCCGCGCCCGGTGCCGAACTCGATCGCCGACGACGTGCTGGCGAAGAGCAAGGGCAGGGCCGCGACCGCGGCCTCTGTGATGCTCGCGATGGTCGTGGCCGGCAGCCTGCTCGTCGGCGGCACCCAGAACGCCAAGGCCGAGGAGGGTGGCAACGCGCCGCCGGCCCAGAAGTGGTCGTTCTCCGGTCCTTTCGGCACCTATGACCGTGGCTCGCTGCAGCGCGGCTTGAAGGTCTACAAGGAAGTCTGTGCGGCCTGTCACGGCCTGTCCTATGTCGCGTTCCGCAACCTCGCCGATCCCGGCGGTCCCGGCTATTCGCCGGCGCAGGCGGCGGCCTTCGCGTCCGAGTACAAGATCAAGGACGGTCCGAACGACCAGGGCGAGATGTTCGAGCGTCCGGGCCGCCCGGCGGATTACTTCCCGTCGCCGTTCCCGAACGAGCAGGCCGCGCGCGCGGCCAATGGCGGCGCGGCGCCGCCCGACCTCTCGCTGATCACCAAGGCGCGGTCCTACAAGCGCGGCTTCCCGCAGTTCGCGATCGACTTCTTCACCCAGTACCAGGAGCAGGGACCCGACTACGTCGACGCCATCCTGCAGGGCTTCGAGGACAAGGCTCCGGCGGGCGTCACGATCCCGGAGGGCTCGTACTACAACAAGTACTTCCCCGGCCACGCCATCAAGATGCCGAAGCCGCTGTCCGATGGTCAGGTGACCTTCGACGACGGTTCGCCGGCGACGGTCAAGCAGTACGCGCATGACGTCACCACGTTCCTGATGTGGGCGGCCGAGCCGCACATGGAGGAGCGCAAGCGGATCGGCATGCAGGTGTTCTTCTTCCTGGTCGTCTTCGCCTTCCTGATGTACTTCACCAAGCGCAAGGTCTGGGCCAACGCCCACTGATCTCGGGTACGGTATAGCGAGTTTGAGAAAGCCCCCTTCGGGGGCTTTTTTGTTTGCAATCTCTCCGTCATTCCGGGGTGACGGGGTAGCATCGAACCCGGAATGACAGTGTCGTCAATTGCGTCGGCCGCCGAGTGCGGACAAGATGCCGGCCAATCAGCCGGCAAACATTGCGGAGGAACTCATGGGTACCAGCATCAGCTTCAAGCGTCCGGACGGCAAGGATGCGTCGGGCTATCTCGCCAATGCGGCGCGCGGCAACGCACCCGGCGTCGTCGTGATCCAGGAATGGTGGGGCCTGTCGGACCAGATCAAGGGCCTGTGCGACCGCTTCGCGGTGGCTGGCTTCGATGCGCTGGCGCCCGATCTCTACAAGGGCAAGGTGGTGCCGTATCACGACACCGATGCCGCGGGCAAAGAGATGAACTCGCTCGACTTCATGGACGCCACCACGCAGACGGTGCGCGGCGCCGCGCAGTATCTCGCCAAGAACGGCGCCAAGGTCGGCCTGACCGGCTTCTGTCTCGGCGGCGCGGTGACCATCATCGGCTCGGTGCATGTGCCGGAACTAACTGCGGGCGTGGTGTTCTACGGCATTCCGCCGGAGCAGGCGGCCAAGCCCGCCGACGTCAGGATTCCGCTGCAGGCGCATTTCGCCAACAAGGACGATTGGTGCACGCCGGAGCTCGTCAGCAATTTCGAGAAGGCGATGAAGGCCGCCGGCAAGTCGCTCGAGCTGTTCCGCTACGACGCCGAGCACGCCTTCGTCAACGAGCAGCGCCAGTCGGTGCACGACCGCGAGGCCGCCGAACTCGCCTGGGGCCGCGCCACGGACTTCTTCAAGAAGCACCTGGGGTAAGGCGATTGCCAAAACCACCGGCGTCGTCCCGGCGAAGGCCGGGACCCATACGCCGTGGCTTTTGCAATGGGCACGCTGGCAGTCATCTCGCCAAATAACTAGGCCCTGTGGTTATGGGTCCCTGCTCCCGTGCGCAATTGCGCACTAGGCAGGGACGACGGCGAGATCTAACTCTCCGCCTTCACCCCGTCCCACCACGGGCAGGTGCCCGACATCAGCTTGAAATTACCTTCCATCACCTGCACCGGTGCGCGCTTGCCCTCGGCGGCGGCGCGCATCCGCATCTCGCGCGCGACGGCGCGGTCCTCCGGCGACAGCCAGACCCGCTCGTGGCCCCACAGGCTCGGGCCGTCATGCATCTCGAACGGTGTCCAGTTCGCCGGATCGATCTCGCGGCCGCCCCAGCCGCACTCGACCATGAAGGCGGACGGCGACCTCGCGTAGAACGACGTCATCAGGTCGTTGGTGTGACGGCCGAGCGTGACGTTGACGCGATCTTCCTGCTGGGCGACGTCGTAGGCTTGGCCGACATCGTCGAGCGAGAACAGCTCGACCATCAGATGATGCATGCCGTTCGTGCCGGTCTCGATCAGCGCCAGCGAGTGATGGCGGGCATTGACATGGAAGAAATAGGCGCGGAACGGTTTTTCGATGTAGTCGCTTAAGCCGAAACCGAGCACGTCGACATAGAAGCTCATCACCGGGGCGATGTGCTCGACGGTCAGCACCGCGTGGCCGAGGCCGAGCGGCCCGGTGCGGAAGCCGGAGATCGAGCGCCCCGGCCTGAACGGCGTGTCGTCGATCTCGGCGCCATGAAACGCCTCGAGGCGGTTGCCGCCGGGATCCCGAAACGAGATCAGGCCGCGCACCCGCCTGCTATCTGCGAGCGCCAGCGGCTCTGATGTCACGGTGACGCCGGCGCGCTCCAGCCGTGCCGCCAGCGCATCGAGGGCCGCACTGTCAGCTACCTCCCAGCCGAAGAACCGGGTGCCTTCGCCCTGCGCGCGGTCGATCACGATGCGTTGCTTGCGGTCGTCCATCCGGAACGCGAGCAGCGAATTGCCGCGTTCGACCGCCTGCAGCCCGACGAGGCCAGTGCCGAACCGCCTCCAGTCGTCGAGCGCGTCGGAGCCGAAGCCGGCATATCCGAGACCCAAAATCGCCATCTGCGCCTCCGCCATCTGTCTGTTTTTTGGGCGGCCGACCAGCCGCCATTTCAGCAAATCCTACGCGGATTCCTGCCCCTTCAAACCCGAAAATGCCGCCCGAAAGGGCGTCCAGGATTGGGGCAGGGGTGCCGGGCCATCTCTTGACACGGCCCGCGCCGGGTGGTGAGTAACGGGCATGAGCACCGTTGCCTGCCCATCCCGTCGTTGGTGGCCCACCTTCTCATAGGTGGCCGGTGCGTTTTCTTTTTTCACAAACGTCGAAGGTCGCCATCGCAGTGCGACCGATGGTTAGTTTATTTGCCCTTCGTTTGTCCTGTGTGGCGCTCTCTCGGCAAGTCTCGTAAGAGGATCACATGAACAGGACAGTCTTCTCCCTGCCGGCTCGAAGCGAATATCTGACCAATGGCGGCCTTGCGGTCGCGCGCGTGGTCGAGCAGTTCACCGGCGGCGCCAACCGTCTCGACGATTTGATCGCGCTGCTGGACCGCCGCCGCGGCGTGGTGCTGTCCTCGGGCACGACGGTACCGGGCCGCTACGAGAGCTTTGACCTCGGCTTTGCCGATCCGCCGCTGGCGCTGGAGACGTCGGGCACCAACTTCTCGTTGCAGGCGCTGAACCCGCGCGGCGAGGTCCTGATCGCCTTCCTCGGCGACGTGCTGCGCGAGCCCTGCGTCGTGATCTCGGAGCGGACCCCAACGCGGCTCGCCGGCCATATCATCCGCGGCGCCGCGCCGGTCGAGGAAGACCAGCGCACGCGTCGCGCCAGCGTGATGTCGCTGGTGCGCGACATGGTGGCGGCGTTCACCTCCAATGCCGATCCGCTGCTCGGCCTGTTCGGCGCCTTCGCCTACGACCTCGTGTTCCAGATCGAGGACCTCGTGCGGAAGCGCGCCCGCGAGGCCGACCAGCGCGACATCGTGCTCTACGTGCCGGACCGTCTCTTGGCCTATGACCGCGCCACTGGCCGCGGCGTGGCGCTCAATTACGAGTTCGCGTGGAAGGGCAAATCCACCGCCGGCCTGCCGCAGGAGACCGCTCCGAGCCTCTACGCCAGGAACGGCCGGCAAGGCTTTGCCGATCACGCGCCCGGCGAATATCAGGCGACTGTCGAGGTCGCGCGCGCGGCGTTTGCCCGCGGCGACCTGTTCGAGGCGGTGCCCGGGCAGCTGTTCGCCGAGCCCTGCGAGCGCTCGCCGGCTGAAGTGTTCCAGCGGCTCTGCCGCATCAATCCGTCACCCTATGGTGCGCTGATGAATCTCGGCGACGGTGAATTCCTGGTCTCCGCGTCGCCGGAGATGTTCGTGCGCTCCGACGGCCGCCGGGTCGAGACCTGCCCGATCTCGGGCACCATCGCGCGCGGCTCGGACTCGATTGGCGATGCCGAGCAGATCCGCAAGCTCCTGAACTCGGAGAAGGACGAGTTCGAGCTCAACATGTGCACCGACGTCGATCGCAACGACAAGGCGCGCGTCTGCGTGCCCGGCACCATCAAGGTGCTGGCGCGGCGTCAGATCGAAACCTACTCGAAGCTGTTCCACACCGTCGATCACGTCGAGGGCATGCTGCGGCCGGGCTTCGATTCGCTCGACGCCTTCCTGACCCACGCCTGGGCGGTGACGGTGACCGGCGCGCCGAAACTGTGGGCGATGCAGTTCGTCGAGGATCACGAGCGGTCGCCGCGGCGCTGGTATGCCGGCGCGATCGGCTGCGTGAATTTCGACGGCAGCATCAACACCGGGCTCACCATCCGCACCATCCGTATGAAGGATGGACTTGCCGAGGTGCGCGTCGGCGCGACCTGCCTGTTCGATTCAGATCCCGCCGCCGAGGATCGTGAGTGCCAGGTCAAGGCGGCGGCGCTGTTCCAGGCGCTGCGCGGCGATCCGCCGAAGCCGCTGTCGGATTTCGCGCCCGACGCCACCGGCTCCGGCAAGAACGTGCTCTTGATCGATCACGACGACAGCTTCGTGCACATGCTGGCCGATTACTTCCGCCAGGTCGGCGCCACCGTCACCGTGGTCAGGCACGTCCATGCCCAGGACATGCTCAAGAAGAAGGGCTGGGACCTCCTGGTGCTGTCGCCCGGGCCGGGTCGGCCGGAGGATTTCGGCATCGCGAAAACCATCGACACCGCGCTCGAGAAGCAGCTGCCGATCTTCGGCGTCTGCCTCGGCGTGCAGGCGATCGGCGAGTATTTCGGCGGCCAGCTCGGCCAGCTCGGCCAGCCCGCACACGGCCGTCCCTCGCGCGTCCAGGTGCGCGGCGGCCGGCTGATGCGGAACCTCCCCAATGAGATCGTGATCGGCCGCTACCACTCGCTCTATGTCGAGCGCGACAGCGTGCCCGAGGTGCTGGCGGTGACCGCGACCACCGAAGACGGCGTCGCGATGGTGATCGAGCACAAGACCCTGCCGGTCGGCGGCGTGCAATTCCACCCGGAATCGCTGATGTCGCTCGGCAACGAGGTCGGCCTGCGCATTGTCGAGAATGCATTCCGGCTTAATGTGAGTAGCAAGTGAAGGCTAAGTTTAACCATCGTCATTCCGGGATGGTGCGTTAGCACCAGACCCGGAATCTCGAGATTCCAGGTTCGATGCTTCGCATCGCCCCGGAATGACCCTCAGAGCGAGACCAATGACCTTCGACCACGACATCAAGGCGACTGTTCGCACCATCCCGGACTACCCGAAGAAGGGCATCCTGTTTCGCGACATCACGACGCTGCTGGCGGATGCGAGGGCCTTCCGCCGCGCGGTCGACGAGCTGGTGCATCCCTGGGCGGGGGCGAAGGTCGACAAGGTCGCGGGCATCGAGGCCCGCGGCTTCATCCTCGGCGGCGCGGTGGCGCATCAGCTCTCCGCCGGCTTCGTGCCGATCCGCAAGAAGGGCAAGCTGCCGCACACCACGGTGCGGATTGCCTATTCGCTTGAATACGGCATCGACGAGATGGAGATGCATGCCGACGCCGTGCAGCCGGGCGAGCGCGTGATCCTGGTCGACGATCTGATCGCGACCGGCGGCACCGCGGAGGGCGCGGTGAAGCTGCTGCGCCAGATCGGCGCCAATGTGGTCGCCGCCTGCTTCATCGTCGACCTGCCCGACCTCGGCGGCGCGGCCAAGCTGCGCGCGATGGACGTTCCGGTGCGCACGCTGATGGCGTTCGAGGGGCATTGATCTCTTAGCCTCGCCCCGCGTGCGGGGAGAGGCCGGATCGCATCGAAGATGCGATCCGGGTGAGGGGACTCTCCGCGCACTCCAATCTCGGTCGAATTTGCGGAACCAGCCCCTCACCCCGACCCTCTCCCCGCAAGAGCGGGGCGAGGGAGCAGAGTCATCCCCGCTGCAGCAGCATGCTCAATTCGAGATCGCGGAACGTCGTGTAATTCCGCCGGATCCATTGATGCAGCTCGGTCGATGAATCCCTTTCCTGGCGCAGATAGCCGGTGAAGGAGAAGTTCAGCCGGTCGATATAGGTCTTCAGGAACACCGGCAGCGCGCGGAAGCGCAGCACCCGGCTGGCGGTCATGACCGGCGGCAGCTCGCCGCGCACCACGAATTCGTTGTCGATGACGATCAGCGCGTTCGGCGGGATCGTGCCGAGCAGCGTCTGGTAGCCACGCACCGAGGCGCGGTCGGTATCGGCGACGTACAGGATGACCGGCGCGACGCGACGGCGCAGCGCCTCCTTCATCAGCCCGATCTCGTCGCACATTTTGAAGAATTCGTCGAAGGCGTGGTAGCCGAGGTCGATCACCTTGCCGATGCCATCATTGACGATGACGCGGTCCATCAGCTGCATCTTGCCGTAGGTGTCGATCACGTCCGCGGTTTCGGTGATCCGCGGCAGGTAGTCGAGCAGCGACGGCTCCTTCAGATTGATGTCGTAGCAGACCACGTCGCCGTTCTTGAGCAGCAGGAATTCGCCGAGCAGCCGCGCGATCAGCGTCTTGCCGACCTGCGGGCGGGGCGAGCAGATGATGTAAACGGGCGTGGACGACATCGCCCGCTATATCAGGCCAAATTTTCGCCTAATCCAGCCCCATCAAGGTCGAAGGTCCGACTATTTTTCGCCTTTGGCCGACTTGGCGCCGACGAGATCGGTCAGCTTGATCCGGTCGTACTCGCTCCAGACATTGGCGAGCCAGTGCCGGACATAGCCGCGCAGCACGAAGGAGTAGTTGGCGGCGTCGTCGTTGATGCCCTTGTTGGCGACGAATTTCAGGAACGGAACCGAGGAGACCTCGACCTGCTCATAGGCCATTTCGTTGAGCTTCGGGATGGTCAGGTCCACGGCATCCTTGATGCGGTGGAAGTAGGAATTGTAGGTCGCCTGGTCCCACTGGAAGAACTGGGTGTCGTTGATGAAGTTCTTCACCAGGAAATATTTCGCGCCGCTCATGAAGTTGGCGGTTTCGGCGATCTCGTCCAGCGAAGCGATCGACGGGCCGAGGATATGGAACACGGCGAAGGTGATCTGGCCGGAACGCGCCGCGTCGAGGAAGCCGATATCGCGCAGCGAGGCCAGCGCGGGCGACAACAGGCCGGCGCGGACGTCGATCACGGTAACCGAGGGCCCCGAGTTCAGCGTGTCGAAGATCTTCATCTGGTCCGCGGTCGTCGTCATGTCGACGATCTCGGTGATGTCAGGATGGAAGCGCTTCAGCGTGCCGCGCGGCGATTCGGTGTCGAACGCCCGGGTCTGCACGTTATTGGCACTGAAATAGTCCAGGAGCGTCCGCGAGACGGTGGTCTTGCCGACCCCGCCCTTGTCGGCGCCCACCACGATCACAACCGGCTTTGCCATGGAAGTCCCTTAAAGCGCGCTCCCGATCGCGATGGCGATCGGCAAGTCCCCACACTGCTTTGGGCGCGAACATGGCAGAAACGAGGGAGAATTCAATTCCTTAAGGCGGCCACGATGGGTTTGGTGGGAATTTCCTTAATGGACTGAGTAGGCTAGGGCGCGATTAGCGGTGTCGTCCCCAAGGGCCCTGGAGAGGACCCAATGGTCCCTGCGTGGGGTTGTTGCCCGGCAGCGCCGGCGGATTGCTCTTCTGTGTCGGCGGCACATCGCCCCATGGGCCGTGGGTCGCCGGCGGGGGCTGGTCGCCCGCCGCGGACGGCTCATCCTGCGGCCCCGTCTCGTCCGGCAGCGCCAGCAGTCCGGGATCGTGGCCGCCGGCGTATTTCACCAGGGCATCGACCCGTGACTTGACCGAGGGATGGGTGGCGAACAGGTCGGCAAACCCCTCGCGCGGATTGTCGACGCAGAGTTCCATCACCGCCGAGGTGGCGTCCGGCAGCTCACCGCGGTTCTCGATCTTGCGCAGCGCCGAGATCATCGCGTCGGGGTTCTTGGTCAGCTCGACCGATCCGGCATCGGCGAGGAATTCGCGCGAGCGCGACAGCGCGAGCTTGACCACCTGCGACAGCAGCCAGGCCAGCACGATCAGCGCGACCGCGATGATGATCACGATGATCGCCCCGCCGCCCGAGCCCTTGCTGTCGCGGTCCGAGGAGGATGACGAGGAGCGAGAGGATGAAGACGACCAGCCGCCTCCGCCGCCGCTCGAGTTCCACGACAGGTTCGTGAACAGGCGGAAGAACAGCTCGCCGAAGAAGCCGACCACGCCGGCGATGATCACCGCGATCACCATCAGCTGCACGTCGCCGTTCTTGATATGGGTGAGCTCGTGGCCGAGCACGGCCTCGATCTCCTGATCGTTCAGCGCCTTCAACAGGCCGGTGGTGACGGTGATGGCGTATTGGCTCCGGTTCAGTCCGGTCGCGAAGGCATTCAGCGCCGGGCTGTCCATCACCTTCAGCTTCGGCATCGGGATGCCGCGCGAGATGCAGAGATTTTCCAGGAGATTGTAGAGCCGCGGCTCTTGCTGCCGCGTCACGCTCTCGCCGCCGGTGACGGCATCGATCATCTTCTGGTGGAAGAAATAGGCGATCACGATCCAGGTCGCTGCCGCGATCGTCGCCCACGGGAAGGCCGAGACCAGGTCGCGCGAGGCCCGCGTCAGGTAGTAGTCGACGGTGCGGCCGCTATCGATCATCACCTCCGCGACCAGCGCGCCGGCATAGACCAGCACGTAGATCAGCAGGAACAGGCCGGCAAGTAGCAGCATCGAACGAAACTTGTTCGATGCGATATGCGTGTAGAGACCATAGGCGGCCATGGTGCGCGTCCGCTCTCACCGTCATTCCGGGGCGCGCGGCACGCGCGAACCCCAATGCGCAATTGCGCTTTGTGGAATCTCGAGATTAGTGAGTGAGATGAGATTCCGGGTTCGATGCGTTGCATCGCCCCGGAATGACCGAAGGGGCGTCATCTCGAAGGAAGTAATCAGAACTTCACGCTCGGCGCCGCCTCGACCTCCGTGCGGCTGGCGCCGAGGTCGAAGAAATCCTTGCGGGTGAAGCCGAACATGCCGGCGAACAGCGCGGCCGGCATCTGCTGGATGCCGGTGTTGTATTCCTGGACCGCGTTGTTGAAGAAGCGGCGGCTGGCGGCGATCTTGTTCTCGAGATCGGAGAGCTCGGAGGCGAGCTGCTGGAAATTGGCGTTGGCCTTGAGGTCCGGATAGGCCTCCGACAGCGCGATCAGCCGGCCGAGCGCGCCGGAGAGCTGGTTTTCCGCCGCCGAGACCTGGGCCGGGCCCTGCGCCGACATCGCCGAATTGCGCGCCTTGATGACGTCGTCGAGCGTGCCGCGCTCATGTGCGGCATAACCCTTCACCGTCTCGACCAGGTTCGGGATCAGGTCGTGACGCTGCTTGAGCTGCACGTCGATGTCGGCAAAGGCCTGTCCGACCCGCTGGCTGAGCGCCACGAGGCGGTTGTAGGCGCCGAATGCAAACAGCACGAGAAGCACGATGACGCCGATAACGATCCAGCTGGTCGACATGACGGGGCAGCTCCTGATGGACGAGACGGCGGCACCGTAGCCCAAGATCGGGGCGCAGGGCAGCCCGCCGCGGAAAGGTGGGCAAGCGTTAGTCGAAGGTTGGCCGACATCGGTTCAACATATTCCGTCGTCCCGGCGAAGGCCGGGACCCATGCGCCGCGGCCCGCGGTAGGGGCACAAGCGGCGACGGCTTCACTCACAACAAACTTCGGTGGTTATGGGTCCCGGCGAAGGCCGGGACGACGAGATACCGCATCGCCCCAGCGCCAGCGCCGGGCGCTTGCGTATTCGGCTCTGGCGCGGCGCGGGATCCGCGCAACCGATACGCCCTCGGGCGTGCACAGTTTCGCCGCGATCTCGACCTTGCCGACGTCCGGCTGCGCCAGCACGCGCGATGGCCTGTTCTCAACGCGCGCGCGGCTCAGCGCGACATAGGCGAAGCGCTCGTCCTCGAACGGGACGTCGGCGCCCTTGAGCTGCTTGTGCGCGCGGGAGCGCTGCAGGCGCTGCGAGAAGTGGCACCAATCGGGCGCGACCAGCGGACAGCCGCCGTCATGCGGGCAGGGGGCCACGACATGCGCGCCGGCAGCGATCAATCGCGCGCGGAGTGCGATGATCCGCGCGTAGCCGGCGGGCGTACCGGGCTCGACGACCAGTAGCGTATCGCTGGTCTTCGACCACAGCGCATCGGCCAGCGCCCCGCGCTCGGCATCGCCGAGTTCGCCGATCATGTAGCTGGCGACGACGAGGTCGGCGGGCTCGGCCTTGTCGAGCAGGGCGCGCGCCTCGCCGAGTTGATAGCTGGCGTCGTGCAGGCGAATGCTGCCGTGAAACAGCTCCTCGGCGAGCGTCCGCAACGCGCCGTTGGCATCAAGTAGGGTGAAGTCCCGCAGCGACGTGAACGCTTCCGCGGCGGCCCAGGTCACGGTCCCCGGACCGGCACCGACATCGAGCAGGCGCGCCGGCGCGATGTCCGGCCTGATCTCCGTCAGGGCGTTGAGGCTCGCTGCGACGGCGGCATAGGTCGCCGGCATCCGCGCCAGCGCATAGGCCAGCGCATCGGTCTCGGTCCTGATCGTCGAGGAGCCGCCGCCCTCGCGATAGGTCTGCGAGATCACCGCCGCGCGGCCGGCGGCGTCGCTGCGCGACAGGCCTTCGAGCCTGGCGTTGAGGGCTGCGCGCAGTTCGGCGGGGAGATCGGGTGAGGTCATGTGACGGACTATCCCACGTCATTGCGAGCGGAGCGAAGCAATCCATAGCGCCGCGTGCTGAGGCATGGATTGCTTCGTCGCTATCGCTCCTCGCAATGACGATGCGGAGGCGCGGGTATCCAGAAAATGACGTCGACGCGTAGGTGCTACGCCTAAGCCACGTTCTGGTCGAGGATGTCCACCGCGCCCTGCAGGTCGACCGACACCAGCTGCGACACGCCGCGCTCGGCCATGGTGACACCGAACAGCCGGTTCATCCGCGCCATCGTGATCGGATTGTGCGTGATGATGATGAAGCGTGTCTCGGTCGAGCCGGTCATCTCGTTCAGCAGGGTGCAGAACCGTTCGACGTTGTGGTCGTCGAGCGGCGCGTCGACCTCGTCCAGCACGCAGATCGGCGACGGGTTGGTCAGAAACACCGCGAAGATCAGCGCGAGCGCCGTCAGCGCCTGCTCACCGCCCGAGAGCAGCGAGAGCGTCTGCGGCTTCTTGCCGGGCGGCTTGGCGATGATCTCGAGGCCGGCCTCGAGCGGATCGTCGCTCTCGATCAGATGCAGCGCGGCTTCGCCGCCGCCGAACAGCTCGGTGAACAGCCGCTTGAAGTGGTTGTTAACGGTCTCGAACGAGGTCAGCAGGCGCTCGCGCGCCTCGCGGTTGAGGCTCTGGATGCCCTGGCGCAGCCGCTTGATCGCTTCGACCAGATCGTCGCGTTCGGTGGTCAGCGCGGTGTGCTGGGTTTCGACTTCCTTGAGCTCTTCCTCGGCACGCAAATTGACGGCGCCGAGCCGCTCGCGGTCGCGGCGCAGCTTTTCGAGCTCTTCCTCGACCTGCGTGACCGGCGGCAGCTCCTGGCCGGGTTCGATCTCGGCCATGCCGACGACCGCGCTGGGCTCGACCTCGAGCATGTCGTGGATCTCGCGCTCGATGTCGGCGAGGCGGCGGCGGGTGCCTTCCATACGCTCCTCGGCGCGCGCGGTAGCTTCGCGGGATGAGGACAGCGCTTCGAGCGAGGCCTTGGCGAGGCGATCGGTTTCCGCCATCGCGGCTTCCGCGGTCGCCAGCGCGTCGGCGGCGATGCGGCGATCGCCCTCGGCGTGCTCGATCTCCGTGATCAGCGCGCTGCGCTTCTCGGCGAAGACTTCGGGCGCATTGGCGAGCTCCTCGCGCTCGGCCGACACTTCGGCGATGCGCGCCTCGACGGTCTCGACCTGCGAAGCGGCGCTGGTCTTGCGGTTCTGCCACTCGTTGCGCTCGGCAACGATCGCCTGCACGCGGCGGTCGGCGAGCTCGGCCTCGCGGGCCAGCGCCTGCGCCTCGGCGCGGACTTGTGCCGCGGCCCGGCGCTGGTTGTCGATCTCGGCGCGAACCGCGGCGAGCTGGGCCTCGGTCTCGACACCCGGCGGCAGTTCGGCGAGCGCGGCAGCCGCGCTCTCATATGCGGCTTCGGCCTCGGCGCGGTCGGCGGCGACGCGGCTGTGCGCCTCGGTCAGCGCCGATTTGCGTGCGGCGTGGCGGTTGATCTCGCGCTCGGTGGCGGCATGACGTTCGCGCGCGGCGTCGGCCTCGCGGCGGGCGGCGCGGACGGCTTCGCGCGAGGCACCCTCGGCGGCGGACGCCGAGCGCAATTCCTCTTCAGCCGTCTCCAGCGCCTGGCGCTTGGTGGAGGCATCGATGCGGGCCTGTTCCAGCTCGTGCTCGATGTCGACAAGACGGGCGCGCTCGGCAAGACGGCGGGCGGCGCCGGTCGGGGCATGCGCGTCGGCGACGAAGCCGTCCCAGCGCCAGACGTCGCCTTCGAGCGACACCAGCCGCTGGCCGGTCTTCAGCTGCGACACCAGCGCCGCGCCGCGTTCCTTGGCGACGACGCCGATCTGGGCCAGGCGGCGCGCCAGTTCCGGCGGCGCCTGGACATGGTCGGCCAGCCGCTCGACGCCATCCGGCAGCGCCGGATCTTCGCCGGCCACGCCTATATTGGTCCAGCGCATCGGCGCCGAGGAATCCACCGGCGCATCGAGGTCGTCGCCAAGCACGGCGCCGATCGCCTTTTCATAGCCCTTGGCGACGGTGATGCCGTCGATGATCGGCGGCCACAGATTCTTGGTCTCGCTGGTGACGAGCTTGGAGATGGTGCGGGCTTCCGTCTCGAGCCGCTGCACGCGCTTCTCGGCTTCGGTGAGCGGATTGCGCGAGGCTTCCAGCGTCTGCCGCGCGGCGGCGTGATGCGCCTCGCTGGTCTGCACGGCGGCCTCGGACTCGGCAAGGGTCTGCTGCGCCATCTCCATGGCGGCGGCCAGCGCGTCGATGTCGCCGAGATTGCCGGTCTCCTGCGCGAGCCTGGATTCCTCGGCCTGGACGCTGGCGATCTCCTGATCGAGCCGCGCCAAGCGGTCGCGATGCGTGCGCACGCCGGCTTCGAGCTGATTGCGCTTGGCGGTGAGATCGGCGAGCTGCGTGGTCAGCTCGGAGAACTGGCGCTCGGTCGCGGCCAGGATCTCCTCGGCCTCAGCGACGCGCTCGTCGACGCCGGAGCGCTTCTCGACGCGCGACTTGATCTCTTCCTTCAGCTCTGCGTCTTCGGTGTCGAGCCGCTGCAGCGCGATGTCGGCATCGGAGGTCTGCTGCTGCTCGCGCGCGATGTCCTGGGCGAATTGGGTGAGACGGCGATCGAGCTCGCCGACGCGCTCCTTGGCGCGCTGCTCCTCGCGGTCGAGCATCTCGCGCGTGTTGGTCAGGCGCTGCAGGCCGGCGGCGGCGCGCGCTTCGGCATCGCGCAGCGCCGGCAATTCGGCGGCGCGGATCGCCTGGATGCGGGCGGATTCGGCCTGCTCGCGGGTGCGCTCGGCCATCTCGCGCACGGAGATATCATGGGTCTGCGCGGCGTCGTTGACGTCGGCATTGGCCTCGATCCAGCGCAGATGGAACAGCATCGCCTCGGACTTGCGCACCTTGGCCGCGACCTCGCGGTAGCGGATCGCCTGGCGCGCCTGCTTCTTCAGGCCTTCCATCTGACCGGTGAGCTGGCCGATCACGTCCTCGACGCGGGTGAGGTTGGTTTCGGCCGCCTTCAGCCGCAGTTCCGCCTCGTGGCGGCGGGCATGCAGACCCGCAACGCCAGCGGCGTCTTCCAGCACGCGACGGCGCTGCTCGGGCTTGGCCTGGATGATCTCGCCGATCTTGCCCTGGTGGACCAGCGCCGGCGAGCGCGCGCCGGTGGCGGCGTCGGCGAACAGAATCTGCACATCTCTTGCACGGACATCGCGGCCGTTGATGCGGTAGACCGAGCCGGCCTCGCGCTCGATGCGGCGGGAGATTTCCAGGAGCTGGCTGTCGTTCACCGCGGCCGGCGCCGAGCGATCGGAATTGTCGATCGTCATCACGACTTCGGCGTGGTTGCGCGCCGGACGGTTGCCGGAACCGGCGAAGATCACCGCGTCCATGTCGGCGGCGCGCAGCGACTTGTGCGAGGTCTCGCCCATCGCCCAGCGCAGCGCTTCGACGAGATTGGATTTGCCGCAGCCGTTCGGTCCGACGACGCCGGTCAGGCCCGGCTCGATCATGAAATCGGTGGGTTCAACGAACGACTTGAAACCGTGCAGGCGGAGGCGCGTGAGCTTCATGTACACAAATCTCGTTTGGCCGGGCGCGAATCTCCCTGCCGTGACAATACCATGGAAGGCAATGTCGGTGTGTGGGTGAGTTGCTGCGTGCAGCTCTCATGAGCGGCGACAATGGCGATGCGAGCGCGTCAGGGCAACCGCTTGAGCAAGCTTTTCCCAAGGGATTTGCAGGGTTTTATGGCCCTTGCATGTCCTCGATGATTCGCATCGCGCGAATCAGGTTTTCAACAACCAAATGATGCGACGGCTGCGTGCCGTGATCGCAAATCATCCACAATTATCGTGCCTCGACTCGAAAGCGAGCCACGAAGACGTCAGGTTCGCGGGCTCCCGATCAGCTCTTCAGCAGCGGATCGATGTGCTTGCTGAATTCCTCGAACGAGGTCTCGCCCTTTAGCATCTCGCCGTTGACGAAGAAGGTCGGCGTCGAGTTCACCTTCAGCACCTCGTTGGCGTATTTCTGGTCGGCCGCGATCTTGTCGAGCAGCTTCTGATCCTTCAGGCAGTCCTCGACCTGCTGCTGGGTGAGGCCGGCCTGCTTGCCGATCCGGGTCAGTGTCTCGGTGGTGTTCTTCACCACCCAGTCGTTCTGCTGGCGGAACAACAGGTCGATCACGGCAAAATACTTCGGCGCGTCGTCCTTCGCGATGCAGCGCGCCAGCATCGAGCCGGCGGCGGCCTTGATGTCGAGCGGGAATTCGCGGAACACGTAGCGGACCTTGCCGGGGTCGATGTAGGTCGACTTGATCTTCGGGAACACGGTCTCGTTGAAATTGGCGCAGTGCGGGCAGGTCATCGAGGCGTATTCGATGATGGTTACCTTGGCGTCCTGCGGGCCGAGCCCCATGTCCGGCAGCGACTGCGGCTTGGCGACCTCGGCGGCGGTCTGCGCGAACGCGTCGGTGATCAGGCGCAGCGGCGACAGGCCGGCGAGGGCGGCGAGCCCGGTCAGCGAGAGAGCGGTGGTGAAAGCGCGGCGCGTGATGATCAAGGTCAGCTCCCGGATTGGCGCATTCACGCCACAATGAAGGGGTCCCGAAAAGAAGCCTTCGCTAGCTTGAAACGGCCATTGTGGCAATGCCGCGGTCTCGCGGCTGGCCCGCCGAAAAGCGTCAATTTCGCTTGATCGAGGCACCCAAACGGGCCAGCGCCGCGCGCAGATCGTCGTCCTCGACGGCCGCAAGGTTGGCCGCCTCCCGGGCCACGGTTTTGGCGTCCGGCGGGCGCGGCCGTACCGGGCGGCTGCGGCGCGAGAGCGGCGCCTGTCGGATGGTCAGGCGGCCGACCGCATGCCAGCCGAAGAAGCGGTTCACCCGTTCCAGGATGACGTCGGAGGAGTGCTGGATCTCCAGCGCCATCGGCCCTTCGACCCGCAGCACCAGCGTCGCCGGCTCCTGCGGCTGTCCCTCCACCGGCCGCGGCCACTGCATCTTCAGCGGCTCGCAATAGGCCGCGATCCGCTCGCCCGCGATCTCGGTCCAGCGCGTCACCAATTCGCGCGCGGCAAAGCCCTGCTTGGCATAGGCGTCGGTGAAGACATCGCTGAGCAGGATCGACAGGGGCTTGGCGCTGATCGGGCCGGGTCTGGACATGGGAGGGTTATAGCAGTGGTGGTGATGTGGCTGAAACCGTGTTCATCATTGTGGCGGCGTTTTCCGTGCCGGGCGAAGAAAGACGTGGATGCCCGGGTCAAGCGCGGGCATGACATGGCGAGATGTGGCTTAAGATGCGTTCATGAGTTCTCGCGCTGCCGCCAAAATCAAATCGACCGATCAGCAGGCCGACCGCCCGGCGCGTCTGCTCGCCTGGTATGACCGGCATCGCCGGACGCTGCCGTGGCGCGCGGTGGCGGGGGAGCGGGCCGATCCGTATCGCGTCTGGCTGTCGGAGATCATGCTGCAGCAGACCACGGTACGGGCGGTCGGGCCCTATTTCGAGAAATTCGTGTCGCGCTGGCCCGACGTGACCGCGCTTGGGCGTGCCTCGCTCGACGACGTCCTGAGGATGTGGGCCGGGCTCGGCTATTATTCGCGGGCGCGCAATTTGCACGCCTGCGCGGTCGCGGTGATGGGCGACCACGGCGGGGTGTTTCCGGACACCGAGGAGGGCCTGCGCGCGCTGCCCGGCATCGGGCCGTACACCGCGGCCGCGATCGCCGCCATCGCCTTCGACCGCCGCACCATGCCGGTGGACGGCAACATCGAGCGCGTGGTCAGTCGGCTCTACGCCATCGAGGAGGCGCTGCCGCAGGCCAAGCCGCTGATCAAAGAGATGGCGGCGACATTGCTCGGCCCGTCCCGCGCCGGCGACAGTGCTCAGGCGCTGATGGATTTGGGCGCGACGATCTGCACGCCGAAGAAGCCGGCCTGCGCATTGTGTCCGCTGAATGACGACTGCGCGGCGCGCACGCGCGGCGATCAGGAAACGTTCCCGCGCAAGGCACCGAAGAAGAGCGGCATCTTGCGCCGCGGCGCGGCCTTCGTGGTGACGCGCGGCGGCGAGCTTCTGGTGCGCTCGCGCGCGGAGAAAGGCCTGCTCGGCGGCATGACCGAGGTGCCGGGATCGCAATGGCTGGCCGAGCAGGAGGACGCGGCGGGGCTGGCGCAGGCGCCGGACCTGAAGGGCGTCACGCGCTGGCACCGCAAGGCGGGCGTTGTCACCCACGTGTTCACGCACTTCCCGCTGGAGCTCGTCGTCTACACTGCCAGCGTGCCGCCGCGGAGCCGCGCGCCGGATGGCATGCGCTGGGTGCCGGTGGCGACGCTGGACGGCGAGGCGTTTCCGAACGTGATGCGCAAGGTCATCGCGCATGGGCTCGATCTCTGACGATGCGATGAATCACATCATCGGCTCATTTTTTTGAGCATGATTTTTTCGGAAAACCGGTTCCCACTTTTCCGGATCATGCTCTGACCTGCTGACACCATGCTGGCAGCAGGGCTTCGCTATCACCTCCGGAAGCCGGAGGCCGCCATGATCGTAACCGCACTCGACCGCATTCCGATGCCGCCCGTCGCAAAGCTACTGGGTTGGCACGTGGTCGACGCCCGTCCGCAGGAGGGCTGGATCAGGATCGTGTTCGACGGCAAGCCGGAGTTTTGCAATCCGGCCGGCTTTATCCAGGGCGGCATGCTCTCGGCGATGCTCGACGATACGATGGGGCCGGCGGTGTTCGTGATGACCGAGGGCCGGCTCTTCACCACGACCATCACGATGACCGTGAATTTCCTGGCGCCGGCAAAACCCGGGCCGATCACCGGCGAGGCGACGGTGACGCAACTCGGCAAGACCATTGCCTTCGTCGAGGGAAAGCTGAGCGCCGCCGACGGCACACTGCTCGCGACCGCGAGCAGCAGCATCCGCCTGGTGGAGGCGGCGCGCGCGCTGCGATGAAGCCGCGCCTGCATTGGTAAGTCCGTCATGCTGAGGTGCGAGCGGAGCGAGTCTCGAAGCATGCACGGCCACCGGCCGGGCCGTGCACCCTTCGAGACGCCGCTTCGCGGCTCCTCAGGGTGACGGTGATACATAGTGCGCCGCGCTACAACTCAGCCTGCCCGCTGCACGATCGGCGGCTTGGCGTTCAGTCCCTCGACCTGGAAACCGGCGACGCGCTTGTAGTTGGCGGCGATGTCTTCCAGCTCCTGCTGCGACAGCACGTCGGTGACGACCTTGAAGCCGTCAGGCGCGCGCTCCTCGACCAGCTGCATCACCTGCTCCGGGCCGTTGCGGCGATTCAGCATCACGAGGTCCGTGGTCGCAGGCCGCCGCTCGGCCTCATAGGCCGCGAGTGCCGCCTGCGTCGGGCCATGCGCCAGAATCTCGCGCGTCAGCACGCGCGCATCCAGGATCGCCTGCGAGGCGCCGTTGGAGCCGATCGGATACATCGGATGCGCGGCATCGCCCATCAGCGTGACGCGGCCAAAGGTCCATTGCGGGATCGGATCGCGATCGACCAGCGGATATTCGTAGGCATGCGGACAGTTCCGGATCAGGCCGGGGACATCGAGCCAGTCGAAATTCCAGCTCTCGAACCACGGCAGGAACTCGTCGAGCTTTGCGGTCCGGTTGTAGTCCTCGCGGCGCCATTGATAGGTCGGCGGCATGTGTCGCTCGGCGACCCAGTTGATGTCGAACTTGCCGTCGGGGCCTGCCTCCTTCGAGATCGGGTAGCAGACGAATTTCAGGATCTCGTGGCCGGCCATGATCATGGTGCGGCCGGTCAGGAAGGCATCGCCGCGGGTGATGCCGCGCCACAGGATGCGGCCGTTCCAGATCGGCGGCCCCTCCTGCGGATAGAGCTTCTCGCGCACCGCCGAATGGATGCCGTCGGCGGCGATCAGCACCACGCCGTCATAGCTGCCGGCGGGCTTGCCGGTGGCGCGATCGATGAAATCGGCGCGGACGCCGTCGGCGGTCTCGGTCCAGCCGGTGAGGTGATGGCTGGTGAGAATGTTCGCAGCCCCCAGCCGTTCGGTCGCGGCATCGAGCAGCAGCTGTTGCAGCCGGCCGCGATGGATCGAGAATTGCGGCCATTTGTAGCCGGCCTCGAGCCCGCGCGGCTCGCTCCAGATCGGCTTGCCGTGCTTTGAGAAATAGGCGAGCTCGCGGGTGCGCACCGCTGAAGCGTCGAGCACATCGTGCAGGCCGAGCTCGATCAGTTCGCGCACCGCATGCGGCAGCACGTTGATGCCGACGCCGAGCGGCCGCAGCTCGGGCACGCTCTCGAAGACGCGGGCCGGCACGCCGATCTGGTGCAGGCTGAGCGCCAGCGTCAGCCCGCCAATTCCGCCACCTGCAATGAGCACAGTCATGAAAAATCCCCTCGATTGGCCATGGTCATCGCACGACGGCACCGCCGCGGGCAAGGTCCGCGGCGCGCGGGGTGGACGGCCAAGGGGGCTGCCGCTAACCTCCGCGCCGTCAGAACAAGAACCAGAGCCGCGTTCGCAACGAACCGACAAGGCTCGGAGAGGACAGCAACATGCTCAAGCTCTATTTTGCCCCCGGCACCTGCGCGCTCGCGTCCCACATCGCGCTGGCCGAGGCCGGCGCGCCCTACACGACCGAGAAGATCGACTTCAAGACCAACCAGCAGAACAGCCCGGAATACCTGAAGATCAATCCGAAGGGCCGCGTGCCCACTTTGGTGACCGATCGCGGCGTGCTGACCGAGACGCCGGCGATGCTGGCCTATATCGCGCAGAGCTTTCCGCAGGCGAAGCTCGCGCCCGACGACGCCTTCGAATTCGCCAGGCTGCAGGCCTTCAACTCCTATCTGTGCTCGACGGTGCATATCTGTCACGCCCACAAGATGCGCGGTCCGCGCTGGGCGACGCAGGAGACGTCGTTCGCCGACATGAAGGCGATGGTGCCGAAGACCATGGGCGCCTGCTTCAACCTGATCGAGCGCGACATGCTGAAGGGCCCGTGGGTGATGGGCGAGAACTACACCGTCGGCGATGCCTATCTCTACACGCTGACCCTGTGGCTCGACGGCGATGGCGTCGACATCGCAACGCTGCCCAAGGTGAAGTCGCATCGCGCGGCGATGGAGGGCCGCCCGGCGGTGCAGAAGGTGCTGGCGGAGCAGAGGGCGTAAGGCCCAAAAATTCGGTGTCGTCCCGGGCAAGCGCAGCGCGACCCGGGACCCATAACCACCAAGGATCGTTGTTACGCGACGTTGGGGCCGCAGCCCGCTCTCACAACGCAACCCTGTGGTTATGGGTCCCGGCCTTCGCCGGGACGACGTGTGGAGAGAGCTGGGCTACACCTTCCCCGTCTCCAGCTCGCGTCCGGTCTCCAGCATCAGCTTGCGCAGCCACAGCGAGCCCGGGTCCAACTGGGCACGGGTCGGATAGAACATGTGCTGCTCGTCGATCCCTGGATCGAGCGGCGGCGTCACCGTCATCAGCGACAATTGCTTCGACAGCGCCGAGATCAGCCGGCGCGGCACAAAGGCGACGAGGTCGGTGCGCGCGGTGACGTGCAGCGCCTCGATATAACCCGGCACCACCAGCGCGATCCGCCGCTCGATGCCCTTGGCGCGCAGCCAGCTGTCGATCAGGTCCTCGTTCTGGCCGCGGATGACCACGGCGACATGGCGCGCTGCGAGGAACGCCTCGCGCTTCTTCAGCTTCGTGCCGACGCCGTGCCCGCGCCGCACCGCGAGCGCGTCGCTGTCGGTGTAGAGCCGCTGGCGGTGAAAGCCCTTGAAGGAGTCGCCGATCGAGATCACGAGATCGATGGTGCGGGCGAATTCGGGCGTGAAGATCGCAGGTCCCCGCCACGGCACCACGTCGATGGTGACGTTCGGCGCGATCTGCGTCACCTTCTCCATCAGCGGCGGCATCAGGAGCTCGACCGCGAGGTCGGGCATCATCAGGCGAAAGTGCCGGTCGCTGCGCGCGGCGTCGAAATCGTCGGAGACGAACAGCGCGCGCACCTGGTCGAGCGCATGGGCCAGCGGCGAGCGCAACGCCTGCGCCCGCGGCGTCAGCTCCATCCGCGCGCCGGTGCGCACCAAAAGCGGATCGCCGATCAGGTCGCGCAGCCGCTGCAGCGCGTGGCTGGTCGCCGGTTGCGACAGATTGAGCCGCATCGCCGCGCGGCTGACATTGGCTTCGCGCAGCAGGGCGTCGAGCGCGACCAGCAGATTGAGGTCAAGCGAATTCAAATTCATCGAGTGAATATATATCATACTACCTATCGATTGGAAGAATGCGCGCAGGCGCCGCAGGATTGCGGGCAAGGCGTTTTTCACGAGAGCCGAAGACCGCATCGCGTGAGGAAACGCCTGAAATCAGGGTCTATCAATCGCAAGGAGACGCGCCATGAGCGCAGCCGACAACAAGAAACTGGTGCAGGAGATGTTCGTGATCGCAGGCAGTCCCGATCCTGCGGTGCGCGAGAACTCGCTGTTCATGGCAACGCTTGCCGACGACGCGATCTGGACCGTGACCGGGCAATATTCCTGGTCGCGTACGTTCACCGGCAAGCAGTCGATCATCAACGATCTGCACGGCCATGTCCGCTCGAAACTGGTCGAGCGCGGCCGCACCGTCGCCCATCGCATCATCGCCGACGGCGACATCGTCGTGATCGAGGCCAAGGGCGACAACCTCACCAAGCAAGGTCAGCGCTACGACAACGACTATTGCCTGGTGTTCCGTTTCGACGGTGGTCGGATCAAGGAGGTGCGGGAATATTGCGACTCGGTCCTGACCGAGAAGGCGCTCGGCGCGTTTCCGGCGTAGCGGTCCGCCGCTAACGGGCGGCACAAACGAAGACGGCGCCCATCCGGGCGCCGTGGTCTTGCCGTCGTGTGGATTGGCTTACGCCACCTTGGACTTGAGGTGGCCGAACATGATGTCGCGCGCAGCGTCGTCCATCTCGGCCTTGAAGGTGTGCTTGTCCTTCAGCGCGATCGCGCGCGCCGCCGCCGGCCGCGCCGAGATCTCGTCGACCAGCCGCTTGACGTTCGGATATTTGGCGTAGCCTTCCTCGCCGAGGATGAACGCCGCCATCCGCGCCCAGCCCCAGAACGCCATGTCGACGATCGTGTAGCTGTCGCCGACCATGTAGCGCTGTTTCGCCAGGTGATCGTCGAGGATCTTGTAATGGCGGTGCGCCTCGTACTGGTAGCGGTTGTTGGCGTAGTCGAGATCCTTCGGCGCGAAGTGCTTGAAGTGCACGGCCTGGCCGGAATAGGGGCCGAGGCCGGTCGCGATGAACATCAGCCAGGACAGCGTCGCGGCGCGATTGGCCGGCGTATTGGCGGGCAGGAACTTGCCGTGCTCCTCGGCGAGGTAGAGCAGGATCGCGTTCGAATCGAACACCAGCACGCCGTCATCGTCGATCGCCGGCACCTTGCCGTTCGGGTTGACCTTGAGGAATTCCGGCGCGAACTGCTCACCCTTGCGGGTATCGACCGGGATCGCCTCGAACGGCAGGCCGGACTCTTCGAGGAACAGCGCGACCTTGTTCGGGTTCGGCGCACCATTGAAATAGAATTTGATCATGAAGGGACTCCCTTGGTTCTTGTAGCCGGCGAGATCGCGACGCGGCGGGGAAGGCCGCAGACCGGCTCCTCTTGCGCAAATTTCACGCCGCGGCGCAAGCGACGAGTTTGTGAATCAGGGTCGCGTGGCGCGCTGGTCAGCCGGCCCAGAAGAAGCCCAGGATACCCGCGACGACCAGCGCGATGCCCGCGACGTCCAGCGCGGCGGCGGAGCGGGTCGCAGCACGCAAATGGGAGACCTGCGCCGCGCGTTCTGATCCCCGCGCGTAACCATGGACGATGATCTCTTCATTGAACTCGCCATGCGCCTCGAGGGCGAGCGTCAGGCCGACGCAGACGAGCAGGATGCCGAAAATGATCAGGCCGAAGAATCCGAGCAGGCCGATCAGCAGCATCGGAAACATGCCGAGCAGGAAGACCGGCAGCAGCGGCACCAGCAGCAGTGTCTCGGATTGTCTGCGCATCGGGCGACCAGTCGAAGCGGCAAGTGGTGGGACCGAATCTAGTCCCGCCGTCGCGGCGCAACAAGGCGGGCCGCATTCAAGACGGCGTCATCTTTCCCAACGTGTCATTCCCCGGTGCGCAATTGCGCATCTGAGGGCGCCGGGAAGCGGCGAGCCCGGAATGACGAGGAAGATTAGTCGGCTTGCCTCAGCCCGCCGCCATCTCGGAGCGGATCTCGGCGCGCAGCTCGTCGATCAGCCGCAGGCCGCTCTTGGTCTCGACGTGCCAGAAGGTCCAGCCGTTGCAGGCGCCGGAGCCCTGCGCGACCGCGCCGATGCGGTGGATCGAGCCGACCTTGTCGCCGAGCATGATGGCGCCGTCGGCGCGCACCAGGGCGCCGTGGCGCTTCTTGGCGTCGACCAGCCTGGCGCCCGGCACGATCATGCCGCGTTCGATCAGTTCGGAGAACGCCACCCGCGGTGCCTCGCGCGCGGTCATGAACGGCGCCAGCGTTGCTTCCGGCAGCGGCTCGATCGCGGCGATGCGCGCCTCGGCGGCGGCGGCATAGGCCTTGTCGCGCTCGAAGCCGATATAGCTGCGGCCGAGGCGCTTGGCGACGGCGCCGGTGGTGCCGGTGCCGTTGAACGGATCGATCACGAGATCGCCGGGCTTCGAGGACGACAGCAACACGCGGGCGAGCAGCTGCTCGGGCTTCTGCGTCGGATGCACCTTCTTGCCGTCGCCGTCCTTGAGGCGCTCCTCGCCGGTGCACAGCGGGATCAGCCAGTCGGAGCGTGCCTGCACGTCCTCATTGGACGCCTTCAGCGCTTCGTAATTGAAGGTGTAGCCCTTGGCCTTCTCGTCGCGCGCGGCCCAGATCATGGTCTCGTGCGCATTGGTGAAGCGGCGGCCGCGGAAATTCGGCATCGGATTGGACTTGCGCCACACGATATCGTTCAGGAGCCAGAAGCCGAGGTCCTGCATGATCGCGCCGACGCGGAAGATGTTGTGATAGGAGCCGATCACCCACAGCGTTGCCGACGGCTTCATCACGCGGCGGCAGGCCAGCAGCCAGGCGCGGGTGAAATCGTCGTAGGCAGCGAACGACGAGAACTTGTCCCAGTCGTCGTTGACGGCATCGACATGCGACTCATCGGGGCGCTTGAGGTCGCCCTTGAGCTGCAGATTGTAGGGAGGATCCGCGAAGACCAGGTCGACCGAGCCGGCCTGAAGCTTCGACAATTCGGCCACGCAATCGCCAATGACGATGTGGCTCGATGGGGCACTCTCAAATTTAGTGCGGGGCGCCCTTGCAGACGCCCCGCGACGCGACACTACCATGACTCAAGAACTCTGACTCAGGCGACGCTGTCGGCGACGCGGGACTAAACAACCGACTGACGTCACATTGACCCGGCAAAGTAAAAATCGACTTAATTGGAAATCTTCATGCAAAAGATTGCAGCATCTTTTGCGCGGCACGTCGCGATGCCACCGGCGTTGTGCTGCAACATCAGCGCGTTCGGCGAAAAAATTTGCGGATCATCAAACCGGCACGATTCGCGCGGTAAATTTGCGCTCATTGGCAACCGTTTGCACCGCAAGGGATGCGCCTCTTCCGGACTAGGCAATTATTGCCGGGCAGGATATTGATTAACAGAATGGAAATTTTAAGTTGGAGTGTCCCGCGTCGGGTCGCCGACTGGAATGAAGGGAAACCACCATGCGCTATGATGATTTCCGCCGCAGCGACGACATCGAAGATCGTCGCGATGAAGGCGGGATGGGCGGAGGGGGCGGTGGCGGCTTCGGCGTTCCGATGGGTGGTGGCGGGCTCGGCATCGGCACCATCATCGTGCTCGGCTTGCTCGGCTATGCCTTCGGCATCGACCCGCGCATCCTGATCGGCGGCGCCGAGATTCTCACCGGCGGCGGCCAGGCGCCGACCTACCAGACCGACCGGCAGTCGTCAGGCGGCCAGGCCAAGCGCGGCGCCCCGACCGACGAGATGGGCAGCATGATCGCCGGCATCCTTGGTGAGATCGACGATCGCTGGAGCGAGATCTTCAAGGCCAGCGGGCAGACCTACACCGGTCCGAAGATCGTGCTGTTCCGCAATGCCACGAATGGCGGCCGCTGCGGCATGGCGCAGTCGGCGATGGGACCGTTCTACTGCCCGCCGGACAAGACCATCTTCCTCGACACCGGCTTCTTCCGCGAGGTCGAGACGCGCTTCCGCGGCTGCTCGGGCAACGCCTGCAAGTTCACCGCGGCCTATATCATCGCGCATGAGGCCGGCCATCACATCCAGAACCTGCTCGGCATCATTCCGCGCGTGAATCGGCTGCAGCAGCAGGCCGGCAGCAAGGCCGAGGCCAACGCGCTGCAGGTCAAGGTCGAGCTGCAGGCCGATTGCCTTTCCGGCGTCTGGGTCAACCGCGAGGAGAAGAAGCGGCCGGGCTTCCTCGAGGCCGGCGACATCGACGCCGCGCTGACCACCGCGAACGCGATCGGCGACGACACGCTGCAGCGGCAGGCGACGGGCAGGGTGGTGCCTGATTCCTTCACCCACGGCTCCGCCGCGCAGCGCAAGGAGTGGTTCATGAGGGGCTACCAGCAGGGCACCGTGCAGGCCTGCAACACGTTCGGCGGTAGCTTGTAGCCGTGTGCCGGTAGCGTCATCCCCGGATGAGCGCGAACGCGCTCACTCGGGATATGTTCGCCTGTTAGCGAGCCCCGAAGGATGACGGAGCCCGTGGCCCATCCTGAGGTGCTCGCCCAGTGATGCAAGTGCACCGCGAGGCGAGCACCTCAGGATGTCGTCAGCGGGATGGAAAGAGGTGCAAATGTCCTCACTCGACGAATCCAAATCATTCATCCCGCTCAATATCGCAGTACTGACGATTTCCGACACCCGCTCGCTGGCGGATGACAAGTCGGGCACCACGCTGGCCGACCGTCTCACCGCGGCCGGCCACAAGCTCGCGGCGCGCGAGATCGTCACCGACGATGTCGAGGCGATCAGAGCCGTGATCCGGCGCTGGATCGCCGATCCCGCTGTCGATGCCGTCATCACCACCGGCGGCACCGGCTTCACCGGCCGCGACGTGACGCCGGAGGCGGTCGAGCCATTGTTCGAGAAGCGGATGGACGGCTTTTCGATCGCCTTCCACATGCTGAGCCACGCCAAGATCGGGGCGTCGACTGTCCAGAGCCGCGCCACCGCTGGCGTTGCGGGCGCGACCTTCATCTTCTGCCTGCCCGGCTCGCCCGGCGCCTGCCGCGACGGCTGGGACGGCATTTTGGCGGCGCAACTCGACTACCGCACGCGCCCCTGCAATTTCGTCGAGATCATGCCGCGGCTGGATGAACATCTGCGCCGCCCGAAGGCGAAAGGCGCGAGCGCTTAGCCTCCCTCATTCCGGGGCGTGCGAAGCGCGAACCCGGAATCCAGAGATTGTGGCGCGAGATGCCGGGTTCGATGCTGCGCATCGCCCCGGAATGACGCCGGAGGGTAAAGAGCCCTACAACTCCAGCTCCCAGGTCTCGCCGACTAGGTCGACGCCAAAGCTGTGGTGCTTTTCTTCCTTGACCCGCTCGAAGCCGGCACGGGCGTAGATGCCGCGCGCGGCGACCAGGATGCTCTGGGTCCACAGCGTCATCTTCTTGTAACCCTTCTCGCGCGCGGCGCGGATGCATTGCTCGACCAGTGCGCGGCCGACGCCGAGCCCGCGCGCCTTTTCTTCCACCAGCAGCAGGCGCAGCTTGGCGACCCCGTCGCCGCCGTCGACCAGGAAGACCGAGCCGACCGGCTCGCCGTCGACCTCCGCGATCCAGCAATGCTCGCGCGCCGGATCGAACGATCGCAGAAACTGCGCGCAGATCTCGGCCACCAACGCCTCGTAGCTAATGTCCCAGCCATACTCCTCCGCGTAGGCTTGTCCCTGCCGCGAGACGACCCAACCCATGTCGCCGACGCGATGGCTGCGCAGCAGGAAGCCGACCGGTTTCTCGGCCGGCGGCTCCAGCGATTGCTCGATCGTGCCCATGGCGCGCACCACCGCGGCGCGACGGTCGCCGTCCATCTGCTTCAATAGCGTCCCGACCTCGCTGCGCGAGCGGCAGTCGAGATCGGCGGCAGCAGTGCGGCCCTTGGCGGTGAGGGCCACCTCGTTGACGCGCTTGTCGGCCTTCGATGGCTTCCGCGTCACGATCTGGCGCCTTTGCAGCGCCGCCAGCGTGCGGCTGACGAAGCCGGCATCGAGGTCGAGATCGCGCACCAGATCGGTTGCGGTGCAATTTTCGCGGTGCGCGAGCTCGTAGATGATCCGCGCTTCCTGCAGCGTGAATGGTGAGTGCAACAGCTTCGGCTCGATGATGCCGAGCTTGCGGGTATAGAACCGGCTGAAGCCGCGGACCGCGGCGACCTGGCTCTCGAGCGTGGTGTCATGGAAGTTTGATTTCATCAAGCATATTATTTGACGGGATCAAATAATCCGCAAGCGCTTTGTTCAGGCCACCATGATCCGGCTCCGCAGCATGGTGCGGGAGGAACGGCCGAGCCGGCGCAGCAGGCGCGCCTCGGAGCGGCGGGCATCGGGCCGGTAGCCGCCGATCCGCTCGTAATGCTCGCGCGCGATCAAAAGGCCCTGTTCGGCCGAGGGCCCGGTGATCATCCGGGCAACGAATTTGAGGCCGTCGCGCAGGCCCGGGTCGGTGTAGGGTGCGCGGGCGTAGCGGAAGATGCCGGCGCGGTCCTTGCCGCTGGCCGCCACCATCTGGGTGAACTGGGTGGTTTCCTCGATCCAGCCGGCATCGAGCACGGCGCCCGGATGCAGGAACATCAGCCAGGGCGACCGCGCCTGCCGCGCGCCTGCCGCAAGCGCGGCGGCGCGCGTGCCCTCGAAGCGCAGGAAGCGGCAGCCGGCGACGTCGGCGACGCGCTCCATCACATCGCTGTGGCTGCGGTCGACCAGCAGCACTTCGCGGATGACGCCCGCGGCCGCGCCCGGCACCAGCGCCGCCAATGTTACGACCGCGGAGCGCTCGACGCCGTCGGTTGGAATTATCACGCTCAGCATGATTTTGAGGTTCGATGGCTCAAACGGTGGAGAAACTCCGGCCGTGTTATCACCTTGTCATATTCAAAGCAGCCTGTCCGCCTGCAGAATTTTGTAGCAAGGTTTTGTGGAATTTCTCCGTTCATGTTCTTGATTTGTTCTCGTGCTGTGTTAACTTCAAAGCATGAGCCGAGCATCCTCTCATGCCCTCAAGCACCCGCCGGTAACGGCGCCCTCCGATAACCCGGCGGGTGCACCTTCCCCTTTTCCCGAGCTTGCGGTCGCGATCGAGCGCGAGCGGCGGCGCGGCCGCGGCGCGCAGTCCAACGCCAGCGGCCGCTACGAGGCCGAGGCGCGCGTTGCCTTCGACGACGGCTGGCAGAGCCTCGAGGACCTGCCGCCATTTGCGACCAGCGTGGCGCTCGACACCTCGCGCAAGGTGATCACCCGCAACGACTCGCCCGACATCGGCTTCGACCGCTCGATCAATCCGTATCGCGGCTGTGAGCACGGCTGCGTCTATTGCTTCGCGCGGCCGACCCACGCCTATCTCGGCCTGTCGCCGGGGCTGGACTTCGAATCGAAGCTGTTCGCCAAGCCGGACGCACCCGCGCTGCTCGAGAAGGAGCTGGCGGCACCGGACTACGAGGCGCGGATGATCGCGATCGGCACCAACACCGATCCCTATCAGCCGATCGAGCGCGACCGGAAGATCATGCGCGGCATCCTCGAGGTGCTGGAGCGCGCCGGCCATCCGGTCGGCATCGTCACCAAGTCGGCGCTGGTCACCCGCGACATCGACATCCTGGCACGTATGGCCAAGCGCAATCTCGCCAAGGTCGCGCTCTCGGTGACGACGCTCGACCCGAAACTCGCCCGCACCATGGAGCCGCGCGCCTCGACCCCGCCGAAGCGGCTCGAGGCGATCAAGCGGCTCACGGATGCCGGCATCCCGACCACGGTGATGGTCGCACCCGTGATCCCGGCGCTGAACGATTCCGAGATCGAGCGCATCCTCGATGCCGCCGCACATGCCGGCGCCAGGGAGGCGAGCTATGTGCTGCTGCGGCTGCCGCTCGAGGTGCGCGATCTGTTCCGCGAATGGCTGATGGCCAACTATCCCGATCGCTACCGTCACGTCTTCACGCTGATCCGCGACATGCGCGGTGGCCGCGACTACGACTCGCAATGGGGCACGCGGATGAAGGGCACCGGCCCGATGGCCTGGATGATCGGCCGCCGCTTCGAGATCGCCTGCGAAAAGCTCGGCCTCAACAAGCGGCGGACCAAGCTGACCACCGATCACTTCGCCAAGCCGAAGCGCAGCGGGCAGCAGCTGAGCTTGTTTTAGGTGCCAGCAAAGTGATGATCGTCATTGCGAGGAGCGAAGCGACGAAGCAATCCATGCATCCGAATATGCGGAACAATGGATTGCGTCGCTTCGCTCGCAACGACGGGAAAGGTAAACATGAGTAACGCCCCGACCGCACGCTTCACCGTCCTCACGCTGGGCGTCAGCGACATGCGCGCCAGCATCGGCTTTTATGAATCGCTCGGCTTCTCCAGGAAGATGCGCGCGACCGGCGAGGAGGTCGCCTTCTTTGAGACCGGCGGCACCGTGCTCGGCCTGTTCCCGTGGCATCTGCTCGCTGCCGATGCCGGGCTGCCGGATCAGCCACGGCCTTCAGCGTTCCGCGGCGTCGCGATCGCTTGGAACTGCAACGACGACGCCGAGGTCGATCGTGTGATGGCGTTCGCGCTGTCGAAAGGCGCCAGGCTGCTGAAACCCGCGCAGCCGACCAGCTATGGCGGCTATTGCGGTTATTTCGGCGATCCCGACGGCCACGCCTGGGAAGTGGTGCGCGCGCCGGGCTTTGAGGTTCGCGACGACCGCCGGGTGTCAATCCCCGATTAGAGCGCCGATCCCGATGAGGGTGGCGGATTGAATAACGGGGAAGGGCGCCAGGTTCCCGGTTGCGCCGCGGGCCGGGCTTGACCACGATCCCCGCATGATTCGGGACAAGTCCAATCGCACGTCAAAGACCGCGTCGAAGAAGAAGCCGGCCGAGCCGGCCAAGCCGGACAAGCGCGTCATCGTGGTGACGCGGCCGAGCTTTCGGCGCGAGCGCGCGCTGATCAAGCGCGGCGTCTGGCCGGTCGCCGGCTGCGACGAGGCCGGGCGCGGGCCGCTGGCGGGCCCGGTGGTCGCCGCCGCCGTGGTGCTGGACCCAAATCGGATACCCAAGGGCCTCGATGATTCGAAGCGGCTGACCGTCGAGCGCCGCGAGGAACTGTTCGAGGAAATCTGCGCGACAGCAGCGTTCTCGGTCGCGGTGGCGTCACGGGCGCGGATCGACCGCGACAACATCCTGCGCGCCTCGCTGTGGGCGCTGGCGCGCGCGGTGCATGCGCTGCCGGAAATGCCGAAGCATGTCTTCGTCGACGGCCGCGACAAGCTCGCCACGTCCTGCGACTGCGACGCCGTGATCGGCGGCGACGGCATCGTGGCCTCGATCGCGGCGGCCTCGATCATCGCCAAGGTGACGCGCGACCGCCTGATGTGCGCGCTGGCGCTGGATTGCCCGGGCTACGGCTTCGAGCAGCACAAGGGCTATGCCGTCCCCGAGCACCTCGAGGCGCTCGACCGGCTCGGCCCCAGCAGCCATCACCGTAGCTTCTTCGCTCCCGTCGTCGCGGCGCGGCTGAAGCATTTCCCGGTCCCGGCGGAGCCCGACCTGTTCACGGTGGACGCCGAAAGCGAAGCTGCGGCATCCGAAGCGGCGTAAAGCGCGGCGGCGCCGCACTCTCGGTGTCATCGCCCGGCTCGCCGCCTCCGCTAAAGCTTCGGCGCGCCAGGGGGGCCTGGCCTCGTCGAAGCCTTGGCGAAGACGGGACCGGGCGATCCAGTATTCCAGAGACCGTTGTGCTCAAGCCTGGCCGCCGCGGCGTACTGGATGACCGCCTTCGCGGGGCATGACAGCGATGTTTGACTTTGCACCGTGGACACATCCAGCCCGGTTGCCTTCATCGCCGCCGCCGTTTATCAAAAAACCTCGGGATCAGATGGCGCCGCTTGATACGGGTGGCTGGGGCATTTCAGGCGTTTCATGCGGTTTACCTCCCTGGTTGTCGAACTGATCCGCGCCCGGCCGCGCCTCGTGGTCTGGATCGTGGTGCTGGCGCAGGCCGCGATCTGGCTGTTCCTGCCGGCCATCTTCTACGGCAGTCCGCCCGGCAACCTCGCCACCATCCTCGCCTTCGGCCGCGAATATCAGGTCGGCACCGACATGGGGCCGCCGCTCGCGTTCTGGCTCGCCGACATCGCCTTCCGCGCCGTCGGGAATCACGTGTTCGGCGTCTATCTTCTGGCGCAGGTCTGCGAGATCGTCACCTTCATCGGCTTCTACGCCTTGGCGAGCTCCATCGTCGGTGGCCCGCAGGGCGTGCTGGCAGTGCTGCTGTCGATGACGGTCGTGGTGTTCTCCTCGCCAAGCGTCGAGTTCGGTCCGCTGATCCTGGCGCGCCCGCTCTGGGCGCTGCTGTTGCTGCATTCCTGGCAACTGATCGGGCAGAACCGGCGCAGCGCCTGGTTCGCCTGGTCGATCGATTGCGGCCTCCTGCTGCTGACGACGCCGGCGGCGATCGGCATGATCCTGCTCGTGACCGGCTTTGCGCTCGCAACCGAGCGCGGGCGGCGCATGCTCAAATCGGTCGATCCGATCTACGCGCTGCTCGTCATCATCGTGCTGGCGCTGCCCTACCTGATCTGGATGCTCCGCGCCGACGTCCTGGCGCTGCCGGCCTTGCCGGCACTCGCCGATCTCAAGGCGCACGCGCTGCGCTGGGGCGTGGTGCTCGGCGGGCTGATCGTGGCGACCGCCGCGATCGCGCTGCTGGCGATCCTCAATTCGCGCTGGTTCGCCGGCAAGACCGAGGATGCCCCGATCATCAACCGCCCGCCGGTCAGTCCGCTGGCGCGGCAATTCGTGTATTTCTTCGCGTTCGCGCCGGCGATCGCGAGCAGCTTCGTCTCCGGGCTGTTCAATCTCGATCGCGCCTTCGGCGGCGCCGGAGTGGCGCTGTTGATGTCCGGGCTTGCCGTCGTGGTCGCGACCGGCGACCTGATCCCGCTGAGGCGGCAGCGGCTGCTGCGTTCGGTCTGGGCCCTGGCGGTCGCGGCGCCTGCAGCGCTGGCGCTGGCGGCGGCGCTGTTCCTGCCCTGGACCAGCACCACCGAGGCGTCCACCTCGCTGCCGGCAGCCGCGATGGGCCGCTTCTTCGATGACAGCTATGAGCGCCGCACCAACCAGCGCCTGCGCGCGGTGGCCGGCGATCCCGAACTTGCCAGTCTGATTGCGATGAACCGCCGGCGCCCGCATCTCTTGCTCGACGCCACGCCGCAGCGGACGCCGTGGCTGTCGGTCGCAAAATTCAACGAGACCGGCGGCGTCGTGGTGTGGCGCGCACAGGACACCGCCGGCACGCCGCCGCCCGACATCGCGCAGCGCTTCCCCGGCCTCGTGCCGGAAGTGCCGCGTTCGTTCGACCGGCTGGTCAACGGACGGCAGCCGGTGCTGCGGATCGGCTGGGCGATCGTGCGGCCGAAAGGGACGTGATTTGACGTGACGTGGAGCCGTAGCCCGGATGAAGCGGAGCGAAATCCGGGGCCGCTCTTTTACGCCACCTGATCCACCCGGATTGCGCGGAGCCTGTCATCGGGCGCGCGTCCGCGCGACCCGTTGGCTCCATCCGGGCTACGAAGCTACGCGCTCGCCACCTGCAACACCTTCGCGATCGCGCGCAGATCCTGCCACGACAGCCGCTTGTACGACGGCGAGCGCAGCAGATAGGCGGGATGGAAGGTGGCGACGGCGCGGATCGTGCGGGTGCCGGTGTCGTAGTCGATCCATTTGCCGCGCGTGCGCATGATGCCCTCGCGCGTGCCGAGCAGCGCCTGCGTCGAGGGATTGCCGAGCGTCACCAGCACGTCGGGATTCACGAGTTCGATATGGCGCTGGATGAAGGGCAGGCACACCTGCGTCTCCTGCGGCGTCGGCGTGCGGTTGCCGGGCGGCCGCCACGGGATCACGTTGGCGATATAGGCTTTGCTGCGGTCGAGCCCGATCGCCGCGATCATGCGGTCGAGCAGCTTGCCGGAGCGGCCGACGAACGGCAGGCCCTCGATGTCCTCGTCGCGGCCCGGTGCCTCGCCGACGAACATCACGCGCGCCTGCGGGTTACCGTCGGCGAACACCAGCCTGGTCGCGGTGTGCTTCAACGCGCAGCCGTCGAAATTCTCCATCAGCGTGCGCAGGGCTGCAAGCGTCGGCGCAGTCCGCGCAGCCTCGCGCGCGGAAGCGATCGCGGCATCCGGCGCCACGGTGATTTCGCTGCGCGGAACTGACGGCATCGGCGGCGGACGCAGCGGATTGGGTGCAACTGATGGGCGCGGCGCGGCTGGGGCGGGAACTGGCTCCGGCTCCTCGAGCCGGTTGATCGGCGCATCGCCAAGCGCGCAATCGACCCCGGCCTCAAGGTAAAAGGCCAGCAATTGCTGCAGTGTAGGGGTGGGCTCGGGCGGCAGGGCCATCATGGGCGCAATCTAGAGCATCGACCAGAAAAGTGGAGGGCGGTTTTCGGAAAAGATTATTCTCTTGCGGTACCCGGGCCGTGCAAACCCATGGAAGCGCAATTCCATGGTTGTCCTTCCGCCAAAAATCGGAAACAACGACCCGTGAAAAGCTTAGAAGCGTTCTCAATGGGCTGAGATCAAAGATCATGAATGCTGAAGACCTTCCTCCGCGCGAGTCTATGGAATTCGACGTCGTCATCGTCGGCGCCGGCCCGTCGGGCCTGTCGGCCGCGATCCGGCTGAAGCAGCTCAATCCGGAGCTCTCGATCGTCGTGGTGGAGAAGGGCTCCGAGGTCGGCGCGCACATCCTCTCGGGTGCGGTGATCGATCCGGCCGGGCTCGACAAGCTCGTGCCCGATTGGCGCGACGACGCCGATTGTCCGCTGAAGACGCAGGTCAAGGACGACCGCTTCTACTGGACGACGTCGCAAGGCTGGTTCCGCCTGCCGAACTTCATCATGCCGCCGCTGATGAACAATCATCACTGCTACATCGGCTCGCTCGGCAATGTCTGCCGCTGGCTGGCACCGAAGGCGGAAGCGCTCGGCGTCGAGATCTATCCGGGCTTTGCCGCGGCCGAAGTGCTTTATGACGACAAGGGCGCGGTGCGCGGCATCGCCACCGGCGACATGGGCATTGCCAGGGACGGCAGCCACAAGGATTCCTACACCCGCGGCATGGAGCTGCTCGGCAAATATACGCTGTTCGCCGAAGGCGCACGCGGCTCGCTGTCCAAGCAGCTGATCGCGAAGTTCAATCTCGATGCCAACTCCGAGCCGCCGAAGTTCGGCATCGGCCTCAAGGAGGTCTGGCAGATCGACCCTGCGAAGCACAAGAAGGGTCGGGTGCAGCACACGCTCGGCTGGCCGCTGAACGACAGGACCGGCGGCGGCTCGTTCCTCTATCATTACGACGACAACCGCGTCGCGGTCGGCTTCGTCGTGCATCTGAACTACAACGATCCCTATCTGTCGCCGTTCGACGAATTCCAGCGCTTCAAGACCCATCCCGATGTCCGCGAGCTGTTCGAGGGCGGCAAGCGGCTCGCCTATGGCGCGCGCGCCATCACCGAGGGCGGCTACCAGTCGGTGCCCCGGCTCTCGTTCCCGGGCGGCGCGCTGATCGGCTGCGCGGCGGGCTTCGTCAACGTGCCGCGCATCAAGGGCGTCCACAATGCGATGGGCTCCGGCATGCTCGCCGCCGAGCATGTCGCGGCCGCGCTCGGCGCCGGCCGCGCCAATGACGAGCTCGTCGAATACGAGAACGCCTGGCGCTCGTCGGCGATCGGCAAGGACCTGTTCAAAGTCCGCAATGCCAAGCCCTTGCTGTCGAAGTTCGGCAACCTGCTCGGCATGGCGCTCTCCGGCTTCGACATGTGGTGCAACACGCTCGGCTTCTCGCTGTTCGGCACCCAGTCGCACGCCAAGCCGGACCGCAAGACGCTCGATCCGTCCAAGCAGCACCAGCCGATCGCCTATCCGAAGCCGGACGGCAAGATCTCGTTCGACAAGCTGTCGTCGGTGTTCCTGTCCAACACCAACCATGAGGAGGACCAGCCGGTCCATCTCAAGGTCGCCGACCTCAATCTGCAGAAGACCTCGGAACACGACGTGTTCGCCGGTCCGTCCAACCGCTATTGCCCGGCCGGCGTTTATGAATGGGTCGAGGAATCGACGGGTCCGCGCTTCCAGATCAACGCCCAGAACTGCGTCCACTGCAAAACCTGCGACGTGAAGGACCCCAACGGCAACATCACCTGGGTTCCGCCGGAGGGCGGCGGCGGTCCGAACTACGAGGCAATGTGAGGCCAGGGTGAGCTCGAGGCGGCCGACCACATTTGCGTGAGGCGGCTGCGCGAGTTGCCGCAACCTCCGCTTGGCCTCTCCGCGCGTGGAGCGGCCGGATTGCACCCCCGGTTACAACAGAAGGCGCGAAAAGGGGGGCCGTGGCACCCTTATCTCGCGCCTTTTTGCGTCCGCGCGCGAATATGCCCGGCCCGGTCACGATACCGCCATAGTGGAAGCGTCTTGCGGAGGCTAGCTGGATCGGCGGGCCTAAAGGCCTAATCTGCCAATTGATTCGTCATGGGTTGCCTTTGGGCGATCCTTGCGGATAAGCGCCAAAAGCGGCATTGTCCCCCGCCGTGATGCCGCCGCTTGGGTTCGCATTTTGAGACTGATCGCAAGATCTTGGCCGTAAAATCCATCTTGGCGTAAATCCCTGGAGCAAGGCGACCGTGATGCTGTCCACCCGATTCCACCGCCTGACGATTGCCGTTCTCGCTGCCGCAGCGCTTGCCGTGCCTGCGCAGCTTGCAGCGCAAACGCCGGACCATCCGACCGACAATGCCGCGCAATTCCCGTCCAAGAACGACCTGAAGTCGCTGACCACCGCCGGCAGCTATCTCGCCGCCCGCCACGCCAGCGTCGAGCGCGATGCGACCTCGGCCGCGACGTTCTACCGCTCGGCGCTGCGCACCGACCCGAAGAATTCCGAGCTGCTCGACCGCGCCTTCATCTCCTCGCTCGCCGACGGCGATATCGAGGAGGCGGTCAAGCTCGCCGACCGCATCCTCACCCAGGACAAGGCCAACCGCGTTGCGCGCCTCGTCGTCGGCGTGCGCGATCTCAAGCTGAAGAAATATGCCGCCGCGCAGTCCAACATCAACCAGTCGGTGCGCGGCCCGATCACCGATCTCGTCGCGACGCTGCTGTCGGCCTGGGCCGCCTATGGCGCCGGCGACAGCAAGGCCGCGGTCGCCTCGATCGACAAGCTGACCGGCCCCGAGTGGTATCCGATCTTCAAGGACCTGCATGCCGGCATGATCTACGAGCTGTCCGGCAAGGAGAAGGATGCCGGCGCCCGCTTCGAGCGCGTCTACAAGCTCGACGATTCGATGCTGCGCACGGTCGACGAATATGCGCGCTGGACCTCGCGCAACAAGGACGCGGCCGCCGCGACCGCGATGTACGAGGCCTTCGACAAGAAGCTGCCGCGTCACCCGCTGGTGCTGGAAGGCATCAAGGAGACCAAGGCCGGCAAGAAGCTGCCGCCGCTGGTCGAGTCACCGCAGGCCGGCGCGGCCGAGGCGCTGTACGGCATCGGCGCGACGCTGACCCGCCGCGGCGGCGAGGACCTCGCGCTGGTCTATCTGCAACTCGCGCTCTATCTGCAGCCCAACCATCCGCTGGCGCTGCTGTCGCTCGCCGATCTCTATGAATCGGTGAAGAAGCCGCAGATGGCGATCAAGGTCTATGAGCGGATGCCGGCGTCCTCGCCGCTGAAGCGCAACGCGCAGATCCAGCTCGCGACCAATCTCGATGCCGCCGACCGCAGCGACGAGGCGATCAAGATCCTCAAGGAAGTCACATCGGATCAGCCGAAGGACATCGAGGCGATCCTGGCGCTCGGCAATATCGAGCGCGGCCGCAAGAAGTTCGCCGACTGCGCCACCACCTATTCGCAGGCGATCGACGCACTGCCGGCCGGCGGCGACAAGAACGCCTGGGTCACCTATTACTATCGAGGCATCTGCGAGGAGCGCTCCAAGCAGTGGAACAAGGCCGAGGCCGACATGCGCAAGGCGCTCGAGCTGCAGCCCGAGCAGCCGCATGTGCTGAACTATCTCGGTTATTCCTGGATCGACCAGGGCATCAACCTCGACGAAGGCATGAAGATGATCAAGCGTGCCGTCGATCAGCGCCCCGACGACGGCTACATCGTGGACTCGCTCGGCTGGGCCTATTACCGGATCGGCAATTACGAGGAGGCGGTGAAGAACCTCGAGCGCGCGATCGATCTGAAGCCGGAAGATCCGACCATCAACGACCATCTCGGCGACGCTTACTGGCGCGTCGGCCGCACCCTGGAAGCCAAGTTCCAGTGGGCGCATGCCCGCGACCTCAAGCCCGAGCCGGAAGAGCTGCCGAAGATCCAGGCCAAGATCGACAACGGCCTGCCGGATGACACCTCCAACGCCGCCGCTGCCGAGAAGAAGAAGGACGACGACGGCAAGGGTGGCTGAGCGGCGGTCGTCGCGCTGCATCTTCATAAAATACCGTGATGCCCGGGCAAAAGCGCGAAGCGCATCTTCGCGCAAGATGTCCCGGGCATTGACGTTTGCCCGTCATGGCCGGGCTTGACCCGGCCATCCATCCCTTCGAGAAATTCGTTCTTGGTTGATAGATGCCCGGGTCATAGGCGAGCGGAAGCGACGCCGTCCTTCAGACGGCTATGCCCGGGCATGACGAGTCATGGCGGAATTTCCATCCAAACAAAGGGATAGGATCGTACGGCGATTTACGCTAATCGCATCACGATGTTTGTTTTTTAGGGGTTTATCGCCGTGCCGGCGCTGATTGAAGAAGGGCGTGCCAAGGTCAACCTGACGCTGAAGGTTGTCGGGCGGCGCGTCGACGGGTTTCACGACTTGGAGAGCGTCGTCGCGTTTGCCGATTGCGCCGATCGCCTGATGCTCGAGCCGGGACCCGAGCTGTCGCTTTCGATGGCGGGGCCGCTGGCCGATGCCTGCGGCGACACCTCTGACAATCTGGTGCTGAAGGCCGCGCGGCTGCTCGGCGAGCGCGTCGCGGACCTCGAGGTCGGCCACTTCACGCTGGAGAAGGTGCTGCCGGTTGCGGCCGGCATCGGCGGCGGCTCGGCGGACGCCGCGGCGGCGCTGCGGCTGTTGGCGCGGCTCAATGAGCTCTCGCTCGACGATAGCCGGATCATGGAGGTCGCGCTGCAGACCGGCGCCGACGTGCCGGTGTGCGTCGCCTCGCGGGCCTGCGACATGACCGGCGTCGGCGAAGGCCTGCTGCCGCTCGACCTGCCGAAAATGCCGTGCGTGCTGGTCAATCCGCGCGTGCCGGTTGCGACCAGGGACGTCTTCAATGCGCTCGGCCTGCGCAATGGCGAGCTCCTGATCGGCGCCACCGACGTCGTGATGCAGGCGCCGTCATGGCCGGAAGCCGGGCGCGCGATCGACGATTGGATCGCGGCGCTGGAGCGCGGCACCAACGATCTCGAAGCCCCCGCGGCGCGCATCCAGCCCGTCATCAGTGACGTGCTGTCCGCGCTGCGTGAGACCCGGGGCGTTCGTCTGGTGCGCATGTCGGGCTCGGGCGCGACCTGCTTTGCCGTGTTCGGAACCGACGCCGACGCCGAGGCGGCCGGCGAACAACTCCGCGCCGGTCACCCCGGCTGGTGGGTGCATGCGGGCACGCTGAGCTAGTGCGCGCCCATTCTCTCTCCGTCATTCCGAGGCTCGCGCCAGGAGGCGCGCCCTCAGGCGCGCAATTGCGCACTGGGGAATGACGACGGAGAGGGGTGCGACAAAACAACCCGACGGGCAACTCAGCAAAACCTGTCAATCCTCGCGCGCGAAAATATTTCGCTTTATCCGAATCGCGAAGCTCGGACAGTGTCGCGAGAACGCGGAAGTTTGACTCACTGACCGTGCCACCTATTCGGTGTCGTCCCTGCCTAGTGCGCAATTGCGCACTAGGCAGGGACGACAGGGGCATTTGCGGCGCGCCCATCCCGCCCCAACGCCGGGCAGCCTTGCGGGGCCATTGCTTGGCAAGCCAAACCCCGTTTGCCATAACAGGATGAAACAACAACGTTGCGCGTGCGGGACCGTTCGGAATCCGCCTGCAGCCAAAGAGCCGGGAGGATGCCATGGCCAATATCCGAGTTCTCGCCACCGATCTGGAGTTTCCCGAAGGTCCCGTCGTCATGCCCGACGGTTCGGTCGTGCTGGTCGAAATCCGCGGCCAGCGGCTGACGCGGGTCTATCCCGACGGGCGCAAGGAGATCGTCGCCAAGGTGCCGGGCGGCCCGAACGGCGCGGCGCTCGGTCCCGACGGCAAGATGTACATCTGCAACAATGGCGGCTTCTCCTGGATTCCGACCCGCAACATGATCATGCCGGGGCCGCAGCCCGAGGATTATCTCGGCGGCTCGATCCAGCGCGTCGATCTGCAATCCGGCAAGGTCGAGACCGTGGTGACGAAATGCGGCGAGCACGCGCTGCGCGGGCCGAATGACCTGGTGTTCGACAGGCAGGGTGGCCTGTGGTTCTCCGACCTCGGCAAGCGCCGCGCCCGCGACATGGATGTCGGCGCGTTCTATTATCTGAAGCCCGGCATGAACGAGATCGTCGAGGCCGTGCACGGCATCCTGCCAGCCAACGGCATCGGCCTGTCGCCGGACGAGAAGACCGTCTACATCGCGGAGACGCCGACCGCGCGGCTGTGGGCGTATGAAGTTTCCGAGCCCGGCACCGTCAAGCCGCGCGACGTGATCTATCGCGGCGAGCGCGGCAAGCCGATCGCCGGCCTCGGCGGCTACCAGATGTTCGACTCGCTCGCGGTCGAGGCATCGGGCAATGTCTGCGTCGCGACGCTGGTGTCGGGCTGCATCTCGGTGATCGCGCCCGACGGCACCGTGGTCGAGCAGGTGCCGACTGGCGACCGCGTCACCACCAACATCGCCTTCGGCGGCCCCGAGCTGAAGACCGCCTACATCACGCTGTCGGGCAAGGGCGAGCTGATCGCGATGGACTGGCCGCGGCCGGGATTGCCGCTGAATTTTCTGAATAGATGACGATTGCGGTTCGCGAAGCGCAATCGTCATTCCGGGATGGTGCGAAGCGCCAGACCCGGAATCTCGAGATTCCCCGATGCGCAATTGCGCATCTGAGGTTCGATGCTGCGCATCGAACCGGAATGACAAAGATGGAGAGATCTCGAATGCCCTGGCTTGAACCGGTCACCCTTCGCGGCGCGCATGCGCGGCTGGAGCCGTTGTCCCACGATCATCGCGACGGGCTGGTCGAGGCGGTGAAGGACGGCGAGCTGTCAAAGCTCTGGTACACCGCGATCCCGCAGCCGGAGAACATGGCCAAGGAGATCGACCGCCGGCTCGGCCTGCAAAAGGCCGGATCGATGCTGCCGTTCACGGTGTTCGACGCCGACGGCAAGATTTCCGGCATGACGACCTACATGAACGTCGACACGTCGAACCGTCGCGTTGAGATCGGCTCGACCTGGTACGCCAAGCGTGTGCAGCGCAGCGCGGTCAATACGCAGTGCAAACTGCTACTGCTGACCCATGCCTTCGAGAAGCTTGATTGCATCGCGGTCGAGTTCCGCACGCATTTCTTCAATCACCAGAGCCGGCGTGGCATCGAGCGGCTGGGTGCGAAGCAGGACGGCATTCTGCGCAGCCATCAGATCGCGCCCAACGGCACGTTGCGCGACACCGTGGTTTACAGCATCATCGCCAGCGAATGGCCGACGGTGAAGGCGCATCTGACCTATCAACTCAACGAAAAGCCGCGCTGACACGATAGTCGGCGCCAGAAACGAGACGATGGAAACGTTCGATTATGTGATCATCGGCGCAGGCTCCGCCGGGAGCGTGCTGACCAACCGCTTGAGTGAAGACGCAGGCACCAAGGTGTGCGTGCTCGAGGCGGGGCCGAGCGACTGGCATCCCTACATCCATCTGCCGGCCGGCTTCATCAAGACCTTCCATATGAAGAGCGTGAACTGGGCCTATCAGCAGGAGGTGGGTCCCTACACCGGCGGGCGCAGCATCTATGCGCCGCGCGGCAAGACGCTCGGCGGCTCGTCCTCGATCAACGGCCACATTTATAATCGCGGCCAGCGCCAGGATTTCGACACCTGGGCGCAGCTCGGCAATCGCGGCTGGGGCTATCCTGACGTGCTGCCCTATTTCCGGCGCATGGAGAGGCGGATCGGCGAGGGCGACGACACCTACCGCGGCCGCGACGGCAACCTCACCGTCACCACCATGGACTGGCAGGATCCACTCTGCGAGGCCTTCATGGCAGGCGCGGTCAGCCTCGGCATTCCGCGCAATCCTGATTACAACGGCCAGATACAGGAAGGCGTGTCGTACTGCCAGCGCACCATCCTAAACGGCCGCCGGGTCAGCGCCGCGACCGCGTTCCTGCATCCGGCGCGGCGGCGGCCCAATGTCGATGTGCGCACGCATGCGCATGTCACCGGCATCATCTTCGAGGGCAAGCGCGCGGTCGGCGTGCGCTACAACCGCGGCGGCAAGCACGGCGATCCCCTGGAGATCCGCGCCACCAAGGAGGTCATCCTCTCCGGCGGCGCCTACAACTCGCCGCAGCTGTTGCAGCTCTCCGGCGTCGGCGCGCCCGAGCTGTTGCAGGCGCACGGCATCGAGGTGCGCCACGCGCTGCCGGGCGTCGGCGAAGGTTTGCAGGATCATTACGCGCCGCGCTCGGTGGCGCGGGTCAAGAACATCAGGACCATCAACGAGCTTCGCCGCGGCTTCAGCCTGTGGGGCGAGGCGATCAAATGGGCGACGACGCGGCGCGGCCTGCTGTCGCTGTCGCCTACCATGGTCTACTGCTTCTGGCATTCCGGCGAGACCACCGAGAGCTCCGATCTGCAGCTCACCTTCACGCCGGCGAGCTACAAGGAAGGCGTGCAGGGCCAGCTCGAGGACGAGCCCGGCATGACGGTGGCGTCATGGCAGCAGCGGCCGGAGAGCCGCGGCTATGTCCGGATCCGCTCCGCCGATCCTTTCGCGCCGCCGATCATCCAGACCAACTACCTCGCCGAGGAGATCGACCGCCGCGTCGTCGTCGCCGGCATGAAGCTGGCGCGCCGGCTGCTCGCCTCCGAGCCGCTCAGTCCGTATTACGCCTATGAGGACTTTCCGGGCCCGAAGGTCACGAGCGACGACGAACTGCTCGCGGCCGCGACCGAGCGCGGCACCACCACCTTCCATCCCGGCTGCACCTGCCGGATGGGACCGGCGGACGCGCCGTGGGCGGTGGTCGACGACCAGCTTCGGGTCCATGGCATGGAGGGCCTGCGCGTGATCGACGCCTCGATCATGCCGCGGATGATCTCAGCCAATCTCAACGCCTCGACCTTGATGATCGCCGACAAGGCCTCCGACATGATCCGCGGCAAGGCACCCGAGGCGGCTGCGAAGCTGCCGGAGTATGCGTGACGGAATAGAGGCGTACGCGACGTTGCTTTTTGATCAGCGCGCTGTGTCTAACACCGTCATGCTGATGAGGCCGCGAAGCGGCCGTCTCGAAGCACGACGGCCCGAGTGGGGCCGTGCATCCTTCGAGACGCGCTACGCGCTCCTCAGGATGACGGGACTAATATCAGGAGCTCAGCCGTAGACGAACGCCTTGTCCTTGAGGTCGATCGCCGGGAATTCGTCCTTCTCGGCCCAGTAATCCTGGTTGTGCTGCCACTCCGGCTTGTCGCCGCGCTTCGGCAAGAGGTGCATGCCGCGCATCATGTAGCCGGGGTTGAAGTTCTCCGGATCGATCCACGGCAGCAGCGGCATGTTGTGGTCTTCGGGGCGCAGTTCCGGCGTCACCTTGTTCGCGCCGGTCGCCTTCATGTGCTGCAGCAGGCGGCAGACGAAGTCGCCGACCAGATCGACGCGCAAGGTCCAGCTGGCGCGGAAATAGCCGAACACCCAGACGAGGTTCGGCACGCCGGTGAACATCATGCCGCGATAGGTCACGGTATCGGCGAAGTCGAGCGGCTTGCCGTCGATCTCGAAGTCGATGCCGCCGTTGGCGGAGAGGTGGAAGCCGGTCGCGGTGATAATGATGTCGGCCTCGAGCTGCTTGCCGGACTTGAGCAGGATGCCCGTCTCGGTGAAGCGGTCGATCTCGTCGGTGACGACCGACGCCTTGCCGCCCTTGATGGCGTGGAACAGGTCGGCATCCGGCACGAAGGCGATGCGCTGCCGCCACGGCCGGTAGCTCGGCGTGAAGTGGGTGGCAATGTCGTAGTCCTTGCCGAGGACGGCTTCGACCGCCGCCAGCAGGTCCTTCTTGGCGCCCTCGGGCTCGGCGAAGGTCCGCCTGGTGAAGGCGTCCTGCTCGAACAGTATCTTGCGGCGGGTGATCTCGTGGATCCAGTGCTCGTCGACCTGCAGCCTGCGCAGCTCCTCGGCGATCTCGATGGCGTTGCGGCCGGTGCGGAAATAGGTCGGCGAACGCTGCAGCATGGTGACATGGCCGGCGTCCTTGGCCATCGCCGGGATCAGGGTCGCGGCGGTGGCGCCGGAGCCGATCACGACCACGCGCTTGCCCTTGTAGTCGAGGTCGTCGGGCCAGGTCTGCGGATGCACGACGGTGCCCTTGAACTTCGCCATGTCGGTCCATTCGGGCGTATAGCCCGCGTCGTGGCGATAATAGCCCTGGCACATCCAGAAGAAGTTGGTGGTGAAGCGCAGCCGCTCGCCGGTGTCGATGCGCGTCGCATCGATGGTCCAGAGATTGGTTTCGTTCGACCACTTCGCCGCGGTGATGGTGTGGCGATAGCGGATGTGACGGGCGATGTCGTTCTCCTCGATCACCTCGCCCATGTACTTCAGGATCTCGGCCGCGGTCGCGATCGGCGCGCTGGTCCACGGCTTGAAGCGATAGCCGAAGGTGTGCAGGTCGCTGTCGGAGCGGATGCCGGGATAGCGGTGGGTGGACCAGGTACCGCCAAAAGTCTTCTGCGTCTCCAGCACCACGAAGCTGGTGCCGGGGCATTGCGTGGTGAGGTGGTAGGCGGCGCCGACGCCGGAGATGCCGGCGCCTGCGATCAGGACGTCGAAGTGCTCTGTCGTGACGGGCTCGGCGGCCCGGATCTGGGTTTGGACGTTCATCTTCCCTGGTCTTCTTGCTTGTTGGCTTGTTTGTTGAGCTGCAGAAGCAAAACGCCGGAGCCATCGCCCCGGCGTTTGCCGATATCGGAACTAGACTTCGCGGCGGCTGAGGAAAGCGAGCCGCTCGAACAGATGCACATCCTGCTCGTTCTTGAGCAGCGCGCCATGCAGCGGCGGGATCAGCTTGCGCGGATCGCGCTCGCGCAGCATCTCGGGGGTGATGTCCTCGTTCAACAGCAGCTTGAGCCAGTCGAGCAGTTCCGAGGTCGAGGGCTTCTTCTTCAGGCCCGGCACCTCGCGGACTTCGAAGAAGATCCGCAGCGCCTCTTCCACCAGGCGCTTCTTGATACCGGGGAAATGCACGTCGACGATCTTGCCCATCGTCTCGTTGTCGGGGAACTTGATGTAGTGGAAGAAGCAGCGGCGCAGGAAGGCGTCCGGCAGTTCCTTCTCGTTGTTCGACGTGATCATCACGATCGGGCGCAGCTTCGCCTTGATGGTCTCGCCGGTCTCGTAGACGTGGAATTCCATGCGGTCGAGTTCGAGCAGCAGATCGTTGGGGAATTCGATGTCGGCCTTGTCGATCTCGTCGATCAGCAGCACCGGGCGCTTCTCGTTGGTGAAGGCCTCCCACAGCTTGCCGCGCTTGATGTAGTTCTTGATGTCGGACACGCGGGCGTCGCCGAGCTGGCTGTCGCGCAGTCGCGAGACGGCATCGTATTCGTAGAGGCCCTGCTGCGCCTTGGTGGTCGACTTGATGTGCCAGGTCAAAAGCGGCGCGTCGATCGCCTTGGCGACTTCCTCGGCCAGTACGGTCTTGCCGGTGCCGGGCTCGCCCTTCACCAGCAGCGGGCGCTCGAGCACGATGGCGGCATTGACGGCGACCTTGAGGTCATCGGTGGCGACGTAGTCCTTGGTACCCGTGAATTTCATCTATCTGTTTGCCTTGCTTCGTTCGTCGGCGGCCCGGGCCCCCACACGAAACGACCGCTCTCGCAGCGGTCGCATGTCCTCTCCGATATCTTGTCCGCTACAATTCTAATTGAAAAAGCCGGGCGGTCTAGCGCGGATTCCGCAGCGCAGCGGTACCGATGTGGGCTTCCGCATGGAATGTCATGCATCATCTTTCCGCTCTGCGGAATGATCGCCGGCGTGGCGCGACCTTGCCGCGATGGCGCGGGCGCCGCCACGGACCGACGGCGGCGGAGGTAACCCGGTGAAAGTGGATGGCTGATCTCGGGATGAAGCACGGCCGGGGGCCCTTGACGCCACCGGCCCAGCGGGCGATCTAGGTGGGTATGTTCCTGCAGTTTTTCACATCGCTGCGCGACGCCCAGGTCCCCGTGACGCTACGGGAATATCTGACCTTGATGGAAGCGCTTGACGCCGATCTCGCCGAGCAGACGGTCGAGAACTTCTACTATTTGTCGCGCGCCGCGCTGGTGAAGGACGAACGCAATCTCGACAAGTTCGACCGCGTGTTCGGCACCGTGTTCAAGGGGCTCGAGAGCCTGCTCGACGCCATGGGCAAGGCGGAGATCCCCGAGGAGTGGCTGAAGAAGCTCGCCGAGAAATATCTCACCGAGGAAGAGAAGAAGCAGATCGAGGCCATGGGCTGGGACAAGCTCATGGAGACCCTGAAGAAGCGGCTCGAGGAACAGAAGGGCCGCCACCAGGGCGGCAGCAAGTGGATCGGCACCGCCGGCACCTCGCCGTTCGGCGCCCATGGCTATAATCCCGAGGGCGTGCGGATCGGGCAGGAGAAGAACCGCAACAACCGCGCCGTGAAGGTGTGGGACAAGCGCGAGTTCAAGGATCTCGACGGCAATGTCGAGCTCGGCATCCGCAACATCAAGGTGGCGCTGCGGCGGCTGCGCAAGTTCGCGCGCACCGGCGCGCCAGACGAGCTCGACCTCGACACCACGATCAAGGAGACCGCCAACCACGGCTATCTCGACGTGCACATGCGCCCCGAGCGGCGCAACGCGGTCAAGGTGCTGGTGTTCTTCGATATCGGCGGCTCGATGGATTCGCATATCGAGCAGGTCGAGGAACTGTTCTCGGCCGCCAAGAGCGAATTCAAGCACATGGAGTATTTCTACTTCCACAACTGCCTCTATGAAGGCGTCTGGAAGCAGAACAAGCGGCGCTTCACCGATCGCACGCCGACCTGGGACGTGCTGCACAAATATCCGCACGACTACAAGGTGGTGTTCGTGGGCGACGCCTCGATGTCGCCTTACGAGATCATGGTTCCCGGCGGCTCGGTCGAGCATGTCAATGAAGAGGCCGGCTCGGTCTGGCTCGATCGAATCATCCGCACCTATCCGCACGCGGTGTGGCTCAATCCGGTGGCGCAGAAGCACTGGGACTATTCGGAATCGACCACCATCATCCGCCGCCTGTTCTCCGAACGCATGTATCCGATCACGATCGAAGGTCTGGAGAACGCGATGCGGGAGTTGGTGCGGTAACCAATCCCGTCATTCCGGACGGTCCATGGGATCGATCCGGAATCTCGAGTTGATGAAATTCGATCGTCATTCCGGGTTCGATGCTGCCGCATCGCCCCAGAATGACGATCAAGAAAAGCCAGGGAGAGCCCCATGCCCCAGAACATCCACCGCGGCATCAAGGTGATGATCGACGAGGCCAATGCCGAGATCGAGACCATCAGCGCGGCCGACGCGATCACGCTGATCGGCAAGAACGACGTCGTCATCGTCGACATCCGCGATCCCCGCGAGATCGAGCGCGACGGCAAGATCCCCGGCGCGTTCTCCTGCACCCGCGGCATGCTGGAGTTCTGGATCGATCCGAACAGCCCCTATGCCAAGCCGATCTTCCAAGAAGACAAGAAGTTCATCTTCCACTGCGCCGGCGGCCTGCGCTCGGCGCTCGCCGCCAAGACCGCAAAGGACATGGGCCTGAAGCCGGTCGCGCATATGGGCGGCGGCTTTGCCGCCTGGCGCGAGGCCGGCGGGCCGATCGAGGCGTGGGAGCCGAAGAAGAAGGGCTAGGCAGGATGTCACACGCGGGCTTGACCCGCGTGTCCATCGCTTCAAGGCAAGATGGATTGCCGGATCAAGTCCGGCAATGACGATGGAGAAACACGCAAGATGACGATGACCGACGATCCGCTCGTTTCGACCGAATGGCTGGCTGCGCATCTCGGCGATGCCAACGTCAAGGTGCTCGACGCGACCTTCAAGCTGCCCGGCGTGCTGCCATTGCCGAAGGACGATTATCTCGCCGCGCATCTGCCGGGTGCTGTGTTCTTCGATGTCGACGCGGTGTCCGACCATGCCAATCCGCTGCCGCACATGTTTCCGAGCGCCGAGCAGTTCGGCCGCGACATCGGTGCGCTTGGCATCGGCAATGCCGACACCGTGGTGATCTACGATTCCGGCGGCTGGGTCGCGGCACCGCGCGCCTGGTGGATGTTCCTGTCCTATGGCCATCGCAACGTGCGCATTCTCAACGGCGGTTTGAAGAAGTGGCGCGCCGAGGGCAGGGCGGTCGAGAGCGGCGAGGTGAAGCCGAAGCCTGCGACCTTCAAGGCGAGCTACGATCCGCAGCGCGTGCGCAGCATCGAGCAGATGATCGCCAATGTCGAAAGCCGTGCCGAGCAGGTGATCGATGCGCGCGCCGCCGACCGCTTCGAAGGCCGCGCGCCGGAGCCGCGTCCGGGCATCCGCGCCGGCCACATCCCAGGCGCCCGCAACGTGCCCTACAACCAATTGTTCGATGCCGCGACCGGCGAGATGAAGCCGCTCGATGACCTGCGCAAGTCGTTCGTGGGCGCCGGCGTGAAGCTCGATGCGCCCATCGTCACGAGCTGCGGGTCCGGCGTCTCGGCCGGCGTGCTGACGCTTGCGCTCTACCGGCTCGGCGTCACCGAGAGCGCGCTCTATGACGGCTCGTGGTCGGAATGGGGGCAGGCGAGCGGCCCGCCGATCGCAACGGGGCCGGCCTGACAGGTCGTTCCTGCTTGCTAGCGCCGGGTGAGCGGCACCAGGGTCGGCTGGCCGAACGGATCGAGCTGCTGCTGCTGAACGACCTGCCGAACCGGCGGCGCGCGGACAATCCGCCGCCGCTCCTTGCGATGTGCCGGCTTGCTGACCGCGCTGCGCTCCGGCTTCTTCGCCTCAGCGGCCTTCGGCGCTACCGGCACTTCGACAACAACTTCGGGCCCACCCAGCGTTGCGATCTTGGTCGCGGCCGCGATCGCCTCGGGTGATGGCGGCGGGGCGGGCTCCGGCGCTGCCATTGCGGGTGCCGGCGGCGGAAGCGCGGGCTCGCTGGGGGCAGGCGGATCGGCGACGGCGGCGACCTTGGCCTCCGTAGCTGCCGGTGCGGCTTCGGCGGCAGCGGGCGTCGGCTCCGATGCCGCCGAGGGATCTGCGGTCGGAGTCTGAGCCGCAGTGTCGGCGGATTGGGCCGGCGCCGGGGTCCCCGTGGCTTGGGCCTCCGGCTTCGGCGGAGCGGGTGGGACCGGATCATCCGCCGTCACGGCGGCGACCTTCTCCGGCTCGGCTGCAGGGGCGGCGATCTCAGCGGGAGCGGCCGGCTCGGACGGGGCTGCCGGCGTATCGGTCGTCACCTTGTCGGCGGCGGGCGGATCGACCCGCACCATGGCAAGCACCGGCGGGGTCTCGGGCTGCTGCGCGAATTGCGGCTCGGGCGGCGGCGCCCGGCGGGCCGGAATGCTGGCGAACTCTTCATGCGCCGCGCGGAACAGCGCGGCTGCCCCTAACCCGAACACCAGAAGCGAAGTCGCCAGCACGATCGCGGCGAACAGAAAACGAAGGCCGGGGAGCATGGGCGCGGGTTCCCCCTTCTGCGGGAGGGTCTTCGATGTCGAGGGAACGCGGTGACCACACAAGAAAGCCGGCGTCGCGAGCGCGAATCAGGCCGATTCGAAGATATCGCAACGTCCCGGGACTGTTTGTTACAAAATGCGGGTGATTGATGACTTTGGCCACGTGGACAAACATTCCCGACCCGTGAGACATCTTTGCCGCAGCGTTGACGCGAAATCACAAAAGGCCCGGAATAGCCCGGGTTTCGCGGATTTGTCTTGAATGCGCCGCTATCTTCCTGCATTGGGCCGTTAACAGTCCGGTGTGGCTTGGGGACTATAACAGAGCAATGATGATCAACCGCATTCTGACGATTTGCGCTGCCGCGGCTCTCGGCGTGGCAGGAACCTCGCTTGCGCATGCGCAGCAGGGTTATCCGGCGCCCCAAGGCACCGCCTATTCGACGGCGCCCCAGCCCTACCCCCAGGGCAGCATGCCGGATTTCGACGCACTCAATGACGATGACGGGCAGGATTCGGCTGCATTGCCGCCGCCCGGCCCGGTGCTGTCGCCGAACGACCCGCGCTATGGCCGTCCGGCGAATGCGCCCGCCTATTCCGATCGTGGCGCGCCGACCGGTCCGGTGATGTCGCCGGACGATCCGCGCTATGGCCGCCCGATGAATGCTCCTCCGGTCTATTCCGACCGTGGCGCGCCGACTGGGCCAGTGATGTCGCCCGATGATCCCCGCTATGGCCGTCCGATGGGGCCGCCGCCGGTGATCTACGGCGATCGTGTGGGTGCGCAACAAGCCAATCGCGACAATGGCGTTCCGGCCGCCGGTGTTTCCTACGGCGACGACCGCGGCGGCATGCGTCCGCCCGAGGGCGTTACCGGAGCCGTGCCGCAGCAGCAGGCGCCGGTTGATGCCAACGGCAAGCCGGTGCAGATCGCGGCGCTGCCGCCGGACGAGCAGCCAGAAGACGCCCCGGCGCAACTGCCGCCGAAACTGCGTCGCCAGGAAGTGTCGTTCGCGACCAAGGAGCCGGCAGGCACGATCGTTGTCGATACGTCGAACACCTACCTCTATTACATCCTGGGCAACGGCCGGGCGATCCGTTACGGCGTCCGTGTCGGCCGCGACGGCTTCACCTGGACCGGCGTGCAGAAGATCACCCGTAAGGCCGAGTGGCCGGATTGGCATCCGCCGACCGAGATGATCGAGCGTCAGCCCTATCTGCCGCGCTTCATGGCCGGCGGACCCGGCAACCCGCTCGGCGCCCGCGCGATGTATCTCGGCTCGACCGTGTACCGTATTCACGGCACCAACCAGCCGTCGACCATCGGCAAGTTCGTCTCGTCGGGCTGCATCGGCATGCTGAACGAGGACGTCTCCGACCTGTTCGAGCGTGCCAAGGTCGGCACCCGCGTGGTTGTGCTGCCCGGTGGTCCGCCGCCGGGAACGGCGACGGCTTCTGCCGCGCCCGCGAACCCGATGGCTCCCTCTGCGGCCCAGGCTCAGGCGGCCGCGCCGCTGCCCGGCACGCAGCCGACCACGGTGCAGCCGCTGCCCGCACCGGTGACGGTGCGCTAGGCCAACCGGCAAGTTCATCATTGAAAAAGGCGCGCGAACAGCGCGCCTTTTTTTGTTGCAACAAGCCGCGCATTTCGACGTTGCAGCTTGGGAAGCAATGCGATGCAGGACGTCTGCGAGACCTATCCGCCGCTGAATGCGCCAAAGCCTGTCGCCGATGACGTATGGATGATCGATGGTCCGATCATCCGGTTCGGTCCGCGCTGGTTCAAGATGCCGTTTCCAACGCGCGCGACGATCGTTCGTCTGCCGGGTGGGCGGCTGTTCATTCACTCGCCGACACCATTGCTGGCCGAGCTCAAGGCCGCAATCGTTGAGCTGGGCGTACCGCGCTGGATCATCGGTCCGAACCGTCTGCATTACTGGTGGATTCCGCAATGGAATGCTGCCTATCCCGACGCGCGCATCTTCCTTGCGCCCGGGATCAAGCAACAGGCGGACAATCGGCTGACCTTCGAAGGCGAGCCAATGGAACGATCATCCGGCTATCCCTGGGATGAGTGGATCGCGACGCTGTTGGTGGCAGGCAGCTACATGACGGAGGTCGTGTTCTTCCATCTGCCGTCGCGGACATTGCTGCTGACGGACCTGATCGAGAATTTTGAGGCCGGACGAGTCCGCTCGCCGTTGATGCGGTTCCTGATCTGGCTCGGCGGCGTGCGCGATCCCGACGGCAGCACGCCAACCGATCTGCGCTCGACCTTCCTGCAGGACAGGGACGCGATGAAGGCCGCCGTCGACCGCATGATCGAATGGGATCCGGAGCGGATCATTCTCGCCCACGGGCGCTGGTACGACCGGGACGGCCGCGCCGAGCTCGAACGCGCGTTCCGCTGGCTCGGCTAGCCGCAGTGAATGCCGCTGTCAGGCCAGGCGCCGTGGCGGCTCGTTGCCCTTGGTGAAAGCATCGATGCACTCGACCATCTGCTGATAATGCGCCTGCAGGCTCTCGCGCGTCGCGTAGCCGAGATGCGGCGTGATCACGACGTTGTCGAGCTTGCGCAGCGGGTGATCCGACGGCAGCGGCTCGACCGAGAACACGTCGATGCCGGCGCCGGCGATCGTCTTGTCACGCAGCGCCGCGAACAGGGCGTCCTCATCGACGATCGGCCCGCGCGCGGTGTTGACGAGATAGGCCGACGGCTTCATGCGGGCGAGATCGGCGGCGCCGACCAGTCCGCGCGAGCGCGGGCTCAGCACGACATGGATGGTGATGATGTCTGATGTCGCGAACAGCTCGTCCTTGCTGGCATAGGCGACGCCGGCCTCCTTGCACTTCTCCGGCGTCAGATTGGGACTCCAGGCGATGACGTTCATGCCGAACACCTTGGCCATGCCGGCGACCTTGCTGCCGAGCTTGCCGAGGCCGATGATGCCGAGCGTCTTGCCCTCGATCTCGGTACCGGCAAAGGTCTGCCAGGCCTCGCCGGCGTGCATGCGCGCATTCTCGCGGCCGATGCCGCGCGTCAGTTCCAGGATCAGGCCCATGGTCAGCGGCGCGGTGGGATCGCGGCTATATTGGGTGCCGCACAACACCACCTTGCGGTTCTTGGCGGCCTCCATGTCGATCGCCGCGTTGCGCATGCCTGACGTGATCAGGAGCTGCAGCCTGGGCAGCGCGTCGAGCAGGCTCTTCGGGAACGGGGTGCGCTCGCGCATCGCGCAGATGATCTCGAAATCCTTCAGCTTCGTCGCCGCTTCCGCCTCGCTCGCGAACGGCTTGTCGAACACGGTGACGTCGACCCGGTCCTTGACCTTCGGCCAGTCGGCCACCGAAAGCGCGATGTCAAAATAGTCGTCGAGGATTGCACAGCGGAGCCGCGTCATCGGGGAGGTCCATTCAGGGTGAGGACGACGGCGGGAGATCAACCGTCGGGATACCCGTCATGGTCGCGCGCAATCGGCAGGCGCGCAAGCGGCCGCGGCTTCAAAAAGCGGCGATTGTCACACGCGCGGCGACGGCTTCTTCGTGGCGCGGATATCGGCGAGCATCGAGCGGACCGCCGGCGACAGCGCCATCTGCTTGGCACGGCAGGCCGGACCCGGGCCGCGCATATAGTGCAGTTCCGGCCGGTAGGGATTGAAAGCCTTGGCGACGAAGGCGCGCCAAAAGGCGCGGAATTCGGCGAACAGCGTCGCCTCGCCTTTGGTCGTCGGGCGCGGAAGGGGTGCTGAAATGATGGTAGCCATGACGTGGCCTCAACTGTTTTGGCCGCGGTTCTGCCGCGAAAATCGCCGTTTTTCGACGTTGAGAACGAGTTTTGGCCTGATTTATTAAAAGATGGTTTCAATTGTCGTGATTCGGCGCACACATGACGTCGAGCCCGTAATCATCCGTGGTGAAGCCGCGAAACGTGGTGAACGGACGGAAAACAGAGGTCCCGCGGTTGCGCTTTCGGGGGCCGGCCGTTACATCGGCGGCAGCAAAATTTCCACAAATCGGATCAATTCCAGGGACAGCGGATGGCTCGCCAGTTCATCTATTTCATGCAGGGTCTGACCAAGGCGTACCCGACCCGCAAGGTGCTCGATAACATCCATCTGAGCTTCTACCCGGACGCCAAGATCGGCGTGCTCGGCGTCAACGGCTCGGGCAAGTCGACGCTGCTCAAGATCATGGCCGGCCTCGACAAGGAGTATAACGGCGAGGCCTGGGTCGCCGAGGGCGCCCGCGTCGGCTATCTCGAGCAGGAGCCGCACCTCGATCCGGCACTCAACGTTCGTGAGAACGTCATGCAGGGCGTCGCCAAGCAGAAGGCGATCCTCGACCGCTACAACGAGCTTGCGGTCAACTATTCGGACGAGACCGCCGACGAGATGACCAAGCTGCAGGACGAGATCGAGGCCCAGGGCCTGTGGGATCTCGACAGCAAGGTCGACCAGGCGATGGACGCGCTGCGCTGCCCGCCCGACGATGCCGATGTCACAAAACTGTCCGGCGGTGAACGCCGCCGCGTGGCGCTGTGCCGCCTGCTGCTCGACCAGCCGGAATTGCTGCTGCTGGACGAGCCGACCAACCATCTCGACGCCGAATCGGTGTCGTGGCTGGAAGGCCATCTGCGCAACTATCCCGGCGCGATCCTGATCGTGACCCACGACCGCTACTTCCTCGACAACGTCACGGGCTGGATCCTCGAACTCGACCGCGGCCGCGGCATCCCGTACGAGGGCAATTACTCGTCCTGGCTGGTGCAGAAGCAGAAGCGACTCGAGCAGGAAGGCCGCGAGGACGCCGCGCACCAGAAGACGCTGGCCCGCGAGCAGGAATGGGTGGCGTCCTCGCCGAAGGCGCGCCAGGCCAAGTCGAAGGCGCGCTACCAGCGCTATGAGGATCTGCTCAAGAAGGCGAGCGAGAAGCAGACCCAGACCGCGCAGATCATCATTCCGGTCGCCGAGCGGCTCGGCGCCAACGTCGTCGACTTCGAAGGTCTCAGCAAGGGATTTGGCGATCGCCTGCTGATCGACGATCTCACCTTCAAGCTGCCGCCCGGCGGCATCGTCGGCGTGATCGGTGCCAACGGCGCCGGCAAGACCACGCTGTTCAAGATGATCACCGAGCAGGAGACGCCGGACAAGGGCACCATCACGGTCGGCGAGACCGTGCATCTCGGCTATGTCGACCAGTCGCGCGACGCGCTCGAGGGCAACAAGACGGTGTGGGAGGAGATCTCCGGGGGCAACGAGCTGATCCTGCTCGGAAAGAAGGAAGTCAATTCGCGCGGCTACTGCTCGGCGTTCAACTTCAAGGGCGCTGACCAGCAGAAGAAGGTCGGCGCGTTGTCAGGCGGTGAGCGCAATCGCGTGCATCTCGCCAAGATGCTGAAGTCGGGCGCCAACGTGCTGCTGCTCGACGAACCGACCAACGACCTCGACGTCGACACGCTGCGCGCGCTGGAAGAGGCGCTCGAGGATTTCGCCGGTTGCGCCGTCATCATCAGCCATGACCGCTGGTTCCTCGACCGCATCGCGACCCACATCCTGGCCTTCGAGGGCGACAGCCATGTCGAATGGTTCGAGGGCAACTTCCAGGATTACGAAAAGGACAAAATGCGCCGGCTCGGCCAGGACAGCATCATTCCGCATCGCGTGAAGTACAAGAAGCTGACGCGCTGACCAGTATGAACGGTCGAACGCGGCATCTCGCCGCGCTCGACCGTTCTTCGTTGGCAGGATCGTGACGGCATCGCGGCGCAATGTGCGGCCAGTTGTCGCTTTTCAAGCGCGCGGGATTGCGTAGATAGAGCGCTCCGCAATTTTCAATCCTGCGAGCACTCCACCATGTCCGCACTTTCTGAGGCGCGCGCCCCCGCGAAGGGCCGGTCGCTGCGTCCCGTTCCCATGCTGATCTTCGGATCGCGCTGGCTGCAATTGCCACTCTATGTCGGCCTGATCATCGCCCAGGGCGTCTATGTCGTGCTGTTCCTCAAGGAACTATGGCACCTGTTCGCCCATGCCTTCGATTTCAGCGAGCAGCAGATCATGCTGGCCGTTCTCGGCCTGATCGACGTCGTCATGATCTCGAACCTGTTGGTGATGGTGATCGTTGGCGGCTACGAGACCTTCGTCTCGCGCCTCAATCTGCAGGGCCATCCGGACGAGCCGGAATGGCTGAGCCACGTCAATGCCAGCGTGCTGAAGATCAAGCTGGCGATGGCCATCATCGGCATATCCTCGATCCATTTGCTGCGCACCTTCATCGAGGCCGGCGCGCTGTCGTCAGGCAAGGGCAACTACACCGAGACCGGCGTGATGTGGCAGACCATCATCCACTGCGTCTTCATCCTGTCGGCGATCGGCATCGCCATCGTCGACAAGCTGTCGAACGACTCGATCGAAGGCGCCAAGCAGGCCGCGCATTGAGCGCGGCCGCCAAGGTTCACAGCAATCCGGTGTCGTGGTAAGGCTCACGACACTGATATCGCGGGCGTTGGCCTGATGCCGCGCCCATTGGACCGCTGCGTGAACAGGTTGTTGGATTTGACATTCCTCCGCGCGCTTGCCCTCGGGCTCCTGCTCGCATCCGTCGTCTCACCCGCGCGCGCCGCCGATGCTGCGTTCACCCAGTTCATCGCCTCGCTGTGGCCGGAGGCCAAGGCCGCCGGCGTGTCGCGCGAGACCTTCGATCGCGAGACGCGCTCGCTCGAGCCCGACTACAAGCTGCCCGACCTGATCCTGCCCGGACGTCCGAAGACCGGCGCACCGGCGCAGGCCGAGTTCGTGCAGGTGCCGGCCGATTACATCAGGGAAGCCTCGATCGCGCGGCTCGCCGCTGAGGGGCAGCGGCTGTTGCAGAAGTATCGCTCCTCGCTTGATGCGATCGAGAAGCGGTTCGGCGTCCCGGCCACCGTCGTGCTGGCGATCTGGGGCCGCGAGACCGATTACGGGCGCTATTCGCTGCCCTACGACACGCTGCGCGTGGTGGCGACGCAGGCCTATGTCGGCCGTCGCAAGGATCAGTACCGCACCGAGTTCATCCTGGCGCTGAAGATCCTCGGCGAGGGCGCGGTGACGCGCAAGGAGATGCGCTCATCGTGGGCGGGAGCGACCGGCTACACCCAGTTTCTGCCGTCGGAATATTACAAGCACGGCGTCGATCTCGACGGCGACGGCCGCGTCGACATCTGGCATTCGGTGCCGGACGCGCTCGCCTCCGCCGCGCAGCAGCTGGTCAACAAGGGTTGGCAGCCCGGCGTGCGCTGGGCCTATGAGGTGCAGGCGCCGGCCAATGCCGACTGCACGATGGGCGTGCCTGAAGTGACGAAGCCGATCAGCCAGTGGCTGCGCGCCGGCTTCGTGCCGGTGCGCGGGCAGAAGCTCAGCGCCGCCGAGCAGGCGCAATCGGCCTCGCTGCTGCAGCCGGAAGGCAGCTACGGTCCGGCCTTCCTGACCACGCCGAACTACTTCGTGATCAAGGAATACAATTTCTCCGATCTCTACGTGCTGTTCGTCGGCCACCTCGCCGACCGCATGACGAGCCCGCAGCCATTCGCGACGCCATGGTCGGCGTCGAAGCAGCTGCGCTCCGCCGATGTCGAGGCGATGCAGCAGCAGCTGACGAAGATCGGTCTCTACAAGGACAAGCTCGACGGCAAGGCCGGGATGCAGACCCGCGCGGCGCTCGGCGCCTATCAGAAGCAGGCCGGGCTGAAGGTCGATTGCTGGCCGAGCGAGGCGGTGCTGCGCGCGATGAACGGGCAGCGCTGATCGGGGCCGGCTCGCAGGGCCGCCTGTGGTGAAAAGCAAAAACCCGGCCGAGAGGCCGGGTTTTCGAATGTGATGCTGAAAACGTGTCGGTCGATCAGTCGCAAACCTGGATGCGACGGAAGCGCCAGCCGTAGCCGTCCCAGAAGCGCTCACGAACCATGCGGCACGGGGCCTCTTCGACGTAAACCGGCGCCGGTGCGACATAGACCGGGGCGGGGCGAGCGCCTGCGATAGCGCCGCCCAGCAGGGCGCCGCCGATCAGGCCGCCGGCAACGCCGGCCGCGACGGCGCCGCCGTCACCAGCCTTGGCAGCCGGAGCAACGGCCAGCGAACCGGCAATCGTGGTGACGGCGACAAGGGCAGCTAAAGTCTTCTTCATGTCTTTGGCTCTCCTGGAAGGTGGTGGCGTCGTGGTTCGGCGCCGGGTTGAGGTGACTCACACGCTGATCTCGAACTGCTGTCTTGCTAAACAGCGCAGAACAGTCAACCGAAAGTAAACGTCCGCAGGCTGATCGCGCAGAAAAGCGGTTTTTTCTGGCCATCTGCAGCAGATGTCCCGGAGAAACAGTCGGTTTTTCCGGGACATTTGGTTCGATTTAATCGAGATGAACGGCGATCAATCGCAAACGCGGACGCTGCGAACGCGCCAGGTGTAGCCGTCCCAGAACCGCTGGCGCTGCCAGAAGCAATCGGGACCATAGCCGGGCTCGGCGACATAGGCCGGACCGGGCGCATAGTAGCCGTATCCGGGACCGTAATAGCGGTTCTGCGATGCGATCGCGCCACCGACAATGGCGCCACCGATCAATCCCGCAGCGACGCCGGCGGCGACACCGCGTTGTGCCTGGGCGGGGGCGGGCACCGCCACAGTCGAAGCCGCCACAGCGGCAACGGCGCAAAGCGCCAGCAATGTCTTCTTCATGGCCTCACCTTTCTCGCGGCAGCAGGGACAGCGTGCATTGGCGATCTGTCTCGCCGGAGGGTTCCATATTCAGCTTGAATGATCAATGAACGACGCTGCCGCATTCGCGACCAAATGCTTGCAGTTTTTGCAATATCTTGCAACGCACAAGCCCGATAGCGCCGCGGCGAGGCGCCTACTCATGGGGGCCGGTGGCGAAGGCAGCGGTTATTGGCCCGTCAGTCACCCGGCGGGTGTCGGATTCCTGACCTCCGACCGATTTAAACTCATTCCAATATGAATCCCGCATCAGTTTGGAATTGCTACAAAAACCGCTTTTTCCTTTTGCATCCCGCGGGAGCCGACAATATCCATATTGCCAAGCATCACCGTTGGACCCCGCCTTTCTCCGATGATTGTCTGTTCCTGTAACGTCCTTAGCGACCACGATGTCCGCAATGCCGTCAATGGCGGTGGGTCCGTGACTCGAAATGCCAAGCAGGTGTACGGCTGCCTCGGCTGCAGTGCCGAATGCGGCCGCTGCGCGCGCACCATCAAGGCGATCATCGACGAGGCGCTCGGTCCCTGCGCCAAGGCCTGCTGCTCCGGCTGCCCCCACAGCGGCCACCCGCACGCCGCCAACGAGGACGCCGAGCCGGCCGAATTCGCGCTCGCGGCCTGCTAACGCTTCCCGTTTCGACGCGCTTCCTGACGGCGAACCGGCTTCCGTTTCGCTGGAAGACGCTGCGCTAATCCTTCGAATCCGGTTATCCACGCGCTGCTTCTGCGAAGAGTTGCTCTTGCCGATAATCTGATTTAGAAGCGTTCTAAGTTTAGCGCCGGCCAAGGTTGGCCGCGACAGGTGGAGTGGATCATGCAAGGCGACCCGAAGGTCATCGATTATCTGAACAAGGGGCTGCGCAGCGAACTGACCGCCATCAATCAGTACTGGCTGCACTACCGGATGCTCAACAATTGGGGCCTCCTGGAGATGGCCAAGGTCTGGCGCAAGGAGTCCATCGAGGAGATGGAGCACGCCGACAAATTCGTCGATCGCATCCTGTTCCTCGACGGCTTCCCGAACCTGCAGGTGCTCGATCCCCTGAAGATCGGCCAGGACGTCAAGGAGATCATCGAGTGTGACCTCGCCGCCGAGATCGGCGCGCGCACGCTCTACCAGGAGGCGGCGACCTACTGCCATGGCGTCAAGGACTATGTCAGCCGCGACCTGTTCGAGCAACTGATGAAGGACGAGGAAGAGCACATCGACTTCCTCGAGACCCAGCTCGACCTGATCAAGCGCATCGGCCTTGAGCTCTACACCCAGAAGCACGTCGGTCATCTGAAGGGCGAGGATTCCTGACCGGCTGTCAGCCGCGCGCCGAGCGTCTGCCAAAATACGAGAGGCCGGCCTTGCGGGCGGCCTCTTTTGCTATTGTGAACGAGCTATTCGTCAGTAGCACCGCGTGATGTTGATGGTGCGGTCGCCGCCGCGGCCGGGCACCGTGACGCTCTCGGTGGGGCAGCTCGACACATAGGGCCGATCCGACGGCACCACGGCCGGCGGATAGCGGTGCGCCCAATCCCACGGCACGTCCTGGGTGTAGGTGTAGCGGACGTCGCTCGAGACCGGCGCCGGGACCTCGGCGGCGAAAGGAACGCTCGCCGCGCCATCATAATATCCGCCCGCGTCCGGCAACACGATGCCGGGCACCCGCACATGATGGCGGAAAGCTGGATGATGCGAGGAGAACGTGCCGCGCGCTGCGGATCCGGATCTCGCATAGGTCTCGGTCGGGGAAGCAAGCAGCAGTGCTGCAATGCCAAGGGACGCCATCAGCGCCCCAGTTGTTCGATACGCCATTCTTCGAAGAGCCATGGCACGCACCAACTCGCGGTTACGGAGCATTTCTGCAGACGCTAGGCCGCGCCTCATGGCGCCCGCAAACTCATCCTTAATTATTGGTTAAAAAGTAAGGTTAACAGGGAGTAACTGTTTCAAATTGACGCGACCTCGCGCGCAGGCTTCCCGCGCAGGCGGCGGGCGCCGCTCAGACCGCATCCGCCGGAACGAAGCAGCTGATGATGATGCTGCCGCGGTGGTGCACGTACCACACCACGGCCTCGCCGACCGGGTTGCCGCGATCGCGGATCACGGCGCGCTCCGGCACCATCATCCACTCGCCCTCGATCGGCACCCAATAGGCGCCGCCCCGAACGTCGTAGCTGGTGCGATGGCCGTCGGAGATGTCGCAGCACGGCACGCCATTCGGCGCGATCACGCTCTTGAACCAGGCGCGGATATCGGGCGGCACGTTGTCGTATTGGCCGTTGTCGAACGCCAGTGCAGCGCCCACCATCATGGCGAGCCACGCAAGCACCGCGACATGCGTGAGCCTTCGCATTACCTTCCTCCGGCGAAAACTTCTACGTGACCCGCGCGTAGCGTCACGCGAATCCGGGGTTTGCGCGATTAGGCACGAACCGCGCGCGGGATGCATGCTCAAAGAATCGGCGAAACCGCGCAGTCGTGATGCAGTGCGGGATGGTTGCGCTCAGGTTGGTTGCTTCGTGCGCGCCTTCTTCGCGGCTTTCACCGCGATATTGTCCCGCGCCATTTCGAGCACGCTGCGCAGCGTGATCTGATCCGCTTTCGCGAGGCGGACATTGGTGCTGCCGCTCTTGCCCCAGCCGCCCGGCACCGGCCGGAAGATCTCGGGCTCGGCCTCGATCACCATCGCCTGCTGCTCAGGTGTCAGCTTCACCATGCCCCAATCCTGGTCGGGATAGCCGAGGGTTGCGAAGATGCGCTTGCCGACGCGGAAGTCGGCGGTGCCGTGATGCGCGCCTTCAACGACCTCGGGCAGGCTCAGCGCAATGCGGCGGAAGCGATCAGCGGACATCGTCCTGGCCTCGATCGCTACATCGTGCGTTGCGGCGCCGTCTGCAACAGTTCCTGCAATTGCCTGGCATAGAACCGCGCGTCGCCGGTGGTGAGATGGCCGCGTGTCTCGCTGCTTGCCGGGATCAGATCAATCCTGCCGTTCTTGATCCGCTTCACTGCAGCTTCGGTGACGCCGGTCTCCGGCGGATTGCGCTCATCGTCGGCCGCATTGATCGCAAGCAGGGTGGCCTCGATCTTCTCCAGTCCCGCCGACGGATCGTAATCGTGCGAGGCCTCCCATTGATAGATGTAGTCGTTGGCATCTGATGTGACCGGCAGGGCCAGCTGGTCGTCGACGAGCTTGTCGGCCTGCGTCGCGGTCGGCGCCAGCATCTGGTAGGCGAGCGTGCCGCCGGCGCTGGCGAAGCGATAGGCGGCGATGGCGTATTTCATCATCCGCGGCTGGCTGGTGTAGTTGCCGCCATTGTAGTCGGGATCGTTGCGGATCGTTTCCAGCATCGTCCGCCGCAGCATCCAGTTGCGTGCCGCCATAGCGGTCGGCTGCGAGGCCATCGGCACCAGCACGTCCATCATCCGCGGATAGCGCACGCCCCAGATCCAGGTGTGCATGCCGCCCATCGAGTTACCGATCACGAGCCGCAGATGCCTGATACCGAGCCCTTCGGTGACCAGCCTATACTGCGCGTCGACCATGTCGTTGTAGTCGTATTTCGGAAAGCTCGTCCGCATCGCGTCCGACGGCTTCGACGATTTGCCGTGCCCGATGCCGTCGGGGATGATGATGTAGTATTTCGCCGCATCGAGCGGCTGGCCGGGGCCGAACAGCTGGCCGGCAAAGCTCGGCGTCAGCATGCTGGCCGCCGAGCCGCCGGAGCCGTGCAGCACCAGCACCGGCTGTCCGGTGGGCGCGCCGACCGTGGTGTAGTGCAGCCGCAGTTCCGGCATCACCTCGCCGCTGTGAAACTTGAAGTCCTTTGCGATCCATTCGCCATCCTGCGGCGTGGGATAGTCTGCAGCCATGGCCGGTACCGACATCGAGACAACAACAGCGGCCACAAAGGCCGCGCACCAACGGATCATTATGCTTCTTCCCACGCGCGGCGCATTTGTCCAGCCGCTTGCGTGCAAGCCTAGCATGACGGAAGGCGTCGTCCGATAGCGGCGCCGCGCCCCTGACGCAGAAGTGTCCGGTTAACTCGCCTTCAGCACGTTCAGCGCATACCATCCCCAATAGACGCGGTGACGCTGGATCAGGCCGTCATCGATCTCCATGACCTCGACCAGATCCATCTGATCGCCGTCCGGAGACTGCCGTGGATACTCCCAGGTGAGAAGGCGGCCGTCGCTGAAGAAGCCCTGCTTGAAGCGCCGCCGTTGCGGCGGGTTGGTGCGGAACACGCGCGTGATGAACTCGCACAGCGCGTCGCGGCCGCGGACGATCCCGTCTTTGGTCTGCATCAAATGCTGGACCAGCGGGCTCTCGATCGAGGCGTCGGCTGCGTAGAGCGTGAGCGCCGCCTCGAGGTCCTTGTTACCGAGCGCATCATCCCAGAGCCTGTAGATACGTTCCGCGTCGTTGCTGCCAGCTGTCATGATCGTTCCCTTGTGTTTGGTCGACTGCCGCCCATTTGAACGGAACAGGCCGCCGCAACATTTCAGGAAAATCTGAAATGAGCTGCGTGGCACGGCGCATGCGGGTAGGACGTTTCGGCGCGATCTGGAGGACGATGCGGTGGGATCATCCCAGGGCTTGCAGACAGGATTTTCGCGGATCGCCGAGGCCTTGGGCGATCCGGTCCGCGAGGCCATGGTCAGTGCGCTGGCCGACGGCAAGGCGCTGCCGGCGGGCGAGCTTGCTGCGGTCGCCGGCATTTCGCCGCAAGGCGCCAGCGCGCATTTGCAGAAGCTGGTCGACGCCCGCGTGCTGTCGGTGTGGGCACAGGGCAGGTTCAGATATTGCCGGATCAGGGACGACGACGTCGCGGCGCTGATCGAGAACCTCGTCGATCTTGCGGCCAAGGCCACCGTCGGGCGGCGGCGTGCGATGCCGGCCGAGCAGCTCAGGCGATCGCGGACCTGCTACCACCACCTTGCGGGTCAGCTCGGCGTGCTGTTGTCGAATGCGCTGATCCGCCGCCGCCTCGTCGTGATCGACGGCCGCGATGGTCGCGTGACCGAGCAGGGGTTAGCCTGGTGCCGGGCCGAGGCAATCGATTTCGATTCGGCGCGGCAGCCGCATCTGCGGCTCTGCAACGACTGGACCGAGCGCGTGCCGCATCTCGCCGGTCCGTTTGCCAATGCCGTTCTGGCGCGGCTGGTCGAGATGCGCGGCGTTGCGCCGCATCGGATTCCGCGCGCATTGCGGATCACCGATCGGGGGCGGGCGTTCTTCGACCGGCTTGGCGTCCAGGTTCCGTTCTGAAAGCGACGAGGTGAACTAGCGGCCGTCCTCGACCTCGGTCTCCGGGCGGTCGTTGCCGGAGGCGGTTTCGGTCAGCCATTTGCCGTCCGACGTCTCGTACTGGATCGCCTCGGTGCGGCCGGGGACGCGCTGCTCGTTGGCGGCGCGTCGGGCAGCGGCGAGTGCCGCGGCGTGGGTAGGAAATGGTTCCGAGAACACCCCGTTGACGGTATAGGCCCAGCCGCCGTCGTGCTGGACTACCTTGTAGATCACGTGGCTCATCCGGAACCTCGCTCCACCGTGGACGATGACACTGCCAGAATAGACCACGATGTCGTATTTTGCAGCAGCCGATCGTCCTTGAGAGAGCCGCCCCGTTGCCGCGGGCGAGGGAGACCGACATGTGCCGCAATATCAAGACGCTGTTCAACTTCGAGCCGCCCGCTACCGAGGACGAGATCCACGCCTCGGCGCTGCAGTTCGTGCGCAAACTGTCCGGCTTCAACAAGCCGTCGCAGTCCAATGAGGCCGCCTTCAACCTGGCCGTGACCGAGGTCTCGAATGCCGCGCGCAGGCTCCTGATCTCGTTGCAGACCACGGCACCGGCGCGCGATCGCGAGGTGGAGGCGGAGAAGGCGAGGGAGCGTTCGCGCCTGCGGTTTGGCTGAGGGCGGGGCGCACCGTGATGCAGATCACGGTACGGCGCCACGCGTCCGGGCATCGGTGCAGTTCACCCGATCCCGGAGCAACGCCATGAAGCCTGCCCTGCTCACGTCCTGTTCGATTGCGTTCGCCGTGCTCTGGACCTGCGGCATGCTGTGGTCGAGCGGGACGATCGACCTTGCCAACGTCATCATCCTGTCGGCTTGCGGGGCGCTCGCGGGCGTTGCCTGGTATTACGCCATGCGCTGGGTCTTCCAACTCATGCACCTCGCTCGACCCTCCGATCCTCCGGCCAATCCGGGCGCGGAGCGGTAGGCATAGGGCGCGGCACGGACAAAGCTGGCCGCGTCGCCGCGCCAGGACAAGAAGGACTACTTCTTGTCCTTCTTGCGGTGCTTCTTCTTTTTCTTGTGATCGTCGTCCTCGTCGTCATCTTCCGCGAAGTCGATGGCGTCGACGTCAAGCGCGATCGCCTCCGCTGCCGCGCGCTCGGCGGCATCGCGCTCGGCGAACTCGGCGGCTTCACGCTCCTTGGTGCGCTTGTAGTCTTCCCAGGCGTCGAAGATCATGTGCAGCCACGGCATCACCTGATCGATCGACGGCAATTGTCCGGGCGGGCCGGCTTCACCGCGCGGGCCGGCCGGTCCCTGCGGTCCCTGTGGGCCAGCCTCGCCGCGCGGACCCTGCACGCCCGCCTTGCCTTGCGCTCCCGGCTTGCCCTGGGGCCCCGCCTTCCCGACCAGTCCGGGCTTGCCCTGCGGACCCGGCTTGCCGCGCGCACCTTCCGGCCCCGGCCGCCCCGGATGTCCTTGCGGACCGGGCCGACCCGGCTCGCCCTGACGGCCCTGCGGCCCCTGCGCCCCTCGTGACCCCTGGCGGGAGATTGTCTCGTCAGCCACTGATATGCTCCGTCGCGATTTCAAGCCGCTTGTAACAGAGGTTGGATGACGGCTTCAATTCTGCCGGGCGCGGCTGATGCAAGCGATCAACAATCATAATTCGATGCGAAGATCGTGACGGGAGGACGCGTTGCGGATTCTGAACGACAGGCGCGGGGCAGTTGCAGGCGACGCAACAGGGACGCTGACGTTCGACATCGTGGTGACGCGGCACGATCTGCGCGACGAAGCGGCGTTTCGCAACACTGGCGTCCTCGATCTGTATGCCGAGCTGTTTCCTCCGAACGAGCGCGACGCCCCCGACGACATTGTGCGTTGGGTGTTGTCAGATGATGTCGGCGAGCGACGAGAGTTCAGCGTCGGTGATCAGCAGCTGTCATATTGCCTCGACTCGCGCTGCTTCATCCTGCGCGCGGAAGGGCGCGCGATCGGCCTCGGCTTCTTCACCTACGATCACGCAAGCGAGCTGATCTACTGCAACTATGTCGGCGTCGCGAAGGCGTGGCGCGGCGGCGGCCTGGCGGGCCGGTTCTATCGCGAGATGATCGAGATGCTCGACGCCTTGTTTCCGCGCAATATCGGCGTGGTGCTCGAGGTCGAGCCGTATGATCGCGATCGCCTGGCGGCGATCATCGGCGATCTCGAACTGACGGGCATGAGGCGGCTCGCAGCGGATCAACAGACCGAGATTCGCAGATTGCTGCGCGTCAACTGGTACGACAAGCTTGGCTATTGCTTCTTCTGCGACGCGCGCGGCATGCAGCCGCTTGAGTGTCGCTCGCCATGCCTCGATCCATCGCTATTGCCATCCGCTTGGGGCGGCGCGGAGGAAAATTATTGGTTGGCCTGTCAGTCGCGGACCGGCGCGTCCTTGGCGGAGGGCGAGCGCGCGGGTGAGCTCTGGCAAAGAGCCGTCGCTGCGATCTATGTCGAGATCCTCGCAAAATCGCTGGTCGACGACGATCCGAAGGGGCGGCGCGACTATTGGGACTATGCGACGGCGCTGGTCGCGCAGACGCTGCAACAGGCCGCGACGACCGAGGTGCGTCTCGCTCGCTGCCTTGATGCCGGCGGCAGCGAGCTGTTGTCGCGCTGGCGGCGGCTTTCGATCGACCTGCCGATCTAGCGTCGACGTGCCGCTCATGCGTGATGCGATCCGGTTGAATCGTCATCACGCTTAGCTCGTTGTCCAAGCACGATCTTCCCGGAAAGCCGCTTCGCGCGTTTCCGGATCTTGCTCTAGGCTGCGGCGTGCTCGCTCAGCGGCACGTCGATGCCGTCGGCCGAATATTCGCGGATCTTGTTCCGCAACGTCCGAACCGACAGCCCGAGCACGCGCGCGGCGCGGGTGCGGTTGCCGTCGCAGCGCGCAAGCGTTTGCAGCACGAGCTCGCGCTCGACTTCATCGACGGTCGCGCCGATCAGCAGTGGGACGATTTCATTTGGAGCCAGCGACGGCAGCAGAGCTTCCGGCGACGGTACGGTGGACGCGTAAGACATGAACTCCTCCCGATCAACGCCCGCTTCGTCGGTGAAGCGAAGACATCGAGAACCAACTACCCCGTAGATCAACGGTGTGCCGATTTGGTTAACAAGCCCTTAACGCGCCCCTAACTCCCTGCTCTGTAAGCAAAATACCCAGAAATCGCCACGATTGCGGTTCCTTCCGTCACAATGTGCGGTAGCCGCCATCGACCATCACGATCGATCCCGAGACATAGGCCGATAGGTCCGAGGCGAGGAAGATGGCGGGGCCGACGATGTCCTCCGGCTTGCCGGCGCGGCCGAGCGGGGTGTGGTCCATGAAGACCTTGACCAGGTCGGGATTGGTGGCGCGCACCTTCTCGTTCAACGGCGTCTCGATGAAGCCCGGCCCGATTGCATTGACGCGCACACCATCCTTGCCGAGTTCGGCGGCCAGCGCCTTGGTGAAGCCGAGCACGCCGTGCTTGGAGGCGGTATAGGCCGGAGAACTCGGCGTGCGCAGATGCACGAAGGACTGGATCGAGCCGATGTTGACGATGCGTCCCTTGTTCTTGCGCAGTGGCGCGAGGAACGAATGCGTCACGTTGAACACGCCGGTGAGATTGATCGAGATGATGTCTTCCCAATCCTTGATCACGGCCTCGTCGGTGCCGAGCATGCCGTTGCGGCGCGCGATGCCGGCATTGTTGACCAGGATCGAGACCGGCCCGGCCTTGTCGGCCACTTGCTTTGCCATCGCGACGCAGGCGTCGCGATTGGTCACGTCGAGCGCAAAGCTCTCCGCCTTGCCGCCGGCATTGCGGATCTCCCTGGCCGCTTCCGCCGCCGCATCGCCGTTCATGTCGAGCAGCACCACGCGCGCGCCCTCGCGGCCGTAGCCCAGTGCGATGGCGCGCCCGATGCCCGAGCCCGCACCGGTGATGACGGCGATGTGATTGTCGAGAAGGGCCATGGCGTTTCCTCGTTCTGATTTGTGAGCGTTGTCGACAACACTATTCAAAACTGCGCCAACCGAAACGCCAAGCCGCGTTTGCGCGTTGCTGTTATCCGGATTCGGATGACAGTTACGGACCGCGGACATGGACCCGCATATCAGACACTGGAAAGTTGCGATCGAGCGCTTTTGCGCGGCGCCGGATCCCGACTACCGCGAGATGGCCAAAATGGTCGCGGAGATCGCCGCGACCGACATCGACGAGACGCTGCGGCGTGCGGCCGCACAGGTGCTGCCGATCCTGCGCCAGGCGGCGATGAAATCGGCCGACCGCCGCACCAAAGCGATGGCGCTGCGCCGTCTCGGCATCGTCAACGACGCACTGCACATGCTGTCGGCACCGCGGTTTGGCCGGCGCGGCCTGGCGCCGAAAGCGCTGACGCAGGAGGAGCAGTACCGGCAATTGCTCGGCCTGCCGTTGGGCCGCCGCCTCGCTGCGGCCGAAGTCCAGCAGGCTTTCAAGCGCGCGGCCAAGACGGTGCATCCCGACGGCGGCGGCAACGGCGCGGCATTCCTCGAACTCGCCGCCGCGCGCGACGCCCTGATCAAGCATCACTGACGCTGGATCGCGTCATATCTGACAGCACAAGGACGGACGCCGCGCTGTTGCCGCGCGTCCGCCCTGTGCGTGATCGAATGGCGTTCGCTCAGAACGCGCAGGTGCCGTTGTTCAGGAGGCCGGTCTTGTAGCTGAACGCAGCGTCGAAGGTCGGCAGCTCCTCGCTGACGATGGAGAAGTTCGCCGGCCACGGCGTGGTCGGGATGCTCTGGTCCCAGATCTGGCAGAAGCCGGTGTCCTGCCAGCGGATCAGATGATAGGGCGTGGCGCTTGCCGGGCTTGCCGCGGCAAGCACGGACACGGTGGCGGCAATGGCGGCACAGGCAATCGCAAGACGACGCATGGGAAATCTCCGGTTTGAAAAATGAATGCTCCACGGGGCAATCCTGGAGCTCAGGGGCCGATCGCCCCGGACATGCAGTGAGTATTGCAACCCCGGGAACAGGTTCAACACCGGTCGTGCGAAAGCACCCGTCAACAAATCGGCCATCGCTGTGCCAAATTGCGCCTGTTTACGCGCTTGCTACAGTCGGAGCATCGCGATTCGCAGCCGTGTCACGACGCGAGCAAATCGACGAGAGCAAATCGACGTGAGTAAATCCTGGGGAGACCACACATGAAACCTTCATCCACCCTGCGTGCTGCGCTTGTCGCGCTGCTGGCGTTCACCGGCCTTGCGTTCTCTTCCGCGGCCCGCGCCGACAGCGGCTTCGTGACGCTCACGATCTACAAGGCCGGATGGATCATCGGCGGCTCCGGCGGCAGCGGCGTGTTGACCTTCCGCGGCCGCTCCTACCGGCTCTCCACCGGCGGCCTCGACTACGGACTGGTGTTCGGCGGCTCCAAGACCGTGCTGCGCGGCCGGGTCAGCAACATCAACCGTCCGTCCGACGTTGCCGGCGTCTACGGTGCGGCCGGCGCGGGGCTTGCCGTCGGCCGCGGGGCGCGCGCGATCGTGCTGACCAATCAGAAGGGCGCGGTGTTGGAGTTGACCGGCCACCAGGTCGGCCTGATGGCCAACGCCGATCTGAGCGGGCTTGCGATCACGATGCGGTAGAGCATTTCGTTCGGTTTATCCCCGTCATCCTGAGGAGCGCGTCTTCGCGCGTCTCGAAGGATGCACGGCCCGGCTGGTGGCCGATTCATCCTTCGAGGCTCGCCGAAGTGGCTCGCACCTCCAGCGACAATGGCATAGCCATTGCGCGGGGAGGACGGGGACAGCTAGTCTAAAGCGTTGAGTGCGCGAAGCCGCGTTCACCTGAACAGATGCAGCGCGGCGTATTGCAGCAGCATGATGGTCTTGGCGTCGACGATGCGGCCGTCGCTGATCATGGCGAGCGCGTCGTCGATCGCAAGCTCGAGCACCTCGATGTCCTCGCCCTCGTCGGCGAGCCCGCCGCCGTCACCGATGCGCATCGCGGCGTCGTATTCGGCGACGAAGCAATGCAGCTTCTCGGTCACGGCGCCCGGAGACGTGAAAGCCTCGAACACCTTGCGCACATGCGCGAGCCGGTAGCCGATCTCTTCCTCCGCTTCGGCGCGGATGCGTGCTTCCGGCTCGGCATCGTCGAGCATGCCGGCGGCAACCTCGATCAGCAGATCGTCATAACCGTTGGCGAAAGCGGGGAAGCGGAACTGGCGCACCAGCACGACGCAGCGGGTCGTCAGATTGTAGGGCAACAGCGCCGCGCCGTTGCCGCGATCGTAGACCTCGCGCACCTGGGTCTGCCATTCGCCGTTGGCGCGCCGGTAGTCGAACGTCGCGCTCTTCAGCTCGTAGCGGCGCTTCGAAAGCAGCTCGACGTGCTTGACGCGAACGCGGTCGGCGATGCTCATGCGTCGGTCCTCAGCCCTCTCACGGCGTCGCTTCGCGCCCGTCGAGCCATTTGGCCAGCATCACCGAGGTCGACTCGTCATAGCCGAGCGATTGGTAGAACGCGCCGGCCTTGGCGTTCTCCCGCCGCACCAGCAGTTGCAGCTTCGGCACGCCGGCGGCGCGCAGCCAGTCCTCGGCCGCCGCCATGATGGTGCGGCCAAGCCCCTTGCCCTGGCGGTTGGGATCGACCGCGACGTAATAGACCCAGCCGCGATGACCGTCGTGGCCGACCATCGCGGTCGCCACGATCGCATTGGCGTCGCGGCCGACCAGCACGGCTGAATTCGGTCCGCGCCGCGCCAGCGCGATGTCGGCGGCAGGATCGTTCCATGGCCGCGTCAGGCCGCAGGCCTGCCACAGCGCGACGACATCGGCGATGTCGTTATCGGTGATCTCTGCAATGGCGAGGGAGGCAGAGGAGGAGGGCATCGTCGCCTGCGCGGTCACAGCACCTTGCCCGGGTTCATGATGCCGAGCGGATCGAGCATCGCCTTGACCTGCCGCATCAGCTCGATCGCGACCTTATCCTTGACGTCAGGCAATTCGTCGCGCTTGAGCACGCCGATGCCGTGCTCGGCCGAGATCGAGCCGCCCATCCGCAGCACGATCTCGAACACGACGGCATTCACGTCGTGCCAGCGCGCCAGGAAGTCGGCCGCATTGGCGCCGACCGGCTGGCTGACATTGTAGTGGATGTTGCCGTCGCCGAGATGGCCGAACGGCACCGGCCGCGAACCGGGGATCAGCTTCACCACGGCAGCATTGGCTTCCTCGATGAAGGCGGGCACGGCTGCGACGGGCACCGAGATGTCGTGCTTGATCGAGCCGCCTTCCGGCTTTTGCGCCGCCGACATCTCGTCGCGCAGCTTCCAGAACGCCTGGCGCTGGCTCAGATTGGCGGCGATGACAGCGTCATCCACGATGCCGTCCTCCATGCCCTGGGCCAGGATAGCCTCCAGCGTGTCGCGTGCATCGCCGCGCGACGACGACAATTCCATCAGCACGTACCAGGGGTGCTTGCTCTCAAGCGGATCGCGGATATCGATGCCGTGGCGGATCGAGAAGTCGACCGCGACGTCGGCGAGCAGCTCGAAGCTCGTCAGCGCTCCGGCCGCTTGATCGCGCGAGATCGACAGCAGCTTGAGTGCGGCCGCCGGCGAAGCCAAGCCGACATAGGCGGTCTCGACCGCACGCGGCCGCGGAAACAGCTTGAGCGTCGCCGCGGTGATGATGCCGAGCGTGCCTTCGGCGCCGATGAAGAGATTGCGCAAATCGTAGCCGGTGTTGTCCTTTTTCAGCTTCGACAGCGCGTTCAGCACCCGGCCGTCAGCCAGCACGACTTCGACCCCGAGCGCCATTTCGCGCGCCACGCCATAGGCAAGGGCTCCGGTGCCGCCGGCATTGGTCGAGAGGTTGCCGCCGATCGTGCAGCTGCCTTCTGCGCCGAGCGACAGCGGAAACAGCCGGTCGACCTCGGCTGCCTTTTGCTGCGCGATCTGCAGCACCACGCCGGCCTCGCAGGTCATGGTGTTGGATTCGACATCGATATCGCGGATCTTGTCGAGACGCCGCAGCGAGACCACGACCTCGCCATTGTGCGGCGTCTGGCCGCCGACCAGGCCGGTATTGCCGCCCTGCGGCACCAGCGCGATCCTGTGCTCGGTCGCGAGCTTGCAGATCGCAGCGACTTCGGCGGTCGAACCGGGGCGCAGCACCAGCGGCGAGCGGCCGTGGAACAGGTCACGCTCCTCGGTGACATAGGGCTCGATGTCGGCAGCGTCGGTCATCGCATATTTCGCGCCGACGATGGCGCGGAATTTTTCAAGCAATTCGGGCGGAAGCGGCGGCACCGCTGATTGGACGATGTTCATTTTTTCTTGGTCTTTCACTCAGTCGGGGATCTTTGCCTAAGCATGCCCTTCGCGCAAACGCTTCGCGTTTGTCGCGAGGGAAAACCGGTTCCCGCTTGGCGCCAACGCGGCCGTTCCGGTCTGGGTCATGCTTGTTATCGCCCAACGGCTGCGCGGCGCAGCCGGTCATTGATGGCTTCGCCCAATCCGTCCTCGGGAATCGGCGTCACCGCGATCGCATCCGCGTTTCTCTTGTCGAGGGTGCGAAGGTAGCCGAACAGATTGGCGGCGGCCTCGGCAAGATCGCCGCGCTCGGACAGGTTCATCTCCACGGAGGCGCATTCGCGCCGCGCGACCTTCGCCGGCCCGAACGACAGCAAGGCTTCGCCGACATGGACGTCGCTGGCATTGAACCGGACCGGTGTCCGCGGTGCGTAGTGCGAGGCGAGCATGCCCGGGGCAACCGGCTGGGCGTCGCTTTCCGCGTCTTGCGGCGGCGACTGCAAGGGCTGGCCGAGCACGCGCTCGATCTCTGCGCGCGTCAGCCCGCCCGGTCGCAGCAGCACCGGATCGGAGAAGCAGCCGACGATGGTGGATTCGACGCCGACCTCGACCGGCCCGCCGTCGACGATCAGGTCGATGCGGCCCGCCAGATCGCCGTTCACATGCTCGGCGGTGGTCGGCGAGACGTGGCCGGAGAGATTGGCCGACGGCGCTACCAAGGCACCGCCGAAAGCCTTGATGATGTCGCGCGCCACCTTGTGGGCCGGGATGCGTATGGCGACCGTGTCGAGCCCGGCGGTCGCGAGTTCCGCAACCGGGCAGGACAGCGCCTTCGGCAGCACCAGGGTCAGGGGACCCGGCCAGAACGCGTCCGCCAATCGCAGGGCCTGCCCATTGAATAGGGCAATCCGGCGGGCGGCGCCCAGATCGGCGACATGGGCAATCAGGGGATTGAAGGCCGGCCGGCCCTTGGCCTCGTAAAGCCGGGCGATCGCTGAGGCGTTGCCGGCATCGGCGCCGAGGCCGTAAACCGTCTCGGTCGGAAACGCCACCAGGCCACCCTCGGCCAGGACCCCGGCGGCGGTCGCCGTCGCGGCGGCGCCGGCGGACAAAACGTGCGTTTTCAGACCTGTATCCACTGTGACTAGATTCCTCAATTGGGTGCCTTGTGGTCCCTTGCGGTCCCCGAAACCCGACGCTATAAGCCGGCCCTCAGTCGGAGTGTGGCTCAGCCCGGTAGAGCACTGCGTTCGGGACGCAGGGGTCGCAGGTTCGAATCCTGCCACTCCGACCAGATTTCCTTAGGTTTTTTCTTCTCATCGGTGGCTGTTCCCGAGTCAACCACCGATTTGACCACCGAAACATACCGCGCTTTTTGGCCAATGGCTGCCGCCGCCCCGTGCAAATAGTCGGGATGGTGATGGCCATAGGTATCCTGCAGGACCTCCGGCGACATGCCGAGGAACCCGGCCGCCTCCCAAATCGGCACGCCGCGCTGCATCAACCAGGTCGCCGCCGTGTGGCGCAACGTGTGCGGAGTGACTTTCCCGGGCAGCTTGGCCAGATCCACGGCAGATTTGAAGCCCTTCTTCACGGAAGCGACCGGCTTGCCATTGAACTCGACGAAGCAAGTGTTGATCAGCTTCCGGTCTTTCCAACGACGCAAATGAGCCAATAGCCGGGGTGGGAGCGGAGCCGGCGTCTGACGCTTCTTGGTGGCTCGCTTCCCGATCGGCCTGCGGTAGAAGATACCACGCTCGAGATCGACGTACGAGTGCCCAAGCTCGGGGTAAGGCGATGCCGCCGCGATCGCGCCCGCCCGCGTGCCGGTGTAGAGGCCGATCAGGATAAATCTGGCCACATGTCGCAGCGGTCGGCGGTCTGTCCATACCGGGTCGCCCTTTGAGCTGCCTGCGTGGATGGTCTGCTTTTCGCGATAGCGCCAACATTGCCAGACCAGAGCTGCGGCCTCGCTGCGTGTCAGCCACCGATCACGTGCCTCGCCTTTCGGCGGGAGCGATACGCGAACCGTGCCCCGGTGAAAGCCCTCTTTTGCATGATGGTTGATCGCAGCACGGAATGTCTCGAGGTCACGACGCGCGCCACCGCGGCTGCCGCGATGTTTGATGTAGCCGGCACAGGTTTGCGCGTTGACTGCCGCCAGCCTCTTGCCACCCCAGAAATCGTTGAGCCGGTCAATCCTCGCTTCAATTTCAAACTGATCACCTGGCTCGCCGATATCGGTCAGATAGATCGACAGCACATCGGCGCAATCGATATCGTCGATGTCGCGCCGATTGCGCTCAGGTTGGTATTTTCGCGCGATGTACTCTGCTAGCGCTTGCTCTGCTTCTCGAGGCGGGTTTGTTTCAGACGGGCTCGCAAGGCAGCCTGTGGCGATATGGCGCTCGCCGTCTTTGATGATCCAGACGGCTCGGGCGACGAGCTTTCCGCCGCGATATCGTGCCCTTCGCTTATAGAGACGGGCTCCCTTACTTTGACGCGGCACAGTTCCCTCATCTTCTCGATGTTTTCGAGCGTAGTATAATCTCTGCCGGCAATTCTTTCTATTTCGAGCCGGCCGCGGCGTGCTTCTCGTCGCAGGCCAGAAGCAGTCATCGATCCGTCCGGAAAAGCCAACGATGCGGCAGCAGACAGGCGGATAGGCATATCACGCGAAACCAGACTTGGGGAGAGATGCGTTCTGGCCATGCTAAGACCAAGCCATCTAGATCCGAGTGGCATGCATATGTCGATGGTCCAAGTCCATGCGGGCCTTCCGATGGTCTGAAGGCAGCCAATTTTTCTGGTGACGTTACGACCTCGAAATTCGAACAGTCGAAGCTTTGCGCGGCGATGGCAACGTTACTAACCTTGGAGGAGTATACGGACCTTTGTAAGAATCGCTTCCTCCACCCAGCGAGGTTCGAACTCTTCCCTTACGCGATCAATGCGTCGCGTCGAGTGTTTTCCGCGCTGCTATTAGTATAAGCGAAGGCTTCTACTGTGAAAGCGGAGCGTGCTCGCTCGTGGGACAATCGGCGGCTTCCGAGTGCAAATCGGAACACTGAGACGAGTTTTGAAATGGTCCAAATCGAGAATGCCCTCATCGCATATTACCTCGTAGCCCTTGGCCTGTGTGTGCATTGTCACATGCAAGCCTGATGCAGTCCTGACGTTAATGCCCGAGTCATGTCGACCGCGCGGGAGAGCGTCGCCAACCAATCGTGACAATAGTCCGCGCGGCGGTGCTGTCAGACTAGAGATTAACGGTTCCGGCCGTTGTCAGGCGACAAATCGTGCCTCGGTGAGGTACGCGGGCTCGCTTGGGTGGCGCTAATCTTCCAGATATGGCTTCGCTGGATCCGTTCAAACCGACTGATAAGCAGATGAAGTCTCGCTGACTGATAAGAAAATCGCTGAAAGTTTATCACTTAGGTCGCGCATTGCACGCCAATGCTAGGACAGAACGTTCCTCAATTTGCGGGCGTGCTCCATGTTTGGGGAGGAGCCGATTGCTTTGGTAGGAGTGACAATGGCGCCGGCTTTGCGGTCGGTCGCCGCTTCGGGGAGGGCGGCATCAAAGGTGGAGCAGCGCTGGTCGCGATTTCGCGCACATCCGATTTGCGAAGCCGAATCTCAATGCGGCGTCGTTCCTTTATGTTTGCAGGTATTCCCTGAATGGCAAGTGTCTCATCCGTATTCACAAGTTGGGCTCCGGAGAGAGGGATGAGCTTGTATTTTATTAGCGGACTTTGTCTCAGTACGCTAACGACTGAGACCGCACGAGCCAATCCCAACCCGGCATTATCTGCTGGAACCAGACTGCCGACATTTGCTGTATTTTTAAGGACGGAAGCCAAATTCCAATCGAGATTGGACGGGCGCGCGCCGAGCGGCTGCTCGTCGGTGTGACCGACCACCTCGACGACGTCCACATCGTACTGATCGATCAATTTTTGAACGTCCGGTACTTTGTTGAGAAGTTTATCTCGGAACTCTGGCGTGAGCTCGGCGCTGCCACTCTTGAAGAAATAGCCCTCGGCCTCGCTTAAACTGATCATCGGTGGCCATTGATGGCCTGAAGAATTGCTTCCTGGAGCACTGCGAGCAAGCGCATCAAGAATAACTTGAGTGGATGCAGGCGGCTCACCCGATTTAACCATAGCGCGTTTGATGGCAGCCATCGCGTTCGCATCCTTGATCGCCTTATCGACGTCGATGCCATTTGCACGCAGCGCCTTGATTTCAGCAATCCGGTCACGCACCTCCTTCAGCGACAACCCGGATTTTTGCAACTCATCTGCGGTCGCACGGCTGTCTATGAGCTCGCGCCAGTACTTATCGATGGCCTCCGGATCGCCAGTCCCCGTGAGAGTTCTCAACTTTTCAACCAGAGTCTCATTGTTTCGGAGGGCTTCCAAAAGATCCTGGTTTCGCTGATTGTCTACCGACAGTTGCTCGACTTTCTTGTTCGCCTCTTCTCGCTTCACCTGCTCTTTGCGCAAGAAAGCGGCCATGGCGATGAGTAGGCAGAACACCAGAAGCAGCATGATCTCCGCCATCGTGAGCCCAAGCACCAACCCTTGGCGATACGAAGATCCCTGTCGGGTGATTTGACCATCCGTGACTGACACGACTGTCGCCTACGTGTTGTCGCCGCGGCCCCAAGGGCCGGTGGCATATCGTTCTGCATTCTCGGTGCGGAGTTCGCTCGTAAGTTCATTCAGCGCCGTCGCAAGGGCCTGTGTCTGCCGGAGATTTTCGTCAATTGCCTTGGCCTGCGTCTCGCTGCTCTTGCTGAAAGAGTTAACCGCCCGCGTCAGGCCCTGGATCATCGGCGCGAGCTTGATCTCGATGACCTGTTCCGGGGTTTGGAGGGATGCCAATTTACCGACCACGGCATCGATGGCCTTGACCATGCCCCCCGTACTCCTCGTCAACCGGTCTCCCTGTTCGGTCAGCTGCTTCGAAACGGCCTCAAGGGTCCGCACAACGTGATTGTTCATCATGTTGAGTGCCTCGGCCGAGCGTTTCGACGCATCCTCGAGCGGCTGGCGGGCGACAACCGCGAAGCCCTCCATTTCGCTGGTTAGCCCTTTGCGTGTTTCTCCGAGAGCTTCCTTAACCTCGTCGAGCGCGTCGCTGATTGACTGCTGGGCCATTCTCCGGAAGTAGCCGAATTCAAGAACGGTGCTTTCCAGCTCCCGCTTCACGTTCCGGGAGGCCTGGGCCAGTTCCATCCGCGCTGTTGCCTCAACCTCGACTGGATCGCGACGCATCTGGTTGAAGAAAATGCGCAATGCGATGCCTGCGATGGTAGATGCAATGGCGATACCGAAATTCTTGACAATCTGCTCAGCGGCCCCGTCGGAGGAAAACTGGTAAAGAGAGACAGCAAGGCTGGTCAATGTGAACAGAAAGCCCATGTAGTAAAGATTATCGCCAGACTGATCGTCCCGTAGGCGAAACAAGCGCGCCATACCTAGTATGAGCGCGTAGCCGATCATGATCAGGACCGGGACGGCCGTCACTTGCACGGCGCCGAAATCATGTAGCTTTGAGAAAATGATGTAACCGCTGCCGGCGAGCACAACCGCAAAAAACAGCATGCCGCTCAGGACGCCTGGGGGCAGGCCCTTGTTGGTACCTTTGGGAGCCATCTCCTTATGCTCCCTGCAGCCGTTTGATGAAGCCGACCTTGCCGCGGTTATCAGAGATCCATTCCTGCCAGAACTTCATGAGCTGAAGGTCGTCAACCACAGGCTTTCCGTTGAGCTGGCGCGTGACCAGCTCAACAAACACTGTCGCGCCGTGAAGGTCGGTTTGATACTTCAAGTAGCCAGCGGATTGCTTGTAGCGCAGGTACGACAGATCTCCGGCGCGAGGGTACTGACTGTAATCCCTTGTGGACTCAATCATGTCTGAGATCACGTAAAGAGTTTTCTTAACGTCTTGCCTCGCATTTCCGGCGAACTCGTCAATCGCAATGTGTTGGATCGCACCCATGATGGGCGAGGCGTTAGCTCTTGCGGGGCTAACACTGTTCTTTATCGCTTCGCTCACAGGTTTGCGGAAGCTGTCATTCCAGCGTTTCCTGGCCAGTTCCCGATTGTTGGTCCATTCACTCAAACCTGCCCCATCGCCGGGATTACACTTGGAGAATATCGATCGGCTGCTAAGTCCCGCGATATCGAGGACGCGAACATCGAGCCTATGGAAGGGAGGCAGCGTGGTTGCGATTTCATCGAGCAAGCCCAGCACTTCGCGACGCGTGGTCTCGGGTAGCTCGTCGGAAGTATCGACGAGCACGACCGTCACGCCCTGCGGGCCACTCACCGGGCAGAGGCTCTGCACATCCAGGACCGGCGGCCTCTCCGCGAAAAGGTAGATGTAGGCCATCGCACCGCCGCAGGAGAGCGCCAGAAGGAGAAGCATAATTCCGGTCACACCCGCCCAGCCAATACCGGGCGCGCTGCGCTTCCGGGGACGAGTTCTAGCCATTCTTGTCCTCCGGGAAGAATTGATCAATCTCGCGGTATGAGCGCATGGCTCGTTCGAATGCTTCGTTAACGGCCTTAACCTGCTCCTTCAGAAGCCCCTGGGTCTCCTCGATCATCTGGCGCAGCCGCTCCCTTGCAGTAGAATCCGGTTCGCCGGCAGCGTAAGTGATCCGTTCTAGTGTAAACGGCTTGTCGAAATAGGCTGGAGCTGGTGTGGATCGCGACTTGCGGTTGGCCTCGCGGTAGATCCCGAGCAACGCGCGCGCAGCCTGCTCGACCTGGTTCTGGTGCTGGTTGAAGCGCTGACTGAGGCGACTCCGGCCTAAAAGAATGGAGTCATAGTCGGCGCGACGTTTGGATAAGTCGCTCGACGCGGCGTTCATCACGTCGGTTGAATCCTGGCGAATGTCCCGAAGCCGCTCAATCAGGTCACTCTTTAAGTTGGTGAACTGCTGGCTGGCCTCGACCCAGCGGCGCTCCAAACCAGCATAGCCGATGTAGGGATCAAAGAACGTCAGTCCGTCGGCCATCGCCACTAGTGAAAACACCAGCCCGATGCTGATGAAGACCCAGGAATTGACATCGGTAAGGTCGAGCGGGGACGTTAGCAGACGGTGCAGGACAACTTGGCCGACGTCACCTTCCAGCTCGGGGCGCATCTCTCGGAGATGCCCGAGCGTCAGGTTCAGCGCAGCTGCAAACGCCAAGTAAGCAAGAAAGAACACCACCCCGACCAATTTGAGCAGGACGTTTCGATGGAAGACCGGACGGATCAGCACCAGCCCCCAAAGGAAGCTCGCGAGAATGTTCAGCGCAGCAAAGGTTGCGGCCTGGATAGCAGCGCCGATGTAGCCGCCGGTGTTGGACTTCGCGAGGAAGCCGGCGTTGACCACAACCTCGATCGCAAACAGGATCGCAAGCAGACCGACTTTCAGAATGAGCGTGCCGGAACTTAGCAACCTAGCCGGTCGCTCGAGGTGATGCCGCTTCCGGAATGCATCCCGTTCCAGCTCGGATTCGTTGAGGCGGCGACGGTGCGTGAACAACTCATCCCGGCCCATGGTCGCTTCGGCCTCGAAATCGCCAACGGCTTCGGGCGCAGCCTGCTGGATAACGGCAAAACGCTCTTCAAAACTGAGGGCGGTGATCCGTTCATCATAGGTATGCAGGTGGTCCAGATAGATAGTATGGGAATCCTGCTTATGCGCCTCGATCCTTTCGACAATCAGATGTTCGACGTCGTCCAAGGTCTGGGCATCAGAAGCCGGCCGGTTCTGCGAACCGCGCTCCTTGCCGAGGCTGGTCAGATTCATTTCGTCGGCAATCCGGTCCACGTTGAGATCCAGAAAGACCGTCGTCGCGGGCCGATAGTCATGCGTCGGCTGGTTAAGAAGCGCCCGCAGCCGCGCAATCGGGGAAAATCGGATTTCAGAATGATTCATTACTGGCCCGCAACTAGAGCTTTGACTTGCGGCACCCGGCCGCTTGGGCCTCGGCCTCGCTACAGAACCATCGGCGTGAGGAAGTCGGCTGCATGCTGAGCCGATCGTAAAAGCGTCCGCCTGGAAGGTGGTAGATGCACTGGGGCGTGCTGGCCAGATTCCCTTTGATCACACAGTTGGACGGATGGGGTGCCTCGTCTGTTGGCGCATGAGCGATCAACCCGCGCTCTGCATTGCTAGGAACCGTGAGAGCGCCCAGGACAATGGTTGAAGGGTTGCGGTGGCGCCAATCCCATGGAGCGATGAAGGCACCGCTCCAAAGGCCGCGCTGGTGTTCGCGTGCAAAGTCCTCATCAGCGACCAAATCCGTGGAGTACCTACGAAAGTCCAACGCCCAGCCGTTTCGGACCAGCCACCGGGAAACATTCTCGCCGTTTATCGTGCAGACGCCCAGCGAGCGCCTGTAAACGTCCTGGCCAGACAATTGACAGACCCATTCACGGTTGTTGCTGAACGCCTGAAGCCGCTCTTTTGCTTCTAACCCGCAGTTCCAGTTCTTACCTGCAGAATCGAGGCAGATTTGCTCGGTTTCGGGCGCATCAACCTCGCTAAACCAAATCTTGGTTTGCCCGATATAGACGGTGTCGGCGTTGACAATTTGCGGTGGTCCTCGAACCTCCGCCGCCAAGGCAGGGTTGAGTCCAAACAAGACGGTGAGCGCGATAGCCACCCGGCGCATCAACAGGGACCTTTTTCAGCAATCCTTGATAGTTAACACTCTATTACACCTCCTGCGCGAATGGCGAGAGACGTTCCGTCCCTTGTCCCTATGGTTATCCGCCAAGATTTGCGGCATAGCATTGCGGCTCGGATGCTCGCTCTGGACCACATAGATGCTCCCGGTTGATGGTCCACACCACTCAGTCGGTAGGGGCGGGTGAATAGGCTCGCAGCACGTGCCGGCGTGGGCAAACGCTGCTCCATCGCACGCAAATCGTCTGCCACCTCCTCGCGTGCTTTCTTGCCTTCGGCAGCGACGACTTGCTTGCGTTCGGCTTCAACTCGCTGCTTGATCTGCAGCTCTGCGAGCGAATTCAGCCTCTCTCGCAACGAACTTCTGCTGAAATTCGCGACGCTCGGCTTCTAGCAGAGGAGCCGCGAGCGACTCGGTCAGCGGGATCTGATGGCTGCATTTCGGGCAGACAACGTGGGGTTCATGAGGGTGCCCAGTCATCTCAAAAATCCTGTTCACTTTTCGTTCTATCTTGGCCGGAAGCTTCCCAACGGTCAATAGCAACGCGAAATGATCCCCAAGGAATGGGCCCCACATCGGGAGGACTGCTCGGGCGATTGCGCAACACCGACTGGCGTCGAGATTGGACTAAAGGCGAAAGGGAAGTCCGAAGAGCCCGTAGTGGCACGAGTAGGCCTACTAAACTCTTGCGCGAGCCGCCAAATACCGGAATCCTAGCCGCTTTCAGACAGATCTTTGCGGGTAGGGCTATGGGAATTTCAGCGAAGGTTTCCTCGCGTATATCGACCCAACTCAAGAAATACCAAAAAGTACTCGCGGCAGCGAGGCAGCGAGATATCGGTGAAGCCGATACGGTCACCATTATTACCGATTTTCTCTCGGATGCCTTGGGCTACGACAAATACAAGGAAGTCTCGAGCGAACATGCGATCCGCGGTACGTACGTTGACCGAGTTGTAACGGTCGACAACAAGAAGCGCTTCTTGATCGAGGCGAAAGCGATTGGTGTTGAGCTTAAAGACGCTCACGTCAAGCAAGCCATAGACTACGCGGCGAATGAGGGTGTCTCTTGGGTGGTGCTCTCAAACGGAGCGACGTGGCGCCTATACAATTTGAGATTCGCGAAGCCGATCGAGAAGACGCTGGTATTCGAGATCGACGTGCTAGCTTGCGACTGCAAGAATGATGACGTCATTGGCTGCTTCGGAAGCCTTAGTTCTGAAGGTTATTCGAAGGATACATTGTCGGAGCTGCTGAACGAGAAGCAGACCAGCAGCAAGTACACAGTCGCAGCCGTACTGCGAACCGATAAAATAGTCGAAGCCATTCGTAAAGAGGTTCGGCGATTGTCCGGCATTAGGCTGGATTTGGAATACTTATCCTCCCTCTTGGAGAATGAAATCGTAAAGCGCGAGCTTATCGACAGCGAGGAGGGGGCAGCCGCGGTGGCGTACGTGAAGAAGCTTCAGAAAACGGCGGCGCGAGAGAAGGTCGACGTTGTGACTCAGGTGGCCGATGCAACTCCAACACCTCCTGTCACGGGAGCGCCGCCTGCCGCTTGAGCGCGAGAAAAGGCAGAGGATGAACTCGGTTCCCCACATCGACCATATCTATCCGCAAAGCATGCTGCGAGCGCAGTTGAGATTTTTGAGCGCGGATACGCGATGATCTCGTGCCGCGGGTGCGATACGATCTCGATGGGAATTCAAACTCGATATCTGTCCGACGGCAGTGTCACCAATCAGTTCTATCCGTCTCCCGTGTCCCGTCACCAGCCGCGCTGGCTGCAATACATGCGTCTGGGCCTGGATGCTGTCGAGGAAACGATTGGTGACCTGATTTGATCTACGAGGTCTATCGCGCCGTAGGCGCCAAGCAGTACCGGCTTGCTGCAATGGGCATTCGGTCCGCGCTAGAGCAGATCATGATATTCAAGATCGGGGATAAGGGGTCGTTTAACAAGAACCTGGACGCATTTCAGCAAGGCGGGTTCATATCAGCGCTTCAACGCGAGGCGATGAGGGCCACGCTCGATGTGGGCGACGCTGCGATGCATCGGGATATACGCCGAAGGAGCAAGATCTGCGCATTGCCCTAGACGTTTTGGGTGGCGTCTGCTCTCCCATTTTCGGCCACGGTGACGAAGCGAAGAACATGGGCAAGCGGGTGCCGCCGCGCAAATAGCTAGAAGGGAATATCGTCGTCCATTTCGGACGGCTGCTTGCGCTCCTCCACCCTCGGCTTTGCGGCTCGATCTTTTTTTGTTTTGGAGCCGGGAGCTGCTTCTGCTTCTCGGTCTGCGAGCCCCAAAAGACGCGACCGATAGCATCAAGGATGTCGATAATCTTCATCCGTTCGACTGCGTCGCCGACCACGCCGGAAACTTCCATGGTCAATGCCGCGAACCGGTCGAAGCGCGTCCGGCGCTGATTGACCTCGCTTTGCAGCTCGTTGAGCCGCGATATCAGCTTTTCTCGCTTGGGGTCATCGATGTCGAGCTTTTGGAAGATCTCCAGCACCTGGTCGAGGTGGTGGTGGACTTTCCGCCGCGCCGTCTCGTCAAATTGGACTGAGTATCCCTGATCGCGTTGGCTCCGCCGGATGCGGAGCATCGTGCGGTAGTGCATCACGTCCTTGTTGAAGTTGAGGTATGTGTTGAAGTTCACATCCTCAATTGAGGGGGCCTCGCTCTTGAACTCACCTTGCAGTTCAAGCGCGTTGATGGCTCCCAAGACTTGCGCTATATAGTCGACATAGATCACATCGGTGCGGTCGTCTTGCGTCGCGGCCTTCAGTCGCCGATCACATTCGGCGTGAAAGTGGGCCTCCAGCTTAAGGAAGGCCTCTTCCGGATCATCCGGCAAATCCTCGTATGGATCGAGGTCCAAAAAATCATTCATGTGCACCTACTAACGCACCGTCGGGGGAGGGTTTGCATATTGGGCTAATACCTGTGAAAGCCCTTCGCGCACATCTAGTGGCAACAAGTGCCCGTGCGATTGCATGAGTGGCGGCAGGTAGTCACGGGCGCATAGGCTGGCGTGGCACACTTGCCCGTTCTGGGCTGAGACCGTCAGTAAGCGAATGACCTGCTGGTCGCTCGCGCCGCGGAGATAAGGGCGAACGGCTTCGAAATGATATTCGGCTTGCCTGAAGCTGCGCGCATCAGCCACAAGCCTGATTCCAGCGTCAATAGCAAAACGGATGTCCCGAGAAGCTACGCCGCGCATAAGCTGATGGTACGTGGCCTGGCCGCCCTGAAGGAGCGATGACTGGACGTGACTGATAAAGCCTTGGGGGATTGAGCCGTCCAAGGAGAGCGGGATCAACGTCATACGCCTAAAGGCTGCGATCCCGGACTCCTGTTTGCACCAAATCGACGCGTAGTACCGCTGGCTCAAGATCGGCACGAAAAGATCGGCCAAGCCGAGCTGACGGAGGATCTCGTCGCGCCACTCGACGGAGACTTCGATATGCTCGTGGGCCATAAAAGACTGAACGCCGAGAGTGCCGAGAAGTTGAGCGACGCCCGCGGCGATTTCGCGGTCGGCAGTCTGGTAACTCATAAACGCTAACATTCCAGTTCAGTCCTCATTCCAGTTTGCAACGGTCAAGATCGTCGGCAGCTCGCCAAAGGTCCGCCAGAACGTCGGCGGGATCTCGATGCGCAGCTCGTGCTGCTCGTCGGTCCCGATGTAGAAGCTGCTCTCGTCTCCGGAGATGAAAAGCCGGATCGGGCAACCGGCATGCTTCGTCCAACCTTTGAGGTTGGCGATGCTCATCGGCCCGAACCCGCTCCGGATGGCATTCGCTTCCTTGAAGATATCGGCCGCCGCCGAAATCCCCTTGGAAAGGATGCGGGCCGCTTTTGCTTGCTCCTCGGTAGTCATGCCACGGACCCGCTCTTGCACCTCGTCGCCGAAGTCGATGAGGCTGAGCCGCTTTGCGCAACCGTCCGCCCGGGAGGCAAGCCTTGACGTTTTCGGGCTGAACATGTGAGAGCCCGGGAACGCAGTGAATTCCCGAACGTCCATGAAGGTCTCGACCTCCTGTGCGCCACCGCGGACGCGCTTCATGCGTCGCCCTTCGACGTTGACGCTGAGGCTGCCGCGGCCGACGTGCCGCCAAAGGTCGAGCCGCAGCACGTCATTGATGCGACGTTGCAAGGTCGTGTGCACCTGGTCGATCGCTTCCAGGGCCGGGAGGGCGCGCCGGATAACGTCGCGGGCGTGGACGTTGAGATGCAGGTTCGTCACCAAATATGCAATGGTGCGCCGCTCGGCTTCCTCGCGGTTGAAGACCTCCACGGCTTCCCAGTGGCCTTCGGGGTTGAGCGTCTGGAAGCACTCAGGCCCGATCATGCGGATGATATGCTCGTCGGGAAACCAGGCGATCTTGCCTTTGCGGGAGAACTTGGGCGCCCGGGGCGAGCAGCACGGGCAGGGCGCGTGGCGGTCGGGCGCTTGATGGCTGGCGGGCAGGTCGAACTCGCCGATGTAGACGATGCGGGAACCTGTCACCGGCTTCGAATGCGTGTGGTGGCGCCACAGGTGCGGCTCACCGGTAGTCTTAATGTGCTCCTTGATTTCGCGGAGGACGGCTTGGGCTGAATCTCGGGTCCGGTAGAAGGGCTTCGGATCAAACAACTCGTCGGGGATATCCAACTGCAACGACATTGCGAATCGCTCCGGCATCCGTTCAGTTCACGTGGTCGCGGTACCCTCTATGCGGGGTTCCTGTTTTGTTTTCGCGCGTCCAATATGGCCGATTCCTCGTGATTCCGCCTAATGGAATCACGTTCCCGGACGGTAAAACCCCAGATTCGGGGGTTTTCATCGTGGATAACCGTTGGCCTCCTGAGGGCCCGTTTTAGGCCTCAACCTCCTCCGGATCGAAGAGAGACGCAGCGTTTTCGAATCGCTGGATGATGAAGGTGTAGATCGCTCTGGCGATGGTGAGGATGCGGAGCTCCTCCTTACCTTGAGACGATGCAAGCGTAGGCGCTCCGCCGATACGATGAAAAGCGCAACGTAACTGATAAGGAATCTAACAAAAGCTAGCTAATTCTCACAGCAAGAGATCAAAGATGCTGGATCGGGGTTCGAGCCCCTTTGTCCGCCCGCGGGCAATTCCACGTGTCCCGTATTCCTGTTATTCACAATGCGTCCGCATCACCCATGCGCCGGCAAGCAGCGGGACTCTCGAGCAGGGGTAAGGACTTCGCCCCTTCCAAGTGCGCTCCAGCCGGAAGTTGTTAATAAACAGCGGGTTACTCCAAGTGGTGGTGACTAACTATGCGCCACCAGCGATTGTCGCTAGAATTAAGCCTTTGTTTCCGAGATTCGAATGGCTCAGACCACACGCCGATCACGACCGCTGGTCACCAACGGCTTCATAGTTGAGACCCCTGACCTAATTGATTTCGTGGTCCGCGACATGCCAAGCCCAGCCGAGGTGAAGGCCGAGCGCGAACGGCTGCGGGGATTCTGGTTTGTACACTGGGCCGGCGGCAAGCTGTACCATCTGCGACTCAGTGCTGGTGGCCCGAACGTCGACGGGCAGCAACTTTCCGCTCGGACGTCGCAATACGGTTGGTTCCTACGCGCGCGGATCGACGATGTCATCGGGTTGGCATTGCCGAAGTATCAGGCGATCCGGCAGCGGCCCTTCACATTTCTCGCGCAACGAACGGAACTGATTGGACCCGCCGCTAACGCTGCCCGCATCGATCATCCGCTCATTGACCAATTTACTGTCATCCCGCGTTTTGTGCTCAGCGCCAAGACATTCGAACCCACGGAAGGCCAATCCAAGCTCGGCATCTTCATTAACGTAGAGATGCAGTTCGATATTTCGGCACCTTTGAATGAGCTTCAAAAGGCCAATGTCGACCTCATAGGGTTGCATGTCGTCCGCCGGCAGCTCGAGCCGGGAAAGCGCCGCTTGGTCGGGCGCATCGCGCGCGTAGAAGGAAGCGTCACTCATCTCTCCGAAGGCACCGACGGGACATCGATCGAGACGGACCACGTCAAGGTCGAAGGCTCGAAAGAAAGCATTGCGCGGTGCCTTGCAACCATCCTGGGGCCGAGCCGGTATCGTTCTTTGATGCTGGCGCTCGATGATGAACAGGCAGGGTATCTACTAGGTCCGGACTTTGATGAGGTAGTAGAAAAGCTCGGGACGCTTTTGACAAAGACTAAACTTCCAATTGCGCTTGGGCAGGACGCGCGGATCGGCGAACGCATCGTTCTGGCTAATAACGACACATCAGAGACGGTCTATATTGCTCCTCCCGTCGACTATGTGTTCGACCGTACCGGCGCGCAAAGCAACGCGTTTGCCTGGCCAGGACTTACGCAATTTGGGCCGTTTGACCGGACCACTTTCGCCAACAAGTCGCCGAGGCTTTTGGTCGTGTTCCCCGCCTCGACACAGGGAAAGGTCGAGACGTTCTTGCGCGCCTTTCGCGATGGCCTTGGGTCCAATTACCGCGGCTTCGCCAAGGGCTTCAGGGACCTTTTTGGCCTCGTGAATCTCGAATTCGTAATGTGTCCAGTCCATGTCCAGATTTCGGACCGGTCCGGTTCGGAGGCGGCCTATCGGAACGCTATTGAAAGTCGCTTGTCGGCGGTCGATGACGTGCAAGGCGCGATCGTTGTGCTCTTTGAAGAGCACGCTCACCTGAAGGGCCTGCAAAATCCGTACTTGCGTACCAAAGCCCTGTTGTTAACGCTGGGCATATCGGCACAGGAAATTCGCATGCCCACTGTCACGCAGATGGCGGGCAGCCTGCAATACACGCTTCAGAACTTCGCAGTCTCGGTCTATGCGAAGTTAAACGGAACACCTTGGACGGTGAATCAAGACAAGGCGATTAGCGATGAGCTGGTTGTCGGCATGGGGGTTGCGGAGTTCTCGGGTAGCCGCTTCGAAGATCGGCAGCGCTTTGTAGGTATAACGACCGTTTTCAGCGGTGACGGTACCTATCTCCTCGGCAACGTATCGAAAGAGTGCAATTACACTGACTACCCGAAGATGGTCCGAGACTCCATGTTGTCGGTGCTCCGCGAATTGAAGGCGCGAAATAACTGGCGGCCAGGAGATACCGTACGCGTCATTTTCCATGCGCATCGGCCACTCAAGCGCGTCGATGTAGGCAACATTGTTTTCGCGTGCGTTCGCGAGATCGGTGCGGAGCAAATTCTCCAAATGGCCTTTGTCACCGTCTCCCACGATCATCCGTTCATTATTATGGATCGTTCAGAGAAGGGCGAACCTATCAAACGCGACAGCGATGTGATGAAAGGCGAATTCGCTCCTATGCGCGGCACGATTGCGCGCATAGGAAAGTCGACGCGTCTGCTTGCAACGAACTCGCACAAGCTCATCAAGCGGGCCAATTCGCCGCTGCCTGCGCCGCTGCTTATCAGCCTCCACCCGGACTCTACCTTTAAGGACGTGGACTACATTGCAGAGCAAACGCTGAAGTTCACGAGTTTGTCGTGGCGTTCGACCTTGCCAGCACGTACCCCGGTGACGATCTTTTACTCCGAGCGCATCGCAGAATTGCTCGGCCGGCTTAAGGACGTGCCAGATTTCTCGACCACGGCGCTATCAGTGAAGCTAAAATGGAGCCGCTGGTTCCTATGAATGGCGTTGTTCTCAGCATTACCGCGGCGGTTCGAGAAGAGGCCAACCGAATTCTACGAGCATCCGACTCATGGCCGACCGCCGCGTCGGGCTTAGCTTTCAAGATACTACAGCGCGACGCAACGCTTTCCGGCAGCCCGTTACAGCGGCCAGTCGGTAATTCCACCGCGACGCTGCTGCGACGCACGCCGGTGTTGGCGGCGTATGGGTATGTCCTTGATCTCGCGCCTGAGGATACGGTGGCGTTGTGGGTGGATGAGATCGAGCATCTACGTGGTCGGGAGATATATCCCGTCGACCGCAATTCGTTCATCTTCCACCCCGTAGAAATTCTCGGTGTTAGCCTCGGCCTTTGCTCAGAGAAGGTGCCGCGCGAGCATCGGGACTGGCTTGCGGGAACGATCTTGCGTGGATTCACGCAGGGCCAGTTTACGACGAACGTGTCTCGGTTTGCTGCGTTGGCGGCATTTAACCTCTTGGACAAGGATAAGGCTCAGTCCGTAAATGTCGCGGCCGTGGCCGTTGGTGGCTTGCCTACGCACGAAGCCGTCGTCGCCGCCTGCGTCGACTTTGCAGTTGGTCTTCCTGCAGGAGTTGTTGCCGGCGACCTAGAGCAAGATCTCTTGCAACGGCTGCTTTCGGGCGCTGTAAGGATCAACGACGAGGCTGAAGCCGCGGCGCTTCTGATTTTGGTGAACCGGGTGTCCGACCGCATTAGCCTTAGCTCACCTGATAACGCTGTAGATCAGATTGTCGCATTGTGCCGCCGCTTTCCACTGTTCGCCGAGCGCTTACGCATCCGCCAGAGGCAACGAGCGCCGGTAGTCATCAAGGACGAGTACGACGTTCAGGACTTGCTGCACGCTATCCTGAAGCTTCATTTCGATGACGTGCGGCCCGAGGAAGTCACACCAAGCTATGCGGGTTCATCATCACGGGTTGACTTCCACCTGCCCAGAGAGCGGATCGTCGTTGAAGCCAAAATGACGCGACCAAACCTTGGGCAAAAGGAAGTGGCCGACGAGCTTATCATTGATGCTAGTCGGTATCGGACCGTGCCGGGCGTGGAGACGCTCATTTGCCTTGTCTACGACCCTGAGAAGCGATGCCAGAATCCGACCGCGCTAGAGCGCGACGTGGAGGTAAGCGGAGTCCAGCTTCGCGTGAAAGCCGTTGTGTGTCCGCAGGGGCTATAATTGATAACGAAAGCTTCTCGCTTTCCTTGAGTCTTTGCACCATGAAAATGTTCAACATTTTTTCAACCGGATCGTATAAGCCACGGTTTTGCGGGGCTTTGGGAAGTCAAATGCCGCTAAGGTGGAATAATGGATATCGGAATGAAACTGGCCTCTACACCGTGTAATAGAGTACCTGTTCGGTCCGCTTTCTGACGTGTAGACAAGATGGCTGCGCCCGCACACCTGAATTGGCTCGTGAATACGGGCAAGACCCTCAAGACAGCAGACGGGCACACAGTCGAGCTGTGGGAGCTGCAGCACGCTGACGAGCCGAAGGTGCTTTCGGCATGGGCAAAGCACTTTAGAGAGCACTATTGCGACGACGAAATGCTCAAGAAGCTCGTTGCCGGGACAGGCCTCAGCAACTCTCAATATCTGACTACTACCAAGTTCCCTGACGTGAAGGACAAGCCGGGACCCAGCATCCGTGCCGGCGACTTTGCTGAAATTATTGTGGCCGACTACATCGAGTACAAGCTTGGCTACTGGTGTCCCAGGAGATTTCGATACGACAGCAAGTTTAATCGCAATGAATCCTCGAAGGGCTGCGATGTGATCGGGTTCAAGTTCGTCCAAGATGGGGCCGAAAATCCGAAGGACGAGCTGTTCGTATTTGAGGCGAAGGCTGCAGCCTCCGGGAAGCCCAAGAGCCGGTTACAGGACGCGATTGACGATTCACACAAGGACAAGTTCCGCGAGGCTACGTCGCTAAATGCGTTAAAGCAGCGCTTCTTTGAACGCGGCGAGGACGGGGAGGCTGCTAAAGTCGCACGGTTTCAAAATGAACCTGACAAGCCGTTCAAACGCATAAGCGGTGCTGCGGCCGTGCACGATACCACCACATTTGATCCACAAATGACAAGCGCTGTTAAAACGGCGACGCATTTCAACGCGCCAAATCTGAAACTGATCGTCGTGACAGGAGCGGGACTGATGGCGCTCGTTCACGCTCTCTATAACCGAGCTGCCAATGAGGCCTGAACGCACCTCACGCTACATTCTCGCCATTACGCGCTCCAAGGCGAAGATGTACGAATATGATGTTCCGCTTGAGCATCATATCCAACTCACGCATCCGCCGGACATATTGTTTTCTCTGGCTGTTGGCTTACTCGGCGACGCGGCGGCAGCGATCGCCGATATGTCGACGGATGCAAGGCGGGAGGAAACGCCTCCGGAGGCAATCGCGTTCGCCGGAACGTATTTTGATGCCTATCTTCAAAGCCGCCTTGAAAACTTCACCGAGGGCGAATTTCCGATCCTTGCATCGGCTTGCTTTTACCTCGCGGATAATCCGGGCAGCTCGAAGGTCCTCGCTAACCAGGCCACCGAACCGCCACCACATCTCGGATCGGGCCTGGCGCTGCTGGTGTACAAGCTACTTCGCGGCGACTACTCAGACATGCCGGACTGCCCCTACGCCGATGCAGCCAATAATGTTCTCGCACAGCTATCCGGCTATTTTGCTGGGACCGGAGCATCGGAGGGAGTCATTGAGGCCGCCAGCGCTATCCGCGCTGAAGCCTACGAAACGGGGGACGGCCGTGAACTTCTATACGCGGACATTTCGGCAGCGATACTCCGCCGGAAGATCGCAGCCGCAGCCGCGACGATATTGCCCGGGGCATCCGGTCTACCGCCCGGGAGCTGGTTGCCCTTTTTGAGCAGACCAAATTTTCCTCGTGAACTGTGGCCCTCGCAGCGACGCATCTGCGGGGCAGGTGTTTTGAGCGGCACGTCCGCGCTTATCCAAATGCCGACAAGCGCGGGTAAAACACGCGCCACTGAACTGATACTGCGCAGCGGCTTTCTCGGCGATAGGTTCTCGCTAGCCGTAATCGTCTGTCCATTCAGATCTCTCTGCCATGACATTCGTGGCGACATGGCTCAAGCATTCGCGGCCGACAATGTTGCCATAAATGAAGCCACGGACAGCTTCCAGGCAGACCTTTCAATCGAAGAACTATGGGCCAGAAAGACGATCTTGATCGTAACGCCGGAGAAGCTTCTTTATCTTTTGCGCCGAACGCCTGAACTCGCCGCGACAATTGGTCTTGTAGTTTACGATGAAGGCCATCAATTCGACAGTGGCGCGCGTGGGGTGACGTACGAGTTGCTTCTCACCTCGCTGAAATTGATGCTCGCCCCGAACACTCAAATTGTTCTGATTTCCGCAGTCATTGCCAACGCGGCCCGCATCTCCGAATGGCTTCTGGGCAATCCGGAGTTGGTAGTCGACAGCACCGGGCTGTTGCCAACTTCGCGCAGCATCGCGTTTACAACGTGGCGCAACCCGCTTGGCGCCCTTGAATACGTAAATCCACTCGATCCTGAAGACAGGGAATTCTTCGTTCCGCGTGTTATCGAGGCGATTACGCTGCCGGCCTTGCCTCGTGAAAGAACGCCACGGGTCTTCCCAAAGGCAGAAGACGGTCCCTCGGTCGGCCTGTACCTTGGTCTCAAGCTTGTCTCAAAAGGAAGCGTCGCGCTCTTCTGCGGGCGCAAGGACACGGCCGCCAAGATTTGTGAGGATGCGGCAACGATGAGCGGACGAGGCATGGACCTCACCGGCCCCGCCGCTGTCTCGGACGGCAACGAGGTTGCCAAGATCGCCGCCCTCTTCGGCCGTCAAATGGGTGCGGCAGCAGCTGTCACACGATCGGCTGCGCTCGGGATTTTTCCACACCACGCCAGCGTGCCTCACGGCCTTCGTCTCTCCATCGAGTTCGCGATGAAGGCGAGCTTGATCAAGTTTGTCGTCTGTACCTCAACCTTGGCGCAGGGGGTCAACCTCCCAATCAAATATCTGATCGTGACTAGCGTGAACCAAGGGAAAGATAGAATTCTCGTACGCGATTTCCACAATCTCATCGGAAGAGCCGGACGGGCGGGAATGCACACTGAAGGCAGCGTAATCTTTGCAGACAACGCGGTCTTTGATAAAAAGGGGCAACGGAGGGAGCGCTGGCGCTGGCTTGGCGCAAAGGAGCTGCTGGATGCAGCAAATTCCGAGCCATCAGCCAGCAGCATCTCAGAAATCTTCCAGCCTTTCGTGTACGGCCGTTTGCCTGGACAATCCGTATCCGTCGACGTGGGGCAGTTGCACCACTTGCTGTTTTCCGATGACGAGCAAACCTTGAACGCGCTAGCGCAGGCAGCGCGCACCGCCGATCCAAACGTAAAGGCTCGCGATTTCATACGGTTTCTGCAAGAACGTGCTCGTATTGTGCATGGCATCGCATCGTTTCTTCTCGCGCATCTCGACTTCGAAACCCCGGGCTTGCCCGAACGGTCCGTCGAGCTAGCAAAGAACACGCTCGCACATTTTCTCGCGGACGAGGCTAAGCAGCTTCAAATCGAAGACTTGTTCAGAGCCGTCGCCGATAATTTACTCGCCGGCGCTCAGACGGTCGATGTTCGCGCGGCACTCCGGCGGTCACCGCTTGCTCCTCGATCGGTTCAGGCTTTGAGAGCATGGCTCACTGCAAATCTGACAGTATTGTTGCAGGCGACCCAAGCCAGCCAGCTACTCGAAGTCGTAACACCCGTCATGCTGCAACACAATGTGCATGGCACGATTGCCGCGCTTTCCGATCCGACCATCGTACCCGATCTCGTTCAGGCTTGGGTTCGGGGTGATTCTTTCATAACGATCCTTGGAATGCTGGCTGTACGAAATGTCCGAATTGGAGGAAACAGTCGCATTCCGAAAATAGAAGATGCGGTGGCGCTTTGTGAGGGCGGATTCGGGTATGAAGGGGCAATGATCATTGCGACGCTTGCCGATCTTGCTGATGGTCTAAACGACGTGCTCCGTGATGCGTTCAAATTTCTGCAGCGGCAGATGAAGGTCGGTCTCGCGTCAGCAGCTGCTCTTGGGATGTACGAGGTGGGATTCGCCGACCGCGAAATCGCAAAGGACCTCGGCGTTCGCTTTGTAAACGTGGTTGACTATGGAACGGCGATAGCCTGGATAAGAGCGAACGGGCAATATACGCGCGAGGCAATCGCAACATATCCCGCATATTTCGAGAATGTCTTAGATGAATTGTTGCGGTAAGTTCTGCGTATATGCAATCTCTACAATATTGCTATCAGCCAGCCGCGATTGTCGAACTAACCCGCGAGCTTGGTGATTCAAGCGGCAATCTGCAGCCTGCGCTCAGTGTCTTTTCCAGAACGGTAGGGCCTAGGAAGGGTGCTCCGAATTGAGCATGATCCGGGCGTGACCAATGCCCGCAACGCCAGCAGCAGCCACCGCGAATGGTGACTCGGTATGAACCGCTGCGCGGCTTCATTCACGTCCTTTCAGCGAGTTCACAACGCGGACGGCCGCGACATCTGGTTTGCCTATGGGCAAAGGCGGCATTCGCCGTCATCGAAACCCGCTGGATTGGATCGGCGGGTGAGCTTGGTGGCGAGGCGATAGCACACCCACTTCCAGCTGCGAAGGTCGTCAAGGAGTTATTTCGCCAACTGATAAGTATTGGTCGCAGACCTTATCAATGCGGCTGGATCGCTATTCACCACCATCGGCTTCGTTGGCAACCGTTTTGATGTTTTGATGTGGAGGAGCGGCGGACTGGAGCCAGCGTCGTCGCCGGTCATCTTTGCCGGGCAAGAAGAGAAAGGCCATCCATGCAACGATCGGGCCTATCATTTGCACGCGATCTCTAGGTCATCTAGCTCACGAGGCACCTCGCTCCTTTCGCTGGCACCAGCGCCGATAAATTTCATGCTGATTTTGGGCGGCACAGCGAAGTCAACATCGAGGTAAGCCGTTCCCATCTTCATTGTGTTTTGAATGCGCTTTGCCATCGCGGCGCTACTGATCAGAGTGGTTACCAAGAGGCCGCCGCCGCTCGCTTTAGTGGTGATGGAATTTACCTTCTGAACATCCGCGCTTCCGCTCGACTTCAAGCGTAGCCGAGCTTTTGGCGGTAGGCCCCACGTCACCCGAAACGTCGTGACCTCGTAACCCATCTGCTCGAGGACGGGCAGCGCCTCACCAAGTTGCTGCGTAAAGACATTGAATTCACCGGTGAGCTTTCCGGTCGCATCCGAAAAATCGGGCAGCGATAGATTGGGCAATGATGGCAGCGAGACGGCCGGCATCGATGGCATCAAGTCGCGAGCGGACTTTGTGATGCTGTCGATCGGGCTGGGAGGCGCTTTGTCCTCAGCGTGAGCGAGGCCGATGCCAGACGAGAACACCGCGACAAGCAGCGCAAACCTGTACATCCAATACTCCCTGCGTCCCCAATGATGAGTTACTTTAGCCTTAACGTGACGCTTGCCGCTGCCGATATGAATCGATCATCGCGGTGGTCACGTCGCTCACGTAGCAGAGTGGTGCAGCCCCGCCAGGGCGCGAGTGCGCGCTCCTCGTGCCACATGCTCGGCCGTTTCGCATCACGTCGTCAGGACACGCGCAGGGCTTGCCCGTTGCGTGATACTGGTCACGGCTCTCCTTGATCAGGATCGCGACGATGGCGGCGGCGGTCAGAGCGGCCTCGACCTTGTGCTTGGGCTCGGGTGCCGGCGGGACGTTGTCAGGTGGATTGCTTCCGTTGGCCGGTGCGGAGCTGGGGATGGATGATGGTGGCGCAGCGTTTGTCGCCTTGGGTGGCGCAGCAACGACCGGTGAAGCGGCAAAGGCGAGAGGCGTCGCTATGGCGGTCGATTGTCGCGCAACAGGCGGCGTGGGCGCGCTCGTGGGTGCACCGTGACGACCAATCGAATAGGCTCCGAGGGCCGTAACGCCCAAGAGCAAAATAACAACCCCGCCTCGCATAATCCAAAAACTAGAGCGCAACCAGGGGGCGAGATCAATAGAGCGTGGCACGTCGTCGCACTAGACGTTAGTGTTATATTCGCGAAAGATTTTCAGCTTGTGATTGAGTGACGCTTCTTGGATTTAGAGGCCTCGTCTCGATTTTGGGGCGTTCAAGGAGAACTGCATTGAAGAAAATAGTGATTGTCGCAGTCGCGCTGCTTTGCTCAACGGCGTTTGCACAGGCCAGAGGCGGCGGACACGGCGGAGGCCGCGTCTCCTACGGTGGGGGTCATCACACCTCTAGCCACGGCGGTTCCTACTTTGGTGGATCAGGATCGTCTCATAGGGGCGGCTCGTATCGGAATTTCAGCACTGGCAACCGGTACGGCACCCACAGATAACTCACTCTTCATACCCCGGCATCGGAACTCTCGGCGTCGGGGTATGGCCAGGGAGGGCGACTTTTGACTCTCGACGAAAATGCATCAGATCTGGTCTTCTTGTTGCTTACGTCGGGACAAACCCTGAAAGTGCAGGGGATCGAGCTATATCCGGCCGACGAATTGGGGCACATCGCGGCGACCCGGGCGGAAGCGGCCCGAAATCTCGGTACCGTGTCGACCGGGATTGGCTTTGTTGGCTCTCCGGCATGGGCTATCGGTGCGAGCGCAGCGCTCGGCTTCATCTAGTCGGCCATTGCTGAGGCAAACAAGAAAACGGGGCTTCGCTTGCTTGCCAAGGCCGAGGAGACGTGGACGGCGACGAGCCGGCGTGGCCTCCTATTTCGTGTTCTCGATATCGACCGGATCGACCGACCGGTTCCAAGTGCCTGGGTTGGGAACGTGCCAGCCTCGGAGCATTTCTACATCGGTGCAATGGGGCGAAAGGAGAAGCGCCAGTTTCTCGAATTGCATGGCAAGACCGATGCCGATGTGGTGAACGACCACGTCGAGCGCCGTATTTCGAGGTCGTATGTCCACCATGGCGACGACTTCGTCATGGTTGATACCGAATTCGGTTCGATGAATGTCAGATGGTCGGGTGTGGTAGGCTATGTGGCCCCGAGCTGAGCAGCCAGTCATCCGCCGCCAATGCCGACAATTTAGCCGAAACTGGTAAGGGGATTGGTCCAAAAATGGAGTCAGTTGGCTGACTGATGAGGTTTTGCAAAAGCTTATCAGTTGGGGCAGGTCAGACATGGACGAGATGGCGGCTCCGACCCAAACAGCAGACTGGAGCCGCAGTTGGCGGGAGGTCAGCCAAGGGTCTTGGTCGTGTAAAAGCGGCCTTAGGGATGTCGGTCTTGGCAGCCGGGAGCCGGGGGGTCTCAGAGAGGCCATCAGTGGCTTAATGCCGACAATGTTCATGACCCGTGTCAGGTTGTAGGCCAGAAGCGAGAGAGCCATCTCGGCGGCTACTTTCGGGAACGACCGTCTCCGGCGTTGACGTATGGTTTCTGGGTTTGCGTCAAGACGCTGCTGCACAGCCTCGAGCAGATGCTCGTGCGCGAACAATTTTGACAGGCTGCGGTCCAGTAGCGCCGCAGCATATTGCCGTCTTCTTCGTTTGTATTTGTATAGCGATATGGCAGCCGCTCCCCAGCAGGACAGCGATAGGCGTCTTCCTCCGGCAAATACGCAAAGTCTTGCTTACCGACACGCCCGTCCGCCTTGGCGCGCCGGCCGTCAGTGGTTTTGGCAAAGTCACGGTGATGCCGGCCTCGTGGCAGGCGAGGATTAACGCCACAAAAGAACGCGCAGGATGCCGGCTGCAAACAGCGGTCTACGCCGACCATGCAACTGATCATGCGGCCGGTCCGGCTCGAAAGATTGTAAAAACGGATCTTCGGGGGAAAGGTCCCCGACCTACCCCGAAAGATTGGGGCCTACCGATCGTTCGTTCCGTCGCGGGCAGATTTTGGAGCAAACACCATCGGAACATAGGAGACAGCTTGCCGGAAGGGGATTGATCTTCCTGTATTCAAGCTGACTGTCCAATCCGCGGCTCTATCGGAAGACCGCCTGCTCGAGTTTCGCTCCCATATTTGAAGTTCACCCATTCGACAGTCATGGAAAAGTAAGCTGGGATCTTACGATTCTCATTCTCCAGTTTGGGCGGTCATTTTGAAACGCCTTGAAAAACAATGAGGCGTGTCTTACCCAAACAATTCCGTAAAGCATTGAATTCGCTATCTTGTTTCAGTTCCCTAGGGAGCGCCAAATGTTCGCTATTCCACGACATTTTACGATACGGCTCCATTCGCCGGGAGCTTTCCTGCTCGACGACTGATTGATCACGCGGTCCGCCTGAGCAGTTGCCGCCTTGTGCTCATTTGCGTCCCGGTGACGCAGCTTCGAGCCCTCATCGCGCCTTGGCGGGCAATCCCCACCACGAAACAAGCGGCGGGCGTCCCTCGTTTCCGCTATGATGAAGTCATGACGATCGGGATTACCGGACCCGGCCGGAAAGGACCACGGCAAAGTGGCGTGGTCAGGCTGATCGTTGCGGCCATCGTCATCACGATTTGCCTGATCCTGCTCTCGTTCGCGAGCGACTTCCTGGTCGATTGGCTGTGGTTTTCATCGATCGGCTACCTACAGGTTTTCCTGACGGCGATCGGCGCCAAGGCAATCGTCTTTCTCTCCGTCTTCGCGGTGACCACCGTCGTCCTCTCGCTGAACGGAGTCCTGGCGGTGCTGTTTGCCATGCAGCAGCCGCTACAGAACCGAGTCGCCCCGGGGAAGGTCGCCGGTTTTACGGCGCCGCCCGATCCGTTCGTAGAACTGCGCGACCAATTAGCCCGGCCGCGGTTTGTCGCGCTCGGTGCGGGTGTGCTCGCCGTGCTGGTTGCCGCAGGCGAAGTCGGCAATTGGAACATCTTCCTGCAGTTTCTCTACCACGTGCCCTACGGTGCGCAGGATCCGCTCTACAACAAGGACATCGGGTTCTATCTCTTTTCGCTACCCGCCTATATCACGATCAAGAACTGGATGCTGCTGACAATTATCCTGGGCGCGCTGTTTGCCGGAGCGATCTACTGGGTGCGCGGCGACATCGAATACGATGTTCACAACCGTTCAATTTCGCCGACCGTGATCGCGCATGGCTCGGCGCTGATTGGCCTTCTGTTCGCGGTGAAAGCCTGGTCCTATGGGCTCGACCGCTATCTGCTGCTCTACGGCGACAATGGTGTCGTGGTCGGGGCGAGCTACACCGATGTCCATCTGGGGCTGCCGGCTCTGTGGTTGATGATCGGGCTTTCGATCATCGCGGCGCTCATCGCATGGGCCAATTTGCGGGCGTGCACCTACCGGCTTCTTGCCGCCGCGTTCATCCTCGTCGGCGTCGGCTCTGTCATGCTGTCGAGCCTCGTCCCTTCGCTTTTCCGGCACTTCGTCGTCAAGCCGACGGAGTTGGAGCTGGAGAAGCCCTACATCGAACGCAACATTGCGCTCACCAGGCAGGCCTACAATCTCGACCGGATCGCAACCAAGCCGTTTGCCGCTGAACAGAGGCTGACCTTCAAGACGCTGGAAGCGAACAAGGCGACCATCGACAACATCCGGCTGTGGGACTGGCTGCCGCTGTCGAATACCTACGCGCAGCTGCAGGAGATCCGTACCTATTACAAATTCCACGATCTTGACGTCGATCGCTATTGGCTCGACGGCTCCTACCAGAGCGTGATGCTCTCGGCCCGCGAACTCCGGGCCTCCCTGCTGCCGGCGAACGCCCAGACCTGGGTCAACCGCCACGTGCTGTTTACGCACGGCAACGGCGCAGTGATGAGCCCGGTCACCCGCAAGAGCACGGAAGGACTGCCGTTCTTCTATTTGCGCGATATTCCGCCCGTTGCCGACGGTGGCCCCAGGATCGACGAACCGCGCATCTATTTCGGCGAAGAGAGCGACGACTACGTCATCGTCAAGGCCAGCATCCCGGAGTTCGATTATCCGAAGGGGAAGGACAACGTCTATGCGGCCTATGACGGCAGCGGCGGTGTGCCGATCGGAGCATTGGGATGGAGAACGCTGTTCGCCTACTACTTCAACGACGCGAATCTGGTCCTCTCAAGCTATATCACGGCCGACAGCCGGATCATGATCCGGCGCAACATTACGGAACGGGTGCGCACGATCGCCCCATTCCTCAGGCTCGATCATGATCCCTATCTGGTCGTCAGCAACGGTCGGCTGTTCTGGATGCAGGATGCCTACACCACGAGCTCCTATTTCCCCTCAGCGCAGCCCGTGCCGGAGCTCGATCTCAACTACATCAGGAATTCGGTGAAAATTGTCGTCGATGCCTATAACGGGACGGTCGATTTTTACCTGATCGACCCAAGCGACCCCATTGCAGCGACCTACCAGCGCATCTTCCCGGACCTGTTCAAGCCGTTCATAGCCATGCCGGCGGATTTGCAGAAGCATATCCGCTATCCGGAGAATCTGTTCCTGATCCAGGCGCGGCTGTATCAGACCTACCACATGGAGCAGGCCGAAATATTCTACAACCGCGAGGACTTCTGGCAGTTTCCGCGACAGCCGGGCGGCGACGGCACTTCGGTGATGACCCCCTATTACATCATCATGCGGCTGCCCGGCGAGCCGCAGGCCGAGTTCTTCCTGATGCTTCCCATGGTACCGAGCCGTCGCGACAATATGATCGCGTGGCTCGCGGCGCGTTGCGACGCCCCCGACTACGGCAAGCTGATTGTCTACGAGTTCCCCAAGGACAAGCTTGTCTACGGGCCGTTTCAGATCGAGGCACGGATCAATCAGAATACCGAGATCTCGCAACAACTCACGCTGTGGAATCAGATGGGCTCGCGGGTGATACGCGGTGCGAACCTGCTGGTGATCCCGATCGAGAACTCGATCCTTTATGTCTCGCCGCTCTATTTGCGCGCCGAGCTTGGACACCTGCCGGAGCTGAAACGCGTGATCGCGGCCTACGGTGAGCACGTCGTGATGAAGGAGACGCTCGCTGACGCCCTGGCCGCGTTGTTCGCGGAGCCCGGTGCGGTGCCGGCGGTTTCAAACGCAACCGAAACGGTGTCCCCTGCGGGCGGGACGGCGAGCCCGGCGCAGCAGGCGCTCGCTCACTACAATCAGGCGATGGAGCGATTGAAGGCGGGAGACTGGAAAGGTTTCGGTACCCAGTTCGATGCCCTGCGCGAGCCCCTTGAGGAAATGAACCGACGCTCCGCCGGTCACTAGAGCATGATCCGGAAAAGCGTGTAGCGGTTGTCCGAAAAGATCGTGTCAAATCAAAGGGCCAGAGCGGGATGACGATTCGAAGAAAAGTCATCGCGCTCCAATGGGCTCAGGGAATTGTGAGTGCGGACGCACGCCTCAATCGGGTATTGTTAAAGGTCGCATTGCAGTTTCAATCACATAAGAGTTCGCAGTTTCGTTCCGATTGGCGCGCCATTGAGCCCTCATCCGCAAACCCGGAACTGACCCGCTTCGGCACGCAAAAGCGGCCATTTCGCGCGCATGGCTGCGGCTCCCGATTCAGATTGCGGTGCCGTTGGCCGCGATCACATTCGTGAACGATTGCGCAGGTCTTTCGGAACGGGCTCGCGCGAGAGCGTGCCCTGGTCGTTCGCCCATCGCGAACTGATCGGCGCAGCATCAGACGCGATACCTAGACTCCGCTGCAAATCCGCTGCTATACTTTCAGTTGCTCGACCGGCGTAAGGCACGCGCCGACATTTCGTTTGATTGCGATATCGCGAAAAGGAGCTCAACGATGGCGATCACGCTGACGGTCTTGGCGAGCCTGCTGCAACTGCACGGGCCGGGTGCGACAATCGAAAGCGATCATCAGGGTATCGACGCATTGCTGAGTGGTGTGCGCGAGCAGAGCCTTCAGGAACAGGGCGCTCAGGAACAGAGCCCTCAAGAACAGAGCTTGCAAGAACAGAGCCCTCAAGACGTACAGGGCTTCCAGCTGGGGGTGGTTTCCGACCAGCCACAGGCAACTCAAGTTTATTTCAGGCGCGGGGCCTTTGCCAGGGGGCCCTATGCGGGCGGCTTTCGCAGGGGCGGCGGCTACTATCCGGGAGCCGGCGCATTTCGCAGGGCCGGCGGATATTATCCCGGAGCAGGCGCGTTCCGACGAGGTGGCTTCGTCAGGGGCTACTAGAGCATGATCCGGAAAAGTGGAAACCGGTTTTCCAAAATGATCATGCTCAAACAAACAGACGAGATCATGATGCGGTTCCGTGGAAACGCATCATGATCTAGGCCGATCGCAGCTTGCCGGTAATCCGCATGTCGGTTGACGCTTCAAATTCCGTCGCGTTCCAGGAGCAGCCGATCACGCAGTTGCTGGTCAAGGTTGCGGCGAGGTGCAACATCGATTGCTCCTATTGCTACTGGTTTCGCGATGCGGCCGTCTATGACAAGCCCAAGCTGATGAGTGCCGAGGTGCTGCAACAGCTGTTGCTGCGCCTCGAACAGCACGTCGCCAGATACTCCCTCGTCGACTTTCCCGTGATCCTGCACGGCGGCGAGCCGCTGCTTTGGGGTGTCGATAATTTTCACCGTTTTGCGGAGGGCTGCGAGGGCATTTCATCCCGGACCGGCTGCGAGATCCCGATCGCGGTGACGACCAACGGCATCCTGATTGACGATGAATGGCTCGACTGCTTCGAGGCCCGCAATATTTCGGTGGCGATCAGCATCGATGGGCCGGCACATATTCACGACGCTCACCGCAAGACGTTTCAAGGGACCGGCACCCATGCCGCCGTGGAACGCGCCGCCCGCATGCTGGTATCGCGCGACATCGGCGTGATCGCCCTCGCGGTCTGCAACCCGGCCTATGCGCCGCAGGAGTATGCGGATTTTTTCGCGGCGTGCGGCATCGCCAACTACGACATCATGATTCCCGACGCGACGGTGGACGAGAAGCCGTCGCCCATTGCCCCGTTCTATAACGGCCTTTTCGATTTGTGGCTGGAAGCCAATCGCACGACGCCGACATCGAATGTCCGCATCATTTCCGACATGGTCGCGGCCCTGATCGGCAACAACGCGCCGACCGAAGGTGTCGGCCACAAGCCGGTCGAGCTTTGCACGGTCATGACCGACGGCACGGTGGAGGCCCACGACGTGTTGCGCATTGCGGGTGACGGTTTCACCAACACGCGGTTCAACATCTTCGATCACGCGATCGACGACGTCAGGACCGAGCCGCGCTGGAAAGCCGCACGCGATGCTTCAGTCAATCTTTGCGAGAAGTGCCGGCAATGCAAGTTCATGAACGCCTGCGGCGGAGGCTATCTTCCGCACCGCTTCTCCACCAAGAACGGTTTCGACAATCCGTCGGTTTATTGCGACGATCTCTATTCGATGTTCGAGAACATGCAATCCGTGCTGGAACGTCATCTCTACGTCCGCAAGCAGGACGGGGAACGGATTGACGTGCGCAACGCAGCGGCGGGCGGTTAGGCAATTCGAGAGATTTTCCCGTTCCGGTGGAATCGGAACGGGGCTTTAGATTCTTGTTTTGACGCGACCGCCTCAAGACCACCGTCGAAACACCAGGCTGGCGTTGACGCCGCCAAATCCAAAACCGTTCGAGATCGCGTGTTCGATGGCCATCCGCCGCGCAACGTTCGCGACGAGGTCAATGCCCTGAGCTGCGGAATCGGCGTTCTCCAGATTGAGCGTGGGCGGCGCGACCTGATCGCGCAGCGCCAGGATGGTGAAGATCGCCTCGATGCCGCCGGCGGCGCCGAGCAGATGTCCGGTCGCCGACTTGGTGGCGCTGACGGCAATTCCTCCCGCGCGCCCGAACACGCGCTTGATCGCTTCCAACTCGGAGAGATCGCCGACCGGCGTCGATGTCGAGTGCGCGTTGAGATGCTGGACCTCGCCGGGCCGCAGCCCGGCCTGCTGCAGCGCCGCCTCCATCGCGCGCCGGGCGCCGTCGCCGTCTTCGGGACCAGCGGTGATGTGATAGGCGTCCGCCGTCGTGCCGTAGCCGATGAGCTCGGCGATCGGTTTCGCGCCGCGCCGAAGCGCGTGTTCGAGCTCCTCGATGACGAGGACGCCCGCGCCTTCGCCCATCACGAAGCCGTCCCGGTCGCGGTCGAACGGCCGCGACGCCCGCGCCGGCGTGTCGTTGAACGACGTCGAGAGCGCCCGCGCCGCTGCAAAGCCGCCGAGGCTCACCGGATCGATGCAGGCCTCCGCGCCGCCGCAGATCGCAATGTCGGCTTCGCCTGATCTGATCAGGCGCGCGCCGTCACCGATCGCCTGAACGCTGGCGGCGCAGGCGGTCACCGGCGCGCCGATCGGCCCCTTGTAGCCGTAGCGGATGTTGATGTGCCCGGCCGCGAGATTGGCCAGGAAGGATGGAATGGTGAACGGCGACAGCCGGCGCAGGCCGCTCTTCTCCGCCGTGCGCACGGCGTCCGCGATCGCGGGAAACCCGCCGATCCCGGATGCGATCACGGTGGCGGTGCGCTGCTGCGCCTGCGCGTCGGCCGGCATCCAGCCGGCTTGCGCCACGGCTTCAGCCGCTGCCAGCAGCGCGAACAGGATGAACCGGTCCATCTTCTTCTGGTCCTTGCGCGGGGCCGCCAGGTCAGGATCGAAGCCGCCCTCGGCATCCCCGGCCTTGTCAGGAACCTGTCCTGCGACGCGCGCCGGCAGCGCCGCCGCCCATTCCGGCAATGCCGTTAGCCCGGAATGCCCCGCCAGCAGCCTCGACCACACCAGTTCGGTGCCACAGCCCAGCGGCGACACCGTCCCCAGGCCCGTCACAACAATTCGACGCATGGCTCTCCTGTCGCGCCCTGGTGCGAACCGGCATGGCCGGGATTCGAACCTGCCCGGGCGTCGGGTCGTTATATGATGTTTGTCATCTATTGTCTCGACCGGCCGGACGTCAAGGGATTGACTTCGCTCTCAGCGCTCCGCTGACGAGCAACTGCCGTCAGGCAGCAACGATCACGCCGGGACGACGATATGGTCCGGCGCAATGCCCGCCCGGTGACGCGCATACATCGTGGTGTAGGCGGCCTCGATATGCCGGGTGAAACGTTTGGTATCGAACAACGGCGCCGTCAGCCGGTTGGCCGCCAGCCTGGTTCTGAGCGCCGCGAGCCTCGAAGGATGGGTCGCAAGATCGACCGCCATGCGCTCATAAGCCTCCGGAGATTCCGCAATGAGCTCGGGCAGGCCGACCGCATGGAGCAAGCTCGCCGCGACCCGGCTGGCAAACGTGTCGCCGAGAATGGTCAGCACCGGCAGGCCGGCCCATAGCGCATCGCTGGCGGTGGTGTGGGCGTTGTAGGGCGTGCTGTCGAGGAACAGGCCGGCGAGGCGATGGCGTGCGAGATGGTCGGGTGACGACATACGCGGTGCGAACACGAGGCGCTCCGCAGCGACGCCACGCGCGACCGCCTCCTTTCGCAAATTTGCGGCAGAGTCGGCGTTGGCTTCGAGGAGCCACAACATGCTGCCCTCGACGCGGCCGAGAATCCTCATCCACCGATCGAACATGTCAGGCGTGATCTTGTAGTTGTTGTTGAAGCAGCAGAACACGAAGCCGGTCGGCGCCAGCCCGACGTCGCCGCGCGTGAACACGCGATCGGCAATGACGCGTTTGTCGTCGTTGGCCTGATAGCTGTCGGGCAAAGCGACCACCTTTTCGCTGTAGAATTCGCGATGGCGGTCCGGGATCACGGTACGGTCGGCGATGATGTAGTCGATGAACGGGGCACCGAGTGTTCCCGGATAGCCCAGATAATTGACCTGGATGGGGGCGGGCCGGCGGCCAAGGACTCTGGTGCGGGATCCCCCGGTAAAGCCTTTCAGATCAACCAGGATGTCGATCTCCAATCGTCTGATCAGGTCGGCGACCTCATCGTCGTTGATGTCCCGGACCTCGACAAATCGATCGAACGACGCCTCCAGCCGCCGACGCATCTCCGAGGGCTCGTTGGGCGACCATGAGATTGCCACCGTCTCGAATTTCGACCGGTCGTGGCACTCGAACATCCCTGCCATCAAGAGCGATGTCGCGTGGTTGCAGAAATCCGACGAGAAATAGCCGACGCGAATTCGATCGTGATGGTAGCGCTCGCCCCGCCAGCGCTGGCTTGCGGACGGCGGATGATTCTTCGCGGTCCACCGCGTGGCGCATAGCAGTTGGTCGGCGGTCGATGAAGGAACGCTACAAAACAGAAATGGCGGCGTCGTCGCGTTCCGGGTCCTGATCAACTCGACAAGTCGGTCGCACTCGGCGTCAAAGCCGGCCCAGTCGCAAATGTGGGATTTGGCGTGCAGACGATAGCCTTCGATGTCGGCCTGGTCCGGTTTGAGCGCGACGGCCTTGTCATAGGCGGCGAGTGCCTCGGGGTAGCGCGCCAGAACGGATAGAACCTTGCCGCGGTTGGCGTAAGCAGCCGCATCGTCGCCCTTGTGCCGGATCGACTTGTCGATGCTGGCGAGCGCCGCCTCGTGATGCCTGAGCCTGAACAGCGCCGAGCCGCGGTTGTTGTAGGCCTCGGCATAGTCGGGCTGCAGCGCGATCGCCTTGTCGTAACTCGCGACTGCCTCTTCGAGACGATCCAGTTCGACCAGCACGTTGCCGCGATTGTAGCACGCGCCGGCGATTCCCGGGGCCCGGTCGTAGCTCGCGAGCGCATCATCGAACCGTTTGAGGTCGTTGAGCACGTTGCCTCGATCGTTGTGTGCACCGGCGTCGTTGGGCTTGAGCGCAATCGCCCTGTCCAGGCTCGCCAGCGCCTCATCTAGCCGCTGCAGCTTTCTCAGCGCGGCGCCCCTGTTTCGATGGGCATCCGCATGGTCAGGCACGAGCGCGATCACGCGAGCGTAGCTTGCAAGCGCCTCCTCGTGGCGCCCGAGGTCGGCGAGCGTAAGTCCGCGATTGTAGAGCGCTGGCGCAAGGTTTTGCTTGAGCGCGACCGCCACATCGAAGCTCGCGAGCGCTTCGTCGAAGCGACGCAACGCGCGCAGCGCGTTGCCGAGGTTGCTGTGCGCGTCCGCGACGTTGCCGTTGAGCCTGATCGCGCGCCGGATCAGGTCGACGCCGCGCTCGCTGCGGCCGGTCTGCGCGGAAATCAGGCCCAGCAGATGCAGCGAATCGAAGTTGTCCGGCTGCTGTCGGAGCATGTCTTCATAGATCTTCTCTGCTGCCGCGAGCTGCCCTCGCTGATGCAGCGCGACGGCCTGCGCGAAAGCGCGCTGCAAGGCGGCCGAACTGGATTCTTGAAATTCACCTGTTTCGGGCATCAGACGTCTTCACGCGCTCCGTGTCCGGATCCTGGCCTCACGCTGGCAGACCTGTCGCATCCTGTGCCCGCGATAGGGATCGCCCGTTGATTAAAGGTTGAAAACTGGCAGATCGTCCTCGATTGCGCAACGGCCTCCAGGAACTCAGCTCCACGAATAGTCGGGCTGAAGCGGATGGTTCTCGGTCGGCCGAGCGGCTGCCTCGTCGGCCGCAGCCGAACCGTGGACGGTCACGACTGAAGCGGGACATCGTCCGGAGCATTAAGGCCGGCGTTCACGATGCGCCTGCCATTCTAGCTCGAACACGCGTCGTTGCTGAGCAGCGGCGTCGGGTTCTCGGTCGAATTTTCCCCGCCGCGATACCATGGCTTGAAGCGAAACCCGGTTCTCGCATACGACCATGGCGCGGTCAGGGATCGGGCGCTGCCCTCCGTCGTATATTCTGAAGCGACGCCAGGGTCTGGATTGTAGAGCGAGAAGACGCCGCGCCAGCTGCCGTCCGGCTGCTCCTGGGCGTAGGACAGCTCCACCTTGTTTCGCGAGACCGAAACCAGGCGATCCGAAACGTGATCGAACACGAATGGCCGCTCGAACCAGATCGTCGTCTCGTCCTGCTTGATTGCGACGTTGGCCTCCTGTCGTGCCGTGCCGCCGCCGACCAGCAGCGGAATCCCCAACGGCACCGCGACATCAGCGGTGGCGGTGGCATTGAGACGGTGGGCGGAAAGCGTCGACGCAAAACCATCCGGCCGCGCAATGACGGTCTTCTTCGTGAACGGGCCGTGCGGGCTATCTGCCGTGGCAACCAGCGCGACGGCGTTCTGCGTGTTGTTGTAGTAGCCGTGATAGAAGATGACATATTCGCCGTTCGCGCGCCGGCAGGCATAGCTGATCGACAGCCCGGACACTTCCTCGGGCAGTGAGGGGGTGATCACGGCGCCATGGCGCGTGAATGTGATGCCGTCGACGCTGGTCGCCAGCTTGATCTGCTTCGCCGCGCGGTCGAGGTAATAGATCATGTACGGCTCGGCTGCTCCGGGCTCATACACCACCTGCGCCGGGCCGATCCCGCCGGGCTCGGACGCGTCCGACTGAAAGGCGATTCCCTGCGGAATCCAGGCTCCTTCGTTCGTCGACGTCCAGAGCCGCAGCTGAAACCAGCCCGTCGTATAGGCTGACGCATAAAGACGCCTTGTATGCGCATCCGGCGCGATCGCGGATGGCCACGCCAAATGAAGAACGCCATCGGGCGGCGACAGCGCCGGCGTCAGGCTCGACACCAGGCCGTCGTCGCCGAACTCCCAGATGTGATAAATGCCGCTGCTCCCGACGCCATTGAGAAACCAGCTTCTGGCAATTGCGCCTGCCGGGAAAAGCGTGAGGATGACGAAAACAAGTCCCCGCATAATCATGAAATTTATCCTGGGTCGTGCCGTCTATCGAGCAAACAATTCCGTTGTGATGACACACTCGGGCGCTCGTTTCGCCCGGAGATTTGTTTCTGAAAATGACGCGGGCCTCGGATTGAAACGCGCAGGATGCGTCGGCGGATCAGTTACCGGCGGTGCTCGCAGTCGAGGTTGCGGCCGCTGCAGAGTCTTCTTGAAATCGCTGCCACGGCGGAGATCAGATCGTATTGCACAACGATCGACTCGCTGCCGCGGACTGCAACCAGTACAACGACTGACCGGCCTGATTTCTGTCCTCAGGACCGGTTCCGCGCGACCATATCTTGGGAATTTGCAACGACAGGAGAATCCGGCTTTTGTGACCAGCATGGGCTCTAAATCTCGGGAGTACTTGTTCGGAGCGACGGTCAGGCATCTGGCCGAGCGCGCCAAGGAGGCTCGGCTCGAGGCGGATGGTGCGGCCTGCCGGGCATGGAACGCCCGCATGCTCGCTTTTCAGGGGCCCGCCCAGCCGTCGCCCGCGCTCGGCGATGCACTCAACGCCGGTTTCCGCTACCTCGAAGTGAAATGCCTCGGCTGCGAGACGCATCAGACGGTCGCGCTCGATATCGTGAGGCGGCCGAAGTGGACGCCGATCCACGAGCTGGAGCGCTATATGCGCTGCAAGCTGTGCTCGCGACGCTCCGGCTACCCGTTCAAGCGCAGCCATCTTGTGGTACTGCGGACGACTAAGATCTCCGCCATGAACCCGCCCTCAACCTGGTGGCCGGGAGAGCGCTGACACCGTCGCAGAGCATGCTGCGCCCAAAGTCCCACCTCACTATTGGAACATTCCAGGCCTTACCCGCTTGTTCCGAAATCCAGAACGAGTTCACTAACGTGACTGACGAATTTGAATATCTAGCGCACCGATTGGTGATTATCGAGCAACCCGGCGGTGGGTTCTTGGTCGAAGTCACGCCGATCGCCGGCGGCCAAACCATCAGAACAATGACCTACCAACGTACTCAAGAAGCGATCGCTGCAGCGAAGCGGACAATCGACAAGCATCCCGAAGGCAGGCGACCTGCCAATCTGGCCCGGTCTTAAAGTGGCTGACCACCCGCTGCGAAATTCAAGCTGAGACCTGTTCGCTCAAAAAGCACCGGCGCGTCAGTTCCTAACGGATGAAAAAATTTCGAGCGCCTAGATTATCCCAGGACAATGCGAGCCCGTGCGGCTGGTGTTCTGACGGTCGCTAGTTGGAATGTCAGGCGAACTGTCATGGTAAAGAAACGGCGCAAACGGACGATACAAACGTTGTCGCTCACCGCTCGGCTTGACCGGCTTGCTCAGGAATCGAGGGCGAAAGCGGCAGGTCTTCCCCCCGGAGTAGAGCGCGAGCATTTGCTGAAAAAAGCGCGCGAAGCCCGGCGGGCCATTGAGATCGAGGACCTGCTCAAGCTGCGAGGTATCGAGCTGCCGGTTTGATTTTCGGCGGCGGGATAGCACCGTTAGGCTGGCGCCCCAAAGAATGGCCCCAGCGAGGGGGTACACGCTGAGGCCAAGACGGTTGGATCATCCATGAGATGGCAGGCTCATCACATAAACAGGGCGCCGACGCCTACGATGAGCGCTACGAACGATATCGCCGCCAACGCCATGAGGCTGTACTCGACGCCATCGTCGTGACTGAACCTGAACATATGGAGAGCTTGCGCCGCGGCCTTGGTGTTCGCATTTACTTAGGCGTGTCAGGAGCCGTGTCCCATCTAGGTTCCGGCCTTATCTTAAGTGAAGATTCTTCGCGGGAAGAAGCTGTTGAGCGAGCCTAGCTCCCCGCCGCGAGACGCTTCCTCATTATCGTCAGTCGGGCGCTGACTGCGGCCTCTGTGCGGCCGAGTTTCTGGGCGATCTCGCGCTGGGTTAGCTCGGTCTCGCGGATCATCTGTAGCAGGCGCTGCTCTTCCTCTTCGGCCCAAGCTGGCAAGATGTTCTCCGAATTGTTTCGTCCTGAAATGCCAGTACCAATTGCACATCCTGGTCATCTCGTCTTCCCGGGATTTGCCGGTCCTTCTCGTTTGTTCGGTCGAGTGTCCTAATTAGGACAGTATCTCCCTTAGCACGGGATGCCCGGCCCAAAGCTCGCCGTCGGTCGTCCCGAAAGGGATGACCGGCGCGGGTGGACAGTAAATCAACTTGCCAGGCTTGCTGCACTGGCTCATTGTCCCGCGATCACCGGCGAAGGCTTTGTCCGTAGGCGTCGGTGGCTGAAGACCGAGCGCGCTCCCGCCTGCAAGGAGGAGCTGCGCCATGAGCCAGCCATTCAGCGAAGAGACGATAGCGTTATTGGATCGCGCTCAGCGAGCCATTGATATGCGATCCTGGTGCGTGAACAGAGGCGACGCCATCTCGCCGAGGCCGGCCTTCGGTCGTTCCGGTTAGAGCTAGCGCTTTTCGAGGCAAACAAAGGCCTTTGGCTGGAACAGCATGCTCCAAGGTGTTCCATGCCTTTTTAGGATTCGCGGCGCAACCCAGGAACAACTGTTCACTTTGTAACTTAAGGAGTCCACTAAGAGCGCATCGAGAACTGAAGTGAACCAGCCCACTCTAGATCAGCGAACGACGCCGCACAAAGCCATGAACTGGCAGCAGTGCCCCAGATGCTCTGACATCTCCGAACTCGTCCGTGCCTTCCTCGATCCTGTCGGCGGGAAAACCGTGCGGCTCATGGAATGCAAATGCGGCGAACGCATCTGGAGCGACCAAATGACGGAATGACCCAATTTGGGCTACGGCCGCCTCCGTTGGCGGCCTCTTTCATTTTCGCATCCGCCCAAGAGAAAGCCGACCACGCTCGCGCCGGGCTTTTTTCTTGGCCCAAGAAAATGCCCTCAGCGAGGGCGATGGCCCGCGCTTGGCTGACGGCGCTCGGCCCGTCTGGCTCTGTTGGCGATCACCACGAGCCGGTTATTAGCCCCAGCCTCGGTCCGCGCATCTGGACCGCTATGAGCCGGTGATCCATCTCATGTAGGATAGCACCCGTCGCCGCCGTGAGACGGCTCCGGCGCTTTGCGGGGCTAGCGTGCGCGCCAGAGCCGTCCCCACGCGCGCTCATGTCCGAGAGCGCACTGCATATTACCGGGGAATGCGACAAACGCCGACGGCACCTTGGATTACCCCTTAATTGTAAAAACGGCCCCAGCACCTCTGGGGGCCGGGAGGCCGGTGCTGGAGCCGCTACCTGATTCCGGTCTGTGTTGTTGGAGGCAGGTTCACCGGATCATGCTGGCGACGAAAGTTCCGGCACTTGCATGTGTTAATCTCTTGAAGCCCTTAGCTAGCCGAAGTTCGTGTCAGCTCGTCTGGCGAGATGGCGACTTCCTAGCAATTCGATGGCGCCCCCTTTAGGTAATCGCAAAAAGGCCCCAGCACGCCGAAACGCCGTTGCTGAGGCCCAGTCGTCCGATATTGCCGGGGCGCGACCCGACGGAGCTATTGCTAGCACGCTCCTGTGCGACCGCCAGTTTCTCCCAAAATATGCGCAGTAGGCAAGGAACCATCGAGAGGACAAGAGCGTCTAATTGGCGCTTCTGGTCAGCCAAGGTGCCCCCCGACTGCCTGGAAGAAAACCCGTATCGCTCGGGTTGGCGGCCCCCTCGTTGGGGCCGTTTTCAGTTCGCCGCGGAAAGCGCGAGCGGTGCTTGTCCAAAGTTGATCGCAACGATTCACATAGTTCAATGCGGAGCACACCATCCTGCAAGCTAATCGGTGAACTTGCGTTTCACAGGTGGATGGTTGCAATGGAATTTATTGGACGCCCGATGCGAGGCCGTTTCCTCGTTCGGCAAGGAAGCATTGGCTGGATGGTCTACGACAGCGAACTCAAAGGACCGGCACAGATAAAGAAAAATGGCCCCTTTGCCGAGAAGCTGACCAAGGAAAAAGCCGAGATCATAGCGCAGGCGCTGACGAACCAGATTCGTGCGAGATCGGATGATCCTGCGCAATCGCGGTGCGTCAAGGCCGCTATAAACGCGCGGTGAAAATGATCGTCCGGAGGGGGGACCATTGTTCATCATCGAACTCTTGAACCCTGACGCGTTCTCGGGAACGGGCAGCATCATCCTGCTCGAACTGACGGACGAGGATTCCGCGATGCGAGCCGCCCGAAAGATCGCTGCCGAGACGGGACGCCGCGTAACCGTGCGGAAAGAAGACATGCAAATCATTGGGACTATATCCGCGCCCACGACCCATTAGATCCGAGCCGAGCGGCGAGGCCGGTCATCTAAGCCCTTGCTCCGAGAAATATTCAGGCCTACGCTCAATCCTGTACGAGCAGTCCAGTTATTCGGAGCCGGCAATGCTTGTTTACCGCCCAACGAATTTGCAGATTGAACTCGAACGGCTGCGCAGGTCAGCGGACGATCTCCTCGCCCGAGCCAACGCTGCGCTGGGGTTGCCCAAGCCCGACACGTTTCTGGGACGAAGTCACCATGAGCCGATTCCGCTTCCGAACGAGCGCGCTTTCGGGATCGAATGAGCACCGGTTGATTGCTGCCGACCAGGCCCTAACTCCGACCGGCACCGCAACTCGGCCAACGATCGACGCGCTTGCGGCTGACGGCCACCGAGACAAAGGAGCGGGCTGTTTACTCTCGCGAAACGGCCTCTGGACTCCTGCTTGTTCCCCGAAGCGAAACGGCCCCAGCGAGAGGACATGCCGAGGCCGATTCGGTGCCCCAGCGAGGTGCCAGCCGGGGCCGCTCAAACTGATCGAGAATGTGCCCCGGTCTTCGGGGGCAAGAGCCGGGGCACTTTCATCCATGATGCCGCTCTGCCGCGAGCAGCACATTGCTAACGTCGCTTCGAAGGTGCCGTTCCTAACGACCTTTTCATCGCCGACCCGAGCCGACGCTCAACTCGCTTGCGGCTGGTGCCGACCTTCTTGACGGCCTTCTTCACCGATGCGGCCGACTTGCCGGTCTTCTTCGCCTCATAGCGCACTTCGTAATCCTGCCCGCCGGCGACGCGCGCTCGGTCCTGCTTGCGACCGCGCGCGGTCTGCTTCTTCGCGTTCTTTGCCATTCCGGCCTCCCTGTCGATGAGGGCCAACTCGGTTTATGATCGACCGTTCCATTTGCGGACCCGCGTCGGAACGATTGCGATTGCGCCAGTTTGAATCAGCTTATTGTTTGTGGAGTTGCGTTGTGGCGTTTCAGCGTAGGAAGCCCGAGGCGATCGGGACCAAGGCGCTCTTTCCCGGCTTCATCGCGCCGGCCCTGGCATCGCCGATCGAGAAGGTGCCGAGCGGCACACGCTGGATTCACGAGATCAAGTTCGACGGCTACCGGGTTCAGACTCACATCGCTAATGAAGACGTGAAGATCTACACCCGGCGCGGCAACGACTGGACCAGGCGCTTCAAGAAGGTGGTCCAAGACGCCTGGCACATTTCCGCATCATCAGCCATCATCGACGGCGAGATCGTCGTTCCCTCACCAGACGGCACGACCGACTTCTCCGTGCTGCAGAACGAGCTGCGCGGTAAGTCGACCAGGATCGTGATGGTGGCCTTCGACCTGCTCTATCTCAATGGCCGCGATCTCCGGAAGCTGCCGCTGAAGGAGCGCAAAGCGCTGCTGAAGAAGCTCGTCGCTGGCACCGAGGTCCAGTTCAGCGAAAGCTTCGAGGTGGACGGCCCCAAGATGTTCGCGCATGCCTGTAGGCTCGGCTATGAAGGCGTGGTGTCGAAGGTGGCGGATAGCGCCTATCCGACCGGCACCCGCAGCCGCGACTGGGTCAAGAAAACCTGCGCCCAGCGCGAGACGTTGACCATCGCCGGCTTTGCACTGGACGACAACGAATGGGACGGAATTTACGTCGGCCGGCGCAAGGGCAATGAGCTGATCTACGCCGGCAAGGTCGACCACGGCTTCGATAAGGCCTCGGCCGCCGATCTCCGCAAACGCCTGACGCCGCTGATCCGCAAGACGCAGCCCTACACCAAGCGCATCAAGCACAAGGGCGTATGGGTTGAGCCGAAGGTACTGGCCGAGATCGAGTATCGCGCCAAATCTGCCGAGGGCAAGGTGCGGCATCCGTTCTTTCGTGGGGTGCGAGAAGATCTATGAGCAAGCCTCGCTGTATTTTTTGCGACGACACAAGATGGGTGTGTGAGAACCATCAGGACCAGCCCTGGACCGGTCCGCACGCCTGCGCTTGCGGAGGCGCCGGTGCGCCCTGTCCGGCCTGCAATCGGCCGAATGATGACGGTCCCCCTCGAATGCCGGAGGGCTTCCAACCAGACGAATAAGCGAGGCTTGGCTGTGACGTTGCCGACGATGGCGTTGCCGCCGTCCTCCACCTTAACCTTCTGGACGGTGATAAGCCCGACAGGCCGGCAATTGGAAAGAGAGGGTTACTTCCTCAGTCGGATGCAAGGAGCCCACAGGGTTGGCGCCGGCAGCTTGCACGGGCTAGCCCGGATGGACGGTCCCGTAGATTTACCATGACCCGGAATTCCAGCTGCCCGGGGCCGGAGCGGGCGCTAAGTTGATCGTGCGGGGGCGGCGCCTTGAGGGCAGGAGGCCGCAATGGAGCGTCTGTATTTGGGCATCACCGTCACCAGCACTTACGCGCTGGTCACCTTTGCGCTGATGCTGGCTTTCGTGCACTGACCGCCGGGAATCCGGATCTTTGCTCGCGGGGCCGCTACGGGGTGCGTTGTCTTCGCGGAACGCGCAATGTCCGGCAACCGGCAAGCTTTTACTGCGTCAGCGGGTTTAAACGTATGCCGAGGCCTGTAGCGATAACCCTGATGAGTTTGGCCGTTGCAACGCTCACGGCGTTCGGCATCGCCGCAGCCCTCATGATCCATTAAAGCGCGATGAGATTAGGTTGAATCGTCATCGCGCTTTAGCTCTTTGTTTGAGCATGATCTCCGCGCAAACGCGTCCCGCGTTTGTCGCGAGGGAAAACCGCTTCGCACTTTTCCGGATCATGCTTTAGCGCGAATGGGCCGGCGGGATTTCACGCCCGGCGGCCCATTGGTCATTTCTGCGCGCGGCCATTTGCGAAACGCAATCACTTCATCCCCTCCAGCATCCTCCGCACCTCCCCCAACAACACCCGGATCTGCCTTCGCTCGGCGATCGCGTCCCCCGTGAACCGGCCGTGCTTGCGCGCATTCCGGTTCGCCCGTGGCGCGCCGGATCCCTTTGCGCCGCCGTGCATGCGGCAGCGCGCCTTGCCGTGCACCGCCGGCGCGCGGCACGAACCGCCGCAGCGGGTCCTGGCGCCGCAACGCCGGCTGGCCAGCATCGGGCCGGTCGTTTGGATGTGGCCGCTCATGCCTGTGCGTCCCGCGCCGCATCGGTGGAATTCCGCCGTCGCCTCCCGCCCGCGGGCCTCAGTGCCCGCGCCGCGGATGCCGGGCTGTTCTCGGACACGATCACGCTCGCATGCTGCGTGACGGTGCCGACGATGGCGTTGCCGCCGTCCTCGACCTTGACGTTCTGCACGGTGATGGCAGGCTCGCCATGGCTGCGGTGGCGGTTCAGCGCCTCGATCTGGGCGGGAAAGGTGCGGGCGAGCCGGCCCAATGCGCGCGCGGCGCTGTCGTGCTGGGCGAGGTCCTTGGCATGCGCGAGGTGATGGGCGCATCGCATTGCCATCACATGAACCGACACCATCTGCGCCACCAGCATGGCCTCGACGGAATCCCGCGGACCGATGCTTCTCACCATCGAGATCATGAAGGCGAGGTTGACCTCGCAGGGCTTGCCGCCGCTCACGCTGGCCTTGACCAATTGCCGCAGGATGCCGTCCATCGCGTCGCGGTCGGCGACCCCCAGCGCGTTCGCCATCAGCCGTGCGCCGAGCTCGGGATCAGGATGGTCGATGCAGAAGCCGTGCGAGGAGAACTTGATCCGCGGGGCTGCGGCAGCCTGGGTCGGGCCGGGTGCGGCGGGCATCGTCGGCACGGTGATGTCGGGTGCAGTATCCATGTCGGGTAGTCCCTGGAATGCGCGTGGCAAGCGCGCAGACGATCGCTCGCTGCGGCAGCCGGTGCGATGTCGATTGTGGGGAGGGGTTTCGGTCTCACGTGCATCCGTCGCGCCCGCTGTTGCGGGCGACGGGGCACTTGCACGATTTCGGAATATTGGAAATGTATCCCTGATTTGCCCGACGCGTCAAGTGGCGTTGTCGGGCGCCGGCGGCCGCCCGGCGCCCTTTGCATGGGGTTGTTTTCGATATTTTGGCGGCACGGCCCCAGTGGGAAGTTCCGCCGCCGTCGCCCGCAGTCATGCCGGCAAGGCACGGTGCGATCCGTGTTAGCGGGTACCGTGCGCCGATTGGATCATTATACTGGCGGGGACGTTGCGACGGCGCGGCGAGGTGCCGGCCTCGGATGAACCGGCCTGGGATGAAGGAGCATCGATGAGCGAGACCATTGGCCACCCCGATCCCGGCCTCGATTTGTCCGACGGTTTCAAGCCGCACACCTCGCATTGGGGCGTGTTCTCGGCGCGGCTCGGCAAGGCGGGTCTCGAAGTCAGGCCCTATGCCGCCGATCCCGATCCGAACCGCATCATCAACAATTTCCCCGGCGCGCTGCGCCACCAGGCGCGCATCGCGCAGCCTGCGATCCGCCGCGGCTGGCTCGAGCGCGGGCCGGGCCCAGACGATCGGCGCGGCCGCGATGACTTCGTCTCGGTGAGCTGGGAGCAGGCGCTCGATCTGCTCGGCGGCGAGCTGACGCGGATCCGCGACACGATCGGCCCCAGCGCGGTATTCGGTGGCTCCTACGGCTGGTCGAGCGCGGGCCGTTTCCATCACGCGCAGAGCCAGGTGCACCGCTTCCTCAACATCGCGATGGGCGGCTATGTGCGTTCGGTGAACACCTATTCCTCGGGCGCGTCATCGGTGCTGCTGCCGCAGATTCTGACCGGCTACGAGGACATCACCAAGCGCAACGTCACCTGGGAGCAGATCGCGGCCGAAACCGACGTCGTGCTGGCGTTCGGCGGCATGGCGCTGAAGAACTCGATGGTGGCCGGCGGCTCGATCAGCAAGCATGTCGAGCGCGGCGCGATGGAGGCCGCTCAGCGGCGCGGCTGCCAGTTCGTCCTGGTCAGCCCGCTGCGCGACGATCTCCCCGTCGAGGCCGGCGCCGAATGGCTGACGGCCACGCCCGGCACCGACACCGCGCTGATGCTCGGCATCGTCCATACGCTCGTCAGCGAGGGCCTGCACGATCAGGCCTTCCTCGATCGCTACACCGAGGGCTGGCCAGTGTTTTTGCGCTATCTGACCGGCGAGAGCGACGGTGTGCCGAAGAGCGCCGGATGGGCGGCGGCGATCTGCGGCATCGACGCCGGCACCATCAAGTCGCTCGCGCGCCGGCTTGCCGGCCGCAGAGCGCTGATCACCGTGTCGCATTCGTTGCAGCGCGCCGAGCATGGCGAGCAGCCGGTGTGGATGGGCATGGTGCTGGCGGCGGCGCTCGGCCAGATCGGCCTGCCCGGCGGCGGCTACGCCTATTCGCTCGGCGCGATCGGCTATTACGGCCGCCGCGTCAACGCGGTGCCCGGGCCGACGCTCGGGCAGGGCCGCAACGGCGTCGCCGACTTCATTCCGGTGGCGCGCATCGCCGACATGCTGCTCAATCCCGGCACCAGCTATCGCTACAATGGCGAGACGCGGACCTATCCGGATATCCGCCTCGTCTATTGGGCCGGCGGCAATCCGTTCCACCATCACCAGGACCTCAACCGCCTGCGCAAGGCGTTTGCGCGGCTCGATACGCTGGTGGTGCACGAGCTCGCCTGGACCGCGACGGCGCGCCACGCCGACATCGTGCTGCCCTCGACCATGACGCTGGAGCGCGAGGACATCGGCTATTCCAGCAACGATCCCTTGATGGTCGCGATGCACCGGATCGCCGAACCGTTCGGCCTTGCGCGCGACGACTACGAGATCTTCGCCGACCTCGCCGAGCGGTTAGGGGCCCGCGAGCCCTTCACCGAGGAACGCACCTCGCGGCAATGGCTGGAACATCTCTATGAGCCGACCCGCAAGGCGCTCGCCGCGCGCGGGCTCGAAGCGCCGAGCTTCGAGGAGTTCTGGGCGCGCGGCAGCCTGGTGGTGCCGCAGCATCTCGACGACGGCGGCTCGCTGCGCCGTTTTCGCGAGGACCCCCTCGCGCGCCCGCTGCCGACGCCGAGCGGCCGCATCGAGATCTTCTCGCAGAAGATCGCTAGCCACGGCGATGCGGACTGTCCGGGCCATCCGGTCTGGCTCGAGAAATCAGACTCGCCGACGCCGGGCGCGCCGTTCTTCCTCGTCGCCAACCAGCCGGTGACGCGCCTGCACAGCCAGCTCGATTTCGGCGGCCACTCGCTCGACGCCAAGCATCGCGGCCGCGAGGTCGCGCGCATGAATCCGCACGACGCGACGGCGCGCGGCATCGCCGACGGCGACATCATCCGCATCTTCAACGCGCGCGGCGCCTGCCTCGCCGCGGTGCATGTCACCGACGGCATCGCGCCCGGCGTGGTTCAACTGCCGACCGGCGCCTGGTACGATCCGATGGACCCCGAGGAGGATGCGCCGCTCTGCGTGCACGGCAATCCGAACGTGCTCACACGCGACATCGGCACGTCATCCTTCGCGCAGGGCTGCACCGGCCAGCTCACCAGCGTCGAGGTCGAGCGGTTCAACGGCAATCTGCCGCCGATCCGCGCGTTCGATCCGGCGTAATTTCGCGCGGAGATCACGAACAAATCATCGCTGGGCGCTGGATGGCGCCCACGCGTTCGGCTACGGCATCACGAGATCGCCCCTGAGTTCTGGATTTGCCGAGATGCACCTGAAAACCCTGTTTCACATCGCCGTCGCCGCGACCGTCGCGCTCAGTTCGTCCAGCGCATTGGCGCAATCGGCCGCCGAGCCGGCCTATGGACCAGAGCTGCAGGGCTTCGACTATCCCTATCCGGTGGAGCATTATCGCTTCAGCTCGCAGGGGCAGGAACTCGACATGGCCTATCTCGACGTCAAGCCGGCGACGCCGAACGGCCAGACCGCGGTGCTGCTGCACGGCAAGAATTTCTGTGCCGCGACCTGGGACGGCACCATCAAGGCGCTCGGCGGCGCCGGCTATCGCGTGATCGCGATGGACCAGATCGGATTCTGCAAGTCCAGCAAGCCAGAGCGCTATCAGTTCACCTTTCAGCAACTGGCCGGCAACAGCCGCGCGCTGCTCGCCTCGCTCGGGATCGCGCATTCGATCATGGTCGGCCACTCGACCGGCGGCATGCTGGCGATGCGCTATGCCCTGATGTATCCGGAGGCCACCGACCACCTGGTTCTCGTCGATCCGATCGGGCTGGAGGACTGGAAGGCCAAGGGCGTGCCGTGGCTCAGCCTCGACGGCTGGATGCAGCGCGAGACGCGTGTCACTGCAGACAGCATCCGCGCCTATGAGCGCGCCACCTATTACGCCGACACGTGGGATGCGTCCTACGAGACGTGGGTGCAGATGCTGGCCGGCATGTATCGCGGAGAGGGCCGCGCCGCCGTGGCGTCGAGCTCGGCGCGGCTCTACGACATGATCGCGACCCAGCCGGTGTTCTACGAGTTCGAGCAGATCAAGCCGCCGACGCTGCTCTTTGTCGGCGACAAGGACACCACCGCGATCGGCAAGGACACCGCGCCGCCGGAGATCCGCAAGACGCTCGGCAATTATCCGGTGCTCGGCAAGGAGGCCGTGAAGCGGATCCCGCATGCGCAGCTGATCGAATTCCCCGATCTCGGCCATTCGCCGCAAATCCAGGCGCCGGCGCGCTTCCACGAGGCGCTGCTCGGCTGGCTGCAGCATCCGGAGACCGGCGCGACGCTGGTCAAGTAGGGACGGCGAGACAGGCGAGCGACATCATGGCGACAGCGGAACTGGTCAGCGTGTTCACGGTGGATGGGCAGGGCGGCAATCCCTGTCCGATCGTGGTGGATGCAAGCGGCATGAGCGCGTCCGAGATGCAGGACGTCGCCCGCCGCCATGGTCACGAATCCGGCTTCGTGTTGCCGGCGCAGAGTGACGATTTCGACGCCACGTTCCGCTTCTTCGTTCCGAATCACGAGATGGAAATGTGCGGCCACGCGACCATCGGTGCGCTCTGGTTGCTTGCGCGCCATGGAAAGTTGCCGGGCGACACGATGCGGATCTCGACGCGCAGCGGTCCGGTCACCGGCTTCATCAGCCGTGATCGTCATGGCGAGCCGCGTGTCGAGATCACCCAGCCGGCCGGGAAGACCGTTCCGCTCACCACGGCGCAACGCGACGACGTGCTGCGGGCGCTCGCGGTCGGGCCCGACGCGATGGGCGCGGGAATGGCCTGCAATGCCGTCACATCGCGGATCAAGACACTCGTTCCGATGCGTTCTCCCGACGCGCTGAATGCGCTCGATCCCGCGGCCGAGCAAGTCGAGGCGGTCTGCGGCCGGATCGGATCGACCGGGCTCTATCCATTCGCCGTGATCGACCGAAAGGCTCGCCTGTTCGAGGCGCGGCAATTCCCGCGCTCCTCAGGTTATCGGGAGGATGCCGCGACCGGCATTGCGGCCGCGGCGCTGGCGTTCGGCCTGCTCGACTACGGCCTGGTCGCTCCTGATGACGGCGAGATTCGAATCCTGCAGGGCAGGGCGATGGGGCGGCTGTCCGAGATTCGGGTCCGCATCGGCTTCGCTGGCGGCCGTGCCGTCGGCTGCCTGCTTGGCGGCAATGTTGCGCTGATGCTGCGCCGTCACACTGAGCAGCCGCCAGCGCAAGGCGAGCCGGCTTCGTAAACAGTACATCCTGGTCTAATCAGCGGCACGCTTGGCCCGCTCCTGCGCCTTGGCGTGCACCGGTGATGATTTCCGCGCACCGGGGCCGGGATGCACGTGGACCGCCTTCGCGCTAAGCGGTTCTCCGCATTCCGAACAGACCATGACGGGATCGAACATCTTCTTGCAGGTCTTGTGTTCGTGCAGCATCGGCCGGCCGCGCGAATCGACCATGTGGACGTTGCCCCAGTGCACGATCGACATGATGATCGGATAGAGGTCGAGCCCCTTCTGCGTCAGGATGTATTCGTAGCGCTTCGGCGCCTCCTGATAGGGGATCTTGCGCAGCACGCCGAACCGCACCAGCTTCTTCAGCCGGTCGGCGAGCAGATGCCGCGTGATCCCGAGCGAGGCCTGGAAGTCATCGAACCTGCGGATGCGCAGGAAACATTCGCGCAGGACCAGCAGGCTCCAGCGGTCGCCGATGACAGCCACCGTGCGGGCCACCGAGCACGGCTCCTCCTCGAGGGCATCCCATTTCATCAGCATCTCCTGCGGTCTGCGTCGACATCGCCTTTTAAATTCTAAAACAGAACTAACGCAATTTCAATAGGATGCCTCGCCTGCAGCCGTGACTTAGTCATTGGATGACAAATATCATATTGACAGTTCTAAAATAGAACTTAAGGTCCCGGCTCGATCAACGCGGCGGCTGAGGGCTGCTGGCACTCAAAGGGAAGGGCGTTCCATGGTTGCTCCGCTCAAGGTCGAATTCCATTTCGATTTTGGAAGTCCGAACGCCTATCTGGCGGAGCAGGCGCTGCCCGAAATCGAGAAGCGTACCGGCGTGAAGTTCGACTACATCCCGGTGCTGCTCGGCGGCGTCTACAAGGCGACCGGCAACATGTCGCCCGGCGAGTCGCTGCGCGGCATCAAGAACAAGCCGGAATACAACGCGCTCGAGACCGAGCGCTTCCTGCGCCGCTACAACATCACGACGTTCAAGACCAACCCGTTCTTTCCGGTCAACACGCTGATGCTGATGCGCGGCGTCGTCGCTGCCGATTTCGAAGGGCTGTTCGAACCGTACTTTCGCGCCGCCTATCACCACATGTGGTCCGAGCCCAAGAAGATGGACGATCCGCAGGTGTTCCGCGAAGCGTTCCTGTCCTCCGGCCTCGATATCGACCGCATCATCGCCCGCGCCCAGCAGGACGAGGTGAAGAAGAAGCTGATCGACAACACCAGCAACGCGGTGGCGCGCGGCTCGTTCGGCTCACCGACCTTCTTCGTCGGCGACGAGATCTTCTTCGGCAAGGACAAGCTGCGCGAGGTCGAGGACGAGATCGTCGCGCAGCTGGCCGCGGGGCGGCGCAAGACCGCCTGAGCGGGAAAATTCCTCAAGACAACAAATCAGGCCCAAAGGGCTGTCACAGGGAGGTTTCAGTGCAGGCGTCGACCCAGTTTGAAGGAAGTGTGGAAGGCTTGCCGAACCGCATCCACGAGGTGATCGATCACCACGTCGGGGCGACGCCGGATCATCCGGCGCTGATCGACGACAAGATGCGGCTGACCTACCGCGAGCTCGATCGGGCGGTCAGTCGCGTCGCCGAGGCGCTGCGGGCGCTCGGCATCCGCGCCGGCGACCGCATGATGATCGTGAGCGAGAATTCGATCCCGCTCGCCTGCCTGCTGCTGGCGGCGAGCCGGCTCGATGCTTGGTCCATCGTGGTCAATCCCCGGCTGTCGCCGCGTGAGCTCGACCAGATCAGGGATCACAGCGGCGCCCGCCGCGTGCTGCTGACCGCCGAGGTCTCGCAGGAGGCGGCTACGCATGCCGCGCGTTACGAGGCCGCCGTGCAGGATGTCGGTCCGCTCCGCGGCATCGCCGTCACCGGTTTGAACCTGGCAACCGTGGCTGAGCCGGTCGAGGCCGACGGCGCCAACCAGGTCGCGGTTCTCATCTACACCTCCGGCACCACGGGCACGCCAAAGGGCGTGATGCTGACCCATCGCAATCTCTTGTTCAGCGCCCGGGCGACGGCAAGCTTCCGAAAGATGGCGGCCGATGACGTGCAGTATTGCGTGCTGCCGATCTCGCATATCGTCGGCATCTCGTTGCTGACCATGACCCTGATGATCGGCGCCACCGTGCGTCTGGTGGCGAAATACGATCCGGCCGCGCTGGTCAAGGCGATGACTGAAGAGGGCATCACGATCCTGAACGGCGTGCCCGCGACCTATCAGCGTCTGCTCGAATACCGGCGCAATGCCGGCCTGCCGAAGCTCGATCGCGGCCGGTTGCGGGTGATCTCGGTGGCCGGCGCGCCGCTCGACCTCGATCTCAAATCACGGGTCGAGCAGGAGCTCGGGCTGCCGCTGCTCAACGGTTACGGCATCACCGAATGCTCGCCGGGCATCTCCGGCGTCCGGCCCGACAATCCGCGGGCTGACCATGCGGTCGGCACCGTCATGCCCGGCCTCGAGGCCAAGCTGGTCGGCCGCGACCTCAAGCCGGTTGCGTCAGGCGAAGTCGGCGAGCTGCATGTTCGCGGCCCCAACGTGATGCGCGGCTATTACCGCGCGCCCGACCTGACGGCGAGGGCGATCGACCCCGACGGCTGGTTCAACACCGGCGATCTGGCCCGCTTCGAGAATGATGCGCTCTATATCGTCGGGCGGACCAAGGAGATGATCATCCGCTCCGGGTTCAACGTCTATCCGGCCGAGATCGAGGCGGTGCTGAGCACGCACGACGCCGTGGTGCAATGCGCCGTGGTCGGCCGGCCGGTCGAGGGCAACGAAGAGGTGGTTGCCTTTGTGCAACTGATCAAGGGTTCGACCGCCACGGTACAGGACCTGATGGCCCATATTGCCCCGCAACTCACCTCGTACAAGCGGCCGTCGGAGATTATCCTGATGGACGCGCTGCCCGCGACATCGACGGGCAAGCTGCTGAAGCACAAGCTCGCGGAGTCGCTGCGCGGCTGAGGCTGAGCCATCGCCGCGAGCCAGTTCACTCAAACAAGACCGGAGTACACCATGCAGAAGAGAAACAGGACGGTGGCCGTCATTGGTGCCGGTGATTTCATCGGCGGCGAGATCGCCAAGAAGTTCGCCTCCGAAGGCTTTACGATTTTCGCTGGCCGCCGCAACGGCGACAAGCTGGCGCCGCTGGTCAAGGAGATCGAGGCCGCCGGCGGCGAGATCCATGCGCGCTCGCTCGATGCGCGCAAGGAAGAGGAGATCACGGCCTTCCTCAACGACGCCGACAAGCATGCGCCGCTGGAGGTCTGCATCTTCAATATCGGGGCCAACGTCAATTTCCCGATTCTCGAGACCACCGAGCGCGTGTTCCGCAAGGTCTGGGAGATGGCCTGCTACTCCGGCTTCCTGGCCGGGCGCGAGGCGGCGCGGCTGATGATGCCGCGCGGCGAGGGCAACATTTTCTTCACCGGCGCCACCGCGTCACTCCGCGGCGGCAGCGGCTATGCCGCCTTTGCCAGCGCCAAGTTCGGCTTGCGCGCCGTGGCGCAGGCGATGGCGCGCGAGCTGGGACCGAAGAACATCCATGTCGCGCATCTGATCATCGATTCCGGCGTCGATACTGAATGGGTGCGGCAGCGCCGCATCGAGGCGCTCGGCCCGAACGCGCTCGACGATCCCGATCTCTTGATGCCGCCGGCATCGGTCGCGGGCGCCTATTGGCAGCTCTATCAGCAGCCGAAGAGCGCCTGGACCTTCGAGTTGGAAATCCGGCCCTTCGGCGAGAAGTGGTAGGGAGCCGGTCAGATGGAGCTCGCGCTATCCCCTGAAGATGCGGCGTTCCGCGATGAGGTTCGCGCCTTCATCAAGGACAACTACCCGGCGGAGATGCGCGTCGCCAATCCGGAGACCGATCTCTCCAAGGAGCAGATGCTGCTGTGGCATCGCATCCTGCACAAGAAGGGCTGGATCGCGCCGCTCTGGCCGAAGGAATATGGCGGGCCCGGCTGGTCGATCACCCGCCGCTTCATCTTCGAGCAGGAGACGACGCGCGCTGGCACGATGCCGCCGCTGGCGTTCAGCGTCACCATGGTCGGGCCCGTCATCTACACCTTCGGCAACGATGTGCAGAAGAAGAAATTCCTGCCGCGCATCTTGTCCGGCGAGGATTGGTGGTGCCAGGGCTATTCGGAGCCGGGCTCCGGCTCCGACCTCGCGACCGTCCGCACCAAGGCGGTGCGTGACGGCGACCACTACATCGTCAACGGCCACAAGACCTGGACCACGCTGGCGCAGCACGCCGACTGGATCTTCTGCCTGGTGCGCACCGATCCCACGGCCAAGCCGCAGTCCGGCATCTCGTTCCTCTTGATCGACATGAAGTCGCCCGGCGTCACCGTGCGCCCGATCATCACCATCGACGGCTCGCACGAGGTCAACGACGTCTTCCTGGAGAACGTGCGCGTTCCCGCCGAGAACTTGATCGGCGAGGAAAACAAGGGCTGGACCTACGCCAAATTCCTGCTCGGCAATGAGCGTACCAGCATGGCCGGCATCGGCCGCTCGACGCGCTACATCGCGCGGCTGAAGAAGATCGTGAAGGCGGAGATCCCCGAAGACGATCCGGCGCATCTGGAATTCATCCGGGACATCGCCCGCGTCGAGCTCGACGTGCTGGCGCTGGAGGCGACCGAGCTTCGCGTCGTCGCCCAGATGGCGCGCGGCATCGACCCGGGACCGGCCGCCTCGTTGTTCAAGATCCGCGGCACCGAAATCTTCCAGAACATCACTGAGCTGACGCATCGGGCGATCGGCAATTACGGGCTTGCGATCCGCGAGCATCCGGTCAGCGCCAATCACTTCATGCCGGGCCCCGACTACGGCCACACCGCGTCGGAGAAATATCTGAACTCGCGCAAGCTCTCGATCTACGGCGGGTCGAACGAGATCCAGCGCAACATCATCGCCAAGGCGGTGCTTGGACTCTAGCCACAAGCAACGAGGATCGGATGGATATCCAGTTCACGGAAGAGCAGGAATTGTTGCGGTCCAGCGTCCAGCGGCTGCTGCGCGATCAGTATGATTTCGACGCCCGCCGCAAGATCGTCGCGAGCGAAGAGGGGTTTGGCCGCAAGCAATGGGCTGAATTCGCCGAACTCGGCCTGCTCGCCGCGCCGTTCTCGGAAGCGGTTGGAGGGCTCGGCGGCGGGCCGCTGTCGACCATGATCATCATGCAGGAGTTCGGCCGCCATCTCGTGGTCGAGCCATTCGTCGAGACGGTCGTCGTGGCGGGCGGCTTGATCGAGCAGGCAGGTTCCGACGCGCAGAGGCAGGCGTTCATCGCCGACATCATCGCTGGCACGAAACTTTGGGCGCTGGCCTGGACCGAGAAGGGCTCGCGCTTCGATCTCGCCACCGTCACCACCACGGCGCGCCGCGACGGCAACGATTACGTGCTCACTGGCGAGAAGACGGCGGTGCTGGCCGCGCCGTGGGCGGATTACCTCATCGTCTCCGCGCGCACCTCGGGTCATCGTCACGATCGCGGCGGCGTCAGCCTGTTCGTGGTCGATCGCCGCGCCGCCAATCTCGACCTGCAAAGCTTCAGGACGATCGATGGCCGCAGGGCGGCCGAGATCAGCCTGCGTGGCGTGCGCGCGGAATTGCTGGGCAGCGAAGGCGAGGGCGTCGCTGCGCTGGAAGCCTGTCGCACCCGCGCGATCGGCGCGCTCTGCGCCGAGGCGGTCGGCGCGATCGGCGAACTGAACGCCGCGACGCTGGACTATTCCAAGACGCGAAAGCAGTTCGGCGTCACGATCGGCAGCTTCCAGGTGCTGCAGCACCGGATGGTCGACATGTTCATCGCGCATCAGGAGGCGTTGTCGCTGATGCAGCATCTGAGCCTCAGTCTCAGCGACGATGAGGCCGGCGTGTCTCGGCTCGCCTCCGGCGCCAAGTCGAAGATCGGATATGCCGGCAAGTTCGTCGCCGATCAGGCGGTGCAGCTGCATGGCGGCATGGGCATGACCGACGAGCTCAATGTCGGCCATTACTTCAAGCGGATTTCCTCCATCAACATCCAGTTCGGCGATCCCGCCTATCACGTGCTGCGTTATGCGCAGCTCGACGCGGCCGCCTGATTCAGAGAGGCAAGCATGTCACAAGATGCAGTCATCGTCTCCACCGCGCGCACCGGCGTCGGCAAGGCCTATCGCGGCGCGCTTAACAACACCGACGGCCCGACTTTGGCCGGCCATGTGATGGCCGAGGCGGTGAAGCGCGCCGGCATCGCGCCCGGCGAGGTCGAGGACGTGGTGATGGGCTGCGCCATGCAGCAGGGCACCATGGTGATGAACGTCGCGCGCAAGGGCGCCATCCGCGCTGGACTTCCCGTCACGGTCGCCGGGACCACCATCGACCGGCAATGCGCCTCCGGCCTGCAGGCGATCGCGGTCGCCGCCCGCTCTGTCATGCTCGACGGCGTCGAGATCGCGATCGGCGGCGGCATCGAGTCGATCAGCCTGGTGCAGAACGAGCACATGAACAGGTTCCACGCCGTCGACGACGAGCTGATGGCAATGAAGCCCGAGATGTACATGTCGATGCTGGAGACCGCCGAGGTCGTCGCCGAGCGCTACGGGATCGGCCGCGACAAGCAGGACGAGTACAGCCTCGAGTGCCAGCGCCGCGTCGGCGCCGCGTTGCAGGGCGGCCGCTTCAACGACGAGATCGTGCCGATCACGACCAAAATGGCCGTGGCCAACAAGGACACCAAGGAGGTCAGCTATCAGCAGGTGACGCTGGCCAAGGATGAGGGGCCGCGGCCGGATACCACGGCGGATGGGCTCGCCAAGATCAAGCCGGTGTTCGAGGGCAGGACCATCAGCGCCGGCAATGCCAGCCAGCTCTCGGACGGCGCCTCGGCCTGCGTGATCATGAGCGACAAGGTTGCCGCGCAGAAGGGCCTGAAGCCGCTCGGCATCTTCCGCGGCTTCGTCGCCGCCGGCGTCGAGCCGGACGAGATGGGCGTCGGCCCGGTTGCCGCGATCCCGCGGCTCCTCAAGCGGCACAACCTCAAGATCGACGACATCGATCTCTGGGAGCTCAACGAGGCCTATGCGGTGCAGGTGATCTATTGCCGCGACAAGCTCGGCATCGATCCGGACAAGCTGAACGTCAATGGCGGCTCGATCGCGATCGGCCATCCCTACGGCATGACCGGGGCGCGGCTCACCGGTCACCTCTTGATCGAGGGCCGGCGGCGCAAGGCGAAATACGGCGTGGTGACCATGTGCATCGGCGGCGGCATGGGCGCGGCGGGCCTGTTCGAAATCGTCCACTGAGCGGAAACGCGGGAGAGACTTGTGAAGACAGCAATCACTGAACTGTTCGGCATCCAGCATCCGATCATCCAGGGCGGCATGCATTTTGTCGGCTTCGCCGAGATGGCGGCCGCGGTGTCCAATGCCGGCGGTCTCGGCATCATCACCGGCCTGACCCAGAAGACACCGGAGCTGCTGGCGAAGGAGATCGCGCGCTGCCGCGACATGACGGACAAGCCGATCGGCGTGAACCTCACCTTCCTGCCGAGCTTCACCGCGCCGCCCTATCCCGAATACATCGCGGCGATCCGCGAGGGCGGCGTCAAGGCGGTGGAAACCGCGGGCCGCAGCCCGGAGCAGTACATGCCGGCGCTGAAGGCGGCCGGCATCAAGGTCATTCACAAATGCACCTCGGTGCGGCATTCGCTGAAGGCCGAGAAGATCGGCTGCGACGCGGTCAGCGTCGACGGCTTCGAGTGCGGCGGTCACCCCGGCGAGGACGACATCCCGAACATGATCCTGCTGCCGCGCGCGGCGGACGAGTTGAAGATCCCGTTCGTCGCTTCGGGCGGCATGGCGGATGCGCGCAGCCTCGTCGCGGCGCTGTCGATGGGCGCGGCCGGCATGAACATGGGCACGCGGTTCATCGCGACCAAGGAAGCGCCGGTTCATCCCAATGTGAAGCAGGCGCTGCTCGACGCCGACGAGCTCGACACCCGCCTCGTGATGCGCGCGCTGCGCAACACCGAGCGGGTGCTGAAGAACAAGGGCGTCGATGAGCTGCTCGAGATCGAGCGCGAGAAGGGCGCCAGGCTGAAGATCGAGGACATCCACGAGCAGGTGGCCGGCGTCTATCCGAAGGTGATGATCGACGGCGAGATGGATGCCGGCGCCTGGAGCTGCGGCATGGTGGTCGGCCTGATCCACGACATTCCGACCGTCAAGGAGCTGATCGACCGCATCATGGCCGAGGCCGAAGCGATCATCCGGCAGCGGCTGACCGGCTTCCTCGACGGCAAGTTCGAAACCACGGCGGCCCGCGCGGTCGCCTGACGGGAGAGTGCCATGACCGAGCATGTCAAGGTTGAGATCGCCGCCGGCGTCATCACGCTGACCTTGCAGCGACCCGAGAAGAAGAACGCGCTGACCGGCGCCATGTATGACGCCATGTCGCAGGCGCTGAAGCAGGCCGAGACCGATCCGGCCGTCCGCGTCATCCTGTTCCAGGGCGACGGCGACAGCTTCACCGCGGGCAACGACCTCGCCGACTTCGCGAGCCAGGCACGCGGCGAAAGCGCAGTCGATAGCCCCGCGCATCGCTTCATCGAGACCATCAGCAAGGTCGGCAAGCCGCTGGTCGCCGCCGTGCAGGGCAATGCGGTCGGCGTCGGCACCACCATGCTGCTGCATTGCGACCTGGTCTATCTTGCCGAGAATGCGCGGCTGATCACGCCGTTCGTCAACCTCGCTCTGGTTCCGGAAGCGGCGTCGAGCTGGCTGCTCCCCTTGAGGATCGGACACGCGCGGGCCTATGCGATGTTCGCGCTCGGCGAGCCGATGGATGCGCAGGGTGCGCTGGCATCTGGTCTCGCCAACGCCGTGGTGCCGCAGGCCGATCTGCGCAAGAGGGCGCATGACGCGGCTGTCGCACTGACCAGGCGGCCGGCGGGGTCGCTCAGCATGACCAAGAAGCTGATGCGCGAGCAGCAGAAGATCGCGGCGCAGATCGCCGAGGAAGGCGTGCTGTTCAAGGAGCGGCTGACGACGCCCGAGGCGCGCGAAGCCTTTGCCGCCTTCGCCGAACGGCGTCAGCCTGATTTCACCAAGCTGTCGGCCTGACCGACAGCGGAACTCACGGACACATCGAGGGAGTGAAAGCATGCGTGTCACCGGCAGCCATCAATACCCGACCATGGAATCCGTGATCTACGGCAAGCCGGCGGCCGAAGCGCTGCGCGAGGAGGCCGAGCGGCTGGATGCCAGGCGCGTCTATCTGATCGCCAGCCGGACGTTGAACACCACGACCGACGAGATCGGGAAAATCCGTCAAGCCCTCGGCGACCGCCACGCCGCGACCTTCGACGGCGTGCCGCAGCACACGACGCGGGACGTGGTGACGCAGATCGCGCGGCAAGCCGGCGAGGCCAAGGCGGACCTCGTCGTCGCGATCGGCGGCGGCTCGGTGGTCGATGCGGCGAAGATCGTGCTGATGTGCATGGAGCACGAGATCTTCGAGCCTGATGGCCTCGACGGCTTCGAGACCACGCCGGACCGCCGCTTCGGGCCGTTCCGCACGCCGAAAGTGCGCATGATCGCGATCCCCAGCACGCTCTCCGGCGGCGAATACAATTCCGGCGCGCTGGTTACCGATACCAGCCGCAAGCTGAAGCAGATATTCAACCACCCGATGATGATGCCGCGCAGCATCATCCTCGATCCCGCGATCACGAAATATACACCGGAGAAGCTCTGGCTCGGTTCCGGGACGCGGGCGATGGATCACGGCATCGAGGCGATCTGCTCCAGCCGCCCCAACGTGCTGGTCGATGCGGTGTGCCAGCAGGGGCTGCGCTATCTGCACGACGGTCTGCTGCGCACCAAGGCCCACCCCGACGACGCGGCGGCGCGGCTGAGCTGCCAGCTCGGCTCCTGGCTGTCGGCGTTCGGATTGCAGTCGCGGGTGCCGATGGGCGCCAGTCATGCCATCGGCCATGTGCTCGGCGGCACCTGCGATGTGCCGCATTATTTCTGCACGGCGGTGATGATGCCGAGCGTGCTGCGCTACAACCGCCCGGCAACGGAGGCAGCCCAGCAATCGATCGCCGCCGCGCTCGGCGCGCCGGGGCGCGACGCCGGCGAGGCGTTTGCGGCGTTCATCGCGGAGCTCGGCCTGCCGCGCCGGCTTGCCGATGTCGGCGTCGGCGAGGATCGGTTTGAGCTGATCGGCCGGAACGCCATGCTGTCGATCTTCACGCGGGCCAACCCGCAGCCGATCCGCGAGCCCGCCGACGTCGTCAAGATCCTGAAGCTCGCCGCCTGAGGCAACCGCACCCGGAGCAGCCGCCATGGCCGCCTTGCGCATCTTCTCCTATCTGCCGAACCCACGGGTCTGGAAGGCGACCATCGCGGCGCGGTTCTGCGGCGTCGAAATCGAGGTCAGGGGCGCCTCCGGCAAGGAGTTGCGCGACTGGTTGTGGGATTATGATGCCCGCCCGCTGGCGGAGCACGAGCGCGCCTCGCTGTCGTCGCTGGCGCGGACCGGGCGGGTCGGACTGACCGGCGCGCAGCTCTTCAAGACCGACGCGTTCATGGCGGCGCAGCCCTTCGGCAATGTGCCGGCGGCATTTGGCGCCGACGGCAAGGTCGGGATCTTCGAATCGAACAGCATCATGCGCACGGTGGCGCGGCTCGGCGTGGCCACGTTCCCGCTCTACGGACGCGACGCCTATGAGGCGTCGCGGATCGACAGTTTTCTCGATGTCAGCCTGGTGTTCGCGCGGGACTCGCAAATCTATCTGCTGGCGCTCTCGGGCGGCACCGTCGATGCGGCCATTCATGCGCGGGCCAAGGATGCGTTCGCGATCTATGCGTCCGGCATCGAGCAGGCGCTGTCGCCGCGGCGGGAGGCGCTGGTCGGGAACGGTATCTCGATTGCCGACATCTGCTTTGCCGCCGAACTCGCGCTGTTCATGAATGAACATGCGCGGACCGAGCAGCTGAAAAAGCAAGGATTGGCGAAAATCCTGCATTCGGGCGTGCAGGATGAGTATCCGCTGATGTTCGCTCACTTTGATCGCCTGATCACGCATGAGCACGTCGGGCTGGATCTCAAGCCTTATGTCGAGAAGCTGCTGTCGAAGGCGGCCGCCTGACCATGAAGGCCATGGGCTGCAACGCGGAGGGTTGATCGCATGACCGCACCTGTCTGTCTGATATCCGGCGTTGGGCCCGGCACCGGTTCGGCGCTCGCCAGGAGATTCACTGAGGGCGGCTATCGCGTCGCGCTTCTCGCCAGGAACGAGGCGCGCCTCGCCGCGCTCGAAAAGCAGCTGCCGGGCGCAAAGGCCTATCGGTGCGACGTGTCCGATCCCGCGCAGGTCGAGGCGGTGGCCTCCGCCGTGGAGCGCGATCTCGGCAATCCCGCCGTGGTCATTCATAACGCCGTCGGCGGGGCGTTCGGCACCTTCCGCGAGATCGATCCGGAGATTCTCAATCGCAACTTCCAGGTCAACACGATGGGATTGCTGTACCTGGCACGGCGATTTGCCCCGGCGATGATCGCTGCCGGCAAGGGCGCCATCGTCGCGACCGGCAATACGTCGGCGTTGCGCGGCAAGGCTGGCTTCGCGGGGTTCGCGCCGACCAAGGCGGCACAGCGGATTCTCGCCGAGGCGATGGCGCGCGATCTGGGGCCGCAAGGTGTTCACGTCGCCTATCTCGTGATCGATGCCGTGATCGATCTGGAGTGGACGCGCAAGCGCTGGCCGGATCGGCCGGACGACTTCTTCATCAAGCCGAAAGCGATCGCCGACGAGGTCTGGCACGTCGCCCATCAGGATCGCAGCGCGTGGTCGTTCAATGTCGAGATCAGGCCGTTCGGTGAAGCCTGGTAGCGCCGCGCGCCGATCGCAAGAGTTGGTCAATTCATAAAAGCTCAGGAGGAATTTCATGTTGTTGAAGACGCTTGCCGTGTCCGTTGCGATGCTCGCGGCGCTTGCCGCGGCTCCAGTCCGCGCCGAAACGCCGGGGGTATCGGAATCAGAGATCAAGGTCGGGGCGACGTTCCCGTTCAGCGGCCCGGCGTCTCCGCTCAGCAACACCGGCAAGGGCCTGATCGCCTACGTCCATTCCGTCAATGACCGCGGCGGCATCAACGGCCGCAAGATCAACCTCATCACCTATGACGATGCCTACACGCCGCCCAAGGCCGTGGAGCAGACCCGCAAGCTGATCGAGAGCGACGAGGTGGCGTTTCTGTTCAGCCCGCTCGGCACGCCCGGCATCGGCGCGACCATCAAATACGTCACCGCGAAGAAGGTGCCGCATCTGTTCGTCGTCAGCGGCGCGACCAAGTTTACGAATTTCGCGGAATTTCCGCTGACCACCACGGGACTGCCGAGCTACAACACCGAAGGCAAGATCTACGCAAAATACATTACGCAGACGGCGCCCGATGCGAAGATCGCGATCCTCTACCAGAACGACGATCTCGGCCGCGATTTCGTCGCCGCGTTCAAGGAGGTGTTGAAGGCCGATTTCGACAAGAAGGTGGTGACGTCTCCCTATGAGGTCACCGAGCCGACCATCGAATCCCGCGTGGTGACGTTGAAGGCGTCGGGTGCGCAGGCGTTCCTGATCGCCGGCACACCGAAATTCGTGGCCCAGGCGATCAAGAAGGCGAACGAGATCGGCTGGTCGCCGCTGACCATCGTCAACTATGTGTCGAGCTCGGTGTCCGCGACCATCGTGCCGGCCGGCGCGGACAAGGCGGTGGGCGTTGTCGTGGCGACCATCACCAAGGATCCGAACGACAAGAAGTGGGCCGACGATCCCGGCATGAAATGGTATCGCGTCCATTTCGAGAAGTATCTTCCCGGCGCCGATATCGGCGACAACAATTATCTGTTCGGTACCCAGCAGGGCCAGATCCTGGAGCAGGTGCTGAAGCAGTGCGGCGACGACCTGTCGCGCGAGAACATCGTGAAGCAGGCGCGCAACATCAGAGGGCTCGTGCTGCCGACGCTGATGCCGGGCATCGCCATCAACACAGGCCCCGACAACAGCATGGCCTATACGCAGCTTCAGCTGCAACGCTGGACCGGAAGCTCATGGGAGCAGTTCGGCGGCGTGCTGAGTGCCGACCTGAACTGAACCGGGTCGACCGAGGCTAGTGGAGCCGTCGCGCGATCGGCTTCGCCAGCGTGCCTTGCCACTCCCGCCGGGCTGGTCGGTCGCTTGACCGCAGGCTATTCAGCAAGGCGGTGGTCTTCGGCTGGACCCGCGAGCCGTCGATCACCTCGAGCCGGCCGCAGCGGTTGAGCGTGTGCAGCTTGCGTCCGGTCCACAGCGGCCCGGGTTTGAGCAGATGGCGCACGGCCTGCCGGTAGGTCGTCGGCGACAGTTCGAGCACCTCCGCAAGTCCGAGCGCCGCGCCGTATCCGTTGCTGCAGTCCTGCACCGGCCGCCACAGCTTGCCGTTGATGGTCACGAAATTGCCGGCGGGTCGGGTCGTCGCGCGATCCATCAGGATCGGATTGCTTGCATGCGGCCGCCAGGGGCCGAACAATTGCTCGGCGTAATAGATCGCCAGCGTGTCGGAATATCCGCCGGTGCCGTCGCGCCAGGCTCCGAACATGTAGTAGAGGCCGTCATGCTGCGTGATGGTCGCGTCGGCGAGTTCGAGCCCGGACAGCAGCGTGCCCTGCCGTTCCCACTTGTCGGGAAAGCGAACGCATTTGTAGATCGGGACATCGCGATGCGCGGTGCTTTCCGGGATCATCCACAGTTCGCCGTTGTTCTCGATCAGGAACGGGTAGGACAGGTGCCACGGCTCTTCGAGCACCGGCAGCACGGTGCCGACCGGACCCTTGCCGTCGAATTCGATCGCGGAGATGATGCCCTTGCCGGTGCGGTGGTCGAGGTCCTCGAAGAACACGAAGGTCCTGCCCTGCCACTTCACCGGGACGGGATCGGCATAGAAGTGATTGCCGGGATCGCCGAGCACGTTCCAGGCAGGCCCCGACAGGTCACCGGTCCGCCAGACATCCGCGTCGTCGGCGTAGCGCCAACCGACATGCCAATGCGGCGCATAGCAGCAGAGACGGTAGATTTCCTTCGCGATCGAGGTCGCGACGCCGCGCAGGACAAAGGGCGCGGGATTTCGCGGTGCGCTGCCGGCCGCCGGCACAGCCAGTTGCGGCACCAGCCGCGGAGCCGCCGACAGGATCGGCGGCAGCATGGACAGGGTGCGCGCCATCACCGTTTCGAGCCCGCCGCTCAGGCCGGTGGCGATTTCCGCCGAGGGATGGCCGCGGTCCATGACCGTGCCGTCGAGCTCGTTGACGATTTCAATCACCGGCAGGTCGCCGGCGAGAATGGCGGCCAGTGCGGCGGCTTCGCCCGCCTGTCCGTTGAAGTGTGGACGGAGGTAGAGCCTGGCGGAGCAGTTCGGGTCCCGCTCGGCAGTGGTGAAGTCGACCACCACATCGGGGTTGCCCATGCGCGGCCGTTCCGCAATCGTCTTCAGCCTGTCGACATCACCCGCCTTGCCCTTGCGCAGCACGATGCGTTCGAGCTCGAACAGCATGTCGAGGCCGGCGGGCCCCGGCCCCGGCGTCGTCGTCCAGGCGATCTGAACGGGAATATCCTGATCGCTGACGCGCAGCGTCTCGCGACGCATCCAGAGTCGCGCCTGCGCGCGATCGCAGCGAAACTCGATAATCATGTCCAGCCCAATTTCCTAGTGCGCGTCCACTCCCACGGCATTGCCGAGAATGCGGACGTATTCCTCTATCATGGCATCCAACGAATAACGCGACTTCAGGCCCACGGCACTTTGCCGCAGCTGATCGCTCAACAAACGATCGGTCAGGACTTTCGACACGGCGGCCGAAAACTCGGCCTCGTTAGCCGCGTCAACGAAGACCGCCGCGGGCTGTCCCTGGTAGGACAGCACCTCGCGCAGCACGGGAAGATCGTTGACGACGCAGGGAATGCCGGCGCTCGCGGCTTCAACGGCGGCAAGGCCGAAGGTTTCGGCCTGCGTCGGAAATACAAAGACGTCGAGGCACGCCAGGAATTCGGCCATCTGGCGCGGTGGGATCTCGCCGATGAAGTGCAGTCGATCCGCGACTTTCAGCTCGCTCGCCAGGGCTCGCAGCCGTTCCTCGTCCGCTCCTTGTCCGGCAAGGGCAAGATGCCAGGATTGGTCGGCGGCCAGCAGGCGAATTGCCGCATCGAGCCGCTTGTGCGGATGCAGCCTTGCCGCGCAGCCAAGCAGCGTGCGATCCGGCGGCAGCCTGAACTGCTGCCGCGCGACGTTCTTCGGCAGGCTGTGCGACTTGTCGTCGAAGCCGTGCGGGACGTGCGTCATGCGCGCGCGATAGGTCGCGGGGTAGCGGGCGTATTCACGCTCCATGTCCCGCGAGTTCAGCGTGATGCACTGGAAGAAGCCGGTCGAGCCCATGAAGATGTCGGCGGCGCGCACCGGCATGCTCATCGACATCGCCGAGGATACCTGATTGGCGATGACCGGAGCGCGGCAGACGAGCCGCGACACGCCTCCGCCGATCACATTGCCGAAGTGCTGGAAGGTCAGCACGACATCTGGCCTGATGGTCCTGAGATGACCGGCGAGCGTCCACAGCATCCGCAGCAGGGCCAGGGGATTTCCCGGGCGGGTCTGCGCGCAATAGAAAGTATTGGGCGGCTCGTCGAAGGAATCCGATTTGCGGAAGAAGAACAGGTTGGCGACGTCATAGCCGCGCGCGGAGAGGCCCGCGCCGAGCAGCCGCGATATCTCCTGCGCGCCGGCGTTCTCGGCCTGGGTCTGTACCAGGACGACACGCAGCTTTGGCTTGCTCTCGTTCGGTCGATCGCGTGATGCGGTCGATGCCTCGCGCAATTCTGTGCTTGGCCTGTAATGAAGCACGGCTTCCTCACCCGTCGAAGGAGTGAAATCGTCTCCCTCGCTATTGCGCGCGTACTTATCACGCGAAGCGCGCTCGTAGATCGAGTAGCGCGTGTTGAGGTTACTGCTCATTTAGTGCGTTCAGACATTGCCAGCAATCGAGAGCCATTGTTTCACACATAGGGTACAGCTGGCTCGTTAACTAATTGGTTACGTCCGCATGAGGAGGGGGTAACCGTGGATTAACCATAGATATTTACGTTGGAGCAGTACTGTCAGTTGAATTCGAGTAACCGCCCCATGAAGTTCGGTAGCCGCGTAGGCCCGAGACGTTCCGAAGCCACGGAACCCGCCGCGTCGTGGGAAGCTGCCGGCGTGCCGACCAGCCGATCCTCTGCGGAAACCACCCAGGGCGTGCTTAGCATTCCCGGCGTGGTGGCTTTTTTCCGCGAGAACGGTCAACGCATTCTGATGCTCGCCGCGGTGATCTTCGCGGTCGGCGTCATTCTGCTGATGTTGATTCCGGCGCGCTATGCCGCGACCGCGCTCGTCGTGGTCGACCCGCGCGAGCAGCGCGTGACCACCGATCAGGACGTCCTGCCGGGGATCGGTCAGGATGCCGCAGCACTGCAGAGCTATGTCGAGATCGCCAAATCCGACGGATTTCTCGGGCCGCTGATCGAGCAACTCAAGGTCGCCGAGGACAGCGACATCTCCGGCGGCAGAACCGACCCGACGCGCCTGCTCGACCGGTTTCGCAACCGGCTCGACATCTCCCGGCGCGGATTGACCTATGTCATCGCCATCAAGTTCACGTCCAACAACCCGCAGCGTGCGGCCTACTACGCCAATGCGGTGGCTGAGGCGTTCGTCGCCAGCCAGCGTGGCACGCGCAGCCTGGCGACCGACGAAGCCGCCGACTGGCTGAAGAGCCGGCTCAAGACATTGGACGACCGCTTGCGGTCTTCGGAAGATGCCGTTGCGAAGTTCAAGCTCGAGCACCGGATCGTCAACGCCGGCAAGGAATCGACGACGCAACAATTGCGCGTCACCGATCTGACCCAGCAGGTCGCCGCCGCGCGCGCCCGCACCGAGGAGGCCAAGGTCCGCTATGAGCAACTGCAGCGCGACCTGAAGGCCAATGTCGACGGCCCCGTCAAGCAGGACCTGCTGAGTGCGCTGCGCGCCCAGCGCTCCGCGCTCAACGACCAGATCGCACAGAAGCGCGGGGTGCTGGGCGACCGTCATCCAGACCTCGTGATGGCCCTCAGCCAGCTCAGCGATCTCAACCGACAGATCGAGATCGAGCGGAAGAAGAACATCGACACCGCGAAGTCGGAATATGAGGCGCAGCGCGATCAGCAGAAAGCGCTCGAGGATCAGCAGAAGGCGGTCGAACAACAAATCCTGGTCGACGGTCAGGCGCTCGTCAAGCTGCAGGGATTGCAGCGCGACGCCGATGCCAACAAGAATATCTACGAGCAATTCCTCTCGCGCTACAAGACCACCGACGAGCAGCGGCTGCTGCAGAGCTCGCAGACCAAGGTCGCATCGCCTGCGACGCCGCCGGTGCGCTCGACGCTGCCGCCGCTTCCGCTGTTGCTGGTCGCGCTCGCGATCGTCTCGCTGTTGACGTCGACGGCGATCGTCGCCGTTCCCGGCCTGAATCTGAAGCAGCTCCCGATCAAGGCCATTCCGCCGCTGCGTCGGGCCGAGGCGCCTGCACTTGCGCCGGACGCGCCGCAGTCTGCGCTGCCGCCGGGATTGCCGGTGCTGGCCCGCATTCCCAGTATCGCGTCGCCCGACGCCGTCAGGAGCGTCTGGCAGACCCCGATCTCGTCGACGGCCGAGCCTGATCTCAGTCCGCATCTTCAGCTGCTGATCGAGAACATCGAGCAGCTTCCGGGAGACCATGGCAAGGTGGCGCTGCTGCTGTCGGTCGAGGCCGGTGCGGGCGGCAGTACCGTTGCACGGTCGCTGAACCGATCCGCGGTCAAGAACGGAATGCTCAGCGTCCTGATCGAGATGGAATCCAGGCGCGCCGAGGCCGCGCCGCCGCAAGGCTCGGGGATCATCAAGGCCGATCTGCCGTCCGTCGTCGAACTGCTGGGCGCCAGCAGCAAGGCGCCGCCCTATCCGCCGGACGATATTCGCGCCGATTTCGGCCTGATCATCGTCGACGCATCGTCGTTTGCGCTGCAGCCTGCCGCGGTGGTGCTGGCTGCCCATGCCGACCTCGTGATCCTCGTGGTTCGCGAAGGGGCTGCCAACTCGGCTGCGATCGGCAAGGCGCGGGCCGATCTATCCGGGTATGGTTCGGTCCCGACCGCGCTGGTCGTCAATCGCGTGGCGGTCAATGCCGCCGTTCGCGATCCTGAGGGAGAGGCGCTGGGCCTGGCGAGCTGAAGGCGGTTCAGCTGACGTCTAGTCGTTGCTGTCTGCAACGCGGACCGCGTAGGCGTCACCTTTCGACGGCCATAGATGCGATAGCACCAGAATGGATGGGTCGACGCCGGTCCGCCGCCGGCATAGCACGTTGAGCGCGATGGTGGCGACGACCAGCGAAACCGTCGCCGAGATCGCGGCGCCGAGCACGCCGAGCCAGGGGATCAGCACGACAAATCCCAGCAGCCGCAACGCCACATTGGCTGCAACGACGGGAACATAATCACGCTCATGGCCTGTCAGCTGCAGAACAGCGGCAGAGGGCCCGCCCGCCGCCTGGAAGGCCGTTCCGATCGCGAGCACGATCAACACCCACTGCTGCGCCGCAAAGTGCGGCCCGAACAGGCCGAGCAGATGGGAGGCGCCCACCCAGACGATGACGAGCCCGCTGAGCACGCAGAGCGCGGTCACCTCGGCCATCAGCTTCAACGTATGTTCAAGCTCGCCGTGGTTCTTGCTGAAATACAGCGAGGGGAGCCGGCGCGCGCCGAACGTGTAGAGCGCAGCCGACAGCATCGCGAAGATGTTCGCCAGCCGCGAGGCGGCGAAATAGACGCCGGCGGTTGCCGGATCCAGCATCCAGTAGACCAGGATGACGTCGAAATACTGGTTTGCCGCTTCGAGAATGGAGGCGAGCCAGAACCGGAATGCGCTCTTGTTCCAGCGCGAGGCCTCGAAGCGCGCCGTGACCGACCGCAGGTTCGGCAGCGCCCGCATGATCGATACGATCTGCACGACGAGCCCGAGCGCCATCGCGGCCGACATCGCGCTGAACAGCTCGGCGGGGGTGAGCTGCCATTGGCCGAACAGCACCGCGATCAGGAACAGGACGACGGCGACGCGCCAGAAGAACTCCCGATTGCCTTCGCCCATCAGGATGCTGACCAGCGATCGCGCGATCTGGCTGCCGAGCATCAGCCCTGCATTGATCGCGGTGAACGCCGAGACCGACAGGATCAACAGCCACCACTCGCCGCGAATGCTTGCCACCGCGGCGATCGCGGCGATCGAAATCAGCATCCCGATCGCGGAGTTCTTCAGGCTCGACAGCAGCACACCCTTGGTGAACTCGGCCTGGCCGCGCACCTCATACTCGTTGAGAAATCGAACCAGGAGCAGCTCCTGGCCGACCAGGCCCACCACCGAGGCGATCTGGGCGACGGAGAGCAGGGTTGCGAAGTTTCCAAACGCGTCCGGCGTCATCGCCCGCGCGGCGAGCGAGAACAACGCGAATGCGAGCCCGCCGCTACCAACCTTGAGCAGGATGGTCCCGGCAACGCCGCGCGTAACGTCGCGCCGTAACAGTTGGAGCACGGAGGCAATCACCAGAGACGTCTCAATATCCAGTCGGGCTGTTGACCGCAGCAATCGGTGAAGCCTGGAGTGTTAATGTTCTCTTGCTAAGATTCCGTTCCTTTCGAACGGCTGCCGGGCCCAACGCAGTTGTGAACAGGGCCAGGTCGCGTTGCTCCATTCTGGAACGGCGCCGTCTGCCCTGTCTCCAAACGGAGCAGGTTGGATTTGCCTCCAGCGTCCGGTCCAGTGGCGCGGACCTTGCCGGAACAGACCGCGCTTGCGCGTCAACGCCATTTGTCGCTGCTCGATGGCCTGGCAATTGCCTCGCCATCCCGCTGCGGAGCCTGCAAAGGTTCAGTTTCATGGCCGACCGTCGTGCAAGCCATGTGCCGAGAGACCGCAGATCGTGGTCCGGACGTTGTCATTAACATCGATTCTGGAACTCGTCGTGCTCGATCGGCAAGGCGACACCGCAGGCAAGGAAATTGCAGTTCCGCGGCCAACCAGAGCTTTTCCGTTCCGATGGAATCGGAACGGGACTCTAGATTCTTGTTTTGACGCGTTTTCTTCACGCGAACCGGTATCCACTTCGCTCGAAAACGCTCTAGCCGTCGGAGCGGACGAACATGATTGCCGAGAAAAGTGCGACCAAGCCAATCGTGGCCTGCGAGACCGAGGTCATCGAAGCGGACGTCGCAATTGTCGGAGCCGGTCTGGCAGGCTCGCTCACAAGGGCTGTGCTCGCCCGAGCCGGATACCGCGTCGTCCTGATCGACAAGCGATCGATCCCGCCGGACGAATTCCGGGTTGAAAAAATCGCCGGACGGCAGATCGATATCCTGCGCCGCCTCGGCTTCATCGACGACGTCGAGGCCATTGCCGCGCCCTATGACCGGGTGCTCAACATCAGGAGCGGCAAGCTGGTCGATATCGGCGTCGGCCGGTCCTACGGGATTTCCTATGCCAACCTCGTCAACATGGCACGCGGCCTGACGCCCGATGCGTCGAGCTTGCTGCTCGACCAGGTGACCAATGTCAGCTGCAGCGAGGAACGTCAGCAGTTGACGTTGGCCTCCGGAAAGCGCGTCGTCTCGCGTCTGGTCGTTCTGGCGACCGGCATGGCGAACGTGCTCGGCCACAGTCTCGGAATGCGCCGGCAGATGCTTGCTGCGCGCCACTCTGTCTCGTTCGGCTTCACGATTGCACGGCCGGACAACGCGCCATTCGATTTCGATGCGCTGACCTGCTATGGCGAGCAGGCGGCTGACGGCGTCGACTATCTCAGCCTGTTTCCGATGTCGGGCGGCATGCGGGCGAACCTGTTCATGTTCCGCGATCCGACCGATCCGATCATGCGTGAGCTGCGCCGCGACACCAGACGAACGCTGCTTCGTCTGATGCCGGGATTGCAGCCCTATCTCGGCGATTTCGAGGTGGTCGGCCAGGTGCAGAACTGGGTCATGGATCTGACCGTGACCGAGGGCCATCTGCAGCCCGGCGTCGTGTTGATCGGCGATGCGTTTCAGACCAATTGTCCCGCAGCCGGAACCGGCGTTGGCCGACTGCTGGTGGACGTCGAACGTCTTTGCACGGACTATGTGCCGCGCTGGCTGAAGACCGCCGGTATGGGCGCGGACAAGATTGCGCAGTTCTATTCCGATCAGGACAAGCTCGCCGCGGATCAGCACTCGCTGCACCTGGCGAGCTTCCGCCAGGCCTTGACGTTGAACACCGGTGTGCGCTGGAACTTGCGGCGGAAGCTGCACTTCCTGCGCCGCATGATCACACACCGGGTGGACCGGATTCATCCGGGATGGGTGATGCGCGTCCGCAGCGCGCTCCGCTGATCGGGCTGCCAGCGCCGGGCGGCGCTAGCGCGTGCCGGTCGAGGTGCGGACCGGCCTGAAATCGGTCACACGCTTGGCGGCCTGCTTGATCCAGGGCGCCTGCTTCAAGGCAAACAGCGCGAGCGAGCCGGCCGCGCTCCCGGCCTGCGTCACGGCCGACATCGGGGTCGGCTGACCGCCGAAGTACGTTTTGTAGGGTTCGTCACCGATGGTGAAGTCCAGCACCCGACCGCCGCGCTCGATGCAATCCTTGGCGACGCTCTCGAATGTCAGCGCGCCGATCGATTGGCTCTTGTACCCCTCGACATCGAACGCCGTCATGACGACAAGGAGGCTGTCACGGTGAACCAGCCCAAGGGCCGCCGCGATGACTTTGCCGTCCATCTTCATGGCGTAGAGCCGGGCAAACGAGCCCATGCCGCGAAGCGCCACGCTCGAGTAGAAATCGAAATACTCCGGTCGCTGCAACAGGTCGCCATCACCCTGTTCGTGAAACCGCGGACCGCGAAACTTTCTCATCGTCTCCATGGCTTCGCCGACGGAAGCGCTATCGTCGCAGCATGAGAAGGTGAGCGTGCCCTTCTTGTGGATCTGACGCCATTTCTTTGCCAGCTCCTTCTGGTACGACTTTCCCATTGCATTGATCTGCCACTGCTCGAACGGCGCAACCAGGACCGTCGCGTAGGCATTGGTATCCATCAGGCTGCGATGGGGCGCTCCGAGCAGATTCTCGATCGGCATCCTCGCATCGAGCAGCTTGGGTATGCGCAGCAGGTCGAACGGCCTCAGCAGCTGTCGAAGCCGTTCGCAGGCACGCTGGTCTTGCAGCAGGTCGGTGAATGTCGCGATGCTGCACACCGGCGACAAATAGTCGGACACGCGGAGATCGGCGAATTCGATGGTGCGCATCGGGCCGCGCCGCACGCGCAGCATCGGCAGCACGGCCGCAAGCGACTTGTTCGCACGATGGCGGACGGCGACGACCAGCGGCTTGGCCGACGCAGCGGGAGCGAGCTTGCGATAAAGGCTGTCCAGCCATAGCGGATGCTGGAAGGCGGTCGCGTCCGAGCCTTCAAATAACTTCACGTACTCTTCAGACAGGAAGTCGAATGCGTCGTCGATGCAGACATCGAACGCGTCATCATTCTTGTTCATGTGAGACCAAACAAAACGACAGTTTCAAAGCGCCGATTGAATCCGGCACGCCGCCCTTATAGCAAAGGTCGATCGGCTCGGGCAGCGGCAGAACACGATTTGTATTAATGTAATGCCTCGACCTTTGCACATTGTTGCTGGGGCGAGCCATTGCCTTCATCGCATCGACTGCGATCGGCTGTCATCTCAGTTGGCCGCGTCCGGGGATCAGCATCGTTAACAATCCCTTAAGGATGCGTTCAATCGCGCCGTGGTGAGATATCGCACCCGGTCTGGACCGGATATTGCAGTTAAGGGCTCGCAAGTCCTGGAGTCCCGCCGAAATGCTGAGTCACAGCCAAAAAACCCGCGCTTCCTACGCAATTTCGTTCCCGCAGGCCGACCGCAAGCCGCCTCGGCGTCTCAATTCGGACATCGCTGCTCCGCCTGTCCGGATTTGCGACACGTCGCGGGCCGAGCAGATGTCCCTGGCGTCGGCGCAGATCGGATCATTGCCACACGGTGCGCCGGAGCGGCGTATCAATCCTGTCGGCAGGGCTGCGACTGCCGGTGTTCCCCGGGCGACCATCGGTGGACTGCGGCTCGCCGTGCTCGATCGCGAGCAGACCGCCGAGTTCATGGTCGAGGCGGTGCATCCGAACCGGCGTGTCAATCGTCCGCTGTATCTGACCTCCGCCAACGGCGAGGTGCTGTCGCGCTGCTCGACCGAGCCGATGACGGATCGGCTGTTCCGTACCGCCGACCTGATCAACGCCGACGGGCAACCGCTGGTCATGGTGTCCAAGCTTCGGTCGCCGAATCCGCTTCCCGAGCGCGTCGCGACCACGGACCTGTTTCACGACGTCGCGCGCAAGGCGGAAGAACTCGGGCTGACTTTCTATCTGTTCGGCGCCAACGAGGCCGAGAACAAGGCTGCCATCGCCAATGTCCGCCGGGCCTATCCGGCGCTCAAGATCGTCGGCCATTCGCACGGCTATCTGCGCGGCGACGCGCTGCGGGCCAAGGTCGACGAGATCAACGCCCTGGCGCCGGATTTTCTCTGGGTCGCGCTCGGCGTGCCCTATGAGCAGGCTTTCGTCGACGAATTCATGCCTCGACTCGGCAATGTCGGCGTCATCAAGACCTCGGGCGGGCTGTTCAACTTCCTGTCCGGCTCGCGGCCGCGTGCGCCGAGATGGATGCAGATCGTCGGCCTCGAATGGGCCTGGCGCCTGTGGCTCGAGCCGCGGCGGCTGTTCTGGCGTTACCTGACGACCAACCCGCACGCGCTCTATCTGCTGTTCAACCGGACCCGATCTTCGTCAACGAAAGACTGACGCCTCTCACGAGTGCAATGTGCTGCTCCGATCCACCGGAGCAGCAAGCTCATTCCATGAGCGGAGTACAACCGAATGGACGGACGTGCGATCGACAGTTCGGTCTGGCAGGCACCCGGCGTCGGGGCGGAAAATTTCGCCAGGACCGTCATCGGTTGGTCGATCACCATCAATGTGATCATGTCGATGGGGACCTTCCACGCCGCGCTGCTTCCGACCGAGTTGACCCTGGTGCAGCAAGCCGTCGCCCTGTTGATGTGGGGCGTCCTGATCTACGCAAGCCTGTTCATCCGTCCCTGCCTGCGGCTGGCCCTCAATCTCGACGCGCTCGTGATCGTCGCGTTCTATGCGTTCGCCACTGTTTCCGTGCTGTGGACCAACCTCGGCGTGGCGGCCCTGATGAAGGCCGCGGCGCTCGCAATCACGACGCTTGGCGCGTTCTGCATGATCACTCGCGTCGATATCGACGACATCGTGACATCGGCCACCCGCGGCCTGTTGGTGCTGATCGCGGCCTCTGCGCTCTGTGCTGTGATCCTGCCGGACATCGGGATCGATCAGACCTGGATGCACAAGGGGCAGTGGCAGGGTGTCTTCGAGTCGAAGCAAACCCTCGGCTTCGCCGGCGCCTATCTCATGTTCTTCGCCTGCTATCGAAAGATAGCGGGACAAGGATGGCTGCCGTTCCTCGTGACGTTCGTGCTGGCCTCGACCTGCGTCATGCTTTCGGAGTCGCGCGGCGCCGGCGCCCTGTCGTTGGTTGCCTGCGCGCTGCTGCTCACCTCCCTGTGGTCGGTCCGGTGCATGCAGGTCTACGCGATCCTGCCATGTGTCATGTGCGTCGCGGCAGCGCTATTGATCCTGTATTTCTACACGACCGGATACGATTCGATTCATGCCTTCGACACGACGATCGACTTCACCGAGCGAACCTTCATCTGGCAGTACGCCATCAGCCATTTCGATGACGCGCCGCTGTTCGGATTCGGCATCAACGGTTTCTGGACCAATCCGGCGATCTACGACTATTTCAACCAGAACCACGGCTGGGTGCTCGACAATTATCACAACGGCTATATCGCCATTCTCGTCGAGACCGGATTCCTGGGCTATTTCCTGTTCACGGCGAGCGTCTTCCTGTTTTCCTACAAGGTGCTCTGCCTGATCGCAGGGCGGGCGATCGACCGTCTGCACTGCGCGTTGATCATCGGGTTCGTCTTCCTCAACTGCCAGACCAATTTCACCGAGACGGTCTTCCTTCGTTCGACGATGTTCACGTCGGTGCTGCTGATCGCCTTCTTCCTCGCCATTTGCCGGCCGGTGCCGTCATCGCGCGTAGAGCCGCGCGAGTTGGAGCAGCCATGACCGCGTTCCGATTGCTTCTGCAAAGAGCCTTCGTCATGCTGGCGGCGGCGGCACTTGCTCTCCCGCTGATCGCGCCGGCGAACGCTGCGGGGCAGGGGGCATCGCCGGTCGCCGCGGCATTGGGGCGCGGCATCAATATTCTCGGCTATGACGGCATCTGGGAAGGCTACCGGAACGCGCCGTTCCGCCTGGAAAACCTCGCCGCGATTCGCAGGGCTGGCTTTTCCCATGTCCGGATCAACTTCTTCGGCTTCAGGCATATGGAGTCCGGCAACATCCTCGATGATGCCGTCCTGCGGCGCCTCGATGCCGTGATCGAGCAGGTGCTGGCAAACAGGCTGGTTCCGATCCTCGATGAGCACGACACCGATCTCTGCCAGCGCGACGTGGCGGAATGCGGCGTGAAGCTCAAGGCATTCTGGCGCCAGATCGCATCGCGCTATGCGGGGAAATACCCGGCGCTGGTGTTCGAGATACTGAACGAGCCCGGCGGCAACATGACCTCGGCCGAATGGAATGCGCTGCTCGGCGATTGCCTTGCCATCATCCGGGATACCAACCCGAAGCGCAATGTCGTGGTCGCGATCCTGAACATCGAGGAGCTGCCGATCGATCAGCTGGTGCTGCCGGCCGGCGACCGAAACCTCATCGTCACATTCCACTATTACCTGCCGCTGCAATTCACCCATCAGGGCGCGCCGTGGTCGCCGACCTTCTCGAAGATCGGTCCGTTGCGCTGGGGCTCTGCGGAAGACGAAGCCAGGGCCTCGGCCGATTTCGACAAGATCCGCTCCTGGTCCGAGAAGGAACAGCGCCCGATCTATCTTGGCGAGTTCGGTGTCTATGAACGTGCGCCCGCGGAGAGCCGCGCGACGTATCTGTCGTTCATGGCGCGACGCGCGGAACGCAATGGCTGGGCGTGGGCGTACTGGCAGTTCGACCACGATTTTGCGGCATTCGACGGCGCCCGGCAACGCTGGAAGGCGGACATCCTCCGCGCGATCATCCCTCCGGGCCGCTAAGCCGTTCGATTGGACGCAGCGTCCGCTTCAGGATTGGCCGGCGGCCTTGACGACGCGATTGTCCCGCGCAACGAGCACGCCACCCTTGTAGACTGAACGCCCGGACGGCCGCGCCACCACGGCCTCCTGGATATGCACGGCGTTCAAGGTCACGAAATCGGCCTTGGCCCCCACATGCAGGCCGTAGTCCTCGAGCCTGAGCGCCTTGGCGCCGGCCGCGGTGATCATGTCGAACGCGATCGCGAGCTCCTCATCGGTGTAGAAGCCCGAGCGGTATCCGATCATCATGGCACGGCCCAGCATGTCGCCGTCGCCATAGGGCCACCAGGAGTCGCGGATGTTGTCGTTGCCGCTGAACACCGTGACGCCGGCTTTCCGCAACAGCGCGACCGGCGGGAACGGCCGGCTGCCCGGGGCATTCGTCATGATCGCCACGCCCGAACGCGCCAGACTGTCGGCGGTCTTCTTCAGCGCATCGGCAGGAATGTCGCCGAGCCCGTAAGCGTGGCTGACGGTGACGCGGCCCGCCATGCCAAGCGCGCGGGTTCGCGCCGCGATCTGCTCGACCTCGAAGGCACCGAGCATGCCGCCGTCATGAAGATGGATATCGACATCGACGCCGTGCTTTTGCGCAACGCCGAACACGACGTCGAGATGGCCCTCGACATCCCGGTCGAAGCTTGCGGGATCGAGCCCGCCGACGGCATTGGCGCCGAGCTTGATCGCCTCGTCGAGCAGCTGCGGCGTGCCCGGGCTGGTGAGGATGCCGTTCTGCGGAAACGCCACGAGCTGGATATCGATCAAGTCGCTGTATTCCTCGCGAACCCCGAGGATGGTCTCCAGCGACTTCAGTCCCACCGAGCCGTCGACCATGACGTGGCTGCGCATCTGCGTCGTGCCATGGCCGATGCAGAGGTCGAGCTGGTTCCGCGCGCGCACGTCCATCGGCGCGGCGGCGGCAAGGTTCTTGGCCTGAAACGCCACCCGCTCATGGACGTCGAATCCGTCGGTGCAGGGACGGTGTGGCCGCCAGGTATCGCCGTAAAAACTGGTGTCGAGATGGATGTGGCCTTCGACGAAGCCGGGCACGACCAGCGCATTGCCGAGATCGACGATCTCGACCCCGCTGGGGCGTTCGCCCTTCGCCTCAATCGCAACGATGCGGCCGCCACGAACCAGCATATCGCGGCTGGCGCCGTCACCGAACCTGGCATTGATGAAGAGTTTGTCGGCTGGCATCGGATCTGTTCCTCTTCTCGCTTGCGTCGCATGCAGATCGCGCGGCTCTCCATGCCTTGCCTAACATGGTCTGAGGAATAATACTCCGCTCGCACAAGCAGACAAGGAACCGAGAGCGTTGCCGGAGATTGCAAGCGGGGAACAGTTCGATGTCAAGCGCGCAGCCTTTGCCGCGACCATCGGCAACATGCTGGAGTTCTACGACTTCATCACGTACAGCTTCTTTGCGACCGAGATCGGCCGCACCTTCTTCCCCGCGCACAGCGAATACGGCAGCCTCATGCTGTCGCTTGCGACCTTCGGCGCCGGTTTCCTGACGCGGCCGATCGGCGGCATCGTGCTCGGCATCTTCTCCGACCGGGTCGGCCGGCGGCCGGCGATGCTGCTGAGTTTTGCGCTGATGGGCGGCGCAATCCTGACCATCGCGCTGACGCCATCCTATGCCGCGATCGGCATTGTGGCGCCGATCATCGTGATCCTGGCGCGGATGGTGCAAGGATTTGCGCTGGGCGGCGAGGTCGGGCCGACCACGGCCTATCTGATCGAGATCGCTGCACCGAGGAACCGCGGCCTCGTGGTCGCCTGGCAGCCTGCCAGCCAGGAGATCGCGGCGACGGTGGGCGCGCTTGTCGGTGTCATCCTGAGCAGCGCGATGGCGCCCGACATGCTGCAGGCCTATGGATGGCGCATCGCGTTCCTGCTCGGCGCCGTCTGCCTGCCGTTCGGCATCTGGATGCGCCGCACGCTGCCGGAAACCGTCTCGCATGGCGAGCACGTCGCCGGGCAGATCGAACGCTCGAGCCATGTGGCGCTGGCGCGGCGGCATCTTCGCGTCATCGTGCTGGCGGTGATGATCCTGGCCAGCGGCACGATCTCGACCTATGTGACGCAATACATGACGACCTACGCCAAGAATACGCTGCATGTGTCGCCGTCTCTGGCGTTCACGGTATCGCTGGTCAGCAACGGACTGCAGATCATCGGCGCGGTGCTGGGCGGCTGGCTTGCCGACCGGCTCGGACGCAAGCCGATCATGATCTGGCCGCAGCTGGTCGTGCTGGTGCTGACCTATCCGGCCTTCCTGTGGATCGTCCAGGACCCCGGCGCGTGGTCGCTGCTGTTCGGCTTCGGCATCCTGTCGTTCATCGGGTCGCTGCCGTTCACCGCGTTCTATGCCGCCTTCACCGAAGCGCTGCCGCAGAGCATTCGCGGCGGCGTGTTCGCCACGATCTACGCGGTCGCCATCGCGACGTTCGGCGGCACCGCGCAACTCGTGGTCACGTGGCTGCTGCACGTGTCAGGCGATCCGCTGGCGCCGTCCTGGTATCTTCTGCTCGCGGCGGCGGTCGGCATCGTGGCCATGAGCCTGATGCCCGAGACCGCCCCGGTGAAGGTCGGCGAGAAATAACGCCGGCAGACGCGCTCAATCCATGTCGCGAAAGGCGTGGCCGTTGGCCTCGATCTCCTTCACGAGCTGCGGCGGCAGATTGGCCTGCGCCGAGGTGCCGTCGAACACCCAGTCCTTGGCGTCGGCGAGATCGGGAAGACCCGCGCCCTTGCGGACGTAGAGACCGACCGATGTCTTCTTCGGATTGATGTAGAGATCGTAGTCCATTGCGCGCCTCCTCTCCGTTTCACGTTTGGCGGAAGCTCCGGCAACGGCCGGAGACTTCCCGGATAGGTCAACGCCGGCAAGACTAGGCGGGTTTCTTCGCCTCCGGCGCAAGCACCACCGACGCTTCGCTCGTCAGCATCAGGAAGGTGATGGTCTCCTGGAAATACAGCTGAACCGATTTCGCCGAGTGGCTGAGATAGCCGATCGAAAGGTCCTGGCCGATCGAGAGCTGGAAATCGCCGCCGCGGGTGGTCAGCAGGACGCCACCCTCGATCGCGGGCGCCCAGATGATCTTGCCGTCGATCAGGCGCTGGATGTGCTGCAGCACCGGATAGCCGTCGTCGGTCGCGCCGCCGATCGCGGTATAGGGCTCGGTGCCGAGCAGCAGCGTATAGGGACCGTTGACGCCGGCAAGCCGCAACTGGCTGACCGCCTGCGCGACCACGGCGGGATAGTTCTTGACGCTCGACGGCAGCGTCAGCACCGGGTTGCTGGTGCCCTGACGGATACCCTCAATGCCGGCGGCCGCGTAGCCGTCGAACACCGCGCGATCCTCGGCGACGGCAATCTTGCGCGCGGCTTCCTTGAGCGGATCCCAGTCGGAATCATTCGCGCCGCGCTCGACATCGTCGATCGCCTGGCGCGAGAGCTCGAACGGCACGCGCAGTTCGACCAGCGCGCGAACGTCGCGTTGCGTCGCCTCGACCCCGTCGCCGGGCGCCGCAATCTTCTTGAGATGACCGGTGCCGACCGCGGAGAAATCCGTTCCCTTCGGACCGTCGACGTCGACGACACGGCGCGCCGCCAGATGGCGCTTCAACGTGCGCGAGGCCTCCTCTTCGATCTGGGCCCATGCCGCGTCCGAGATAGGGGCGAGTCGCCGATGAAGATTATTCATGTCCAGCCTCTCCTTTCAGTGAGCCGATCCCGAGCGAGCCGTCGGACGGCGGTATTCCTGGTGCAGGTGCGTCGCGAGCCCCGGCGTCATCCGGAGACGGCTCGGCGGGCGAAGGTGCCGGCGCCTCGCTCGCGACATCCTCCAGGAAGGTCGCCGACGGGACGAAGAACAGCATGCCGGTGACGGCGCGGCTGAAGTCGAGCAGGCGGTCGTAATTGCCGGGTGGCTTGCCGACGAACATGTTCTCGAGCATCTGCTCGATCCGCTGCGGGGACTTGGCATAGCCGATGAAATAGGTGCCGAACTCGCCCTTGCTGATATTGCCGAACGGCATGTTGTCGCGGACGATATCGAGCTCCTCGCCATTCTCGACGATCGTGGTCAGCGCGTTATGCGCGTAGCTTGGCTTCACCGCATCGTCGAGCTCGATGTCGGACAGCTTGGTGCGGCCGATGATCTTTTCCTGCATCTCGACCGGCAGCTCGTTCCACTTCTTCAGATCGTGCAGGTATTTTTGCACGATCACATAGCTGCCGCCGGCGAACGCCGTGTCCTCGTCGCCGATGATGGTGGCGTCGGTGGCCGCCTGGTCCTCCGGATTCTCCGTGCCGTCGACGAAGCCGAGCAGGTCGCGTTCGTCGAAATATTTGAAGCCGTGCACCTCGTCGGAGGTCGCAACCGCATCGCCGAGCCGCGTCATGATCTGGGTCGCCAGCTCGAAGCACAGGTCCATCGGCACGGCGCGGATATGAAACAGCAGGTCGCCCGGCGTTGCGACGGCGTGGTGGACGCCGTCGATCTCGCGGAACGGATGCAGGCCTTTCGGCTTCGGCGCGCCGAACAGCCGGTCCCATGCGTCGGAGCCGATGCCCATGACGCATGACAGCCGGCCCTCGAGATCGCGGAAGCCCACCGCACGCAGCAGCGCGCCCAGATCGGCGCACAGCGACCGCACCACCGCGTCATATTCCGGATTGGGCTTGATCGTGACCGCAAGGAAGATGGCCGCGCGCGTCAGCTTCGCAGCGACCGGTTGCGGAACGGCTGATGGCACGCATGTCTCCTTGACTAAACGGCACTTCCACGAGGACAAAAGGCAGGCGCTGGACGCCGGATCGGCGTCCAGACAGGGTCAGAGGAGCATGCCGCTGGAACCTTTACAAGGGCTCGAATGGCTCACGCTCTTGCAGAGGTGCCTGTCTCAATCGACGGGCTTGCCGGACTTCTCTTCCTCGAGGGTCACCGCGATCGCGGCGTTGGCCGAGAGCCGAACCTTGGAGCCTTCGACACCCGCCACGAAGCCGAGCTCGATGAAGTGGTGATGGCCCTTGTGGAAGCCGTCGCTCTCGCTCTTCTTGAGCTTGATGCGGTTGCCCTCGACGTGATCGACGGTGCCGACATGCACGCCATCGGCGCCGATGACCTCCATGTTGTCCTTGATCTTGTGCTGCGTCATGGCGCTCTCCTGGTTGCAGGTCAGCTTGTATATTCGGCTTGCATATGATGCCGGCAGACGACGCGGCGATGACAGCGCGTCGTTGGCGATCCGGCCTGTCTCACACCGGTTCGAATTCGTCCGCCGCCGCGTTCTCCGGCTTCTTGCCGTTGAAGGTGAGGCCGGCCTTGGTGGCCGAGAGTTTTACCTCTGAGCCGTCGCGCACATCGCCGGAAAGGATCATCTCCGCCAGCGGATCCTGCACGCTGCGCTGGATCACCCGCTTCAGCGGGCGGGCGCCGTAAGCCGGATCCCAACCCTTCTCGGCGAGCCAGTCCCGCGCCTTCGGGTCGAGCTCCAGCTCGATCTTGCGATCCTCGAGCAGCTTGCGCAGCCGCGAGAACTGGATCTCGACGATGCGGCCCATGTCGCTCTTCTGCAGCCGGTGAAACAGGATGATCTCGTCGATCCGGTTGAGGAATTCGGGCCGGAAGTGCGCCCGTACCATGTTCATCACCTGCTCGCGCACCGCGCTCGTGCTCTGGCCTTCCGGCTGGTTGACCAGATACTCGGCGCCGATGTTCGAGGTCATGATGATCAGCGTGTTGCGGAAATCGACGGTGCGGCCCTGGCCGTCGGTGAGACGGCCGTCGTCGAGCACCTGCAGCAGTACGTTGAAGACGTCGGGATGCGCCTTCTCGATCTCGTCGAACAGCACCACCTGATAAGGCCGCCGCCGCACCGCTTCGGTCAGGGCACCGCCCTCATCATAGCCGACATAACCGGGAGGCGCGCCGATCAGCCGCGAGACCGAATGCTTTTCCATGTATTCGGACATGTCGAGGCGGATCATCGCGGTCTCGTCATCGAACAGATATTCGGCAAGCGCTTTCGCAAGCTCGGTCTTGCCGACGCCGGTAGGACCTAAGAACATGAACGAGCCGATCGGCCGGTTGGGGTCCTGCAGGCCGGCGCGGGCGCGACGCACCGCGGTCGACACCGCGCGGACCGCCTCGGCCTGGCCGACGACGCGCTTGCCGAGCATCTCCTCCATGCGCAGCAGCTTGTCCTTCTCGCCTTCCAGCATCTTGTCGACCGGCACGCCGGTCCAGCGCGACACCACCTGCGCGATGTTGTCGGCGGTCACGGTCTCGCTGGCGGACGAGGTCTCGCTGGCTTCGACCGCCGCGAGCTTCTTCTCGAGCTCGGGAATCCGGCCATAGGCCAGCTCACCGGCCTTCTGGAATTCTCCCTTGCGCTGCGCATTGGCAAGCTCGGTACGCAACTGCTCGAGTTCGCCCTTCATCTTCTGCGCATCGGAGAGCTTGCTCTTTTCCGACCGCCATTTCGAAGTCATATCCGCCGATTTCTTTTCCAGGTCGGTGAGATCCTTCTCGAGCGTCTGCAGGCGGCTCTTGGAGCCGAGATCGGTCTCCTTCTTCAGCGCCTCCTGCTCGATCTTCAGCCGGATGATCTCGCGGTCGAGCGAGTCGAGTTCTTCCGGCTTGGAATCGACCTGCATCTTCAGCCGGGCGGCCGCTTCGTCCATCAGGTCGATGGCCTTGTCGGGCAGGAAGCGGTCGGTGATGTAGCGGTTCGACAGCGTCGCGGCTGCAACCAGCGCCGAATCCGCGATGCGCACGCCGTGATGTTGTTCGTATTTGTCCTTCAAGCCGCGCAGGATCGAGATGGTGTCCTCGACCGTCGGCTCGGAGACGAACACCGGCTGGAAGCGCCGCGCCAGCGCTGCATCCTTCTCGACATGCTTGCGGTATTCGTCGAGCGTGGTGGCGCCGATGCAATGCAGCTCGCCGCGAGCGAGCGCGGGCTTCAACAGGTTGGATGCGTCCATCGCGCCGTCGCCCTTGCCGGCGCCGATCAGCGTGTGCATCTCGTCGATGAACAGGATGATGCCGCCCTCGGCCGAGGTCACTTCCTGCAGCACTGCCTTGAGCCGTTCCTCGAACTCGCCGCGATACTTTGCGCCGGCGATCAGCGCGCCGAGATCGAGCGCGAGCAGCGCCTTGTCCTGCAGGCTTTCCGGCACGTCGCCGTTGATGATGCGCAGCGCGAGGCCCTCGACGATCGCGGTCTTGCCGACACCGGGCTCGCCGATCAGCACAGGATTGTTCTTGGTCCGCCGCGACAGCACCTGGATGGTGCGGCGGATCTCCTCGTCGCGGCCGATCACCGGGTCGAGCTTGCCGTCGCGCGCGGCCTGGGTGAGGTCGCGGGCGTATTTCTTCAGCGCGTCATAGGCGTTCTCGGCCGATGCGCTGTCGGCGGTGCGGCCCTTGCGCAGCGCGTTGATGGCCGCATTCAGGTTCTGCGGATTGACACCGCCCTTGGCGAGCAGTTTGCCGGCCTCGCTGTCCTTGTCGGCTGCGAGCGCCTGCAGCAGGCGCTCGACGGAGACGAAACTGTCGCCGGCCTTGTCGGCGGCCTGTTCCGCCGCCGCGAAGGCGCGCGCGGTCTCGGGCGCCAGATAGATCTGTCCGGAGCCGGCGCCGCTGACCTTCGGTATCTTCGCCAGCGCGTCTTCGGTCGCCTTGAGGATCGCGCGCGAATTGCCGCCGGCGCGGTCGATCAGGCCGGCCGCGAGGCCCTCATTGTCGTCGAGCAGCACCTTCAGGATGTGCAGCGTCGAGAACTGCTGATGCCCCTCGCGCATCGCGAGCGATTGTGCCGACTGAATGAAGCCGCGAACGCGATCGGTATATTTTTCTATGTTCATCGTGGCACCTCAAGGCAACGCAGGCTCGTCGAGATCCATTATGCCACGCAGTTCCGTCGGCGACAGATGGCGGAACGATGACATCCATCATGCAACAGCCCCGTGCAATTGCGCCGGCGGAAAACCGCGGGCCAAAGGCTGCCGCATCTCGCATCGTGTGGTCCTTTCAGGGGAGTGTCAATCGCGCAGCGCGCTCGCTGGGATGCTTCGGTTAAGCCGTTGCGAGGGCTGATGTTCGTCGCTGGCACTCATCCGGGGGCATTGCTACGGCCGCGCGGGCAAGCCGGGTGCACGCGTCGCGCTGATTGCGGTTCGATGGATCGCCGGGCTCGCGAAGCGAGTGCTGGATGAGCATGGATCGCCGTGATCGTACAAAGGCCAAAGGCATGATCGGGACACGCTATCGGAATCGATCACGTCGCGTTTCGCGTAGCTCGCCCGATGATGCAGAGAAGCAACGCGCGATGTTCCACTGCATCGCGCAACGTTGCATCACGGCGCGCTCTGAACCGACCATGAATAGCCGGATGAGCGCGTTTCCGTTTGCGTCGATGCGTTTCAGCCTGGTGTAAGGTCAAGGCGCTAGCGATGAAGTGTGTCGGTGCATTACCGATGCACGGAACTTTTGTTCCGTCTCACGTTGAACGTGCTCATCGAAGAGGCTCCCAATGACAACTCGTCTCCTTTCGACCGCGTCGTGTGCAGCGATTGCCACGGCGCTGTTCTATGCGACCGCGGTGCCCGCAATCGCGCAGGATGCGGCATGCGCGCCGGTCTCTGCCGTCGAGACCGCGCCGCCGCCGTTGCCGACCTACGATCAGCCGCCGGTGCCTGGTCCCGGCTACATGTGGTCGCCGGGCAATTGGTCGTGGGACGAGGATCGCGGCGACTACTACTGGGTGCCGGGCACCTGGGTGCAGCCGCCGCGGGTCGGACTGCTGTGGACGCCCGGCTACTGGGGCGCGTTCGGTGGCGGCTTCATCTTCCATCAGGGCTACTGGGGTGATCGCGTCGGCTTCTATGGCGGCATCAATTACGGCTTCGGCTACGGCGGGTCGGGCTATGAAGGCGGCCGCTGGGATCACGGCAACTTCTTCTACAATCGCACCGTGAACAATCTGCAGGGCGCGCGGATCACCAACGTCTACGAGAAGAATGTCACGATCAATCAGACCACCGTCAACAACGTCAGCTACAATGGCGGCCGCGGCGGCATCGAGGTGCGGCCGACGCCGGCCGAGCGCGCGGTCGCCAAGGAGCAGCACTTCGCGGCGACGCCGTTGCAACGCAAGCAGGTCGAGACCGCAAGCCAGGATCCGAGCCTGTTCAAGCGGACCAACAATGGCGTGCCCGCAGTCGCCGCAACGGCGCGTCCCGGCGAATTGAAGGGACCGGGCGTAGTTCGCGCGCGGCCGGCCGGCGAGGCGGTGCCGGCCAACGCCGCACGGCCGGCGGCCGGGGAGCCGGGGCACCCGGGAGCTGCACCTGCACCCGCACCGGCTGATTCCCATGCGCTCCCAGTCCCGGGAAAGCAGCTTCCGGCGGCGCATCCGCCCGCCGAGGCGAACAAGCCCGCGGCCGAGGAGAAGCGCGCGGCACCTGCTCCCGAGACCAAGGCCGAGCCGCATCCTGCTGCGCCGGCGCCTGCCGGATCCCACGCGCTTCCGGTTCCCGAGAAGGGCGTTGCGGCGCATCCGCCCGCCGAAGCGAACAGGCCCGCGGTCGAAGAGAAGCGCGCGGCGCCTGCCGCCGAGCCGAGGCTTGAGCCGCATCCTGCAGAAGCGGCGCGGCCTGCCGTGCAGGAGAAGCGGCCCGAAGAGGTGCGCAAGGAAGAGCCGCGTCCCGAGCCTGCCGCGAAGCCCGTCGCGCGGCCCGAGCCAGCGAGGCCCGAAGCGCGACCGGAGCCAGCAGCGAAGCCGCAAGCGCACCCGGAGACGATGGCGCGCCCTGAGCCGCATCCGCAGCCGCAGGCCGCCCATCCCCAGCCGGCGGCACGGCCGGAGCCGCACGCCGCTCCGCACGCCGCTCCGCATGCTGCGCCTGCGGCAGGTCATCCCGCAGAGGAGAAGCGGCAGGAGCAACACTAAGGCACGTCCGCGCTCCGCTGGCTCGTTCCGGCGGAGCGCGGTATTGTTCCGCCTGTGCAAGCGATCATCACGGGAGGTTGGTCATGGCACAGAGTCATGGCGGCGATGGACAGCTCGACGATGGCAAGCCGCGTTTGAGCGAGGACGATATGCAGCGCGCCCTGCTCGGTCCGCGGGGCGTGCCAGGCAAGGCGGATACCGCCAAGATGACGCCGCAGCAGCAAAAGAACATGCCCACTTATCTGGACCCCGGACATACATCCTAACTTGTCATGTCACGTGAGCGCATGCTGCGTCGGCCGCTTCCGGGCGGCGCGCCTGCGCACTTGCAAATCGCCTGCTTTTGCGCCCTCATGATTGCAGGTGCACTCACGGTGTTGCGGAGCAGGTTGTGAGAAATCCGTACGAGGTTCTTGGCGTTGCCCCGACGGCGTCTGCGGCCGATATCCAGAAGGCCTATCGCAAGCTGGCGAAGAAGCTGCACCCGGACCTCAATCCGGGTGACAAGGCGGCCGAAGACAAATTCAAGGAAGTCGCTGCTGCGAACGATCTGCTCTCGGATGCCGAGAAGCGCAAGCGCTTCGATGCCGGCGAGATCGATGCTGATGGCGTCGAGCGGCCGCAGCATCGCTACTACAGGGATTTCGCCACCGCGGATGCGGGGCATCCCTATGCCGACAGTTCCGGCTATGCCGACTACATGGACCAGGACGACGCCTTCGCCGAATTGCTCCGGCGCAGCGAGCAGGCGCGCGCCAACCGGCGCGGCCGCGATTTGCATTATGCTCTCGCGATCGACTTCGCGGAATCGATCACCGGCGCGAGCAAGCGGCTGACGCTTCCCGACGGCGGTACGCTCGATGTGACGATCCCACCGGGGCTCGTCGATGGCCAGATCATTCGTCTGCGCGGCAAGGGCATGCCCGGCAGCGGCAAGGGCGGTCCCGGCGATGCGCTGATCGAGGTGGAAGTTCGCCCCGACCCGCGCTTCACCCGCGAGGGTGACGACATTACGCTGGAACTGCCGATCTCGCTGTCCGAGGCGGTGCTCGGCGGAAAAGTCCGCGTTCCGACGCCGACCGGTGCCGTGACCATGACGGTTCCGAAGGGATCGAACACCGGCACGACCATGCGGTTGCGCGGCAAGGGTGCGCCCCGCGTCGGCGGAGGCCATGGCGACGAGTTCGTCAAGCTCAAGGTGGTCCTGCCCAAGGGACCCGATCCCGAGCTCGAGGCGTTTGTGTCGAACTGGGATCGAAAGGCATTCGATCCGCGCGAGGATGGTTCATCATGAACAAGCAGCAGTTCCTCATCGATGCGGGTCTGGAGGTGCAGACCCTGGAGTTCTGGATCGAGCAGCAATGGCTGGTGCCGGACGAGACCGCCAGCGAGATCAGCTTCTCCGACACCGACGTGGCGCGCGCGCATCTGATCCGCGACCTGAAGGGCGACTTCGGCGTCAACGACGAGGGCATCGACGTCATCCTTCATCTGGTCGATCAGCTGCACGGCCTGCGCCGCGCGTTCGAACAATTGCACAAGGACATGGCGTCACCACCGCGCTAGGCGCCTCACTTGCGATGAACCTCAGCCTTGGGACTCAGCCTTGGGATCAGCCTGGGAGACAATCATGACGGACAAGCCGACGCCGCTGGCGCATGGCGAGATCGATGTTCTTATCCTGCAGGCGCTGGTGCGCAAGCTGATCGCGAAAGGCGTGCTGACGCCGGACGACGTCCGGTCGATGCTGTTCGAGGCCGCCAAGAATCTTGACCTGGTCGGCAGCGAACTGACGACGGAAGCCGTCAACATCATCGTGCAGGAGGATCTCGCGCCGGCATTCCTTGGCGGCTAGTGTCCCGAATCCGAAGTTCGCATCATTTGCCGCACCTTCGGGGCGAACTTCGGATTCGATAAGGACACTAGCGAACTTATGATTCTAGTGTGCTTTATGAATGCGAAGTTCGTGAAAGTGGCTGCCGCGAAGTTGCACGAACTTCGCATTCAGCACACTAGCGCATGATCCGGAAAAGTGGAAGCCGGTTTTCCCTCGCGACAAACGCAAAGCGTTTGCGCGGAGATCACGCTCAAACAAAGAGCTCAAATAAAAAGGCTTCAGGTCTGGCCGCCGCGGGTGGAGACCAGCCGGATCCGGGTGACCTGGCCGGCATTGCCGGCGAGATAGGCTTGTGCGTCACGCACCAGCCGCTCCACGGCGGCCGCGTCATAGCTCGGATGACGGGTGTTCAGATGCAAGTCGGTCTCGATCTGCATGACGTTTGTCGTGTCCGCGGCGCCGATCTCGACCGAGAACGACACCAGCGATACGTGCGGGCTCTTGAAGGCCATCGCTCGATCTCCCTCATCGCGTGACGCGCGGCGCGCATCTGTACGGTGGGTGCAGTCTATCTCAAGCTGCCGAATCCTGCTCGGCCGTTCGCATAGCAGCCGGACGCGCCCTGTCGAGCTCCTCGATCATGCCGCGGGCGATCTCGCGCTCGCCCATGATCACGATGTCGGCGCCAAGTGCTTTGAGATGATCGACCTCGGCGTCGGAATGTGCACGGGCGATGATCTGGATATCGGCATTCGCGGCGCGCGCCTGTTCGACGATCTGGCCGGCCTCGAAGGCTTCGGGAATGGCGATGACCAGCGATCGCGCGCCGGCCGGATTGGTCGCGCGCAGCACGCTGGCGCGCGCGGCGTTGCCCATCAGCGCTTCGATGCCGCGCTCCTTGAGCTTGGCGACCATGTCGTCGGACGCCTCGACCGCGAGAAACGGCGCGCTGCGTTGATGCAGCGCATCGCCGACGATGCTGCCGACCCGGCCGTAGCCGACCAGGATGGTGTGATCCTGCAATTCAGTGACCGGGATTGGTTCAGAAGCTGCGGCAGTTGGCGAGGAGGTCTGCGGCTTCTCGAGCCGCGACGTCAGCCAGTCGACGACCGCGAACACCAGCGGGTTGAGCATGATCGAGAAGATCGCGCCCGCCAGGATCAGGTCGCGGCCGGCCTTCGGCAGCAGATTGAGCGCAACGCCGAGTTCGGCCAGGATGAAGGAGAATTCGCCGATCTGGGCGAGGCTCGCCGAGATCATCAGGGCGGTTGCCATCGGATGACGGAACAGCACGACGATCAGAAGGGCTGCGATCGACTTGCCGACCACGATGACGAACAGCGTCGCGACGAATGGCCAGGGCTCGCGGACCACGCTCATCGGGTCGAACAGCATGCCGACGGAGACGAAGAACAGCACCGCGAACGCATCGCGCAGCGGCAAGGTCTCCTGGGCCGCGCGCTGGCTGAGCGGCGATTCCCGCAGCATCATTCCGGCGAAGAAGGCGCCGAGCGCCAGCGAGACGCCGAACAGCTTGGTCGCGCCGAACGCGATGCAGAGCGCGATCGCGAGCACGGTCAGCCGGAACAGCTCGCGCGAGCCGGTATGCGCGATGTAGTGCAGGACCCACGGGATCAGCCGGCGTCCGACCACCAGCATCAGCGCGATAAACACGGCGATCTTGATCAGCGTCAGCACCAGCACGCCGGTGAGCCCGAGACCGAAACGGGCGGCGAGGGGGTCGGAGGTGAGCGCCGCGCCATCGCCGCCCTGCAAGCTCGCCACCGCCGGGAACAGCACCAGCGCCAGCACCATGGCGAGGTCTTCGACGATCAGCCAGCCGACCGCGATCTTGCCGCGTTCGGTGTCCATCAGGCGGCGCTCCTGCAGCGCGCGCAACAGCACGACGGTACTTGCGACCGACAGCGCGAGGCCGAACACCAGACCCGCGCCGACGGTCCAGCCCATCAAGAGCGCGAGGCCGAGGCCCATCAATGTGGCGACCGCAATCTGCGCAATCGCGCCGGGCACCGCGATCGCCCGCACCGACAACAGATCGTTTAGCGAGAAATGCAGGCCGACGCCGAACATCAGGAGAATGATACCGAGCTCCGCGAGCTCGGTTGCCAGCGCCTGATCGGCAACGAAGCCGGGCGTGAAGGGACCGACGGCCACGCCCGCGAGCAGATAACCGACCAGTGGCGGAACCCGAAAGCGCTGGGCGATGGTTCCGAAGACAAAAGCGAGGCCGAGGCCCGCGACGACGGTCGCGATCAGAGGTGTGTCATGCGGCATTTCGCCTTGTCGCACAGCATCCCTGGCGGTGCACCGCGACCATTTGAGGCGCGGCATTCCGCGCGGAAACCGTGATCTATTGCTCATGGCGTGAGCATATGATCTCATGTCGGGATGGATCCGCGGCTTCCCGAGACTGATCTCGTCATCTTCGACTGCGACGGCGTGCTCGTCGACAGCGAGGAATTGAGCTGCCGCTGTCTTGCCGAGGCGATGGTTCGGGCCGGCATCGGGATGAGCACCGAGCGGGCGCTCGAGCTCTTCCTCGGCCGCAGCACCGCGGCCCTGGTCGACTACTGCCGGGGCGTGGGAAAGCCGTTGCCCGAGACGTTTCTGCCTGACCTCGCGCTGCAGGTCCGTGAGACCTTCCGCTCCCGGCTGAAGCCGATCGCCGGCATCGCGGCGGTGCTCAAGGAATTGCGGCTGCCATATTGTGTCGCCTCATCGAGCGATCTCGAGCGGGTGAAGTTTTCCCTGGAGCTGACCGGCCTCGCTGCCAGCTTCGGGCCGCGGCTCTACACCGCGCAGATGGTCAAGCGCGGCAAGCCGGCCCCGGATCTGTTCTTGCATGCGGCAAGCGCAATGGGCGCCGCGTCGCGCCGCACGCTCGTGATCGAGGACAGCGTCAGCGGTGTGATGGCCGCGAAGGCGGCGGGCATGAAAGTGTGGGGATTTGTCGGCGGCGCCCACTATCGGTTGGCGGATGGCAGTGCTCTGCTGCGGCAAGCGGGGGCGGATCGAATCTTCGCCGCGATGACGGATTTCTGGATGGAAGGCTGACGCAAGACGATGGCTGCGCCCGACAACGAAAAGTCTCGCCTCGACGATGCGGCGCGCGCCGGCTGGCTGTATTTCATCGCGGGCCACACCCAGGATGAGATTGCGAAAATGCTGCAGGTGTCGCGCGCCTCCGCGCAGCGTCTGGTGTCGCTGTGCCTGGCGGAGCGGCTGATCACGTTTCGCCTCGAACACCCCATCGCGGCCTGCATGGAGCTGGCCTCCCGGCTGAAGGCGCGGTTCGATCTGGTGCATTGCGACGTCGTGCCGACCGATCCGGCGGCGCCGCTGTCCAATGCAGGGATCGCCGAGCGCAGCGCCAATCTGCTGGAGACGACGCTGCGCTCGGAGACGCCTGTGATCGTGGCGCTCGGCACCGGCCGCGCGGTGCGCGCCGCGGTCGAGCGGGTCTCGCCGATCGAGCGGCCCGATCACCAGATCGTCTCGCTGGTCGGCAACATCTCCGCCGACGGCTCGGCGAGCTTCTACGACACGGTGGGACGGCTCGCCGACCGCACCGGCGCGCGCCATTACCCGATGCCGCTGCCGTTCCTGATGTCGAGCGAGGACGAGCGCAACCGCATGGTGCGCATCGACCCGATCGCGCGGGTGAGGGCGGTCGCCGCCAAGGCCGATCTGCGGCTGATCGGCATCGGCCAGATGGACCAGAAGGCCCAGGTCCATGTCGACGGCTTCGTCACCCGCGAGGAGCTGCTGGAGATGATGCGGCTCGGCGCGGTCGGCGAGGTGACCGGCTGGGCCTATGACGCCAAGGGCCGCCTGATCAAGGGCGGCACCAACAAGCGGCTGACCAGCATCCCGCCGCAGATCCCCGCGGAAGCGACCACGATCGCCGCGGCGGTCGGCGCCGCCAAGGTACCCTCGATCAAGGCCGCATTGGCGGGCCGGGTGGTCAACGGCCTCATTACCGATGAGGCCACCGCGCGCGCGGTGCTGGATCGTTAGGCGCCACGAGTCGTACTTCACCTCGCCCCGCTTGCGGGGAGAGGTCGGATCGCATCGGAGATGCGATCCGGGTGAGGGGGAGTCTCCGCGCATTCGTCCGCTTCGTATGCGCGGAAAGAGCCCCTCACCCCAACCCTCTCCCCGTAAGAAGGGGGCGAGGGAGCGCAGTCCCGCTGTGGCCGCAAATCAAGTTGCCTTCTGGGTCTCAGCGCCCTTCTTCATCTCCGCAAACACCTCCATTCCAGCGTGCAGTGGAACCCGCAAACGCGCGGGACGGCGCTCCCGCGTGCTTGACAAAGTTTGGCGACGGAGTGAACATACGCTCAACACGTGGGCATATGCTCAACGTGACATAAGGGAGGTCACCTTGAAAAACGTCCTTTGCGCCGTTGCGGGCGCGGCTGCTGTTTTGATCTCTGCCCCCTCGATCGCCCAGACCACGCTGACGGTGGCGACCGTCAACAATGGCGACATGATCCGCATGCAGGGGCTCACCAGCGAATTCACCGCGAAGAATCCCGACATCACCGTCAAATGGGTGACGCTCGAGGAGAACGTGCTGCGCCAGCGCGTGACCACCGACATCGCCACCAAGGGCGGCCAGTTCGACGTGCTCACCATCGGCACCTATGAGGTGCCGATCTGGGCCAAGAAGAACTGGCTGGTGCCGCTCGACAAGCTCGGCGCCGATTACGACGTCGGCGACCTCCTGCCCAAGATCAAGGATGCGGTCTCGGTCGACGGCAAGCTCTATGCCGCGCCGTTCTACGGCGAAAGCTCGATGGTGATGTATCGCACCGACCTGTTCGACAAGGCCGGCCTGAAGATGCCGGAGAGCCCGACCTGGGACTTCGTGGTCGACGCCGCCAAGAAGCTGACCGACAAGTCCGCCGGCGTCTATGGCATCTGCCTGCGCGGCAAGGCCGGCTGGGGCGAGAACATGGCGTTCCTGACCGCGATGGCCAATTCCTTTGGTGCGCGCTGGTTCGACGAGAAGTGGGAGCCGCAGTTCAATTCGCCGGAATGGAAGAAGACGCTGACGACCTATGTCGACCTGATGAAGCAGGCCGGCCCTCCCGGCGCCTCTTCCAACGGTTTCAACGAGAACCTCGCGCTGTTCAACGCCGGCAAATGCGCGATGTGGATCGATGCCACCGTGGCGGCGTCGTTCGTCAGCAATCCGAAGGAATCCACGGTCGCCGACAAGGTCGGCTTTGCGCTGGCGCCGAACACCGGGCTCGGCAAGAACGCTAATTGGCTGTGGGCGTGGAGTCTCGCGGTCCCCGCCGGCTCGAAGAAGGTCGAGGCGGCCGAGAAGTTCATCGCCTGGGCGACCAGCAAGGACTACACCAAGCTCGTCGCCGCGAAGGAAGGCTGGGCCAACGTGCCGCCGGGCACGCGCACCTCGCTGTACAACAACCCCGACTATCTGAAGGTCGCGCCCTTCGCCAAGCTGACCTTGGCCTCGATCGATGCCGCCGATCCAAACAAGCCGACGGTGAAGCCGGTGCCTTACGTCGGCGTGCAGTATGCGGCGATCCCTGAATTCCAGGGTATCGGCACCCAGGTGGGCCAGCAGTTCTCCGCGGCGCTCTCAGGTTCGACCACCGTCGATGCGGCGCTCACCGCTGCGCAGTCCGCGGCCGAGCGCGAAATGAAGCGTGCGGGCTACATCAAGTAGAGCACGCCTGAAACAAAGCCGGGGCGCGACAGCCGCCTTGGCCGCCCGACCAGCTTAGACCTCCCGAGCTGGGCCACTTGCGACCATCCTGTCCCGCAGCGGGATGGTCGCTCCTTTCCTTGAGAAGGAGGCGGGGATGGCGACCCAGCAGACCCAACTGCTTGCACGCACGCTGCTCACGCCCGCGGTGGCGCTGCTGTTCATCTGGATGATCGTGCCGCTGGCGCTCACGATCTACTTCGCGACCCTGCATTACAATCTGCTCGATCCCGGCTCTGAATCATTCGTTGGGCTGGAGAATTTCCGCTACTTCCTGACCGATCCGGCCTTCCTCGCCTCGTTGCAGAACACGTTGGTGCTGGTCGGCTCGGTGCTCGCGATCACGATCATCCTCGGCGTGCCGCTGGCGCTGCTGCTCGACCAGCAGGTGGTCGGGCTATCGATCGTCCGGCTGATGGTGATCGCGCCGTTCTTCGTGATGCCGACGGTGAGCGCGCTGGTCTGGAAGAACCTGTTGATGCATCCGGTGTCGGGCCTGTTCGCCTGGATCGCACATCTGTTCGGGCTGCCGGCGATCGACTGGTTCAACGACGCCCCGCTGTTCTCGGTGATCCTGATCATCTCCTGGCAGTGGCTGCCGTTCGCGACCCTGATCCTGCTGACCGCGCTGCAATCGCTCGACGAGGAGCAGAAGGAGGCGGCCGAGATGGACGGCGCGAGCGCGATCTCGACCTTCATCTACATCACGCTGCCGCATTTGGCGCGCCCGATCACGGTGGTGATCCTGATCGAAACCATCTTCCTGCTCACGGTGTTCGCGGAGATCTTCGTCACCACCGGCGGCGGCCCCGGCCTGCAGACCACCAACATCGCCTTCCTGATCTATTCGCAGGCGCTGATCCAGTACGACGTCGGCAGCGCCTCGGCGGGCGGCCTGGTCGCGGTGGTGCTCGCCAACATCGTCGCCTTCTTCCTCGTTCGTATCGTCGGCCGGAATCTGGAGGCGTAACGTCATGGCGCGGATGGTCACGACACGGCGCAAGCTGATCTCGACGGTGGCGGCCTGGCTGGTCGGCTTCCTGATCTTCTTCCCGATCCTCTGGATGGTGCTGGCGAGCTTCAAGACCGAGCTCGAGGCGTTCGCGATCCCGCCCTCGTTCCTGTTCTTTCACTGGACCACCGAGAACTATGCCACGGTGCAGGAGCGCAGCGACTATTTCCACCACGCGCTCAACTCGATCATCATTGCCGGCGGCTCGACCTTGATCGCGATGCTGATCGCGATCCCGGCGGCGTGGTCGATGGCGTTCTCGCCGACCAAGCGGACCAAGGACGTGCTGCTCTGGATGCTGTCTACCAAGATGATGCCGCCGGTCGGCGTGCTGGTGCCGATCTATCTGATCTACCGCACCTTCGGTCTGCTCGACACCCGCTCCGGCCTGATCTTCATCCTGTGCCTCGGCAATCTGCCGATCGTGATCTGGATGCTGTTCACCTATTTCAAGGAGATCCCGAAGGACATCCTCGAGGCGGCGCGAATGGACGGCGCCACGATCGGGCGCGAGCTGATCTATGTGCTGACGCCGATGGCGGTGCCGGGGCTGGCCTCGACGTTGCTGCTCAATCTGATCCTGGCGTGGAACGAGGCGTTCTGGACCCTCAATCTGTCGACGCTCGAGGCGGCGCCGCTCACCGTCTTCATCGCGTCCTATTCCAGCCCGGAAGGATTGTTCTGGGCGAAATTGTCGGCGGCGTCGACGCTCGCGATCGCGCCCATTCTCGTGCTCGGCTGGTTCAGTCAGCGGCAGCTCGTCCGCGGACTGACCTTCGGCGCGGTCAAGTAGCAGAAAGGCTTTTGCCATGGGTCAGATTACGCTGCAGGGTGTGCAAAAATCGTTCGGGCCGGTCCACATCATCAAGGGCGCCGATCTCGACATCGCCGACGGCTCCTTCGTCGTGTTCGTCGGTCCGTCCGGCTGCGGCAAGACCACGCTGCTGCGGCTGATCGCAGGGCTCGAGGATGTCACCGGCGGCGCCATCCTGATCGACGGACGCAATGTGGTCGACGTGCCGCCGGCCAAGCGCGGGCTGTCGATGGTGTTCCAGTCCTACGCGCTCTATCCGCATATGAGCGTGCGCGGCAACATCGCGTTCGGCCTGAAGATGGCCGGGATCGCCAAGGGCGAGATCAACCGCAAGGTCGAGGCGGCCGCGGCGACGCTCAATCTGACGCCCTATCTCGACCGCAAGCCGCGCGAGCTCTCCGGCGGCCAGCGCCAGCGCGTCGCGATCGGGCGCGCCATCGTGCGCGAGCCGAAGGCGTTCCTGTTCGACGAGCCGCTGTCCAATCTCGATGCCGCGCTGCGCGTGCAGATGCGGCTCGAGGTGACGCGGTTGCAGAAGCAGCTCGGCACCACGGCGATCTACGTCACGCACGACCAGGTCGAGGCCATGACCATGGCGGACAAGATCGTGGTGCTGAACGGCGGCAAGATCGAGCAATACGGCTCGCCGCTCGAGCTCTATGAGAAGCCGGCCAACCTGTTCGTCGCCGGCTTCATCGGCTCGCCGAAGATGAATTTCGTCACCGGTGAGATCGCCAAGCAGCAGGGCGCCGCGACCATCGGAGTGCGGCCCGAGCATTTGAGGGTCGAGCGCGACGGGCAGGGCGGCTGGCACGGCACCGTCTCGGTCGCCGAGCATCTCGGCAGCGACACCTTCCTCTATGTCGACGCCGGACCGCTGGGAATGCTGACCGCGCGCTATGTCGGCGAGCTTGACCTGCATCCCGGCGACCGGGTGTCGCTGATCCCGGATCCGGCGCGCATCCACCGTTTCGACGACAGCGGAAAATCGATTCACGCGTAGAGCATGATCCGGACCCGGAGGGCCGCGTTAGCGCAAAGCGTGAAGCGGCTTTCCGAACAGATCATGCTCAAAGAGAAGCTAAGGAAGAAGAAAATGTATCTCGAAAAATTCAGGCTCGGCGGCAAGACCGCCATCATCACCGGCGCGGGTCAGGGCATCGGGCTCGCCTGCGCCGAGGCGCTCGCCGAAGCCGGCGCCAAGGTCATCATCGGCGATCGCGACGCCAAGGTTGCCAATGACGCGCAGGCGGCGCTGAAGGCCAAGGGCTTTGACGCCGACATCGCGCTGATGGACGTGACGGATTCCGGTCGCGTCGCCGCGGTCGCCGACGAACTGGTCGGCAAGTACGGTAAGGTCGACATTCTCGTCAACAATGCGGGCATCGCCCGCAGCGAGACGCCGGCCGAGACCGTAACCGACGAGCACTGGCTCAACGTCATCGACGTCAACTTGAACGGCACCTTCTGGTGCTGTCGCGCCTTCGGCAATCACATGCTGAAGGCGAAATCCGGCACCATCGTCAATGTCGGCTCGATGTCCGGCTTCATCGTCAACAAGCCGCAGGAACAGTGCTTCTACAACGCCTCCAAGGCCGCGGTGCATCACCTGACGAAATCGCTCGCCGCCGAATGGGGCGCGCGCGGGGTTCGCGTCAACGCCGTGGCGCCGACCTATATCGAGACGCCGCTGAACGCCTTCGTGAAGAACAGCCCCAGAATGTACGACGCCTGGATCGGTGGAACCCCGATGGCGCGGATGGGGCAGGTTGACGAGATCGCCTCCGTGGTGCTGTTCCTGGCGTCCGAGGCGGCGAGCCTGATGACCGGAAGCATCGTTCTGGTCGATGGCGGCTACACTTGCTGGTAGGCTTGCGCCCGGGGATCGTGCTCAACGGAAGATAGAGCGGTCATGCGGCAAGCCTATATCGGGGTGGACGTCGGCAGCACCAGCGCCCGGGCGGGCGTGTTCGACGAGTCGGGGAAGCTGCTCGGGTCGGCCCGGCATCCGATCCGGATCTGGCACGAGCCCGGCGATATCGTGGAGCAATCGTCCGATGACATCTGGGCGGCCTGCGTCGCCTCCGTGCGCGGTGCGATGCGGGAGGCTGCGGTTGCCGCCGAACACGTCAAAGGCATCGGCTTCGACGCGACCTGTTCGCTGGTTGTGCTGGATGGGGAAGGCCGGCCGCTCACCGTCAGCCCGTCGGGCGATCCCGTACGCAATGTCGTGGTCTGGATGGACCACCGCGCGATGGACGAAACCGAATTCGTCAACGCGACCGGCGACAAGGTGCTGCGCTATGTCGGCGGCGCCATCTCGCCGGAGATGGAGATCCCGAAGATCCTCTGGCTGAAGCGGCATCTGCCCGCGACCTTCGAGGCCGCCGGGCATTTCTTCGATCTTGCCGACTATCTCTCATTCCGCGCGTCCGGCTCGCTGGCGCGCTCGACCTGCACGGTCACCTGCAAATGGACCTATGTCGCCGGCGAGGGCGGCTGGAGTGAATCCTTTTTCAAGCGGGTCGGGCTCGAGGCGCTCGCGGCCGACCGTTTTGGGCGGATCGGCAGCGAGATCGTGCCGCCCGGCTCGCCGCTCGGTCGCGGGCTGTCCGAGGATGCCGCGCGCGATCTCGGCCTGCTGCCGGGAACCGCGGTCGGTGCCCCCCTGATCGATGCCCATGCCGGCGGCGTCGGCGCGATCGGCGGCCGCGATGGCTCCGGCGCCGAGGTCGATGTCTGCCAACGGCTCGCCTACATCATGGGAACGTCGGCCTGCATCATGGCGACGACGGTCGATCCCTGCTTCGTGCCCGGCGTCTGGGGCCCGTATTTCGAAGGCATGGTGCCGGGCTTCTGGCTGAACGAGGGCGGCCAATCGGCGGCGGGCGCCGCGATCGATCACCTGCTCAAGTCGCATCCGGCGCATGCCGAGGTTGCGCTCGCGGCGAAGACCGACGGCGTCGACGTCATCGAATATCTCGAGAAGCGCATCCTGGCGCGCAGCGGCAATGCCGGTGCTGCGGCGCTGCTCGCGCGCAACGTTCACGTTCTGCCGGAATTCCTCGGCAACCGTTCGCCCTATGCCGATCCCGGCTCGCGTGCCGTGATCGCGGGGCTCGATCTCGACACCGACGTGGCGGCGCTGGAGCGGCTATTCATCGCCGGCCTGTGCGGGCTGGCCTATGGCCTTGCCGACGTCATCGACACGTTGCGGGCGCATGGCGTCAACGGCAAGACCATCGTGATCGGCGGCGGCGCGAGTCGCAGCCCCCTGGTGCGCCAGATCATGGCCGACACGACAGGCTACACGGTGGCACTGCCGCAGACCCAAGAACCCGTCTTGCTCGGCGCCGCGATGCTGGGCGCGGTCGCCAGCGGCGCGCACAACTCGATCAATGCGGCGATGGCCGGCATGTCGGCGCTTGGACGGTTGAGCGAGCCGACCAGGCCGGAGCTCGCCGAGTTCCACCGCAAGAAGCGCGGCGTGCACAAGCTGCTGCGAGAGCTTGACCGCGACAGCCGCGAGGCGATGAGGCGGGTGCCCGGCGAAGCGCCGACGTAAGGTTTGCCCCATGCTGCTGAGTTGCGGAGATGCGCTGATCGATTTCCTGCCGTCGAAGACGGCGGACGGACGTGAGGCCTTGACGCCCGCCGTCGGCGGCTCCTGCCTCAACATCGCGATCGGCAGCGCCCGGCTCGATGTTCCCACCGGCTTTGTCGGCGGCATCTCGACCGACACCTTCGGCAGGATGATCGCCGATCATGCCGCGGCGTCCGGCGTCGATCTTCGTCGCGCCACGCGGAGCAATCGCCAGGCCACGCTGGCCTTTGCGCGCGTCACCGGCACCGAGACGCAATACGCCTTCTATGACGCCGACACTGCGTCGCGGAACTGGACCTATCGGCGCGATGCGGTCGCGCTTGACGGCGTCACCTGCGTGCACACCGGCTCGACCACGCTGGTCCATGACAAGGGTGCGGCGGAGACGCTGGCCTTGATCGAGGATGCGCGGCCGAACGTGACGATCTCGCTCGATCCGAACTGCCGACCGAACCTCGTCAAGGACAAGGACGCTTATCGCGCGCGCATGCTGGCGTTCTGCGGCAATGCCGACATCGTAAAGATGTCCGACGTCGACTTCGCCTATCTGTTCGGTGACGAGGCCCATGCTGCGCGGGCCGAGACGCTGCTGTCGGGCGGCGCATCGCTCGTAGTCATTACGCGCGGCAATGATGGCGCTTGCGCCTGGCATCGCAAGGCAGGACCGATCGCGGCCGAAGCGCCGGTGGTCAACGTCGTCGATACGATCGGCGCCGGCGACAGCTTTCAGGCGGCGCTGCTCGCCGCGTTGCATCGGTTGGACCGGATCGCGCAGCCGCAGTTGCGCGACGTCTCCGCAGCCGAGCTGACCCGTGCGTTGTCCTTTGCCTGCAAATGCGCCGCTTTCACCTGCACGCGGCCCGGCGCCGATCCGCCGCGCAGCCGGGAGTTGCCGGCCGACTATTGGTAAGCCATGCAGGGCCTCAGCCGGCGCGGCCTCCCGCGCGATGCCGTCGCTTGACGCTTAGTCTCATTTTGCGTGCTGCGCCTGCGAAGGCAAATCTGCCCGGCGATGCGTGAAAGCGTCCGAAGCACCCGATATCGCTCGGATTTGATGCCAACCCGCGATCGCTGCATTTCGATCGTGCGAAGTCATGCTGCTTCGGCTTCGCATTGAGCGCATCTGTTGTCTTTGTGAAAGACCGCGCTAACATGGAATCCATCCATCGATACCTGTCTTCGTCCTTTTTTGATCGTCTATTGCAGCGCAACCAGGCCACGCAACGGGTTGCGGGCTCGCCAGGGCGACCGGGCCTCGAAGGGAAGTAGCAGACACGCATCCCTAATATTGCCAAGAAACAACGGGGGAAGATATGTATGTGAGAGGGATTGCGGCATTCGCCGCCGCGCTCGGCGTTGGCCTGTTGTCGGGCGCCGCCATCGCGCAGGAAGTCAAGCAGGAGAAGCAGTCGGTCCTCGGCAACGCCAATATTTCTCCGGTAACCCAGGAGCAGCTCAACGCCGCCGACAAGAACAGCAGGGATTTCCTGCTCACCAACGGCAACTATGCCCAGACGCGATTCTATCCGGGCAAGCAGATCAGCCGGGACAATGTGAAGGACCTGCACGTCGCATGGATCTTCCAGACCGACGTCAAGGAATCGCTTGAGACATCTCCAATCGTCGTCGATGGCGTGATGTTCGTCACGACGTCGTTCAGCCATGTCTATGCGCTCGACGCCAAGACCGGTCAGCAGCTCTGGCACTACGCCCACAAGATGGGCCCGATCACGGTTTATTGCTGCGGTCCCAACAATCGCGGCGTCCAGGTGCTCGGCGACCGGGTCTATCTGGCGACGCTCGATTCCAAGCTGATGGCGCTGAACGCCAAGACCGGCGAGGTGGTCTGGACCACCAACATCGCCGATCCCGAGCTCGGCTACAGCGAGACGATGGCGCCGACCGTGGTTAAGGACAAGGTGCTGATCGGAACCAATGGCGGCGAATACGGCATCCGCGGCTTCGTGCGCGCCTATGACGCCAAGACCGGCAAGCAGCTCTGGAATTTCCACACCATTCCGGAGAACTCCGTCGGTGTCTGGGCGACCAAGGATGCCACCGGCCGTGACATGCATCGCAATATCCAGGCCGAGAAGGACATGCTCGCCAAGATCGGCGATCCCTATGCCAAGCTCGGTGGCGGCGTGTGGCAGAACCCGTCGGTCGATCTCGCGACCAACCGGATCTACTTCGTCGTCGGCAACCCGTCGCCCGACCTCGACGGGTCGAACCGGCCCGGCGACAACCTCTACACCAATTCGCTGGTCTCGCTCGATCTCGACACCGGCAAGTATGTCTGCCACTTCCAGTACATCGCCCATGACGTCTGGGACCTCGACGCGGTCAGCCCGACGGTGCTGGTCAACGTCAAGGACAAGAGCGGCAAGACGATTCCCGGCGTCATCCATGCCGGCAAGACCGGGCACATCTATGTGCACGATCGCAAGGATTGCAGCCTGATCCGCTTCTCCGAGGCGATGGTGCCGCAGGAGAACATGTGGGTGCTGCCGACCAAGGAAGGCGCGCGCATGCTGCCCGGCGCCAATGGCGGCGTCGAATGGTCGCCGATCGCAACCGATCCGGGACAGGAGCTGGCCTACGCGATCAATCTGCACCAGCCGATGACCTACCACGTCGAAAGCTCGGCCTATCCGAACGGCAAGCTTTGGCTGGGCGGCGCCTTCAAGGTGATCCCGGGCGAGAAGCAGGCAGGCAACATCACCGCGGTGAACTACAACAACGGCAAGATCAAATGGCAGGTCAACACGCCCGAGCCGATGATCGGCGGCATCCTCGCCACCGCCGGCGGCCTGGTCTTCACCGGCGAAGGCAACGGCAAGTTCGCGGCCTACAATTCGTCGAACGGCAAGGAGCTGTGGAGCTTCCGCGCCGGCGCCGGCGTCAACGCGCCGCCGTCGAGCTACATGGTCGGCGGCAAGCAATATATCGTGGTCGGCGCGGGCGGTAACACCCAGCTCGACTACAAGCGTGGCAACAACATCATCGCCTTCACGCTCGACTGAGCCGGGCCTGATGCATCATCACGCGTGCAAACATTGACGGCGAGGCGGGACCGGTTCGGTCCCGCCTCTGTTTTGGTCGGATAAAAGGTCCAGCCACGTCATTGCGAGCGAAGCTAAGCAATCCATTGTGCCGCGTTTGTGGAAGCATGGATTGCTTCGTCGCTCCAGCGCAAAATTGCTTTGCAATTTTGTCGCGAGCTCCTCGCAATGACGGAGGTGGACCGATACTGCGCCTCAGGATGAGCCAATGTTCGGTAAATTGATGATTTGCGGCGTCGCGCTGTTGCTGATGGCAGCGCAGGCGCGCGCAGAGACGATTGAGGAAAAAGTACAGGTCTGCGCCGGCTGCCATGGCGAGAACGGCAAGCCCGTCGACAAGACCATTCCGACGATCTGGGGCCAGCAGGCCGGTTATCTCTACATCCAGCTGCGCGATTTCAAGCGCGGTGATCGCAAGAACGAGATCATGCAGCCGATCGCGGCGCAGTTCGAGCGCGACGATATGCTGGCGATCGCGGAATATTTTTCGCAGAAGCCGTGGCCTGACCTCGGCCAGCCGCGCGCGCCCAAGGACGTGGCGGAGAAGGCGGTCAGCGCCAGCCGCTCGGTCGGTTGCCCGGCTTGCCATCTCGATCGCTTCCAGGGCGACGGCACGGTGCCGCGGCTTGCCGGCATGGGACGGGATTATCTCGCCAAGACCATCGCCGATTTCCGCACCCGTGCGCGCGGCAACAATCCCGGCATGTCCGACCTGATGCTGGCAACGTCGCGCGACGACCTTGCCGCATTGGTGGACTATCTGGCGGGGCTGTGAGCGGCGGGCACTCGTCATGCCCAGGCTTGTCCCGGGCATCCGCGTCTTGGTATCCAGGCAAAAGAAGACGTGGATGGCCGGGACAAGCCCGGCCATGACGTCCGAGCAAGTCGCCTCAACGCGGCGTCAGCTCTTCGCGCAGCACTGAGAGGATGGTGAGATCGGCGGCGTGCTTGCCGGCCTTGTCGGCCAGCGCAGGGTCGGCGCCGTGCGCCAGCAGTGTCCTGGCAATCGCCGGATGATTGCCTTCGGCGGCGATCATCAGCGCGGTGCGGCCGCGCGCATCGCGGTCGTCGACCTTGGCGCCGCCTTCCAGCAGGTACGAGACGACCTCCAGTGCTTGCGCCTCCGGCACGGTCTCGTCAGGGCCGGCGGCCCACATCAGGAGCGTCAGATCGTTGGCGTAGCGCGCGTTGATGTCGATCTCGTGCGCGAGCAGCTGCTTGACGATGCCGAGCTGGCCGCCCGCCGCGGCGTAGACGACCGGCGGCTTGCCGGTGTCGTCTGCCTTGCGGCCGTCGGCGCCGTACGCCAGCAGCATGCGCACCACCATGTCCCTGCCGGCATAGGCGGCGGCCGCGACCGGGGAGGCGCCGCTACGTCCGGTGAGATTGACGTCGGCGCCGCGGTCGATCAGGCGCTGCACGATCGCGACATGGCCGCGCTCGGCAGCAAAATACAGCGCGGTCGATCCCGCGAGGTTGCGTGCATCGAGCGGCGCGCCGCGTGCCAGCAGCAGGTCGACCATGGCAAGATGGCCGGAGCGGGCGGCGTGGCTCAGCGGCCTTGCGCCCAGCCGGTCCCGCGCGTCGACCGAGGCGCCGTGATCGAGCAGCTCGGTGGCAAGGTTGATGCAATCGGCATTGGCGGCCGCAAATAGCGACAGCGAGATCTCGATCGCGCTGAGCTGGGCCTTGTCGGTTTCGTATTTGCGGATCAGCTCGCGGCATCGCGCCGGATCGAGCGCCGCGAGGCTGCCGTGCACGCTGCCGGCAACGATCAGCGCGGCGAGGGGGATGCGGCGATACAAGGCGTGGTCCTCCGTCATGCTGACAGCAGCGCCATTCGGTCGAGCGTCGCATGATCCTCCGTCGCTGCCAAGCCGCGCGGCCGGGAAGGGCCCGCCGCGCCGGCAGGCCATGCGCCGTCGCGGCTCCGTGGCCTTTCGCCATGCGTCCGAGCCGATGGACTTGCCGCTTGCAGCGCGGCACGATGCGGGCGTCGACCCTATCTGACGCGAGTCCTTGCCCAAATGAGCGACGATCTGTGTCTGCTGTCTGCCGTTGAGCTTCGTGGGCGCATCGCCCGCAAGGAGGTTTCGCCTGTCGAGGTAACGCGCGCGGTGCTCGCCCGTGCCGAGCGGCTGCAACCCGAATTGAACTGCTTCATCACGCTGTGCGGTGACGCGGCGATGGCGCAGGCGAAAGCTGCCGAGCGGCAAATCACGGCTGGCGAGCCGGCCGGTCTGCTCCACGGCATCCCCTTCACCGTGAAGGACATCGTCAACACCAAAGACGTCCGGACGACCTTCGGCGCGGTGCCGTACCGGGACAACGTGCCCGACAATGACGCCGTCGCGGTGGCCCGCCTCCGTGCCCACGGCGGCATATTGATCGGCAAGACCACGACGCCGGAGTTCGGCAGCAAGTGCCTGACCGACTCGCCGCTGTTCGGGCGGACCCGCAATGCATGGAGTGCCGAGCGGTCCAGTGGCGGCTCCAGCGGCGGCGCGGCGGTGGCCGTCGCGAGCGGCATCGCGCCGCTGGCGGTTGCGACCGATGGCGGCGGCTCAACCCGGATTCCCGCCGCCTGCAACGGTGTGGTCGGAATCAAGCAGAGCAACGGGGTGATCCCGCATAGCCAGGTGCAGGACACTTTCGGCAACCAGACCTATGTCACGCCGACCACGCGCACCGTTGCGGATACGGCGCTGATGATGCAGGCGATGGCGGGAGAGGATCCGTCGGACCCCCTGGTCGATCGGGGTGCCGGTGCCTGACTATCTCGGGCTTGCCGCCCCGCGCGGCGACCTCAAGGGCCGGCGGGTGCTGTTCTGCGTGTCGCCGCCGCGGCGTCCGGTCACGTCCGATGTGGCTGCCGCGTTCAAGGCAAGCCTCGACCGTCTGGCGAGCCTCGGCGCCGAGCTCGAAGAGTTTTCCGGCGACGGCTTTGACATCGAGCCGATCTGGCGTGCGATCAATCACACCGTCTGGCGCACCCGCTTCGAGAAGCTCGGGGCCGATCATCCGGATGATCTCAGCGCAACCTTCCTGAAGCAGCTCGCGCTGGCGGCCCAGGTCAGCGGTGTCGACTACCAGCGGGCGATGTTCGAGCGCACCGCGCTCTTCCGCCGGGTGCAGTCGCTGTTCGCGCGCGGCGATCTCCTGGCGATGCCGACCTTGACCCGGTCGGCGCTGCCGATCGACCAGGACCTGTTTGGCACGATCGAGATCGACGGCCGGAGTTTCGACAGCGTGCGGCCGCACTGGTTTCCCTGGACCATGCTGTTCAACATGACCGGGCATCCCGCCGTCAGCATCCCCGCAGGTTTCGGCCGCGACGGCCTGCCGATCGGACTGCACCTGGTCGGCCGCTTCCGGGCCGATGCCGAACTATTGCGCGTTGCAGCGTTGTTCGAGGCGGCGAGCGACTTGCTTGGTCGCTGGCCGGCCTGATGTTGTCGGCGCCGCCGGTCGCGGCGTCGCCGGTTTAGCCGGTCTGCCCGGTGCTCGCATTGGCGACGGCGCGCGCGACATTGGCGATCACCTCGTTGCACTTCTCGATGGGAGCACTTGCCCCGGTCAGGTAAGCCGTCACCACGATCGGCTTGCGGCCGGGCGGCCAGAACACGCCGATGTCGTTGTAGGTGCCGCGCTCGCCGGTGCCGGTCTTGTCGGCAACCCGCCAGTCGCGGGGCACGCCGGCACGCAGCCTTGCGTCGCCGGTTTTGTTTGCGACCATCCAATCGATCAGTTTCTGGCGCGAGGCCGCGGACAGGACATCGCCGAGCACGACGCGCTGCAAGTCCTTCAGCATCGCGACAGGACTCGTGGTGTCGCGCGGATCGCCTGATACCGCCTCGTTCAGCGCCAGCTCCCAGCGATCGAGCCGGCTCACATTGTCGCCGATGGTGCGGAAGAAGCCGGTCAGGCCGGCTGGCCCGCTGATCTCGCGGAGGATCATGTTGCCCGCAGTGTTGTCGCTCCTTGTGAGGGCGGCCTCGCAAAGCTCGGCAAGCGTCATGCCCGAGGCGACGTGCTCCTTGGTGACGGGCGAGTTGGCCAAGATATCCTTGGCCTCGAACCGGATTTGCTGATCGAGGCTGGATTCGCCGCGGTCGATCCGGTGCAGCACCGCGGCCGAGGCCAACGCCTTGAAGGTGCTGCACATCGGGAACCGCTCGTCGCCGCGCCGGCTCGCGCGCAATCCCGTCTCCATGTCGAGCGCGGCGACGCCGAGCCGGCCGCTGGTTGCCAGCTCGATGCGCGCAAACTCCTGCTGCAGCCGCTGCGCCGGCTCGCCTGGTCCTGCCGCTGCGCCTTGCCGCGGCAAAGTGCAGGACACCGCAAGGCCCAGCGCGCGCAATCCAAATGTCCGTCTTGTCAGCATGTCGAATCTCCCGTTGGCGGCGCGAACCTGCCGGGCGGCGTGACGGCGCACAAACAATCATTTATACAGCGAGACATGAGGAAAACTTGGTCATGACGCCGTGCGCCGGCATCTCCCGCTGAACGCGCTGCGCGCCTTCGAGGCCTCCGCGCGGCTGCTCAGCTTCACCCGCGCCGGGCTGGAGCTGCGCGTGACGCAGACTGCGATCAGCCATCAGGTCAAGCAGCTCGAGGATCTCCTGGGCACGAGCCTGTTCCGCCGGCTGCCGCGCGGGCTGGTGCTCACCGACGAGGGGCTGGCGCTGCTGCCGGTGCTGTCAGACGCGCTCGACCGGATCGGCGCCGCGATCGACCGCATCGAGGCCAAGGGCACGCGCGAGGTCGTGACCGTCGGCTGCGTCACGACGTTCGCGACCGGATGGCTCTTGCAAAGGGTCGACCGCTTCAAGCGCGCGCATCCCTATATCGATTTGCGTCTTCTCACCAACAACAACCGCGTCGACATCGCAGGCGACGGGCTCGATCTCGCGCTGCGCTTCGGCGACGGCTCGTGGCACGGCACCGAGGCGATCCATCTGTTGTCCGCACCGCTCTCGCCGGTGTGCTGCCCCGACGCGGCGGACCGGCTGCGCAAGCCGTCCGATCTCGCGCAGGAATTCCTGCTGCGGTCCTACCGCGCCGAGGAATGGCCGCTATGGTTTGCGGTCGCCGGCGCGCCGTGTCCGAAAATCCAGGGGCCGATCTTCGACAGTTCGATCGCGATGGCCGAGGCCGCCGCGCGCGGCGTCGGCGTCGGGCTGGTGCCGATCGCGATGTTCGAAAATGAGCTGGCCACCGGCCGGCTCAAGCGTCCGTTCGCGGCCGAGGTCCCGGCGGGATCCTATTGGCTGACCTGGCTGAAGTCGCGCGAGGTGACGCCGGGCATGCGCGCGTTTCGCGACTGGCTGCTCGAGACGCTGCGGACGGAGGTGAATGAGGTGGAGGACGCCGTCGCGCCCGCACCGCGGCGGAAGATCACGACAAAGGCCGGACCGAAGCCGCGGACCAACACCAAGCGGCGTTAACGTCTGACGACGTGACTTCAACTATCGTCGCCATTATTTCTGAATTATCGAATGATGCCGCTGATTTGCCCGACATGTCAAGTGCCGTGTCGGACGCCCGCAGCCGCCGGCTACTTTGCATGGGGTTGTTTTCGATATTTTAGGCGGTGCGCTCCCGCGCCGGCTGGCTATCGCATCTGGCGCGCGACCTACGCCAGATGGCACGCCACGGAATGCCCATTCCTGCCTTCCAGCAACTCCGGCGCGCTCTGCCGGCAGCGCTCCTCGGCGATTGGACATCTCGTGTGGAAGTGGCAGCCCTTGGGCGGATTCATCGGGCTCGGCACGTCGCCCTTCAGGCGGATGCGGTCGCGCTTCGCCTTGGGATCCGGCACCGGCACCGCCGAGAGCAGTGCCTTGGTGTAGGGGTGCTGCGGGTTGCGGTAGAGATCGCTGGCCTTGGCGAGCTCGACGATGCGGCCGAGATACATCACCGCCACGCGGTCGGAGATGTGCTCCACGACCGAGAGATCGTGGGCGACGAACAGATAGGTGAGGTTCAGCTCGGCCTGCAGATCCTCGAGCAGGTTGATGACCTGGGCCTGGATCGAGACGTCGAGCGCGGAGACCGGCTCGTCGCACACGATCAGCTTCGGCTCCAGCGTCAGCGCGCGGGCGATCGCGATGCGCTGGCGCTGGCCGCCGGAGAATTCGTGCGGGTAGCGGCGCATGTGCTCGGCCTTCAGCCCGACCTTGACCAGGAGGCTCGCGACGCGGTCCTCGCGCTCGCTGGCCGAGCTCACGAGGTTATGGATGATGAAGGGCTCGCCGAGGATCGCGCCGACCGTCATGCGCGGATTGAGCGAGGCGAACGGGTCCTGGAACACGAGCTGCATGTTCCGCCGCATGGCGCGCAGGTCGCCGCCGCCGAGGCCGGTGACGCTCCGGCCGTCGAATACGACCTCGCCCGAGGTCGGCTCGATCAGCCGCAGCACGCAGCGGCCGGTGGTCGACTTGCCGCAGCCGGATTCACCGACCAGCCCCAGTGTCTCGCCGCGGTTGACCGAGAACGACACGCCGTCGACCGCATAGACCTGACCGACCTCGCGCGAGAGCAGGCCGCCCAGCACCGGAAAATGCTTCTTCAGATTGGAAACGCGCAGCAGCGGCTCGGTCATGACGCGTCTCCGAGGTGGCAGGCCATGCGGTGGCCGGGCGCGATCTCGCGCAGCCGCGGCTCCTTTTCGGTGCAGATGCTCATGGCGTATTTGCAGCGGGCGGCAAAGCGGCAGCCGGGCGGCGGGTTGATCAGGATCGGCACCGAGCCGCCGATCGCCTCCAGCCGCGTCTTGTGCGCGGCGTCGAGATCGATGCGCGGGATCGAGCGGATCAGGCCCTGAGTGTAGGGATGGCCGGGATTGCCGAACAGTTCGTCGACCGGCGCCTCCTCCACCACCTTGCCGGCGTACATCACGACGACGCGCTGCGCGGTCTCGGCGACGACGCCCATCGCGTGCGTGATCAGCATCACCGCCATGCCGAAGCGTTCCTTCATGTCCTGCAACAAGTCGAGGATCTGCGCCTGGATGGTGACGTCGAGCGCGGTGGTCGGCTCGTCTGCGATCACAAGCTTGGGGCGGCAGGCCAGCGCCATCGCGATCATCACGCGCTGGCGCATGCCGCCGGAGAACTGGTGCGGATAATGATGCACGCGGCCCGCGGCGTTGGGGATCTGCACCAGCTTCAGCATCTCGATGGTGCGCTCGAGCGCCTGCTTCTTGGTCACCGCCTCGTGGCGGCGCAGGCTCTCGGCGATCTGCTCGCCGATGGTCAGCACCGGATTGAGCGAGGTCATCGGCTCCTGGAAGATGAAGCCGATCTCCTTGGCCCTGATGTCGTCGAGCTGGTGGCTGGTCAGCGGCACCAGGTCGCGGCCCTCGAAGATGATCTCGCCTTCGACGATCTTGCCCGGCGGCATGGCGATCAGCTTCAGGATCGACATCGCGGTGACGGTCTTGCCGCAGCCGGATTCGCCGACCACGCACAGCGTCTCGCCGCGGTTGATGCTGATGTCGACGCCGTCGACCGCCTGCAGGATGCCGTCGTCGGTGGTGAAATGGGTTTTCAGGCCCTTGATGTCGAGCAGCGCCATCAGATCACCTTGCGCGCGTCGAGCGCGTCACGCAGCCCGTCGCCGATGAAGTTGATGGCGACCACCGCGATGAAGATCGCGCCACCCGGGAACAGCGCCCAATGCGGGCCGATGTCGAGAAAATCCTTGGCGTCATAGAGGATGCGGCCCCAGGTCGGCGTATCCGGCGGGAAGCCGAGGCCGAGGAACGACAGCGTCGATTCCGCGATGATGGCGGCGGCGACGTCGATCGTGCCGGCGATGATCACGGGGCCCAGCGCGTTGGGCAGGATGTGGCGCACCACCTGGCGCACCGGGCTTGCGCCGAGCGCGCGCGCGGCCTCGACGAATTCCTTCTCGCGCAGCGACAGGAACTGGGCGCGCACCAGGCGCGCGACCGGCATCCAGCGCAAGCCGCCGATCACCAGCACGATCAGGATGAAGATGCCGCCCTCCGGGCCGAACATCGCCTTCAGCCCGTCGCGGAACAGATAGATCAGCATCAACAGCAGCGGCAATTGCGGCAGCGACAGGAACAAGTCGGTCAGCCACATCAGCGCGTAGCCGAGCGCGCCGCGCGACATGCCGGCGAGCGCGCCGATCAGCGTGCCGACGAACACCGAGACCAGCATCGCGGCGAGACCGACCGCGAGCGAGATGCGCCCGCCATAGATCATGCGGGCGAGCAGGTCCTGGCCGAGATCGTCGGTGCCGAACGGGTGCGCCAGCGAGGGGCCCTGCAGGCCGGCCACGACGTCCATGTCGCTGATCGAGACGCGCCAGACGAACGGGCCGATCACGACGGCTGCGATCAGCAGCAGCAGCAGCACGGCGCTGACCACGGCGGGCCGGTGCCGGCGGTAGCGCCGCCAGGTTTCGCGCCAGGGCGAATAGCCGCGCCGCTCAGCGGAAGGAGATGCGAGGGTCAAGCCAGCCATAGAGGACATCTGCGATCAGGTTGAACAGCACCACGAGACACGCGAAGACGAAGGTCACGGCCATCACGACCGGCGTGTCATTGGCGAGGATGGAGGAAATCAGCAGCGAGCCGATGCCGGGAATCCGGAAGATCTGCTCGGTGACGATGGCGCCGCCGAACACGGCAGGCATTTGCAGCGCAATGAGCGTGACGACCGGGATCATCGCGTTGCGCATCACGTGCTTGACGATCACCTTGGCCTGCCCGAGTCCCTTGGCGCGGGCCGTGGTGACATAGTCGAGCCGGATCACGTCGAGCATCGCCGAGCGCACGAAGCGGGTCATCGACGCCGCCTGGAACAGGCCAAGCACCATCACCGGCATGATCGCCTGCCGGATCATCTCCAGCAGCCAGGGAATGCCGCTGCCCGGTACGTCGGTGTAGACGAAGGGCAGCCAGTCCAGCTTCACCGAGAACACCAGGATGAACAGGATGCCGGTGAAGAAGGTCGGCAGCGAGAAGCCGATGAAGGCGAAGGTGTTGGCGAGCTGGTCGAAGATCGAATACGGCCGGGTGGCGGCATAGACGCCGACCGGGATCGCGATCAGCAGCGCCAGCAGCTGCGCCGAGCCGATCACGTAGAGCGTGGTCGGCAGCCGCTGCAGGATCAGCGTGTCGACATTGATCCGGCTGACAAAGGAGAAGCCCCAGTCGCCCTGCGCCATCGCCGCGAGCCAGTGCAGGTAGCGAAGATAGATTGGGTCGTCGAGGCCGAACTTGGCGCGCAACGCGGCCTGTACCTCGGGCGGCACGTTCGGATTGGTCGCGAGCTCGCTGAACGGATCGCCCGGCGCGAGCGCCAGCACGACGAACAGCACGAGCGAGATCCCGAGCAGGCTCGGGATCGCGATCATCAGGCGACGCAGGATATATTGACTCATCGAGAGATCATCTAACTAACGCTCGCACCTTGAGCACGTTGATCTTGCTTCCAGTCGAAAGGCGAGCTTCACCTCGCCCCGCGTGCGGGGAGAGGTCGGAATTCAAGCACAGCTTGAATTCCGGGTGAGGGGGACTCTGCACGAACTCACCTTCCAACGCATTTGCGGAGAGAGCCCCTCACCCCGACCCTCCAAGAGCGAGCTCCGCTCGTCTCGAGCCGTAAGAACGGGGAGAGGGAGAAGATGCACCTACTCAAACTCCGAACCTGTCCCCGTGTCTCAGGTTTCACGATACCAGTCTTGCAGATTGTCGGTCTGGTTGGCCCAGCCGGAGAGTGCGGGCCGCACCGTGTTGGAGCAGGCTTCCACTGCGAGGCGGTGCATCACCGGGATCACCACCGTGTCCTGCCACATCAGATCGTTGCACTTGATGTAGAGCTCGGCCCGCTTGATCGGATCGGTCTCGGTATCGGCCGCCTCGATCGCGGCGTCGAAATCCTTGTTGACCCAGCGCGGGAAGTTCTGCCCTTGCCACTTGTTCTCCTTGGTCGCGACATTGCGCGACAGATAGCGGCGCATGTGCAGGCCCGGGTCGGGTTGTGTCATCGGGATCTGGAACATCTCGATGTCGGCGTAGAACTTGGAATAGGTGTCGGGGTTGGCGACGTCGGAGGAGAAGAACACCGAGGCCACCACCGACTTCAGCTCGACGTCGATGCCGGCCTTCTGGCAGGCCTGCTTGACGATCGCCTGGGTCTTCTGCCGCGGGCCGTTGATCGAGGTCTGGTACAGCAGCTTCAGCTTCTTGCCGTCCTTCTCGCGGATGCCGTCGGAGCCGACCTTCCAGCCGGCCTGTTCGAGCAGCGCGCTCGCCTTCTCGACCGAGAACTCCCATCTGGTGTTCTTGGAAACGAACTCCTCGGGGCCGTTGAGATAATTGGCGGTGGCGCGGCCGGCGCGGCCGTAGATCACCTTCTTGACGGAGTCGCGGTCGACCAGCAGCGCCAGCGCCTTGCGCACCGCCGGATCCGACAGGATCGGATGCTTGGTCTTGATCGACGAGCGTTCACCGTCGACCTCGGTGTTCGGGTCGGTGAAGTTGATGGCGATGAATTCGATGTCGCCGCCGACGGCATAGAGCGTCTTGCCCTTGCCGCCCTTTTCCAGCCGCAGCAGCACCTCGTCCTCGACCTGGATGTTCCAGGCGAAATCATATTCGCCGGTCTGGATCACCGCGCGCGCCGCCGACACCGCATCGCCGCCGCCCTTCATTTCGATCGTGTCGAAATAGGGCCGGTTCGGCATGTGGTAATCGGGATTAATTTCGCCGCGCACCAGATCGCCCGGCTTGAACTCGACGAACTTGTAGGGGCTGGTGCCGACCGGCTTCAGATTGTTCGGCGCCTCGCGCGACTTGCTGCCCTTGTACTCCGCGAAGAGATGTTTTGGGATGATGCAGCCATAGGCGCCGACGAACGCATTGGCCCAGAACGGCGTCGGATCCTTGAACTTGATGCGGACCGTGAGGTCGTCGACCTTCTCCACGGTCATGCCGGAATAGGTCCCGCTCGAGACGGCTGCGGTCGCGGGGTCGGTGGCATATTCCCAGTTGAACACGACGTCGTCGGCGGTGAAGGGTTTGCCGTCATGCCATTTGACGCCGGGCTTGAGTTTCCAGACCACCGACTTGGCGTCTTTGGAAAGCCCGCCGTTCTGGATCGAGGGGATTTCGGCGGCGAGGATCGGGTTGAGATGGCCGTCGACGTCCCAGCTTGCCAGCGGTTCGTAGAACAGCCGCGAGCCGTCCTGGTCCTTGGTGCCGGTGGCGAAGTGCGGATTGAGCAGGGTGGGGCCCTGCCACCACAACAGCTTCAGCGGACCGCCGCCCCCGCGCTTGGTCGGCTTGTAGGGATTCGGGCTCTGCGCCATCGCGACGCCGCCGATCGCAAGGATCTGGTTGGCCATCGGCGCGGTGAGGCCGACGGCAATCATTCGCTTGACGAAGGCGCGGCGATCCATCCGCCCGTCCTTCACGTCGTCGATCATGCCACGCAGATTCCTGTCGAACATTGTCCCCTCGGTCCGGCTCAATTGGTTATTGCGGCGGGCCGTGGAACCGGCCGCCGTGTTGGCGGCAGGATGGCACACCGAATGACCGCGAAGGTCAACGCCTCCCGCCCTTCAGCGCCTAGGTCTTTTGGCTATCGCTTGTGCAGAACCTCCCCTTGCCGCACACCGGTTCAGCAGATCGGCGCCAAAGCATGCCCTTGCGCGCCTTTCAGTGCGGAAAATTTGTTCGTTATCCTTTGTTCCGAGATGCTTTTTTGCCACGCAGCAGCGTATTCGCGTGAACTGGCTGCCGGTTCGCGTGAAGAAAACGCGTCAAACAAAAATCCAGAGCCCCGTTCCGGTCCAATCGGAGCGGGCCCTAGCCGGACCTCGTTGCCAAGAGCAGGTCCGGCCCGCACACGCGGCTCTCAGGCGATCGACATATCCAACGGCGGTGCAACATTCGCCGGCAGCGGACTGACATAGGGCGTTCTTGTGGTCCGCTTCTTGAGGTCGGCCTTGGCGGCCGCGATCAGCTCCGGCTCCATCAGCGCCTTGACGCCGAGGCCGGCCATCGCCTTGGCGGCCTGCACCATCGCCTTGTGCGCGGCCGGCGTCTTGCCCTGCGCCACAACCTGCCAGGTGTGGAACGGCGTGCCGATTGCAACCGTCGGTGCATGGACCTGCACGGTCGGCACCACCCAGCTGACGTCGCCGACGTCGGTCGAGCCGATCAGCGGATTGCGCTTGGCGTCGATCGGCACCAGGAAGTCGGCGAGCGGCCGGTCGGTCGGCTCCATGCCGATCGCGTAATAGACCGAGGCGATGTCCTTGTCTGTCAGGGTTGCGCGGATCCTGCCGGCGAAATCCTTGTCGGCATCGTCGAAATGCGGCGGGCCGAGCTCTTCCATGATCCGGTGCAGCGTCTGTTCCAGCGGCGTGTTGGGCAGGATGTTGGAGACCGCGGAGATGATCTTCATCTCCACCTTGGTCTCGGTCATCAGCGCCGCGCCCTGCGCGATCTTGTGTACGCGCTCGACCAGCTCGTTCATGCCGGGCAGGTCGCGGGCGCGGATCGAATAGCGCACCCGGGCATGGGCCTGCACCACGTTGGGCGCGATGCCGCCGGTGTCGAGCAGCGCGTAGTGCACCCGCGCGTCGCTCGGCATGTGCTCGCGCATGTAGTTGACGCCGACATTCATCAATTCCACCGCATCGAGCGCGCTGCGGCCAAGATGAGGCGAGGCTGCCGCATGCGAGGTGCGCCCGGTGAAGATGAAATCGGCGCGGGTGTTGGCGAGCGACGGCGTCACCGCCACCTCCCAGAAGCTGTGCGGATGCCAGGTGATGGCGATGTCGGCGTCCTCGAACGCGCCACAGCGCACCATGAAGGCCTTTGCCGCGCCGCCTTCCTCGGCAGGACATCCGTAATAGCGCACGCGGCCCGGCACCTTGTTGGCCGCAAGCCAGTCCTTCACCGCGGTCGCGGCGAGCAGCGCGGAGGAGCCGAGCAGATTATGTCCGCAGCCATGGCCGTGGCCGCCGCTCTCGACCGGGCGATGCTCGGCGATTCCGGCCTCCTGGCTGAGACCGGGCAGGGCGTCATACTCGCCGAGGAAGGCAATCACCGGGCCGCCTTCGCCCCATTCGCCCATCACCGCGGTCGGGATGTCGGCGACGTTCTCGGTGATGCGAAAACCCTGATGGCGCAGTTCGGCCAGATGTTCGGCGGATGAGCGCGCCTCGGTGTAGCAGACCTCGGGCATCGCCCAGACCCGGTCGCTCAATTCGATGAAACGCGGCTTGATCGCGTCGACGCCGCGCCAAACATCACTACGGTTGTCCATTTGCTCCGATCCCTTAACGCTAGAGCATGATCCGGAAAAGTGTGAAGCGGTTTTCCGAAAAGATCATGCTCAGACAATGACCCAAAGCGCGATGATTTCATCGCTCTTTGGGCAATCTGAAGCGCGAAACGCTAGCAGCTTGTCGCGACGCCGCCTAGCGCGCGCCGGCAGACCTGCTTTTCCGAATGTCACGTCTTGGTGTGCAGAAATGTTTCTGCGTCAGGCGGCGCTGAGCCGCTCCAGGCCTTTCCAGTCGAAGGCGATGCCGTGCCCCGGGCGATCCGGCGCGATCGCCATGCCCTGCTCCAGAACCAGCGGGTGCTCGATATAGCGGTCGAGGCCGAAGCCGTGCGCCTCGAGATACGACCGGTTCGGGCACGCCGCCAGCAGATGCACGGTGATGTCATGCGCGCCATGGCTGGTGACGGGAATATTGAAGGCCTCGGCGAGCCGGGCGATCTTCAGGAAGCTGGTCACGCCGCCGCAATTGGTGACGTCGGGCTCGGCATAGGACAGCGCGCCGCCGGCGATATACGGCTTGAACTCCCACAGGCTGCGCAGGTTCTCGCCGGCCGCGATCGGCACGCCGCCGGCCTGCACGATGCGGGCGTGTCCCGCGACGTCGTCCGGAATCGTCGGCTCCTCGATCCAGGTCAGGTCGAAGGGTTGCAGGGCGCGCGCGGCGCGGATCGCTTCTTCGACGGTCCATTTCATGTTGGCGTCGGCCATAAGCGGAAACTCGTCGCCGAGATGGCCGCGCATCGCCTTCACGCGCGCCACGTCGGACGCAAGGCTCGGCCGGCCGACCTTCATCTTGATGGCGCGAAAGCCCTTGGCCAGATTGTCGTCGGTCTGCTTCAGCAAACCATCCAGTGGCAGATCGAGGTCGATGCCGCCGGCATAGCAGGGCACGCGACGGTCGAAGCCGCCGAGCAGCCGCCACAGCGGCAGCGATGCCCGCCGCGCCTTGAGGTCCCACAACGCGATGTCGAGCGCGGACAGCGCCAGCACCGCCGGCCCGCCGCGGCCGCCATAATGCAGCGCCCACCACACCTTGTGCCAAAGCTGCTCGGTGTCGTCGGCCTCCATCCCGCGTACGATCTCGGTGATTTCGCGGCCCAGGATATCGGCGATGGCGCCGCCATTGCGGCCGACCGTGTAGGTGTAGCCGGTGCCTTCGGCGCCGTCGGCATCGCGGGCGCGGATCGTGACGAGCTCGAACGCCTTGATCTCCCCGTGCGTGCTGTCGCTCAGCACCACCGGGAGCGGGATCTTGTAGAATCCGATGCTGAGGTCCTTGAGGATGGCCACGCCGGAACTCCTTGTCATGGGACGACTGCAATGCGTGACACACGATCTCAAAAGCCCCGGCTGCCTGCAACCTTGCGCCTGCGAATGTCTGCCTTGAGCGATCGGCGTGCCTTCGGAGATGCAAAGCATATGACCGCCATGCAGATCGGCGGTCATAACGGACTGGGACCGTGCGGGTGTCGTGGAGACGAGCGATGCCGCGTGCTGGACGTCGACGCTGCGGCTGAGCGGGCTTCGACGCCCGCATTGCGGTCGCATTGGCTCCAATGAATGGCCATGGAAAAATCAGACGTCAGCCAAACTTCGCGCGTAGGTTTTATCGCTTGCTGACCTCGAAAAGGAATCGACCATGCGCAATCTCACAGCATTCGTCACTGTTGCCGCGCTCGTCCTCGGAACGCCCGCCTTGGTGCAAGCGCAAGGCACGCAACCCAATGCGCCGCCGCAGTCATCTGATCAGTCCACCGTCATCCGGAGCATACAGGTCGTCGACATCAAGGACCTCAAGCCCGAGATGCGATCGAAGATCGAGGATGCGATGGCAAAGACCAAGGAAGACGACATCCAGTCGCTTCGGAAGTCGATTGACGCGACACCGCAGGCGGTCTCCGCGCTCAAGGCCAAGGGCCTGACTTCGTCGCAGGTCGTCGCTATCAACATTGCCGATGGCGTGCTGACGATGTTCGCCAAAACAGCCTGACCAGGGTCAGCGAATGTCGGTATCGGTGGTTGGACCTCCCCGCGGCCACCGATGCCAACAACTCCCGCAGCCGGCGCTGCGGGAGTTTTCATTTCTGATAGGCGCGGCCCGTCCAATGGACCCTCACCGGGGAGAGCGATCAGTCAGGCTCGTTGGGCCTGGTACGTTCCGCGCGTTTCAATTCGCGATCGATCAGCGTGCAGACGCGCCGCCGCGCCAGCAGGTCGAGCCGCGCGCGCGTGGTGCCTTGCTTGGTCTTGCCGTTGATGTCGAACGACCAGGCCCAGAGGTCGGGCTCGATGTTGGTGAGTGTGTATTGAATGTCCCGATGACGACCGATCAGCTTCTTCATGCCGTTTCTTCTTGTTGGCTGAAGATTGCATAGCCAGATCGTGAAGGCGTCTGTATCTGGTCGAATACTGAGTCGGGTGTCCGCAGGGCGGAATTTTCCAAATCACTGATTTGGGGTCGCTGTGCAGTGGCTGCGTGCAACTGACGAGTGCGCACGAAGATTCGCAGTCGTCCTGGCGAAGGCCAGGACCCATTACCCCAAGTGCGCAATGTTGCGCGACGCTAGGGCCACGATCTCGTTCACTGTCAAATGCGGTGGTTATGGTCCTGGCTTTCGCCAGGACGACAATGACGAGTCCCGCCTGCAACATCTGCCGCGGCGTATGGGTCCCTGCTTTCGCGGGGACGACGGGTGGAGAGATCTCAGCTCAGCGTTACTACAACAGTCATCCCACCTCTCACAAATTAATCACCCCGCGCCGCGCGGCGTGGGCGACGGCGTCGGTGCGGCCGGTGGCGTCGAGCTTGTCGAGTAGCGAGCCGACATGAAACTTGGCGGTGTGGACGGAAATCCCGAGCCGCTGTGCGATCATCTTGTTGGACGCGCCTTCCGCCAGCAGCGCCAGCACGTCGAGCTCGCGCGGCGTCAGCTCGAAGTCGCCGGCGCCCGCGGCCTCGCGGTTGCGTGCGACGACCGCCGCCGTGGCCTGTTCGCCCGGCGCGGCGAGCCGCAGGCCGGCGACGCTGCCGAGCAGGGTCGCCAGCCGGTCGGCGAGGACGGCGTCGTCGACCTCGAGCGCGATGACGATGTCGTTGGCCGGCTCACCGCTCACGTCTCGGGCCTCTCGCCGACTGTCACCTTGAACTTCAGCGGTTCGCCGCCGCGATGCACGGTGAGCTCGACCACCGTGCCGACGCTCTGCGGTCCGAGGCCGCGCGACAGCGCGCGCACGCCGGACAGCTTCTCGCCATTCACGGCAATGATCACGTCGCCTTGCCGGATGCCGGCGGCGGCCGAGGGGCCGGCCTTGTCGACGTTCATCACCATCGCGCCGAGGCCATCGTCGAGCCGGACCGGCTGCAATCCGACGCCAAGATATCCGCGCGCGATGCGGCCGCTCTTCTCGAGCTGGCCTGCGACCCGCTCGATGGTCGTAGCCGGGATCGTCAGCACGCGGCGCGGGCCGAGCACGGCCATGCCGAACGGCTCGCCCGCGGCGTTCAGCGCGAGGCCACCCTGCTGGCTGTGCCGCAGCCGGACGTCGAGCTCGATCCGTGCATCGATTTCGCCGCCGCGCAGGCTGCGCCAGGCCGGGCCGGACAGTGCGACCATGCCGAGCCGCGCGGTCGGCGCGCCGCGGTCGGCGGCGACGATCACCGCGAGCGATCCCAACGCGGGGTTCTCGGTCGAGAGCTTGACGGGGGCAACGTCGCCTTCGACGCGCAGCAGCGCGACGTCGGTGGTGTGGTCGCGTCCGACGACGGTCGCTGGCCTGCGGCTGCCGTCGGCGAACTGGATTTCGATCTCGCCCTCGTCGGCCAGCGCTTCGTCGGCGGTGACGACGAGGCCTACCTTCCAGACAAAGCCGGAGGCGCGCGCGCGATGCGAATGCACGGAGACGATGGCGGGCGCAGCGCGTGCAATGGTCTCCGCAAGGGCAGATGACAGCGATGACAGGATATTCGGTTCGGTCATGGGAAACTCCGTTGGCTTCCCTCAATCTGGGATGTCGCGGCTGACGGCGATACTGGCCGGATGGGCAGGGCGTGGCCGGGCCGCCCGGAACTGCCGCTCAGCTCAGCCGCTGCAGGGTCGCCTTCGGGCTCTCGCCGAACTTGGCGCGGTAGGCGCTCGCCATCCGGCTCAGATGGGTAAAGCCGAGGTCGAATGCAATATCGACGATGCGCTCGCCCGGCCGTGCCGTCTTGAGGCGGGCGTTGAGATGGGCGAGGCGGATGTCGAGCAGCATCTCGGACACGGTGGTGCCGAAGTGACGGCGGAAGCCGAGTTGCAGCGCGCGGATGCCGGTGCCCGCGATCTCCGCGAGCTCGGCGAGGTCCATCGGCTCGGTCGCGCGGCTCTCCAGATAGGCGCGCACGCGTTTCAAGGCGGCCGGCTGGGCCTCGGTGCGGCCGTTGAAGACATCGATCGCCGAACTCAGGCTGTGCCGCTGCTCGTTGAGCAGCACATTGAGAAACGACTCGCGCCAATCGGCCGCCGCGACCGCCGACAAAGCCTTGCGCGGCCCGAGCTGCTCGGCGGCCGTGACAAGCTGCTCGATCTTGGCCGAGAGCGTCTGCCCGAGTGGCCCGCTCAGCGCGACGGCCGGATCGAACTCGACCGGCCTCACCGCCAGGCCGCCAAGCGCCGCGGCGCGATGCTCGACCAGCTTGCGGTCGAGCAGCAAGATCAGCTGAGCGCAGTCGCCGCGCCAGGTCATCTCGGTCGGAATGGTCGGCGACAGCAGCGAGGCCGTGTGCCGTGGTCCGGTGGTGAGCTCGCGCGCGGCGGTCCGCACCGCGGCCGAGCCGGACAGCGGCATCTGCAGCAGGAAGAAGCGGTCGAGGCAGCCGGGATTGATCGCGACCGATCCGCCATAGGCGACATAGTTGACGGAGAAGCCGTCGAAGTCGGCGCAATTGTGATGCGCGGAGAAATCGCTCGCGGAATGATCGACCGGCGTCAGATCGTGCGGACAGAAGATGCGGCCGATCGCTTCCGCCGCGTCATCGACGCGCGCCGTCGCGACGCGTGCGAAATCCTTGAGCCTTGCGCTTGCCGGATTTGCGCTTGCCGAAACCTCGTTGCCAACAGCAGTCACGCCGGCCGTCCGGAGTTGTTTGAGGTCTAAAACATCAGGCAGCCTAGAGCATCCCGCGGCAAAGGGGAACGCCGTTTCGTCGTGCAATCTGCCTGATCGGCGGTCAGGACGATGCGACGGCATTGGGCAGCAGCCGGCCGGCGCAATGCTCCCGCATTGCAGCATGAAGGTGCCGGGTGTGGATTCGTTTATCGGCTAGACAGCCTCACCGGCCGGCGACAGGCTCCGTGCCGGCACTGCGCATCAAAACTGGAGAGGCTGACATGGGCACGCTCGAAAAAGGCATTACCCGAACCGGCACCGGCTACGGCGGCAAGACCTGGAATATCCTGGGCCAAATCTACTATCCGAAGGCGGTCACCGACTCGACCTTCGCGTTCGAAACCAACAGCGATCCCGGCCAGTTCGTGCCGGTGCACATCCACCCGACCCAGGACGAGTTCATCCTGGTGCAGGAAGGCGTGCTCGACCTCAAGCTCGACGGCGTCTGGGTGCAGGCCAAGGCCGGCGACCTCGTGCGCATGCCGCGCGGCATCCCGCACGGCTATTTCAACAAGTCGGACAAGCCGGCGCGGGCGCTGTTCTGGGTGTCGCCGATGCAGAAGCTCGAGGCGCTGTTCGAGAAGCTGCACAATCTGCAGGACCCCGCCGAAGTGGTGCGTATCTCCGCCGAGCACGAGGTGGACTTCCTGCCGCCGGAAGCCAACGACTAGCCCGGCGGTCAAACAGACAATACGCACACGAGGCGGCAATCGCCGGAGCTGGACTCCGGCGATGACGGGGACGCGTGCGCTTAACGAAATTGGACCTGTTCATTCAATTCGGAGCGGTTTCATGGTCAAGCAGAAGCATGTGTGCGTCATCGGCGCCGGCATTTCCGGGCTCGCCGCCGGCAAGGCCTTTGCCGGTCGCGGCCACAAGGTGACCATCATCGAGCGCAGCGGCGATCTCGGCGGCGTTTGGGAGCCGGCGCGCTCCTATCCCGACGTGCAGACCCAGAGCCCGAAGGAGCTCTATCGCTACACCGACAAGGCGATGCCGGAGTCCTATCCGGAATGGCCGAAGGGTCCGCAGGTTCATGCCTACTTGCGCGACTATGCCCGCAGCCACGGGCTCGACGGCGCGATGCGGTTCGACACCAAGGTCGAGACCATGACGCGTCGCACTGACGGCAGGCCGGGCTGGACGCTGGCGCTGCGCTCGACCGACGGCGCCACCGGCCACGAGGATTTCGACTTCGTCGCGGTCTGCACCGGGCAATTCAACGAGCCGCAGGCCCTGCCGCTGGCCGGCGAGGACGGCTTCAAGGCGCAGGGCGGGCAGATCCTGCATTCATCGCAATACGGCGATCCAACGCTTGCCAAGGGCCGCAAGGTGGTGGTGCTCGGCGGCTCCAAATCGGCGACCGACATCGCGGTGAATGCGGTCAATTCCGGCGCCAGCGAAGTCACCATCGTGTTTCGCGAGCCGGTCTGGCGGATTCCCTATTTCGTCGGCGGCCTCGTCAACTTCAAGCGCATCCTCTACATCCGCGCGCAGGAGCAGATGTTTGCCAGCTGGGGCATCGGGCCGATGGCGCGCCTCGCGCATGTCGTGGCAAAGCCGTTCGTGTGGGCGAACTGGCGCGGGCTCGAGAGCATGCTGAAGATGCAGCTCAAGCTGAAGCAATGCGGCATGGTGCCGAAGGAGCGGATCGAGGACGGCGTCAACTGCTCGGTGCCGATCGCAACCCCCGGCTTCTATCCGATGGTCGCCGACGGCCGGATCAAGGCGGTGCGCGGTACCTTCGACCATTACGACGGCAAGACCATCGTGATGAGCGGCGGCCAGCGCGTCGCGGCCGACGTCGCGGTGCTCGCGATCGGCTACAAGCTCGGCGTGCCGTTCCTGCCCGAGGAGTATCAGAGCAAGCTGGTCGAGCCCGACGGGCAGTACCGGCTCTACCGGCTGATCGCCAATCCCGATCTGCCCGACATGGGCTTCGTCGGCTTCAATTCGAGCTTCTGCACCGTGCTGTGCGCCGATCTCGCTGCGAACTGGCTGGTGCGCTACGCCGACGGCCAGCTGGCGCGGCAGCCGAGCGCGGCCGAGATGCACGACAACATCGCGATGATGCTGAACTTCAAGCGCGTTGAGCGTCCGGCAGCGGGCGTCTATGGCGGATTGTGCGTCGCGCCGTACCACTTCAAGCATTTCGACGAGCTGCTGGCGGACATCGGCACCAAGGCGTCGCGCCGCAACCCGCTCGTCGAAAAGTTCACCCCGCCGGACGCCGACGCCTATGCCCGCTTCCTCGCGACTGCGCCAGCATACAGAGCGGTAGCGTAGAGCATCACGGGATTGGGGCGAGCAGCAAGGGCGCTGCGCTCCCTCTCCCCGTTCTTACGGGGAGAGGGTTGAGGTGAGGGGCCGTCCCCGCATCTGCGGTGATAGCTGCGTTTGTGGAGACTCCCCCTCACCCGGAACGCATCTAATGATGCGTTCCGACCTCTCCCCGCACGCGGGGCGAGGTGAAACGGAGGCCGCTAATCGCGGCCGGCGTCGAGGAAGGGCTGCGCCAGCCGCTCGGGGTTGGAGAAGCACAGCTCGTGGCTGCCCGGCACCTGGACCAGGCGGAACAGCCCGAGCTTCTCCGACAACCGCGGATGCCAGGGCAGGCTGTGCGGCATCGCGGTGTCCTCCGTGCAATTCACGTAGGATTTCGCGATTGGCATCTCGGCGGGATTGCTGCGCAGCGCGATCTTGTCCTGGAAGGTCTTCAACGGGTGCGGGTTGAGCTTGTCATAGGTGCGCTGCGCCGTCTCGAGATCGGCGTCGTTGATGAAGGCCTCGCGCCAGATCGGGAACGGCAGCACCACCGAGCCGTCGCCCCGCTCGGCATGAATGGCGTCGAACAGGCCGCGATAGTGCGGCGGCACCATGTCGTTGAGGCATTCGCCATTGTTCGGGACAAAGGCGTTCCAGTAGACGAGGCGGCGGATGCGGTTCGCGGCGGCGTCGGCAACGCCGGTGATGACCATGCCGCCATAGCTGTGGCCGACCAGCACGATGTCGCTCAGATTATGCTCGGCGAGATAATCCACGATCGACTGGATCGCCTCGGCGAGCCCGGAGTCCTTCCGGTCGCCGGGCCGGTTGCCCCTGATGGTCGGGGTGTGGACGACATGGCCGGCCTTGCGGATGGCAGCCGCAACCGGCTCAAACTCGGCGCCGGTATGCCAGGCGCCATGGACGAGAACATAGGTCGACATGTTGTACCTCCCTGTCTGGATTGCCGCGTCCGGACGGCCCGGAATACGCGCAAGTTTCATCCGCTTCCTGATGGATATTGACCTGGATATTGACCTGGACCCGCGGAACGCGCTTGGCTGTGAGCGAACCGGACTGGGCTCGGAGTGAACTGATGCAGCAAATCGCCGCCGCGGATCGCTCGCGCAGGCTGAGCTGGAATACCGCGGATACGAGGCCCGGCGAGCAGTTCGCGTATTACCGCGAGGCGATCTGCCAGGCCTTCATGAACCTGACGCCGGAGCCGCCGGCGACGCCGGGCTTCCTCGCCCGCGTCGAGACCGTTGGGCTCGGCGATGGCGCGGTCAACCGGGTCAGCTTCCCGGAGCATGTCGTGCGGCGCTCCGCTGCCGACATCGCCGCGTCCAGCCGGCGCTGCTACTACCTCAATCTGAAGCTTGTCGGCCGCTGCCGGATCCAGCAGGCGGGACGCGAGATCAGCCTGTCGCCGGGGCAGGTCGGAATCTTCGACAGCGGCCAGCGCTTCGCGCTGCTGCACGACCGCGGCCCGGCGCTGCAGGTCGCCTCGTTCTGGGTGCCGGCCGGGGCGCTCGATGAACGGCTGCCGTCGGCGCCCGAGGTCGCGCCGGCGCGGGTTTCGGATGATCCCTTCGTTGGCCATCTCATCACCGAGACGGCGCAGGTCCTGAACACATCCGCGCTCCGTGCTTCGGACGCGGACAACGCACGGCTGTTCGGCGTGCTGCTCGATCTGGTCGCGCTCAGCCTGTCGCGCAGTGGTCGCGCAGGTGTCGGGGAGAGCGCAAGCCTTGCCGACGCGACCTGGCTTGCGCTGCGCCGTGCCGTGGACCGCAGGCTGCGCGAGCCCGGCCTCGGCGTTGCCGCCATTGCGGCTGCGATCGGCATCAGCGAGCGCTATGTCCACAAACTGTTCGAGCGCGCCGGCACGACATTCGCCAGCCATGTGATGGACCGCCGTCTCGACGGCGCCGCGCGCGATCTGAGGGATCGCGCGGTCGCCGGGCGCGCGATCGGCGACATCGCGTTCGACTGGGGCTTCTCCGACCTGTCGCATTTCACGCGGCGCTTCAGGCACCGCTTCGGCTGCACGCCGCGCGACTGGCGCCGCGGCTGACCAACGCTTCGGAAATCGCCATGACGCAGCCGTTCACCTACCAGGTCAGCCCGATGCGGGTCGTGTTTGGGGTCGGCACCGTCGCGCAGCTGGCGGACGAGCTCGACCGGCTCGGCATCAATCGCGCGCTGGTGCTGGCGAGCCGGCGGCAGCAGGCCGAGCTCGGCGATCTTGCTGACCTGACCGGCGGCCGTGTGGCCGGATTGTTCGACGGTGCAGTGGTGCACACGCCGGTCGCGGTGACCGAACATGCGATGGAGATCGTCCGCGAGCTCAAGCCGGACGGCGTGGTTGCGATCGGCGCCGGTGCCGCGACCGGCCTCAGCAAGGCGATTGCGCTGCGCACTGACCTGCCGCAACTGATCGTGCCGACCAGTTATGCCGGCTCCGAGATGACGCCGGTGCTCGGCGAGACCGTCGACGGCGTCAAGACCACGCAATCATCGCCCAAGATCCTGCCCGAGACCGTGATCTACGACGTCAACCTGACGATCTCGATGCCGGCAAAATTCTCCGCGATCTCCGGCCTCAACGCGATCGCGCACGCGGCCGAGGCGCTGTACGCGCGGGACGGCAACCCGATCACCTGGCTGATGGCGGAAGAGGCGATTGCGAAGCTTGCCTCGTCGCTGCCCAACGTGATCGCGCGTCCGCGCGATCTCGAGGCACGCGCGGACGCGCTCTATGGTGCCTGGCTGTGCGCCGTCTGTCTCGGCACCGTCGGCATGGCGCTGCATCACAAGCTCTGCCACACCGTCGGCGCGCTGTTCGACCTGCCGCATGCCGAGACCCATGCGGTGCTGCTGCCGCATACCATCGCCTACAACACGCCGGCCGCACGCGAGGCGATCGGCCGTGCCGCGAACGCGCTTGGGGCGGCCAGCGCCGCCGATGGCCTGTTCGATCTGTCGGCAAGGCTCGGCGCGCCGCGCTCGCTCGCCGAGATCGGCATGCCCGAGGACGGCATCGCAAAGGCGGCCGCGCTCGCCACCAAAAATCCTTACTGGAATCCGAGGCCGATCGAGGAGAGCGGCATCCGCGACCTGCTGAAGCGCGCGTGGTCCGGGTCGCGGCCGCAGGCCGAATAGATCACACCCCGATCGCGTTGCGCGCGATCACGTCGCGGTAGAACGCCGCGCTCAATTTCGGCACCCGGGCCTGGGTCTCGAAATCCACCCGGTAGAGGCCGAAGCGCTTCTCATAGCCGAAGATCCATTCGAAATTGTCCATCAGGCTCCACAGGAAATAGCCGTGGACCGGGACCCCGTCGGCGGTCGCGCGCTGCAATTGGGCGAGATAGTTGCGCAGGAACATGATGCGGTCGAGATCGTAGATCTGCCCGTCCGGATGCACCTTGTCCTCACCGGACGTGCCGTTCTCGCTGATATAGATGCTCTTGATGTTCCACAGCTTGGCGGCGATCCGCGGCGCCCAATAGATCGTCTCTGGCGCGATCCGCAGCCATTCCGAGCTCATATGCGGGAAGGAAGCCGGCATCGGCAGCGGCTTCCAGCCGGGGGCATGGTCGGTGGCAAGGATGTAGCATTGCGGCGCGTAGATGTTCAGCCCGACGAAATCATTGGGCTGCGAGATGATCTTTAGCTCGTCCGCGGTGAATTTGGGCGCATCCGCGCCGGCATATTGCAGGAATCCCTCGGTGTACTTGCCTTCGAGGACGACACCGAGAAAACCTGCATTGAGCTCGCGGGTCGCGGTCTCGGTGGCGCGGATGTTCTCCGGCGTGTTGAAGGCGGGCACGCAGGCGGTGATGTTCTCGGCCGGCCCGACCCGCGTGCCGGCACGGCCCTTGGCGCGGATCGCCTGCACCGCAAGGCCGTGCGCCAGCGCCACATGATGGCGCGCCTGGTTCACCTCGCCAGCCGGCAGCTTCAGCCCCGGGGCGTCGACGCCGAGCGCATAGCCGAACGGGAGGAAACGTCCGACCTCGTTGAGGGTGAAGACGTTCTTCACGCGGTCGGTCAGTCGCTGCGCCACGTAGCCGGCATAGTCGCCGAACGCCTTCGAAGTGTCCCGCGAGCGCCAGCCGCCGACGCGGTCCTGCAGCGCCTGGGGCAGGTCCCAGTGATAGAGCGTGGCGTAGGGCTCGATGCCGTTCGCCAGCAGCTCGTCGACCAGGCGGTTGTAGAAGTCGAGGCCCTTCGGGTTCGGCGTGCCGGTGCCATCGGGAAATACCCGAGGCCAGGCGATCGAGAAGCGATAGGCCTTGGCGCCGAGATCCTTGATGAGGCGGACGTCCTCCTTGTAGCGGTGATAGTGATCGTTGGCGCGGTCGCCGGTCGAGCCGTCCTCGATCTTGCCCGATGTGTGGGTGAAAGTGTCCCAGATCGATGGGCCGCGGCCGTCCTCATTGACCGCGCCCTCGACCTGGTAGGACGAGGTTGCGGTGCCCCAGACGAAGCCCGTGGGAAAGCTCGTGCCGTCCGGCCGCGACGCGCGGTTTGCAGCCTCGGCAGGGCCGGTCAAACCGAGCGCCGAGAGGCCTGCAAGGCCCGCAAACTGCCGGCGCGAGAACTTTCCGAACATTGTTGTCTCCCGTCGCGGATGTTGCCGCTGGAATGCGGGCCGTAGGTTAACCTTCCATTCCGCCGTTGAGCAACAAGGGTCGGTGGGCCAAAGCGCCGTGGCGAACGGCGCACCAATCAATGCGAACCATTGTGATGTCAATGTCGCGGAGTTGTCAGTTTTGTGGCGACATTTTCTCTACTAGATTGCCTGCTACGTCATTCCGCAATGACATCCGAATATCCCCGAGATTCCCGTGAGCTGCGCGCGATGAACAAGCCTGCAACCCATGTCCGAACGGCGCTGCTGCGTCGTCTTGCCACTGCGATCGGCTTGGCTTTGGCGATGGCCGCAAGCGCGCAGGCCGAGCAGACATTTTCGTTCGACCGCACGCCCGGAAAGCTACCGAAGACGGTCGTCCCGTTGCATTACGCGATCGAGCTGACGCCTGATATCACGAGCCTCGCTCTGCCAGGCGTCGAGACCGTCGACATCGAGGTACGCGAGGCGACCGCGCAGCTGACGCTGAACGCGGTCAACACGACATTCGCAGAGGTCACGATCGATGACGGCGCGCAGCACGCGGAGGTCGCGACCGACGCCGCCGCGCAGACCGCAACGCTGACCTTCGCCAGGCCGCTTGCGGCCGGCCGCCACAAGCTGCGTATCGCCTTCACGGCGCAGATCAACAAATTCAGCACCGGCCTGTTCTCGGTCGACTACCCGACCAGGACCGGGATCAAGCGGATGATCTCCAGCAAGCTGGAGCCGGCCGATGCGAGGCGGATCTTCCCGTGCTGGGACGAGCCGTCGTTCAAGCCGAGCTTCGCGCTGACCGTCGTCATTCCGCGCAATCTGCTCGCGGTCGGCAACATGCCCGTGACCAGCGAAGAGCCGGTCGCCGGCGATCTCAAGAAGGTTGCGTTCGCGCCGACGCCGAAGATGTCGAGCTATCTGTTCGTGCTCACGGTTGGCGAGCTCGAGCGCGTCACAGCGGATGCCGGCGGCGTCACGGTCGGCGTGGTGACGACGGAGGGCAAGAGCGGGCAGGGCCGGTTCGCGCTCGACAGCGCGGTGAAGCTGCTCGCCTATTACAACGACTATTTCGGCGTCAAATATCCGCTGCCGAAGCTCGACCTGATCGCAGTTCCGGGCGGGTTCGGCGGCGCGATGGAGAATTGGGGCGGCATCACCTTCTTCGAGAGCCGGCTGCTGTTCGATCCCGCGACGTCCGCCGAGACCGCGCGGCGTGGCATCTTCGCCATCATCGCGCACGAGATGGCGCATATGTGGTTCGGCGATCTCGTCACCATGGCGTGGTGGGACAATCTCTGGCTCAACGAGGGCTTTGCCAGCTGGATGGCAACCAAGGCCTCGGAGCAGTTCTATCCGCAATGGCAGGGCTGGCTGAACGGCTACGGCGCGAAGCAGTTCGCCATGGCGCTCGATGCGCGGCGCACCTCGCATCCCGTGCAGCAGCCGATTGCCGATCACAGCGAAGCGGTGACGGCGTTCGACGCCATCACCTACAGCAAAGGGCAGGCGTTGATCCGCATGCTCGAGACCTATCTCGGCGAACCGGCGTTCCGCGACGGCATCCGCAAATACATGGCCGCGCATGCCTACAGCAACGCGACGACCGCTGATCTCTGGCAGGCGCTCGAGAGTAGCGGCGGCAAGACCATCACCGGTATCGCCGCCTCCTTCACCGAGCAGGACGGCGTGCCGCTGGTCGTGGCCGAGGCGGCCTGCGATGGCATGGCGCAACGTCTGACCCTGCGGCAGGATCGCTTCGTGATCGCGCCGGCCAACAATCCGCCGCTGCCGGCCCGCAACTGGCAGATCCCCGTTGCGGTCGGACCGGCGCATGGCAAGCCGTTTGACGAGATATTGTTGAAGGGGAGCACCGATATCCCGGCCGGCGCCTGCGGCGATGCGATCAAGGTCAACCTGGGCGACGTCGGTTACTACAGGGTCGAGTATGGCCCGAAGAACCGTGCGGCGTTGCTGAACGCATTCCCGCAAATGCAGGTCGCCGACCGTCTCAATGTCGTTACCGACAGCTGGGCGCTGGTGCAGGCGGGCCGCGCGGAGGCGCCGTCCTATCTCGCGCTGCTCGATGCGCTCGATGCCGGTGACCAACGCGCGGTGTGGGACCAGGTGATCTCGACATTCGCGGCGCTGAACCGGCTGTCGCGCGGCCGCACCGAGCGGCCGGTGATCCAGGCCTATGCCCGCGCCAAGCTGCGCCCGGTGTTCGATCGGGTCGGATGGGACGGCGCCGGTTCAGGCGACGATGACACTGCGTTGTTGCGTGCAAGCCTGATCTCGACGCTTGGCGATCTCGGGGATGCGGCTATTGTGGCGGAAGCGAAGCGGCGCTTTGCGGCATTCGTCGATGATCCCAATTCGCTTCCGACCGCATTGCGCGATGCCGTCACGCATGTTGTCGGTGTGACCGCCGATCGGGCGACCTACGACCAGCTGCTGGCGCTCGCGCGCAACAGCACGGCGACCAATGAACGGCTGCGCTATTATCTCGCGGCGGCAAGCGCCCGCGATGCCGAACTGGCGCGGGCGACGCTGGCGTTGACGCTGACCAACGAATTGCCCGACACGATCGTGACGGGGATGATCAACGCGGTTGCGTCTTCAGGCGAGCAGCCGCAGCTCGCCTGGGACTTCATCCGGACTAATTTCGATACGTTGCTGGCAAGGCAGGGGCCGAACTTCCGCGACCAGTTCGTGCCGAACTTCATGACCAATTTTACCGATGAGGACCATGCGGCGGAACTGGCCGCGTTTGCTCCGTCGCAATCGACCACCGGCGGACGGGTGATGGTGGCGCGATCCGTGCAGGCGATCGCGATCTCGGCCGATCTCGCCGCGCGCGTGCTGCCCGCCGCCGACGGCTGGATCAGGGCGCGCAAACCGTGAGATCGCGAAGCAGTTTCCGGCGGCCCGCGATGCGGCTATGCTCCGTGCGCGGCATGCAATCAACGATGCGAGGCTGAGATGGTCAAAGGTTCCGATTTGCTGGTCGCGGCCCTCGAGAATGAGGGCGTGGAGCGGGTATTCGGCGTCCCCGGCGAGGAGAACCTCGACGTGGTCGAGGGCCTGCGCAAATCCTCGATCAAACTGATCGTGACCCGCCACGAGCAGGCCGCGGCGTTCATGGCGGCGACCTATGGCCGGCTGACCGGAAGGCCCGGCGTCTGCATGACGACGCTTGGCCCCGGCGCGCTCAACCTCACGACAGGCGCCGCCTATGCGCTGCTCGGCGCGATGCCGATGGTGATGCTGACCGGCCAGAAGGGCATCCTGAGCAGCCGGCAGGCCAAGTTCCAGATTGTCGACATCGTCAACACGTTTCGCCCGCTGACCAAATTGTCGCTGCAGATCGTCAGCGGCGCGACCATTCCGACCCTGGTCCGTGACGCCTTCCGCATTGCGACGCAGGAACGGCCGGGGCCGGTACTGCTCGAACTGCCGGAAGATATCGCTGGCGAGGAAACTGCGCCGGTCGAAATGATACCGCCGCATCCGATCGAGATTCCGATCGCGCACGCCGCCGCGCTCGACCGCGCCGCCGACATGATCCTGAAGGCGCAGCGCCCGCTGATCATGCTTGGTGCTGCGGCATCGCGTCCGCGTTCGACTGCCGGGATCGGCGATTTCGTGCGGCGCACGAAAATCCCGTTCATTAACACGCAGATGGGCAAGGGCACCGTGTCCGGCGGCACCAATCAGTATATGGGGACCGCCGCGCTGAGCGAGCGCGACTACGTGCACGAGGCGATCGACCGCGCTGACCTCATCATCGCGATCGGTCACGACACGGTCGAGAAGCCGCCCTTCATCATGGGCCCGAAGGGACCGCAGGTGATCCATGTCAGCTACATGCCGGCAACGGTCGAGCAGGTCTATTTCCCGCAATGCGAGGTGATCGGCGATGTCGGTCCGAGCCTCGAATTGCTGGCCGATCGGGTCGAGGGGAAGCTGCCGCATGCCAGCGCGCTGCTCAGCCTGCGCCAAAGCATTCTGGCCAAGATCACCGATCGCGCCACCGAGGGCCGCTGGCCGCCGACGCCGCAGCGCATCGTGCACGATGTGCGGCAGGTCATTCCCGAGGACGGCATCGTCGCGCTCGACAACGGCATGTACAAGATCTGGTTCGCGCGCAATTACCGCACGCTGCTCGCGAACTCGCTGCTGCTCGACAACGCGCTCGCGACCATGGGTGCCGGCCTGCCGTCGGCGATGATGGCGGCGATGCTGTATCCGAAGAACCGCGTGCTCGCGGTCTGTGGCGATGGCGGCTTCATGATGAACTCGCAGGAGCTCGAGACCGCCGTCCGCCTCAATCTCAATCTGGTAATCCTGATCCTGGAGGATTCCGCCTACGGCATGATCCGCTGGAAGCAGGCGGTCGACAATTTCCCGGATTTCGGCCTGACCTTCGGCAATCCGGATTTCGTCAAATACGCCGAAAGCTACGGCGCCAAGGGTTCGCGGATCGCGAGCACGGATGCGATCGTTCCGACCCTGGAACGGGCGTTTTCCGGCGGCGGCGTGCATCTTGTCGTGGTGCCGATCGACTATACCGAGAACAAGCGGGTGCTGGTCGACGAATTGCGCGAGAAGGTGCAGCAGATCGATGTGTCGTAGAGCATGATCCGGACCCGAAGGGCCGCGTTAGCGCAAAGTGCGAAGCGGCTTTCCTCGCGACAAACGCAGAGCGTTTGCGCGGAGATCATGCTCAAACAAGACGCTAAAGCACGGTTGCGGTGGGCAAGGAACGAAAAGCCCTCGGCTTGATTGAACGTAAGCCGCCATGGTAGCACGCCACTGCATCACCATTGCGCAGATGGTCGGCGATACCAGATCTGAGAGGTCACGTGACTGCACCAAATCCTGCCGCCGGCAAACCCATCGATCCCGCCGCGCTCGCCAATGTGCCGCGGCTGGTCACGGCCTATTTTGCCGGCAAGCCCGACGCCGGCGATCCCGCCCAGCGGGTTGCGTTCGGCACCTCGGGCCATCGCGGCTCGTCGCTGAAGAATTCCTTCAACGAGGACCATATCCTCGCCACCACGCAGGCGATCTGCGATTACCGGCGCGAGAAGGGCCTCACCGGACCGCTGTTCATCGGCATCGACACCCATGCGCTGGCTGAGCCGGCGCTGGCCAGCGCGGTCGAGGTGTTCGCGGCCAACGGCGTCGAGATCATGATCGACGCGCAGGCCGGCTACACCCCGACGCCGGTGATCTCGCATGCGATTCTGAGCTACAACAAGGGCCGTAGCGCGGGCCTCGCCGACGGCGTCGTCATCACGCCGTCACACAACCCGCCGGAGGACGGCGGCTACAAGTACAATCCACCGCATGGTGGTCCGGCCGACACCGACGTCACCGCCGTGGTCGAGAAGAACGCCAACCGCTACATCGAGGCCGGCCTCAAGGGCGTCGCGCGGCTGTCCTATGATCGCGCGCGCAAGGCGGCGACCACGCATCTGCACGATTATATCACGCCCTATGTCGCCGATCTCGGCAACACCGTCGATCTCGCGCTGATCAAGTCTGCCGGCGTCAAGATCGGCATCGACCCGCTCGGCGGCGCGGCGGTGCACTACTGGCAGCCGATCATCGCGCGCTACGGCATCAACGCGTCAGTCGTCAACGAGGCGGTCGATCCGACCTTCCGCTTCATGACCGCGGACTGGGACGGCAAGATCCGGATGGACTGCTCGTCGCCTTATGCGATGGCGAGCCTGATCGGGATGCGCGACCGTTTCGACGTCGCTTTCGCCAACGACACCGACGCCGACCGCCACGGCATCGTGACCCGCTCGAACGGGCTGATGAACCCGAACCACTTCCTTGCCACCGCGATCGCCTATCTGTTCGCGCACCGGCCGCAATGGAGCAAGGACGCCGCGATCGGCAAGACCATCGTGTCGAGCTCGATCATCGATCGCGTGGCGAAGAGGCTGGGCCGCAAGCTGGTCGAGACGCCGGTCGGCTTCAAATGGTTCGTCGACGGGCTCGGCAGCGGCGGCTTCGGCTTTGCCGGCGAGGAGAGCGCGGGCGCTTCGTTCCTGAAGCGCGACGGCTCGGTGTGGACCACCGACAAGGACGGCATCATCCTCGGCCTCTTGGCAGCCGAGATCATCGCCAGGACCGGCCGCGATCCGAGCGAATTGTTCGGCGAGCTGACCGCCGAACTCGGCGTTCCCTATTACGAGCGCATCGATGTGGCGGCGACGCCGAAGCAGAAGAACGCGCTGAAGGCGCTCGGGCCCGAGCAGCTCAACATGACGCAGCTCGCCGGCGATGCCGTGCGCGCGGTCAGGACCAAGGCGCCGGGCAACGACCAGCCGTTCGGCGGCATCAAGGTCGAGAGCGAGGCGGGCTGGTTCGCCGCGCGTCCCTCCGGCACCGAGGATGTCTACAAGATCTACGCCGAGAGCTTCCGCGGGCCGGATCATCTGAAGCAGATCCAGGGCGATGCGCAGGCCGCGATCGCCAAGGTGTTCTGAAAGGCGCGGGCCGGGCAGAATTCATGCGAATATTGTTGACCGGCTCCTCCGGCTGGCTCGGCCGTTTCCTCGCGCCGCGGCTTCGACAGGCCGGCCATGACGTGGTCGGCCTCGACGTCGTCCCGGGTGAGGCGACCGATGTCACAGGCTCGGTAGCCGAACGATCGGTGGTCGAGCGTGTGTTCGCCGATCACGGCATCGAGGCCGTGATCCATGGCGGGGCGCTGCACAAGCCTGATATCGCGCGGTTCGCGCCGCAGGCCTTTGTCGACGTCAACGTCACAGGCACGCTCAATTTGCTGCAGGCGGCAGTGGCTGCCGGCCACGACCGTTTCGTCTTCACCTCGACGACCTCGCTGATGATTTCGCAGGCGATCCGCGACGAGGAAGGCCATGCTGCGGTGTGGCTCGACGAGACGACAGGACCGCTCGAGCCGCGCAACATCTACGGAGTGACAAAACTCGCCGCTGAAGGGCTGTGCCGCCTGTATAGCCGCGAGCACGGGCTGAACTGCGCGGCGCTGCGCACCAGCCGCTTCTTCCCGGAGGATGACGACACCATCCGTGACATCCATGGCGAGAACCTGAAGGCGACAGAGCTGTTGTACCGCCGCCTCACGGTCGAGGACGCCGCCGATGCCCATGTCGTGGCGCTCGACAAGATCCGCGGCTTCGAGGTCTTCGTGATCAGCGCGCCGACGCCGTTCAAGCGTGGCGATGTCGCCGACCTGAAGACGGACGCGGCCGGGGTCATCGCGCGCACATTCCCCGATGCGCCGGCGCTGTTCGCGCGGCGTGGCTGGCGCCTGCCGAAATCGATCGGCCGGATCTACGATGCCGGCAAGGCCGAACGGCTGCTCGGCTTCCGCGCCGGCACGGATTTCGCAGCGGTGCTCGGCGCCTTGCGCAGCGGCGCGCCGCTTCCCTTTGCGCACGATCCCGATTATGTCTCGCCGTCAACGAGGCTCGCAAATGGCTGATTTCCACGGCGTCTTTCCGTACCTGGTGTCCCCGGTCGACCCTGCTGGCCATGTCCGCACCGAGGTGCTGGGCCGGCTCTGCGACGATCTGGTCAAGGCCGGCGTCCACGGCCTGACGCCGCTCGGCTCGACCGGCGAATTCGCCTACCTCAACAATGCGCAGCGCATGCAGGTGGTGGCGACCACGATCGAGGCCGCGCAGGGCCGCGTGCCGGTGGTCGCCGGCGTCGCCTCGACCTCGACGGCGGATGCGGTGGCGCAGGCCAAGGCCTACCAGAAGCGCGGCGCGACCGGCATTCTCGCGATCATGGAGGCGTATTTTCCGGTCGGTGATGCGCAGGTGGAAGCCTATTTCCGCGCCATCGCCGACGCCGTCGACATTCCGGTCGTGATCTATACCAATCCGAATTTCCAGCGCTCCGACCTCACGCTTGACGTCATCGCGCGGCTCGCCGGGCATCCGCGCATCGGTTACATCAAGGACGCGTCGACCAACACCGGGCGGCTGCTGTCGATCATGAACCGTTGCGGCGACAGCCTGAAAGTGTTCTCGGCCTCCGCCCATATTCCGGCCGCGGTGATGCTGATCGGCGGCCATGGCTGGATGGCGGGCCCGGCCTGCATCATCCCGCGGCAAAGCGTCGAGCTCTACAATCTGTGCCGCCGCACCCGCTGGGATGAGGCGATGGCCCTGCAGCGCAAGCTGTGGCGCATCAACGAGGCGTTTGCCCGCTTCAACCTCGCCGCCTGCATCAAGGCCGGGCTCGCGAGCCAGGGCTACGACGTCGGCGATCCCGTGCCGCCGCAGGCGCCGCTCACGGCCGAGCAGCGCAAGGTGGTCGAGGCGGCGTTGCGCGATCTGGCCTGAAGCCGTCGGGGACTGCGCGGCAAAATGCCGGGCAATCCGCCTTGGCCATGCCGGAAACCTCCGCTTGGTCAGCGCGTTTGTTGCGTGGAGCACAGCAATGAATCGGCGTACCGTCCTTGTACTGGCCGTGATCGCGGCCATTCTGCTGATATTCGCGGCCGGCAGCATCCGTCAGGCGCCGTGGAGCGGCCCGGCTGCCCGCGCGGTCGCCGAGCGCGGCGCGCTGTCGGATGCCGAAAAGGCCAATGTCGAGATCTTCGAGAAGGTCTCGCCGTCGGTCGTGCAGGTGGTGACGCAAACCGCCGCCAATCCGCTGAGCGAGGAGCAAGAGGGCAGCGCGGCGTCGGGCACCGGCATTGTCTGGGACAATGACGGCCACGTCGTCACCAACAATCACGTGGTGCAGAACGCAAGCCAGGTCGCGATCCGCTTTGCCTCCGGCGAAGCGGTGCGCGCCGAAATCGTCGGCACGGCGCCGAACTACGACCTGGCGGTGCTGCGCATCCGCAGCGCGCGCAAGCTGCCGCCGTCACTGGCGCTCGGCAGCTCGGCCGATCTCAAGGTCGGCCAGTTTGCCTATGCGATCGGCAACCCGTTCGGGCTCGATCAATCGATGTCCAGCGGCATCATCAGCGCGCTCAAGCGCCGGCTGCCGACCTCGAGCGGGCGCGAGATCTCCAATGTGATCCAGACCGACACCGCGATCAATCCGGGCAATTCGGGCGGCCCGTTGCTCGATTCCGCCGGCCGGCTGATCGGCGTGACCACGGCGATCCTGTCGCCGTCGGGCTCGAATGCCGGCATCGGCTTTGCGATCCCGGTCGACATCGTCAATCGCGTGGTGCCAGACCTGATCCGCAACGGCCGCGTGCCGACGCCGGGGATCGGCATCGTGACCGCGAATGAGGCGGTCGCCACGCGTATCGGTGCCGAAGGATTGATCGTGGTGCGCACGACACCGGGGTCGCCGGCCGAGCGCGCCGGGATACGCGGGGTCGACATGTCGACCGGTGAGCTCGGCGACGTGATCACCGCGGTCGACGGCAAGCCGGTGCACCGGCTCTCCGATCTGGCCGACCAGCTCGAGCAGATCGGGGTCGGCAAGAAAGTGCGGCTCAGCGTGAACCGCGACGGCTCGGCGCGCGATGTCGAGGTCGCCATCGTCGATATCGGCCGGGCGCAATGATGTCGTCACTGGCCTGACGCGTGCCACCGGATTGTGCTTCCGCGCGCCGCGCGACGACACGCCTGTCCTCTGGCCGGCGCTGTGGTTGTCAGGCCGCCAAAATCCGCTAAAACCGCCGCCAAATTCTCTGGAAATTCTTGGAAGCTCGAAGGACCCTCTGATGAACATTCTTCCCGGCAATATGCGTTTTGGTGCGGGCCAGCCAGTCAAGCGTCTGGAGGACCAGCGGCTGGTCACCGGGAAGGGGCATTTCATCGACGACAAGCCGCAGGACGGTGCGCTCTGGCTGCACGTGCTGCGCTCGCCGCACGCCCACGCCAACATCAAGGCGATCGACGCCAGGGCGGCGCTGGAGATGCCGGGCGTCAAGGCCGTCTATACCGGCGCCGACCTCGTCAAGGACGATATCGGCACGCTGCCGACGCTTGCGATCTTCAAGCGGCCCGACGGCTCGCCGATGACCGTGCCGCCACGGCGCCTGCTGGCGCATGATGTGGTGCGTTACGCGGGCGAGGGCGTCGCGGCTGTGGTCGCGACCTCGCGGGTGCTGGCGCAGACCGCGGCCGAGGCGATCGAGATCGATTACGAGGTGCTGCCCTCGGTGGTTGATCCGGTCGAGGCGATCAAGCCCGGTGCGCCGGCGGTCTGGCCGGAGGCGCCCGACAACATCGTGGCCGCGATGAGCTATGGCGATGCCGCCAAGGTCGAGGAAGCCTTCGCCAACGCCGCGCACAAGGTGTCGCTTGACCTGGTCAGCCAGCGCCTGGTGCCGTCGGCGATGGAGCCGCGCTCGACCATTGCCGAGATCGAGAAGAAGACCGGCCGGCTGATCCTGCACGTGCAGTCGCAGACTCCGGGTTCGACCCGCGACCTCTTGGCGGAATCGATCCTGAAGCGGCCGAAGGACAGCGTGCGCGTGCTGGTCGGCGACATCGGCGGCGGCTTCGGCCAGAAGACCAGCCTGTATCCGGAAGACGGCATCGTCGCCTACGCCGCGACCAAGCTGAACGAGAAGATCCGCTGGCGCGGCGACCGCACCGACGAGTTCGTCGGCGGCACCCATGGCCGCGACCTCACATCTACCGGCGAGTTCGCGCTCGACGCCAAGGGCCGCGTGCTGGCCTACCGGGTGCGCTCGATCGGCGGCACCGGGGCCTATTCGTCGGGCACCGCCAACATCATTCCGCTGGTGCTCGGCCCGTTCGTGCAGACCGGCGTCTACGACCTGCCGCTGGTGCATTTCGAGGTGAAGTCGGTGATGACCCACACCGCGCCGGTCGGCGCCTATCGCGGCGCCGGCAGGCCCGAGGCGGTGTTCATCGTCGAGCGGCTGTTCGACGCCGCCGCGCGCCAGATCGGCATGGACCCGCGCACCATCCGTAAGGTCAACTACATCAAGCCGGCGCAGCTGCCCTACACCAATGCGGTCGGGCAGGTGTACGATTCCGGTGCCTTCGCGCACATGCTGGAGCGCGCGTCTGATTTGGCCGACTGGAACGGCTTTGCCGCACGCAAGAAGGCGGCGAAGAAGAAGGGCCTGCTCTACGGCCGCGGTCTCACCAGCTACATCGAATGGACCGGCGGCCGCGCCCACACCGAGAACGTCTCGCTGCACGCGACCGCCGAGGGCCGCGTCATCCTGCATTCCGGCACGATGGCGATGGGGCAGGGCCTCGCCACCACCTACACCCAGATGATCGCTGATACGCTCGGCATCGCGATGGACAAGATCGACGTGATCCAGGGCGACACGGACCTCGCCACCGGCTTCGGCAGCGTCGGCTCGCGTTCGCTGTTCGTCGGCGGCACCGCGGTTGCGGTCTCCAGCAACGATATGATCAACAAGGCGCGCGACAAGGCCTCCAATTTGCTGGAGGCCTCCGTCGAGGACATCGAGTATCGCGACGGGTTCCTCACCGTGGTCGGCACCGACAGGCGCATCAGCCTGTTCGAGATCGCGGCGAAGGAAAACGGCGCAAAGCTCTCGGTCGAGAGCGAGGGCAATGTCGACGGGCCGAGCTGGCCGAACGGCACCCATATCTGCGAGGTCGAGATCGATCCCGAGACCGGCGTCACGCGGGTGGTGCGCTACACCACGGTCGACGACGTCGGCGTCGCGGTCAATCCGATGCTGGTGACGGGGCAGGTGCATGGCGGCGTTGTCCAGGGCATTGGCCAGGCACTGTACGAAGGTGTGGCCTATAGCGAGGAAGGCCAGCTGCTGACCGCGAGCTATCAGGACTATTGCATCCCGCGCGCGGATGACGTTCCGCCGATCACGGTGACGCTCGATGGTTCCGCGCCGTGCAAGACCAACCCGCTAGGCGCCAAGGGCTGCGGCGAGTCCGGCGCGATCGGCGGGCCGCCCTGCATCACCAACGGCGTGATGGATGCGCTGAGCGAGGTCGGAATCAAGCAGCTGAACACGCCGCTGACGCCGTCGAAGATCTGGCAGGCGATCCGCGACGCCAAGGCGACGGCCGTTTAGCCGTCATTCCGGGGCGACGCGCAGCGTCGAACCCGGAAGCTCGCGCCACAACATCGAGGTTCCCCGGTGCGCAATTGCGCACCTGAGGTTCATCGCTTTGCGATGCCCCGGAACGAGGTGCCCTACAGTCCCAGCACCATCTTCGCGATGATGTCGCGCTGGATCTCGGATGATCCGCCGAAGATCGTATAGGCGCGGCCGTTGAGATATTCCGGTACCACCGGCAGCAGTTCTTCGGGGATCGCCGGCTCGTGGTTGAGCCGGTAGAACGGCCGCGCCGGCTCGACGGCAAGTCCGTCCTGGCCGATCACGTCGACGCCGAGCCGCGTCACCGCCTGGCGGATCTCGCTGACGCGGAGCTTGATCAGCGACGACACCGCGCCCGGATTCTGCCCGGTCTGCAGCGCCGACAGCACCCTGAGCTCGGTCATCTCGAGCGCGTCGATATCGACCTCGACCTCCGACATCCGGATCGCGATGTCGGGATCCTCGATGGCGCGGCCGGTGACCTCGGAGTCTGCGAGATCGGTGATCGTCTTCAGCGCCTCGCGCAGCTTGGCCGACGCGATGCCGGAGCCGCGCTCGAATTCGAGCAGATATTTGCCGTAGGTCCAGCCCTTGCCTTCCTCGCCGACGCGGTTGGCGACGGGCACGCGGACGTCGTCGAAGAACACCTGGTTGACCTCGTGGTCGCCGCCGATGGTCAGGATCGGGCGCGTGGCGATGCCCGGCGTCTTCATGTCGATCAGGATGAAGCTGATGCCGTCCTGCTGCCGCTCGCCGTCATTGGTGCGCACCAGCGCGAACATGCGGTTGGCGTGGTGCGCATGCGTGGTCCAGATCTTGGTGCCGTTGATGATGTATTCGTCGCCGTCGCGCACCGCGCGGGTCTTCAGCGAGGCGAGGTCGGAGCCCGAGCCCGGCTCGGAATAGCCCTGGCACCAGTAATCCTCGCCGGAGAGAATCCGCGGCAGATAGAAATTCTGCTGCTCGGGCGAGCCGAACCCGATGATGACGGGGCCGACCATCTTCACGCCCATCACGTTGACATTGGGCACGCCGGCGCGCGCGCATTCGGCCTCGAAGATCCAGCGCTGTGCCGGTGTCCAGTCCGGTCCGCCATGCTCCACCGGCCAGCCCGGCGCACCCCAGCCCTTCTTGTGCAGCGCGCGCTGCCAGGCCATGCCGATGTCGGGGTCGGAGAACACCGACGGCGTCAGCGCGGTGGCGCGCTTCATCTCCGGCGTCAGGCTGCCGGCAATGAAATCGCGGACTTCCTGCTCGAACGCGCGTTCCTCGGCACTGAAGGTGAGATCCATGGTGCGCTCTCCGTTAGGTGTGGGCGCGGCCGCTGAGCGCGGCGTGGCGGCGATAATGATGGGCGCTGTTGCCGAACAGCGTGTCGAAGGCGAGCAGCCGCTTGAAATAGGCGCCGATGTCGAGCTCCTCAGTGACGCCCATGGCGCCGTGCAGCTGCACCGCCTGCTCGGCGACGAAGCGCGCGCATTTGCCGATCTTCGCCTTGGCGCCGGACGCCGCACGGCTGCGGGCCACAGGCTCGGCATTGGCCATCAGCGCGGCGCGCAACGCCATCGAGCGCGCCTCGTCGACCTGCATCGCCACGTCGGCGAGGCGATGGCGGATCACCTGGTTGCTCGATAGCGGCCGGCCGAACTGCTTGCGGATCTTGGTATATTCGAGCGTGGTGTCGAGCAGCGTCTGCATGATGCCGACCGCCTCCGCGCCGAGCGCGGCCATCGCGCGGTCGACCACGGTTTCGATCGCGGGTAGCGCATCGCTGCCGTCGCCGAGCAGCGCATCGGCGGGCAATTGCACATCCCTGAGATCAAGATTACAGCCGCGCCCGCCGCCGAGCCGCGCGTAGTCGCGCAGCGTGAGCCCGGGCGTTTTCGCCGGCACCAGGAACAGGCCAAGCTTGCCCGATGCACCATTGGCGTTGGCGATACGGGCCGAGACGATGATCTGGTTGGCTGAAGCGCCGTCGAGTACGGCGATCTTGCTGCCGTTCAGGCGCCACCCGTCGGCGGTCTTGCTGGCCGTGGTGTCGACATGGGCGAGATCGAAGCGCGCGGCGCGCTCCGAATGCGCGAAGGTGAGCGTAAGCTTGCCCTCGGCAACATCAGGCAGGATCGCCTGCTTCTGCGCCTCGGTGCCGCACTCGGCGACCAGCGCGGCGCCGATCACGACCGTGGAGAGGAACGGCTCGGACACCAGTCCGCGGCCGAACGCTTCCATCAGCAGTCCGATCTCGATCGCGCCGCCGCCGAGCCCGCCATTGGCTTCACTGATCGGCAGCGCCAGCCAGCCGAGCTCGGCGAACTGTTTCCAGATCGCGGGCGAATAGCCCAGCGGATCGTTCGCCGCTTTCCTGCGATGCTCGGGGCTGAAGGTTTCCGCCACGAAGCGGTCGGCACTTTCGCGCAGCAGGCGCTGCTCGTCGCTGAGGGTGAGGTCCATCTGGCTTGCTACACGTTGGCGGTTTTCTTGACGGAGGGATGCAGACCCGCGGGGTCCACCACCATGCCGAATTCCTGAAGGTTGTGGGCGTGGCAGAGCTGATGCAGCGCGAAGGCCTGATCGATCGCGGCAGGCTGCCCCATGATGTCTATCGAGCGGTTCACCGCCTCCTTGGAAAGCTTCAGCGCAAAGGCGGGCTTTGCGGCAATCCGCCGCGCCAGCGCCAGCGTGAACGACGAGAGATCGCCGCGCGCCACCACGTGATTGACCATGCCGAGGCGATGCGCCTCGTCGGCGTTCCAGACGTCGGCGGTGAACAGCATCTCCTTGGCCTTGCGCGCGCCGAGCTCCCAGGGATGCACGAACCACTCGACGCCACAGACGCCCATCGTCACCACGGGGTCGCAGAACTCGGCATCGTTGCTGGCAACGATCAGGTCGCAGGCCCAGGCCAGCATCAGTCCGCCGGCGATGCACTTGCCGTGCACCTCGGCGATCGTCGGCTTTGCCAGATTGCGCCAGCGCCTTGTGATCTGCAGGTAGATCTCCTGCTCGCGCGCGAAGCGGCCATGGGCGTTCGGCTCGGCGAAGCCGCCCCAATTTCCGACTGGCGGGAAATCGGCACCGGCCTGGTTCTTGGCCCCTGGCCGCAGATCGTGACCGGCCGAGAAATGCGGGCCGTTGCCGGCGAGGATGATGACCTTGACCGCGTCGTCCTGCACCGCTCGGTCGAAGGCGGCGTTGAGGTCGTAGGTCATTTGCAGGTTCTGGGCGTTGCGGGCCTCGGGGCGGTTCATCACGATCCGCGCGATCGCGGGCTCGGGCCGTTCGACAACAATCGTCTCGAATTGTTCAGACGCCAATGGATCCTCCCGCGATCGATTTTTTTGCCATGATGAACGGCGCGGGCAGGGATAGGCAAGCGTCATCATCCGCAAAAGAAGCCGCGAAATCCGCCGCACGGGATTATCCGGCGAAAATCTGTTACGCTGACGCAGAATCCACCCGGGGAGGACCATCTTCATGCGCAAGCTTTGGACCGTGCTCGCAGCGCTGGCGACATTGAGCCTGACCAACTGCGGCTACAACGCGATCCAGACCAGTGACGAGCAGGTCAAGTCGAGCTGGTCGGAGGTGGTGAACCAGTACCAGCGGCGCGCCGATCTCGTGCCCAACCTGGTCAACTCCGTGAAGGGCTTTGCGCAGCAGGAGAAGGACGTGCTGCTCGGCGTCACCAACGCGCGCGCCAAGGTCGGCAGCATCCAGGCAACCCCCGAGGTGCTCAACGACCCGGCCGCGTTCCAGAAGTTCACGCAGGCGCAGGGCGAACTGACCAGCGCGCTGTCGCGGCTGCTGGTCGTCACCGAAAACTATCCGCAGCTGAAATCGGACGCGCTGTTCCGCGACCTGATGGCGCAACTCGAGGGCACCGAGAACCGCATCACGGTGGCGCGCAATCGCTACATCAAGGCAGTGCAGGACTACAACGTCGGCATCCGCACCTTCCCGAACAATCTGACCGCGATGGCGTTCGGCTACAAGGAGAAGCCCAACTTCACGGTCGACAATGAAAAGGAAATATCGACTGCGCCGAAGGTCGATTTCAATAATCCGTCGCCGGCCCCTGCGCCGTCGAAATAGCGCCGGCGTGCGCACATCGCGATGACCGCCGCACGCGTCATCCTGCTCGGCTTCCTGCTGGGCTTCGTGTGCCCGGCGTGGGCCGAGGTCGCGGTGCCTCCGCTCACCGGCCGCGTCGTCGACCAGACCGGGACGCTGTCGGCGAGCGATGTCGCGACGCTGACCGACCGGCTGAAGGATCTGGAGGCCCGCAAGGGCAGCCAGATCGCGGTCTTGATCGTGCCGACCACGGGCGAGGAAACCATCGAGCAGTTCTCGATCCGCGTGGCCGAGGCCTGGAAGATCGGGCGCAAGAAGGTCGACGACGGTGCGCTCCTTGTCGTCGCCAAGAACGACCGGCACTTGCGCATCGAGGTCGGCTATGGCCTCGAAGGCGTGCTGAGCGATGCCGTCACCCACCGCATCATCGACGAAGACATCACGCCGAAATTCAAGGCCGGCGATTTCGCTGGCGGCATCTCGGCCGGCGTCGACCGGATGATCCGCCTGATCAATGGCGAGCAATTGCCGGCGCCGGAGCCCGAGCATTGGCAAGGGCCGAACCTGGTCGACTTCGCCAATCCGGTGACGATCTTTATCGTCATCATCGTGGCCGGCGTGTTGCGCGGGATACTGGGGCGGTTGCTGGGCTCGGTCGCGACCGGCGGTGTTGTCGGCGTCTTCACCTGGATGGTGGCCGGCTCGCTCGCCACGGCGCTGGTGGTCGGCCTGTTCGCCGCCGTCGCGGCGCTGATCTTCGGCGGATTGAACTTCGGCGGTCCGACGGCAGGCTCGGGACCGTACCGGCGCGGCGGCGGTTATTCCGGCGGCTGGTCCGGCGGCGGGGGCTGGAGCAGCGGTTCGAGCTCGAGCGACAGCGGCGGCTTCAGCGGCGGAGGCGGCAGCTTCGGCGGCGGCGGCGCCTCGGGGAGCTGGTAGGCATGGGCATCAAGCGCATCGGCAAGCATCTGCTCGAGCACCGCTGGCGGGTGCGGCGTGATTTTCCGCCGCGCGTGCTCGGCGCCATCGAGCGGGCGATCAAGGCCGGTGAGGCCACTCATTCCGGCCAGATCCGTTTCGTCGTCGAGGGCGCGCTCGACGGCGTGCCGCTGTTCCGCAATCAGCCTGCGCGGGAGCGCGCGCTCGACGTGTTCTCGCATTTGCGGATCTGGGACACCGATCACAACAATGGCGTCCTGATCTATCTGTTGCTCGCCGACCGCGACGTCGAGATCGTCGCCGATCGCGGCATCGACGCGAAGGTCGGCCATGCCGGCTGGGAGGCGATCTGCCGCACGATGGAAACGGATTTCCGGGCCGGCCGGTTCGAGCAGGGCGTGATCAAGGGGATCGAGGCGGTGTCGCGCGAGCTGGCAAAGCATTTCCCGCCACCGGCCGGCCCGAACGAGCTGCCGGACAAGCCGGTGGTGATTTAGGGACTGAGTGGTCGGGTGCTCTTCATCCTCCCCTGGAGGGGGAGGATCGACGCGAATGCAATGAGCGGCGAGGTGGGGTGAAGGTCTCTCCGCGTGAACGCTACCCGAGGGGAGAGATCACCCCACCTCGGTTCGCATTGCGCTACGCTTCATGCGAACCGATCCTCCCCCTCGAGGGGAGGATAAGACGACCGCCTTTTACGCCTTCACCGATGGCCGCGCGCCGACGCGGTTGAACCAGGCAACGATGTTAGCGTTCGACTGGTCCAGCGGCTGGCCGACCTGGTTGCCGAAATCGAGCCAGCAATAGAGCAGCATGTCGGCGAGCGTGAAGCGCTTGCCGCAGATGTAGTCGCGGCCGTCGGCCATCTGGTCGTCAAGCCATTTGATGCGGTTGGCGGCGATCATCTTCAGGCCGGGCGAGGCTTCGGGCGCAACGGGAATGCGCTTCTCGAAGAATTTCAGCGCTTCGCCGAAGCGGTAGCCGTTGGCGAGCGGCTCGGCGATGTTGAGATCGACGCGGCGCGTCCACATCCGGCATTCCGCGCGCTCTTCCGGCGTGGTGCCGATCATCGCGGGCGAGGGGTGCTTCTCCTCGAGATATTCGCAGATCGCCGTGATCTCGGAGAGGTAGTTGCCGCAGTCGAGCTCGAGCGCCGGCATCTGGCCGTGCGGATTGCGTTTCAGGTGTTCCGTCTCGCGGTTCTCGCCCTTGCGCAGGTCGACGGCCTGTTTGGGTATCTCGATGCCCTTCTCCGCCATGAACATGCGCACGATGCGCGGATTGGGTCCGATCGAGTCGTAAAGCTTCATGATCCTCGCTCCCTGTTTCTTCAACGTTGTTGTTGCCGCTGTTGAACAGGCCGGGCGCGGATTTGTCAAATGTGAAGGCGCTCGGTCGCCCGAACGTCATTGCGACCCGTTGGCTCGCAACGACGGGGAGGAACTGAGCTCAATCGTCGAGCTTGTTGAGGTCGCGCACCGACTGCATGATCGGCTCGAAATTCGAGCGCGCATCGAGTGCATCGAACAGTTGCGCGGTGTCCTCGAGCAGGCCGTGCGAGCGCTGCAGCGCGATCCGCACATCGTCCTGTGGCGTGTCGGACAGCCGGCCATGTCCCGACAGCAGGATCTTCGAGTTGAGGCCCTTCAGCCGCTCCAGCGACTGGATATAGTCGGCGATCGAGCCGGAGCCGAACACGCCGCCCATCACGCCGCCGGGCATCAGCGTGTCGGCGGCGAACAGCAGGCCCTTGTCCTGGTCGAACAGCGTGATGCAGGCCGAGGTGTGGCCGGGCGTGTACATCACGTTGAGGCGGAAATTGCCGAGGTCGATCAGGTTGCCTTCCTCGAGCCAGATGTCGATATCGATCGGCACGTTCGGCTCGTTGAACATCTTGCGCAGCATCGAGAAATCGTCGCGCAGCATGATCTTGTTGGCGGCGAGCCGGTGCGCGGCGACGTAGGCGCTGCCGTGGAAATGGTACGCCGCGCCGATGTGGTCGAGATGCTCATGGCTCAGCACCACCATGTCGACCATCTCGGGCGTCACCCCGATATGGTTGAGACAGGCGACGAGCGACGGATAATTGCTCGACAGTCCGACGTCGATCATGATGGTCCGCTTGCTGCCGCGCACCAGATAGGCGTTCGCCGCACGGTTCTTGAAGCGGATCTGATAGACGTCGTCGGCGGCCTGGATCAGCGTTGCGACCTCGGCGTCGAAAAGCGTCTTGAACGGGCTTGGCTTGCGGTCGCTCATGGGGTTGCCGCCGTCCGGTAAGTGACCGCGTTGGATGCGCGCAGGCGCTTCGAGAGCGCATCCATCACCATCAGCGCGAACGCCGGCTGCTGGCTGACCAGATAGACGAAGCGGGCGTGGTTGATCCGCATCACCCGCGTTGCGGGCGCGGAGGCGATGGCGGTCGCCGAGCGCGCCGAGCCGTCGATCACGGCCATCTCGCCGAAGAACTCGCCCTTGCCGAGGCTGACGATAACAGTCTTGTTTCCGCGATCGATCTTGGCGATGTCGACCTTGCCGTCGAGCACGACAAACAGCTCGCGGCCGGTCGAGCCTTCCTCAAAGATGACGTCATCGACACCAAATTCCTTGATGCATTTCTCGATCGTCATGGCGCTCTCCTGCCTTCTGGCTGGAAGATGACGGTATGTTAATCGGGAAAGCGCCGCGCGCAAACGGAAGCGGCGCAGATTGCCGCAGGGCAGCATCGCCCAAATCCGGCCCGGAAAACTCCCTAAAATTTAGGTAATGGCGGAGCGGGGTAACCATTTCGCAAGCAATAAAAGTTACCGAATTGTCAACCTAGTCTGGAGACTTTGAACGTGAGTGAGCAGCAGAGCGAGCCGGTCAGCGGTCAAACCGGCGCCGAAATGGCGGCGAAAAGCGAGCCCGTGATGGCCGCGACCGGTGTCGAAGCTCCCCGGCTTGCGCCCGAGCAGGAAGAGACGTCGCCAAAGGCGGACGCGCCCCGGATGGACGCGCCCAAGGTTGAACCCTCGAAGGTTGAGCCGCCCAAGATCGACCCCAAGATCGAGTCCATGATCGAGCCGAAGGTCGAGGCCAAGGTCGAGCCGACCAATATGGACGTGCCCAAGGTCGAGACCGGCAAGCGGGAAGAGCCGCATTTTCCGGGCAAGCTGATGATCATGGCGCCGGGTGACCGCACCTGGGACCATGAGGCGACGGCATCCAGGCCAGGCGCCGAACAGGCGGCCAAGGCGGCGGGCAAGCCGGCCGGCACGCGCCGGATCGGCGCGATGGCCGCGGTGATCGCGCTGGCGACCGTGGCCGGCGCCATCGGCGGTGCGCTCGCGACCGCGGGGCTCGGCCATCTCGCCGCCCCCGCCGCTGCTTCCGTCAGGGATGTGGCTGCCAAGGACGCCGCCGCCAACAAGGAAGCGGCCGATGCCGCGCTCGCCCGGATCGAATCCGAGGTCGCCGCGCTGAAGGCCAGCGTCGAGCAGACCGCCAGGGCCGGCCAGACCCAGTTCAGCAAGGCCAACGACCGGATCGAGAAGGTCGAGAAGGCCCAGGCCGAGCCGATGGCCAAGCTCAACAAGCTCAGCGAGGCGGTCGACAAGCTCCGCGCCGCGCCGCAGACCACCGTCGCCGCGGCGACGCCCGCCCGCGAGGTCACGGGCTCGATCACCCCGGCGACTGCCGCGGCGGCGCCGGCCGCCCCCAGGCCAGAGGTCGGCCGCCTGCCGGTGGTCGACGGCTGGTCGCTGCGCGACGTCGGCAATGGCGGCGCGCTGATCGAGGGCCGCGGCGGCATCTACGAGGTTTACGCCGGCGACCCCGTCCCCGGTCTCGGCCGCGTCGATGCCATCCGCAAGCAGGACGGCCGTTGGGTGGTCGTCACCAGCAAGGGCCTGATCGTTTCGCGCTAGAGCATTTTCGGTTCTGATTGAATCAGAACCGAAGCTCCAGCTCGTCGTTTGGACGCGTTTTCTTCACGCGAACAGGGCTCCACTTCGCTCGAAAACGCTATGATCTCCGCAACACGACAACACCAAGGCGCTTCACTACGATGTGAAGCGCCTTTTTTCTTGAATAGGGTTTGCCGCGCGGTGTTAGTGGGGCATGAGCCGCGCGCTGAAATGCCTTCTGGTGATGTCCGTTCTGCTCTGCGGCGCCGCGCCTGCACGTGCCGCCGAGGATCGCGCGCTCGAGCGCGGCACGGCGGTGATCGATCCCGCCACCCTCCGCGAGTTCGACCACGGCCGCTTCAGCCTCGGCCGGATGCTCGCGCCGGAGCGTTCCGCCGACACGCCGCTGTCCAACCGTGATCTGTTCGGGCTCGCCGTGATGGTTCCGGTGCGCGAGGCGCTGGATCGCGAATTCGATCGCTACGTCGCAAAACATAAGGCAAGCCTGCCGAATGAGAACATTGGCGTCGGCGAAGGCTTTGCGTTTCAGCTGGTCGACCGGGCGCTGCTTGAATCCTCCGACGTCCGCTTCGTGCTGTCAGGCATCGTCAACCGCATGGACCGCGCCTATGTGGCGCCGAAAGATTGCGGCGAGATCCGGTTGATCTACCGGCTGACCCGTACCGATGTGTCGCCGATCGGCGAGAACGCGGTGTCGCAGCGGCTGCCGATGACGCTGAACCTCGTGCTGAAGGCGAAAGGCGACGGCAACGACGCATCGCTCGGCTGCCGCGAAATCGCGCGGCGCTGGCTCGCGACCGGCAGCGCGCCGCCGGGGATGGAGAAGTTGCTCGGCAAGGATGGTCCGCTCGACCTGATCGATGCGCGCAATATCGATCGTATCGAGACCAATCTGCAGATCGCGCACGCGCCGAAATCCGCGGTGCGCGATTTCCGCACCGACTATCTGCTCAAAGTGTTCGATTATGACGGCGTGGCAAAACGGTTTGCCGAAGCGCCGCTGGAGAACCAGATCGATCGCGACCGTATTCTGGCGGACGGGGCACTGAGGCGCGACTTCAAGGCGTGGTTGCTTGACCCCAAGCATTTTGCCGAGCTCGATCGCGGCACCTTGCTGATCCCCGATCGCTTCCTCGCGACCGTAGCGGTCGCGCCGACGCCGACTGGTTTCGATGTCAGCGAGCTGGAGCCCGAATTCGGCATGGTGCAGGGTGAGGGCACGGCCGGCAATGCGGTGTTCTCCGATGGTGACGTCGTCGGCGCCCTGCAGAAGGCTGCGGCCGACGGAACGAAGCTGCAAAACATCCAGTCGCTGGCCGGCTTCGAGCGGCGCCTCAACGATGTCACCTGCGCGGGCTGTCACCAGACCCGCGGCATCGGCGGCTTCCATTTCCCCGGCGTCGACTGGATGGCGGCAAAGCCGTCGAACTCCACCGTGGTGCCGGCCTCGCCGCATTTCTTCGGCGACCAGCCCCGCCGCCGCGATATCCTCGCAAGCCTCCGCGACGGCAAGGCGCCGGACTTTTCGCGCGGCTTCTCCAACCGGCCGCAGCTGCGCGGCAGCACCGAACTTGCCGGCACCGAATACAGCGACGGCTGGGGCGCGCATTGCTATCTGCCGGGCGCCAGGCCCGCCGAGAGCGACCGCAGCTTCCGCGGCTGGACCTGCGCCGACGGCCTTGCCTGCCAGGTTGCCGGGAAGGCCTCGCGCATCGGCATGTGCTTCGTGAAGGGCCGGTGATTTCCGCCGGAACCGAAGCCGCTGCGCGTCATTATTCGATGCTACATTCCACGTCGCGACCATGCCCCGAACAGCCCAGCCTTGAGCGGAGACCGGCCGATGAGTGCTCCCGAGGACGACAAGCAGCGCGACCGCGAGATCGCGGCCAACGAGGCCGAGCGTCAGGCGGTCAGCGCCGTCCGCGTCAGCAGCTGGGCGATCGGGCTCGCGGTCATCCTCGGCATCATCGTTGTGGTCCTGGTCTGGGCCTGGATGAAAAGATAGCTTTCTAGGCGTTGGATGCCTGCGATGGAATGCTCGCTGACCTCGTAGCCCGGATGGAGCGAAGCGAAATCCGGGATTGCGTGATCCGATTGCGATACTTGTCCCGGATTTCGCTTCGCTCCATCCGGGCTACTCACGAAGGTGGTTAGTTCGCTACGCCACCGCGCCCGACGCGCGCAGCTTCTGGATCGTGGCCTCGTCGTAGCCGGCCTGGCGCAGGATCTCGTCGGAATGCTCGCCGACCTCGGGCGGTTTGCGCGGCTGCACCTTCCTCGCGCCGTCGATGAAGATCGGGCTGTTGACGGTCAGCATGGTGTCGTTCTCGAAGCGCACCAGCACCTCGTTCTCGATCATCTGCTTGTCGTTCGGGATGTCGTCGAGGATGCCGACGACGCCGAACACGAGACCGTTGCCATCGAGTATCTTGCGCCATTCGGCGAGGTCCTTGCCGGCGAACACCTCGTCGAAGATCTTGATCAGCTCGACCGAGCGCGCATGGCGGTCCGCCTTGGTGGCGAAGCGCGGATCGGCGACGAGATCCTCGCGGCCCATGCAGCGCGCCAGCGTTGGCCATTGCCGGTCTTCGTTGAGCAGCGACAGGATCAGCCAGCGGCCGTCCTTGCACTTATAGTGGTTGGTGACCGCGTTCAGCGCCTCCTCGCGCGGCTTGCGCTTCTTGAACTTGGCGCCGGCGAGCTTGGCCTGCGCCAGCACGCCATTGGCCCAGACGCCGTTGGCCATCAGATTGGTCGAGACGTGCGAGCCCTTGCCGGTCTTCTCGCGCTGGAACAGCGCGGTGACGATCGCGCCGTAGAACGCCATCGCGCAGGGGTGATCGCCCATGCCGGCGACGGAACGGGCCGGCGTAGTCTCCTCGTCGGCGCGCACCAGATCCATCAGGCCGGAGCGGGCCCAATAGGCGTTGGAGTCGAAGCCGGGCTTGTTGGCCTCTTCGCCCTTCTCGCCATAGCCGGTGAAGGACGCGTAGATCAGCCGGTCGTTGAGATGGGCAAGATGGTCGTAGGTGATGCCGAGCTTTGCGCGCACCTGCGGCGGCATGTTGGTGATGAACACGTCGGCCTCGGCGACGAGCTTGTACAGCACCTGCTGCGCGTCAGGCTTGGTGAGGTCGAGCGCGAGGCTCTTCTTGTTGCGGGCCTCCAGCATCCACGCGAAATTGTGCTCGCTCGATGGATAGCCGGGCAGATTGGGCAGATTGCGATAGGGATCGCCGGCGCCGGGCGGCTCGATCTTGATGACGTCGGCGCCGAAGTCGGACAGCACGGTGGCGGCCGCGGGTGCCGCGATGAAGCTCGCGCAGTCCAGGACCTTGAGCCCGTCAAAAATGCCTTTTTCCATCGTGCCGTCGCTCCCGTGGCGCTTGTTGGTGTTTTTCCGGTAGCTGGAATTATCGCAAGCAATGATCCCGATCGGACCGCCATTTGACCCATCTGGGGGGCACGATGCAACCAAGTCATTCCGGACCTGGCGCCCATGCACCATGCCGGAATGACATGTCGGTGATGAGTATTACTCCACCCCCGCCATCAGCGCCGCATTGCCGCCCGCGGCGGCGGTGTTGATGGTGATCGTCTGCTCGGTGGCGAAGCGCGCGAGGTAATGCGGGCCGCCGGCCTTGGGGCCGGTGCCGGACAGGCCGCTGCCGCCGAACGGCTGCACGCCGACCACCGCGCCGATCATGTTGCGGTTGACATAGATATTGCCGACCTGGAGGCGGTCGATCACGTGCTCGATCGTGTCGTCGATGCGGGAATGGATGCCGACCGTCAGCCCGAACCCGGTCGCCTCGATCGCACTCAGCACCTCGCCGAGCTTGTCGGCGCGGTAGCGCACCACATGCAGGATCGGGCCGAACACCTCTTCCTTCAATTGCCCGGCCGCCGACAGTTCGAAGATGTGCGGCGCGACGAAATTACCTGATGGCGCCTCGCCGGCGAGATGCACGCGCGCCTCCTGCTTCATTTGCGCGATATGCGCATCGAGCCGCTGCTTGGCGTCGGCATCGATCACCGGTCCGATATGCGTCGACGGTTCGGAGGGATCGCCGATCTTCAATTCGCGCGCGGCGCCGGCGATCATCTCGATCATGCGGTCGGCGACGTCGTCCTGCACGAACAGCAGCCGCAGCGCCGAGCAGCGCTGGCCGGCGGAGCGGAACGCCGAGGTCACGACGTCATCGGCGACCTGCTCGGGCAGCGCGGTGGCGTCGACGATCATGGCATTGATGCCGCCGGTTTCGGCGATCAGCGGCACGATCGGGCCGTCCTTGGCGGCGAGCGTGCGGTTGATCGACCGCGCGACCTCCGTCGAGCCGGTGAAGACGACCCCGGCGATGGTGGGATGCGCCACCAGCGCGGCGCCGACCGCGCCGTCGCCCTGGATCAGATGCAGCGCCGATGGCGGCACGCCGGCCTGATGCAGCATGGCAACGGCTTCGGCTGCGATGCGCGGCGTCTGCTCGGCCGGCTTTGCGATCACCGCATTGCCCGCCATCAATGCCGCCGTCACCTGGCCGAGGAAGATCGCGAGCGGGAAATTCCACGGCGAGATCGCGACGAACGCGCCGCGGCCGTGCAGCTCCAGCACATTGCTTTCGCCGGTCGGGCCCGGCATCGTCTCGCCTTCGCCGAACAGCTTTTGCCCCAGCGCGGCATAGTAGCGGCAGAAGTCGATCGCCTCGCGCACTTCCGATAGCGCATCATCGAGCGTCTTGCCGCCCTCGCTTTGCAGCAGAGCGAGGAAGTGGGCGCGGCGCTGCTCGAGCAGCTCCGCGGCCTTGTCCAGGATCGCCGCACGCTTTATGGCCGGCGTGGCGTTCCAGGCCTTGAAGCCGCAGCGCGCCGCGGCAACGGCGGCATTCGCCTGCTCGGTGGTTGATGGCGTGACGGAAGGCGAAGCCTTCCGTTCGGCCGCGATCGCCGACGTCAGCGCGCCGAGCGCCTTGCGTTCGCCGAATTCGATGCCGTGCGAGTTCTCGCGCTGCGGCCAATAAAGCTCGGCCGGCAACGGAATCGCGGAGTGCGACGCCTTGTCGTCGGTGCCGACGATCTCGGCCGGGCGGCGCAGCAGGTCCACGATGGACACGCGATTGTCGGCGGCCAGCGCCACGAAGGACGAGTTGGCGCCGTTCTCGAGCAGCCGCCGCACCAGATAGGCGAGCAGGTCGCGGTGGCTGCCGACCGGCGCATAGGTGCGGTGGGCGATCTCGGGCCTGTCCTCGCCGAGCTGGGCGTAGAGCGCTTCGCCCATGCCGTGCAGCCGCTGGAATTCGAAGCTTGAGGGATCGTCGGCGAGTTCGAGGATGGTTGCGACCGTCAGCGCGTTGTGGGTGGCGAATTGCGGAAACAGCCGAGGCCGCAGCGCCAGCAGCTTGCGCGCGCAGGCGACGTAGTTCAGGTCGGTCATCGCCTTGCGGGTGAACACCGGATAGCCGTCGAGCCCGCGCTCCTGCGCGCGCTTGATCTCGGTGTCCCAATAGGCGCCCTTGACCAGGCGCACCATCATCCTGCGATCCAGCGCGCGCGTCAGCGCATCGACATAGTCGATGACGTCGGCGGCGCGCTTCTGATAGGCCTGGATCGCGAGGCCAAAGCCGCTCCAGCCGGCGAGCGAAGGGTCGGCGAATGCGGCGGCGATGACGTCGAGCGACAGCTCCAACCGGTCGGCCTCCTCGGCATCGACGGTGAAGTTGAGGTCGAACGCCTTGGCGCGGCGCGCGAGATCGACCAGTTGCGGCACCAGCTCGGTCATCACCCGCGCGTGGCTCACCGCCTCGAAGCGTGGATGCAGCGCGGAGAGTTTCACCGAGATGCCGGGCCGGTCGGGCAGGGGCTGATCGCCGGCCGCCTTGCCGATCGCCTCGATCGCGCGGGCGTAGGATTCGAAATAGCGATGGGCATCGTCGGCGGTGCGCGCACCCTCGCCGAGCATGTCGAACGAATAGCGCGAGCCGCGCGCCGTGTGCGATTGCGCGCGCGACAGCGCCGCCTCGATGGTCTCGCCGAGCACGAAATGGCTGCCCATCAGCCGCATCGCCTGCCGTGTCGCGGCGCGCACCGCCGGCGCACCGAGTCGCTTCGTCAGCCGCCCGATCGTGCCCTGCGGCGTCTCGCCGGGCTGGATCACGCGCGCCGACATGCCGAGCGCCCAGGCCGAGGCGTTGACCAGGAACGCGCTCGATCTGGTCTCGTGGTTGACGAAGTCGCCCTGACCGAGCTTGTCCTCGATGAACTGGTCGGCGGTACGCGCGTCCGGCACCCGCAGCAGCGCCTCCGCCAGCACCATCAGCGCCAGCCCTTCCTTGGTCGACAGCGCGAACTCCCGCAACATGTCCTCGACCCCGCCAAGCGGATCGTCGTTGGCCCGGATTGCCTCGATCAGGCGGGTTGCCGTGCGATCAATCCGTGCCTCCGCCTCCGCGCCGAGCGTCGCGTCCTGGCGCAGGCGGGCGGCGATGGCGCTGTCGTCTGGCGCATACGGCGCGCTGAACGGGGGCGGGAGCGGCAACGGGTCTGGCATGGCGGTTCCTTGAGATTGTGTGGGAACACGTACGCGCTAGTGAACCGTAGTTCGATAGACAAATTAGCAGATTTGCCTTAGAAAATCAGGATCAATTCGAGAATTACCGTGGATATGACAGAAATCGACAAGACTGACCGCAAAATCCTCTCGATCCTGCAAGGGGATGGCCGGATTGCCAATGTGGAGTTGGCGGAAAGGATCGGCCTGTCGCCGACCTCGGTCGGCGAACGGTTGAAGCGGCTGCAGCGCGACGGCTTCGTCGAGGGCTATGGCGCCCGGCTCAATCCGCACCGGCTCGGGCTTGGCCTGCTGGTGTTTGTCGAGGTGCTGCTCGACAAGACCACGCCCGATGTATTCGAGAAGTTCGCCAGGGCGGTCCAGACCGCGCCGGAAGTGCTCGAGTGTCACATGGTGGCCGGCGGCTTCGACTATCTGGTCAAGGCGCGGGTCGCCAACATGACCGCCTATCGCAGGTTTCTCGGCGAGACCCTGCTGGCGCTGCCGGGCGTGCGCGAAACGCGAACCTACGCGGTGATGGAGGAAGTCAAGCGCGACGCGCCGCTGCCGGTCTGATCCACAGCCATGCGCCGGATGTCTTGGCATCGCGACACGCCCGCGATAATCCTTTGGTCGAGTTGGGGCGGTGGTTCATGAAAGACGCTGATCAGCCGATACGAATGAAGCGGGCCGGATTTGCCGGCGCGCTTGCTGTGCTCATGCTGTCGTTGCCGTCGGCCATGCCGGCCCGCGCGGCCGAGCTCAGCTCCGGCATCCTGCAGCTCTACACCTCGGTCTCGATCTATCCGCCGTCGGCGACGGCGATGACCGTCTGTTACGGCTTCGTCTGCCGGCGTCGCGAGATGCTCGACTTCAGCGCAGCCGACCGGGCGGCTCTGGCCAAGATCATGGCCACGGGCCGCGCCAATGCCGCCGCCGAACGCGCGGCCGTGCAAAAGGCCGTGATCTGGTTCGACCGGCGCATGGGGCCGATCCTCGGCACCGACAAGCGCGTGGCGAAAGCGGATTTCCGCGCCAACGACGACAAACACAATTATGATTGCTGGGACACGACGCGGAACACGACCAGCCTGATGCTGGTGATGCAGGCGTGGAACCTGTTCAGGTTTCACGACGTTGGGGATCCCCACTACCGCGGATTTTCGTTGGTGCAAACGCCGCACAACACCGCCGTTCTCGTCGAGCGCGCGACCAAGGTGGAATGGGCGGTCGATCTCTGGCCCCGCGGCTATCTGCAACCGCCTGATGTCATGACCGTCGCCAAATGGGTGACGGAAGATTGAACGGCTGAGCGTCGCAGCTGCGCGTTCCGCGCTGTTCTATCCTCATTGATCGCAGGGATAGCGTTCCGCGCGACGCTGGGAACCGAATGCCAGGATTCGAACAATAGCTTCGCACGATATGGTTCCAAAAAATACGTTCAGTGCCGATCACCATAAGAACCAAGTGACGCGTTAACACCGGCAGCATTCGGTCAACCCGAGGCTACCATATGCGTTCACGTTCGATCTGCATTGATGCCGCCACCCGCGGCGTTCGTTTCCCACAGCTGCTGGCGCTTGCGCTGCTACTTTGGCCCGTGCTCGCCGGTCCGGCCCGCGCGGGCGATGTCGAGGATTGCAGCGGGCCGCCGACGGACAAGGCCGAGGCGGCGTGCTCGGGCATCATCAACGATACCGCACGCTCCACGGAGGACCGCACCAAGGCCTTCACCGGCCGCTCGCGATTTGGCATCGCGCGCGGCAAGATCGATCAGGCCCTCAGCGATGCCGATGCAGCGGTGCAGCTGAAAGGACAATTCGTGCCGGCGCTGATCGCGCGCGGCTATGTCCAGCAACGCAAGGGCAGCTTGGATCAGGCCCGCGCCGATTTCGATCGCGCGATCGAGCTCGAGCCGAAGAACCCGTTCGGCTTCCTGGCGCGCGGCAATCTGCGCGCCGACCAGCACGCCTGGAGCGATGCGATCTCGGATTACGACCAGGCGATCACGTTGCGGCAGGATCTTCCCGCTGCCCGTGTCGGGCGCGCGCGGGCCTATGTCGAAACCGGACAGCCCGATGCGGCGGTGGCCGACGCCAACACCGCGATTGCCGTCAACGCCGGCACGCCGAATGCATTCTACTGGCGAGGTCAGGCCCATCGCCGCAAGGGCGACATGGATAAAGCGATCGAGGATTTCTCGCGTGCGATCGCGCAGGCGCCGCAGGCCGAGCGCAACGCCTATTTCGCCCGTGCCCAGCTCTACAGCGCCAAGGGTGACTATGCCCGCGCGATTGCCGACTTCGACCGGTTGTTGGCGGTGCTTCCCGACAACAAGGAGATACAGCAGCAGCGCCAGCAGGCGGTCACGATGCAGGCCGAACTCGCTAGGGCAGCAGGCGGCGCCGCGCCGCCGCAGGCCGCACCGGCTCCAGGCGCGCCGCCGGCGCGGCCAGCCGGGCCGGCGGCGGGTAACCAGCAGGTCGAGCAGGCCAAGCAGCTCGTCGCACAGGGCAACTACGCGGGCGCCGTTGCCAATCTCACCCAGGTGCTGGGCGGCGATCCCCGCAACGAGGCTGCGCTGCGCCTGCGTGCACTGGCCTATTCAAAGCTCGGCCGGTCGGCGGACGCGCGCAACGATCTCAATGCCCTGCTCAAGGTCAAGCCGGACGATCCGCAGCTGCTGGCGGCCCGCGCGCTCAATGCCGCCGGCACGCGGCAGTTCGATCAAGCGATGGCCGACGCCGGCCGTGCCATCACGCTCGATCAGAACAATTCGTTGGCTTATCTGGCGCGTGGCCTCGTCAAGGCCGGCACCGGCAAGGTGCAGGACGCGCTCGCCGACTACGATCATTCGATCTCGCTCAATCCCAAGGAGACGCTCGCTTTCACCGAGCGTGGGCTCGCCCATATCGGCCTCAATCAGCTCGACAAGGCGCTCCTGGATTTCGATCAGGCCCTGGCGCTGGTGCCGACCAATCTGATCGCCAAATCGTGGCGCGGCCTCGCGTTGATGCTCAAGGGCCGCGCCGATGAGGGACTGGTCGATATCGACGCTGTGCTGGAGCGAAGCCCGAACAATCCGACGGCACAGCTCGGCCGCGGGCTCGCGATGCTGACTTCCTCCCAGTACGACCGCGCCATCGCCGCCTTCGACCAGATCATCACGCGGGCGCCCAACGATGCCTTCCCGCATGTGCTGCGCGCCCGGGCCTATCTCGGGCTGAAGAAGCCGGACAACGCGATGAAGGATCTCAACTTCATCCTCTCTGCGCGGCCCGATTATCAGCCGGCGCTGACATTGCGCGGCATCACCTGGTCGGCGTTGCGCAACTACGACAAGGCGGTCGAGGATCTCGACCGGGCGATCGCGCAGAAGGAGACGGTTGAGGGCCTGTTCGCCCGCGCCAAGGCGCATGAGGCGCTCAACCATGTCGACAAGGCGACCGAGGACTTCCGCAAGGCCACGCAGCTCACCCCGTCAAGCGTGTTCGACGTGCTGGCGCAGGCCGAGTCGAAGCGCAAGGTTCAGCAGCTGTCGAAGCGGGTGCCGTGCGGCAACGGCCAGAGCGGCACGTGCCTGTGATGCTGCAATGCGCAGCCGCGCGCTTCCCGGCGCAAAAGGCAGTCGTCGGCGCGCGAGCGGTGGCCGCCGAAATAGTTCAACGCCATATAGTTCAACGCCATGGCGCGCGGGCATCGTGCCCGCCCCGCCGAACGTCACGTTGTCTGGTGTGTGGATCGGCCCCCACTCCCGGATGGCGTCCGAGAGTGCGCCGCCGGATCTGGCGCTGTGACGCTAGACCTTGAGATTTTCGGCTGACGTCTTGCCGCGATTTGCAATCTCTTCGTATTCAACCGACTGACCTTCGTTGAGGGTCTGAAGGCCAGCCTTCTGAACTGCTGAAATATGAACGAAAATGTCCTTGCCGCCCGATGCGGGCTGGATGAATCCATAACCCTTGGTCGGGTTGAACCACTTCACTGTACCTTTGGGCATTCCAGTCGTCTCCGCGGAATCAATCGAAAACAGACCAGTCGGTCCCCGCAAAAACCGGCTTGTCCGCAACGACAGGATAGCAGTTTGAAAAAAGCTGGGTAGATCAAACGACGGTGTGTTTTTGACCGGAAACAACCCGCTTTGCGGGGGTTTTACGCCGGATTGCCCGTTTCGTGGTCAATTGATGCGCTGCAAAAACGGATCGGTTCCGGTGTACCGAACTGGATCGATCGTCCCGCGCGCTGCCTTTTCGGCCGGCGCGCGGGGATCGACCGGCGGCGTCTCAATAGGTCGCGGAGAGGTATTCGACGATCTTGCCGACGTCGGCTTCGTCGATCGGCGCACCGTAGACCTTGATCATCTTGGTCACCTCGGCTTGCCAAAAATCCTTCTTGAACTTCTCGCCCTGCGGTTGGGTCTTGATGTAGTCGGCCGAGTGGCAGGCGGTGCAGTTGTTTTGCACCACCTCGAGGTTGGGACCTGGCTTGAAGGCCGCGGTTTCCTCGGGGACCGTGTAGTTCACGGGCGCGGCGATGGCGGCGCCGATCGACAGCGCGGCGATCGCGGCGAGGGATGGAAGCAGCTTGCTGGTCATGATGCTTCTCCTCACGCTGCGGTGACGCGCACGGTTTCGACGACGTTGCGCAGATAGCCGGCCGGATTCCACAACGGATCCACCGGCTGGGTGTCGCCGGCATTGTTGGTGGCGCGCACCTTCAGCTCTGCGGGACCGGCCGCGAGCTTCACCGGCAACTTCCATTCGCGGAATGCGTATTTGCCGAGGTCCTTGCCGAGCTTGGCCGGCGTCCAGCTCTTGCCGCCGTCGGTCGAGACCATCACCTCCTTGATGCCTTTACCGCCGTCGAAGGCAATGCCGCGCAGCATGGTGCGGCCGGCCTTCAGCTTGGCGCCGTCGGCAACGCTGGTGATGAACGAGCGCACCGTGAAGCGATTGATCGGGATCGTCGCCTTCGGTGCGGTGCCGGGCTCGACCGCATTGTTCGGCGTATCCGGTATCCGGTAGGCGGACTTCATCCAGAAGCCCTCGAACACGTTGTCGATAACGGTGATCTCGTTGAGGTGCTTCACCCAATAGGTGCCGTAGTAGCCGGGCACCACGAGGCGGAGCGGGAAGCCGTTGAGGAAGGGCAGGTCCTCGCCGTTCATGCCCCAGGCCAGCATCACCTCGCCGTCGCGTGCGTGGTCGATGTCGAGTGCCTTGACGAAATCCGGCGTCTTGTCGCTGACCGGACCATCCATGCCGTTGAAGGTGACCTGCTTGGCTCCGGCCTGCACGCCGGCCATGTCGAGCACGGTCTTCAGCGGCACGCCGTGCCAGCGCGCGCAGCCCATCGCGCCGTTGCCGAGCTGGCCGCCGGCGACGCGCGGACTGAAGAAGCCGCGGCTGTTGCCGGAGCACTGGTTGACGGCAACGATATCGCTCGCCTTCAGCTTCCTGATGTCCTTCAGCGACAGCTTCAGCGGCTTGTCGACCTTGCCCTTGATCTCCAGCGTGAACTTGTCCGGATCGAGATTGTAGGGGAGGTCTGCCAGATGATAGCGCACGAAGAACGCATTGTTCGGCGTGATCGGGCCGTCGTTGAAGACCGCAAACGGCGTTTCCAGCTGCGGCGGGCGGGCGGTCAGGCCGATCATCGGGCGCTTTTGCGGGTAGCGCACCAGCGGCCGCTCGCCATTGCCAAAGGGCAGCGTCACGGTGTCGAGGGCGAATGCACCCCTTGATCCCAGCCCCGTCACCAAAGCGGCCAATCCGGCGCGCTTCATCAAGTCTCGTCGATCGAGCATTCCGCTTCCTCCGAAGCTGTTCTGTCGTGAGCCGGTCATCACCAGGCCCAGATTGCCTTGCGCGCCTTCGCATCATGGAATGCGCGCGGTCCAAATGTCGCACCTGACAACCGCGAGTCAATTGAGCTTTCGCAGCGTTGCGTCGCAACAACGAAAAGCCCCGGTCGCGTCGGCGACCGGGGCGTTTCCATCCAAGTAGAAGGTTCAATCAGTAGCAGACGTTCACGGTGCGATAGCGATAGCCATAGGGCGTCAGCACCAGGCGGGTGGCGTAGCAGCCGGAGTCGACGAAGCCGACGGCAATGCCCGGGCCACCCCAGAAGTGATGGTGATGCGGATGCCAGAAGAACGGCTTGGCGGAAGCTGCGGTCGGCGCCAGCGCGGCGGTGCCGAGGGTTGCGGCAGTGGCGAGAGCGAGCGTGACTTTGCGAAACATGGTCTTCTCCTTCGGATGCGCGTTGAGCTCTGTCGCGGCGCGGTTGCAGTGTTACCCATCGCCAGTCAGTCGCATCCGGCACCGGGCACGTTCGAGCATCTCTGCTGAACGCACCGGCGGGTGTGCGGCAGGTCACATTGGGCTGAAGCTGAGATGAACCGGTCAGGCCGCGACGGCACGCCGGTCGTCGACCAGCGTCGATAGGAGCTGCGTCTTTTCGACCGTGCGCACGGTCATCGGCTCGTTGCGGCCGCGGATCGCGACCTCCTGCGCCGGCAGGGCATCGTCGGCCAGCCCGGCGGTGACGCGCACCTCGTCCGAGATGATCGCCTCGCAGGCCAGCGCCTTGGTCATGTCCTGCAGCCGTGCCGCGACGTTGACGGCATCGCCGAGCGCCGTGAACACCATGTGGTCGCGATAGCCGATATCGCCGACGATCACCTCGCCGCCATGGATGCCGATGCCGAAGCGGATCGGCTCGCGCAGATCGTGGCTCAGGAACTGGTTCAGCTCGTCGATATGGGTTGCGATCAGCGCCGCCGCGCGCAACGCCTGGCGGCAGGCCACCTGCCGGTCGGTGGCAAGCCCGAACAGCGCCAGCATGCCGTCGCCGATGAACTGGTTGGGCCGCCCGCCGGCTTCCAGCACCGCCTGCGACACCGCGCCGAGGAAGCGGTTGACGATGAACACGGTGTCGAACGGCAGCCGCTTCTCGGCAAGCTGCGTCGAGCCGCGCATGTCGACGAACATGCTGACCAGATAGCGCTCCTGGCCGACCCGTGCCGGATTGGCGGCGTGCGCGTTGGCCGATGTCGTGCTCGGCAGGAACAGCTGGAAGAAATTCAGGTCGGCGGTCGGCCGCAACTGGCAGGCCAGCCGGATCGACGGATCGTCATTGCCGACCCGGTGCAGCACGAAGGCTTCGCGCGGCGAGGGCTCGGGCAATCCGGCGTGGTCGCCGATGATGCGGATGCGGCAGGTCGAGCAGCGTGCGCGGCCGCCGCAGACGCTCGCATGCGGCACGTTGTAGCGCAGGCTTGCTTCCAGCACGCTCAATCCCTTCGGTACCCGCAGCGTGCGGCCGTTGCCGTAGGACAATGCGATCATGCCGCCGCGACGCTCCAGCAGGGCCCGCGCGCCGCGCGCCAGCAGCACGAGGCCGAGCAGGCCGAGATAGCCGATGGTCAGGCCGTCGGTGATCTTCTCGAGCGTGCTCCCCTGCGCCGCTGTGCCGAGCTTCTGCACCGACAGCTCCTCGCGCCGCCAGTCGGGATCTTGATAATCCGCGACCGTGGCGCGGGCGCCCTGGTAGACGCCGAGCATCGCCAGGGTCGGGATCAGCACGGCTCCGGCGAGCAGGAACGGCGCGGCGCGCTTGAAGAACGGACGCAGCCGCAGCCAGAAATACAGGCCGATGCAGCCATGCACCCAGGCGATCACCAGCACCGCCAGCATCTGCCACAGCCGGTTCGGCGAGGCGATGAAGAAGGTGTACAGCTCCTGGGGGTAGAGCTTCTCGTGCCCGTACAGGGTCTGGCCGAGCCGTACGCCGACGACGTGGGCGACGATCAGCATCGGGATGCTGAGGCCGAGCGTGAGTTGCAGCGGCTCGATCGCCTTCCAGTGGAACTCGCGGCGCTGATAGAGTGCCCAGATGCCGAGCCCGGTATGCACCAGGCAGGCGCTGTAGAACACGATCGCGACCGGCAGGAACTGCCAGAACTCGGTGTGGTAGTAGACCCCGATCGCCAGCGCCTGCGTCGAGATATTGCCGAGCGCGTGGTTGAGGAAATGGCTGGTCAGGTAGGCGAACATGATCGCCCCCGTGACGATGCGGACCTGCCGCAGGCCGATACCGCGGGCCATGTCCTGCAAGTGCTCGCGCGAGGGGGAGGCCATGTGATTCATGATCGGCAAGTCTAGTGGTTAATTCCCGCGCTGAACACCACCGCGGGTCCGGACCAGCCGTGAGAGCGGGCCGCGCGGCACGTTGACACTCCGTTAAGAGTCGAACAAAAAGCGCGCCGTGACGATAGCCCAAGCCGAACCTGGAGCCGATAACAACAGCGTTAAGCCGGCCCGTTCGCGCGCGCCGGACTGGCGGGGCGTCATCGCCGTGATCGTTGCCATGACCGCGATGCGGTTGGTCTACGCCCATGCGCTCGATCTGCGCACCGACGAGGCCTATTACTGGACCTGGTCGAAGGAAAACGTGCTGTCGTTCCTCGACCATCCGCCGATGGTCGCCTGGTTCATCCGCTTCGGCACCGCGATCCTCGGCGACACCAATCTCGGCGTCCGCCTCGGCGGCATCGTCGCGATGCTGGCCACCCAGCTCCTGCTCGCCGACATCATCCGCCGCGTGACGGCCAACAACGTCCGCGCCGTGATGCTGGCGCTGCTGCTGCCGGAGGCGGCGCTGTATTACGGCCTCTTGATGGCAAAGGTCGCGCCGGATACGGCGCTGATCCCGTTTTCGGTGGCGATGCTGTGGTCGCTGGTGCGGCTTGCGCAAAGCGGTGACGGGCGCTGGTGGCTCGCCGCGGGGCTGTTTGCCGGGCTGGCGCTGCTGTCGAAATTCACCGCGATCATGTTCGCGCCGGCGGTGCTCGCCTTTGCGCTGGTGCCGGATTGGCGCTGGCGCTGGCTGCGCAGCCCGTATCCGTATCTTGCCGCGCTGATCGCGATCGTTGTGTTCTCGCCGGTGCTGATCTGGAATGCCGAGCACGACTGGGCCTCGTTCCGCTTCCAGGCGGTGCGCGCCACCGCCGAGCGCGCCTTCACGCTGCGCACCGTCGGCGAATTCGTCGGCATGCAGTTCGGCCTGGTCGGCTTCGTGCTGCTGCCGGTGACGCTGTTCGGCACCGCGCTGACGGCATGGCGCGGCTATCGCAAGCGCGAGCCGGTTGCGATCCTGCTGGCGACCGCGGTCTTGGTGCCGTCCATCTACTTCCTCTGGAAGTCCTTGACGCTGCGGGTCGGCGACACCTGGCCGATGTTTTTGTGGCCAGCCGGATTTGCGGCGGTCGCGATCAACGTCACGCGGATGCCGTTCGAGGGCTGGTCGGTCGGGCTCGTCAAATCGACGGTGTATTGGGCGCGGACCGCGATCACATCAGGCATCGTGTTCGTCGTCTGCGTCTTCCTCTACTACATGTTCGCGCCGTGGAATCTGATCGGCCGCACCGATCCGATCGGCACCGAGGCGGGCTACGATGTGGTGGCTGCGCGCACGCTGGCGCAGGTTGAGGCGACCGGCGCGACCTGGGTCGCGACCACGGATTATCGCACCTATGCGATGCTGCGCTGGTTGCTGCGCGGGAAGGTGACGGTCATCGAAATCAACGAACGCGGCCGCTTCCAGGGCTTTGCCGATCCCGGCATGAGCAAGATCCGCGATCACGCCGGCATTTATGTCGGGCGCGAGCCCGAGAACAATCTGCCGCTGTGGAGCGAGACATCAGCGGTGCGCCAGCCGCTGGAGCGCGTGACGCGCAGCTGGCGCGGCATGGTGATGGACACCTATGCGCTGGAGAAGATCAGCGGCTGGACCCCCGATCTGTCGCCGCCGCCGGACACCACTTTCTTCCGCTGGCGCGTGCTGGCCTCCTCCTTCTCCCCGCTTGCGGGGACGAGACGATCAGAGCTCGCTCTGCGAAGGTCGGGATGAGGGGGAGTCTCCACGGGGACGGCGAGAGTTGGTCTCGCGGAGACTCCCCCTCACCCGAAATTTGCGCTTCGCGAAAATTCCGGCCTCTCCCCGCAAGCGGGGCGAGGCAAGCACCTCATTCCTCTTCCTCGCGCTTGCGGATCAGGTCTTTCGCGAGATCCGTCAGCGCCGGGCGCGGCAGGGCGTTGAAGGGAAGCGGGCGGGTGACGTCGATCGCGGCGAGGCCGAGCCGGGCGGTCAACAGGCCGTTGAGCATGCCTTCGCCGAGGCGTTGTGACAGTTTTGCAGCGATGCCGTGACCGAGCATCTGCTGGATCAGGCTGTCGCTGGCCGCCATGCCGCCGGTGATCGCGAGATGCGCGATGACGTGGCGCAGCAGGCGGATCATGCCGAGCGCGCCGGGCCGGCCGCCATAGAGCCGCGCCAGCTGCCGGATCATCCGCAAGCTCGCCACGAACACGAACAGCACGTCGAACAGCGCGCGCGGGCTGACCGCGGTGACGACCGAGACGCGCTGCGCGGCTGAAGACACCAGCCGCCGCGCTTCCTCGTCGAGCGGCGTCATCAATTCGCGCTCGGCGAGGCGGATCATGTCGGCGCCGTCGATAATGTCGTCGGTGTGGCTCTGCAGCGCGCTGCGGGCGCGAGCGAGCTGCGGGGTCTGGTGCGCGAGCTTGAGCAAATCGGCGACGATCACCCGGCTTGCGGCGCGGTCGTCGCTGATCAGCACCTCGGCGGCGCGCAGATGCAGCTTCTCGATCGTCGCAAGCCTTGCCAGGCCGACGAGCTCGCGCGTGGTCACGACCGCGAGCGCCACTGCGGCGATGACGGCGAGCGCGAGCCCGAGGAAGCCGAGGCCTTCATTGCGTGCGAACAGGTCCTCGACGAGGTTGAGGACGCCAAGCCCGGTGCCGAGCACCACGAGGCCCGCGACCGCGCTCCAGAACAGCGTGCCCCAGCGGAAGCCGCGGCGCGCCGGCACCAGCGGCGTATCGACCGGGACCGGGAGCTGCGCGGGCTCGGCCTCGGGCACGATCTGGATCGTGCCGCGGGCGAGGCGGCCGCCGTCGTCCGGATCCATCACGACCACGCCGGGATCGTCGAGCTTGAACGTCGCCGGCCGCCGCGGGGGCGTCTTCTCGTTCATTGCAGTTTGTCTCCGATCAGGAACTGGAGAGCGCGGTCAAGGCGGATGTGAGGCAGCGCCGGCTCTGCATCGCCGTTTCGTTCCAGCTTTGGCGGACGGAAGCGCAGGAAGCGGTAGTCCGCGGCCTCGGTGTCCGAGCTTGAGAGACCGCGGAAACCGCCGTTGAACAGGTCCTCCGGATTGTCGGGCAGGTCGCCGGGAAAGGTCGCAACCTCGGTCTCGCCGTCGAGCCGCTCGCCATTGGCGACCTCGCCCGGCGCCGGCATGCCGAGGATCGACGGCAGCCGGTCGCGCCCGCGCTGGACCTGCGCCTCGCGCGTGGCGCGCACCGCGGCGAGCGCGACGACGTCGATATCGGCGCCGGCATATTCGGCGCGCTCGGCGGCCTTGGCCACGATCCGCCGCAGCACGGCCTCCAGCCGGTCGTGGCTCTGGTGGTGCAGATGGTCAGCCTTGGTTGCCGCGAACAGGATGCGGTCGATGCGCGGCCGGAACAGCGCGCTCAGGATCGTGCTGCGGCCGATCCGGAAGCAGTCGAGAATGCCGGCGAGCGCGGCCTCGAGATCGTGCAGTGCCTCGGGGCCGGCATTGAATGCGGCGAGCGCATCGGCCAGCACGATCTGGCGGTCGAGCCGCGCGAAATGGTCGCGGAAGAACGGCCGCACCACGACGTCCTTGTAGGCCTCGAAGCGCCGCCGCATCATCGCCCACAGCGAGCCGTCACCCGCGCTGCCGCCTGCGGGCACGTCGAGCGGCGCGAAGGTGAGTGCCGGCGTGTCGGCGAGATTGCCGGGCATCAGGAAGCGGCCGGGCGGCAACAGGCTCATCGCGAAGCGCTCGTCGCGGCAGGCGCGCAGATAGTCGGTGAACAGGCGTGCTTCGGTGAGCGCGGCCTGCTCGTCCTCTTTGGCCTCGGGCTTCAGCGTCGCGAGATGGGCGTGCCAGGGCGCCGCGAGTTTTGCGCGCAGCGGCTCGCGCGACAGCGCAAGGCTCTCCGCCGACCATTGCTCGTAGCTCTTGCTAAGCAGCGGCAGGTCGAGCAGCCACTCGCCGGGATAGTCGACGATATCGAGGGTCAGCGTGCGGTCCGCGCCATTTTGCCGCTGATACTCGATCACGAGACGAAGCTCGGAGATGTCGGTGGTCGAGTTCGGCCAGCGCCGCTCCTCGACCAATGTCCGGACATGCTTCTCATAGGCGAAGCGCGGCACCGCATCGTCGGGCTGCGGGGTGAGATAGGCGCGCGCGATCCGCCCCGAGGCATAGGCCTCGAACACCGGGAAGCGGCCGCCGCGGGTCAAACCGTGCACCAGCGCGGTGATGAACACGGTCTTGCCGGCGCGCGACAGGCCGGTGACGCCGAGCCGCACCGTCGGGTTGAAGAACCCCTCGCCGTAGTCGAGCAGCGCCCGCGCCGAGAGACGGGCTTCCTCGACGATATCAGTGAAGCTGGGGGGCATGGAGGGTTAACGAAAACCCGGCAGGAGGGACCAAAAGGGGCGGGCGATCACCCGCAAGGTGGCGATTATCGGGCCAAAATCAAGCTTCACATTTCCGGCGCCTTTGCAGGCGAGGGGTTGTCGGGGGGCAGGGGAATTGAACGCGTCAGACCACCCGCGCTACCCATCGTCCATCGGCCCACGGGAAAGCCTGCATGACGGTCTTCCGCCTGAAGCAACTTGCCTCGACCTCGATCCACGCGGCCGGCGCCGCGCTGTGGAACTACGACCGTGCCGAGCTGATCGCCGACGGCGTCGTCCATCTCGTCGGCGTCGCTTTCGGGCTGGTTGCCGCCACCGCGCTGATCGTGCTGACCGCAGTCTATGCCGGCCCGTTCGACATCGCCGTGGTGTCGGTCTATGTCGCCGGCCTGCTTGCAATGCTGGTGCTGTCGGCGACCTATAATCTCTGGCCGGTGTCGCGCGCCAAATGGGTGCTGCGGCGCTTCGACCATTCCGCGATCTACCTGCTGATCGCCGCGACTTACACGCCGTTCATCGTGGAACTGAAGGACAGCACCTTCGCGATCGCGCTGCTGGTCGGGGTGTGGTGCGTGGCGATCGTCGGGATCTGGCTGAAGTTGCGCTATCCCGGCCGCTTCGACCGGCTCTCGATCGGGCTTTATCTCGCGATGGGCTGGAGCGGCATCATGCTCTACGACCGCGTCGTGAAGGCGCTGCCGGCGATGGCGCTCGGCTTCGTGCTGGCCGGCGGCATCCTCTACAGCCTGGGCGTGATCTTCCACTCCTGGCGGCGGCTGCGTTTCCAGAACGCGATCTGGCACTGCTTCGTGCTGCTCGGGGCCGCCTGCCACTACACGGCGGTGTTCGACGTCGTGTTGGCGAGCTGAGCGGTCCGCCAGCGTTACGCACAGGGCCGGGCCGGCCTCGCGAAAAGATCATGCATCGGCAAAAGATGGGATATCATGATCCCTCTGTTTGAACATGAGACCGGCTCTCCGGATCATGCGCTGAAATCAAGATATCGGGAGGATGGCCATGCAGGTGGCAGGTAAGGTTGTGGTGGTCACCGGCGGTGGCAATGGCATCGGCAAGGCGCTGTGCGAGGCGTTCCATGCCGCGGGCGCATCGAAGGTCGTGGTCGTCGACCTCGATCATGGCGCGGCCGAGAAGGTCGCGGCCACGGTCGGTGGTGCCGCCTTCAAATGCGACGTCGGGCAGGAGAAGAACATCCTGCATGTGATCGACGAGACCGAGCGCATGTTCGGCCCGATCGCGCTGTTCTGCTCCAATGCCGGCATCGGCGGCGGCTTCGATCCGCTGTCGGTGAACGCCGGCGGCACCTCGGACGAGCCGTGGTCGCGGAGTTGGGCGATCCATGTGATGGCGCATGTCTATGCCGCGCGGCATCTGGTGCCGCGCATGAAGGCGCGCGGCGGCGGCTATTTCCTCAACACGATTTCGGCCGCGGGCCTCTTGTCGCAGGTCGGCAGCCCGGCCTATTCGACCACCAAGCACGCCGCGGTCGGCTTTGCGGAAAACCTCGCGATCTCGCACCGCGCCGACAACATCAAGGTCTCGATCCTCTGCCCGCAGGGCGTCGACACCAACATGCTGCGCTCGATCCCGAAGGGCCCGCAGTCCGGCGACGGCGATCTTTCCGCGGAGCAGGTCGCGCAGGATGCACTCAAGGGTATCGAGCAGGAGACCTTCCTGATCCTGCCGCACCCGCAGGTGCTCGGCTACATGCGCAAGAAGACCGAGAATTACGATCGCTGGATCGGCGGCATGGCCAAGATCCAGGCCAAGATGCGGGAAGCGCACGGGAAATGAGACCTGTAGCCCGGATGGTGCGAAACGCAATCCGGGCGAACGTGCGCGCGTGAATCCCGGATTTCGCTGCGCTTCATCCGAGCTACGATATCGGCCGCGCAACTGAGGCGGCCTCACTCCTTTGCGATTTGCGCGATCCTGTCGCGCAGATAGGCATCCATCAAATCGGGCGCCGAGGCGCCGAACATCCTGATGCGGCCGGTGTGCAATAGCAGCAGGAGGCCGGTCGCATGCGCGAAGCAGTCCACCATCACCGTGTTCGCCTTCGGTCTGGAGGCGCCGAGCGCCTCTGCGGCTTCGGCGATCGGATGCAGCGCCGCCTCCAGCGCGGCGTTCAGCGCGTGATCGCGGTCATGGCCGAGCCCGGCCGGCTTCATGCCGCCGCGGAACAAATAGAAGCCGAGATCGAGGTCGCGCGGGTGCTCCGCGTAATAGCGGAAGAAGCCCATGCCTGCGGCGTGCAGCTTCTGCTTGGCGCCGCGCGTCGTCGCGACTGCCGCACTGACGGCTTCGCCGAGCGAGGCCAGCGATTGCCGCAGCACCTCGGCGTAGATCGCCTCCTTGGAATCGAAATGGAAATACAGCGCCGCCGGCGTGTAGCCGGCCCGCGTCGCGATCGCCCGCAGGCTCGCGCCCTCGAGGCCTTCCTCCGCGAACACGCTGCGCGCCGCGTCGAGGATCAGCTCCCGCTTGTGGCGGCTGACCGCTTCCTTCCTGCTCTCGCGCATCTGCATGGCCCGGCAAATCCGTTCTTGACTCAATTCTAACAGCGTTAGATAATTTAACAGTGTTAGAATAAATGAGCAAGGGAGAAGCGCCATGCTGATGACGGCTGCGGACTACCGGGAATCCCTGCGCCGCTACAAACCGCGTGTGTTCATCAACGGCGCGGCCGTTGCGAGCGTCGCGGACGAGCCGTTGCTGGCGCCCGGCGTGGCAGGCGTCGGCGTGACCTATGATTTCGCGCTACAGCCCGAGCATGTGCCGATCATGACGGCGCGGCAGGGTACCTCGGGCAAGACCGTCAACCGCATGCTCCACATCGATCGGAGCTCGCAGGACCTGCTCGACAAGCTCGAGGCGGTGCGGCTGGTGTGCAGGACGTCGGGCTGCGCGCAGCGCTACCTGACCCATGATGCGCTGAACGGTCTCTTTCAGGCGACCAGGCTGACCGACGATCGCCACGGCACCGATTACAGCCAGCGCTTCCTCAACTATCTGCACGAGGTTCAGGACCAGGATCTGACGCTCGGCATCGCCATGACCGATGCGAAGGGCGACCGCTCCAAGCGTCCCGGCCTGCAGGCCAATGCGGACGTCTACGTCCATATCAAGGAGCGCCGGCCCGACGGCATCGTGATCCGCGGCACCAAAGCGATCGTGACCGGCGCGCCTTACATGCACGAATTCCTTGTCATGCCGTGCCGCACCCATGTGCCTGTCGACAAGGATTTTGCCGTCTGTTGCGCCGTGCCGGTCGATGCGCCCGGCGTCACCATCGTCGCGCGTCCGGCCGGCCGGCCCGGCGATGCCGCGGCGAAATTCTCGGCGAAGTACGGTCAGTCGGTCGGCGTCGTGATGTTCGACGACGTGTTCGTGCCGCATGACCGCGTGTTCCTCGCCGGCGAGACCGAGGAGGGCGGCTTCCTCACCACCTCCTACGCGACGCATCACCGGCATTCCTGCATCGGCGCCCGCGCCGGCTTCGGCGATCTCCTGATCGGCGCCGGCGCGCTGATGATCGAGGCCAACGGGCTCGATGCCGAGAAGCATGCGCATATCCGCGAGGCGATGGTCGAGCTGATCACCATCACCGAGAGTTTCTATGCCTGCGGCGTCGCCTCCTCGGTCTACTGCACGAAGGATCCGGCGGGCTCGGTGATGCCGGATGCGGTGTTCTCCAACATCGGCAAGCTGCTGCTGGCGACCAAGATCTACGACATGCACCGCGTCGCGCATTACGTCTCCGGCGGGCTGATCGTCGCGCTGCCGGGTCCCGACGAGGATCACAATCCGGAAACGCGCGCCTCGCTTGCCGCTGTCATGGGCGGACGTCCCGATATCCCGGCCGAGCAGCGCGCCGAGGTGGCGCGGCTGATCGAGGACCTCACCGTCTCGCACGAAGCCGGCTGGTATTCAGTGATCTCGTTGCACGGCGGCGGCTCGCCGGAGGCGATGAAGCGCGAGATCTGGCGCAACTATCCGGTGATGGAGAAGGCCGAGCTGGTCGAGAATTTGCTCGGCCGCGACCTCGTCGACCAGGGACAACGGGTGTCGAAGCAGCCCGGACGCTGCTGCGCCTCCGGCTGCGAGGTGCCGACGCCGTCAGCGGCGCCCATGCTCGGCGATCCAATGCCCTCGTAATAAGGTTGCGAATATATGTCCAGCCGTCATTGCGAGGAGCGGCAGCGACGAAGCAATCCATATCTCCACTTGCCGAAAGATGGATTGCTTCGCTTCGCTCGCAATGACGTGGCGAGATTGCCGCTCAGCTCTTCTGCGTGTAGAGCAGCGGCACCGCGGAATCGACCATCACCTCGATCAGGCTGGTGCCTTGATGCGACAGCGCGCGCTGGTAGGCGCCGGCGAGCTCGGCTGATTTCGTCACCCGCACGGCGTCGCAGCCCAGGCCTTCGGCGAGCTTGACGAAATCGATGCCGGGCAGATCGAGGCCCGGCACGTTGCGCACCTGCATCACCTGGCTGAACGAGCGCATCGCGCCGTAGCCGGAATTGTTCAGCACGACGACCGTCAGCGGCAGCTTGCGCTGCGCCGATGTCCACAGCGCCTGGATCGAATACATCGCCGAGCCGTCGCCGATCAGGCAAACCGTGCGTCCCTGACGTCGACCGAGCGCCATGCCGACCGCTGCCGGCAGGCTGTAGCCGAGGCCGCCGCTCGCCATGGTGTAGAAGCTGTCCTGGCCGTGCATCGGCATCGCCTTCTGCATCAGCGGGCGATGCGACGGTATTTCCTCGACCAGCGCATCATACGGCCCCATCGCGGCCGAGAGCGCATGCAGCGCGTATTCGGCAGGGATCGGGTCGCCGGCGGCCGGAGCCGGCGGCAGGACACGGCCAGCCGGCGCGGAGCGTTTCGTCTCAAGCAGCATCTCGAGCAGCGCTGTCAGCGCGGGCTTCATGGTCGCGACGATGCTGTGGCCGGTCGGCGTCATCGCGGCGGCGTCCGGATCGTCGGTGATCTGGAAGAGCGTGGTCGAACCGTCGAAGATCGCGGCATGGCCCTCGACATGGAAGGTGAAGACCGGCGCGCCGACCACGACGACGAGATCGTGATCGCGCAGCGCATCGGAGAGCTGGCCCGGCGCGGCATGCAGGAAGCCGGCAAACTGCGGATGCCGTTCGGGGAACGAGCAGCGCGCCGAGAACGGGCTGGCCCAGACCGCGGCTTTTGATTTCTCGGCGACCTTCACCATGAGATCGACTGCCTCGGCCCGATCGACGGCCGGGCCGACGACGAGGGCAGGGCGCTTGGCCTCGCCGAGCGCGGCCGCCAATGCCTGCATCGCCGACAGGTCGGGGCCGATCTCGCGGCTGACTTGGCGCGCGTCGAGCGGCTGCGTCGCATGCGCCCAGTCGTCGATCGGCACCGAGACGAAGGTCGGCCCGCAGGGCGGCTGCATCGCGACATAATAGGCGCGCGCGATCGCGGCAGGCACGTCCTCGGCGCGCGCCGGCTCGACCGCGAATTTCACGTAAGGCCGCGGGAATTCCGAGGCCCGCTCGGCATAGAGGAAGGCCTGCAGCGGCATGATCGAGCGCGCCTGCTGGCCCGCGGTGATCACCAGCGGGGTCTGGTTGCGATAGGCGTTGTAGATGTTGCCGAGCGCGTTGCCGACGCCGGCCGCCGAATGCAGATTGACGAAACCGGCATTGCGCGTCGCCAGCGCGTAGCCGTCGGCCATGCCGACGACGGATGCCTCCTGCAGGCCGAGCACGTAGTCGATGTCGTCGGGCCAGTCGCTCAGGAACGGCAGCTCGGTCGAGCCGGGATTGCCGAACACCTTCTTGATGCCCCACGCGCGCAGCAGGCCGAAGGTGGCGTCCTTGACGGTGACGGTCGTGCCTTTGCTGGCGGCGGGTTTGCGCGAGGACATCGGGCGGCTCCCATTTCTGTCTTGTTACGTTCCGTCATTGCGGGCGGCAAAAGCGGAAAGGCAATCCACCTGTCGATGGATTGCCTGACGATGTCAAGCCGCTGCGCCCATAGTTGCCGCGGCAACGGCTGCAAATTTGCGTAGGCGGCTATCCCGTCATCCTGAGGAGCGCGCTTGCGCGCGTCTCGAAGGATCGACGGCCACGGCGGGGCCGTTCATCCTTCGAGACACGCGCTACGCGCTCCTCAGGATGACGGGGTGACTACCTAATTGGCCTTCTGCAGCGCGGCGGTCTGCTTGGCGAGCTGCTTGTCGAAATCCCGCTCCAGCCCGGCCAAGTAGGTGGCATTTTCGCCCGGCTTGACGAACGGGTTCGGCGCGCCGTCCTTCATCTGCGCCCGCTTGGCCTGCATGGCGTAGACCTCCGGATGCGGCCCGAGCAGCACGTCGACCTTCATCGCCTTGACCTTGGTGAAGGTCGAGCGGTAGTCGTCGACGATGCCGGGATAGGTCGGACGGCCGACCAGCCGGTTCAGCGCCACCGTTCCGCTGCAGAAGAACAGCACGTTGCGCGCCTGGCTGCCATCCTTGACCGTGATCTCCCAGCTGGTGCAGCCGGGCGAATGGCCGGGGGTGGTGTGCGCGGTCAGCGTGACATCGCCGAGCGTCACCTTGTCGCCTTCCTTGACGGTGCGGTCGACCTTCACCGGCGTAAAGGCGAGATCGGCGTTGTTCTCGTCGCCCGGATAATAGCCGCCCTCGAGCAGGGGCTTGTCGCGCTCGCCGGCGATCAGTTGCGCGCCGGTCTCCTTCTTGATCTCGGCAAAGCCGCCGGTGTGGTCGAGATGGGCGTGGGTGTTGAGGATGATCTTGATGTCGCCCTCCTTGAAGCCGAGCTTGGCGATGTTGTCCTTGATCATGCCGGTCGACTGCTGCATCGCCGTGTCCATCAGGATCAGCCCTTGCGACGTCTTGATGATGTAGACCGCGATCCCGTCAGTGCCCACGTAGTAGATATTGTCGATGAGCTGGAACGGCTCGAACGGCGCGGTCCATTTCTTCATGACAACAGCCATGAAGTCCTTGAGCGTCTGTGCCTGCGCACCGGTTGCGATCAGCGTGAGCGCGCACAGCGCGGCTGCGATCGTCCTCATGGTTGCCTCCCTCTTTGTTGTTGTTCGTGCACGGGCGGCACTATGCGTGCTGGCGACGCCGGCCGCAAGCTGCGGACGGCAAGCCTCCGGGGTGGCGGCCGTCCGTCCGGCGCATGCGTGTTTCCGCGTTCAGCTCGCGTATTGGGCGATGCCGTTGCCGAACGACCAGTTCTCCTTGGCGACCTCGACCAGATTGATGACAACATCGTCCGGCCGTCCCTGCAGCTGGCTCTGATAGTCGTCCACGATCCGCTTGTAGAACGCCTTTTTCATCTCGACGGTACGCCCGGCATTCATGGTGATCTGGATGAAGATGAGGTCGTCGCTGTAGGTGTTGCCGAGATAGTTGTCGGCGTAGTTCAGATCGCCACGGTCGTGCTCGGTGATGACCTGAAACTTGTCGTTCTCGGGGACGTTGATCACCTCGCGCATCGCCTTGTAGACGATCTCGCCCAGCGTCTTGCGATATTCGGCGGACTTGCCGCGCTTCAGGTCGATGCGAACGAATGGCATGGTGGTCTCCTGTGTTGTGCGAGGCTCGGCCGGATCGGCCCCGTGTGATCGAGACGCTGCGGCGGTGCGAAGGCTCTCGCGTCGTCCGCTTGCGCCGGCGGCGTCGGGGAATTCAGCGGGTCGCCTTGAAGGCCTCCCAGCGCGCATCTCGCTCTCTTTGGTATTTGGGAGTTCGCTCGCCCACCATGTCGGCGCGATGAACCGGCTCGCCGCAGGACTCGCAGACCGGACCGAGCCCGGCCGGCTTGCCGCAGACGCGATGGGTGTAGTTCATTGCGCGGCCTTCCCGCGGTGACTTGCACCAGGTCTCGCCCCAGGCGCGCAGCGCCATCAGCACCGGAAAGAACGCGTCGCCCTTCTCGGTGAGGTGATATTCGTGGCGCAACGGGCGTTTGTTGTAGACGCGCCGCGTCAGCAGGCCGTCCGCTTCCAGCTTTTTCAGCCGTGCCGTGATCATCTGCGGCGTGCCGCCGGACTGCGCCTGAATCTCCTCGAAGCGATGATTGCGCGCGAACAGTTCGCGCAGAACCAGTACTGTCCAGCGGTCGCCCACGACGGTTTCGGCGCGAGCGACAGGACAGAGCGTTTGGTCAGCCGTGTTGTCCTTCATTTTCGTCATCACGTTTTCTTCATCAGGCTTGAGACTATGATTTTCATAGTAATATGACCCGACATCATCGCAAATGCAATGGGCCGTCGATGGCCCGATCTGTCATCGCCAAGGAGTGAGCCATGACCACCGAACCGGGGCCGACGGCGGCCAAAGTCGATTTGAAGCTCGAGGTCGTCGTCATCCCCGTCTCGGATGTCGATCGCGCCAAGCGCTTCTATCAGGACCTGGGCTGGCGGCTTGATGCCGACTTCGTCAGGCCCGACGGCTCGCGCGCCGTGCAGCTAACGCCGCCGGGTTCGCCGACGTCGATCCATCTCGGCTCTGGACCCGCGCTGCCGCGCTTCCTGATCGTCAATGATATCGAAGCGGCGCGCGCCGAGCTGATCGCGCGTGGCGCCGATGTCAGCGAGGTGTTTCACCGCGGCGCGGAAGGCCGCATCAAGGGGCCGGACCCGGAGCGGCCGAGTTACGGGTCGCTCGCCACGTTCAACGATCCCGACGGAAACGTCTGGCTGCTGCAGCAGGTGACGCAACGCCTGCCCGGGCGATTCGACGGCAACAGTACGAATTTCTCCTCATCGGCTGATCTTGCTGCCGCGCTGCGCCGCGCGGCTATGGCCCATGGCGAGCACGAGAAGCGAACCGGCGGCCACGATGCGAACTGGCCCGATTGGTACGCCGAGTACATGGTCCGCGAACAAGCCGGCAAGCCGCTGCCCGAGTGAACGGAGCTCGTCATTGAAGCAAATCCAACCGGCCGCCTGATAGCCAAGGAGCGATCGATGTCCCAGATCACCTATCCACGCGAGCGGACCGCGCTGCTCCTCGTCGATCCTTACAATGATTTCCTCTCTGAGGGCGGCATGGTCTTTCCGCGCATCAAGCCTATCGCCGACGAGGTCGGGCTGCTCGACAATCTGCGCCAGCTCGACGGCGCGGTCCGGGCCGCCGGCATCCAGGTGGTGTTCGTCCCGCACCGTCGCTGGGAGCCGGGCGATTATGAGGATTGGGATCATCCCAATCCGACTCAACGCTTGATCATGCAGCGCCATAGCTTTGCGCGCGGCGAATGGGGCGGGGAATGGCATCCGGACCTTGCGCCCAAGCCTGGCGACCTGATCGCCCAAGAGCATTGGGGGCAGAGCGGGTTCGCCAACACCAATCTCGATTTCCTGCTGGAGCAGAAGGGCGTCACGCATGTGATCGTGGTCGGGCTGCTGGCCAACACCTGCATCGAATCGACCGCCCGCTTCGCAATGGAGCTCGGCTACCACGTGACGCTGGTGCGCGATGCCACCGCCGCCTTCTCGCACGACATGATGCACGCCGCTCACGAGCTGAATGGCGCGACCTACGCCCATTCCATCCTGACAACCAAGGAGGTGATCGCGGCGTTGCCGGCGGCCTCTCATTCCAAGGAGACTGTCAAATGAGCGCGCCATCGAAGACGCCCGTTGCAATTGCGATAAGCCAATCGACCCAGGAAGCGATCGACCAGGACCGGCGCAGGCTGCTGACGGGCGCGGCGTTGGGCCTGGCTGCTGCCGGTGCTGCCAGCCTGTTCCCCGCGCATCCCGCCGCAGCGGCCACCAGCGATGCGATCCGCCCGTTCCGCGTCGACATTCCCGAGGAAGACCTTGTCGATCTTCGCCGCCGTTTGGCCGCAACCCGATGGTCCGACAAGGAAACCGTCAATGACGACTCCCAGGGCGTCCCGCAGGCGATGCTGCGCGATCTCGTCCGCTACTGGCAGACCGACTACGACTGGCGGAAGGTGGAGGCGCGGCTCAACGCCCTGCCGCAGTTCATCACCGAAATCGACGGGGTTGACATTCACTTCATTCACGTCCGCTCGAAACATGACAATGCGCTGCCGCTGATCGTCACGCATGGCTGGCCGGGTTCGGTCATCGAGCAGATGAAGATCATCGACCCGCTGACCAATCCCACCGCGCATGGCGGCAGTGCGTCGGACGCGTTCCATCTCGTGATCCCGTCGATGCCGGGCTACGGCTTCTCCGGCAAGCCGACCACGGTCGGCTGGGATCCCCAGCGCATCGCACGGGCCTGGGTGCAATTGATGAAACGGCTCGGTTACAGCAAGTTCGTGGCGCAGGGCGGTGACTGGGGTTCGCCGGTCTCCAATGAGATGGCCAAGCTTGGTGCGCCGGAGCTGCTCGGCATCCACGTCAATCTGCCCGGTGTCGTTCCGCCCGAGGTCTTCAAGGCGGTCATCACCGGCGGCCCTGCGCCGGACAATATGTCGGCGGAGGAGCAGCACGCCTTCGACCAGATCAAGCTTCAATTCGCGAAACGGCGGGCCTACGCGCAGATCATGGGCACGCGCCCGCAGACGCTTGCGGCCTTTGCGGATTCGCCGGCCGGCCTCGCCGCCTGGCTGCTCGATCACGGCGACGGCTATGCCCAGCCGGCCTCCGCGATGCAATCAGCTGTGCTCGGGCGCGAGGTCAACGGGCATTCCGCCGGCGCACTGACCCGCGACGACGTGCTCGACAACATCACGCTCTACTGGCTGACCAACACGGCGATCTCTTCGGGCCGCCTGTACTGGGAAAACAAGACCAACCTTTATCTGCCTGCCAATGTCGCGATCCCCGCCGCGGTGACCGCATTTCCCGGCGAGAGCTTCGTGGCGCCGCGGAGCTGGGCGGAGAAGGCCTATCACAAGCTGATCTACTTCCATCAGGCTGAAGCCGGCGGCCACTTCGCCGCATGGGAGCAGCCCGACATCTTCAGCAGGGAAATTCGCGACGCGTTTCGGCCGCTCCGCAGCTGATCTGAACGTGCACAAGAACCGAAGACGGATTCGTCATGTCGAAACTTGCACTGATCGCCACCGTCGAGGTGGCGCCGGAGAAGCGGGAGCAGGCGCTGTCGCTGCTGTCAGCGCATGGCGCCCGGTCGCTCAGGGATGAACCGGTCACACTGAATTTTGAGATCCTGGTGCCGCGCGAGGATGCCGCCAAGCTCTTGATCTACGAGGTCTATCAGGATGACGCCGCGTTCGAGGCGCACCGCAATGCGCGGTCGATCGCGCAGTTCCGCGAGGAGAGCGCAGGGCTCGGCATCAAGATATCAGCGATGCGGTGCACGCCTGCCGCCTAGGGAGCTGCCGCGAGCGGCGTTACGCCTTGAGGCAGGCGCCGCGCTCGGACAAAACCTTCTCGGCCTTCGGCGTCAGCTCGTAGAGGTCGCCGTCCTTGGCGACGTATCCCTCCCTGATGAGCCGGTCGACTTCGCCTTGCACGTCGTCAGCGAAGGCAATGGATTGGGCGATGTCGCAGAGAACCGCGACCTGTTCATCTCTAAGCATGGCGTCCTCCGTCAGGGCGGGGAACGCGCAAGCCGGCATTCGGTTCCAAGGGGCCGGATGATACACCCGGCTTTCACCCGGTGAGCTGTGGCTCCGGGTGTTGCATCTTACCCATGCCGCGCATCGAGTACCGGCGCGTAGCCACCGCCGTCCCGACGAACATGAGCACAGCGCGGGCCGCGGAAGTGGGCGGGTATGACGAGGCGGCCGCTGTCCGCAGCCTCTTCCAGGATCTTCGTCCTCGTCTCGCGCGCGAGCTGCGGGTCGGCACAGGATGATGTCGACAGATCGGGCTGGAAGATCTGCACCGGATTGTGCACGGCATCGCCGCAAAAGATCGCGCGATGTTGTGCGTAGTCTACCATCAGCCCCATCTGGCCGCTGGTGTGGCCCGGCAGCGGGACCAGCCGCAGGCCCGGTCCCAACTGATGGCCATCGTCGACCAGATCGACACGGCCTGCCTCGACGATCGGGATGACGCTCTGCTCCAGGGCGCGGGCGTGGATCGGCGGGGCACGCCCGGCATCATGCTGTGTCATCCAGTCGGCAAGCTCGCGGCGGCCGAACAGATACCGCGCGTTAGGAAAGGTCGGCTGCCAGCGGCCGTTGTCCTGGCGCGTATTCCAGCCGACGTGATCGACATGCAGATGGGTGCAGAATACGACGTCGATGCCGGCCGGGTCGATGCCGCTCGCGCGCAGCCGATCAAGGAAGCCGCTGCCGCGCCGCCGATGCCAGGCCGGAATCTCGGGGATGTCCTTGTGCTCGCCGATGCAAGCGTCGATCAGCAGCGTTCGGCCGCCGGTTCGCACCACAAAACTCTGGATCGCGTGTTTCGCGAGCCCGCGGGCGAGGTCGATGAACACCGGCTCCAGCGTGGCACGATGCGCTTCGATCAAGCCGCGATCGTATCCGGGCAGGAATTCGGCGAGCGGAAGGCCGAAATCGTCGTCGTCGACGATGACGTCGACGGTTGCGTCGCCGATCGCAAATCGCATGACCGCTCCTTCCCGGAGAACCGTGCATCCCAACGCGCGGTCACTATGCAGGGTGGCGCCGTCGATCGCAAGTTGGTGAACGGCTATCAGACCATGCCGCGCAGCAGGCCGATCAGGCGGCCGCACTCATCGTCGGTGCCGACCGTGATGCGCAAAAAGTCCTCGATCCGCGGCTTTTGAAAATGCCGCACCAGCACGCCGCGCTCGCGCAACCTCGCGGCGAGATCGGCGCCGCGATGGCTGGGATGGCGGGCGAACACGAAATTCGCCTGCGACGGCAGCACCTCGAACCCCAGCTCAATGAGGCTGCGGATCAGCGCCTCTCTGCTCCTGATGATGCGTTGCCGCGTCTCCTCGAACCACGCCTCGTCCTCGATGGCGGCGACCGCGCCGGCGATCGCGAAGCAGTCCAGCGGATAGGAGTTGAAGCTGTCCTTGACGCGCTCCAGCGCCTCGATCAGCGGGCGTTGGCCGATGGCGAAGCCGACGCGCAAGCCGGCCAGCGCGCGCGATTTGGAGAGCGTCTGGATGACGAGCAGATTGTCGCGGCGCGCGACCAGCGGCACGGCGCTCTCGGCGCCGAAGTCGACATAGGCCTCGTCGACCACCACGAGCCGGTCGGGATGCTCGGCGAGCAGCGCCTCGATCGCGGCGCGCGGCAGCGCGGTGCCGGTCGGTGCGTTGGGGTTGCACAGCAGGATTGCGCTGCCGGGCCGCCGGTAGTCGGCAAGCTGCACGCGCATCGCGCCGTCGAGCGGCACTTGCTCGCAGCTGACGCCATAGAGGCGGCAATAGACCGGGTAGAAGCTGTAGGTGATGTCGGGAAACAGCAGCGGCGCGTCGTGCTTCAGCAGCGCCGGGAAAGCGTGGGCCAGCACCTCGTCCGAGCCATTGCCGACGAACACCTCGCCCGCCGTGACGCCGTAACGCCTCGCGATCGCCTCGCGCAGCGCGGTTGCGCGCGGATCAGGGTAGAGCCGCAGGCGATCCGTGGTCGCTGTGATCGCCGCCACCGCGCGTGGCGACGGCGGGTAGGGATTTTCATTGGTATTGAGCTTGATGAGGCCGTCGATCTTCGGCTGCTCGCCGGGCACGTATGGCGACAGATTGTGGACGACCGAACTCCAGAAGCGACTCATGATCTGCGACCCAGGATTGAACGCGATCACAATAAGGAATACGAGGCGCTGATGAAAGCGCCTCTTTATTCCCTCGCATCATGACGCGCGTCGTGCTCGCGCGTTACCAGGTCGCCGTGCCCTTCATGGTCGGCTGGCCCTCGGCATTCGCGGTCCACAGCTCCAAGCCGCCGTCCTTGTCGCTGGCATTGATCGAGAACTCGCTGCCCTCGAACAGCGGCTGCACGCCGCGATAGGCGAGCTTCTTCGGCGGCTTGCCGCCGCGCAGCTTGGCGGCGAACTCGACGATGAAGGAAGCCTGCAGCGGGCCGTGGAAGATCAGGCCAGGATAGCCCTCGACCTTGGTGACGTAGTCGCGGTCGTAATGAATGCGATGGCCGTTGAAAGTCAGCGCCGAGTAGCGGAACAAGAGCACCGGGTCGGAGACGTGACTCTCGCGATGCTGAGGGACCGGCGGAGGCGGCGGCGCCTTGGCGGGCGCAGCGCCCTGCGTGCTCGTCATCTCGCGATAGACGATGTCCTGCCGCTCGCGCACCGCAAGCCCGCGCGAGGTCGTCACCTCGTGATTGACCGAGACGAAGCACAGCGTGCCGGTCGAGCCCGATTTGACCGTGACGTCGACGATCTTCGAGGTGCGTTTGGCCTCATCGCCGATGCGCAAGCTGTCGAAGAATTCGAGCTCGCCGCCGGCCCACATCCGGCGCGGCAGCGGCACCGGCGGCAGGAAGCCGCCGCGGGTCGGGTGGCCGTCGGGGCCGAGCTGCGACATCGGAAACACCGGCTGCGCCAGGCACCAATGCGTGGTCCACGGCGCGGCGTCACCGGCCTTCGGCTCGCCGATCTCCTGGAACAGCGTCGCGCGCAGCCCCATCACGAGATATTTGGTGACGACGTCGGAGGCCTCCGTGGTCTTGCCGATCCATTGGCGGAGATGATCGAGGTTGAGTTTGTCGCTCATGATTGTGTTGCCCGGGCAGGAGGGATTTCAGGAACGTCTGCTGCGCTCGCCGATCGCGGGCACCTTGCCGTAGTGCCTGTCCTCGCCGACCACGATCGCGGCCGGCGCCGGATAGCTGACCTTGCCGTTCGGCGTGTCGACCTCAATGCGGCGCAGATGCGGATGTTTCGCGAGGTCGTCCATGCTGTTGACCTCGGCAAAGGCAATGTCGGCCTCGGCGAGCTTCGCCAGCAATTCCTCGCGCGTCAATTTGCCGAAGCTGTCGCTGACGATTCCGTCGGTCAGCACCCGGTTGCGCACGCGCTCGACCATATTGGCAAAGCGCGGATCGTCGGGCAGGCCGGGCTGGCCCAGCACCTTGGCGCACAGCGTCTTCCACTCGCGCTCGCTCTGGATCGAGATCAGGATCTCCTTGCCGTCCTTCGAGCGGAACACGCCATAGGGCGCGATCGAGGGATGGGCGAGGCCGATCCGCTTCGGCGACTTGCCGTCCTCGGCATTGAGCAGCGGCACGGTGAGCCAGTCGGCCATCACGTCGAACATCGAGATCCGGATGTCGGCACCGTCTCCGGTGCGACCGCGGCCGATCAGCGCCTCGAGGATCGCGGCATGCGCGGTGGCGCCGGTTGCGACGTCGACGATCGACATGCCGACGCGCGAGGCGCCTTCCGGGCCGCCGGTGATCGAGGCAAGGCCGCTTTCGGCCTGGATCAGGAGGTCATAGGCCTTGCGGTCGGCATAGGGGCCAGTGTCGCCATAGCCCGTGATCGTGCACATGATCAGCTTCGGATAATCCTTGCGCAGCCGCTCGCGCGAGAAGCCGAGCTTGTCCATCGAGCCCGGTTTGAGGTTCTGCAGCAGCACGTCGGCACCGGCGATCAGCTCTTCCAGCTGCGCGCGGCCTTCCTTGGTGGCGAGGTCGACCACGGCGGAATCCTTGCCGCGGTTGAGCCAGACGAAATAGCTGCTCTGGCCCTTCGCCGCGGCGTCGTAGCCGCGGGCGAAATCGCCCTCGGGCCGCTCGATCTTGATGACATGGGCGCCGGCGTCGGCGAGGCGTGACGAGCAGAACGGCGCGGCAACCGCCTGTTCGACGGCGATGACGGTCAATCCCTCAAGCGGCAGCATGATCAAGCAACTCAGTAGGAGCGGGGCATGCCGAGCACGTGCTCGGCGACGTAGGACAGGATCAGATTGGTCGAGATCGGCGCCACCTGATAGAGCCGGGTCTCGCGGAACTTGCGCTCGACGTCGTATTCCTCGGCAAAGCCGAAGCCGCCATGGGTCTGCACGCAGGCGTTGGCCGCTTCCCAGGACGCGTCGGCCGCCAGCATCTTGGCCATGTTGGCCTCGGCGCCGCAATCGAGACCGGCTTCATATTTGCGGGTGGCTTCCTTCACCATCAATTCGGCGGCGCGCATCGAGGCATAGGCCTTGGCGACCGGGAACTGGATTCCCTGGTTCTGGCCGATCGGCCGCCCGAACACGCTGCGCTCCTTGGCGTAGTTGGTGGCCTTGGCGATGAACCACTTGGCGTCACCGACGCATTCGGCGGCGATCAGGATGCGCTCGGCATTCATGCCGGACAGGATGTAGCGAAAACCCTTGCCTTCCTCGCCGATCAGATTCTCCGCAGGCACCTTCATGTCGGTGAAGAACACTTCGGTCGTGGCGTGGTTCATCATGGTGCGGATCGGGCGGATCTCCAGCCCCTTGCCCTTCACCTCTCGCATATCGACGATGAACACCGAGAGACCGTCGGTGCGCTTCTTCGACTGCTCCTTCGGCGTGGTGCGCGCCAGCAGGACCATCAGGTCGGAATATTCGGCGCGGCTGGTCCAGATCTTCTGGCCGTTGACGACGTAATGGTCGCCCTCGCGGCGCGCGAAGGTTTTCAGCGACGAGGTATCGGTGCCGCTGGTCGGCTCGGTGACGCCGAACGCCTGCAGCCGCAACTCGCCGGTCGCGACCTTCGGCAGATACTTCGCCTTTTGCGCGTCATTGCCGTGCCGCAGCACGGTGCCCATCGTGTACATCTGAGCGTGGCAGCCGCCACCATTGCAGCCGGCGCGCTGGATCTCTTCCAGGATCGCCGCCGCCGCCGACAGCTTCAGGCCCGCGCCGCCATATTCCTCGGGGATCAAGACCGAGAGATAGCCGGCCTCCGTCAGCGCATCGACGAATTCCTTCGGATAGGCCATCTGGCGATCGAGCTTGCGCCAGTATTCGCCTGGAAACTGCGCGCAGAGTTTTGCCACCGCGTCGCGGATGTCGGAATGGTCGTCGATGTGTTGATCGTGTGCGGTCATTGTTTCGTCTTGCCGAGAGGTTGCGCCAGAGCGTGTTCGAGCGAAGCGGAAATCGGTTCGCGTGAAGAAAACGCCCGCTGTTGTGGGGCCCCGGTAAACTCCCTATGCTGTTTTGTTATAGCGTATGAACCTGCCTTCCAGGATTGGCAAGCATGGATTTCCGCCAGCTTAGGACCTTTGCTTGCGTCGCGGAACTCGGGAGCCTGAGCAAGGCATCCGATACCTTGCGGGTCGCGCAGCCGGCGCTGAGCCGGCAGATCAAGCTGCTGGAACACGAGCTGCGCACCGAATTGTTCACGCGCAACGGTCGCGGCATGGTGCTGACCGATGCCGGCCGGCTGCTGCTGGCGCGCACCAGCGGTATCGTGCGGCAGATCGACCAGATCCGCGACGACATCCAGTCCGCTGGCGGTGCACCGTCCGGGCGCGTCGTGCTCGGGCTGGTGCCGACGGTGAGTTGCGTGCTGTCGGCGCGGCTGGCGCGGCGCACGGTGGAGCGCTATCCCGGCATCTCCCTCTGCATCGTCGAGAGCTACAGCGGCCATCTGATCGAGTGGCTGCATCGCGGCGAGATGGACCTTGCCGTGATTTACGGCCCGTCGGTCGATCTGCATCTGGCGGTGCAGAGCCTCGGCCGCGACAGCATCGTCGCGGTCGGCCCGCGCGGCAGCGGGCTGAAGCCGAAGAAGCAAGTCGACTTCGGCTGGCTGATGCGCCAGCGCCTGGTGCTGCCAAGTCATTCGCACGGCCTCCGTGCGCTGCTCGAACATGCCGCGGCGAAGAAGAAGATCGATCTCGACGTCAAGCTCGAGGCAGATTCGTTCCGCGTGCTGACCAGCCTGGTCGAGGAGGGGCTCGGATATACCCTGCTGCCGCCGTCCTCGGTACGCGCCGAGGTGGCGGAGGGTCGGCTCGAGACCGCCGCCATCGCGCGGCCGGCGCCGCGGCGCGAGCTGACCCTGGCCTCGCCGGTCGAGCATCCCGGCTCCAACGCGATGACGCTGATCGCGAAGCTGTTACGCGATGAGGTCGCCGCGCTGCGCGCCGAGGGGCTCTGGGATATCCAGCTCGCCTGAGTTCCGTCATTGCGAGGAGCGATAGCGACGAAGCAATCCATCCGTCCGCGAATGCTGCGCGATGGATTGCTTCGCTTCGCTCGCAATGACTGGGTCGCACGCATTCTGCTCTCAGCTCACCTTGAAGCCGAGATGGCCGCGGAAGCGGTTCTTCAGGTAGGTGCCGTCGCGCGGCGGCAGCGCGCGCTCGACTTCGCCGGCGGCGATGCGAATGCGCGCCAGCCGCGGGCCGCCGCCGAGATCGCGCAGGCTGTTGCGGAATTTCTCAATACCGGCCATGTCGGCGATCTCACAGACATTGCCGATGCCCGCGCCATCAGCGATCACCTCGAGCCTGGCGCCGAGGCCGGAGTGACTCGGCTGCATGCCCGTCTCGCCGAAATGGCCGTTGTCGAGCACCGCGATCGAGAGATTGCCGGGCTGCTTGGTCGCGATCGTCAGCAGGCTGCCGATCCCCATTAGCTGCTCGCCGTCGCCGGTGACGACCAGTACCGGGCGCTTCGGCTGCGCCAGCGCGAGGCCGAGCCCGACCATCGCGGCGCCGCCCATCGCGCCCCACAGATAGAAATTGCCGGGATGCTCGCCGGCGTCGAACGCGTCGTAGGAGGAGGAGCCGAGCCCGGAGATCACGAGCAGATCGCCGCGGTCGGCGAGCAGCGCCTTCACGGCGGCGCGGCGATCGAGAGTGCCTGTTGATGCCGACATCAGTGCGTCTCCCTGGTCCACTTCTTGCGGCCGATCATCCGCTGCGAGATCAGCACCGCGACCTGCTGGTCGCCGTCATAGGCGAGCGAGGCGGCGGCCGAGATCACCTCCTCGGCATCATCGGGGTTCTCCAGCCGCAGCACGGTGGTGCCCATGATCTCGAACGCCTGCGGCGTCGCCCGGCCCATCGGGATCTGCCAGGGATTGAATTCGGCCCATTCGCCGCGCATCGTCACCAAGGTGAGCAGCGGGAAACGGCAGCTCGCCATCAGCGACAGCATGTTGACGCAATTGCCGACGCCGCTCGATTGCATCAACAGCACCGCGCGATCGCCGCCGAGCCAGGCGCCGGCCGAAAGCGCCACGCCCTCTTCCTCTGTCGTCAGCACCGTGGTCTTGATGTCGGCATCGGCGTGCGACAGCTTGATCAGCTTGGAATGTCCCGCATCGGGAACGTAGGACACCTGTGCCACGCCAAAGCTCTTCAGCGTGCGGTAGATCGCAACCGGCCAGTCCCGGCTGGTCGCGCTGTCCTGGTGAACGGCAATCTGGTCCATCATGGCCTCGGCGGTGGCGTTTTCGAACGAACCGGGTACCGGTTCGCGAAGAAAAACGCGTCAATACAAGGGACGCGCATGGGCGCGTCCTCACACCGCTGGCTTTAAGCCAGGTCAGGGGTTTATTCTCTTCGCATCTGGCTCGCCCAGCTATGCCGGAATTTTATAGGGCCCAAGGTTTTGCAGGGCCGACGCAAGCGAAATGGCGGCCGGAGCCGGCTGCGTCTTTTGGTCGGGTCGAGCAACAGCCCCATTACGGCCTAAGACGATGCTCTATGCTAGAAGATGCCGGTTGGCGGCAGCGCCGGGCTTCATTTTCAAGGCTTCATTTCGCATATCGATATATCCGTCGCATTTTCAGGGATCAGGGCATGATTGTCCGAGATCGGTTTCGCGGCCTCTTCCCAAAGTATTTTCTCGCGCTGTTCCTGGCCGTCGCGCTTCCGCTCGTGATCAACGGGTCGATCGAAGCCTGGTTCGGTTACCGCGATCAGCGCGCAAGGCTGGACCAGTTGCTCGGTGTTCAGGCGGCTTCCGCGGCCGCTGAAATTCATAACTTCATCTCCGACATTGCAAGCCAGCTCGGCTGGCTGGTCCAGCTTCCCTGGACCGACGAGGTCGATGAGGGACGCCGAACCGATGCGTTGCGTCTGTTTCGTCAAGCGCCGGCCGTCGTCAGCCTGACACTCATCGACAACAATGGGTTGGAGCGTCTCTACGTCTCACGGGTCGGCCTCAATCGAATTGAAAGTCGTATCGACCGATCGGCTGAACCTGCGCTGGTCGGCGCCCACGCACGCCAGGTTTGGTTCAGCGATGTCAGCTACAACAGAGGCTCAGAGCCGTATTTGACCATTGCGCTCGTGGGTAACCGATCCGCGGTCGGCGCTGTCATCGCCGAAGTCAATCTCAAGCTGATCTGGGATGTCGTATCGGCGATCAAGGTGGGAGAGACGGGCCTCGCCTTCGTGCTGGACCGGCCGGGCCGTCTCATTGCCCATCCCGACATCAGCCTCGTCCTCCGCGGGCTGGAAGAAACAACCTCCCAGCCGTTTCGCACCATACGCGACGCGATCGGCCCGGGAGCGGGCTTTGCAACGGGCCGCGACGGACAGGGACGTCCGGTTGCTGCCCGCGCGGCTCCGGTGGCGGGTCCCGATTGGACCGTCGTGGTGGCGCAGCCGCTCTCCGAGGCTTACGCCCCGATCTATGCCGCGTTGCGACGGACCACAGTGCTTCTCGCAGGCAGCACCGTATTTGCAGGGCTGCTCGCTTATGCATTCGCGCACCGGATGACCGAGCCGATCAGGCTGCTCGAGGAGGGGACGGAGCGGATCGGCGCCGGATCGTTCGAGCACCGCATTTCGATCCAGACCGGGGACGAATTTCAGCGTCTGGCAAGCAGCTTCAACAGGATGGCCGGCGAGCTCGCGCTGGCGCAGCAGCACCAGGAGCGGATCGCGAAGCTCAAGCGGTTTCTCGCGCCTCAAGTCGCCGATCTCGTCGATCGTGCCGGCGATGACAGCGTGCTGGATGGCCGCCGCACCGACGTCGTCGTTGTGTTCTGTGACTTGCGCGGGTTCACCGCGTTTTCCGCGGGCGTCGCTCCCGAGGAAGTCATGAGCGTGCTGTCCGAATATTATGAGGTTCTGGGCAGGGTCATTGCGCGGTTCGAAGCAACCCTCATCAGCTTCTCGGGAGACGGGTTGATGGTGCTGGTGAACGCACCCGTGCCGGTCGAGGAGCCGGCGCTGAGAGCCGTCGACCTTGCGACCGAAATGCAGAAGCGCGTGCAGGGCTTGATCGGCGGCTGGCGGTCGCGGGGCTACCAGGTTGGCTTTGGAATAGGGCTTGCCAGTGGATCGGCGACGGTTGGGCGGATCGGCTACGAAGACCGGCTCGATTACACGGCCATCGGCAGTGTCGTGAATCTCGCCGCCCGCCTGTGCGCATCTGCCGCAGATCGGGAAATCCTGATGGACGCAGGGACCGCCGCAAGCGTCAGAGGCAAGCGCTCCCTGGAGGATATCGGGAGTCGCCAAATCAAGGGCTTCGATGACGCCATTCCGGTGTTCGGAATATCTTTTTGATGTGTGTTGGCCGATGCCGGCCGGAGCGGTTCGGTGCAGTCCATTGGCGACTGGTTTCGGATCGTGGGATATACTTCCGCCGACGGCGAACGCCAGCGGGTCGATAGAGCATGAGTTGCGCTCATTCTCGTGCAGCAGCATCCCACGGACGCGGCAGCCGGCGTGAGGTCCTGTTGTTGATGGCCGCCGCCGCGGCCTGGACCACATCCTCGCGGGCGCAGAAGCCGTCGATGCCTGTGATCGGCTATCTTTGTCCGGAATCGCCGGAGTTGTTTGGCAGCCGGCTGAAGGCTTTCCACCAGGGACTTCGTGAAGCCGGCTTTGTCGAGGGCCGCGACGTTGCGATCGAATATCGATGGGCCAATGGGCAATATGCCCGGTTACCTGCACTGGCCGGCGAATTGATCGCGCGCGACGTCGATGTGGTGGTTGCGCCCGGCGGCGCCCCCGTCGCGCTTGCCGCCAAAGCTGCCGGCGTCACCAAGACGATCGTTTTCGAGATGGGCGGCGACCCCGTTCAGCTGGGTGTGGTGGACAGCCTGTCGCGGCCGGGAGGCAACATCACGGGAATCTCGAGCCTGAGCGTCGACGTGTCGCCGAAGCGGCTCGAGTTGATGCACGAACTTCTGCCGGCGGCGAAAACGTTGGGGGTCGTGACCAACCCGACAAGTCCAACGGCCAGCTCGCAACTGCAGAAGCTTCAGGCCGCTGCCGAAACTTTGGGGGTCCATCTGCAGATATCGAGGGCAAGCAAGGAAGAGGAGTTTGAAGCCGTATTTGCTTCCGTAGAGAGAGATTCGACAAACGCGCTTGTTTTCACCTCCGATCCCTATTTTGCATTTCGCAGCCGGCGATTGGCCGATCTCGCACTGAAGTATCGTGTTCCCGCAATCACGCAGACCCGGGATTTCCCGACAGCCGGAGGCTTGATGAGCTATGGCGGAGATTTCGTGCAGTCGCATCGACGCGCGGGCGTCTACGCCGGCCGGGTTCTGAAGGGTGAGAAGCCTGCCGATCTTCCGGTTCAGCTGGTCACCAAGGTCGAGTTCGTCATCAACCTGAAGACCGCCAAACTGCTTGGCCACGAGTTCTCTGCTTCAGTCGTCAGCGGCGCAGACGAAGTGATCGAGTGACTCGTTCATGAACCTGGTAGTCCGGCCGGCACGGGCTGAACGGTCCGGCCGGACCGTGACATTGCGTGCGCTCACGTGCTCAACTGCCGGGCTGTAGAAACGCGCCGTATTGCTTGCTCGTGGCGACCGCGGCGGCCGCCTGTCCGATGACACGCATTGCCGCCATCATCGGCCACGGCCCAAGGCTCACCCTGCGAACACCGGCGCGGGCGAGCTCGCCGATTTCGGGCACGCCTTGCGTCACCATGATGTTGACGGGCAGCGGCGTCAGTTGAACGAACCTCTCGATCAGTATGAGGTCGGTGAGCCCCGGTACAAAAATTCCATCAGCGCCGGCATCGGCATAGACCTTCGCACGTCGCGCCGCCTCATCCAGACATTGCTCGGGCGAGCCGAACTTCAGCAGAAACGGATCGGTTCGCGCATTGATGAAGAGGTGAACGCCGAGTCTCTGCGCGGCGTCCCGCACCGCCCTGATCTTCGCGGCATGCTGCTCCGGAGTGGCGAGCTGCCGCTTTGCGCCAACAAGCCCGTCCTCGATATTGATGCCGATCGCGCCGGCCTTCAGGATCCTTGCCGCCGAATGCGCGGCGGCATCCGGCGTGTCGCCATAACCCGCCTCCAGATCGATCGACACCGGAACCGGCACCGACGCGGTCATCCGCGAGACCAAGCCTTCCACGATGTCGAGCGGGGCATTTTCGCCGTCGGCGTAGCCGAGCGCGGATGCGACCGCGCCGCTGCTGGTCGCCACCGCCGGCGAGGCCTTCGCGATCGCCTTGGTGGTGGCGACGTCCCAGGCGTTGAACAGGACGAGCGGATCGCCCTGCTTGTGAAGTCGGTGAAACGCTTCGGCGTAGTGCTGCTGTGTCGTGGCGTCCATTGCGCGCACTCCTGGTCAGAGAATTCGAAGGATGGTGTGGCTGACGCGGCCGCAGGTGGTGGCGTCCGTTCAGTCGGCGGCGTGCGTTGTGAACCAGTCCATGATCAGACCTGTGACCTCGGCCTCACGCTCGAGGTGCGGGAAGTGGCCGACATCGGGCAGGACGATGCGCCGATGTGGTCCCTTGAAGAGCGGCTCTTCCTTGATCGAATACCGCGCCGTCGGATCGTTGCCGCCATAGATTGTCAGCGTCGGTGTATGCATGTCGTTGATCGGTAGCCGGCCCGCAACTCCCGCATCGACCAGGCCATTGTAGTATTTCAGCGCCGCCTTCATGGTGCCGGGAGAGCTGAGCGTCTCCTTGACCGAGCGGAGATGCTCGTCGTTCTGCAGGGTTGGCGACCACAGCTTCCAAAGGTAGTCGACGAAGGGAAGTCCCTCGATGTTGACCGCCGAGTGAGCGCCAGGCACCGTGAAGAAATAGACATGGAAAACCGATCGAACGGCATCGGGATCGCTCCGGAGGCTTGGGATTGTGATCGGGTGCGCGGTGTTCATGACCACCGCGGCCTTGATCGCCGACGGCGCCGTGGCCAGCGCCTGGAAGGTTGACGTACCGCCCCAATCCATGCCGACGACGTAGGCCTGTCCGTCGTCGCTCAGCGCCGCGATCAACGCTTCGAGATCCTGGCCCAGCGCGATCGGATCGAAAATGCCGTCGGCCGGAATCTCCGTCGGCGCATAGCCGCGCAGGAACGGCGCGACCGCGCGATAGCCGGCATCCGCGAACACCTGCAGCTGCTTTCGGTACGACCAGGCATTGTCGGGAAAGCCGTGCATGAACATGACGAGCGGTCCGCTGCCCTGTTCGAGATAGGCAAATCGCACGCCGTTGGCCTGCACGTATTTCAGGGCGGGTTCGCTGCCGGCAGCGTCACGCGTTGCCAGTGCGGTGCTTCGGGTCGTCATCGCTGCTCTCCATTTGTGTCGTCGTTGCGCTCCCGGGCAAATATGTGCGTAGCGCACATATCTGGTCAAGTTGTTTTTTGTGCGCAGCGCACATATTGTTCCCGGCATGGAAAGCGGAATCGCTAATCTGCTGGGCGCGCTGTCGCTCGCTGTCATGGATCGGATCGAGCAAGGCGCGCGCGAGGTCGTCGGCCGTGGCGGCGAAACGCCCGCGGCGCTGATCGTCATCGGCTATGGCCAGGGCATGACCAACGACAAGCTGAGGCGGATTCTTGGCCTGTCGCACTCCGGAACGGTCCGCCTGGTCGATCGGCTGGTTTCGGATCGGCTTGTCGAACGCCGGGCGGGCAAGGACGGCCGCGAAGTCGCCTTGCACCTGACGGCATCGGGCGCTGCGTCCCGGAATGAACTGCTGGCGTCGCGGATTTCAGCCGTGACGTCGCTGCTCGACGTGCTGTCGGTCGCTGAGCGGAAGCAGCTCGCAACGCTGATCCGCGAGCTGCTGGCAAGGCAGGACACATCCGAGATGGATCGCTTCACGATCTGCCGGATGTGCGACGACCGGGTCTGCACCAATTGCCCGTTGCCGACCAGCAAGGGTCAGCACGCGCGCTAGAGAGGTTACTTTGAATCGAGCGGCCAACTCCGCTCACCTCGCCCCGCGTGCGGGGAGAGGTCGGAACGCATCGCTAGATGCGTTCCGGGTGAGGGGGAGTTTCCGCAAACACAGCTATCACCGCTTATGCGGAGAGTGCCCCTCACCCCAACGCTCTCCCCGTAAGAACGGGGAGAGGGAGCGCGGTGCCATCGCGGCCGCTATTCGACCTCATCTCCTCACGCTCCAGCAGCTTGCCGTCAGCGCGCGTTCTTGCCCGCCATGAACACGTACATGTCCCAGAAAGTCTCGGGATGATCGACCTCGAAGCGGTGCCACTGATCGAGATTGGTCTCGTCGGCCGTGCCCTGAAACTGCTTGCGGAATCGGTCGAGGACCGCCGGATCGTCAAACGGCTCGAACCCCTCGAACGACAGGCCATGCTCGTTCAGGAATGCCGCGATCGCCGGAATCGTCAGGCGGTGTTCCATGACGTTGAACAGCAGATCGCGGCAGCCGCTCATGCTGTAGAAATCCTTGGCGCCGATCAGCGGCTTCCATTTGTCGGCTTCGCGGAAGATGTCCTGCCGGCAACGTCTGATGTCGCCGGCGGTGGCGCGATAATTGCGCGCCGCGATGCGATCGCGGGCCTCGACGATGACGCGGCGCGCCAGATCGCTGTAGAGCCCGATGCGCATCGTGCCGCCCGGCCGCAGCAGCGAGACCAGCACGCGCCAGCCGGCCAAGGGCTCGGCAAGATGATGCAGCACGCCGACCGACTCGATGCTGTCGAAGCTGCGATCGATCGAGGCCAACTCCAGGATGTCCGCCTGCGCATACTCGATGTTGCGCAAGCCGAGCTCCCGCGTCTTGCGGCGCGCATAGGCAAGGCTGGTCCTGCTGATGTCGACCGCGAGCAGGCGGGCGTTGGGATAGACCTGCGCGATCTGGATCGCGTGCGAGCCGGTGCCGCAGCCGGCAATCAGGATATCCCGTTCGGCTCGCTGGTCCGCGGTTGCGACGGTCCTTCCCCGCGCCCGATCCGCTGCGAAGGCCGTCAACGGGTTGACGGTCCAGCGCGGATAGGGATTTTCCTCGTATTGGCGCATCACCTCGACGGATATGTCGTTCGTGATCGGAGTGAGCGCTGCAATAGTGCTGCGCTCTTCGATCTCCTCGCGCGGCTCGCGAAGCTGCACCCGCAACAGGCCGGCGACGGCCGCGGGCCAATCCCGGCGCAGCAGCGCGTCCGCCGTCGGCAAGGCATGAAGCGGGAAGTAAGCGGCGACAGCGGCCAGCGTGAGCGGCATGATCGCAGCGCCTGATGCCAGGTCCTGCAGCAACCGGTCGCGCAGCGCGCCCGCGCCTTCGCTTTCCGCCCCGGTCTGCGCATAGACATATTCGTTGATGAAGCACTGCCGCGCGAGCGCGCAGGCAAAGGCTACGATATCGTCGTCGACGTCATCCTGATCCGGCTTGCTCGCGAGCCGCAACAGCTCGGCCCGCGCATATCCGAACAGCACCTCAAGCTGCATGCTCGCCAGCGTGGTGGTTTCCATCGCGCAGCGCAGGAACAGGTCGTTCGCGAGCGGGGCGACACCCTCGCTGCCGAACAATTCGACGCTTGTGACCGGTAGCGGCCACTTGCTTGCAATCCGCCCGGCATAGGTGGTGACGGTCGGGCTCTGCAGGATGAAGCCGACCGCCTTCGCGTCCATGCCGAGCGCCAGCGCCTTGCTGAAATGCGCGGCCGCCTTGCTGCGATTGCCCAGTGCCTGGTAGGAGTTGCCGGCGTTGTAATGGCAGGCGGCATTGACCTCGTCCGAGGCAATCGCCTTGGTGAACATCTTTGCTGCAGCCCGGTGATCGCCGGCAGCCTGCGCCATCAGGCCGAGAAGATTGAGGCTCTGCACATGGCCAGGCTCGCGCGCGAGAAGCTGCCGGCAGATCTCCTGCGCTTCGTTGAAGCGGCGCATCGCGTAGAAGCGGCTGGCCTCGGCGGCGAGGCCGTCAATGCTGACACCCGTGGAACCGACGGCAGGTGCGTTTTTGCTGGACGCGTCCCGTTGCTTCCCGGCCGCACGCCGCTCTTTTCGGTTCATGTTCCGTCAACTGGCCCGAGCTGCAAGACGCGGTGCATCAACTACCACGCCCGGGAAGACATAGGGCCGATCGTCTTTGTGGCCAAGGACAATCTGGCTTCAGCCCGGGATCCGCACCGGCAGGTTCTCGATGCCGCGGACGAAGCTGGAATAGACCCGCTTCGGCTCACCGACCACCTCGATGCGGTCGAAGCGCTTCAGCATCTCTTCCCAGACGATCCGAAGCTGCAGCTCGGCGAGCCGCATGCCGACGCAGCGGTGGATGCCGAAGCCGAACGACAGGTGGATGCGCGGCCGCGGGCGGTCGATGATGAACTCGTTCGGACGATCGATCACCTCGTCGTCGCGGTTGCCGGAGACATACCACATCACGACGCGGTCGCCCTTCCTGATCGTCTTGCCGCCGATCTCGGTGTCGACAAGCGCGGTGCGCCGCATATGCGCCAGCGGCGTCTGCCAGCGGATCACCTCCGGCACCATGGTGTCGATCAGTGCGGGATTCTCCTTCAGCTTCCTGAACTGGTCGGGATGCTCGTGCAGCGCCAGCACCGAGCCGCTCATGGTGTTGCGCGTGGTGTCGTTGCCGCCGACGATGAGCAGGATGATGTTGCCCATCAGATTGTCGGGGTCCATGTGCCGCGTGGCGTCGCTATGCGCCATCATCGACAAAAGGTCGTTGCGCGGCGGGGCGTTGACGCGCTCGTTCCAGAGCTTCGAGAAATAGGCGTAGCACTCGTCCATCTCCTGCCGCCGCTGCTCCGGCGAGTTGACGACGCCGCTCTTCGGCAGCGCGGTGGAGACGTCGGACCAGCGCGTCAGCTTGCGCCGCTCCTCCCAGGGGAAGTCGAACAGCGTCGCCAGCATCTGGGTGGTCAATTCGATCGAGACGCGCTCGACGAAGTTGAAGGTCTCGTTGCGCGGCAGATTGTCGAGCACGCTGGCCGAGCGCTGCCGGATCAGCTTTGCCAGCTCGTCGAGATGCGTGGGTGTGAACATCGGCGACACGGTCTTGCGCTGATGGGCGTGCCTCGGCTGGTCCATCGCGATGAAGCTCGGATAGTCGTAGCCGGGCGGCACATCGCGGATCGAGATGCCGCCGAGCGTGGAGTCCGAGGAGAAGATGCCGTGGCTGGTGTCGACATGCATGATGTCGTTGTACTTCACCACCGACCAATACGGTTCGATCGGCGCATTGGTGCAGTAGTGCACCGGCTCTTCCTTGCGCAGCCGCTCGAACCACGGCCACAGCGTGTCGTTCTGGAACAGCTTTGGCGCGCCGGGATGAAAATCCCTGAGCGGTGTCGAATACGCTTCCTCGCGGGCCTGGCGCAGCAACTCGGCCCGGTCGGCACGGATGGCGGTCTGGACGTTCATGTTCCTTGATCCCGGTTGGCTCGCGACGCGTCAGGCGGCGATGCGCACTGGCAGCGTCTCGTAGCCCTTGATGAAGCTGGAATACACCCGCTGCGGCTCCTCCACCACCTCGATGGTGTCGAAGCGCTTGAGGATCTCCTCCCAGATGATCTTGAGCTGCAGCTCGGCGAGCCGTAGGCCGACGCAGCGGTGGATGCCGAAGCCGAACGAGATGTGGGTGCGCGGCCGGGCGCGGTCGATCAGGAACTCGTAGGGCTTCTCGATCGCTTCCTCGTCGCGGTTGCCCGAGACGTACCACATCACCACCTTGTCGCCCTTCTTGATCTGGCGTCCGCGGAACTCGTAGTCGGCGAGCGCGGTGCGCCGCATATGGGCGAGCGGCGTCTGCCAGCGGATCACCTCGGGCACGAAGCTGTCGATCAGCGCCGGGTTCTCCCGCAGCTTGCGGTACTGCTCCGGATGCTTGCTCAGCGCATAGATGCTGCCGGACAGCGTGTTGCGCGTGGTGTCGTTGCCGCCGACGATCAGCAGGATCAGATTGCCGAGGAAGTTCTTCGGGTCCATGTTCCGAGTGGCGTCGCTGTGCGCCATCATCGAGAGCAGATCGCTCTTCGGCGGCTGGCTCGCGCGCTCCTTCCACAGCCTTGCGAAATAGCTCGCGCATTCCATCAGTTCGGCCTGCCGCTCGTCTTCGGTGGCGACGAGGCCGCCGGCGCCGGGCAGGGTGGTCGCGACGTCGGACCAGCGCGTCAGCTTGCGGCGGTCTTCCCAGGGGAAGTCGAACAGCACCGCGAGCATCTGGGTCGTCAGCTCGATCGAGACCTTGTCGACCCAGTCGAACACCTCGCCGCGCGGCAGATTGTCGAGGCACTCGGTCGAGCGCTTGCGGATGTTGGTGGCGAGCTCGTCGAGGTGCGTCGGCGTGAACATCGGCGCCACGGTCTTGCGCTGCGCCGAATGGCGCGGCTGGTCCATCGCGATGAAGCTTTCGCGGCGCAGATCCGGCGGTACGTCGCGGATGGTGATGCCGCCGAGCGAGGCGGCCGAGGAGAACACCGAGTGGTTGGTCTCGATGTCCATGATGTCGTTGTAGCGGGTGATCGACCAGTACGGACCGAACATCGAGTCCTTGCAGTAGTGCACCGGATCCTCGCGGCGCAGCCGGTCGAAATACGGCCAGAAGGTATCGGTCTTGAACAGCTCGGGATTGCCGGGATCGTAGTCCGAAAGCGCAAGCGAATTGGCGCGTTCGCGTGCGGCGTCCAGATTCGTGTTGTCGACGAGATCGATGGTCCCGTGCATGAGCGGCTCCTCAACCGTTTGAGCTGCCGGGGCATGGCCGGCGCGGCATGTTTTACCGAATTACATTCTCATTCCGCGGTTTGCGCAAGGGCTCTCGACGCGCATTTGGCCGCATTGATGTCAGGCCAAAGCGGCCGAATCCGGGCTTTTCCGGCGGGGAGGGGCTGCGGCCGCGACCACGCCCGTTTGAAACGGCGTTTGATCTGGCCGGGCGGCGGCGTGCGAACGGTGCCGGCGCCGTTTATTGACTGCCGGTCTTCTCGCCGGCGGGCTTTTCGCAGGGGTAGGTGTCCTGCATCCCCCACAGCAGCAGGAGAGCGATCACCATCTCACCTTTCGCCGACCGCTTGTCGGCGGACTTGAGCATGATCTCTTCGGTCTGCTCGCTGCTCAGTGCGAGGTCGTCGGGCATGCAGAACAACAATTGGCCGCCATGCCGTTTCAGCCAGGCATTGGACGCCATCAGGCCGCCCCTGACGCCGTCGAGGTACATGTGATTGAAGATGCGCAAATTCTCACTCTTTGGATTGCGATAGGAATCGAGCCGCACGTCGACGGCAGCGGCCGGAGCTGCCGTGAGCGTCAGGAGGCATGCTGACAGGATCCATCTGTTCATCGCTGCGGTTTCCTCGCTTTGCGGCGGCGGCTTCGCCTCCATCGCCTGATCGTTAAGTATGTCATTGCCGCCCGGGGGTTCGACGCCGGCGGTCGATCGAGGACTGCGCGCTTTCCGGCATTGCCGTTAAGGCATGGCCAACCGCATCCCGCCAAAAATCGGCCGGCGATCTCGACCTTGTGTGAAACCTGGATCACACTCGCGACGACAAATCTGTGCTTTTGATACCCAGAGATTGTCCCGCCAGGAGCCATCCCGTGAACGACATGAGCTGGACCCCGCTGGGGCCGCCGCAGCCGCCTCCGCAACCGGCCCCGCCGCCGATGCCGGTGGCGTTTTCAGGGAACCGGAAGGAGTTCTTTCGCCTGGTCGCGCGCGGCGCCGGGCTCGAACTGGTCACGGTCGGCTTCTACCGGTTCTGGCTCACCACCGACATCCGCCGTCATCTGTGGTCGAACAGCCAGATCGATGGCGACGCGCCGGAATATACTGGCCGCGGCAAGGAGCTCCTGATCGGCTTCCTGGTCGCGCTCGCGATCCTGGTGCCGATCTATCTCGGCTACTTCCTGATCGGCATCGAGGCGGAGCATTTCAAGGCGTTCGCCTCGCTGCCGCTGGTCGCCTTCTTCTATTTGTTTGGCCAGTTCGCGATCTATCGCGCGCGGCGTTACCGCCTGACCCGCACCGTGTGGCGCGGCGTCCGCTTCTGGATGAGCGGCTCGGGCTGGGTCTATGCGCTCAAGGCCTCGCTCTGGGGCGTGCTGGTCGTGATCACGCTCGGCCTCGCGCTGCCGTGGCGCGAGGCGGCGCTCGAACGCTACAAGATGCGGCACTCCTATTACGGCGACCTTCAAGGCTCGTTCGACGGCCGCGGCTGGGAGTTCTTCGCGCGGGGCTGGTGGCTCTGGGTCCTGATGCCGTTCGCGCTCTACAGCACGATCTTCGCCCCGTTCGCCTATGCCGCGTTCAAGGCGGTCGAGTGGCGCTGGTGGCTGTCGGGAATCCGTTTCGGCGAAGTGAGGCTGGAGTCCACGCTCCGCCGCGGCGCGCTGATCGGCCTGTACTGGAAGGTGATCGGCTGGGTCGTGCTGCTCGGCATGGTGTTCGCGGCCTATCTCGCGCTCTGCACCTTGCTGGTCGCCAGCATGGACGGCTCCTCGATCTCGGACTTCTTCAGGACCGAGGCGTTCGCCAAGAGCATTCCGCTGATCGTGCTGCTCGGCATCGGCTACCTCGCCTTTGCGCTGGCGCTGAACGTGGTGTTGCGCGTCTATCTGATGCGCGATCTCTGGGTTCGGGTGCTGTCCTCGACCATCGTGCACAACATCCAGGCGGCCGCCAACGTCACCGCGCGCGGCGAGCTCGCCAACGCGCTCGGCGAAGGCTTTGCCGATGGCCTCGACGTCGGGGGCTTCTAGCTCCATGGAATCCGATTCCAGTCAGACCAATTCCGCGGCGCCGGCTCCCGGCGGCGCCTTCTTCGACGGCCTGTCGAACCGGCGGCGCATCGTCGCACTCAGACTGTCCGACGCACTGGAGATCCGCGAAGACGGCGCACTGCTCGCGCGCTGGGTGTTTCACGACATCCGCCGCGCCGACAGCCCGTCCGGCCTGTTGCGGCTGAGCTGCCTGACCGCACCGCCTCTGGCGCGGCTCGACATCCGCGACGCCGGGCTGATCGCCGCGCTGGTCGCGCGCTGCGACACGCTCGAGGCGGATTTGCCGAACCGCAGGGGCGTCGCCGCGATCGTCGGCTGGTCGCTCGCGGCCGCGGTGTCGATCGTGCTGGTGGTGCTGTTCGGCGTGCCTCTGGCCGCCGAGCGGCTGACGCCGCTGGTGCCCGACTCGTTCGAGCGCCGCATCGGCGATGTCGCGGAGGCGCAGGTCAAGGTTCTGTTCGACGGCAAGCCCTGCAGCAATCCGGCCGGCCAGGCGGCCTTCGCGAAGCTGGTCGGCAAGTTGCGGCAGTCCGCAGGCTTCGATACGTCGGTGCAGTCGGGCGTGCTGGCGACGTCGGTGCCGAACGCCTTCGCGCTGCCCGGCGGCAAGGTCTATCTGTTCGACGGGTTGCTGGAGAAAGCCGAGAACCCCGACGAGATCGCCGGCGTGCTGGCGCATGAGCTCGGCCATCTCCGGCACCGCGACAGCATGCGCGAATTGATCCACAACGGCGGCACCTCGTTCCTGATCGGGCTGTTGTTCGGTGACGTCACCGGCTCCGGCGCGCTGATCTTCGCCTCGCGCTCGCTGGTGACGTCGTCCTATTCGCGCGACGCCGAGACCAACGCCGACAGCTTCGCGATCGAGACCATGCACAAGCTCGGCCGTCCGGCCAAGCCGATGGGCGAACTGATGTTCCGCGTCACCGGCAAGGAGGGCGGCAAGGGGCTCTCGCTCGTCTCCAGCCATCCCTTGACCGAGGACCGCCTCGCGCGCATGGACAAGGCCGATGCCGCCAGCCGGCCCGACGGTCCGCCGCTGCTGTCATCGGCCGAATGGCAGGCGCTGAAGGGCATCTGCAGCGGCGCCGGCAAGGTGTGACGGCGCAGCCGCCGACGCTCCCTCGCTACTTCACCAGCCTGAACTTGCCGCCTTCGACCTTGATCAGGAACGCCGAACGCTCGTCATAGCCGTTGTGATCGGTCGGGCTCATGGTCGAGAGGCCGTTGTTCAGGTAGACGTCCTTGCCGCGCTCGAGCTCGTCGCGCAGCGCGGCGCGGAATTCCGCCGTGCCGGGCTTTGCGGTCTTGAGCGCATTCGCGGCCGCCCGCTTGAACAGCGTGACGGCGTCCCACAGATGCGCGCCGAAGATGTTCGGCCTCGAGCCGTTGGCCTTCTCGTAGGACGACACGAACTCGTCGCGCACCTGGCGGAACGGATCGTTCGCCGGCAGATCGTCGGCGATGGTGAAGGCTTCGCCGGTGAAGATCGCGCCCTCGACATTGGCGCCGCCGAGCTTGATGAACTCCTCCGAGGCCACGCCATGGGTCTGGAAGATCTTGCCGGCATAGCCGCGGCTGCGCAGCGCCTCCTGCGGCAGCACGGCGGGCGTGCCGGCGGAGGCGATGAACACCGCTTCCGGATTGGTCGCGATCACCTTGAGCGCCTGGCCCATCGCGCTGGTGTCGGCCCGCGCATAGACCTCATGCGTCGTCACGGTGAGGCCGAGCTGCGGGGCGAGCCGCGACACCTCCTTGTAATAGCCTTCGCCATAGCCGTCGGAGACGCCGATATAGCCGAGCGTCTTGATGCCGGACTTGGCGATGTATTTCAGGATCGCCGCCGCCATCAGGTCGTCATTGGGCACCACCTTGAACGCCCAGCGGCGGCGGTCGTCCATCGGCTGCACGATCGCGGTCGCCGCCGCGAGCGAGATGATCGGCGTCTTGCTCTCCACGGCGACGTCGAGCATCGGCATGGTCACCGGGGTGAGCGAGGAGCCGATCAGGATATCGACGCCGTCCTGGATCACGAGGCGCCGCGCATTCTGCGTGCCCTTGGTCGGGTCGGACTCGTCGTCGAGCGCGATATAGGTCACCTTCTCGCCGCCGATCTCCTTCGGCAGCGCGGCGATGGTGCGCATCTGCGGCTGGCCGAGCGCCGATCCCGGTCCGGATCCGGACACCACGACGCCGACCTTGATGTCGGCACGCGCGCCCGGCGCAATCAGGATCGCGCTCGCAAATGTCAACAGTCCGGCCATGGCCAGCTTCATTGCAACTCCTCCCAGCAGGTTCTTTTTATCTGCGGCCGATGATAGCCGACCGCCGTCCGGTCGCGCATCATATTGATTCCGCCCGATCCGTCTGTCCCCCTGATTGGGGACATTGGGCGGCGCGGGCAGGGTCTGCGCCTGCTCGAGTTCTGCCCTGATCGGCTGGGGTGCCGAAACGGGGAACGGGGATGGCGAGGCCGACATCGTCCGGAGCTCTTGAGCGGGCTCCGCCCGTCCTCAACCTCGCGTTTACCAATCCCTTAAAGGCCGTGAGAACCAGTTTCCCTAATCGGGCGGCAACGACCTGCTGTTATTGAAGGACAGGAAAAGGGAGTACGAACCATGTTCAGCATTGTTCGGATCCTCGTCTTGATCGCATGTGCACATGCGGGATCCGTGGTTGCGGAAGTGCAGTGGGACGGCGCGCGGTCATCGCCGGCGGTCCACGTCCATGATTGAGCCTCATCCGATTGCGTCCGAGCACGCGCGCGCCATCTGCGAAGAGATTGGCGAACGGCTGCGCCACGCCCTGCGTGGCGATTACGCCGATCTGCCGCCAAGGCTGCGCGAGCTGGTCAACGAGCTCGCTCTGCAGGACTGTGAAGCGCCGTCGCTGGTGCCCACGATGGCTGACATGACGAGACCGCTGGTCGCCGCGGCCTAAGCCGAGCGTCTGCGTCACACGTTCTTCGCGACCTTCCGTGTCCGCGTCGGACCGGCGCCGGCGATCGTCGGCTTGATATTCCATACCGCGCGCACGCTTGCGAAGGCGTGGGCGATCACCGGCTCCTGGCGGCGGGCGGCGAGGCTGGCGAAGGAGAGATCGCAGGTCAGCTTCACCTTGTCGGCGACCACGAACTGATGCGGCCGCGCCATCCGCGGCGCCAGCACGTTGTCGCGTGCGAGGCTGAGGCAGAGGCCGGATTCGACGAAGTCGATCATCGCCTCTTCCTGGTCGGTGTAGCCGATCCGCTTCGGCAATGCGCCGAGCGGTCGGAAGATGTCGTCGAGCAGCCGCCGGTGGCCGGAGTGCGGCGGTGTCGCGAGCCAGGGCAGCTCGGCGAGCTCGGCCCAGCCCTTGCCCATCACCCGGTCGCGCCAGGCGATCGGTGCGATCACCCGGTAGTCGTAGCAAAGCAGCGGGGCGAGCTGGTAGCGGCCGTCCACGATGGTCCGTTCGGTGAAGCTGTGATGGACGAGCTGGTCCTGCGGCGTGGCGTCGACATAGTAGCCGACGTCGAGTTCGCCGCGGCCGATCTGCGCCAGCACGTCGTCGCTCACGCCATGACGCAGGAAGACTTCGGTGCGCTGCGAGGACATCGCAAGGCTGCGCACGAACGGCCCGAGCCGGGTGAATTCGGGGTCGAGGATGGTGCCGACGCGCAGCGTGCCGCGCTGTGCCTCGTTCAGCGAGTCCGCCATCGTCTTGAAGTCGGACGCGGCCGCCACCGCCCGGTGCGCCAGCGGCAGCAGCGCGGCGCCGGCCTCGGTCAGGGTGAATCCGGCAGGTGTGCGGTTGAACAGCTGCAGCCCGGTGCTTTCCTCGAGTGCCTTCAGCTGCAGGCTGACCGCGGGCTGGGTCAGCTTCAGCATCGCCGCTGCGCGCGATACCGTGCCTTCACGGGCAACCGTGATGAAGCAACGCAAGGCCTGGGTACGGGGAAGCTCGATCATCGCACGTGCTTATAGCACACTTTTTTGGCGCGCATCCGACCTGCGTCGTGCATTGTCATGCGATTATAATACAACCAATGCGAGAATTCAGGACCGCCGCCACGCAACCATGCCTTCCGGTGCGCGCGGTTCAACAATGACTGTCTCTGGAAATACTGGATCGCCCGGTCAAAGCCGGGCGAGGACTACGCAATGACGCTACGTTACGTCGCGCGAGAACCATCCTCGTCGTCCTGGCGAAAGCCAGGACCCATTACCCCAAATGTCAATTGTTGCGCGATGCTGTGGCCGCGATCTCGTTCATCATCAAGTGCGGTGGTCCTGGCTTTCGCCAGGACGACGATTGGGGAGATCGCGCGCTCATGTCGCGAGAACGCGGATGCATGATTCACAAGCGGCGCAACAACCTCAGTGTCGTCCCGGCGCAGGCCGGGACCCATTACCACGAATGCGAATTGTTGTTCGACGCTGGGGCCACTGCCTGTTCAACAACGTGACCCTGCGGCGTATGGGTCCCGGCCTTCGCCGGGACGACGGCTGTGAATGCCGCGAGCGTGTGCGCCGATCGACGGAGGCCGCCACCCTCACTCCAGATGGTTCACCTTCGCCACCCAGGCGCGGACGTCGGCGAGGACGGCGGGCAGCACGGCCTTGACCTCCTGCACGGTCATGCCGGGCTTGATGCGGGGGTCGTAGAGCAGGTTGAGCAGATATTGGTCGTAGACGTCGAAATAGCCCATCGAGACGTTGTCGTTGAACATGGTCCAGGGCACGGTGGCGGTGTCGTTGATCGGGCCGAGCGACTGCAACAGCTCCTCATAGGCGCAGTCGAGGAAGACGAAATCGCCGTTGTCCACGGTGAGGATCACGTCGGAATGCTCGATTTCGTAGTTCTCGTTCTTGCGGAAGCCGGACAGGCATTGCGGGTCGAGCGAGGAGCGGATCTCCCTGGCGCGCTCCTGGCCGTAGAAAGTCGCGATCGTGCGGTACAGCTCGCGGTCGCGCACCAGCTTGACCACGACATTGGCCGCTTCGTTGTTCTCGGTTATCGCGATGTCGAGATGCTGCACCTTGCTGCGGATGTCGGCGACGACCCTGGCGAGCTGGGCCTTGCGGTCGGCGCGGCTGCCGTCGGCGAACACGCGCACCGGACTGTCGTACTTGCGGATTCGGTCGACCCGCCCGGCGAGATGATATTCGGCGCCGAACGCGGTTTTCAGAAAGCCCTCCACGATCTCGGCGTCGGTGAAGACCTTCTTCTCGTTGCGCTGGCGCGCGGCGATCGCCGGTACCTCGTTGGCGGCCGCGGGCAGCGCGGCATCAGCGAGGCAAGCGGCGAGCGCTACGGCAAGAAGGACGAGGATCGAAGGACGGTGCTGGGGCATTGTGACAACGCTGCCGCAAGGTTTGCGGCAGCGCAAGGAGGGATCAAGGCGGCGGGATCAGCGATCTTGCCGAATGGCGGCGCCTGGTTCCGTTGAAATCGACGCGATCAGTTGTTCTTCACCACCACGGTGGTGCCGACCGAGACCCGACCATAGAGGTCGGTGACGTCGTCGTTGGTCATGCGGAAGCAGCCCGACGAGACGGCTTGGCCGATCGTCTCCGGTTCGTTCGAGCCGTGGATGCGGTAGAGCGTCGAGCCGAGATACATCGCGCGCGCGCCGAGCGGGTTCTCGATGCCGCCGTTCATGTGGCGCGGCAGATCGGGGCGGCGGCGCAGCATCTGCGACGGCGGCGTCCACGACGGCCATTCCTTCTTTGCGGAGATGCGGTGGACGCCGCTCCAGCGGAAGCCGTCGCGGCCGACGCCGATGCCGTAGCGCAGCGCCTGGCCGTTCGCCAGCACCAGATAGAGCCGGCGCTCGGCGGTGTTCACCACGATGGTGCCGGGGGCGTAGTTGGTCGGGTAGTTGACGGTGGTGCGCGGGATCGGGCTTACGCCGCCGCCGCCGAAGAAGCTCGGGGCTTCGGACTGATAGCCGCGGGAGTCGAAGAACTGGGCGTGGGCCTGGCCGGCACCTGCCAGGATCGTGAGCGCGGCAAACATCAAGGCAATCGGGCGCATGGTCGTCGTCCTCGCGAACAATCAAATATGCAGTCAGAGAGGCCACAACTGCCGGCGTTTCGCAAGCGACGAAGCCGTGACCTCAGGCATTTTCGAACAACACGGTTTAAAAAGGCAACAGATCGGAAGCGATACCTGCATTGTCCGGCCAAGCCTTTGACGAAGCGGCTGAAGAATGGTTGATCTGGAGCGTTTTCGAGCGAAGTGGGTACCGGTTCGCGTCAAGAAAACGCGACCAAACAAAAGCTGGAGCGTTTTCGAGCGAAGTAGGCACCGGTTCGCGTGAAGAAAATGCGACCAAACAAAAGGATACGAGCATGATCCGATTCAATCGGATCGGATCATGCTCTGAGCGACCTCAAGAACATCTCGAAACGGGAGCGAGAGCATGAATGGTGCGGAAAGTCTGGTGCGGACATTGGTCGCAGGCGGCGTGGATGTCTGCTTTACCAATCCCGGCACCTCGGAGATGCATTTCGTCGCGGCGCTGGACAAGGTCCCGGGCATGCGCTGCGTGCTCGGTCTGTTCGAAGGCGTGGTGACCGGTGCGGCCGACGGTTATTTCCGCATGAAGGGAACGCCGGCCTCGACGCTGCTGCATCTCGGGCCCGGCCTCGCCAACGGCCTTGCCAATCTGCACAACGCCAAGAAGGCGCATTCCGGGATCGTCAACATCGTCGGTCAGCATGCCACCTACCACATCGGCTACAATGCTCCGCTGACGTCGGACATTGAGGGCCTGGCGCGGCCGATGTCGTCCTGGGTGCGCACCTCGCCGGATGCCAAGTCGGTCGCCGCCGACGGCGCGGCTGCGATCGCCGCCGCCAGGAGCGCGCCGCCGCAGATCGCGACCCTGATCCTGCCGGCCGACACCGCCTGGAACGAAGCCGACGGCATCGCCGAGGTGCCCGTGGACACGCAGCGTCCGAGCTATTCGCCGCAGGCGGTCGACACCGCGGCGAAGATCCTGCATGGCGATGCCGCGCATACGCTGCTGCTCGTCACCGGCAGCGCGCTGACCGAGCACGGGCTGGCGCTCGCCGAGCGCATCGCCGGCAAGACCGGCTGCACGGTGATGGGCCAGACCTATCACCCGCGCATGGCGCGCGGCCGCGGCCGTTTCTCGATCAACCGCATTCCCTATGTGATCGAGCAGGCGTTGCCGATCCTGAAGAAATTCCGTCACATCGTGCTGGTCGAGGCCAACGATCCCGTGGCGTTCTTCGCCTATCCGAACAAGCCGAGCATGCTGAAGGCGGAAGGCTGCGAGGTGCATCGCATGACCGCCTGGGGCGAGAATTCGGTCGCGGCGCTCGAGGCGCTCGCGGGCGCGCTGCATGCGACCGCGCAGGACGTCAAGCCGCAGCAATTGCAGGAACTGGTCAAGCCGACCGGTGCGCTCGACCACGCCACGATCGCGCAGGCGATTGCGTGCGCGATCCCCGAGCACGCCATCATGGTCGATGAATCCGTCACCACGGGCCGCGGCTTCTTCCCGCCGACGGCGGCGGCCGCGCCGCATGACTGGCTGCAGAACATGGGCGGCTCGATCGGCTTCTCGACGCCGGTGGCAACCGGCGCGGCGGTCGCCTGTCCGGACCGCAAGGTGATCTGCATGGTCGGCGACGGCAGCGCGATGTACACGATCCAGTCGCTGTGGACCCAGGCGCGCGAAGGGCTCAACGTCGTGACCATTGTGTTCGCCAACCGCATCTATCAGATCCTGCGCGGCGAGTTCGACGGCGTCGGCGCCGGCGAGCCGGGCAAGCGGGCTCAGGACATGCTGAAGATCGACCGGCCGACGCTCGACTTCGTCGCACTCGCCAGGGGCATGGGGGTACCGGGCAGGGCGGTGACGACCGCCGACGAGTTCAACAAGGCGCTCGCGGAAGCCGTCGCGGAGCCGGGACCGCGGCTGATCGAAGTGCATATGTAGAGGCGTAGCTGAAAGGCCGCGGCGGCGGCCCAGTCCAGTCGGAGGCGTCGATGCAGACCGAGCTGAACAAGGTGATCGCCGCCGTGGAGGAATTCTATGCGCAGGAGATGTTCCTGCTGGAGCGCGATCTCGGCGAGCGAACGCTCACTCACCGGCTGGCGGTCTATGTCGAGCGGCAATTTTCCGGCTGGCAGGTCGATTGCAACTACGACCGGCTCGGCGAACGCACGCTGCGGCTGCCGCGCGGCTCAGGGAGCTCGACCGACGACCATCTCGGCAAGTCGATCTATCCCGATATCGTCGTGCATCAGCGCGACATCCCGAACAATCTCCTGGCCATCGAACTGCGCAAGGACAGCAATCACCAGCCGATCGAGCACGATCAGCGCAAGCTGCAGGCGCTGACCGACCCGAATGTCTGGTTTGCCTATGCGATGGGCGTGCTGGTGATCGTCGGACAAGGCGGGGTGAGCTTTACCGAGGTCTATGCCGGCGGAGCCATCGATAGCGCGACATCGCTCTGGTTTGCCGAGCGGCTACGCGAGAGCGGGCTCGCGAACAGGCGCGACAATGGCGCTCCGCATTAAGTCTATCGATGAATCTTTCCTCGCGTTTGCAGTGATAGCCCGTTTGGATCATGCGTCGCCCCTGCACGCGCGGCACAACAGAAGGTGCGGGAGGTGGAGCAATTCCTGGAGCTGGTGGTCAATTTTCAGAACGATCCGATGGCGGTGCGGATTATCAGCTCCGCAACTCTTTCGCTCCCCCTCCCGCACCTGAATTCGCTGGTCCAGCCTGCACTGATCCAACTTCCACTGCCCCAACTTTCCACTGCCCGAGGTGGTCGGCGCACTCGATTGCGACGCGACGGGCCGATGCAACATCCGCACCGAGACAGTAAAAAGGCCGCCTTCGGGCGGCCTTTTCCGTGATCGCCAAGTCCGCGATCGCCAGGTGGATCACCGAGCGATTGTTTCTGCTTATTGCTTGGTGGCATCGCTGCCGGTCGTGGCGGCACCGGTCTTGGCACCGGTCTTGGCGCTCGATTTCTTGGCGGTCTTCTTCGCTTTCTTCGGCGCCTTGGCCGCCTCGCCCTTGGTCGCGGTGTCGCCGCTCTGCGCGGCGGGGGCCGGGCTGCCGCCCGCCTTGTCCTGCGCGAGCGCGGCGGACGAGACGAAGGCAAGGGCGGTGGCGGCGAGGATCAGTGTTCGCATCGGATGTTCTCCCAAGTTGGTTTCCGGCGAGCCTCAACGGGACAGAATGTCGCAGGGTTCCGCGGCACCGATCAGCAATCCGTGAGCTCTGCGTGAACGGCATGGCCGCCGCGGAACCGGGAACCGGGCGCCGCGTTATCTGGCCGGGCAGGAGTTCCGAGGAGAGACGCCATGCGCTGGCGGTCAATGACGGAAACCACCAATACGGTGCTCGACACCGCCCCCGAGGACACCTTCTACGCGGCGGGCTGGACCATCAGCGGCGTGGCAACGCTGGCCACCATCGTCGCGATCTGGATGTTCGGGATCTGAGAGCGAACGATCCACGACAAGGCAACGGTGCGCTATCGCCGGCGGCCGGGCCGCGGCTTGGGTCGTCCGCTACTTCCGCAGAATTGCCAGCGCTTCCCGATAGAGCTGCGAGAAACAGACCAAGAGCGCGCTCGACAGCAGGAACATCGCCAGGCTGTCATAGTCGCCGGCCGTCGGCCAGCCGAACTCGAAATAGGGCGGCATGAACGCCCACCAGACGATCGGTACCGTGATGATGGTCGCAAACGCGCCGGCGGGCGCGCCGCCCATCAGGCCGGCGATCAGGATCGCCGGCACGAAGCCCGCGAAATAGAACTGCATGCCGAAGCTCGAGAACATCTCCTGGGTCGCGGTGGCCAGCACCACCGCAAGCAGGGCGACGACGAATGTCGACAATGACCAAGGCCGCAGCTTCAAAATGTAGTCGTTGCCCTTGCGCATCCAGACTCCGGCCCCCGCGAGTTCCGGGAAGGTAGCCGAGGAGGCCTGCAAACAAAACCCCGTACGATTCCGAGGGGCAGGGTTGTGCTCGATACAGTGAAAAGGAACCGGCCCGGTCAAGCCGCCGCCGCATTGTCGCGCATATTGCATTGCGGCACGGTGATTGGGGGCAACACGATGCTTGAGCTTCTGATTGTCGCTCTCGTCGCCGGGATCGGTTTCATCTCGGGGTACGGCGCACGCGAGCTGATCTCGCGCCGGCGGCGGGGATCCGCCTCGCGCGCTCACGTTCGCGCGCCGCAGGTTCGCGCCGCGAATGACGACAGCTCCGCCTCCGGCTGGTATCGGCGGGCCGGCACGCAGCACGCCGATCACGCCATCCCGCCACCCGACGAACTCGACGGCGCCGTTCGCGACCTGCTCGGCGAGCTCAGCCGGCGCAACGCCAAGCCGTCATCCGCACCGCAGCGCCGCCGGCAGTGAGCCGGAATGCCGGGCCGCATCGCCGAGATCGGCGCCGCTGGCCTGCCGGTGTTTTGCGCGACGAGTTAATCAAAATTCGGAAATGGCGTAACCCGTTGATCCGGCTCGCCTCGGCTACTTTGCATGGGGTTGTTTTCGACATTTTTGTGAGGCGGTCCCGGAGGACAGCAGAATGTCGACAATCGTTCGCACCTGGCAGAGTTCAGGAGGCAGGATGGTGGACGCACAAGGGATCGAACCTTGGACCTCTCCCGTGTGAAGGGAACGCTCTCCCGCTGAGCTATGCGTCCGGGATGTGACGTGCCAAAGGCCGCTGGTCGGCGGCCGGTCGATTAAGGCGCTTCGTCAGAGCGTGCGATTTACGAAGTGCCGGGTAGGGGTGTCAAGCCAAACCCTGCGGGAATCAGGCGCCTTGCTGGCGGGCGCGGGAGGCGTGTGACTGCAGCGCCCGGATGCGCTCGGCGAGCGTGCCGCCGCCCTCGGGTAACCCGCTGCCCGGCGAGACGCCGTTGGCGGGCTTGGCAGCCGCCTTGGCCGGCACCGTCGGCTCCGCCGCCAGCATGGCCTCGATCGCCGAATTCGGGCCCTCGAGTTGGATCGCGAGCTTGGCCACCTCGGCGGCAATGTCGTTGATGCGCTCGCGCAACAGCGCATTCTCCATCCGCTCGGTCGCCCAGGAGCTCTCGGCCTGCTGCTGGATCGCGTTGATGTCGCGCTGCAGCTTGCCGCGCTCGTCGCTGACGGTGCGCAGCTGCTCCTCGACTTGAGCCTTCTCCTGCCGCAGCTTGTCGAGCGCGGAGGATTTGCCGCCGCCCGCTGCCGCGATCTCCTCGCGCAGCTCCTGCACGGTCCGCTCGGCGGCGGCGTTGGCCTGCTTCAACTGGCCGTTCTCGAATTCACGCTCGGCAAGCAGCTTGCCCTGGGTCGCAAGCCGCGTCTCGAGGTCGTTGACCCGGTTGCCGAGCATCTCGGCTTCCTTGACCTGGGCGACGAGCTGGCGGTCGAGATCGGTGACGCGCTGGCTCAGATTCTCGACCCGGCCGCGCGCGTCGGTGAGGTCGCGCGTCGCGGTTTCCGACTGGCTGCGCTCCTGGGCGAGGCGGGCTTCGGTTGCCGCGAATTCCCTGGCGGCATCGCCGACCCGGTTCTTCAGCTCCTCGACCTGGGTCCGCACCGCGACCAGTTCGATCTGGCGGCTGTCGGCGGTCATCGCGCGGTCGTTGAGCTCGGCGTTGATCTTGCCGAGCTCGCCCTGCTTGTCGGTCAGCGCCTGCTCGGCGTTGCGCAACAGCTCCGTCTTGGCCGAGAACTCTTCCTCGGTGGCGCGAAGCTGATCCTTCATCGCCTTCTCGCGCGCCTCCAGCGCGAAGATCGCGGCGTTCTTCTCGCCGAGCTCGATCTTCATGCGGTTGATCGCATCGGTCTTCTTGCCGAGCTCGGCGAGCTGGCTCGTGGTCTTGCTCTTGAGCTGGTCGACGCTCATCTCGAGCCGGCGGGCCGACATGGCGAATTCGGCGCGGAGCTGGTCCTTGTCGGCCTGGATCTCGGCCATCGACAGCGGGGTGGCCGCCTCCATGCGGCGCGTGGTCAGCCGCACCGCCCGGTTGTGCACCAGCGGAACGATCATCAGGCCGCACAGCATCGAGATCAGGAAACCGATCGCCGCGTACATGATCGGCTCGATCATGAAGGGTCACTCCAAGAAAAGAAGGAATTTGTTAATCACAATGCCACGGCGGGCCGGCCAAAGGCCAGCCCGATTGCCGCGTTAACCTGAATTGCTAACCGTGCCGGAGCGCCGGCCTCATCGCCCGATCAGGGCTGCGACCTCGCGCTTCGTTCCGATTGAATCGGATCGAGGCTCCAGATTCTGTCCTGACGCGTCTTCTTGATGCGAACCGGCGTCCGCTCGGCTGGAAATGCCTTAGAACGGGTTCCAGGTCGCGCGCGGGGTGAATTTGAGATAGCCGACGCTGGCGCCGAGCCGCAAGCCGATGCCCGAGCGAATCGGGACCAGCACGATGTTGTTGGCGGTCAGCGCCGTCATGCCGAAGCCGCCGACGATATAGGCCGAGCCGTCGATGCCGACGAAGCGCTGATAGATCGCCTGGGTCGAGGGCAGGTTGTAGACCAGCGTCATGGTCCTCGCGCCGTCGCCGCCCCAGTCGAAGCCGACCGAGGGACCCTGCCAGTAGACCCTGAGGTCGCCGGCGTTCTTGGTGTAGAGCGTGCCTTCGCCATAGCGCAGCCCGGCCACGAAGGCGCCGGAGCCTTCCTCGCCGAGCACATAACCATTGGGCAGGCCCCATTGGCTGACGGCGCGCTCGATGACCGAGGCGAGTCCGCGCGAGACATTGCCGAAGAACTTGTGTCCGGCATTGACCAATTCGTCGGGCCCGTAAGTATACGGGGTCGGCTCACGCTGTGGCGGCGGATATTGCGGTGGCGGGCCCTGCTGCGCGGACGCCCCTGCGCTCCAGCACATCAGCGCGGCAAACGCGACCGCGGCAAGGCGTGATGCGAAAGTCATTAAGAACCCCTGCTATCGAAATCCGGGCGCTGCCCTTTAACCTGATGCCAACAGGCACGGCTCTAGGTTGCGCCCGGTGTCCCCTCGACTCGGATGTTATCGGTATCAACTATGACGGCACAACGGCAGGAAAGATATGGATCGTGCCGGGGGATGGCGTTTTTCGGCCTGTTGGCGGGCATTTTGGCGGCCATCTGGCCGTCCTTGCCTGTTCAGGCCACCACAACCGAGCGCGTGGTGACGAACCGCTACTCCGGATTGGCGATCGAGGGATTCGATCCCGTCGCCTATTTCACCGACGCCGCCGCCACCCAGGGGCGGCCGGAATTCGAGGCCGCGGAGAACGGCGTGGTCTGGCGTTTCCGCAACGAGGGCAACCGCGCTTCGTTCGTGGCGCATCCCGAAATCTATGGCCCGCAATTCGGCGGTTACGATCCGACCGATCTGGTGCGGGGCGTCACCTGCGCGGGCAATCCGCGATTCTGGGCCGTCGTCGGGAACAGGCTTTACCTGTTCAACCGGGAACGCAGCCGTGACGCGTTCGCCGCCGATCCCGCGCGTTTTTTGAAGGAGGCCGCGGCGCGTTGGCCGGAGCTGGAAGACAATCTCGCGCAGTGATCACGGCGCCGCGGCCGGGTCGCCCCAGGCGATGAATTCCGGCACCAGGAAGTCTTCGCGGCCGAGCCCGAAATGCAATGGGCTTCCCTTCGAATCGGTGACCTTGCCGCCGGCCGCTACGACGACCGCGTGACCTGCCGCAACATCCCACTCCGATGTCGGCGACAGGCGGGGATAGATATCGACTTCGCCCTCGGCGACACGGCCGAATTTGACCGCCGAGCCCAGCACGGCGCGGACCGCGTTGCCGCGCGCGTCGATGAAGGCTTCGGTGCGCGCATCGCCATGCGAGCGGCTCACTGCCACCGTCCATGGCGCGCCGCGCGGCGGGCAGGGACGGGTCTTGATCGGCACCGCCTGCGAAACCGCGCCGCCCTGCAGCGTCAACCGCTCCGCGCCCTTGCCGACGATGCCGCGCCAGATCAGCCCGAGCGCCGGTGCGCCGACGATGCCGAGCAGCGGCACGCCTTGCGTGACCAGCGCCACATTGACGGTGAATTCATTGCGGCCGGCAACGAACTCCTTGGTGCCGTCGAGCGGATCGATCAGGAAGAAACTGTCTTTATAGGGCGGCGTCGCCAGATGGACGCGCTCCTCGGACAGCAGCGACACCTGCGGCGCGAGCCGCGTCAGCCCTTCGACGATGATGTGGTCGGCGGCGAGATCGGCCTCGGTGACCGGCGACCCATCGTCCTTGCCGGCAACATTCATCGTCGAACGATTGACCGCAAGAATCGCGTCGCCGGCGCGGATCACCAGTTCGGTCAGTGATTCGAGCAGCGTCGCGGTGGCCTCGCAGCCGATCAGGGACGGCTTTGCCTTATTCATGTGCGGGTCTCATGTCAGCGGGTCGCATATCCTGTTTGTGTTCCCTGAGATCATGATGCGATGACGGAGCATCGCATCATGATCTCATCTCCTTGTTTGAGCATGATCTTTTCGGAAAACCGGTTTCCACTTTTCCGGATCATGCTTTATCAGTCCCGCCGCAAGCTGGCAGCATCCGTCTGCGCGGTGTATCAAGCCGACAGGCATGCGTGATTCGCACTCCTCGGTCGGCGTGCGGCTTTCCAGGAAACAATTGATGTCTGGCACTTCGTCTCCCGGTCCCGCTCCCGATGCGCTCGAACTCGCGGCGCTCTTGTGCTCGCGGGTCTGTCACGATCTCATCAGTCCGGTCGGCGCGATCGTCAATGGGCTCGAGGTCCTTGACGACAATCCCAAGCCCGAAGACCGCGACTTCGCGCTCGATCTGATTCGCAAGAGCGCCAAGACCGCTTCGGCGCGGTTGCAGTTCTGCCGGCTGGCGTTCGGCGCGGCCGGTTCCTCCGGCGCGCAGATCGATCTCGGCGATGCCCAGAACATGGCGAAGGGGCATATCGAGGACGGCAAGGTGACGCTGACCTGGAATTTGCCGCGGCTGCTGTTGCCCAAGAACCGGGTCAAGCTGCTCTTGAACGTGCTGGTCATCGCGCAGCAGACCATTCCGCGCGGCGGCACGCTCACCATCGACCCGGTCGGCGAGGGTGAGACCATGAGCTTCCGCATCACGGCCGCGGGCCTCAATGCGCGCGTGCCGCAGAACATCGTCGATCTTCTGAATGCGACCTCGCCGAACACGGTCGATGCGCATGCGGTGCAACCGCACTACACCCGCCTGCTGGCGGAAGCCTGCGGGCTGAAGGTGACGCTCGCGCTCGACGGCGACAAGGTTATCATTGCCGCGTCCTGACCGCGGCCGCGCCGATATCATTAATCAAAGGTTACGAGCGGCCGCGCGATTCGATCGCGCGGCCTTATCTCTTTGTTGATCCCGTTCCTTTCCATTTGCTCAACCAAACTTAAACGCTTTGCGGAGAAGCTGACCTGAGTTCCGTCAGGCGCGTCGATGTTGCGCGCCGCTGCGTTTTCGGCGTTTTTCGAAGGTTGGTTTCATGGACGATCTGTTGCGCGAGTTCCTGACGGAGAGCAGCGAGAGCCTGGATACGGTCGACAACCAGCTGGTGCAGTTCGAGCAGGATCCGAACAACGCGAAGATCCTGGATAACATCTTCCGGCTTGTGCACACCATCAAGGGCACTTGCGGCTTCCTCGGGCTGCCGCGGCTCGAGGCGCTGGCGCATGCCGGCGAGACCTTGATGGGCAAATTCCGCGACGGCATGCCGGTGACGGCGGAAGCCGTGACGCTGATCCTGTCCTCGATCGACCGCATCAAGGAGATCCTCGGCGGCCTCGAGGCAACCGAGGCCGAGCCCGAGGGCAACGACCGCGATCTGATCGATCAGCTGGAGGCCATGGTCGAGCACGGCATGGCGGCGATGGCGGTTGCCGCTGAAGAGGACGTGCCTGTCGTCGAAGCTCCGTCCGTGCAGGCTAACATGACCGAAGGCACGCTGGTGGTGCAGACGCTGGAGCGTCCGCTGCGTCCGGGCGAGGTCTCGCTCGACGAGCTCGAGCGCGCCTTCCGCGAGACCGAGACCGAAGTCGCCGCACCGGCGCCGGCCGCGAAGCCTGCCGCTGCGGCTCCCGCCGCCGAGCCGGCCGAGGCTGTGAAGAAGCCGGCCCGCAAGGCGGCCGCTGAGGACGTCCAGGAAGGCGACAAGATCGCCAACCAGTCGATCCGGGTCAATGTCGACACCCTCGAACACCTCATGACCATGGTCTCCGAGCTGGTGCTGACCCGCAACCAGCTGCTGGAGATCTCTCGCCGCAACGAGGACACCGAGTTCAAGGTGCCCTTGCAGCGGCTCTCCAACGTCACCGCCGAGCTGCAGGAAGGCGTCATGAAGACGCGCATGCAGCCGATCGGCAATGCCTGGCAGAAGCTGCCGCGCATCGTCCGCGATCTCTCCGGCGAGCTCGGCAAGCAGATCGAGCTCGAGATGCACGGTGCCGACACCGAGCTCGACCGCCAGGTGCTCGACCTGATCAAGGATCCGCTGACGCACATGGTGCGCAACTCCGCCGATCACGGGCTCGAGACCACCGCCGAGCGGGTCGCCGCCGGCAAGCCGGAGCAGGGCACCATTCGCCTCTCCGCCTATCACGAGGGCGGCCACATCATCATCTGCATCGCCGACAATGGCCGCGGGCTCAACACCGAGCGGATCAAGGCCAAGGCGCTCCAAAACGGTCTCGTCACCGAGGCCGAGCTCGAGAAGATGACCGAGGCCCAGATCCACAAGTTCATCTTCGCGCCGGGCTTCTCGACCGCGGCCCAAGTCACCTCGGTGTCCGGCCGCGGCGTCGGCATGGACGTGGTGCGCACCAATATCGACCAGATCGGCGGCACCATCGACATCAAGAGCGTGGCCGGCGAGGGCGCCTCGGTCACCATCAAGATCCCGCTGACCTTGGCGATCGTCTCCGCTTTGATCGTGGAAGCCGGCGGCGACCGCTTTGCGATTCCTCAATTGTCTGTCGTCGAGCTGGTGCGGGCCCGCGCCAACTCCGAGCACCGCATCGAGCGGATCAAGGACACCGCAGTCTTGCGCCTGCGCAACAAGCTGCTGCCGCTGATCCACCTCAAGAAGCTCTTGAAGATCGACGACGGCGCGACGACTACGGATGCCGAGAATGGCTTCATCGTGGTCACTCAGGTGGGTAGCCAGACCTTCGGCATCGTGGTCGACGGCGTGTTCCACACCGAGGAGATCGTGGTCAAGCCGATGTCGACCAAGCTGCGGCACATCGACATGTTCTCCGGCAACACCATCCTTGGCGATGGCGCCGTCATCATGATCATCGACCCCAACGGGATTGCAAAAGCGCTCGGCGCGTCCGGCTCCTCGGCCCATGACCTCGCCGACGACAATGCGAACGCCCACGCCGCAAGCGGCGAGCAGCTGACCTCGCTGTTGGTGTTCCGCGCCGGCTCCTCGCAGCCCAAGGCGGTGCCGCTCGGCCTCGTCACTCGGCTGGAGGAGATCGCAACCGACAAGATCGAGCTCTCGAACGGCCGCTACATGGTGCAATACCGCGAGCAGCTGATGCCGCTGGTGCAGATGGCCGGCGTCGAGGTGCAGTCGCAGGGCTCGCAGCCGATCCTGGTGTTCGCCGACGACGGCCGCTCGATGGGGCTCGTGGTCGACGAGATCATCGACATCGTCGAGGAGCGGCTCAACATCGAGGTCGCGGGTTCGCAGGACGGCATCCTCGGTTCGGCCGTGATCAAGGGCCAGGCCACCGAGGTGATCGACGTCGGCCACTTCCTGCCGATGGCGTTCGCCGACTGGTTCTCGCGCAAGGAGATGCGGCCGTCGGCCTCGGCGCAGTCGGTGCTGCTGGTCGATGACTCAGTCTTCTTCCGCAACATGCTGGCGCCGGTCTTGAAGGCCGCCGGCTACAAGGTCAGGACCGCGGGCGGCGCGCAGGAGGGGCTCGCCGCGCTGCGTTCGGGACAGAGCTTCGACGTCGTGCTGACCGACATCGAGATGCCCGAGATGAACGGCTTTGAGTTCGCCGAGAACATCCGAAGCGACCACAATCTGAACCAGCTGCCGATCATCGCGCTGTCGGCGATGGTGTCGCCGGCGGCGATCGAGCGCGGCCGGCAGGCCGGCTTCCACGACTATGTCGCCAAGTTTGACCGTCCCGGGCTGATCGCGGCGCTGAAAGAGCAGACCGCCGAACTGCGCCGGGCGGCCTGACACGGGATAAGGACAGGGATCGATGACCAGCAAGACCGAGACAAGCGAAGGCGCGATGGCCGAATACGTCACCGCCGTGATCGGCGGGCAGCTGTTCGGCCTGCCGATCTCGCGGGTGCAGGACGTGTTCATGCCGGAGCGGCTGACGCGGGTGCCGCTGGCCTCCAGCGAGATCGCCGGCGTGCTCAATCTGCGCGGACGTATCGTCACCGTGGTCGACATGCGCGCCCGGCTCGGGCTGCCGAAGGCCGACGACGGTAAGCCTCCGATGGCGGTCGGCGTCGACCAGCGCGGCGAATCCTACGGCCTGTTGATCGACCAGATCGGCGAAGTGCTGCGGCTCTCCGAAAACAGCCGCGAGGACAATCCGGTCAACCTCGATCCCCGCATGGCCAAGCTCGCCGGCGGCGTCCACCGCCTCGACGGCCAGCTCATGGTCGTCCTCGATATCGATCGCGTGCTCGAACTGGTGCCCGACGCCAAAGCGGCGTGAACAGGGCCGCCCGAACTGAAGAACTGAAACATCCCACCGGGGATGAGGAAGTAGAGGTCGCAGATGAGAACCTGTCTTGTTGTCGATGACTCAAGCGTCATTCGCAAGGTCGCCCGTCGCATTCTGGAAGGGCTCGATTTCCAGATCGTCGAGGCCGAGGACGGCGCCAAGGCGCTCGAGGCCTGCAAGCGCGCGATGCCGGAAGCGGTGCTGCTCGACTGGAACATGCCGGTCATGGACGGCTACGAGTTTCTCGGCAATCTCCGCCGCATGCCCGGCGGCGATCAGCCCAAGGTCGTGTTCTGCACCACCGAGAATGACGTCGCGCATATCGCACGCGCGCTGCATGCCGGTGCCAACGAATACATCATGAAGCCGTTCGACCGGGACATCGTCACCGCGAAGTTCCAGGAAGTCGGACTCATTTAGAGCATGATCCGGAAAAGTGGGAACCGGTTTTCCGAGAAGATCATGCTGACTTAGATTCTTCGTTCGATCCGGCGGCAGAAGCCTTCGGCTCAACGGTTGTTGTGCGTCGTGTTGCGTCGCTGGTGAAGTCATGAGTGTTGCGTTGACAAGTACTGCGGTCCCGACATCGACCCGTTCCGACAAGGTGCGGGTGATGGTGGTCGACGATTCCGTGGTGATCCGCGGGATGATCTCGCGCTGGATCGGCGCCGAGCCCGACATGGAAGTCGTCGCCTCGCTGCGCACCGGCCTCGACGCCGTCAACCAGCTCGAACGCATCAACCCCGATGTCGCGGTGCTCGATATCGAGATGCCCGACCTCGACGGCATCTCGGCGCTGCCGCAGCTGCTGGCGAAGAAGCGCGATCTCGTCGTCATCATGGCCTCCACGCTGACCCGCCGCAACGCGGAGATCAGCCTGAAGGCTCTCTCGCTCGGTGCGTCCGACTACATTCCGAAACCGGAAAGCACGCGCGAGGCCACCGCCGCGGAAACCTTCCGCCACGACCTGATCCAGAAGATCCGTCATCTCGGCGCCAAGGCGCGGCGCAACCCGCTGCACTCGATGGCAAGCCCGCCGCTTGCGCCCGGTCATGACAGGCCGCGTCCGCTGGCGCCCGCTGCTGCGCACACAGCGCCGGCCCAGGCCACGCGCCGTTCGTTCGGCCTGCTGCCGCCCAAGGTGCTGCTGATCGGCTCGTCGACCGGCGGCCCGCAGGCGCTGATGACGCTGGTCGCCGAGATCGGCCCGGTGATCGATCGCTTCCCGGTGCTGATCACCCAGCACATGCCGCCGACCTTCACGACCATTCTCGCCGAGCATCTGGCGCGCACCAGCAAGCGGCCGGCGCATGAGGGGATCGACGGCGAGAGCATCAAGCCGGGCCAGATCTATCTGGCGCCCGGCGGGCGCCACATGCGCGTCGCCCGCCACGGCGTCGATGCCACGATCGCGCTCGATGACGGGCCGCCGGTCAATTTCTGCAAGCCCGCGGTGGATCCGATGTTCACCTCCGCGATCGATGTCTGGCAGGGCAGCATCATGTCGGTGATCCTGACCGGCATGGGCTCCGACGGCATGCGCGGCGGCAAGGACATCGTCGCCGCCGGCGGCAGCGTGATCGCCCAGGATGAAGCGACCAGCGTGGTGTGGGGCATGCCCGGTGCTGCGGTCAATGCCGGCATCTGCGCCGCGGTGCTGCCGCTCAATCAGATCGCACCGAAGCTTGTTCGGGTATTTGCGGGAGACCGTTCGTGACGCCGCTGGACTACGAGTATCTGCGTAAGCTGCTGAAAGAGCGTTCCGGCCTCGATCTCTCCGCCGACAAGCAATATCTCGTCGAGAGCCGCCTGTTGCCCTTGGCGCGCCGGTCGAACCTCGCCGGGATTCCCGAGCTGGTGCAGCGGATGAAGGGTGGCGCGGAGCTGCTGACATCCGAGGTGGTCGAAGCGATGACCACCAACGAGACCTTCTTCTTTCGCGACAAGATCCCATTCGACCATCTGAAGGAAGCGGTGCTGCCCGCGCTCGCGCAGGCGCGCGCGGCGCGCCGCAGCTTGCGCATCTGGTGCGCGGCGTCGTCGACCGGGCAGGAGCCGTATTCGATCGCGATGCTGCTGAAGGAGATGACTGCGCTGTTTGCCGGCTGGCGGATCGAGATCATCGCCACCGACCTGTCGCAGGCGGTGCTCGAAAAGGCCAAGGCCGGCCTGTTCAGCCAGTTCGAGGTGCAGCGCGGCCTGCCGATCCAGCTGCTGGTCAAGTATTTCGTGCAGAAGGGCGAGCTCTGGCAGCTCAACGCCGATATCCGCGGCATGGTGCAGCACCGCCAGCTCAATCTGCTGCAGGACGTCTCGCATCTCGGCACCTTCGACGTGATCTTCTGCCGCAACGTGCTGATCTATTTCGATCAGCAGACCAAGGCCGGTATCTTCGGCAAGGTAGCCCGGATGCTCGAGCCCGACGGCGTGCTGGCGCTTGGCGCGGCGGAATCCGTGGTCGGCATCACCAATCTGTTCAGGCCCTATCCCGACCGGCGCGGACTGTATCAGCCGAGCGTCGCTCCGGTCGCGCGCGCCGGCGCCGCGCTGCATGTGCTGAAGGCGGTTGCGTCCGCTGCGCGGTGAGACGAGACATCTCGCTTTAACCCCGTCACGCTGAGGAGCCGCGAAGCGGCGTCTCAAAGGGTCGACGGCCACCAGCGGGGCCGTGCATCCTTCGAGGCTCGCAAGCGCTCGCACCTCAGGATGACGGCGACAGAGCCGCGTTCTTTCAACGTTCATGAACTACAAAATCGCGTGCGGCAGGAAGCGCGAGGTGTTGCCGGTGATCGGATTCTCGTCTTCCCGAATCGAGAGTCCGCAGGGCGTGCCGTCAACCAGCCAGCTGCCGAGCACCGGATACTGCCCGGAAAAATTCGGCAGCGGCGCCAGCGCCTGGCGGATGAAGCCTTCGGCGCCGTAGGGGCCTTGCTCGGCGACCAGCGTGACGCCGGCGCTGACCAGCTCGACATTGGCGCCCTCGCGCGAATAGATCGGCTTGCGCACGAACGACGTGCCGAGCTGGGCGGCCTGCGGGTCGTCCTCGAAATAGGCCGGCAGCAGATTGGGGTGGTTCGGGAACATCTCCCAGAGCAGCGGCAGGATGCCCTTGTTGGAGAGGATCGCCTTCCATGGCGGCTCGATCCACTGCGTCGGCGCGGTCGCGAGGTTCTTGCCGAATGCGTCATGGAACATCCATTCCCACGGATAGAGCTTGAACGCGAGCGCGATCGGGCGTTCGTCGAGGTCGACGAACTGACCGTCGTCGCGCAGCCCGATCTCCTCGATGTCGAGCAGCGTGGTCTTCAGCCCGGCCTGCGCCGCGGTGTCCTCGAGATAGGCGAGCGTGCCGGCGTCCTCGGGATTTCCGGTCAGTCCGGTGAGATGCAGCGGGTGGGTCGCGCCGATCCTTTTCCAGGCCTCGATCAGCCGGTCGTGGATCGAGTTGAACTGGTCGGCGCGCTTCGGGATGATGTTGCGTTGGATTGCCTGTTCGAGCCAGGTCCATTGAAACACCGCGGCCTCGAAGATCGAGGTCGGCGTATCGGCATTGTATTCGAGCAGCCTGGCCGGGCCGCGGCCGTCGAAGGTGAGATCGAGCCGGCCGTACAGGCTCGGATTCCTGCGGCGCCAGCTTGCCGCGATCAGATCCCAGAACGCCTCCGGTATCTTCAGCCGGCGCAGATAGCGCTCATCCCTGACCGCGCGTCCGGCCAGCTCGAGACACATCGCGTCGATTTCGCCGGTCGGCGCCTCGATCGAGCGCTCGATCTCGTCCAGCGTGAAGGCGTAATAGGCGCGCTCGTCCCAGTACCGTTCGCCGTCGATGGTGTGGAAGGTGAAGCCGGCGTTCTCGGCAATCGTCCGCCAATCGTCGCGTTCGGGACATGCGATGCGTTGCATGAGGGGAAACCGCGTTCGCTCGTCAGCCTGGTGTCAGCTTCCGCCATGCGACGGATCGTCGTCGCCGTAGCGGGCGATGGTGCGCGGCGCGCCGCCGAAGCCGCCGGAGGGCGACCGTTCCGCCGATTTTCCCTTCGTTCCGTGTCCTGCATGGTGGTGGCTGCGGGCATGGCTTGGCGTCAGGCCGATCGACGCCGCGCCGATCGCGATACTTCCCATCAATTTCAGCCATACCCGGCGCGAGCGTTTCATGAACGCAATCCCTGCCTTGCCGTCTGCGGAGCCATGGCGAGTTTCCATCAGCTGCGTTCGCCGGGCAAGCGAAAGCGCGATGACACGGCGATGACACGGCAACATGCATCAGCTGCCGCTGAAGCCGAAAGCATGCGCGAATGAACCGAAGCCGCCGCGGCTCACCGACGAGCTAGACGACGAGCTCGAGGAAGAGGAGGTGCCGCTCGACGACGAGCTGCCGCTGTAGAAGCTGCTGCGCGACGAGCCGCTGCTGCCGCCCGATCCGGACGATGAGCTGCGCGTTGTGCAGTCGACGCCGGGTTGTGGCGGGACCGGTGTGACGACGCCCGGTGCGGTGACGCCCGGCGGGGTCGGCGGCACCGGCTGGCAATTCGGCCGCGGCATCAGCGCGTAGGCGCTGCCGCCGACCGCGAGCGTTCCCATCAAGAGCAGCGCGACGTGGTTGGAGCGCTTGGATGGCGCATCCGGCCGCGGCGGCGTCGGCACCGCCGGCACGACCGGTCGCCGTTTGCCGAAGTCCGGGTTCGGTTTGCGCGCCATGGTGGCTCAACGGCTCAGTAGATCATGCAGGCCGCGTTCAGCGCGCCTGCGGCCAGCGAGGACAGCCCGAGCCAGATCGCCGGCGCCATTTCGCCGGAGGCGATCCGCCCCGACAGGTTCGGCACCGGGATCTTCACGATGTAATAGACGATGATCTGCACGATCAGCGCGATGATGCTCCAGATCAGGCAGTCCACCACATTGGCGGAGTGGGCGATCGCGCTGACCACCGGCAGCACGAAGCCGAGCAGGCTTAAGCCCAGCGCAATCGCTGCCGCCGGATCGTTGTCGCGGATCAGCTGGAATTCGTCATGCGGCGTGACGCGTGTGTAGACGAAGAGGTAGGCGACCACGGCGATCAGCGCCGTGCAGAAATAGACCAGGAACGCCGGCAGGCCGGCGAGGGATTGCAGGATCATGTCGGGGCGGTCCGGGAGTTCGTCGGGATTCGCGCGAGGCAGGATTGCACGTTCCCTTGGTCGGCGCATGCCGACAGCCGGTTCAATCCCAAACAAAAACCCCGCCATTTGCGGCGGGGTTCAGGTCGAAAGGAGCGAACCTTGCGGTTCTCTGCGGGCCCGGAAGGTCAGGCGGGAATGCGCTCGTCGGCCTCGTGCGGCTCGCGCAGCACGTAGCCGCGGCCCCACACGGTCTCGATGAAGTTGCGGCCTTCGGAGGCGTTGGCGAGCTTCTTGCGGAGCTTGCAGATGAAGACGTCGATGATCTTCAGCTCCGGCTCGTCCATGCCGCCGTAGAGATGGTTGAGGAACATTTCCTTGGTGAGCGTGGTGCCCTTGCGGAGCGAGAGCAGCTCCAGCATCTGGTATTCCTTGCCGGTCAGGTGCACGCGCTGGCCGCCGACCTCGACCGTCTTGGTGTCGAGATTGACCACGAGATCGCCGGTCTGGATGACCGACTGGGCGTGACCCTTGGAACGGCGCACGATCGCGTGGATGCGGGCGACCAGTTCGTCCTTGTGGAAGGGCTTGGTCATGTAGTCGTCGGCGCCGACGCCGAGACCCTTGACCTTGTCCTCGATGCCGGCGAGGCCGGAGAGGATCAGAATGGGAGTTTTGATCTTCGACACCCGCAGCTGCTTGAGCACGTCGTAGCCGGACATGTCGGGCAGGTTGAGGTCGAGAAGGATGATGTCGTAGTCGTAAAGCTTGCCGAGATCGACGCCCTCTTCGCCGAGGTCCGTCGTGTAGACGTTGAAACTCTCGGACTTGAGCATCAATTCGATCGACTGCGCGACGGCGCTGTCATCTTCAATCAGCAAAACGCGCATGCCAGTCCCCTATAGTCGCCGCTCCGGGCGTCAGGTCGGCCGCACTTGCGGCACTCACAAAACGCCTTTGAACAACTGATTCGGATCCTGACGAGATATGGTTAACAAAAACTGATTCCTCCGCGCAAGCTCTAACCGTGCAATTTTTGTCGAATCGCCCTAAGATATTGCGTAGAAGAAGCTTTTCCTAACCGCGTCCGTTCAGTTTCCACATTAAGAGACGGGCCTAACCGACTCTCGCGACTCGCCCTTCTTCTGATGGGCAAGCGACCTCAGTCACCAAAGACAGTGACGCAATGATTAATGATGCGGGTAAACACGAAGTTAAGCGGCCGGAGCAAAAAAGCGGAAACTTAAGGTTTTCGCAATGAAGGCGCTCGCGGAGCAGATCGGCGACATCGACGGCGTCAATATTTATGGCCGCGTGGTCGGCGTCCGCGGGCTGATGGTCGAGATCGCGGGCCCCATTCACGCGATGTCGGTCGGCGCCCGCATCGTGATCGACGTCGGCGCGGGCCGCTTCATCCCCGCCGAGGTGATCGGCTTCTCCGGCGAGAACGCGGTGGTGATGCCGTTCGGCGGGCTCGATGGCGTGAGGCGCGGTTGCCGCGCGGTGATCGCCAATGCGGCGAGCCAGGTGCGGCCGGCGCCGGCCTGGCTCGGCCGCGTCGTCAACGCGATGGGCGAGCCAATCGACGGCAAGGGCCCGCTGGTGCAGGGCGCCTCGCCGATGTCCTACCGCAACTCGCCGCCGCCGGCGCATTCGCGCAAGCGGGTCGGCCCGCCGCTCGATCTCGGCGTGCGCGGTCTCAATACGTTCCTGACCTGCTGCCGCGGCCAGCGGCTCGGCATCTTCGCCGGCTCCGGCGTCGGCAAGTCGGTGCTGCTGTCGATGCTGGCGCGCAACGTCGATGCCGCGATCTCGGTGATCGGGCTGATCGGCGAACGCGGCCGCGAGGTGCAGGAATTCCTCCAGGAGGATCTCGGCGAGGAGGGGCTGGCGCGCTCGGTCGTGGTGGTCGCGACCTCGGACGAGCCGGCGCTGATGCGGCGCCAGGCGGCGTATCTGACGCTCGCCATCGCGGAATATTTCCGCGACGAGGACCAGGATGTGCTGTGCCTGATGGATTCGGTGACGCGCTTTGCGATGGCGCAGCGCGAGATCGGCCTCTCGGCGGGCGAGCCGCCGACCGCCAAGGGCTACACGCCGACCGTGTTCACCGAACTGCCGAAGCTGCTCGAGCGGGCAGGGCCGGGCACCGGCGACGGCACCATCACCGCGATTTTCACGGTGCTGGTCGACGGCGACGATCACAACGAGCCGATCGCGGATGCGGTGCGCGGCATTCTCGACGGTCATATTGTGATGCAGCGGGCGATCGCCGAGCGCGGCCGCTATCCCGCGGTCAATATCCTCAAGTCGGTGTCGCGCACCATGCCGCGGTCGGCCGACCCCAACTTCCTGCCTTACATCAACAAGGCGCGGCAGGTGATGGCGACCTATGCCGACATGGAGGAATTGATCCGGCTCGGGGCCTACCGGCCGGGTTCCAGCGCGGAGGTCGACGAGGCGATCCGGCTGCATGAGCCGCTCGAGGCCTACCTGCGCCAGGCCAAGGACGAGTCCACCAGCCTTCCCGACGGTTACCGGCAACTGGCTCAAATCCTGTCGGGTTTGGAAACGGAACGCTAACTTTGTCAGGCCATCATCGCCGGCACACCATAGCTATGCCGGCGGGGCCCAGCGGGGAGCCGGCTCTGTCCCGCGTTCAGATTTGGGACTTCTGGGGAGTATGAGTCGATGAAGTCACGTGAAACGCTGATCCGCCTGAAGAAATTTCAGGTCGACGAAAAGCGCCGTCGGGTTACCCAGATCGAAGGCATGATCGCCGACTTCCAGCGCATGTCGGTCGAGCTCGAGCGCGAGATCCAGACCGAGCAGGAGCGCGCCGGGATCAACGACCCCACGCACTTCGCCTATCCGACCTATGCCAAGGCCGCGATCCAGCGCCGCGAGAACCTGACCCGTTCGGCCGACGAACTGCGCGCCCAGCTCGACGACGCCAAGGCGCTGCTGTCGGAGGCATTCGAGGAATTGAAGAAGGTCGAACTGCTCGACGAGCGCGACCAGGCGCGCGAACGCGCGGAGGAGAGCGCTCGCGAACAAGCCGACATGGATTCGATCGGCCTGATGCGGGCCCGTCTCGGCGTCATCGCCTGAACCCTCGCTCCCTCCGCTGACCAGATTGAGAGCCCGGGCCGATCGCCCGGGCTTTTTGCTGGGCGCTGTCCACAAGCCGCCGACTTGCCGGCCACTTGTTAGCCCCTTGGCGGATCGTGGTGTCCCAAAATATGCTACCACCGGTCAGGACGGATGATCGGCAGCACGGTGGCAATGACGCGATGGGGGATCGGGGCTTGGAGGGCGCAAGATGCTGACGCCGGCTGAGCTGGTCTGGCTGATCGCCGCCGTCGCCAAGGGGGATGAGGCAGCCTTCGAGCGGCTGTACGCCGCGACCCGCGCGAAACTCTTCGGCGTCGTGCTCCGTATCTTGCGGCGACAGGACCTCGCCGAGGAGGTCATTCAGGAGGCTTACGTCAAGATCTGGAACAGCGCCGGGCAGTTCAACCCAGCCCTGTCGTCCCCGATCACGTGGATGACGTCGATCGCGCGCAACCGCGCCATCGACGTGGTGCGCAAGCGCGGCGAGGCCTCGCTGGAGGAAGAGCCGGCGGCGATGGAGGTCGCAGCCGACCAGCCCGATCCGCTGGCGCGACGGGAGATGACGGAAGAGTTGAAGCGATTGCTGGAGTGCGTCGGTCGTCTGGAGCCGGATCGTCAGAAGCTCGTGCTGCTCGCCTATTACAACGGCTGGAGCCGCGAGCAACTCGCCGCAAAGTTCGAGACGCCGGTGAACACGGTGAAGACCTGGCTGCGCCGCAGCCTGATGGATATCCGGGAGTGTCTTGGACTCTGATTGATGGCCTATAGCGAAGACCATATCGCGCTCGCCGCGGAATATGCGCTCGGTACGCTCGATGCCGAGGAGCGCGCGCAGGTCGAGACCATGATGGCCGTCGACAGCGAGTTCGCAGCGCTGGTGCAGGGCTGGCAGTTCAGGCTCGGGCCGCTGAATCAGATGGTCGGCCTGGTCGAGCCGCGTCCGGTGGTCTGGGACAACATCAAGGCGGCGATCGGCCCCACGAGCGCGCCGCAGGCGCCGCTGGTGCTGCCCGAGACGCCGGCCACGACGGAGACGCCGCCGCCTTCGCCAATCACGGACGATCCCGAATTCGGCTCGGCGTTCGATCCGGAGCCTGCGCAGTCGCCCGAGCCCCGGAGGCTGCCCGAGGCCCGACCGCCGCGGGTCATCTTCGACGAGCGCAACGTGACCGCGCTGACGGGCCGCGTGAAGCGCTGGCGCGGTATCGCGTCGGCCGCGACCGCGATCGCGGCCGCGCTGCTGGTGACGCTCGGCCTGCAGATCTACAAGCCCGACGCTCTGCCGAATGCGATCCGGCCGAAGCCGCGCATCCAGACCGTCGAAGTGAAGACGCCGGCGCCGGCATTGACGCCGTCCGCGCAGTATGTCGCGCTGTTGCAGGGGCCGAATGGCGGGCCGGCCTTCATCATGACCATCGACGGCGCCACCAAGAATTTTACCGTCCGCAAGGTCGGCGCCCCGTCGGAGCCCGGCAAGAGTTTCGAGCTCTGGCTGATCTCCGACAAGCTGCCGCAGCCGCGCTCGCTCGGCGTGATCGGCGCCGATGATTTCACCGCGCGGCCGGTGCTGTCGGGCTACGATTCCGACGTGATCAACGGCGCCACCTATGCGGTGACCGTCGAGCAGGCCGGCGGTTCACCGAACGGCCAGCCGACCTCGGCGCCGATCTTCACCGGCAAGCTGATCGAGACCGTGCCGGGCGCGTCGGCTTCGCCGCCGCGATAGGCCAGCCGCCCATCGTCAGAGGTTGCCGATGGTGGCCGTCCGTCATTGCGAGCGCAGCGAAGCAATCCATGCTTCCGAGCGAGCGGTGACAGTGGATTGCTTCGCTTCGCTCGCAATGACGTGGATAAGACGTCGCGTCGGCCACCCGCACAAAAAAGAAAACGCCCGTGGGGAGCGGGCGTTTTCGATAGTCAACTTGGGGGTAGTTGGGGGTCTTAAATATCCACGCAGCGACTTTGGGGGGCTGTAAAGAACACTACGTGAATTCGTGAAACTCTCCTGTTAGCGGACCAGCGAGTTGCTGGAGCTGGTGATCGCGACGGGCTTGCCGGCCTTCATGACCCGCGCCGTCTGCGTGTATCCCTCATCCGACGAATTATGTGCCGCGATGCCGAAACCCGCGACCAGGATACCGGCGAACAACGCCACGACCACAATCTTCAGGTGCGTCATACGATCGGCGCTGTAGATCGAGTGGTTCATGGAAGTCTCCTGCCGCCTTCCTGCTCTCAGTAAATCTGTCGGTTCGGTCTGTTGTCCGGTTCAACGTCTCGTGCCCCGCTAACGTAGGATTTGCCGATTCCGTTCCCTAGAGGCCATCACAAGGCCGTGATGAGACGTGATCGGGCGCGATCAAAAATGACCCTTTGGTAATCCAAAGCGCATTAAAGCTATTTAATATCAGTGTCTTGGGATTGTGCTGGGATGCTGCATCCCAGATAGGGCCGTTCCGGACCTGTCTGCATAAATCAGTTGCCTGTGGCGAGAAAGCACAGACGAAAACCCAAGTGATTTGCGGCCGCTAGCGCGTTTTCGCGCGAGCTGGACGCCCGTCCCGCGTGCAGAAAACGCTCCGGAACAACAGGCTCTAGACGCTGCCGACCGTCTTCAGCCGGGCCCTGGGATGGATCTCGGCTTGCGACAGGACGGTGGTCTGCGAGCGGAACCGTTCCACCAGTGAGCGAACGAACGGCCGGATCGCGGCCGACGTCACCAGGACCGGCGCCTCGCCCTCGCGCGCCGCCTGCTCGAAGGCGTTGCGCACGGCGGTCATGAACTCCGACAGTTTCGAGGGCTGCATCGCCAGGCTGCGGTCGTCGCCGGTGCCTACGATCGATTCCGCAAACGCCTGCTCCCAGCGCGCCGACAGCGCGATCAGCGGCAAATAGCCGTTCGGCGAGGTGTTTTGCGCGCAGATCTGGCGGGCCAGCCGGGCACGGACGTGCTCGACCATGGTGGCCGGATTGCGCGAGAACGCCAGCGCATCGGCGATGCCTTCGAGGATGGTCGAGAGATCGCGGATCGAGATGCGCTCGGCGAGCAGCAATTGCAGCACGCGCTGGATGCCCGACATCGTGACCTGGCCCGGCACGATGTCCTTGATCAGCTCGCCTTGCTCCTTCGGCAGGTCCTTCAAGAGCTTCTGCACCTCGCCGTAGGACAACAGGTCCGCCATGTTGGTCTTGAGCAGCTCGGTCAGATGGGTCGACAGCACGGTCGCGGCGTCGACCACGGTGTAGCCCTTCAGCGCGGCCTCTTCCTTCAGGCCGGCGTCGACCCAGGTCGCCGGCAGGCCGAAGGTCGGCTCGATGGTGTGGATGCCGGGCAGTTGCACCTGGTTGCCGGCCGGGTCCATGACCATGAACTGGCTCGGCCAGATCTTGCCGGTGCCGGCGTCGACTTCCTTGATCTTGATGACGTAGCTGTTGGCTTCGAGCTGGACGTTGTCGAGGATGCGCACCGCCGGCATCACGAAACCCATCTCGATGGCCAGTGAGCGGCGCAGCGCCTTGATCTGCTCGGTCAGGCGGTCGGTGCCGTCGGGGCCGTTGACCAGCGGCAGCAGCGCGTAGCCGAGCTCGATCTTGAGGTCGTCGATCTTGAGCGCGGCGGCGATCGGCTCCTCCGCGGCCGCAGCGGCGGCCGCCGCGGCTGCAGCAGGGGCGGCGGCGGCTGCCGTTTCGGCCGCCTTCGCAGCCCGCTTCTGCTTGCGTGCGTTCCAGGCTAGCACCGCGGCGCCGGAGCCCAGCGCCAGGAACGGCAGCGTCGGAATGCCCGGCAGCAGCGCCAGCACCAGCATCACGCCGGCCGACATGCCGAGCGCCTGCGGATAGCCGGAGAGCTGGCGCATCAGCGCCTTGTCGGCGGCGCCGGTGATGCCGGCCTTGGAGACCAGGAGGCCGGCGGCGGTCGACACGATCAGCGCGGGCACCTGGGTGACGAGGCCGTCGCCGACCGTCAGCACGGTGTAGGTGCGGGCGGCTTCGCTGAAGGAGAGGCCCTGCTGGGCGACGCCGATGATGATGCCGCCGACGATGTTGATGCCGACGATCAAAAGACCGGCGATGGCATCGCCGCGGACGAATTTCGAGGCACCGTCCATGGCGCCGAAGAAACCGCTCTCGTCTTCCAGCGCCTTGCGGCGCTCCTTGGCGGCCTTCTCGTCGATCAGGCCGGCGGAGAGGTCGGCGTCGATCGCCATCTGCTTGCCGGGCATCGAGTCCAGCTGGAAGCGTGCGGCGACTTCGGCGATGCGGCCCGAACCTTTGGTGATGACCACGAAGTTCACGATCACCAGGATCGCGAACACGATGATGCCGATCACGAAGTTGCCGCCCATCACGAAGTTGCCGAACGCCTCGATGACGTGGCCGGCGGCCGCCGTGCCCTCATGGCCGTGGCTCAGGATCAGCCGGGTCGAGGCCATGTTCAGCGACAGCCGCAGCATGGTCGAGATCAGCAGGATGGTCGGAAACGACGAGAATTCCAGCGGCGCCTGGATGAACAGCGAGGTCATCAGGATCAGGATCGAGACCGTGATCGAGACCGCCAGGAAAAGGTCGAGCACGATCGAGGGCAGCGGCAGGATCAGCACCACCAGGATGGTGAGGACGCCGATCGCCAGCGCGATATCGCCGCGCTTCAGGATGTCGCCGATCTCGCCGAGGCTCGGCAATCCGCTCTTGCCTGCCGTGCCCTGACCCGCCGTGACGTCGACCATGGTAGCCGCTCTCCCCCGCGACTGGCGGCTGCGGCCGCCAAGCGTCTGCGCGACGGCCGCAGGGCCGCCGTTCCGAAAGTGAGGCACCGCGCTGGCGTTCACGGGGATCTCCGCCCGTTAGACTCGTTCGACGACACTCGACTTCACTCGGCAATTCTTGCCGGGTGTATGGTTAGCAAAGGGTTAATAAGGGCTTTCGCGCGACCGCACGGGTCGTCGCAGGCGCCGGCAGGGGTTTCGCGGCCGGAAGCAGGGGTGAGAGGGCCTCGTGGTCAAGATGCGCCGCCCTCACCATGAGGGTCCAGACCAGGATTTTGCCCCGCAACAACGCGTCATCCTGATGAGGAGCCCGCCAAAGGCGGGCGTCTCGAAGGATGGCCACGGATGAGGGCCGCAGGCCTTGCGGCCTCTATCTGAGCGCACCGAGCACGACGCCCGATGCGGCGATGATGCCGAGCGTGATGACACTGGCGCGCCACAAGAACTGCTGCCGGGCGGCGCGCCGGTCATGAAAGGCCAGCCAGTCGTGGACAAAGCCCGCGGGGATGTCGAACACCACCGCCGACTTGTTGCGACGGTGCGTTTCATGCTCGCAGTACATCGTCCGGACCGTCGGCACGCCCAGCCGCTCGAGCTCGCAGTGCCACTCCCAGGCATGCTTGCCGTTGGTCCAGCGATTTTCAAAGGGGATCACGTGTGATTCCATGACGAGCCTCCTGGCCCACCCTTGAACCTCACGCGACAAGTCTAGCCGATTTCATGGGCTGGCGCGAGATTGACGCCGCACCGGGGCTCGTGCCCGTGCGGCGCGATGGCGGTAACTCGTCCGGGCGCCATGGAGCGTCCCCGGCGGCCCTGCGCCGGGTCCGCCCGGCGGTGCAGAGGCCCGCTTTAGGCGGGCTCAGTCCAACTGCGCCAATGCGTCGGTTGAACATGGACATGGTCATTTGAACCAACGACCCAGTCGGCGCCGTCCTTGTGGCAGGGGAACACGAGCGCATGGACCATTCCATCATAGTCCAGGACACAGACTTCGAGATCCCGGTCTGCTGGCGCAGTTGAAACGGGTAGCCATTCTGCGGGCAAGGTATGCATGATGTACCTCCGATGAAATGCATGCAGTTCTCTCGGTGCGACGGCCGGGGGCGTGGGCCATCTGGCTTGACGCCAGCACGCGAGCGTCTGTCGCTCGTCAGCTCCGTCACAAGCAGCGCTGCCGGCCTGCGACGCACAATCCACCGTCCGAACGATCTTGGCACGGATGACGATTGGCAAGTGTGAACCAGCTCGCACTGCTTTCAATCTTCTTCGACAGGATGATCGCCGTCGCGCGATCGATATTCCTACACGTCCGGACACTTTCTCAAGTCGTATGCACGAGCACTATCAGTCCCGCCACAATCAACGCGGCGCCGGCGGCATAGCTGAGGCGGTGGCCGACCGGGAGCAGCTTCTCGCAGGCGACGTAGACGGTGATGCCGACGATCCAGAGCAGGTTCATCACGCCGCCGACGAACAGCAATGCCATCAGGAACCAGCAGCAGCCGAGGCAATAAAGGCCGTGCCGCAGCCCCATGCGCAGCGCACCTGCCGTGCCCGGTCGCCAGTGCCGGCTCAGGAACAGCACCGGGCTCTGGCAGTAGCGCAGGCAGGCGCGCTTGAGCGGCGTGAACTGGTAGAGCCCGGCCAGCAGCAGGACGCCGCTGGCGAGCGTCGCGCTGGTAGCAGCCATCGCCATCGACAAGAGGCCGGCGAGGTCGAGTTGCCATTGCGCCAGCGTCGCGGCGAGGCTAAAGCCGGCCCAGATCACGAGATAGCCGCACAGGAAGATCCAGGCCTCAGCGAAGGGAGAGGGCGTTGCCGATTGCTTGCGCTTCAGGGCGGCGAACAGCAGCACCATCGGCGCGACGCTCGAGATCATCATGGCGACCATCATCGTCAACCACATGACGAACACCAGCACGGCATAGGAAGGCGTCCATGGCGTCGGATCCATCGGCATATCAGCCATGCTCATGTCGATGCCGGCGCCGGCCAGGAGATAGGCCCAGGCCAGCGCCATCACCGCGGCGATGCCGCCTGCAAAGATCAGGCGGTCATGCCGCAGGACGTTTTCGAGCGCCGATGTCTCGCTCATGTTGGGATCCCAGCAGCCGAACGGCCGAACCGCGCCCGGCTGTGTCAGGCCGCGACGCCGTCCGGCGTCTGCACGACGTTGGCGAGCGAACTGTGCGAGCCCTTGGTCTCGTACTTGATCGCCCCTGTCGAGCGGATGTTGGAGGAGGCCACCTCGGCCCCCCTGTGCTCGAACCCCTCCGGCATCACGACCTGGATGCGATGCGGCGTGCCGGTGACAGGATTCTTGATCGGCTCGACCTCGGTCTCCAGCACGCCCTTAGCGACGAGCTTGGCGACGCGCCCGTTCTTGTCGAAGGAGAACTCGATCGGCACGAACACCGGATCATGGATCTTGGTCACGATCAGGCTGAAGATCTGGAACAGCGTGCCTTCGGCCGAATTCTTGCCGGACAGGATGTTGAACAGCGCTTCGCGCTGTTCCGCCGTGGCGCGCTCGTCGATGATCGGCTGCATCTGCCCGTTGCCCTCGTGAAGCGCGCCGGGAAAGTCGACGGTTGCCGCGAACACCAGGCCGTCGAGCTTGGTGCTGCCGAAATGCCCCTTGGTGATCCGCATGCCGACCATGCCTTTGCAGGAACCATGCGTCGGCAGCGCATTGAAATCGCAGGGGCAGCCAAATGCACAATTGCAGTTCTTGATCCATTCGCCTTCGAGACGCCAGTCAGAAGCCATGGCTAACCTCCATATGACTGTCGGTGATCAATGCAGGCGCTTCAGAATGCTTTCCGCTTCAAAAAAACCGGATCAGTTCAAGTAGGCCGGGATCATAGCAGCAACCGGTCCGGCGGTACAGGAAGCGCTGACGCCCGATCGCCCAAACATCGCCGCGGCGGCGCACGGAGGCGCCGATCGGGGAGGGAGGACGGACCGGGATTTGAACGTCCAAGCCTCGACGTCAGACGAAATACCGAGCAAGTCGCTTCGTGTCGGGGGATCCATGACAAGCCAAGGAGACCGTGCGGCGGCAACGACCGGCAAACCCTGGATTGGTGGTTTCGGGGCTGTCGCGGCTGTCACCCTTTCCGTCGCGACGGGCGCTGCCGCAAAGCCTCCGGGCCAGGACGCCGCCATGATGCGCATGCTGGCGTGCGACGGCGAAGGCGTCAGGATGGAGGTCTATCTACCGCTATCGGTTGCATTGGCAGGCCAAGGCCTGCGCGCCGGCCAGACGGTGATCGGCTACTACGCGCTCGACCTGACCGAGGCCAACAAGGGCAAGCCGCTTGAGCCGGTTCGCGTCACGATGAGCGCGGACAAGAAGACGGTGACCGTCGACCAGTACACAAGGGGACTGCCGCCGACACAGATTCCGGTGGGCGGGGGCACGGTCGATTTCGATCAGCGGTTTGCGAAACGCGCCAAATGCGGCCCGTTCCAGTCGCAGGACCCGAACTTCGGGAATTGATGCGACGCTAGCCGCGCGCGAATCCGCCGCGGAGCGTGCCGTTTCAAGGGGCGGCGTCCCCTTGCTGGCGCATGCCTAATCTCTCGGCAATGTGGCTTGACCCGGAGGCAAATGCCGACGAAGTTCCGCCTGCCGTGGTAATTTCTTCTGAATTTTCCCCTGAAGTCGCTACGTTCATTCCCGACTCGCGCCGGGCATGGCTGCGCCTTGTCGTGGCCGTGGTGATCGGCTCGCTCGGCAGCGTCGGCATGTGGTCGGTCGTGGTGGCGCTGCCGGTGGTGCAGACCGACTTCGGCGCGACCCGCGGAACGGCCTCGCTCGCCTTCACCATGGTGATGCTCGGCTTCGGCCTCGGCCAGGTCGTGACCGGCAAGATCAGCGACCGCTACGGCATCGTCGCGGCGATCGGCGCCGGGATCGGCATCCTCGGCCTCGGCTATGTCGGCGCCGGCTACGCGCCGTCGATCTGGGCCTTCATCCTGCTGCATTTTGCCATCGGCCTGTCGTCGGCGGCGACCTTCGGCCCGTTGATGGCGGAGGCGTCGCACTGGTTCGAGCGCTACCGCGGCCTCGCGGTCGCGATCGCCGCGAGCGGCAATTACGTCGGCGGTACGGTGTGGCCGCCGCTGGTCAATTTCGGCATGCAGAGTGTCGGCTGGCGCACCACCCATATTGCAATCGGCATCTTCACCGCGATCTCGATGCTGCTCGCACTCATGGTGCTGCGCGTGTTGATGGGCGCAGCGACCAGGCGCAGCCATGGCAACGCGGCACCACCGCGGGTCGACCTCAAGCTTTCCACCAACGCGCTGACCGCGATCCTGTCGCTGGCGTCGATTTCCTGCTGCGTGGCGATGTCGATGCCGCAGGTCCATATCGTCGCCTATTGCGGCGATCTCGGCTACGGCGTGGCGCGCGGCGCCGAGATGCTGTCGCTGATGCTCGGCTTCGGCATCATCAGCCGGATCGGCTCCGGCTTCCTCGCCGACCGGATCGGCGGCATCCGCACCCTGCTGATCGGCTCGATCGCGCAAGGCGCGGCGCTGTTGTTCTATCTGTTCTTCGACAGCCTGACCTCGCTCTACATCATCTCGGCGATGTTCGGCCTGTTCCAGGGCGGCATCGTGCCGAGCTACGCGATCATCGTGCGCGAGGCGATGCCGGCGTCGGAGGCCGCGACGCGGATCGGCATCGTGATCTTCGCCTCGGTGTTCGGTATGTCCTTTGGCGGCTGGATTTCGGGCGTGATCTTCGACGCCACCGGCTCCTATGCCGCCGCCTTCGCCAACGGCCTCGCCTGGAACCTGCTCAATGTCAGCATCATCCTGCTGCTCATGATGCGGGCGCGGCAGCGGGTGGCGCTGGCGTAATTCTCGATCACACCGCTTGGCCGGCCTTGAGTAAATGAGCAGCCGGTGATCTTCAGGCTGCCGTCGGCCTGCCGCTCCAGCGTGTAGAGCGCCTCCCACGCCTCGCCATTGGCATCGACGATGTGGACGCGCTGCGCGATCCGGTCGCCGTCGCTGCGCGCCTCGCCGAACTCGAAGCTCCTGTGCCGATAGACCGGGGCGTATTGGTTCTGCACCATCGACATGAAGATGTCGGCTTGCGGAAAGATCTGCCGGATCGCGGGCGCCGCATGCGAATAGGCCGCCGCGGCGTCGTCGCGGCCGAACGCCTGCTCCTGCGCGCGGATCACGGCCTGCGCGGCGCCGACGTCGTCGGCCGCTGCGGGAGCGAGCGAGCCGAGCAGAATAGCGACGAACATCAGGATGATGCGCATGCGGTGGCACCGTCGACAGTCGACCTTCCAGCCGCCGCAAGGCTACTCCCGCGCGACCACGGCGGCAACGGAGCAGGCGCGTTCGGCGGCTGGCTCCGAACGACCACGCAGCGCGATGTCAGTTGACGCGCCGATGGTGCCGCAGCGCCTCGGCAGTCGGGCATCCGGCGTGCCGCGCATGACGCGTTGCGAATGGCTGCTCGATGGTGACGATCTGGCAACCGTATTGCGCCGAAACCTCGGCGATGACGTTCGACACCGCGTCGTCGATGCGCGAGCCGGGCAGATGCGCGACGATCAGGTCGCCGATGCTGAGCCGCTTGCGGACGCGCAGGTCGTTGTCGATGCGGTAACTGAACAGGGCATGGATCACGCCGCGGCGATCGCGGATCGCGATAAGCCCGGTCTCGGGCGAGCTGCCGCGGCAGCGCCGGCGCACGAACCGCAGCCATTGATCCGTGGTAATACTGGCATCATGCATGAACACCAGCGGATAGGCCACGATCGCATGCTGATGGTCGATCGGAAGTGCCTGGAATTGCTCGTTCATCGCCGGATTCCCCGATGATGGCGAAACTGCTGGGGAAAGCGCGGCGCAGCATTGATCTGCATCAATGCCGCCGGCGGTTGATCCAGATCAAATCGGGGTTGATAGTGTCAAGCACCCAACCAAGCGGACACCCGAAGCCATGAGCATTGCCGAGCCACTGCAGGATTCGTGTGCAGGCGCGACGCGTTCCGACTGCAGGCACGGCCGCGCCACGAATGGCTGCGAGGACTGCAAGGTCAGGCTGTTCAGCGTCTGCGCTGCGCTGGAGCCGTCCGAGCTCGAGGAGCTCGACCGGATCAGCCAGGCAAAGCAGGTTCCGGCACGAACGACGCTGTTCGAGCAGAGTGCGCTGGCGGGCAGCGTGTTCAATGTCACCGACGGGGTCGTGCGGCTCTACAAATCATTGCCCGACGGCCGCCGCCAGATCGTGGGTTTCGCGCTGCCGGGCGACTTCCTCGGACTTGCGCTGCAGGACCGCTACGGCGTCACCGCGGAGGCGGTCAACGACGTCGCGGTTTGCCGTTTCGTGCGATCGGCGTTCCTCGCCTATGTCGACGGCAAGCCGCATCTGTTGCGCCGCCTGCATGAGTTCGCGGGGCACGAGTTGAGCCTGGCGCAGGACCAGATGTTGCTGCTCGGACGGCGCAGTGCCGAGGAAAAGATCGCCGCATTCTTGCTCCACATGCAGACGCGATACGCCCGGATCGGAAGCGTGTCCGTTACCGTGCCGCTGCCGATGAGCCGGCAGGACATCGCCGACTATCTCGGTCTCACCATCGAGACGGTGAGCCGCACGCTGACCCGCCTTGCGCGCGAGAAGGTGGTGTTGATCGTGCCCGATGGCGTGCGGCTGCTCGACCTCGAACGGCTCAAGCTGAGCGGCGCGAGTTGACGCTTCGGCGTCGGCTTTTTGATCCAGCACAAGGCGATACGCGCGCAGGCGCGCTAGGTCTCTCCATCATATGCAGGAGACGACCCATGCCTCTCGACACCATCCTCGTCATGATCGCGGTCACAGCGATGTTCGCTACCATTGCCGCCGTCATTGCCTGGGGCGACCGGCAGACGCGCGATCTGTGATACTGTCGTGTGATCAGAGCCATTCCGGTCCGATTGAATCGGAACGGGTCTCTGGATCGTTGTCTTGACGCGCTCTCGTCACGCGAACCGATGCCCACTTCGCCTGAAGACGCTCTATCTGATCGAGCCCTTGAAATTATCGATGTCCGGCGAGGGGCGGGCGGGAAACAGCCGCGCGGTCGAGGAATTGTCGAGCCGGCGCTTGCATTTCGCTTCGTCGGCGTCCTTGTTCTCGGTGCCGTCCTTGTTCGAGTAGCGCTTCGTCGCGAACAGATCGTCCTGTCGGTTGACGATCAGCATGGCGCGGTCGCGCTCGAGCGTGTCCGGGTTCTTGCGCTGCTCGTCGGAGCGGAATGTGCCGCCGACGAACTTGCCCGTCATCTCGTAGTCGCAGCCGGCCTTCCAGTCGCCCTGGTCCCACTTCCATCCCGTCGCCTTCACGGCGCCGTTGCTCTCGGTGGTGATCTTGATGATGGCGTTATGGGCGAGCCAGATGCCGGCAAGCCCGCTGCGCTTGTCGTCAAAGCCTTCGAGCAGCGCCAGGCGTTCGCGTTGCAATCCGTCGACGTGATCGCGCGCATCGACAGTGAAGTGAATCTGGGAGCTCTGCTTGTTCCAGGCCGGGTGCAGGAATTCCGGATACTGCTGCGCCTGGCTCTTCACCCAGCTGCGCTGGTCGTCGATCAGCGCGCGCCGCGTCGCCTCTTCGAGGTGCGGCTGCAATGCCTTCCAGGCGCGGTTCAGCCGCCGGTCGTTGTCGGCCAGATCAGGGTCGGCGCAGATTTCCTCGTCGGTCGCCGTCTCCGGCCTGGTGCAGTCGAAGGTCGGGACGACGAAGGCGGTGTCCGCCCGGTCGGATGCCGTATCCTTGCCGGCGGCAAAATAGCTGCCGGTGACCTGCCACATCGACGAGCAGTCGGCGAAGCCGTCCCACTCCTCGTCGTCGATGCTGCCGACGATCCGCAAGGTCTCGCCCTGGCGGCGGAGTTTGAGTGACGGCGGCCTGGCGGGAGCGGCCGCAGCGTCGGCTTTCGGCTTGTCGGCCGCCGTGTCCGTATTGATCACCACGGTGCCGGCGAGCCAGCCACTCCCCGCAGGCTTCAGGTCGGCGGTGAGCTTGCAGCTTCGCCTGCGGTCGCCGCCATAGTCGCCGCGCAGATCGGCGGCGAGGCGATAGGCGCCGCCGTCGGCAGGCGTCAGCGTGATGTTGCCGAAAGCATTGACCCAGTTGCCGGCGATGCCGGAACGGCCGGATGCCATTCCCTCAAGTGCGGCGGCGCGGCGCCGCAGGGCTTGCGCAAAGCTCTCCTTCAATTCGTCCGCGTCGCTATCGGCCATCACCTCGGCGGCGTCGATGATCATCTCGTTGAACCAGGCCTGGTCGCGCTTCAAGAGCGGCTTGACGTTCGCCGGCATCTTGCCGAGCGCCACGTCGAACGCCCTGTCGATCTGCGTCACCAGCCTGTCGGTGCCGGCCTTCCTGCAGTCCGCGGTCTTGATCGTGCTGTCGCCGCTATCGCCGCACAGCCTGATCGCGGTCGGCCCGCTGCTTGATGCCCGCAGATCATCGTCCAACGCAACGGACGGGCCGGATGCAAGGACCGCGATGGCCGCGACGGCGGCCGCAAACCGTGGAGAGCAAGGCATCGACGTCACCCGCACGGCCGCGCCATGCGGCCCCTGCGGCTTGGGTCGCCCGCCGCGCGCGCCGGGTTCAAAATGTCGGCGGCGTGCAGGCCGAGATCACTTCGCACGGCTTGGCGCCGATGCAGCGGAAGCGGTGCGGGCGGCGGCTTTCGAAGTAATAGGCGTCGCCGGCGTTGAGCACCCGCCGCTCGTCGTCGACCGTGACCTCGAGCCGGCCCGAGACCACGATGCCGCCTTCCTCGCCCTCATGCACCAGCGGCACCCGGCCGGTGTCGCTGCCGGGCTCGTAGCGCTCTTTCAGGATTTGCAACGCCCGGCCGAACAGGCTGTCGCCGATTTGCAGATAGGAGATCGGCTTCTTGCCGATCTCGGTCAGCTCGTCGGCGCGATAGAACGCCTTGCGCGGCCGCTCCGGCTCGATCGCGAAGAATTCGGCAAGCCCCATCGGGATCCCGTCGAGGATGCGCTTGAGGGCGCCGACCGACGGGTTCATCTGGTTGGATTCGATCAGCGAAATCGTCGAATTGGTCACGCCGGAGCGCTTGGCGAGCTCGCGCTGCGACAGCTTGTGCCGCGCGCGGATGAATCGAAGCCGACCGCCGATGTCGACGCTCATGGCAGTCCCCTTGGCAAATCTTTGTTGCAGGTGTTGCGGATCGAACAAATCTTGGCAGACCGCCTCAACAAGATCAATGGCTTGCGCTGCGGCAGAAAAGGACTTGTTGAGTGCCTGGAAGAGTGGTCCGACTAGCATCAGTCAGCAATGGAGCGCCGCCGTGACCGTTCATCAGATTCCGAACACCATCAAGACCGACTCGTTTTGGATGCCGTTCACGGCCAACCGGCAGTTCAAGAAGGCGCCGCGGCTGTTCTCCTCCGCCAAGGGCATGTACTACACCTCGGTCGACGGCCGGCAGGTGATCGACGGCTCAGCCGGCCTGTGGTGCGTCAACGCCGGCCACGGCCGCCCGCAGATCGCGGCCGCGGTCGAGCGGCAGTTGTCGACGCTGGATTTCGCGCCCTCGTTCAACATGGGCCACCCGCTGGCATTCGATTTCGCCGAGCGGCTCGCCGAGATCGCCCCGAAGGGGCTGGATCGCGTGTTCTTCACCAATTCGGGCTCTGAATCGGTCGATACCGCGCTGAAGATCGCGCTGGCCTATCATCGTGCCGCCGGCCAGCCGAGCCGCACCCGCTTGATCGGCCGCGAGCGCGGCTATCACGGCGTCGGCTTTGGCGGCATGTCGGTCGGCGGCATGGTCGCCAACCGCCGCCAGTTCGCGACCCATCTGCCCGGCGTCGACCACATCCGTCATACCCACGATCTCGCCCGCAACGCCTTCGCCAAGGATCAGCCGGAGCACGGCGCCGAGCTCGCCGACGATGTCGAGCGGATGGTGGCGCTGCATGGCGCCGACACCATCGCGGCGGTGATCGTCGAGCCGGTGCCGGGTTCGACCGCGGTGCTGCCGGCGCCGAAGGGCTATCTGCAGCGCCTGCGCGAGCTCTGCACCAAGCACGGCATCCTGCTGATCTTCGACGAGGTCATCACCGGCTTCGGCCGCCTCGGCACCCCGTTCGCCGCCAACTTCTACGGCGTGACGCCCGACATGATGACGACCGCGAAGGGTATCACCAACGGCACCGTGCCGTGCGGCGCGGTGTTCACCAGCCGTCAGATCCACGACGGGCTGATGGTCGGCCCGGACAACGCCATGGAGCTGTTCCACGGCTACACCTATTCGGCGCATCCGGTGGCCTGCGCGGCGGGTCTTGCCACGCTCGACATCTACAAGGACGAAGCTCTGCTGACCCGCGGCGCCTCGCTCGCCGACTACTGGCGCGATGCCCTGCATTCGCTGAAGGGCCTACCGAACGTGGTCGACATCCGCAACCAGGGCCTGATGGGTGCGGTCGAAGTCGCGCCGCGCGATGGTGTCGTCGGCGCGCGCGGCTACGACATCATGGTCGATTGCTTCAACCGCGGCCTCTACTTCCGCATGAGCGGCGACTCGCTGGCGTTGTCGCCGCCTTTGATCGTTGAGAAGTCGCACATCGACGACATCGTCTCGATCCTCGGCGACTCCATCAAGCGCGTGGCCTGATAATTGCTAGCTAGATATTAGCTAGCTCTACAAATTGCTGTCGCCGTTGCGAAGCAGAGTGGTTTCGCAGCGGCGATTGCGTTTTCGCTGCAGGATGTGAGGAAAAGTGAAGGTCCTTGTTCTCGGCAGTGGCGTGATCGGCGTCACCTCTGCCTATTACCTTGCACGCGCAGGCCACGAGGTGACGGTGATCGACCGTCAGCCGAAGCCCGCGCTGGAAACCTCCTTTGCCAATGCCGGCGAAGTGTCGCCCGGATACTCATCGCCGTGGGCCGGCCCCGGCGTGCCGGTCAAGGCGGTGAAGTGGCTGTTGATGAAGCACGGCCCGCTGGTGATCCGCCCCAAGCTCGATCCCGTGATGTGGCTCTGGCTCTTGAAGATGCTGCGCAACTGCACGACTGCGCGCTACGCGGTGAACAAGAGCCGGATGATCCCGATCGCGGAATACAGCCGCGACTGCCTGCAGGCGCTGCGCACCGAGATCGGCATCCGCTATGACGAGCGTGCGCGCGGCACGCTGCAGCTGTTTCGCGAGCAGGCCCAGCTCGATCACACCGGCGACGACATCGCGGTGCTGAAGCAGTACGGCGTGCCGTTCGAGGTGCTCGGCCGCGAGGGCTGCATCGCCGCCGAGCCCGCGCTGGCCGGCGTGAAGGAAAAGTTCGCCGGCGGGCTGCGGCTGCCGCATGATGAGACCGGCGACTGCCACATGTTCACGCAGGCCCTGGCGCTGGAAGCCGAGAAGCTCGGCGTTCGCTTCAACTTCAATGTCGGCATCGACGGACTGAATGCGGACGCGACCCGGATCACCGGCGTCGCGACCAGCGCCGGGATGATGACGGCGGACGCCTATGTGCTGGCGCTCGGCAGCTATTCGCCGATCCTGCTGCGGCCGCTCGGCATCTCGCTGCCGGTCTATCCGGTTAAGGGCTACTCGATCACCGTGCCGATCAGGGACGCGTCCGGCGCGCCTGAATCGACCGTGATGGACGAGAGCTACAAGGTCGCGATCACCCGGCTCGGCGATCGCATCCGGGTCGGCGGCACCGCCGAGATCTCGGGCTATTCGACCAAGCTCTACGCCGCGCGGCGCGCGACGCTGGATCATTCGCTGACCGACCTGTTTCCGCGCGGCGGCGACCTTCCCAGGGCCACCTTCTGGTGCGGGCTGCGCCCGATGACGCCGGACGGCCCGCCGGTGATCGGCGCCACGCGCTTTGCCAATCTGCACCTCAACACCGGTCATGGCACGCTCGGCTGGACCATGGCCTGCGGCTCGGGCCGGGTGCTGGCGGACATGCTCTCGGGGAAGAAGCCCGAGATCGACACCAAGGAGCTGTCGATCAAGCGCTACGATGTCAGGTTCGGGTAAGCCCCATTGCCGCACGCGAGCCACTATTCGGCGGCGTTCCTGGTCACGGGCGGTTCGACATCGTCGTCGCGCTTCGTTGCCGTCCAGCTCGACAGCGCATTCGAGAACCGGTCGAGATAGAAATACACGACCGGCGTCGTGAACAGCGTGAGCGCCTGGCTCACGATCAGGCCGCCGACCATCGCATAGCCGAGCGGCTGACGGATTTCCGATCCCGTTCCGGTGCCCAGCATCAGCGGGACGCCGCCGAGCAGCGCCGCCATCGTCGTCATCATGATCGGGCGGAAGCGCAGCAGGGCCGCTTTCCGGATCGATTCACGCGGCGACAGATGCTCCTCGCGTTCGGCGGCGATCGCGAAGTCGACCATCATGATGCCGTTCTTCTTCACGATCCCGGATCAGGAGGATGATGCCGATCAGCGCGATCAGGCTGAAATCGAACCCGAACGCCATCAGGATCGCCAGCGCGCCGACCCCGGCCGATGGCAGCGTGGACAGGATCGTGAGCGGATGGATGTAGCTCTCATAGAGCACGCCGAGGATCAGGTAGACCACGACCAGCGCGGCCAGGAGCAGCAGCGGCACCGAGCTCAGTGACTGCTGGAAGGCCTGCGCGGTGCCCTGGAAACTCGAGCTGAGCGTGGCTGGAGCACCGAGATCGGCGACGGCGTTCTGGATCGCATCGGTGGCCTGGCCGAGCGCCACCCCTTGCGCGAGGTTGAAGCTGATCGTGGTTGCAGGAAACTGTCCCTGGTGCGCGATCGCGAGCGGGCGCACCGGAATAGTGGTCCACTTGCAGAACGCGGAGAGCGGCACCTCGTCCCCCGTGGTCGGCGACTTGATGTAGAGCTTGTTGAGCGTGTCGAGCTTGCCCTGCAATTCGGGGAGGATCTCCAGGATGACGTGATAGCTGTTGAGCTGGGTGAAGTATTGGGTCACCTGGCGCTGGCCGAACGCGTCGTACAGCGTGTCGTCGATCAATTGCGGCTGGATACCGAAGCGCGACGCGGTGTCGCGATCGATGGTCAGCGTCAGCGTCGTTCCCTCGGTCTGCTGGTCGGTGGCGACGTCGCGCAGTTCCCGGCAGCGTCTTCATCCTGGCCAGAATCTTCGGCGCCCATTCGTTCAGCTCGTCGAGCTTTGCATCCTGCAGCGTGTATTCGAACTGCGTCCGCGTGGCGCGGCCGCCCAGCCGGACGTCCTGGGACGCCTGCATGTAGAGACGTGCTCCCTCGACCGCCTCGAGCTTCGGCCGCAGCCGCGCGATGATCTGCTGCGCATTCGCGTCGCGCTCCTCGCGCGGCTTCAGCGTGATGTACATGCGACCCGAATTCAGCGCGGTGCCGCCGCCGCCGATGAACTCGGCCATGCTCTCCACCGCGGGATCGGCCCGAACGATCCTGCTGAGTTCTTCCTGGTGCCGCTCCATGTCGGCGAAAGAGATATCCTGGGCCATCTCCGACACCGCGTTCAGGAAGCCATTGTCCTGTTGCGGGAAGAATCCCTTCGGAATGATCAGGAACAGATAGACCGACAGTGCGACCGTCGCGAAGAAGATGCAGAGCGTGGTCCGGCTCCAGCTCAGCGCCCGATCAAGCCCTCGCTCATAGGCATGCAGCATCCTGTCGAATGCCGCCTCGCTCCATTGGTAGAGCCGGCCGTGCCTCGTCTCGCCATGCGCGCGCAGGAAGCGCGATGCCATCATCGGTGTCAGCGTCAGCGACACCACCAGGGAGACGAAGATCGCCATCGCCAGGGTCACCGCGAATTCGCGGAACAGTCGGCCGATCACGCCACCCATCAGCAGCAGCCCGATCAGCACCGCGATCAACGAGATACTGATGGACAGGATGGTAAACCCGATCTCGCCGGCGCCCTGCAATGCCGCGGCGAGCGGCCGCGCGCCCTGCTCGACGTATCGCGCTTTTCCAGCATCACGATGGCGTCGTCGACCACGAAGCCGACCGCAATCGTCAGGGACATCAGCGAAAGGTTGTCGAGCGTATAGCCGAACACTCACGTCAGCGCGCAGGCGCCGAGCAGCGCGAGCGGTACCGTGACGGCCGGAATCACCGTGGCCCAGAAGCTGCGCAGGAACAGGAAGATTACCATCACGACCAGAACGATGGTGATGAGCAGCGTGATCTGAACGTCCTCGACGGCGGCGCGGATGGTCAATGTCCGGTCGCTGATGATCTTGATCTGATGGCGGGCGGAATCGCGGCGACGAGCCTTGGAAGCTGCTCCGTGATCCTGTCGACCGTTCCGATGACGTTGGCGCCGGGTTGCTTGAAGATGACTAGGAACACGCCGCGTTTGCCGTCCGCCCAGGCGACCCGCTTCATGTCCTCCGACCCGGCGACGGCCTAGCCGATGTCGCGAATCCGCAACGGGCCGCCGTTGCGGTAGGCGATGATCACGTCATTCCAGTCCTTGGCATCCAGCAACTGATCGTTGGCGTAGATCGTGTAGGCACGGCTCGTGCCGTCGATGTTGCCCTTCGGACTGTCGACCGTCGTGATCGCGATCTGGCCGCGGATATCTTCCAGCGAGCGCCCCTTGGCGACCAGCTTGGCGGGATCGATCTGCACGCGGATCGAAGGCTTCTGCTGCCCGCCGATGAACACCTGGGTGACGCCCGAGATCTGACTGATCTGCTGCCCGAGCTGGGCGTCGACCGCGTCGCTCACGGTGATGAGGGGCAGGGTGTCCGAGGTCGCCGACAGCAGCAGGATCGGCGAGTCCGCCGGGTTGACCTTGCGATAGGTCGGCGGCGTCGGCAGGTTCTTGGGCAACTGGCCACCTGCGGCATTGATCGCCGCCTGGATGTCATTGGCGGCGCCGTCGATGCTGCGGTTCAGATCGAACTGAATGGTGACTGCGGTCGACCCGAGCGAACTCGTCGAGGTCATCTGGGCAATGCCCGGAATCTGCGCGAATTGCCGCTCCAGCGGCTGCGCAACCGAGGAGGCCATGGTCTCCGGGCTGGCGCCGGGCAGACTTGCGGAGATCTGGATGGTCGGAAAGTCGACTTGCGGCAGCGGCGCGACCGGCAACAGGGGATAGGCGACCATTCCGGCGAACAGAATGCCGGCCATCAGCAGCGAGGCGCCGATCGGGTAGCGGATAAACCGAGATGAGATGCTCTCGTTCATTTCTGCGATCCAAATGAACGGCAGGCGCATCTTTTCCCGAGTATCGGGAGTCGTCCTCGAAAGCTCGAGCGCGAACGCGCGTTTTCCTCGCCATGGCCAATCGGCAGATCGCGGAGTTTGCCTCCGCGTCTACCTGTTTTTTGCCAGCATAATCATTCCGGGGCATGCCGCGCGAATGGAAACGTCGGATCGCACATTCGACGTTCGTTCAATGGCGGGAATTCGCGCGTCGTTATCGCCGCTTGGGAAGCGTCAAAAAATGTCGCTGGCGCAGAATATGTCGTGGGACGACATATTATTGCGGCGCGCGGTTGGCTCGACGCCACGAGGGGGCGTTATGATTGTTCAGCCGCGGCTTGTCCAATGCAACTTGCTCGTGCAGCGGTCCTAGGCGATGTCGAACTCGTCCTGCATCCTGGTCACGATGTCGCGAAGTTCTTTTTCCTTCGCCTCGTCCAGCGCGGTCTCGCGGGTGCCGCCGAGATCCCAGCTCGGCGTATAGCCCTTGAGCCGGATCAGCTTCAGGCCAGTGACACCGGATCGTCTTTCCAGCTCGGCCGTGATCTCGTGCTGCATTTGAAGCGTCTTCATCGCGCACCTCCGGGAACGCTATTCCGCTCAACAGGACAGCCAGCATCATGTTCCTCGCGAGCCCGCGCCGGATGTGTGTCCCGCCGTGCAGGAACGTGCGCCTTGCGGTCCACGTTGCTTCCGGTCGAACCAGGAAAGGACCTCACATGAAGAAACTGGCAACGATCGGATTGGCTGCGGCCGTGATGCTGTCGACATCGCTCGCCTTCGCGCAGGGTGGCGGCGGCGGTGGGGGCGGCGCCGGTGGCGGATCGGCCGGCGGTGCGAGTGCAGGCGCGGGGACCGGAAGCTCCGGCACAGGAACCGGCACCGGCGGCACCACCGGGATGGGAACCGGCTCGGGAATGAGCAATCCGCCCGGCAGCACGACCGGGAACATGAACAACCCCGGCGCCTCGACGCCGAACTACTGGACCGACCCAAACAACAATTCCGCGACCGGGACCGGGACCTCAAACCTTCCCGGCAACAACAGCGGAACGCGGACCAATCCGCGATGATCGCGAAAGCCTCGCCTCAGCGCGGGGTTTTTCATTACGGTCGCGTTCGGCGACGAAAGAGCCCGGCGCGATGGCCGGGCTGGATCGCGAATATGAACAGATATATATGTACCAGGCTTGGCAATGCGACGATCTAACCGAATGCCAACCTGATCGTCTGTGCACTTTAGCACACTTGCGCGGCCACCGTGCTCAGCGACCGCAGCCATCGCATCCGGCGCGGGCTTATGCGGCTCATATGCCGTAGAGCCCGCGGCGCTCTCGAATTCATATCCCGCCCTGAAGATATTGAGCCCGACGCAGACGCTCTCGCGTGCAGGCCAGACCGTTGAGGTTCGGCCGCGAGCACGGCAGCGAACCGAAAGGTGATGTCATGTCTTCGCTTCAGATTGCTATCGGCGACCGGATCATCGAGCCGATGATCGCGCTTGCCGGCTGCACGACGCAACAGCGCATCGTCGTGGCCGGCACGAGGAGCATGGAATTGATGTTCGAGCTGCAGCGGCGCGGCTACGCGCGCGCGGCGCCGTCGGGCAATTGCGGCCGCCCCGCCGGTCAGTACGACGTTGCGCTGGTCGATTGGCGGCGGCGCACGCTTCGCTCGCTCGAGCCGGCGCTGGACTGGTTGACGAATGTCCTTAGCGCCCGTGCGGTGCTGGTGGTGTGGGTCGATGCCCAGAAGCCCTCGGCCAACCAAAGCCTGCGGGCGTCGCTGGAGCGGCGCGGCTTCGTCTTCGAGCAGGGCATCGTGCATCAGTACGGCTGCGCGCTGTCGGCACGGAGGTCGCAAGCCCATCCGCTGCAGCTTGCGGCCTGACGCGCTGAACGCGGCTTATCGCGAGGGGAAATCACCATGTCCAAGGTGCGACGCGCCGTGATTCGCGAATGGATGTTGCTGGCGCGCGAGAAACGGCAATCCAGCGAGCAGGCGGCCGCCTTTGCAACGGCGTCGCTGCAGCGGCACGACCTGCCGCGCAGCAGCCGTCGAACACCGCATGAAATCATCATGCGGTGGCTGCGGCCACGCACCGGACGTCCTTGAGCGGCGGCCGCCGCCATCGTGGGGCGGGCGGCAATCAACAGCAGAGCGATCGATGCGTGCCCATGAGTTTGAGCTGCCCCCGCATGCGCCTCGCGGCGCGGAGGATCTTGTTGCCGAAATCGCGAGGTCAACGTCCGACGCTGCGGCCCGCAGCGCCGCGGCGCTCGCGCTGGTGTATTGCGACATCATCGCGGGCGAGGGACCCACGGTGGCCGGCCGGGCGCATTTCTCGCGAACGATCGACGCCGCCGACGCCGCGCTATGTGCGCGCATCCTCTGTGCCGCCGGTCGCGCCGGACATTCGGTCAGTCGCGCCGAAGCCGACGCGCTGTTCGCGATCGATGCGGTCGGGAGCGAACGGGTCGATGACGGACGTTTCGACGACCTGCTTGCCAAGGCGGTGCTGCATCATCTGATGGGCGCCGCCGGCACAACCATTCCCGGCCGCGAGCAGGCGCTGGCCCGCGACAATCCGCTGGATGACTGGGGGGCGGCGATCGTGCTGGCTGCGGAACCGCGATCCTGGCTCGCCGGTCATCTTGACTGGATGAAGCCGTCATCCCCCGCCGCGCGCACCATCGATGCGGTGCTTCATGTCAATCCGGCAGGACCCCGGCTGCCGCTCGGCATCCTCTTCAACATGGAGGCCTGAACAAGCATAGCCCGTTGAGCCAACGGGTCGCGTGATGGCCCGCCGATGACAGGCTCCGCGACATCCGGGGCAGTCGGTCCCGCATGTCGCTGCGCGCATGCGGGCTACGATGGGTAAGGTCAGCGCGACGGCTTTGGGTTGGCTTTCTTCGCAGGCTTTGCCGTTGTGCCGACCGGCTGCACCCGCAAGCCGTCCACGAATACGTCCAACAGCCGGAGCGCAGTAGTCTGCCAGCCGGGCTGGTCGTGCATGTAGCACATGCCGATCAGCGCCCGCAGCACGTCCTCGGCGCTGATGTCGCCACGGATCGCACCGGCCGCGACCGCGCGCGCGAGCAGGGTGCCGATCGCCTTGGTCAGGCGGTCGAACGAATAGGCGTGCAGCTCGGTCGAGCCGTGAGCGACCAGCGCCAGTGCTGCGACCATGCCCTTCTTGGTGGCGACGAATTCCACGTTAGCGCGCAGCCAGCGCCGCAGCGCCTCGACCGGCTCGGGCGCGCATTGCAGTTGTTCGGCCAGATCGCCGAGCTGCTCGACCTCGCGGCGGTAGACCGCCTCATAGAGCGCTTCGCGCGTCGGGAAGTGGCGATAGAGCGTGCCGATGCCGACGCCGGCATGGCGCGCCACCGCCTCGAGACTCGCCTCGCTGCCGCCGGCCGAGAACACGGCCTTGGCCGCTTCCAGCACGCGCTCGCGATTGCGCACGGCGTCGGCGCGGGGCTTGCGTGCAATTTCTGGTGATCGAGCGGCCATCGCTTTTTCTTTTCACCCTCCCTTGTAAACGGAGGATGCCTCCGTATATGGCGACCAGCACCGGGCCTGACAAGGCGCGCCGATCCTGCATCGGCGGCCACGGGCTTCCGTTGCCTCGATTCAAACCGACCATACACGGATCGGAGCCCTGCATGAATCTCCCACTCAGCCTCACTATCAACGGTGTCCGCCGGGAAATTGCCCTCGACGACCCCCGCGTAACCCTGCTCGACCTGTTGCGCGAGCGGCTCGACCTCACCGGTACCAAGAAGGGATGCGACCGCGGCCAGTGCGGCGCGTGCACCGTCCTGGTCGACGGCCGCCGCATCAATTCCTGCCTCGCGCTTGCCGTCAGCCATGACGGCGCCGAGATCACAACCATCGAAGGCGTCGCGCGCGGCGACCAGCTGCATCCGGTGCAGGCCGCCTTCATCGCCCATGACGGCTTCCAGTGCGGCTTCTGCACGCCGGGCCAGATCATGAGCGGCATCGGCCTGATCCAGGAAGGCCAGGCCGGCGACGATCCGGAGCGCGTGCGCGAATGTATGAGCGGCAATCTGTGCCGCTGCGGGGCCTATCAAGGAATCACCGAGGCCGTGCTCGAGGCGCAGGCCGACATCAACGCGACCAAGCAGAGGCGCTCCGCATGATGAACTTCGATTATGTCAGGCCGGCCAGCGTCGCGGACGCGATCGCGGCGGCATCCGAGAAGGGCGCGAGCTATCTCGCCTCCGGCACCAATCTGCTCGACCTGATGAAGGGCGGCGTCAGCCGGCCGAGCCTTCTCGTCGACGTCACGCGTCTGCCGGGGCTCGACCGCATCGAGCATCTGGCCGACGGCGGCTTGCGGATCGGCGCGCTGGTGCGCAATGCCGATCTCGCGCATGACGCGGAGTTTGCGCGCGACTATCCGGCGGTCGCCGAGGCGTTGCTGTCGGGCGCGTCGGCCCAGCTGCGCAATGCCGCGACCGTCGGCGGCAACCTGATGCAGCGGACACGCTGCGCCTATTTCTACGACGCCGGCAGCGCCTGCAACCGGCGCTGGCCGGGCGCCGGCTGCGACGCGCTGAAGGGCGAGAACCGCCTGCACGCGGTGCTCGGCTGGAGCGAGGGCTGCATCGCAACCCATCCGTCGGATTTCTGCGTGCCGCTGGTCGCGTTCGACGCCGTCGTCGAGATCGAGGGCAAGACCGGCCGGCGCGAGCTGCCGCTCGAGGCGCTGCACCGTCTGCCGGCCGAGACGCCGGAGCGCGAGACCGCGCTGGAGCGCGGCGACCTGATCGTCGCGCTGCGGCTACCGGCCGAAGCGCAAGGCTTCTCCGGGCATGCCCGCTACATCAAGGTGCGCGAGCGCACGTCCTACGCGTTCGCGGTGGTCTCGACCGCGGCCGGCTTGCGCATCGAGGATGGAAAGATCCGCGAGGCGCGGCTGGCGCTCGGCGGCGTCGCGGCAAAGCCGTGGCGAGCGCGCGAGGCCGAGCAGGTGCTCGCGGGCGCCGCGCCGGATGCGGCGACCTATCGCGAGGCGGCGCGCGCCGCGCTCGCGGGCGCAAAACCGTCCGGCGACAACGCCTTCAAGATCGAGCTCGCGCAGCGCATCGTCGTGCGCGCGCTCACCCTTGCTGCTGCAGGCACGCCGGATCGCATTCCCGCGCTGCCGGGCTCTCCCTTCTCATCCGTTGCAGGAGCGTAACGCATGACGGCTGAACTCAATCTGACCCGCGACCCTGCCCATCTCAGGCACGGCTCGAATATCGGCCAGCCGCTGACCCGCACCGACGGCACGCTGAAGGTGACCGGCAAGGCCCGCTATGCCGCCGACAATCATCCGCCCGGCATGGTCTATGCCGTGATCGCGACCAGCTGCATCGCGCGCGGCCGCGTCACCGCGCTCGACGTCGCCGCCGCCAAGCGCCACCCCGGCGTCATCGACGTGATGACGCCGGCGCACAAGCCGGAGCTCGCCGAAGACCCCGACGCCAAGGGCAATCCGTTCGCCTTCCGCATGGAGCTCTTGCAGAGCGACGAGGTGCGCTACGCCAACCAGGCGATCGCGGTCGTGATCGCCGAGACGCTGGAGGCCGCCACCGAAGGCGCCGCGCTGCTGTCGCCGCGCTATCAGGTCGAGATCGCGCGTGTCGGTCTCGACGCCGGCGAAGCCTACGCGCCGCCGGTGGTCGGCATCGGTAATCCCGCCGAAGTCCGGCACGGCGATATCGATGCTGGCCTTGCCGCTGCGTCGAAGCGGATCGACGCAACTTACGACACGCCCGCGCAGTACCACAACGCGATGGAGCCGCACGCGATCGTCGCGGTGTGGGACGGCGACCGCCTGTTCCTCGACACGCCGAGCCAGGGCATGGCGATGGCGCAGATGCGGATCGGCGGCCTGTTCGGCGTTCCGCCCGGCAACATCCACATCAACAGCCCGTTCCTGGGCGGCGGCTTCGGCTCCAAGGGCCTGGTCTCCGGGCCGCAGGTGCTTGGCATCATGGCGGCGAAGCTTGTCGGGCGTCCGGTTAAGCTGGTGCTGCGGCGGAGCCAGATGTACGGCCCGGTCGGCCATCGTCCGCAGACCCGCCAGCGCATCCGGATCGGCACCGGTGACGACGGCCTGCTGACCGCGCTCGATCACGAGGCGCGCGTCACGACGTCGAGCTTCGACGATTTCTATGAGCCGGCGGCGGACGCCTCGCACACGCTCTATGCCAGCCCGGCGATCCGCACCGCGCATGAGGCGGTGCGCGTCGACACCGGCACGCCGCTGTTCATGCGCGCGCCGGGCGAGGCTACCGGATCGATCGCGCTGGAAAGCGCGATCGACGAGGCGGCGTTCGCCTGCGGCATCGATCCCCTGGAATTCCGGCTGAAGAATTATGCCGAGGTCGAGCCGACCACCGGCAAGCCGTTTTCCTCCAAGGCGCTGCGGCAGTGCTACGCCAAGGCCGCCGAACGTTTCGGCTGGGCGCGGCGTCCGCTGCAGCCGCGGCAGATGCGCGACGAGAACGGCTTTCTGGTCGGCTGGGGCATGGGCACCGCGACCTTCCCGGCGCTGATGTTCCAGGGCAATGCCCGCGCCGTAATCCGCGCCGACGGACGCGGCGTGATGGAGAGCGGCGCGCATGACATGGGGCAGGGCGCCTGGACCGCGCTCACGCAAATCTCGGCCGATGCGCTCGCGCTCGATCTCGAGCAGATCTCGTTCCTGTCGGGCACGTCGGACCTGCCGGATGCCGGCATCGCCGGCGGCTCCGCGCACACCGCAACGGTCGGTGCCGCGATCCACAATGCCGGTGCGGCGGTGATCGCAAAACTCGCCGAGCTTGCGACCTCCGATGAGCGCTCGCCGCTGTTCGGCGCCGGCAATGCCGGCGTGGTGGCGCGGGCTGGGCGGCTCCATCGCCGCGACGATGACGCGCGCAGCGAAAGCTACGCCGAGATCTTGGCGCGCGCTGGCGTTGCCGAGGTCGAGGCCTCCGGCACGGGTGCGGCCGATCCGGCGGCGCAATCGCAATATGCGATGCACGCGCATGGCGCTGTCTTTGCTGAGGTGAAGGTCGATCCGGAGCTCGGCCAGATCCGCGCCACGCGGCTGGTCGGCGCGTTCGCCGCAGGGCGCATCATCAATCCGTTGATGGTGCAGAGCCAGCTGCGCGGCGGCATGATCTGGGGCCTTTCCTTCGCGCTGCACGAGGAGGCGGTGATGGACAAGCGGTCCGGCCGCATCCTGAATGCCAACCTTTCCGAGTATCATGTGCCCGTGAATGCCGACGTGCCGCCGATGGAGGTGATCACGGTCGACGAGCACGATCCCCATGTGAACCCGCTCGGCATCAAGGGCGTCGGCGAGATCGGCATCACCGGCAGCGCCGGCGCCGTTGCCAACGCCGTCTTCCACGCCACCGGCATCCGCGTGCGGAATTTCCCGATCAAGATCGAGGAAGTGGTGATGGGGTTGAAGTGATGCGGCTTGACGTGAGGGCTCCGTAATAACAGGTGTCGTCCCGGCGAAAGCCGGGACCCATAACCACGAATGTGAGTTATGGCAGGACGCTGGGGCCGCTTCCCCTTCGACAATCAAGATTGGTGGTAATGGGTCCCGGCCCCCGTGCGCAATTGCGCACTAGGCCGGGACGACGCTGGATGGTTTTCGCCGGGACGACGGCGGAGGGAGATGGGCCGTCACCCCGCCGCCGTCACGCAATTCACCCACAGCACCACGGCCTTCGCATCGCGCGCGGGATTGGAGAACCGGTGCGGCCTCCGGCTCGCGAATCTGAAGCTGTCGCCTTGCTTCAGAGTCCAGGTCTCCGTGTCCACCGTCAGCGTCATCTCGCCCTGGAGCACGAGGCCGGCCTCTTCGCCGTCATGGGTATAGAACTCGTCGCCGGTGTTGCCGCCGGGCTCGAGATGCACCAGGAACAGGTTGAGCCGGCTCTCGCTGCCGGCCGGGCTCAGCAGCTGCTTTGAAATTCCCGTGCGCCACAGCTTCAGCTCGGCGCGCTGCACCTCGCGGGTCACGATGCCGCCGGCGCCGTCATCCCTGGGCGTCGCGCCGAACAGCGCGGCGATGCCGACGCCGAGTACGTCGGCCAATGTCGCCAGCACGCGCAGCGAGGGCGACGACAGGCCGCGCTCGATCTGGCTGATGAAGCCGATCGACAAATCGGTGCGCGCGGCGACCACCTCCAGCGACATTTCCTTGCTGCGGCGCAGGTCGCGGATGCGGCGTCCGACCGCGAGATCCATCGCCGGCTCCGCCGGCTTGCCGGCCGGTTTCCTGGCCGGTTTCTTGGCCGCGCGGCGTGCCGTTGCGGGCTTCGCTGCCGCGCCTTTACGCATTCTCTTGCCGCCGCTCACGTCAGTCCGCTTCCTTCATGTGCATGAAAACCGCTTGCATTGGCCGCGGTTTCGTGACCACAATTTCATATTGGTGAAAATAGGCCGGAACGGCGTCGACCGCAACCAAAAGCCCGAAACGCGCGGGCGATGCGGCGCCAAGGCCAGCTTCGGGAGGTGTTGCGATGTCGTTTCAGCGTCTCGTCCAGGCCGCGGTGGCGGCGCTTGCCCTTGCCTTGATCGCGCCGTCAGGGGCGCAGCAGGTGCTGAAGGTCGGCTCGACCCCGACCGGCATTCCCTTCACCTTCCTCGACACCAAGTCCAACTCGATCCAGGGCATCATGGTCGATCTCGCCACCGAGATCGGCAAGGACGCCGGCTTTACCGTGCAGATCGAGCCGATGCAGTTCTCGGCGCTGATTCCCTCGCTGACCGCGAACAAGATCGACATCATTGCGGCCGCGATGTTCGCCACCGCCGCGCGCAAGGAGGTGATCGACTTCTCCGAGCCGGTCTACACCTACGGTGAAGGTTTGGTGGTGCCGAAGGCCGACACCAAGGCCTATGCCTCGCAGGAGGATCTGAAGGGCACCGTGGTCGGCGCCCAGGTCGGTACTGCCTTTGTCGACGCGCTGAAGAAGACCGGGCTGTTCAGCGAGGTCAAGGTCTACGACACCATTCCCGACATCCTGCGCGACGTGAATGCGGGCCGTCTCAAGGCCGGCTTCGCCGATTATCCGATCCTCGCCTACAATCTGCAGCAGGGCAATTTCGCCGACGTTCGGCTGGTCGACGGCTACAAGCCGGTCACCGTCGGCACCGTCGCGATCGGTGTCCGCAAGAGCGACACGGAGCTGCTCGCGAAGATCAATGCCTCGCTCGCCAAGCTGAAGGCGAACGGCACGATCGCCAAGATCTTAGAAAAGTGGGGCCAGAAGGCCAACGCATCGTGAGTATTCATGTCCCGAAGTGATCCGTCATCCTGAGGTGCGAGCGAAGCGAGCCTCGAAGGGTCGACGGCCACCAGCCGGGCCGTACATCCTTCGAGACGCGGCGAAGACGCCGCTCCTCAGGATGACGGAGGTAACGTTCGAATAGTGTCGGGACTGGATACGTTTGAGCCGATGCAAAAATTCTTTCATGACGCCGTCGAGTTCGTGCCGATCCTGCTGCAGGGTGTCTGGCTGACCATCGTCGTCACCGTCGGCTCGCTCGTCCTTTCGACCGTGCTCGGGCTGGTGTGGGCCTTGATGCGGGTGTCCGGCATCGGCGTCCTGGTCGGGCTCAGCGCCTCGTTGATCAACGTGATCCGCGGCATCCCGATCATCGTGCTGCTGTTCTACATCTACTTCGTGATGCCAGATTTCGGCATCGCGCTGTCGGCGCTGCAGGCCGCGATCATCGGGCTCGGCATCGCCTATTCGGCCTATCAGGCGGAAAATTTCCGCGCCGGCATCGAGGCGATCGACAAGGGGCAGATCGAGGCGGCGCAGACCATCGGGATGGGCTGGTGGCTCACCATGCGCCGCGTGGTGCTGCCGCAGGCGGTCAGGATCATTTTGCCGCCCTACGGCAACATCATGATCATGATGCTGAAGGATTCCTCGCAGGCGTCCACCATCACGGTGGCCGAGCTGGCGCTGCAGGGCAAGCTGATCGCCTCCTCGACCTTCAAGAACACCAGCGTGTTCACACTGGTGGCGCTGATGTACCTCACCATGAGCATTCCGCTCATCCTGCTGGTTCGGCACTTCGAGAACAAGGCGAACCGCAAATGATCGAGCTCCGCGACGTCCACAAGAGTTTTGGCAAGGTCGAGGTGCTGAAGGGCATCACCGCCTCCGTCGCCAGGAGCGAGGTGGTCTGCATCATCGGCCCGTCCGGCTCCGGCAAGTCGACCATCCTGCGCTGCATCAACGGGCTCGAGAGCTACGATCGCGGCGAAATCAGCGTCGAAGGTGCGCGCGTCGACAGCAATGACCGCTCGATCGTGGCGATCCGCACCCAGGTCTCGATGGTATTCCAGCGCTTCAACCTGTTCCCACATCGCACCGCGCTCGAGAACGTCATCGAGGGGCCGCTTTATGTGAAGAAGGAGCCGCGTGAGCAGGCGATCGCCCGCGGCCGCGCGCTGCTCGCGCAGGTCGGGCTCGCCGACAAGGCGGAGGTGCATCCGCCAAAACTCTCCGGCGGTCAGCAGCAGCGCGTCGCGATCGCGCGGGCGCTGGCGATGCAGCCGAAGGCGATCCTGTTCGACGAGCCGACCTCCGCGCTCGATCCGGAACTGGTCGGCGAGGTGCTGTCGGTGATGCGCAAGCTCGCCGACGACGGCATGACCATGGTCGTCGTCACCCATGAAATGGGCTTTGCCCGCGACGTCGCCGACCGCGTGCTGTTCATCGACGGCGGCGTCATCGTCGAGCAGGGCGCCGCCAAATCCGTCCTCAACCAACCCGAGCACCCGCGCACCCAGGATTTCCTGCGCCGCGTGCTGCATCCGCTGTGAGCAGGTCACCTGTAATGAACGCGCCTATTCGCCTGCCGCTGCCACCGAGCCTCTATGCCGACACCGCGGTGCAGGCGACGCCGACGCCTCAGCTCACAGCGGACAAGAGCGTACCGGTCGCGATCATCGGCGGCGGCTTCACCGGCCTGTCGACCGCGCTGCACCTCGCCGAGCAGGGCGTGCTGGCGACCGTGCTGGAAGCGCAGGAGCCGGGCTGGGGCGCCTCCGGCAACAATGGCGGGCAGACCAATCCGGGACTGAAGCACGACCCCGACCAGATCGAGCAGGATTTCGGCACCGATCTCGGCCGCCGCATGATCGAGTTCTCCTACGGCACCACCAACTTCACGCATGACTTGATCCGCCGCTACCAGATCCCCTGCGAGGCCAGGCAGAACGGCACGCTGCGCGCCGCCTACAACGAGGCCAGCGCAGCGGCGATCGCGACCACGGCGAAGCAATGCATCCGGCGCGGCATGCCGACGAAGCTGCTCGACGCCGCCGAGATGCGCCAGATGACCGGCAGCGACCGTTACCTCTGCGCCATGCTGGATGCGCGCGGCGGCGACCTGCATCCGCTGAGCTATGCGCGGGGTCTTGCGCGCGCCGCGATCGGGGCTGGCGCCGCCGTCCATGGCGAGACCCCGGCGCTGCGGCTGCGCCGCGACGGCGGCCGCTGGCGGATCGAGACGCCGCGCGCGGTCGTGCTCGCCGACAAGGTGCTGCTCGCGACCAACGGCTTTACCGATGATCTCTGGCCGGCGCTTCGCCGCAGCATCGTGCCGGTGTTCTCGTCGATCGCGGCGACGGCACCGCTGTCCGAGGCGATCGCGCGCGCGATCATGCCGACCCGGCCGGTGCTCTACGAAAGCGGCCACATCACGGTCTATTACCGCATCGACCAGCAAAATCGGCTCTTGATGGGCGGCCGCGGCCCGATGCGCTGGATCAGCAAGCCGACCGACGTCGCTTATCTGATCCGTTACGCCGAGCGGCTATGGCCGCAGCTCAAGGGCGTCAGCTGGACCCACGGCTGGAACAGCCGCCTTGCCATCACCGCCGATCACTACCCGCATGTCCATGAGCCCGCGGAGAATTTGCTGATCTCGCTCGGCTGCAACGGCCGCGGCGTCGCGCTCTCGACCGCGATGGGCGCACAGCTGGCGCGCCGGCTGATCGGCGGCCCCAAGGCCGAGATCGACATGCCCGTGACCGGCATCAAGCCGATCCCGATGCACGCCTTCTGGCGGGTCGGCGTCATCACGGCCGTGCTGACCGGCCGGGTGCGGGACCGCCTTGGTGTGTGAGGCATTTAACACAATTACAGAATGTGCTGGGCTAATCTCGCGCGTCGGATATATTCGCAGTCTTTACTGAAAGGCTGTTCATGCAGTGCGAGCGATGCGGCCGCGCAAACCGGGCTGGCAACGATTATTGTGAAGATTGCGGTGCGCCATTAGGCCTCAAATGTGACTCCTGTCAGCATGTGAACGGGCCCTCCAGCCGCTTCTGCGGCCGCTGCGGCACCGCGCTCGCCGCGGGCAGCGTCCGTCCCGACGCGCCCTCGCAGCGGCTGCTGCGTTCGCTGAGCACCAAGGGCGGCGAACGCAAGAACCTCACTCTGCTGTTTGCCGATATCCGCAACTCGACCAATCTGATCGACAGCCTCGGCGATCCCGAACTCGGGATGCGGCGGCTGGAGCCGGTGCTCGACCTGATGAAGGAAGCGGTCCACCGCTACGACGGCATCGTCAACAAGATCCAGGGTGACGGCGTATGGCGCTGTTCGGCGCGCCGCCGCGCCCGCATGAAGATCATGCGGTCCGCGGCTGTCTCGCCGCGCTCGCCATGCAGGATTCGGTGGCCAGGCTCGCCGATCCCGGCATGCAGATCCGGGTCGGGCTGCACACCGGCGAAGTCGTCGTTCAAACGGTGGAAAACACAATCTATCAGACCTACGACGCCGCCGGCGCCAACGTCCATATCGCCAACCGGATGGAGCAGATGGCCGATGAGGGGGCGATCCTCATCACGCGGGACACCTATCTCGGCGCCAGGCAATTCGTCGAGGTCATGCCGCTCGGCATGCAGACCATTCGCGGCATCTCCATGCCGGTGGAGGTCTTTCGGCTGACCGGGCTGCTCAGCGCGCCCGCCAGCGACGTTTTCCGCAGCGGCCGCCGCCTGACCTCGATGGTCAACCGGACCGAGCAGATGGCGGCGTTGGAGCATGAGCTGTCGCGTGCAGTTGGCGGCGACGGCCGGGTCGTCGGCATGGTCGGCGACGCCGGCATCGGCAAGAGCCGGCTCTGCTTCGAGTTCGCCGAAAACTGCCGCCGCAAGGGCATTCGCGTCTACGAGGCCCGCGTGCTGGCGCATGGCCGCGCAACACCGTTCCAGCCCGTGCTCGAGCTGTTGCGCGACATCTTCGGCATCCGCGCCAAGGAGCCGATCGAGACATCCCGGCGTCGCGTCATCGACCGCTTCGCCGAGATGGCCGCATCGGAGCAGGAACTGCTGGTGCTGCTCGAATTCCTCGGATTGGCTGATCCGGCGTATCCGGCCCCGAAGCTCGATCCGCGCGCGCTGCGGCTGCAACTGCTCGATCTCGTTCGAACCTTGGTGCATGCGCGCCCCGGCGACACGCCGGCGGTCGTCATGATCGAGGACCTGCACTGGATCGATGCCGCGAGCGAAGAGTTCGTCGAGACGCTGGTCGATGCCATCGTCGGCACCGCGACGTTGCTGGTGGTCAATTTCAGGCCGGGCTTCACGGCACCTTTCATGCAGCGGTCTCACTACCGTCAGATCGCCATCCCGCCGCTGCCGTGGTCCGATTCGAACGAGCTGCTCCGCGAGCATTTCGGCAGGCATCCCTCGCTGGCCTCGCTGAGCAGCAACGTCATTGAACGCGCGCAGGGCAATCCGTTCTTCATCGAGGAGCTTGCCAACACCGTCGTGGAGCGCGGCAATGTCGAGGGCGAACGCGGCAACTACCGGCTCAAGCATGGCGTCGATGCGGTGCCGCTGCCCGCAACGGTGCAGGCCGTCGTGGCCGCCCGCATCGATCACCTCGAGGATATCGCCAAGCAGGTGCTCGAGACGGCGGCGGTGATCGGCCGGCTGGTCGCGATGTCAGTGCTGCGCCCGGTCGCGGCGCTGCCGAACGACGATTTGCAGAACGCCATCGCGCAGCTGCGCCAGGCCGAGCTGCTTTACGACCTGCCGCCCTACGACAAGGGACTGCTGGCGTTTCGCCATCCGTTGATCCAGGAGGTCGCCTACGCAACCCAGTTGCGGTCGCGGCTGACCACGCTGCATGCGACTGTCGCCAAGGCCATCGAGGGCTTCGACTGGGGCAAGCTCGACGAGTTTGCCGGGCTGCTCGCCTATCACTACGAGGCCGCGGGCCAGCCGCTGGAGGCGGTCACCCATTTGCAGCGTGCGGCGCGCTGGATCGGCAAGACCAACTCCGCCGAGGCAATGAAAAGCTGGAAAAAGGTTCGCGCCCTGCTGCAGGACCAGCCCCCGTCCGAATATGTCGACCGGCTGCGGGCGATGTCGAGCGGCCAGATCCTCAACTTCGGCTGGCGTGAGGGGATGTCCGCCGAAGAGGTCAAGCCCTACGCCGAAGAGGCGATCAAATACGCACGCGCGGCGGACCCGGTGCACGAGCCGATCCTGCTCGGCGCCTACGGCAGGATCCTGGCCGCGACCGCGGCCGCCGACGACTATGTCAATCTCGTGCAGGACGCCTTGAAGCTCACTTCCGGCACCGGGGACGTCGGACGGTTTGCGACGGTCAACGCCATGCTGAGCCAGGCGTTCTTCCTGTCGGGTCGTCTTGCCGAGGCGCTCGACGCCGGGCAGGTGGCGGTTGCCGCGATTGCCGAGCAGGGCGGCTTTCACAACAACGTCACACTCGGCCTCAACCCGAACCAGATTCTCGGCTTCGACGTCGAGCACTGGATCAGGTGTCTCGGCACCAGAATTCTGGTGCGGCTCGGCCGGTTCGACGAAGCCGAACGGCGGATCGCCGAGGTGCTGCGGGCCGAGCCGGAGCGCTTCGCCGCCGTCGTGCAGTTCATTCCGCATTTTGCGATGGTGGAGATGGGCTGGAGCCGCGGCCGGCCGGAACTCGCCAAGCCGCATGCGGCGAGGATCGCCGAACTGGCCGAGCAGTCCGGCACGCCCTATCTGCGGGTCGCGGCGCTCGCCAGCGCCGGCCTCGCCAGCGGCGCCGCGGGCGATTTCAAGGTTGCCGCCGCCCAGCTTCAGGAAGCGATCGACTTTGCGCGCTCTGCGCGAGCCGGCCTCGAATTCGAGGCGCGCATGCTGGCGGATCTGGCCGAGGCGCTCTATCGCGCCGCCGACCACCATGCGGCCCTGCAAGCGGTGGACGAGGCGCTAATGGTCGCGCGGCGAAGGACCGATCGCGTCGCCGAGTTGCACGCGACCGTGCTGCGCGGCCTGATCATTTGCGCCTTGGGCAGCACGTCACATGAGGAGCTTGACGAGATTGTCGGCGGCGCTCAGAATCTGCTCGATGTCTCGGGGGCAGTCTATTTCACACCACAACTCGATCAGCTTCGATTGCATCTTGAGCGACGCTAGACGCGACGATTTTTCATTTCTGGAAACAAGGTACTGAGGGGGTTTTAATGGGACGGATGATTCAAGACGATACGACGCGCGATGTCCTTGATCTGCTGAACAAGCGGTTTGGTCCCGGCGGGATCATGGAGATGGTGGAGCTGCAAAAGGAGTTCGACATCTTCTCTCCCAATCATCCCCTCGAACAGTCGTTCCGGCTGATCGGGATCGAGCCGGCCGACCGGATCGAGCGGAAGCGCTGGTATACTTTCCTCGGCACGCTGAAGGACTATCCTTCCGATCAGCCCAATGTGAGCGGATACAAGCGGGTGGTCCAGGCGTTCCGACAGGCGCTCACGCAGGGTCCGTATCTGCCGGTGCTGGTTAGCGTTCATGCCATGAAGAAAAATCCGAAGGTGACGTTTGCAGCCGATGGCCATACGCCGCTGATCTACTCGACCCAGTCGTATCGGGTTCTGTCGATCCCGACCAAGCCAAGCCAGGTCGCCCGCAAGGAGCTTGCCGCGATGGCGAAGCAGCGGCGGGCCAAAGCCAAGAAATGAGCAAGACGTGAGCATCGCAGCGGAGACCGCGGGTTTCGGCGCCGAAGGCGACCGGGCGCGGTTCTCCGACCTCTATGCCGATGTCGAATCCTACTACAGTGCGCGGGTCGCCAAATACGGCGCCACCCCGCGCGGAGTGGACTGGTCCTGCCAGGCCACCCAGGACCTGCGCTTCGTCCAGTTGCTGAAGCTCTGCGACTTCTCCGCACCGTTCAGCCTGAACGACATCGGCTGCGGATACGGCGCGCTGTGCGCCTATCTCGCAAGGCGCCATCCGCAAGCGGAGATCGACTATCTCGGGATCGACCTGTCGCTCGCCATGATCAGCCGCGCGCGCCGCCGTTTCTCGGCGCCGGGGCGCCGCTTCAAGGTCGGCAAGGGCGGCCTGCGTCGCGCGACCTATTCGGTCGCGAGCGGCATCATGAATGTCGATGTCGGCGGCTGCCGCCGATCCTGGGAGGCATTTGTCGCCGGGATGCTGGCCGACCTGCGCCGCGCCAGCCTGCGCGGCTTCAGCGTCAACTTCGTTACCGGCGGGACGGAAGGCACGGCGGCCGCCGATGCGTCGCCGGTGCAGCTCTATTGCACCAGCCCCGAGGCGTGGATCGATTATTGCGAACGCGAGCTTGGCTGCACCGTCGAGACCGTCGACGGCTACGGACTGAACGAAGTCACCCTGCTGGCGCGATGTAGGGATTGCTGATCGGGCTGCGGACTATCGCTTGTCCAGAATCCGCAACTCGGCCGTGGCGCTGGCGACCGTCACATCGCTGGCGTCGATCAGATCGGCTTCGACGATCATGTCGCGGTCGGTCTGCGAGATGACCTTCGCCTTGGCCGTGATCGGGCCGACGCGCGCCGGTTTGAGAAACCGCGTGGTGAGGGTCCTCGTCACGACGGTCCGCGTTGCGGGCAGCGCTGCGAGGGCGCCGAGACCGGTGGCTGAATCCAGCATCGCGGCAAGGAAACCGCCCTGGATCATTCCATGGCGGTTGGTGAACAAGGGTTGCGCCTCGAAGCGGACTGTGGCGATTTCACCGTCGAAGCCCAGCCACTCGCGTCCAAGAAGTCGCGCGCCGGGCGGCACGTTTGTGCTTGCTTCACTCAAGCCGGTCACCGCAATTGTTGTCGGTCCAAATGTATCAGCCCGTTCGGGTCATGCAATGTCCGCGGGCGCGGGTGGCGAAAAGTGGCAAATCACTGAGTGGCCCGACCTTTTGCAGATCGTGTCGCGAGAATGCGAGCGTGTGACTCACAGGTCGTGCAACACATTCACTGTCGTCCCGGCGAAGGCCGGGACCCATAACCACCGATGGTCGTTGTTTCGCGATGCTGGAACGACGAGCGCGATCCACAATTCTCGCTGCGGCGTATGGGTCCCGGCCTGCGCCCATAGGCGCTAAAATAGGATTTGCGCCTTGGATTCGCTTGTGATTCCAAGATGGAATGGCACACGAATCGCTTGTGAACAAAGATTGGGCGCGCGTTGTCGCCCGACTTGGCGGAGCCGAGGCTCTGAACATTAGCGCGCGCAAGACGAAGGCGTTTGTCCGTCCGCGGGAGATCAGCAATGCGGTCGACTTGCTGCGCCTGATCTTGGCTTATTGCCTTGGTGAGAAAGGGCTGCGGTTGACGGCGGCATGGGCCACGTCGGTTGGGCTTGTCGATATCTCCAACGTGGCTCTGTTGTATCGCTTACGTCAGTGCGGAGATTGGCTGGCAATCTTGGTCGAGCAGGCGCTTGCCGACGCGGCGCCGAAGGCGAGCCGCGGTCGTCTGATCCGTATTGTTGACGCCACGACGGTCCCCAAGGCTGGGACGAGCGGCAGGAACAAGAACGCAGTGTGGCGTATCCATAGCGCGTTCGATCTTCCGCAGGAGCGCTTTGGTCACTTCGAACTGACCGATCAGCGAGCGGGCGAGACGCTGGATCGGATACCGGCGGTTGCCGGTGAGATCCGTCTTGCCGATCGCGCCTATCTGCAACCGGAGCGCATGGCGCATCTCGTCGATGCCGATGCGGACTTCGTGATCCGGGCCGGCTGGAAGAGCGCGCGCTGGCTCGATGCCGAAGGTAATCTTGTTGACCTCACTGCCGAACTGCGCAACGCCTCGGCGCGTGGCCTGATCGATCGGCCGATTTGGATAAAGCGCAAGTCAGGTGCGCCGCCGCTCGCAGTGCGTCTGGTTGCCGCGAAGAAGCCGGCGCAAGCTGCTGCGGCTGCGCGACGCAAGGCGCGCCGGACTGCACAAAAGGGAGGTCATCAGCTCTCCAGGCAAACACTTGACGCCGCAGATTGGGTGATCCTGGTGACCTCACTCAGGCCAGAGGACTTCACGACTGCAGATATCCTCGCCCTCTATCGGCTGCGATGGCGCATTGAGCTCGGCTTCAAGCGGCTGAAAAGCCTGATTGGCCTGAAGGGACCTCCCGGAACCGACGAGCGGTCCGCCAGACCCCATATCCTCGCTCATCTGCTGATCATTCTATTGCTCGAGCCGCTCGTCGACGAACTCGAAGACTCTCCCCGCTTGGCCGACGCCGCCTGACCCACCCAGTGACGTGGCGTCTGCTGCGCCAGCTCGTCGCTTCGCTACGGCAAGCGATCATTCCACAGCCCGCAATCGCTCTACTCTGCAGAGCCAGTCACGCTCTCCGGCGACATCTACGCGAGCCACCCAGACATAAGCGCCACTATCAGACTATGATCAAACTATCTTAGCGCCTATGGGCCTGCGCCGGGACGACGGTGGAGAAGGAGTCGTGCGTATAACTCACCCCTCCGCGACCGCATCGCCCCAGGGCTGGAACGGCTCGGTGACGCCGCTGTTGGTGGCGCCGTCGCGCAGCACGACGCTCGGGCAGGCGAACTTCATCGGCAGGGTCTGGATGCGGGCTTCCTCGAAGTCGAAGCGGCCGCGCAGCGCCTCGCGCACGCTCGCGGGCAGGCGCTTGTCGCCGATCACCACGGCGCCTTCGCTGGCGTCGATCCGGGGCTGGTGGATCGCGGCGTCGAGATCCATGCCGAAATCCATCACGAAGGAGAGCAGTTGCGACACGGCCGGCAGGATGCGGCGGCCGCCCGATGCGCCGGCGGCAAGCGTGCGGCCGTCGGCGGCCTGCGCCACGACCGGCGTGTAGTTGGTCAGGCAGCGCTTGCCGGGCGCGAGCGAGTTCGGATTGCCTTGCGTCGGATCGAACCACATGATGCCGTTGTTCATTGTCAGCCCGGTGTTCGGCGTCACGAATTTGGAGCCGAAGGTCGACAGCAGCGTCTGCGTCACCGCGGCCATGTTGCCGTCGCGGTCGACCGCGGAGAAATGCGTGGTGCAGCTTGGCGCGATTGCTTCGGCGCCGAGCGCGCGCCGGCCATCGACGTCGCCCATGTCCTTCAGGCGCTCGCGATAGGCGGCTTGCAGCGCCTCGGCATAGGCTGCGTAGGCCGCCGCATCCGGACCGCCCTGCGCGGGCGCCAGCGCCTTTTGCAAAAGGCCGAGCGTGCGCGCCATGGTCGGACCCGCGGTCAGCTCCGGCGTCGCATAGACCGTGCCGCCGCGATAGGGAATTTTCAACGGCTCGCGCAGATGGGCGCGGAAGGCGGCGAGGTCGCGCACCGACAGCGCGCCGCCGGCGGCCTGGATGTCGTCGGCGATGCTGCGCGCCAGATCGCCCTCGTAGAAATCGCGCGGGCCGGCCGCGGCGAGCTGCGCCATCGTGGCCTTCAGCCTGTCCTGCGGCATGCGGACCACCGACCTGATGCCCCATTGCGCATTCGGCGGCAGGCCATCTTGCAGATACGCCGCCGCGCTGGCGGGATAGCGCCGCAGATCGGCCGCGGAGCTTGCGATCATCGCGGTGGTCCACCAATCGACCAAAAGGCCGTCGCCGGCGAGCTTGACGCTCGGCGCCAGCAGATCCTTCCACGCCATTTTGGCGTGGCGGCGATGCGCTTCCTCCATGCCGGCAACGACGCCGGGCACCGCGATCGAGCCGGGGCCGTGCAAATTGCGGTCGTCCTTGACCCGCGCCCAGGGGAACAGGTCGGAGGCCGCACCGCCAGTCAGCGGATAATCCTCGATGCGCAGGCCGTCGGGCGCGCGCATGCCGTAGTCGATCACCTCGACGCGGTTCTCCTTGGCGCGATAGAGCACCATCGCGCCGCCGCCGCCGGCGCCGCTCATCCACGGCTCCACGACGCCAAGCGCGAAGGTGGTTGCGATCACGGCGTCGACACAATCGCCACCATCAGCCAATACCTCCGCGCCGACCTCGGCCGCCTTGCGCGACTGTGCGGCGACGATGCCGCCCTTGGCGCTGACGGCCGGCTTGCGGATCACTTGCGAGTTGGAGAACTGGTCGGACATGGCGTTGCTTTCGCTGTTCTTGTTGCGGGTGGGACACGTTGGCGTAGCATGCCAAGCATGGCACTGTCAGTGCAACAACAAGAACCAATTTCAGGGAGCGGAAAATGACTGGTGTGAAGCGTGAACGGGACGGCAAGGTCGGCATCCTGACGCTCAACGATCCCGCGAGCCTGAACGCCATGACGCCGGAACTGCTCGGCGATCTCGCGCGCGCCGTCGGCGAGATGAGCCTCGACCCGGACATCCGCGCGCTGGTCCTGACCGGGGAGGGACGCGGCTTCTGCTCCGGGCAGAACCTCAAGGCGTTCCAGTCGCTCGGCGACAATATCTACACCGGCGTGATGAGGCATTATTGGCCGGCGATGCAGGCCTTGCGCGAATGCCGCGTGCCGGTGGTGGTCGCGGTCAACGGCGTCGCGGCCGGCGGCGGCTTCAGCCTCGCGATGTCCGGCGACATCATCCTGGCGGCGCGCTCGGCGAGCTTCATCCAGGTGTTCAGCCGGATCGGCCTGGTGCCCGATCTCGGCTCGACCTGGCTGTTGCCGCGCCTGATCGGCCGCCAACGCGCGCTCGACCTGATGCTGCTGAACGAGCCGCTGCCGGCCGAGCGGGCCAAGGAGTGGGGATTGGTGCGCGACGTGGTCGACGATGCCAAACTGCTCGACAAGGCGAAGGCGCTCGCCGGTCGTCTCGCGGACGGACCGACGCGCGCGCTGGTCGCGACGCGACAGCTGCTCGAGGAGAGCGAGCACGCCAGCTACGCCGATCAGTTTCGCCGCGAGATCGAGCTCCAGCAGGTGATCCGCGAGAGCGCCGACGCGAAGGAAGGCCGCCAGGCCTTCGTCGAGAAACGCAAGGCTCAGTTCACGGGACGCTAGAGCGGGATGAGCTTACCTAAATCGAGCGGCGGCTCCGCTTCACCTCGCCCCGCGTGCGGCAGGGGTGTCCGGGGAAATTCAGGCATAGTGGAGCTCCATCTGGTCAGGTGAGATGGTTGATTTCCGACGGCTGGGGTTGATGGGCGGAGGTTTGTCGATGGCCGCGAGGGATCGACGCGTGAGCAGGAGCTGGCCGACGAGTTCGGCGAACCTGAGCGGGAGCATTTTGATGCAGTTGGTGTGAGCGGCGATGCGCAGCAGCAGGTAGGCAATCATCGCAGCGAGCACCTGAAGGCGGATCGCGTTGTCGTTGGCGCCGAGGAACTTGCGAATATCGAGATGCTGCTTGATCCAGCGGAACAGCAGCTCGATTTGCCATCGGCTCTTGTAGAGGGCGGCGATCTCGACGGCGCTACGGGCAAGGTCGTTGGTCAGGAGTGTGATCTTGCCGCCTTTCTCGCGTCTGATCTTGATGCGGCGGAGCGGGATTGGAAGGCGCGAATCGCCCTTGCTGGTGAGCTTCACCTCGTCATCGGCAAGGATTTCGAAGCCATCCCCGTTACGCTTGCGGATGGCGCGATGCCTGAGCGAGCGAAGACGGATGCTCGTCTTCGCCCGGGTAACGAACAAAGCCTTGCTATCATTGATCTTCTGCCACCAGTCGAAACGGCAATAGCCCTTGTCAAACACATAGGTGGTGGCGGGCTGGATTGGGGTCTGTCGGCCGATCTCGATGTCATTGACGTTCGCGGCCGTCATCTCGACGCAGGTCGGGACATCGCTCCTTGGGTCGTAGACGACATGCAGCTTCATGCCGCGGATGCGGCCGTTCCACGTCGCCCAACTGCAGACCTTGCCGAGCGGGATCGGACTGGCGTCGATCAGACGCACCATCTCCATGCCTTCACTCCGCAGCTGGCGACGCGCCATCGCCGACAGCGCCGCAAAGGTTTGCGCGAAAATGCCGATCGGACGGCGGGCATTGGCATCGGACAACGTCGAGCGCGACAGCTTGCCGGTTCCCAAGTGATAGTGATGCTGCGAATTGGCGTTGAAGCCAGTCACCACCCCGCGCAGACTGCTGTTGCCGCTAAGCTGGGCATAGATCAGCGCCACCAGATGATCCCAGCTCCTGAACGACTTGTCGTAGGCATCCCCGTCCAGACGATCCACAACCGTCTGAAACTGCCGTCGATTGATCGGTTCAAGCAGCCTTCCAAAAATGCTACCGCGATATCGCATGCTCGGCCCTCTGTGTCTCGACAACCAGAAAAGACCGATTTGCCTCGGTCCTGCCGAGCATGCACCGCGACACAGTGAATCATTCCCCGGACACCCCTGCGCGTGCGGGGAGAGGTCGGAACGCATCGTTCGATGCGTTCCGGGTGAGGGGGAGTCTCCGCGAATACAGCTATCACCAGACATATGCGGAGGCAGCCCCTCACCCCAACCCTCTCCCCGTAAGAATGGGGCGAGGGAGCGCAGCGCCGTCGCTGTTCGGCGCAATCTCAGGATGCTCCAGGCCTTGATCGTGCGCGTGCTAGCCGATCGCAATCGCGATCTTGCCGAAATGCGCGCCACTCGCCATGTGGGCGAACGCTGCCTTGGCCTGGTCGAACGCGAACACCTTGTCGATGACAGGCTTGACGCCGTGCAGGCTGATGCCGTCGCACAGCGCCTGCAGATCCTCGATCGAGCCGACGGTGACGCCTTGCAGCCGCTGCTGCTGCATCACCATCAGCGGCAGCCGCGTGTCGGACGCGGCGGGACCTGCGAGCACGCCGATGAAGGCGATGGTGCCGCCGATCCTGGTGGCGCGGATCGACTCGTTCAGCGTGCCGACGCCGCCGACCTCGACGACGAGATCGACACCGCGTCCGGTGAGTTCGCGCGCCTTCTTGCCCCAATCGGGCGTGGACTTGTAGTTAAGCGTGACATCGGCGCCGAGCTGCTTCAGCCGCGCGATTTTGGCGTCGCTGGAGGATGTCGCGATGACGCGGGCGCCGCAAATCTTGGCGAATTGCAGCGCGAACAGCGAGACGCCGCCGGTGCCCTGGGTCAGCACCGTCTGCCCCGGCTTGAGGTCGCCGAGCTTGACCACCGCGCTCCACGCCGTGAGGCCGGCGCATGGCAGTGCCGCGGCCTCGATATCATTCAGATGATCCGGCGTGCGCACCAGCGCATGCGCGGGGAAGACCCGGTACTCGGTCAGCACACCGTCGACGCTGCCGCCGAGCGCCGCGCGCATCCGCGCCTCGCTCGGCTCGCCGGCGAGCCAGCTTTCGAAGAAGCTGCCGATCACGCGATCGCCGGGTGCGAAGGTCCTGACGCCGGCGCCGACCGCCTCGACCACGCCGGCGCCGTCGGAGACCGGCACCAGCGGAAATTTCTGGCGCGAGCCGTAACCGCCCTTGACCGTGAGCAGGTCGCGATAGTTCAGCGTCGCCGCCTTCAGCCGCACCAGGACCTCGCCCGGGCCGGCTTGCGGAACCGGCTTGTCGACCAGCGCCAGCGCGTCGACGCCGCCGGGGCCTTGCAACTCATAGCATTTCACGGAACGTCTCCTGCTCGGTGCTCTTGTCTTGGGCTGCGCTCGCGGCGCTGCCACGCATGCGCTGAGCATATGTCAGGCCTGCCGCGCGTGGCCATAGCGCGCAGTGGGATTGATGGAATGGCGCCCATGCCCGAACGCGCTGGCGCGCGACCGGGAAATACCGCCAATCTGAGCCGTCAATGAAGTGACCGAGCGGAGGTGACCATGGCTGCCTTGCTTGAGACGAAGCGCGATCTGCTCGCCACGCTCGCACGCGGCGCGGTTCGCGTGCTGCTTGCCGCTGCATGGATCGCTTGCGGTGGTGCGATGGCCGCAGCAGACGACAGCCTCTACCGCGCGCAAACCGTCGTCACCGGCCAGCGCGAGCCGAACCGCATCGTAGGCTTCGGGGCGTGTCTGGAGGACGTCCTGATCAAGGTTTCCGGTCAGCCAATGCTGGCAGGCGACCACCGGCTTGCCGCGTACAAATCGAAGGCCAAGGCGTTCGTCAGCAGTTTCGACTATCACGATCAATATGCCGGCAAGCCGCATCATGACGAGCAGGGCACCCGCGACCGGCCCTACGACCTGACGGTGAATTTCGACGAGAAGAAGATCGACGGCATTCTCGCCAGGCTCGGTCTCAAGCCGTGGCGGTCGCAGCGACCGGTGCTCGGCGTCTTCGCCGAGATGCAGCACGGCCCGAAGGATTACATTGTCACATCCGACGGGACGCAGTCCGACCTGCAACGCGACGCGCTTGCGGCTGCGGCCGGAAAACGCGGCATGCGCTTCGTGCTGCCCGATACAGCGGCATTGACGAGCGCCAACCTCACCGCCGCCGAACTGTTGAAGACGCCGCCGGCGAAGCTGAGTTCGATCGTCGCGGCGCAAGGCGGCGAGGCCACCCTGCTCGGTCGGCTGGTCTGGGACGACAAGGATCTCGGCTGGGCCACGCAATGGCGGATGGCCTGGCACGGCAAGGATTACAAATGGCAGTTTCGCGGCGTCACCTTCGATGAAGCCTTCCGCCGCGGCATCGGCGGCGCCGCGCAGGTGCTGTCGGGCAATGGCGATCCGGGGCGATCGAAATGAGCTTGCGCGCGCAGCGGCTGGATCGCGCTAGAGCCCTTTCCGTTCCGATTGAATCGGAACGGGGCTCTAGATTCTCATTTTGACGCGTTTTCTTCACGCGAACCGGTATCCACTTCGCTCGAAAACGCTCTACCCGGCGTAGCCAAGCGTCTGCGACGGATATTCCCCGAACATCGCGCGGTAATATTGCGAGAAACGCCCGAGCTCGATGAAGCCCTGTTCGATCGCAACCTTGGAGACGGTGGTCTGGTCCGGGGTGCTTTCGCGCAGGATCGAACGGATCATGCAGAGCCGCTTGTAGCGCAGGAAAGTCACCGGGCCGACGCCGAACACCTCGTGGAAGGCGCGGTGCAGGCTGCGTCGCGACAGCCGAAGCTCGGTGCAGATTTCCGAGACATGGACCGGGCGCGTGCCCGCGGCGTGCAGATAGTCCTCGACATGGCGCACCAAGCGCATCGCCGACGGCAGATAGCTCGTTCCGTCGGGCGGCAGCGATGTCACGACCGTCGCGGTCACGCAGTCGACGATCGCGCGCCTCCAGAAGTCGGCCGACGCGTCCGTCAAGGCGTCCGGATAGCGCGCGAGGTGCGCGACGATCCGCGGCAGTTTGTCCGCCGCGCCCGTGCCGATCGTGGGGTCGGCGCGAAAGTGGTTCTTCGCCTGCCAGGTTTCGGCGTCGGCGAGCCGCGGCTCGCCGCCGAATATGTCGGGCAGATCGGCGAGGTCGAAGCGGATGGCCGCGTAGGACGAAGCGCTGTGAAAGACCCCGTCATGCTCGACCGACGGCGGAATCACCAGCACATCGGCCGGCTGCATGTCGAACGCCCAATGCGTGACACGGTCGGTCGCGTTCAGCAGCATCCCGATGATCAGCTTGGGATCGGTCGAGATGCGCTGGGTGCGGACCCCGACATTGAATGCGCCGATGCTGAGCGAAAAATCACCGATCCCGACGTGAGACAATGTGCCGCGCAACTTGCCGCGCTCAAGCTGCATGACATCGACATGCGAGCCTTTGACGGCATCGTAAAGACCCTCGAAGCCGTCAAGCTCGCCGGTGCTAACCGTCAGGTGTTGGCCCATATCCACGTTCACAACTGCAGCGCGATTAATCTACTAAAACCAAATGCTTGAAGTCGGTGCAAGTCGGTACAAAAAGTGTGCCCCGCGACAATGTGCCTAAATTGGTTTGATTCGCATGGCGAGATCGTGATGCGGATTTGCAAACGTGCGGATTTTCGCTTGTTTTTCCGAGAAAGCAATAAGGCCGACCGGATCGGATTGATCGAATTGGAGCATCTTTCGTTAAGCCTGCACGCCTCGGGGTTGAGATTGGCACAAAGTGCACATCACTTGTATAGTGCGTTTCGCTATCGTTTGAACTGACAGCAGAATTCGCTCGTGACAACGTCCAGTGGAACGAGGCACGATGGAGAGCACTGTGCATGCAAGTGTGCACATGGATTGGCAACGGAGGAGAAAGGGAAGAAGACCTGACGGATCAACGCTGCCGAAAAGTGCAGCACAGAAAAATGGAAGGGCGCGACAATGCACTCAGGCACGATGCAATCATGCACGACGTTCGGTCACCGAGATCATAAGGTTCCGATCTTCAACAGGATTTTCCGTCTGGCGCTCGTTGGAGCAGCCGCGATTGTCGCGCAAGCAGGCCCGGCGTCGGCGGTCAGCATCGGCTCTTCCGCTTCACTGCCGATCATCACACAGCAGGAAGGCAGCGGTAACGTTGTGCAGGTGCGCGCTGTCGCGCGCCGGGGCGGCGTTGCCGTCGGACCACGCGGCGGTGCGGTAGCTTACCGGAGCCGGACGGTGGTGGGGCCGGGCGTTCGCCCCGGCTGGCACGGCGGCGGCACGCGCTGGGTCGGACCGCGGCCGGGAGGTTGGGCGCGGCCCGGCTGGTACGGCTGGCCGGTCGGGGGCGCGGTCGCGGCCGGCGCAGCGATCGGGTTCGTCAGCGCGGCGAGCGCAGCCGCCTGGGCGGGACCGGCACCGGCAGCGGGCATGTGCTGGTACTACACCGACCCGTCTCGAACACAGGGCTTCTGGGACTACTGCTCGCGGTAATGCCCAAAGAGGTGCATCGCCATGTCCCGGGTAGAGATCGCCTCCGCTGAACGAGAGCGTGACGACCGCGTCCAGACCGACGACATGGTCTGGATTCCCGGCGGCACGTTCCGCATGGGCTCCGACCATCACTATCCCGAGGAGGCGCCGGCGCATCGCGCCTCGGTCGACGGCTTCTGGATCGACCGCACCCCGGTGACCAACGCTCAATTCCGCGAATTCGTGCGGGAGACCGGGCACATCACGGTCGCCGAGCGACCGCCGGATCCTGCGCAATATCCGGGTGCGCTGCCGCATATGCTCTACGCCGGCTCGCTGGTGTTTCAGCCGCCGCGCCGCGTCACCACCCTGCGCGACTGGAGCCAATGGTGGACCTTGATGAAGGGCGCGAACTGGCGCCGCCCCTACGGCCCGCGCAGCAACATCAACGTGCTCGGCAGCCATCCGGTGGTCCACGTCGCCTATGCCGATGCGCTCGCCTACGCCAAATGGGCCGGCAAGGAGCTTCCGACCGAAGCCGAGTGGGAGTTCGCGGCGCGCGGCGGGCTCGAGGCCGAGGAGTTCGCCTGGGGCAACGCCTTGACGCCCGGCGGCAAGCACATGGCCAATACCTGGCAGGGCAATTTCCCGATTCAGAACCTCTGCGAGGACGGCTTCGACCGGACCTCGCCGGTGACCGCGTTTCCGCCCAATGGCTACGGCGTCCACGACATGATCGGCAATGTCTGGGAGTGGACCGCCGACTGGTGGTCCGCCCGTCATGAGGCCGACGCCGCGAAGCCCTGCTGCATCCCGCAGAATCCGCGCGGCGGTCGCGAGGAGGCGAGCTACGACCCCGCCCAGCCCGCGATCAAGATTCCGCGGAAGGTGCTGAAGGGCGGCTCGCATCTCTGTGCCCCGAACTATTGCCGCCGCTATCGCCCCGCCGCACGGCATGCCGAACCGGTCGATACGTCGACCAGCCATGTCGGCTTTCGCTGCGTGGTGCGCCGACCCGATTCTCAACCGTCACAAAAACCTTTCGACAAGCAAGGAGCGTCAGAATGACCGATGAGAGCAATATCGTTGCCAGGCAGTCCGGTAGTCGCGGAGGGCTGCTTCGTGGCTTGTTCGCGGCGGCGTTGGTCGCGACAAGCCTGGCGCCATTTGCCGGGTCTCCCGCGTCAGCGCAGCAGCCGAACGCGGCCAAGCCGAACATTCTCGTGATCTTCGGCGACGATGTCGGCCAGTCCAACATCAGCGCCTATACCCGCGGGCTGGTCGGTTACAAAACACCGAACATTGACCGCATTGCCAATGAAGGCATGATCTTCACCGACTATTATGCCGAGAATAGCTGCACCGCCGGCCGCTCCACCTTCATCACCGGACAGGTCTGCCTGCGGACCGGCCTCTGCAAAGTCGGTATTCCGGGAGCACCGGTCGGCTTGCAGAAGGGCGACATAACTATCGCGCAGGCCCTGAAGCCTCTCGGCTACGCCACAGGTCAGTTCGGCAAGAACCATCTCGGCGATCGTGATGAATACCTGCCGACCAATCACGGCTTCGATGAGTTTTTCGGCAATCTTTATCATCTTAACGCCGAAGAAGAGCCCGAGCGGCCATACTGGCCGAAGGACGACGCAGCTTTCGTCAAAGCCTATTCGCCGCGTGGCGTCCTCAAAGCTTCCGCCGACGGCAAGATCGAGGATACCGGCCCGCTTACCAGGAAGCGGATGGAGACAGTCGATGACGAGACTACAGGTGCTGCGATCGATTTCGTCACGCGACAGGCAAAGGCCAACAGGCCGTTCTTTACCTGGATGAACTTCACTCGCATGCACATCTTTACCCACGTTCGTGCCTCGATGCGCGGGCAAAGCGGCATGCCGGGCAATGAATACGCTGACGGCATGGTCGAGATGGACATGAACGTCGGAAAGCTGCTCAAGACGCTCGATGACCTGAAGATCGCAGACAACACGATCGTCGTCTTCAGCACGGACAACGGCCCGAACGCGTTCACCTGGCCGGATGCAGCGACGACGCCCTTCCGGTCGGAGAAGGACACCAATTGGGAAGGCGCGTTCCGTGTGCCGGCGATGATCCGTTGGCCCGGCCACGTCAAGGCAGGCGAGGTTGCCAACGGAATCGTGTCAGGTCTCGACTGGTTCCCGACGCTCCTTGCCGCCGCCGGCGATCCCGGGGTGAAGGATCGCCTGCTCACCGGCTGGCAGCCGCAAGGCGGCTCGACCACCTTCCGCAATCACCTCGACGGGTTCAACCAGCTCGACTACATCACGGGCAAGGCCGACAAGAGCGCACGCAACGAGTTCTACTACTTCAACGACGACGGTGATCTCGTTGCGATGCGAAACGGCGATTGGAAACATACCTTTGAACGGCAGGATCAGCCCGGCCAGTTCGACGTCTGGGCCCACCCGTTCACGCCTTTGCGCGTGCCAAAGATATTCAATCTGCGCATGGATCCGTACGAGCACGCGGAGATATCGGGCAGCATGTACGATCAATGGCGGGTAGAGAACGCGTACATGATCGCTCAGGCACAAATCAAGGCGGCAGCGTTCCTGCAGACCCTTGTTGAATATCCGCCAAGCCAGCGGATTGCGAGCTTCAGCATCGACCAGATTCGTCGTGCGGTCGACAAGAAGGTCGATGAATCGTTCAAGAAGCGTGGTCTCGAATAGTCGCGAGGCCCTGCGAGACAGGCCAGTGGTATCGGCCTGTCTCGCACTGTATCCAAGGGGACAAGCGGATGGATGCTCGATCGAGCATAGGGTCTGCATCGACCGCGACCCGAGCACACCGAAAGAATCTGGACGCCGGCGCGAGCCGGAGGCTCGTCGCAGCGGCGCTGGCGTTCGTCTCGGGTGCCGCCGGCCTGATCTACCAGGTGATCTGGATCAAGCAGCTCTCGCTCGTGGTCGGCGCTGATGTCTACGCCATCACGACCGCCGTGAGCGCCTTCTTTACCGGCCTGGCGTTGGGCGGCCTGATCTTTGGTGGAAGGGCTGACCGCGCCAGCCAGCCGGCGAAACTCTACATCGCGATCGAGATCGGCATCGGCATAACCGGCGTCGCCACCACATTGATCCTGGCGAATATCGCGCCGGTCTTCGTGGCGATCGAGAGCGCGAGCGGCCTGCTCGCATGGGCCATGGTGTTCGTTCTGGTCGGCATCGCCCCGCTTCTGATGGGTGGAACGCTGCCGGTCCTTGTGCGCGCGGTGCTGCAGAATTCCGGCGATGCCGGCCGCGTCGGTGGCCGGCTATACGCCGCCAACACCGCCGGCGCGATTCTTGGCGCTCTGCTGCCGATGTTTGTCCTCATTCCGCTGTTCGGGGTGCAAGGGACCTCGATCGCGGCGGCGACCCTCAATGCCCTCGCGGCGGCGGGGGCAACGGTGCTTGGCCGGATTCCCCTGGCGTCGGCGAGGATCAAGCCTGCCGGCCGCGCGGCGGCGCATCAACCGCGCCGGGTCGGATTGGCCGTTGCCCTCTATGCCGCCGCCGGCGCAATTGCCCTCGGCTATGAGGTTGTCTGGTCCCAGTCCATCGTTCAGTTCATGAGTACGCGCAGTTTCGCGTTTTCCGTGGTGCTTGCGACGTACCTCGCGGGACTTGCGGCGGGTGCCGCGATCGTTGCGCGGGTAATCGACCGGATCCGCGATCCCTGGAGTGTCTTTGGCCTTCTGATCGCCGCCGCGGGTTTCCTGGCTTTGATCGAGATCGCGGCACTTGGCCATTGGCTCGTGGTCGCGCAGACGGCGACCGAGGCGTTCGTGCTCCGCCTTACCGAAAGCCAGTTCGCCGGCATGTGCGCCCGCTTCGCGGTGGCAGCGTTCTGCATCGTATTCCTGCCGACCTTGCTGCTCGGGGCGGCCTTTCCGGTGGCGCTGCGTCTGGTGGTGCGGGATGCGCATATCGGGCAGGACGTTGGTGCCGTCGTGGCGGTCAATACGCTGGGCGGTGTGGGGGGCGCGCTTCTCACCGGCTTCGTGCTTCTGCCCTGGCTCGGGCTGGTCCACACACTTGCATTGCTCGCAATCGGTGCCGGCCTGCTGGGTGTCTTGGCCTGCTGGGGCGGTCGCTCGAGCCGCACCGGTCTTGGACTGGCATTCGCGGTCGGCGCAGCCTGCATCGTCGCTGCGGTCGCCACGCCGTCCGACCGATTGGCCCAATTGCTGCCGGCAGCGCGGTCGGGAAAAATCATGTTCTATGAAGAGAGCCCGGGTGGGACCGTTGCGGTGGTCAACACCGGCCGCTTCCGCCGGCTCTATATCCAGGGCGTATCCAATTCCGGCGACGCCATGCCGTCGCTGCGCTACATGCGGCTGCAAGCGCTCCTGCCTCTCATCATTCACAATGGCGAGCCGAAATCAGCCCTGGTGATCGGCTACGGTACGGGCATCACGGCCGGCGCTCTCTCGCAATTCCCTGCTCTCGACAGGAGGGTGGTGGGTGAGCTGCTCCCGGCGGTCCTTCGTGCGGCTCCGATATTCGACGGCACCTTCAACGCCGCGTCCGACCCGGGATTGGAGAAGCGCTTGGGCGACGGCCGTCGCCTCCTGCAGCGCGAGAGCCAGACCTACGACCTGATCACGCTGGAGCCGCCGCCGCCATCGGCGGTGGGCGTCGTCAATCTCTATTCTCGCGATTTTTATCGCCTGGCATCGTCGCGGCTGAACGACGACGGGATTGTCGCGCAGTGGTTGCCGCTGCCAACACAGAACGATGAGGACACGCGCGCACTGGTTCGCAGCTTCATCGATGTGTTTCCGTACGCGTCGCTGTGGACATCGGAACTGCATGAAATGTTGCTCGTCGGGTCGCGCCGTCCGATTTTGTTGGATGCGGAGCGCATCAGCGCGAGATTCAATCAGCCCGAGACGTCTGCGGCGCTTTCCGCGGTCGGCGTCAACTCGGTCGCGGCGCTGATCGCAACCTGGATCACCGACCGCGACGGGCTCGTGCGCTACGCGGCGGACGCGCCGGCGGTGACGGACGACAGGCCGCGGATCGAATACGCGACATGGGTTCGTCCGGACGAGTTCAGCCGGACGATTTCGCACATCTGGCAGTACCGTAGCGAACCGCCGCTCAAGGGAGCGGACGAGCAATTCACCGCTTCGCTGCTGAGCGAAAGGCGAGACCTTGATGCGTTCTATCGTGCGGGCCTCAGCGCCTATGCGGGCAACCGGCAGGCTTACGCGCGCGAGATGGCGAGCCTCAGCCAAGCGGCGAGACGGAACCCCTATTACAGGTGGTTTACGGGGTCCAAGGAGCCGTAGTGCAATGTCAGATCACGCCGCAACACAGTTAGCGGCCGCTCCGGCGCGGCGAACTGCCAAGGACTCGGTGGCGCGCGAGGCCGTGCTCGATCTCAAGGCGCGCATCGGCAAGTCGGTGCTCGGGCAGGATCATCTGGTCGAGAGCATGCTGATCGGGTTGCTGGCCAACGGCAACCTTCTGATCGAAAGCCTGCCGGGACTAGCCAAGACGCGGGCGGTGAAGACGCTGGCGAAGAATCTTGCCGCCGACCTGTCGCGCGTGCAGTTCACGCCGGACCTGCTGCCGTCGGACGTGACCGGCGCGGAGATCTACCTGCAGACCGAGAAGGGCGGCCAGTTCCAGTTCCAGAAGGGGCCGATCTTCGCCAACCTCGTGCTGGCGGACGAGATCAACCGCGCGCCGGCCAAGGTGCAGTCGGCGCTGCTGGAAGCGATGGAGGAGCGACAGGTCACCGTTGCCGGCAAGACCTACAAGATGCCTGACCTGTTCATGGTGCTCGCGACCGAGAATCCGATCGAGCAGGAGGGCACCTATCCGCTTCCCGAGGCGCAGCTCGACCGCTTCCTGATGCATGTCGTGATCACCTATCCCGACGAGGCGACCGAAGGCGAGATCATCAAGCTCAATCGCGCCGAGAATGCGCGGAAACCGGAAGCCGGAGCTGCCGAGCCGCCGCCGGTGCCGCAGCAGGCGATCCTCGATGCGCGCGGCGAGCTCGATGGCATTTTCGTCTCCGACCTCGCACAGAAATATATCGTCGACCTGATCTATGCGACGCGGTTTCCCGGCCGCTACGGCGAACCCCTGAGTAAATGGATCCAGATCGGCGCCAGCCCGCGCGGCAGCCTTGCCATCGACCGCTGCGCGCGGGCGCGGGCATGGCTCGACGGGCAGGATTTCGTCACGCCCGACCACATCCGCGCCGTCATCCACGACTGCCTGCGGCACCGGCTGATCCTGAGCTACGAGGCGGTATCGCAGGGCATCAGCCCCGACCAGGTGATCGACAAAATCACCGAGCTTGTCGCTGCAGCGTGAGGCCGTGATGACGGAGACATCAGCCAGAACGCCCGGTGTCTACGTCGGTCTCGACGATCTGATCGCGCTCGAATTCCGGGATCGCAGGGTTTCGTTCCTGCCGCGCCAGCCGGTGCATAGTCTGCTGTCGGGCCGGTTCGCCTCGCGCATGCGCGGCCGCGGGCTGAACTTCGAGGAGATCAGGGACTATCGCCCGGGTGACGATGTCCGCGAGATCGACTGGAAGGTCACGGCGCGGCTGCAGAAGCCGCATGTGCGCGTCTTCAACGAGGAGCGCGACCGTCAGGCTCTGCTCGTGGTCGATCAGCGGCTGTCGATGTTCTTCGGCAGCCGGCGCGCCATGAAGTCGGTCACCGCGGCCGAGACCGCCGCGATCGGCGCCTGGCGTGTGCTCGGCGTCGGCGACCGGATTGGCGCGATCGTGTTCAATGACAGCGATGTCGTCGAGCTGGCGGCGCGGCGCAGTCGCGCGACGGTGTTGCAGATATTGTCCACCATCGTCGCGCAGAACCAGGCGCTCGGCGTCGGCCGAGGCATCGTTCCGGCGTCAGGCATGCTCAACCGGGCGCTCGAACATGCCGAGCGGCGGACGATGCATGACGCAACCGTGATCCTGATCAGCGATTTCGATGGCGCCGATAGCGCGACGCGCCGGATGATCGGGGCGATCGCCCGGCATAACAACGTGGTCGCGGTGCTGGTCCACGATCCCTTGCAAAGCGATTTGCCGGCCTCGAGCCGGATGACCGTCACCGATGGCGAGCTGCAGATTCAGCTCGAAGTTGGTCGCGAGAGCGTCCGCAAGAGTATCGCGCAGGCGTCGCAGGAGCGGCTGCGCGGCGTATTCGCGTGGACGCGCGAGCTTGGCATTCCGGTGCTGCCGCTGAGCACAGCCGAGGAAACGGCGCCGCAAATCCGGCGTCTCCTGGGCGGGCTGCCGGCCCGGCACGGACGCGGTGGCGGTCACGCCCGAGCGGAGGCGGCTCTTGGCTGATCCCCAACCCGTCATTGTGGATCCCGTCGCGGGCCTGATCGATATCCCGCTGCCCCCGTCGGTGAGCCTGCTTCCGGCGACATGGGCGTCGCGGATCGTGATCGTGCTGGTTGCCGCAGGGGTCGCCGTCGCGGCGTGGCGCCTGCTGCGACATTTCCGCGCCAACCGCTATCGGCGCGCGGCGCTCGCGGAGCTTGACCGGCTGCTGCAGACACAAGGCGGCGTCCCGGAGGGAATGGCCGCGAGCCTCGCGCTGCTGGTGCGGCAGACCGCGCTCGATGCCTTTCCGCGCGAAACCATCGCGCCACTTGCCGGCGCGGGCTGGCTTGCGTTCCTCGACCGTAGCTATGGCGGGAACGAATTCTCGCAAGGCGCGGGACGGCTGCTCGCGACCGCACCGTACGGGCGGACGACGGCGGATGCCGGCGATCTAACGGCGCTGCAGGATCTGGTGCGGCGCTGGATCAGGGGGCACCATGCTTGAGTTCGCATGGCCCTGGATGCTCGCGCTCCTGCCGCTGCCGATCCTGGTGTGGTGGCTGTTGCCGCCGTATCGCGCGCGGCAGGCCTCCGTGATGGTGCCGTTCTTCGACCGCCTTGCGGCGGCAACCGGACAGACCCCGCAGCGCGGCGCCGTCGTGCTGCAACGGCGGCGCATCCAGATGGTGACGGCCGTATTGATCTGGGCGCTCGTCGTCGCGGCGCTGGCGCGGCCGCAATGGGTCGGTGATCCCGTCACGCGCGAGGTTTCGGCGCGCGATCTGATGCTCGCGATCGATATCTCCGGCTCGATGGACCAGCGCGACTTCCGCGGCAGCGATGGCGCGACGTTGACGCGGCTCGACGGCGTCAAGCGCGTGGTCGCGGATTTCATCGCGCATCGGCACGGCGACCGCGTCGCGCTGGTGCTGTTCGGCACCAGGCCCTATGTGCAAGTACCGTTCACGCAGGATCTGCAGACCGCGACCGCGCTGTTGGCGCAGACCGAGGTCGGCATGGCCGGACAGCAGACTGCGATCGGCGACACCATCGGGCTTGCGATCAAGACCTTCGAGGCCAGCAAGGCGCGCGAGAAGCTTCTCGTCCTGCTCACGGATGGCAACGACACGGCGAGCCGCGTCCCTCCGGAGCATGCCGCCGACATCGCGCACCAGAACGGCGTCGTGATCGACACGATCGGCGTCGGCGATCCGGCCGCGACCGGCGAGAACCGCGTCGATCTCGGCGTCCTGCGGTCGGTCGCCGCCACGACCGGCGGCCATTTCTACCGTGCCGAGGACGGTGCGCAGTTGCAGGCGATCTACGCGGACATCGACCGTCTCGCGCCGGCCAAGCTCGATACGCTGTCATGGCGGCCGAAGCAGCCGCTGTTCCAGTGGCCGCTCGGCGCCGCCGTGGTGCTGTCGCTGCTGCTGTGGCTCGGCCTGTCGCTGGAAAGCGGGCTGGGACGAAGGGGAGCGATCGGCCATGCATGACGCGGCCGCGATTCCCTTCCATCTGCTGCGGCCGCTGTGGCTGCTCGCGCTGATTCCCGTCGCTGCCGTCTTCGCATGGGTGCGGTGGCGGCAGAGCCCGCAGGCGCAATGGGGCGGGGTGATCGCGCCGCATCTGCTCAACCATCTCATCGTGCAGCCGGGGACGGGGCGTGGCGTCAGCCCGCTTTATCTGGTCGCCGCCGCGCTGTCGCTTGGCATCGCCGCGTTGTCGGGCCCGACCTGGCGGCGTGAGCTGCCGCCCTTCGTCGAGGACAAGGCGCCGCTGATGATCGCGCTGTCGCTCGACGCAACGATGGGGCAGAGCGACGTCGCGCCGACGCGGCTCGAACGCGCCAAGCAGAAGATCAGGGATCTGCTTGCGGCGCGCGCCGGCGCGCGCACGGGGCTGATCGCCTATGCGGGCACCGCGCATCTGGTGATGCCGCTGACCGACGATCGCGCCGTCATCGAACCCTTCCTCGCCGCGCTTGCCCCGGGCCTGATGCCGTCGCCCGGGAAGAACGCGGTCGCGGCGGTGGCGCTCGCCGCGGAGGCGCTCGCGACCGAAACAGTGCCCGGCACGATCCTGCTTGTCGCCGACGACGGCGGTGACGAGGAGGGAGCGGTTCGTCAGGCTGCCGGACGGAACGGCCTGGTCAAGCTGAGCGTCACGCCGAACAAGGGCGAAAGGTTCGGGCTCGGTTCGGACGTCGTCCAGGTCAGCATCGACGACGCCGACATCGCGGCGCTCGAGCGCCGGATCGAAACCCGCTATCAGGCCGCGCAGGGTGACGCGTTCGGTACGCAATGGCGCGATGAGGGCTTTTGGCTGCTGCTGCCGATTGCACTGCTCAGCCTGCTCTGGTTCCGGCGCGGCACCACGGTGGCCTGGGTTGTCGCCTTCGTCTGTCTGTCGCACGTGTCGTCCGCGAGAGCGGAGGAGCCGCGCCGTTTTGCCGACCTGTGGCTGACGCCGGATCAGCAAGGACGCATCGCCTTCGATCGCGGCGACTATACGACCGCGGCCAAGCGCTTCTCCGATCCGATGTGGCGCGGCATCGCCGCCTATCGGGCGTTCGACTTCCTGACGGCTGCGCAGGAATTCGCGCATGTCGAGACGCTCGAGGGACGCTTTGCGCTGGCTAACGCCCAGGCGCAGAACCACGCCTATGAGAAGGCGATCGCCGCCTATGACGAGGTTCTGAAGGTCGCGCCCGGCCATGTCGCCGCGAAGACCAACCGTGCCATCGTGGTGGCGGCGCTGAAGGCGAAAGAGGAGAAGCGGAAGAAGCAGGAGCAGGACGACAGCGCGCCGCCGGACGAGAAGGCCGACGAGATGCGGGTCGACCCGACCCAGAAGGGCGGCAAGCGGATCGAGGTGAAGCCGACGGATCTCACCACGGCCGGCGCCGCCGAAGCCTGGATGCGTCAGGTCCAGACCACGCCGGCTGACTTCCTCAAGCTGAAATTTGCGATCCAGGACGCGACGCGGCCGGCGGGGACGAAGCCATGAGGCACCCGCTCGCCGCCGTAGCCCTGATGATCGGACTGCTGATGCCCTGCGCGGCGCTCGCCCAGCAAACCGCGCCGGAGCCGATCCTGCGGGTGACGATCGATCCGCCGCGCGTCGTGGTGGGGCAGGCGGCCACGCTGCGGATCGACGTGCTGGCGCCGAACTACATGACGGCGCCACCCGAGCTGCCCGACTTCCAGGTCCGCAATGCCGTGACCCGTCAGTTGCGGAGCATCAATGAAAACGAGCAGCGGGACGGCCTCACCTATGCCGGCGTCCGGTTCGAATTCGCCATCCATCCGCAGGAGCCGGGCAGCTACGCGATCGCTGGCCAGGCGATCACCATCAAATACGCCGCCGAGCCGCCGGCGACGCGCGAGGCCACACTCGCGCTGCCGCCGATCGCATTTGAGGCCTTCATCCCGGACGCGGCCTCCGCCCTGCAGCCGTTCCTGGCCGCGCGCAATCTGTCGATCGAGCAGACCGTCAACCGTTCGTCGGATCAGCTCAAGACCGGGGACGCCGTGACGCGGACCGTCACCGTCAAGGCCGAAGGCATTCCCGCGATGCTGCTGCCGCCGGTGAAGTTCACCGCGTTCGACGGACTCAAGCTCTATCCTGCGCAGCCGTCGCTCCAGGACAAGACCGACGGGCGCACCGATGTGCTGTCCTCGGCGCGCACCGACAGCGGCGTCTACATGCTCGAGAAGGCCGGCGACTATGTGCTGCCGCCGATCGACCTGCGCTGGTGGAACACTGGCGCGCAAAGCATCGATGTGGCGCATCTCGACCCGGTGACGCTGCACGTGGAGGCGAACCCCGCAGCCGGCGCTGCGTCCTCCGTCGACACCTCCGGCCCGCGCCGGTCATGGGGCGCGCTGCGCGATGTCGTCGCCGACCACTGGCTGTCGATCGCGCTCGTGCTCCTGGCGCTTGCCGGGCTCGGCTGGCTGATGCCGCGGATGGTGCGGGCGATCGCGGCGCGTCTTCGCCGGCGTCGCGAGGCCTATCTCCGCTCGGAAGCGTTCGCCTTCAGCGAGCTGCGGCGCGCCGCGCGCCGTGGCGATGCCAAGGCGGTCTACTTCGCGCTGCTCGACTGGCTGCAGCGGTTCGAGCCGGTCGCGCCGCAGCATACGGTCGAGGCGTTCAAGGCCGTCGCCCATGATGCCGCGCTCGATGACGAGATCGGCGCGGTCGAGCGCGAGCTGTTCGCGCCGTCTGCCGGCGCGGTGCGCTGGTCACCGCACCGGCTGCTGCGCCACATCGGCGGTGCCCGGCGCAGCATACGACACGAGACGGCGCGCGCCGCAAGGCACAGGGCGCCGGGACAACTCAATCCGGTTGACGATCGTGTGCTGTCGCTCAACCGGCAGAGGAGGCCTGCGAGATGAGCCGCGATGTTGGTGCCTTTGCCGTCTCGAAGAGATTGCTGCTGATCGCGTTGATCGCCCTGCCGCTCAGCGCGCTGGCGCCGGCGCGCGCGCTGAGCCAGGTCGATCCCTTACCGTCCTGGAAAGACGGCGCGGCGAAATCGGCGATCGTCGATTTCGTCGCGCGCGTCACGACACAGGGCGGGCGAGACTTCGTGCCGCCGGCTGAGCGGATCGCGACGTTCGACAATGACGGCACGCTGTGGACCGAGCAGCCGTTCTACTTCCAGCTCGCCTTCGCGTTCGACCGCGTCAAGGCGATGGCGCCGGAGCATCCGGACTGGAAGACGCGGCAACCCTTCAAGGCGCTTATCGAGAAGGACAGCAAGGCGCTGGCCGCGAGCGGCGAGAAGGGCCTCCTGCAGATCGTGATGGCGACGCATGCCGGCATGACCACCGATGCGTTCGCAAGCTCGGTGCGCGACTGGCTCGCGACCGCCAGGCATCCGCGCTTCAACCGGCCGTACGACAGCCTGGTCTACCAGCCGATGCTGGAGCTACTGGCCTATCTCAGGGCCAACGGCTTCAAGACCTTTGTCGTCTCCGGCGGCGGGGTCGAATTCATGCGGCCGTGGATGGAGCGGGTCTACGGCATCCCGCCGGAGCAGGTGGTCGGCTCGTCCGGCGTGGTGAAATTCCAGATCGGCGCCGACGGTAAGCCGGTGCTGATGAAAGAAGCCAAGGTCGAGTTCATCGATGACGGCCCGGGCAAGCCGGTCGGCATCAACCGGTTCATCGGCCGCCGTCCGATCTTCGCGTTCGGCAACTCCGATGGCGATCTGCAGATGCTGCAATGGACCGCGGCGGGATCGGGCGCGCGCTTCGCCGGTATCGTGCATCATACGGATGCGGTTCGTGAATATGCCTACGACCGGCAGTCGAAGATCGGCAAGCTCGACAAGGCGCTGGATGCCGCCAGCGCGGGCGGCTGGACCGTGGTGGACATGAAGCAGGACTGGAAGGAGATCTTTCCGCCTCTAACCGGCGCCGCGACGGAGGCGAAGCCATGAGCGGCTATGACATCTTCGCCTGGATCGTGCTCGTCATCCTGGTCGCGAGCGCGATCGGCGTGTTCTGCATCGCCGGCTGGCTGCCCGGGCACATCGCGAAATCGCGCAACCACCCCTATGCGCAGGCCGTGATGGTCGCCGGCTGGATCACCTTGATCTGCGGCTTTGCGCTGTGGCCGATCGCGTTCATCTGGGCCTATGTCGATGTGCCGGCGCCGCGCCGGGCGGGAGATGCGTGATGGGTGTCGCGATCTTCAACGTCTATCTTGTGCTGCTGTTCCTCTTGGTGCATTTCAAGATCGTGCGCTTCAACCTGTTCTGGAAGGCGTCTCCCTTCATCGTGCTGGTGTTGCTGCTGTTCGGCCTGCTGGTGCCGATGGGCTGGGGCGCGCCGCAGGGCTCGGCGCTGGTCGTGCGCAACGCGGTGTCGATCGTGCCTGACGTCGCGGGCGAGGTGACCGAGGTGCCCGTCGTCGCCAACGTGCCGCTGAAGGCCGGCGACGTCCTCTTCAAGATCGACCCGACGTCCTATGACGCGCAGGTCAAGGCGATCACGGCGCAGCTGAAACTGTCGAAGACGCGGCTTGCGCAGATGACGACGCTTTACGAACGCGACGCCGGGCGCGGCTTCGACGTCGAGCAGCGGCAGTCCGAGGTCGATCAGCTCAGTGGCCAGCTCGAGGCCGCGCAGTGGAACAGCGACAAGACGGTGGTCCGCGCGCCGGCCGACGGCTACGTCACCAACCTCGCGCTGCGCAAGGGCGCGCGGGTCGCGAACCTGCCGCTGTCGCCGGTGATGGCGTTCATCGACACCTCGAACACCATCATCGGCGTCGAGATCAACCAGATCGACGCGCGCTACGTTGCGCCCGGGCAGGAGGTCGAGGTGACCTTCAAGTTTGCGCCCGGGCAGATTTACTCAGGGAAGGTCGAAAGCGTGCTGCAGGCGGTCGCGACCGGCCAGGCCACGACTTCGGGCACCGCCGTTGCGCCGAAGGCGATCGAGGCGGTGCCGTTCGTCGTGCGCGTCAAGCTCGATGATGCCGCGTTCGCCAACCGTCTGCCGGCCGGCTCGACCGGAACCGCGGCGATCTACACCGACCATCTGAAGCCGACCCACGTCGTGCGCCGCGTGATCCTGCGGCAGCTCGCGATCGTCAATTATGTGAATCCGTTTTGAGTGATGGAGATTGTCATGAAGCCATTGATCGCCGGAGGACTTGCGCTGATGATGGCGACCGTATCGGCATATGCCCAAACGCCGTCCAGCGATGATCTGAATCGCCGCCTGATCGAACGCCGCGCTGTCGAGGCCGTGATCTGGGGCATTCCCGCGGTCAACACCGATCTGATGCGGCAGGAGATGCTGACCAGGACGCCGGGCAAGGTGGGGCAGGTGATCTATTGGGGGCGTCCGCTCGATTGGCACAACCAGACGCTGACGCCGAATCCAGACGCGCTGTACTTCATGACGTTCTTCGACACGCGGAATGGTCCGATCGTGCTCGATCTCCCGCCTGGCGATACGAACGGATCGTTCAACGGCAATATCGTCACGGTCTGGCAGATGCCGCTCGAGGATGCGGGCCTGCTCGGCGTCGACAAGGGTGCCGGCGGCAAGTTCCTGATTCTGCCGCCGGGTTACAACGGCCCGAAGCCCGACGGCTACATCGCGCTGCAGTCCGACACGTTCGGCGGCTACATGCTTCTGCGCTCCAACCTCAAGAGCCACGGCGATGCCGACGTCCAGGCCGCGATCGCCTACGGCAAGCGCATGAAGGTCTATTCCCTGGCGCAGGCGGCCAGCCCGCCGGCGACGGTGTTCAGCGACGTGAAGGACACCGATTTCGATTCCACCATTCGCTACGATGCGGCTTTCTTCGAGCATCTGAACCGGATCGTACAGGACGAGCCGTGGATCGACCGGGATCGGGTGATGATCGATAGCCTCAAGTCGATCGGCATCGAGAAGGGAAGGCCGTTCGCTCCGTCCGAGGCGATGAAGACGGTGCTTGCTTCGGCGGCGAAGGAGGCGGGTGCGTGGCTGGCGGCGAAATACGAAGCCGGCCTGCCGCCGTTTTTCTCCGAGACCAGCCGCTGGACCTTCCCGGCGCCGCCGGATGTCGTCAAAGCCTACGCCGACGGGTTCGCCGATCTGAACGCATACCCGACCGACAGCCGCGCTCTCGCTTACAGCTACGCCTATATCGGCATCAAGCGCCTGGGCGCCGGTCAGTTCTATGCGATCTCGATCCGCGACAAGGCGGGCGATGCCTTCGACGGCAGCAAGACCTATCGCCTCAACGTTCCGGCCAATGTTCCGGTCGAACAATACTGGTCGGTGACCGCCTACGATCGCGAGACCCATGCCCTGATCAAGAACGTCGGGCGGGCCAGCCGGTCCTCGCAAATCCCCGACCTGAAGAAGAACCCGGATGGCTCAGTCGACATCTATATCGGGCCGGCGGCTCCGGCCGGACAGGAGACGAACTGGCTGCCGACCGACCCCGCGCGCAAGTTCGAACTGATGGCGCGCTTCTACGCGCCAAAGAAGGAATTTTTCGACAAGGTGTGGAAGCTGCCCGACGTCGAGCGGATCGCCACCACAACAGGCGGTTCAACGAAATGAAGCGCCGGGAATCAGTTATCGGTACATCAGGGAGTTGCGTGATGAAGGTCCGTCTCTTGCTCGCCACCGCCGCCATTGGGCTCGTTTGCGTTATCCCGGCGTCGGCGCAAACCCAAGCGCCTTACGCGTTCGAGCGCGGCTATCCGACGGCGGATACGACTAGGCGCGCACGCGATGACGCCGACTTCCAGCGGGCGATCACCGCCTATCGGTTCTGGTATCCGACCGTGTCGGTCGAAGGCATCTTCAACGGTAACCGTGAGGTCGGCATCAAGGACGGCGAGAAGATGGGAATCGCCGCGACCGGGCCACGCCAGGTCGGCTTCACGCTGAACTCCGATACCCCGTATGGTTCTGCCACGCTCGATCTGTCCAAGGGGCCGTACGTCATCGAACTGCCGCCCGGCGCTTATATCGGCCTGGTCAACGACCATAACCAGGGCTGGGTGCAGGACCTCGGCCTGCCTGGTCCCGATGCCGGCAAGGGCGGCAAGCACCTCGTGCTTCCTCCCGACTACAAGGGCAAGGTCCCGGAGGGCTACTACGTCGGCCGCTCGAAAACCTATAAGAACCTTCTCGCTGTGCGGGCGCTGCCAGTCGGCGGCGACGTCAATAAGGCGATGGACGCGTTGCGCGCCTTGAAGGTCCATCCGCTCGGCAGCAACGCCAATCTTGCGATCGTCGATACGAGCAAGGAGAAGCTGGACAGTTCCTCGCTGCGTTGGGAGGACAACGGTCAGTTCTGGCAGGTGCTCAAGCGGATCGTCGACGAGGAGCCGATCGTTCCGTCGTTCCTGCCGATGTATGGGCTGCTGTCCGAACTTGGTATCGAGAAGGGCAAGCCGTTCGCGCCCGACGCGCGCATGACCGACATCCTCGCGCGTGCGGCCAAGGCTGGGCGCGACCAGATGCTGGTGTCTGCCTTCGACAGCGCACGGCCCGATCGCATCAACTGGCCGGATCGCAAATGGGAGTGGGTCGGCCTGACGCCGGGCAGCGCGCAATTCGAGACGCCGGCCGGCATGGATCTCGAGGCGCGCGACCGCTGGTTCGCGCAGGCGATCGTCACCTCACCGGCGATGTTCCGCCGCACGGCGGGCGCTGGTTCGCTCTACTGGATGAGTGTGCGTGACAACAACGGCGCCTTCCTCGATGGCGGCAAGAACTACACGCTGAGCATGCCGCAGCCGGTGCCCGGCAAACTGTTCTGGTCGGTCACCGTCTATGACACGGCGACGCGATCGCAGGTGCAGACCGATCAGGATCGCGGCGCGCTACGCTCGATGTTCGAACTGAAGGACATCAAGGGCAGCGCACCGGCGCAGCTCTATTTCGGCCTTGACGCGCCCACGGGCCACGAGGCGCACTGGATCAAGACACAGCCCGGCAAGGGTTGGTTTGCCTATATTCGCATCTATGGGCCGGAAGCAGCGGCCTTCGACAAGAGCTGGAAGCCGGGCGACTTCACAGAGGTGAAGACCGTCACCACCGGGAGCACGAAATGATGCTGCGGAACTTCCTCTTTGGTGGTGTCCTTTGCCTCGTGGGCCAAAGTGCATCGCTCGCGCAATCGCCGGTACCCGTCACGGTCGACAATTTTGCCCGCGCCGAGTCCGATCTCTATCTGGGCAATCTCGCCAAGGGGGTCGGCCTCGGAAAGCTCAACCATCGCCGCGAGCCGGCCAGCATCGACAACCAGACCGTCATCCGGCTCAACCGCGATACGCTCTATACATCAGGGGTGTTCGACCTCGACGCCGGGCCGGTGACGATCACGATGCCGGACCCTGGCAAGCGCTATATGGCACTGCAGGTGATCAGCGAGGATCATTATGTGCCCGCGGTCTATTACGGTGCCGGCAAGCGCACGCTGACGCGCGACAACGTCGGCACGCGCTACGCGGTGGTCGGAATTCGGACGCTCGTCAATCCAAACGATCCGAAGGATCTCGAACAGGTCCACGCGCTGCAGGATGCCATCAAGGTTAGCCAGAAAGGCACCGGCAAGCTCGAACTTCCGAACTGGGACCCCGCCAGCCAGAAAGCCATTCGCGAAGCGCTGCTTGCGCTCAATGATTACACCGGAGGCTTTGCGCATGCTTTCGGACCCAAGGGGCACGTCGATCCTGTCAGGCATCTGATCGGCACGGCCGCCGGCTGGGGCGGCAATCCCGACAAGGACGCCACCTATCTGAGCATCACGCCTACGAAGAATGATGGCACGACGGTCTACAAGCTGACCGTCCGCGACGTCCCGGTCGACGGCTTCTGGTCGATCAGCGTCTACAACGCCAAGGGATATTTCGAGAAGAATCCCTATGACGCCTACACGCTGAACAACATCACGGCAAAGAAGTCCGCTGATGGCTCGATCGCGGTCCAGTTCGGCGGCTGCGACGGCAAGCTCCCGAATTGCCTGCCGACCATGAAGGGCTGGAATTACACGGTCCGGCTCTACCGTCCGCGTGCGGAAATCCTGAACGGCAAATGGAAGTTCCCGGAGGCGCAGGCGGTCAACTGAAGCGCGTGCGAATCCGCTAGGATGGCCTGAACGAAGTGGGGAGATTAGGATGAGGATGGTCAAGAATCACAGGTGCGCCGCACTGGGCATAGCTGGCGCACTCGTACTGTCGGCAGCGCCGCGCGCGGCGTTGGCCGATTCCGGCGGGGTCAGCTTCTGGCTGCCCGGCGCGTTCGCAAGCCTGACCGCCGCACCGGCCATGCCCGGCTGGGCGTATGAGACGATCTACATTCACCTCGACCAAAGCGCCAACGCGGGCAAGAATTTCGTCATCGGCAACCGCGTGCCCGGATCGGTCGTCGCCGGTCTCAATGCGCATGCCGACGTTCTCGTGGAAGGATTTACCTACACCTGGGCTCAGTCGGTGCTTGGAGGCCAGGCCGCCGTAACCTTCCTTACCGCGCCGGGAAATATCGGCGTCGGCGTGGACGCGACGCTGACGGGGCCGCGGGGCAATACGGTCTCGGGCGTCGCAACCGACAACCGCAACACGGTCTCCGATGTCTTCTACCAGGGCACGCTGAAATGGAATCAGGGTGTCAACAACGAGATGGTCTACATCTTCGGCAACATCCCGAGCGGGACCTATGACAGCAGTCGCCTCGCCAATCTCAGCTTCGGATTCACTGCGATCGATGTCGGCGGCGCCTATACCTATCTCAATCCTGAATCCGGCCAGGAGTTCTCGGTGCTGGCGGGCGTCACCTACAATGGAATGAACAAGGATCTGCAGTACCAGAACGGCATCGACTTCCACGTCGACTGGGGACTTTCGAAGTTCGTCGCCAAGAATGTGCATGTCGGTGTCGCCGGCTACTATTTCCAGCAACTCACCGGCGACAGCGGTGCCGGCGCGAAGCTCGGTGATTTCAAGGGACGCGTCGCGGGCATCGGCCCGCAGGTCGGATTCATCTTTCCGGTGGCCGACGGCTATCAGGGCTATCTGAACCTTCGTGGCTACAAGGATTTCGCCGCAGAGAACCGGCCGGAAGGGTGGACGGCGTGGGTGACGTTCCAGCTCTCGCCGGCCGCGCCGGCTACTACACCGACGAAGCCGATCGTGCGCAAATACTAGCGGAGGCGAACGACGAGCTCGATGAGTGATGCGCGCGAGACCGGCCGGGGGCCGGTTCGTATCGGCTTCCGCACCTCGATCATCACGGTGGTCATCGCCGCGGTGCTGGTGGTCGGACTGACGCTGGTCTATCTCAGTTTCAGGCGGGTCTCGTCGATCACGCAGATGGCCGCGAGCACCTTCATCGACAAGGTGGGGCAAATCGGCGCCGATCGCATCGACGCGCAGTTCAAGAATGTGCGCGACAACCTCGAGATCCTGGCAGGAATTCCGGCCATCCAGGAGGCCGACGTCGCCGACAATGTCAGGCTCTACGCCCTGCTGGCCTCGATGCTGCGCAACAATCCGCAGATCTTCAACCTCTATGTCGGGTACGAAGACGGCTCCTTCCTTGAGATGGACGTCATCGATCGCGCCAAGCCGCAATTCCGCACGGCGCTGAATGTCGTCCCCGACGCTGTCTACCGCGTCGTCGTCATTGCCCGCTCCGGGGCGGCCGCCGCGGCGCCGGTGACGCTGTTCCTGTCGGAAAACCTGACCAAGGTCGCCGAGGTGGCGGGGCCGCACAGCTACGACCCGCGGCGGCGTCCCTGGTATGTCGATGCCTTAAAGGATCGCAAGACGCTGCTCACCGGGCCTTATGTGTTCTACGCGACCGGGGAGCCCGGCTACACGCTGCGCACGCCGCTCAGGGAGGGCCGCCGCGGGGTGGTGGCCGCTGACCTGCTGCTCAATCGCCTCGAGGAGATGCTGAGCCGGCAAAAGCTCGGAAAATCGGGACTGGCCTTCCTGTTCAACGACGCCGACCGCATCGTCGGCCATCCCGAGATGCGCGAGCTGATGACGGAACGCAGCGACGCACTGCCCCGGATCGACGTCCTCAAGCTTCCCGGCCTGTCCGCGGCGATCCAGGCCTGGCGCACCGACGGGCTCGCCCAGCAGTTCTTCACCGACGCCGACGGACGGACCCTTGTCGCGGCCTTTCACCGCATCGAGACGGCCGGTGCGGCCAACATCCACCTCGCGGTGGTCGCCCCGCTCGACGAGTTTTTCGCCAAGATCATCTCGGAGCGGCGCGCGCTGTTCGCCATCGCGCTCGGCTTTGTGATCGCGATGCTCCCTTTCGCGTTCTGGCTCGGCTCGCTGCTCGCCCGGTCGCTGCGTGAGCTGGCGCGGCAGACCGACGAGATCCAGCGCTTTCAACTCGCCGACCGGCCGCGGATGCAATCGGCCATCGACGAGATCGATGAACTGGGCCGCTCGGTGTTTACGATGCGCACCGTCGTGCGCAACTTCTCGAGCTTCATTCCGCAGCCGATCGTCCGTCAGCTGATGGAGTCAGGAGCCTCGCTGCAGCTCGGCGGTATCAGGCGCGAGGTCACGGTTCTCTTCACTGACGTCGCCGACTTCACCGCGAAGACCGAGAAGGCGGACCCCTCGCAAGTCATGATCTTCACCTCGCGTTATTTCGCCGCGATGTCGGAGGCGATCATGAAACACCATGGCACCATCGACAAGTTCATCGGCGACGCCGTGATGGCACTGTGGAACGCGCCGGACGAGGATCCCGATCACGTCGTTCATGCCTGCGAGGCCGTGCTGGACTGCGTTCACCGCAATGCCGAGCTCAACCGGGCTTTCCGCAGCGAAGGCTGGCCGGCCTATGGCACGCGGTTCGGCCTGCATCTCGGCGATGCCGTGGTCGGCAATGTCGGCTCCGCCGCCCGCATGAGCTACACCGCGCTCGGCGCCACCATCAATCTGGCCTCGCGTCTCGAAGGCCTCAACAAGAACTACGGCACGCAGGTCCTGGTGAGCGCAGCCGTGAAGGCGCGTGCCGAACACAGATTCGCGTTCCGCAGCGTCGACCAGATCCGGCCGAAGGGCTTTGCCGACGCGATCACGGTCTACGAGCTGTGCGGCGAACGCGGCGATTCGGAGCTGACGTTCTGCGCACGCTGGGAAGCCGTCTACAGTTCGATCCGGTACGCGGAGCCCGCCGCGGCGGCGCTGCGCATTGCCGATTTCCTGGTCGAGTACCCCTGGGATTGTGTCGCGCAGTACCATGCCGAACGGCTGCGCAACGCGGTTCAGCAACCGTTGCTTGATCTACCGGTGCCCTGAGATGCAGGGAGAGGAAATTAGATCCGACACTCGATCTTCCAGGGCCGCTTCGGTCGTCGATCGAGATTGCGTGATCGCCGATGCGATCGTTTCGGCCGCCCCCGCAACAGGGGCGCGTAACGCCGGTGGCTAGGCGGCCATCAGTTGCTGAAGCGCAACAGCCTGCTCACGGGTCTGGAATGCGATGGCGGTGTGGGTAAAGCCCGACGATGCCTGGGTCTGCGCGATGTGATTGAGGACCTCGTTGCCCTTGACCACGTGAAGATCCATTCCCTGGCCGGCCGGGAAAATGCCCAGAACGACGTCGTAGGCCTCGATGATGGCCTTCAAGGCGCCACCCTTGTCTTCCGACGCGTCGATAAAGATACGAACATCCGCGGCGATACTACGAAGTTCGTCAAAGTCGATCACTGGAAGTCTCCCATACGCAACTCACTGATCGATCCTAGCTACAACTTGCTTACTGAAACATAAATTACGCGGGGTTCCTCACCGGACAAGCGTCGCTAGGCGCCGGTCGGCGGCCTCCGCTTCGCAATGCGTTTGACCGGCGCATGGGCCGGCACGGCGTTCGAGGTCTGGTCGGCCATGTGGGGGATGCGGTGCTCGATATGCGCCACGACCCGGAAGAAGCTCTCCAGCGCCTTGGCGTCGAGACCGGCCGTGAGGTTGCTGTGCCGGCGCAGGATTTCATCCAGACTGCGGTCGAGCAGCGCCACGCCCTGCGATGTCAGCCGGATCTCGGTCCGGTTCCGGGCGCTGCCTCGCACCGGCGTCAGCTCGATCAGGCCCTTTTTCTTCAGCGAGGCCGTCTCGCGGCTGACGACGGCCTTGTCCAGTTGCGCATTGGTCCAGATGTCGTAGGCGCTTGCCGGTTCATGCTCCCTGAGAAAGGACAGCACCCGCCATTCCGCGAGCGATACGCCGTAGGCTTGCGGGAAGAAGGCATTGGCATTGGCGCGCAACTTCGCGACCAGGCTGGACAGCACCGTGGGCACGTAGCGTTCGAAATCGATCACCAGCTCCGAGCCCGTGTTCCCTTGCGCGGCGCGGCGCGGGTCAGGGGCTCTGTTGCGGTTTGCGCCAGTCCGGCTCTTCATTCTTTCACGAGTTGAGTGCGCGCGATCAGGACCAACGCCGCCGCGACCAGGAGAACGCCTGTTACCACGAGGAATCCGGTGGTGAAACTGCCCGAGGCGTCCTTGGCGCGTCCGATCACGATCGGGATGGTGGCGCCTCCGATGCTGCCGATGGTGCTGACCAAGCCGATCGCGCCCGGCGCGCTCTGCCGCGACATGTAGGACTGGGGAATAGTCCAGAACACGGCCTGCGTACCATAGACACCGACATTGGCAACCATGAATCCGATGATGATCCAAACCGGCGATGTTGAAAAGGCCGCCATCGCGAAGCCGGCCGCTGCGATCACGAAGGTCATGGCCGCATAATAGAAGCGCTCACCGACATGGTCGGAGTGCCGCGACAACGCGATCATGCCGATCAGGCCGGCGACGGGCGGGATCGCGGTCACGAAACCGACCTGTGAATTCGGCAGCCCGAACGACTTGATGATTTGCGGCAGCCAGGGAAACAGCGAAGCCAGGCCGCAGAACAGGCCGAAATTGCACAGGCCGAACAGCAGCACCATCGGCTTGGTGATGGTCCTGAGCACGCCTTCGGCATGCACCACCCCGGTCGCCTTGGCGTCGCGCTCCAGCGCGCTGGTCAGCCAGTTGCGCTGCGCCGTCGACAGCCAGCTCGCCTGCTGCGGGCGGTCGGTCAGATAGAAGATGCCGACGATCCCGAGAATGACGGGCGGCAGGCCTTCGAGGATGAACAGCCATTTCCAACCCGAGATGCCGAACACCCCGTTCAGCTCGAGGATCGCGCCGGAGATCAGCGAGGCGAAGATATAGGAGATCGGCACCGCATAGTTGAACATCGCGTTGTAGCGGGCGCGGTAGCTGAATGGAAACCAGAGGCTCAGCAGCAGCATCACCCCGGGAAACAGGCCGGACTCGGCAAATCCGAGGAAGCCGCGGAATGCATAGAGGCTGAGCGGGCCCTGCGTGAATGCCATCAGCATCGTGGCGATGCCCCACAGGATCGCGATCCGCGTCAGCGTGACGCGCGCGCCGTATTTGCTGAGGATGAGATTGCTCGGGATCTCGAAGATGGAATAGGTGAAGTACATGATGCCGACCGCGATGCCGAACTTCTCGGCATTGAGCCCGAGCTCCTTGTTCATCTGCAGCGCGGCAAAGGAGATGTTTCCGCGGTCGAGAATGGCGAGGAAATACATCGCCATGACGAACCACATCAGGCGCAGCGCGACTTTGCGGATTGTGGTGCGTTCGATCTGCGGATCGGCGGTCGTCATCGCCGCCTTGTCCATCACGACTTCGGTCATCCCTGTTTCCCCCGATTCTTGATTTTTGATGGTCGTCTTATGCGGGCAGGCAAACTTCGAGCCTGTCGCCTGTCACACGTACCGGATAGGTCCGGATGTCGATCTCGACGGGGCTGGTCAACGCCTCGCCGGTCCGGATATCGAAGCGGCCCATATGCAGCGGGCATTCGATCTCGCAGCCGTCCAGAATGCCGTCGGACAGCAGCGCCTCCGCATGCGTGCAGATGTTGCTCGTGGCGTAGTACTCATTGCCGACGCGATAGAGCGCGATGTGGTGGCGGCCGATTTCGATGCCGTACGGCTCGCCTTCGTTCAGCGCGCTGAGTGCGGCCGCTTCGTGCCAGGTTCCATGATCGTCCGTCATGTGCCCTCTCAAATGCTGTAGAAATCGAGCACGGTCGGGACGCGGTCGTTGACCAGCGTGATGACCTTGCGCGCGATCTTCCAGGTCTCGCCGTCACGCCGCAGCGTGTGCTCGTAGCGCCCGTGCCGCAGATGTTCCTTGGCCATGCGCGGGTCGTAGACGTGGACCGAGAACACCGAATGGCAGGTGATCTGATCGGCGCCGGTTTCCGACGCTTCCAGGTTCGAGATCTGGTGCACGGTGCGCGGCAGCGGCAGCGCGGTGATCGATTTGCGCGACTCGATGCGCGCGATCCGCTCTTCCAGTCCGCGCCGCGCATCGTGGTAGAGCAACGAGACCTGCGTGTCGGGATCATTGGTGGTGGTGTACTCGTCGAGCCAGGCCGGCACCCAATAGACGGCATCCTCGCTGTACATCGCGACCCAGTCGGCCCATTCGCCGGTGTCGAGCAGGCGAGCCTCGCGAAAGATGACCGCGGCTGCGACCGCGCGGGCATCGGTTTGCTTGATTGCGTCGGCCGCCATCACGCCGTCTCCCCGGCAGCGTGCTGCAGCAGCCTGCGCCACTCGCGATACCCGGGATGGAAATTCGTCTCGCCGCCGAAGCTGGTGGGGCCGAACGACCATTCGGAAGGGGTGATGCCGAGCTCGCGCGTGTGCGCGCTCTCGCCGTGGCCGACCTCCGCGATGCCGCGCAGATAACCTTGCGTGGGCGCGGCGGTCGTCGCGTCATAGCCGGTCTGGCAGAACTCATACATGACGTTGTCGTCCGAGCTTGCCAGCCCGGAGGCATTGAAGAAGTCTTCGTAGTTGCGAATACGAAGCGTGCGCGCCGCGGCACTTTCGCCGACCGGAGCAAGGCAATGCGACACCATCTCGGTCTTGTCGGGCGCCAGCGGCCGCCAGGTTCGCACCTGCGCCGACAGGATATCGATGACCTGCAGGTTCGGAAAGATCGTGAGGTTGCGCTGGCGCAGCATCCATTTGGCGCGGGTGCTGCCGACGCGCTGCCGCACCGCGTCGAGACGCGCCGGATCCATGCCGAGCGGCCGGCCATAGAGCTGCGTGCGCTTGATCGACCAGTTGACGGCGTGACCGTAATCGAAGCTGAAGCTGCCTTGCCCTTCCTGCTCGCCTTCCGGCTCCGCAGTGAATCCGGCATCCGGTCCGGCGCTTGCATTGCGCTTCTTCAGGATATCGACGTAGGAGCTGTGTGTGGTCGCGAAGTGATAGTAGTCGAGACCGTTCTCGAACTGCAGCTTCCAGTTTCCATCGAACGTGTAGGTGCTGGCGCCCGGCACGAATTCGACCTCACCGCTGTCGCTCTGATCGATGATGAGGTCGAGGAACGCGCGGGTGTCGCCGAGAAATTCCTCCAGCGGCGGAACGTCGGCGGAGAGGCTCGCGAACAGGAATCCGCGATACGAGCCCAGCCGCGCGACCGGAAGAAGGTCGTGATTGCTGTTCGAGAACGACGGCGGATACTGCCCGCTCGCTTCCTCCGTCACGGAGATGTTGCGTCCGCCCGAGTCGTAGGCCCAGCCGTGATAACGGCAGACATGGAATTTCTGCCGGCCCTGCTTGAACGGGCAGACGATCGTTCCGCGATGCCGGCAGGTGTTGAGGAAGGCGCCGACTTTGCCCTCAGTGCTCCGCATCACCAGAATGGGATGCCGGCCGATATGGGTGGTGACGAAATCGTTGGGCCGAGCGACCTGGGATTCCAGGCCGATGAAATTCCACGTGGCCTCGAAGACATATCGCAGCTCGGCGTCGAACACGTCCGGATCGGTGAAGATCCGGCGATCGACTTCAAAGATGCGTTCGCCGGGGCGGTCGTCGATGAGCCGGGAAATCTCGCTCAGCCTTGCCGCGTGGGTCTGCGAAGCAGCGTTCATAACGTCCTCCCTTCGACTAACCGCCGGCCGCGAAAAGTCGCTCGCAGAGCCGCTCACGGCTCGCGTCTTTTCACGGCGGGAACAGCCGGCTTGATCGCCAATCTTGGAATGACTCTATAGTTGTCATGACAACCATGGTCAAGACGGATTGGTCGATCGGAAGCTGCAGCCGGACGCAACGGATACGGCCCGTGCGTCGGGCTACAGCGAGGAATGAGCAGACCGCTTGCGTGGAGCGGCGGGTTTAACTCTTGCGCGCCGGCGCTGTCAGAATAGTTCCCGCGTCGATCAAAGCGCGGCAGATCTTCTTCAGCGCGGCAATCGCTTCACGCGTGGCCCGGCTCACGGGCCGTCCGCGCGGCAGCGCCAGCACGCGTTCGGCGCGCATCCACGGCAACAGCGCCGCCGACAGCACGCCGGCAGCCACCTCCTGGTGAATGCCGGAGAAGGGCAGCAGCGCGTAGCCGAGGCCAGATGCCACCATGCGTTTCATCGGTGTGCTGTTATCGACCCGCACCGCGCAGAGCATGGTCGACGGGAATGGGTTGCGGCTGAGCGGGGCCACCGCGGACGGCAAGGCGTCGAATTCCTTGCGGGTCAGCCGGCCGCGCTTCAGCAGCGGGTCGCGTGACGGTCCGATCAGGAACACCTGTTCGACGACCAGCGTCTCATAGTCGAGATGGTCGTTGGGGGATGGCGTCGTCACGATCGCCAGATCGAGTTCACCGCGCAGCAGGCGTTCGGACGCGTTCTCAGTCAGGCCCTCGCTCAGTTCGAGCCTCACGCGTGGAAACTGCCTTACGAAGGCCTGGGCCAGCGGCGGGTAGAGGATATCGCCGAGGCTCGGTGGCGCGCCGATCCGCACCGTACCGCTCGGCTCCCGATTTTCCGTGCGCACCTCGGCCTTGATGTCGTCGATCGTGCCGAGCAGCCAGCGCCCCCGCGCGAGCAGCACCTTGCCGGATTCCGTGACGGAGACACCGCGCGCGCCGCGTTCGAGCAGGGCGCCGCCCAATTCCTCCTCGAGTTCCTTGACGTGGCGGCTGAGTGCCGACTGGGCGACGTTCAGCGTGCTCGCTGCGGCGGCAAAGCCGCCACGCTCGGCGACGGCGACGAAATAGCGGATCTGCCGCAGGTCCATGACGGGCGCTCCATCTCAAATCGAGATGGATACCATATCAAACATATTCTTGTGAGATACCAAAAAAGGCGCAGTCTCCTCGCAACGATCAAACGGAGGAGAGACGAGGATGGGCATCGCCACCGATGAGGCACGCCAGACGTCTGTATTCATTGCTGGCGGCGGGCCGGTCGGCCTTGCGATGTCGCTGCTGCTCGATCGCTTCGGCATCGACTGCGTGGTGGTCGAGAAGAGCCCGACGACGACGGATCATCCCAAGTCGCGCGGCTGCTGGGTCCGTACCATGGAGATCTTCCGGCAGTGGGGGATCGAGCAAGCGATCCGCGACCGCGGTCTGCAGGACAATTCCGACATGTTCGTGTTCCTCGACAGCATCGCGGGCCACGAGTTCGGCCGCACCCGTCCCGAACCGAATGTCGGCCATACCCCCGCCTGGAAGAGCCTGGTCGCCCAGGACGCCGTCGAGGAGGAAATCCTGCGGGTGGTCGAAAAGTCCAAACACGCCACGGTCCTGTTCAACACGGCCTGTGAATCGTTCGAGGAGACCAACAGCGGCGTCAACGTCACGACACGTTGCGAAAAGACCGGCGAGGTGACGCGATGGATGGCGACTTACCTGATCGCCGCCGATGGCGCGGGCAGCCAGACGCGGCGCAGCGCCGGGATCGAGATGGTCGGGCCCTCGACGCTTGCGGTGATGTCGAACGAGTATTGGCGTGCCGATCTGTCGCGGCTGCCGATCGCGCGCGAGGCAGCCGGCTTCATCATCGTCCCGGACAAGCCCGACCTGCCGCGCGCCGGCATCCTGAACACCAATGGCCGGGATCGCTGGCTGACCGTGACGCAAATCGGCCTGACCAAGGACGATCGCGAGCGGCCTTGGACTGACCAGGAGTTCATCGAGATCGCGCGCGGCCATGTCGGCATTCCCGATCTCGATGTCACGCTTTTGAACCGCTCGATCTGGCGCGTCAGCATGCAGGTGGCCGAGACCTTTCGAAAGGGCCGGGTGTTTCTGGTCGGCGACTGCGCACACCGCTTTCCGCCGACCGGCGGCTTCGGCCTGAACTCCGGCGTTCAGGACGCGCATAACCTCGCGTGGAAGCTGGCCTTCGTGCTGAAGGGCTTTGCGGACGAAAAGCTGCTCGACAGCTATTCCAGCGAGCGACGTCCGATCGCGCAATCCAATGCCAATTTCAGCTATGGCAATCGGCTGAGATTCGGGCTGACCGATGACGCCGTGCGATCGCGCGATCCGGACCGGATCAGGTTCTGGATCAACGACATGGACAATCACCTGCACAGCATCGGGCAGAACCTCGGCCACAATTACGAGGAGGGCGCGGTGATCCCCGATGGCACCGTCGCGAAGGCCTTGAACTCCCGCTACTACACGCCGACGGATCGTCCCGGCGCGCGATTTCCGCATATGTGGCTCGAACCTTCGCGCAAGAAATCGACGCTCGACTGGTTCGACAAGCAGTTCACCGTCGTCACGGGGCCGCTCGGCGGCGAGTGGCTGGAGGCGGGGAAGCAGGTGTCGGAGAAGACCGCCTTGCCGCTGTCGCTGAAACAGTTGCCGTCGGCCGATCCGGCGGACGGATTCCAACTGGGCATGCGCGGCGCCGTGCTGGTGCGCCCCGATGGACACGTGGCCTGGCGAATGCCGTGGCTGCCGTCGGATCCGGCGAAGGAATTGGCCGGCGCGCTTTCAACGCTGCTGCATTAGCGGGGACCCCGATGCAATCGTTCGATTCCAACGGCGTCGTCACGGCGTTTGAGAAAACCGGGCGCGGCGAGCCGATCGTGCTGCTGCATGGCGGCGAGGCCGATCATGCAATGTTCGACGGCCTTGCGCCTGTCCTTGCGGCGAACTTCACGGTGATCGCCTATGACCAGCGCGACTCCGGTGCCACCCGAAACCCTCCGTCGTCCTATTCGCTGGCCGATTTGGCCGACGACGCCGCGGCCTTGGTCGGAGGGCTCGGTTACGATCGTGCCCATGTCTTCGGAACCTCGCTGGGTGGGCAGATCGCGCAGGTGCTGGCGGCCCGTCATCCCGATCGCATCGACCGCCTGATCCTGAGCAGCACCTGGAAGGTCAACAGAAGTCCACTCGACGTCAATGCGGATGTGTTCCGCAAGCTCGCTTCCTGGCGCGCGGATACCATCGCCAATGCGTCGAAGATTTCCGAATTCTTCTTTCCGCCGGCATACCTGCGCACGAGGCCCGAGCTGATCGAGATCTTCCGTGGCTCGAGCCGCGACGAGGGACAGAAGGCGCGCCGCGCCGCCTTGCTTGCGCAGCCTGTCGCCGCCGATCTGACCGGCTTCGATCGCCCGACGCTCTTGCTGGCGGGCAGTGACGACCGGCTGATCCCGAATGTCGAAACATTTGCGCTCGCCCGCGATCTTGCGCGCGTCGAGACGAGGACCATCGCAGGCGTCGGCCATGTCGCGTCGATCCAGGCCCCCGAGCGGGTGGCGGAGGCGGTGACGGCATTTCTGAATTCAAACGAGAAGGCGGCTTGACAACAACAGGGGGAGACCATGGCGGAGCAAACGAGCGCAGTGCCGTTCGACGAAGCGCCGGTAACGACGCGCTATTGGCTATCGATCATCATCTTCGCCGTCACCGGCGTGGTCGATTTCTTCGATTTCTTTGTGGTCGGCTTCTTGGTCTCGGTGCTGGCGCCGAAATGGCACCTGACGTTTGGGCAGACCTCGATCATGCTGATGAGCGCCGGCATCGGGGCGATGCTGGGGGCGTTCGTCGCGGGCGTCCTCGCGGATCGTTTCGGGCGCAAGCCGCTGGCGATATCAGGCGTTCTGCTCTGCGGCCTGACCTCGGGTGCGATCGCGTTCATTCCGGAAGACGGCTGGGTTGCGTTTGCGATCCTGCGCTTCTTCGTCGGCTTCGGCCTTGCCGCCGGCGCGGCGGCGGCGGTTCCTGCTATCGTCGAATTCGCGCCGACCCGCCATCGCACGCTGGTCACGAGTCTCGTGGTCGTCCCGGTCGCCTTTGGCGTGCTGTCGGCGTCGGTGACGGCGAGCTTCCTGCTGCCACTGGTCGGCTGGCGCGGATTGGCGGCGGTCGGCTTCCTGCCGATCATCCTCGGGATTCTGACCATGATCATGATGCCGGAATCGCCGCGCTGGCTCATCAGCAAGGGCCGCGTCCGCGAGGCGCAGGCGAGCATCCGAAAACTCTATCGGGTCGGCGGCGATGAGTTTGTTCTGCCCACGCTGCCGCCGGCGAGCCCGGCGACATTTGCCGATCTCTTTGCCGAGCAGCGGCGCTTCTGGCTGACCGTCCTGATCTGGTTCGGCGCCAGCACGGCGAATTACGGTGTGTTCCTGTGGGGGCCGACGATCGTGGCGCTGCTGCTTGGCGTCTCTCCCCAGGATGCAGCCAAGATGTTCATCTATGTCAGCCTCGCCGGCGTGCTCGGCCGGACCGGCTTCGCCTTCCTCGCCCATCGGATCGGCCGCAAGCCCTGTGGTCAGTTGATGGGCTACGGCACCGCGGTTTCGCTGGCGCTCGCCGCCTATTTTCACAACGACTTTGCCGGCTCGGTACCGTTGTTCCTGGTCTTCCTGATCGTCGGCGCCGTGTTCTTCGATGGCGGATTTTCGAACATCGGACCCTATCCGGCGGAAATCTTCCCGGTTCAGCTGTCGGGACGCGCGGTCGGCCTTGCCCAGCTCTCGAACGGGATCGGCAAGATCGTAGGTCCCCTGTGTCTCGCATTGATCGCCGGCGCGGACAATCTCGTGCATCCAAGTGCGACCGCCGCGGCGGTGACGCCGGCGTTCTGCTTTCTTGCCGGCGCGGGCCTCCTGATCGGCCTTGCCTTTACGTTCCTCGGCGTCGAGCCGCACGGGCGCCCGGTGGTTCTGTTTGGCGAAAACGCGAGCGCGAGCGCCGCACCGAAATCGCTGGCCGCAAAACCGGCCGCGGGACAGTGAAAGACGAAAGGTCATACCATGGACAACGCTTTCGACACGATCGCAACGGCGGCGCCGTTCGATACTGCAAAGCTCGATCGGCTGATGGATGAAGCGGGGCTCGACGTCCTGATCGTCACCTCGCGTCACAATGTGCAGTATCTGCTCGGTGGATATCGCTTCTTCTTCTTCGACGTCATGGAGGCAATCGGCACCAGCCGCTATCTGCCGGTGTTCGTCTATCAGAAAGGACACCCGGAAAATTCCGCCTACATCGGCAACCGCATGGAAAAGTTCGAGCACGCGCTCGGACGGATATGGACGCCGATTGTCAAGGCGGAGGCGTGGGGAACGATCGATGCGATCGGCCTCGTCATCGATCATGTGAGGAAGCTCGCTGGCTCGGCCAGGCGCATCGGCATCGAGGCAGGCTTCCTGCCGGCCGATGCCAGGGATCATCTGCATGCCGGCCTTGGCGACGTCGAGTTCCGCGAGGTCCATTTCACGCTGGAACGTCTGCGTGCCGTAAAGTCTCCCGCCGAACTGGACCTCATCAGAGAGGCTTCCGAACGGGTCGTTGATGCGATGATGGTCACGTTCAGTGGCTGCGCACCGGGCATGACCAAGCACGACGTCGTCGCCCATCTGCGCCGCGAGGAGCAGGAGCGCGATCTCGTCTTCGAATATTGCCTGATTGCCGCGGGCAAGAGCCATAACCGCGCGCCTTCCAGCCAGCGTCTCGTGCAAGGCGACGTGATCTCGATCGATTCCGGCGGAAACTACCGGGGCTACATCGGTGACCTCAGCCGCATGGGCATCGTGGGTGAACCCGACAGCGAGCTGCGCGAGTTGCTGCAGGAAATCGAGGACGTCCAGCAGTTGGCCCGGCGCGCGATCCGGCCGGGCGCCATGGGTGGCGACATCATCGCGGCGGGCGAGGCGGCCGTCAAAGCCTCGCCGCATCGCGCCGTGCTCGACTTCACCGCACACGGCATCGGGCTCGTCAGCCACGAAGCGCCGCGCCTGACTGCGACAGGTCCGGTGCCTTATTCGCCGTATGACGCTGATCGGCCGCTCGAACGCGGGATGGTGATCTCGATCGAGACCGCGCTGCTGCATCCAACGCGCGGCTACATCAAGCTCGAGGACACGCTGATCGTCTCCGAATCGGGCTGGGAAGCGCCCGGTGACCATGGCAGGGGGTGGAATTCGGCCCGTCCCATGGCCTGAAGCGGTCAGTGCAGGGCGGTATTTTGGCTAAGCCACGGATTCAGCCGCAGCGCTGGAGGCGTTTGGCAATATTCGGAATACTAGAAATGTACCCCTGAGTTGCCCGACGTGTCAAGTGGCTCGGTCGAGTCTGGCCGCCGCCGGCTACTGTGCATGGGGTTGTTTTCGATATTTTGGCAGCGGCGGTCTTTGCTTCACGCCAGCCTCCCCTCATGCGATGCTTCGAACTGGATGCAGCGGCGGCTCCGTGCCGTCCGCTCGCCGGGTCGGCGCCGACGATGGTAAGGTGCAACCGATATCGATTGCCTCCCCATCGACAGAAGCGACCCGATGACCGCTGCCGCCGACGCACTCCGTGACTACGCCCAAAGCATCCTGACCGCCCGTGTCTACGACGTGGCGGTCGAGACGCCGCTCGATCCCATGCCGCGGCTTTCGGAGCGATTGTCGCGTAACGTGTTGCTGAAGCGGGAAGACTTCCAGCCGATCTTCTCGTTCAAGCTTCGCGGCGCCTACAACAAGATCGTCAGGTTGCCGGACGCGCAGCGAAGACAGGGCGTGATCTGCGCGTCGGCCGGCAATCATGCGCAGGGCGTGGCGCTGTCGGCGCGCAAGCTCGGCATTCCGGCGACGATCGTGATGCCGAGGACGACGCCCGCTATCAAGGTCGAGGCCGTCCGGCGCTTGGGCGGTGACGTTGTCCTGCATGGCGATACGTTCGACGACGCGCAAACCAAGGCCAGGGAGATCGAGGCTGCGCGTGGCTTGACCTTTGTGCATCCGTTCGACGATCCCGATGTGATCGCCGGCCAGGGAACGGTCGGGATGGAGATCCTGCGCCAGCATCCCGATCCGATCGAGGCGATCTTCGTGCCGATCGGCGGAGGCGGACTGGCGGCCGGCGTGGCCGCCTTCGTGAAATTCCTCAACCCGTCGATCAAGGTCGTCGGCGTCGAGCCGGCGGACGCCGCGTCGATGGCGGCCGCGCTCGCCAAGGGCAACGTCGTCGCGCTGGATCAGGTCGGACTGTTCGCCGACGGCGTCGCCGTTCGCAAGGTTGGAACCGAGACCTTCCGGCTCTGCCGCGACCTGCTCGACGAGGTCGTCACGGTGGACACCGATGCCATGTGCGCCGCCATCAAGGATATCTTCGACGACGTGCGATCGGTTGCCGAACCGTCCGGCGCATTGGCGCTCGCCGGCCTCAAGGCCTACGCCGAGCGCGGCGCACTCAGCGACGGAAGCCTGATTGCCGTCAACAGCGGGGCCAATCTGAATTTCGACCGGCTGCGCACCATTGCCGACCGCGCCGAGGTCGGCGAACATCGCGAGGCGCTGCTTGCCGTGACCGTGCCGGAGAAGCCGGGCAGCTATCGGCACTTCATCCGCATCCTCGGCTCGCGCGCGATCACGGAATTCAACTACCGCTTTGCCGAGACCACCGCGCCGGCGCAACTGTTCGTCGGCATCGCGCTGAGCCGCGGCGAGGCCGAGAAGCGGGAGGTCATGGAGCTGCTTCGGCGCGAAGGCTATCCGATCCTCGATTTGAGCGAGAACGAGATGGCCAAGGACCATGTGCGCTACATGGTGGGCGGTCGCGCTCCGCTGCTCAAGGACGAGGTCATCTACCGCTTCGAGTTTCCGGAGCGTCCGGGCGCGCTGCTGAAATTCCTCGAGAGCCTGGCGCCCGACTGGAATATTTCGCTGTTCCACTATCGCAATCACGGCGCCGACTATGGACGCATCCTGGCGGGGATCGAGGTCAAGCCTCACGAGCGCGCTCGGTTCGTTCAGGCGCTGGATGCGCTCGGCTATCCCTACTGGAACGAGAGCGAAAATCCGGCCTATCGCCTGTTTCTTTCCGCCGAGAAGGGATGAAGCGACGAACGTCTCTGTCGATCAGCGATCGGCCGTCAGTTGCTGGCGATAGCGCTCGGCGTCCCAATTCAGCAGCGCATGCTCGTTCTCTGCGGTCAGATAATTGACCCGTGCGGTCAGGGGCAGGCGGCAGGTGACCAATGCGAGACAGCTCAGCATGGCTTCCGCGCCGTCGCTCGCATCCTCGCGGATAAGGCTGCCGAGGTCGGGAACGAGGAGCGCCACCGGCGGCGGCAGTCCGTTCGCGGTGGTCTGCGCGATCATGGCGCTCAGCTTCTCGCGATGTTCCAGGACCGGCAGGCCCGGGCCGAGGAAGACGACGTGATCAGGATACAACGAGCCGCTGGTCGCGATCGCGCGGCTGTAACGGTCGGTGGCAATGTCGTGGCCGCGAGGATCCCGCGGCAGGCGATAATTGGTGCCGGCGCAGATCGTGCGGATCGCGTCATGATCTGCCGCCGGCGCGCTGCGCTGCTCGAGGGTGAGACGTTGCTCGACGTCGGCGACCAATGCCTCCGCCGCGTCGCAGCTGGCTGCACCGACCACCAGGCCGTGATTGCCGAGGATCAGGACGTCCACCGTATCATCGGCGATCGCGTCGCTGACGGCGCGTGCGAGCGGCAGCCCCGGGTGATGATAGTCGAGGTAACGCCAGGCCAGTCCGTCCAGGCGCCGGGCAAATTCGTCGCGGGCGTCGGTGCGCACCGCCCATGCGATGGTGTTGACGGAATGGACGTGCAGCACGATCCGGTGCGGCATCAGGGCATGCAGCGAGGTCTCGATCGAGGCGCGCAGCGTCGTCCCGGCGTTCGGCGCCAGCGGCACGCGTTCGTCGCCATGCAGCAGCGCCGCGCGCGCGGCCGACAAGGCGACCGGCACGAAAATCTCCTTGTCCTCGGCATCGGCGAGCCAGGTACCCGACGCCTTCACCCACAGCACGTCGCCATCCTTGACCGACGAATTGCCGCCGGCGCCTTGCACCAGCAGGATATTCCTGCCGACGCGTGCCGACATGCGGCGCAGTTCATCCAGCATTTGAGGCGGTCGCATCGGGGCTGCTCTCACCAGGTCAGATAGTCCATCGTCCAGTGCGGCATCCGCGCCGCTGTGCCGGCCACGGTCTGGATCGCTCGCGGCAGATCGCTCGCCTGCGCAAGCGTCGCGCGGTGGGCGCCGGAGCCGATCAGCAGGGTCAGCATGCCGGCGGTGCGTCCACCGGCGATATCGTGATCGAGGGAGTCGCCGATGACGAGGATCCGATCCGGCGGCGGCCGTCCCAATTGATCGCGCGCGGCGGCAAACATCGGCGGATGCGGCTTGCCGACGAACAGCACGGTGCCGCCGAGCGAATGGTAGAATGCGGCGAGCGCGCCCGGCGCGGGGATCAGGCCCGCGACGCCGAACATCACGAGATCGGGATTGGCGCACAGCATCGGCAGTTGGCGTGCGGCAGCGGTTGCCAGCGGCTCACGCCATCGCTCGGGCTCGGCCGCATCATCGTCGAGACCGCCGAGCAGGATGAAATCGGCCTCGCGCATGTTCGAGACCACCACACGGTCGGTGCCGTCGACGATCGAGCGGTCACCGTCGCGCGAGATCAGGAAGCAGGCCCGTCCGAGCTCGGCAAAGGGAGCCTGCTCGCGCGCATGCAGGCCGCGCCAGGTGACCTCGCCCGAGGACAACACGCCGTCATAGGCATCGGGCGGCAGGCCGAGCGTCGCGAGCCGCCGCTGGTTGCTGCCGGCGCGCTTGCCGGAATTGGACAGGATCAGGATCCGTTTGCCGGCTTCGCGCAGCCGCGCCACGCACTCCAGCGCCGCGGGGAACACCGCCAGCCCCTCATGCAGCGTGCCCCACTGGTCGAGCAGCACATGATCGAAGCGGTCGGCGATGGCGTGAAGGCCGGCGATCGAGGTCGCGTCGGCCTTCATGACGGGCCTCCGTTCAGCGCGAGCAGCGCGGCGCCGTAGCTTGCTTCGGTCTGCTCGGCGACCGAGACGGGAACGCCGAGAACGCGGTGCCGGATGCTGGTCCAGGCGTCGTTCTTCGCGCCGCCGCCGATGGCGATGACGCGGCGCAGGCGCGGCGCACCGAGCCGCACCAGCTGGCGGTAGGCGAGGGCTTCCACCGAGGCGATGCCCTCGAGCAGACCCTGGAAGAAGCGGCAATCTTCCGCAGGACGCGGCGTGACCCGCGCGGCCAACGCTGGATCGGCGATCGGAAAGCGTTCGCCGGGTTTTGGCAGCGGATAGTAGTCGAGCCCGGTCGGCTGGTCCGGCGTCAGCTGCGGTGTCAGCCGCTCCATCTCGGCGGCGGTGAAATGCACCAGCAAAGCGGCGCCGCCGGAGTTCGAGGCGCCGCCGGCAAGCCAGCGCTCGCCGAGCCGGTGCGAATAGACGCCTTGGTCGGCCGCGAAGATCGGCTGGGTCGCAAGCTGCTTCACCACCAGCGTGGTGCCGAGCGAGGTGACGGCATCGCCCGGCTGGTCGGCGCGCGTCGCGATGAAGGCCGCAACGCCATCGGTGGTGCCGGCGGAGACCTGCGCCGTGAGCGGCAGTCCCAGCGACCGTGCGATCTGCGGATCCATCTCGGAAAATGGCGTGCCCGGCACCAGCACTTCGGGGAGCAGATCGTCGCGCACGCCGAGCTGTTCGAGCCAGGATGGCCAGGCGCGCGCGACCGGGTCGTAGCCGAGCTTCAGCGCGTTGTTCTCGTCGCTGATGCCATGATGGTTCGCGAGCCGGCCGGCGATCCAGTCCGCCTGGTGAACGGCGTGGCGCGCATCGCCGACATAGCCGTCATTCTGCAGATAGAGCAGCTTGGCGAGCGCGCTGCTCGCGCCATGCGCGCCGCTCTCGCGCGGGGCGACCGTCGCGACGCGCGTCGCCTCACGCGTGGCGCGCGCATCATTGTACATCAGCCCGGGCGAGCAGGGGCGGCCGGCGGCGTCGACCAGCAGCAGCGTGCCCGACGTACCGTCGACGACGATGCGCGTGACGTCGCCGAGAGCGACGGTCTCGCCGAGCTTGCGGATGGCCGCCGTCGCGGCCTGCCACCACAGCTCTGGTGTCTGGTCGATGGCGTTGCCGTCGACGCGCGGTGCAGCCAGCGCGACGGACGCAAAGCCGCGGATGGCGGCCTGCGCATCGATTGCACAAGCGCGCACGCCGCCGGTTCCGACATCGATGCCGAGATACAGACCTCCCATGCGACCTCATCGCTCTCGGGTGCGCGCGCGACGACATTGGTTGCGCTGCAGCACGTTTGGGGGATTGACGCCCCGTTCGGCCTCTGCAATTTTTTGCAGCACGTGAAGAAATTTGCAAGCGGACTTTTCCTGATATGGCACCCCCGCCCGACAGGCTGCCGGTGATCGACGGCGAGGCGTCGCTCGCGACGCGCGCAGCGTGGTTGTATTTCGCGGCGGGGCTCACCCAGTCCGAGGTCGCCGACCGCCTCAACATCCAGAGCACCAAGGCGCATCGCCTGATCGCACGCGCCAGCCGCGAGGGCATGATCCGCGTGTTCGTCGAGGGGCCGGTCGCCGAATGCGTCGCGCTCGAGAACGATCTCGCGCAGCGCTTCGGCCTCTCGTTCTGCCGCGTCGCGCCTGATCTCGGCGAGGGCGATCTGCCGCTGAAGGCGCTGGCGCTGGAAGGCGCGAGCTTCCTGCGCCAGATCCTGGAGCGCGGCCAGGACAAGGTGATCGGCTTCGGCCATGGCCGCACGCTCGCGGCGGTCGTGGAGCAGATGCCGCAGACGCCGGCGCGCGACGCGCAATTCGTGTCGCTGCTCGGCGGACTGACGCGGAAATTTGCCGCCAATCCGTTCGATGTGATTCACAAGCTCGCCGAGCGCACCGGCGCGGAAGCCTATCTGCTGCCGGTGCCGGTGTTCGCCAATTCGGTCGCCGACCGCGCCGTGCTGATGCAGCAATTCGGCATCGCCGACGTTTTCGCGCTGGCGCGCAAGGCCTCGCTGCTGTTCGTCGGCATCGGCCAGGTCAGCCGTGACGGCTTCCTGGTGTCGAGCGGCATGATCAAGCCCGACGAGGTCGTCGAGCTGAAGCGTGTCGGCGCCTGCGCGGACCTGCTCGGGCATTTCTTCAGCGCCGACGGAACGGTGCTGGACACCGATCTGTCGGCCCGCGCTACCTCCATGAGCATGCCCGACCTCAGGAAGCACCGGATCGTCGCCATCGCCGGCGGGCCGGCCAAGGTGACCGCGCTGCGCGGCGTGCTGCGCAGCGGCGTTCTGCACGGCCTCATCATCGACGAAGCGACCGCAAAGGCGCTCGCCACCGACAAGCCGGAGACCACATCCGGCAAGACAAGAAGCAAGACCCGGAAGGACACATAAAACAAAGCGTCAACAAGGAGAGGAAATACATGTTCGATCGCGAGAAGAATCTGTTCGACTCCTACGCTGCCAAACGCATCAGCCGCCGCGATCTCCTGGACGGCGCCGCCAAGCTCGGCATCGCGGGGATCGCCGCCAACGCCGCTTTCGCCTCCTCCATGTCGAAGGCGATGGCCGCCGACTTCAACTGGAAGGCCCAGAGCGGCAAGAGCGTCAAGCTGCTGCTCAACAAGCACCCCTATGTCGACGCGATGATCGGCGACATCGAGGCGTTCAAGACGCTCACCGGCATGAACGTCACCTACGACATCTTCCCGGAGGACGTCTATTTCGACAAGGTGACGGCGGCGCTGTCGTCGAAGTCGGACCAGTACGATGCCTTCATGACCGGCGCCTACATGACCTGGACCTATGGTCCGGCGGGCTGGATCGAAGACCTCAACACCTACATCAAGGACCCCGCCAAGACCAATCCGGCCTTCGCCTGGGACGACGTGCTTCCGGGCCTGCGCGCCTCGACCGCGTGGGACGGCGTCGCCGGCTCCGAGCTCGGCACGGGCAAGGCCAAGCAGTGGTGCATCCCCTGGGGCTATGAGCTCAACAACATCACCTACAACCGCAACGTCTTCGACAAGGTCGGCGTCAAGCCGCCGAAGAACCTCGACGAGATGCTGGAGGTCGCGGCCAAGATCACCAAGGACGCCGGCGGTCCCTACGGCGTCGGCGTGCGCGGCTCGCGCTCCTGGGCGACCATCCATCCCGGTTTCCTGTCTGCCTATTCGAACTTCGGCCAGAAGGATTTCGTGATGGAGGGCGGCAAGCTGAAGGCCGCGATGAACACCAAGGCCTCGAAGGATTTCCACGACAAATGGGTCAAGATGATCCAGACCTCGGGCCCGAAAAACTGGTCGACCTACACTTGGTACCAGGTCGGCACCGATCTCGGCGCCGGCGCCTCGGGCATGATCTTCGACGCCGACATCCTCGGCTACTTCATGAACGGCGGCGACAACAAGGAGAAGGGGCATCTTGGCTATGCGCCGTTCGCGGCCAATCCGGCCGCCAAGGCGCCGACCCCGAACGTCTGGATCTGGTCGCTCGCGATGTCGAGCTTCTCCAAGCAGAAGGAGGCGGCCTGGCTGTTCATGCAGTGGGCGGCATCCGTCGAGCACGATCTGTTCGGCGCGCGCAAGATGGACTTCGTCAATCCGGTGCGTGCATCGGTGTGGAAGGACAGCGAATTTCGCGACCGCATCGCGAAATCCTATCCCGGCTATCTCGAGCAGCACGACATGTCGTCGCCCGGCGCCAAGATCTACTTCACGGCGCAGCCGCTGTTCTTCGACCTGACGACGGAATGGGCCGCTTCGCTGCAGAAGATGGTGGCCAAGGAGGTCAGCGTCGACGAAGGGCTCGACAAGCTCGCCGACAGCATCAACCGCCAGCTCAAGCAGGCCGGTCTCGGCTGACGGATCAACTGTGCGGTGCCTGATCCCCCGCACCGCACCCATCCGCCGGCTCGGACCCTTGTCCCATCCGAGCCGGCGGCGTTTGCCAGCCGAACGTGATCTCTTATCATCATGAGCATGGTCCAACTCCTCCAGACGAACGCGCAGGCAGCGCCGGCCAAACCAAGGCCGCGCGTGCGCCTCTTGCCCTATCTGCTCAGCCTGCCGGCGCTGCTCGTCTGCGTGGCGATCCTGGTTCCGTTCGTGACCGCGGCGGTCTACTCGCTGCAGCGCTACCGGCTGAACCTGCCTCATCTGCGCGGCTTCATCGGCGCCGGAAACTACATCGACTTCCTGTCCGACCCGGCGTTCTGGAATACGTTCCGCGTCTCGATCACCTATACTGTGGTCACGGTCGTGCTCGAGCTGCTGCTCGGTCTTGGCATCGCGCTGCTGCTGCGCCGGCCCACCCGCTTCCACAATGCAGTGTCGATCATGCTGCTGCTGCCGCTGATGACGGCGCCGGCGATCGCCGCGCTGATGTGGAAGCTGATGACCAATCCGAGCTTCGGCATCCTGTCCTATCTGGTCGGCCTGTTCGGCGTCACCGATTTCAAATGGGCCTCCGATCCATCGAGTGCGCTGTTCACGGTCGTGCTGGTCGATGTCTGGGTCTACACGCCGTTCATCATGATCCTGCTGCTGGCGGGGCTGCGCTCGCTGCCGCGGCAGCCGTTCGAAGCCGCGGCACTCGACGGCGTGCCGGCGAGCTTTGTGTTCTTCCGCATCACGCTGCCGATGCTGGCGCCCTACATCATCACGGCGTCGCTGTTCCGGCTGCTCGATTCGATCCAGCAGTTCGACATCATCTATGCGATGACGCAGGGCGGGCCGGGCGACCGGCTGATGGTGTTCCAGGTGCAGGCCTATCTGGAATTCTTCCAGTACACCAATGTCGGCAGATCGGCGGCGCTGTTGATGATCCTCTGGCTCATCACCAACATCCTGTCGAACATCTTCATCAAGAACTGGCTGCGGCTGCGCGCGCGTGCGCACGGCCACGCGTGACGGGGAGGGGAGCGATGGAACATTCCAGCCTTGCCGGTCGCATCTTCCGCGGCGTGGCGCTCACGCTGATCCTGATCTTCTTCATGTTTCCGATCGTCTGGATCTTTCTGATGTCGTTCCAGACCAACGAGCAGATCCTGCGGATTCCGCCGCGGATCCTGTTCGAGCCGACGCTTGCCAATTACGAGGCGCTGATCTCCGGCCAGCTGCGCACCGCGGCCGGCAATCTGCAGATCTCCTTCATGCGCAACCTCTTCAACAGCGTCGTGCTGTCGAGCGCGGCGGTGCTGCTGGCGCTGCTGCTCGGCGTGCCGGCGGCCTACGCCTTTGCGCGCTTCAAATTCCGCCTCGGCGAGAGCATCGCCTTCACGCTGCTGTCGTTCCGCTTTGCGCCGCCGCTGCTCGTGCTGCTGCCGCTGTCGCTGTACTACCAGGAGCTCGGACTGAACGACACCTATTTCGGGATCGTCTGGGTCTATCAGTTGATCGCGCTGCCGCTGATCCTGTGGATCGTGCGCGGCTATTTCGAGGATATCAGCCCTGATATCGAGCATGCCTACCGACTGGCCGGGCATTCCTGGCGCGAGGCCTTCACCAGGATCGCGGTGCCGCTGGCGGGGCCGGGGATCGCCGCGGCGGGGCTGCTGTCGTTCATCTTCTGCTGGAACAATTTCGTCTTCGCGCTGATCCTGGCCTCCGCCGACAAGCAGCCGGTGACGGTCGGCGCGCTCGCCTTCGTCACCGCGTCAGGTATTCAGTACGGCCAGATCGCGGCGGCGATCGTGCTGTCGGTGACGCCGACCCTGTTGCTCGCGCTCTATGCACAGCGCTACCTGGTCGAGGGTCTCTCGCTCGGCGCGGTGAAAGGCTGATCCAATGGCGCGTCTCGAGATCAACTCGGTGAGCAAGGCATTCGGTGCGGCACGGCCCGCCGACGGATTGTCGCTGGCGGTCGAGCCAGGCGAGATCGTGGCGGTGTTCGGACCGTCCGGCAGCGGCAAGACCGTGCTGCTGCGCATGATCGCGGGCATGTTCGAGCCCGACGACGGCGACATCCTGGTCGGCGGCCGCTCGGTCGTCGGTGCTCCGCCCGAGCGGCGCGGGATCGGCATGGCATTCCAGAACTTTGCCTTGTTCCCGCACATGACCGCCCGCGACAATATCGCAAGCGGCCTGCGCGCCAGGGCCGGCGGCGGCGATGTCGCCGGCCGCGTTGCCGCGATCAGCAGGCTGCTCAAGATCGAGCACGTGCTCGGTCACGCGCCGCGCGAATTGTCGAACGGACAGAAGCAGCGCACGGCGCTGGCGCGGGCGCTGATCGGCAATCCGGATGTGCTGTTGCTGGATGATCCGCTGCGCAATGTCGACGCCAAGCTGCGCTACGAGATGCGGCTCGAGCTGCCGAACCTGCTGCGGCGTGGCACCGCCGCCGTGCTCTACGTCACCCAGGACTATCGCGAGGCGATGGCGATCGCCGACCGCATCGCGGTCTTGATCGACGGCCGGCTCGCGCAGGTCGCGACGCCTGCCGATATCTATGCCCAGCCCGCATCGGTCGCGGTCGCGCGATTGTTCGGCGATCCGACCATCAACCTCGCCGAGGTATCTCCAGTGGCGGAGCACGGCATGCTGTCGGCCGTGGTTGCCGGCGCCAGGATGCGGCTCGGCGCGGCCGATGGCGCAGCACCTGCCGGTGCATGTTGGCTGGGAGTCCGGCCCGAGGATCTCGTGGTTTCGTCTGCATCCACCGACGACGCTGTCCCGGCGCGCATTCTCGCGATCACGCCGATGCACGAGAAGGCGGTGCTGCTGCTCCGTCTTGCCGACGGAACGGAATGGCTGGCGGCGCTGCCGCCGGAAGCCCCGCGAGGCGCGGCTGACGATGCCGTTTTCGTCCGCTTCGCGCCCGACGCCGCGATGCTGTTCGATCGCGCCACCGGGCTGCGGATCGGGGCGTCGCACCGGCTCAAGGCGGCATAGGAGCGGATGGTCATGGACATGCTCGAGCTTCGAGGCATCGACAAGGTCTATCGCAGCCGCGGCAAAGAGCCGGTGCATGCGGTGCGCGCGCTCGACATGGCGGTCGAGAAGGGCGAGATCGTCGCACTGCTGGGATCGTCGGGCTGCGGCAAGACCTCGACCTTGCGCATGATCGCAGGCTTCGAGGACGTCTCCGCCGGATCGATCGCGCTCGGCGGGCGGCGGATCCACGAGCTGCCGCCGGCGCGGCGCAAGGTCGCGATGGCCTTCGAGGGCTACTCGCTCTATCCGCCGCTCACGGTCCGCGAGAACATCGCCTTTGCATTGAAATCCGCCCAGCTGCCGCGCGCGGAGGTGACGCGTCGCGTCGGCGAGATCGCCCGTCTGGTCGAGATCGAGGACATCCTCGACAGCTATCCGCGCGCGATCTCAGGCGGCCAGCAGCAGCGCGTGTCGCTGGCGCGGGCGCTGGTGCGCGACGCCGATCTCTATCTGCTCGATGAGCCAATGGGGCAGCTCGAACCGCAGCTGCGCGCGGTGCTGCGCGGCCGAATCAAGAGCCTGCTTGCCGAGCGCGGCATGACCGCGATCTTCGTCACCCACGACCAGACCGAAGCGAGTGCGCTGGCCGACCGCATCGCTGTCATGGAAGGCGGCCTGCTGCAACAGTTCGCCAGCGAGAAGGAGCTGAAGGGCAGACCGGCCAATCTGTTCGTTGCAAGCTTCATCGGCGAGCCGCCGATGAACCTGCTCGACGCCGAGGTGACGCGGTCCGATGGCGGCTTCCGTCTGTCGGTCGGAACCGACATGGGTTTCGATATCGCCGGCGCCGGACTCGACGTTGAGGCGGCGAAGACGCTCGCGGCCACGCCGCAGGTGCGGATCGGCATTCGTCCGCAGAAGATCGTGGTCGGGACCGGTGACGTCAGGGTCAAGGTCGTCTCCAACCAGTGGCTGGGCGATCAATCGCATGTCGCCGGCGATTGCGGTGGCCGCATGCTGATCGCGGTCATACCGGGCCGTGTCGCCGCGCGGCCGGGAGAGATCATCTCGTTTGCGCTGGAGCCGCGTCACCTGCACATCTTTGGCAGCGACGGAACCTACATTCGCCATGCGGAGGGAGCGTGACGATGACCGCTTCGGCCAGCCGCGACGTTATCATCGGCATTGACGCCGGCACTTCCCTGATCAAGGCGGTGGCGTTCACGCTGACCGGCGAGCAACTCGCAGATGTCTCGCGGCCGAATGCGTACAGCAGCCTGGCCGGCGGCCATGTCGAGCAGGACATGGCGCAGACCTGGCGCGATACGGTCGCGGTCATTCGTGCGCTGGCGAAGTCCGTGCCTGACCTGTCGGCGCGGATCGCGGCCGTCGCGGTGACCGGGCAGGGCGACGGCACCTGGCTGATCGATGACGACGGCCGGCCGGTCGCGCCGGCGCTGCTGTGGCTCGACTCGCGCGCCGGGCGGCTGGTCGAGGCGATTCGCGGCAGCGAGCACAACGCGATCCTTTACCGTCGAACCGGCTCCGGGCTCAATGCCTGCCAGCAAGGGCCGCAACTGGCGTGGCTGCAGGCCCACATGCCCGACACGATCGCCAGCGCGACCACGGCCTTCCACTGCAAGGACTGGCTTTATTTCCTGCTCACCGGTGAACGCGCAACCGATCCGTCGGAAGCCACGTTCTCCTGCGGCGATTTCCGCAAGCGAGCATTCGACGCAGAGACCGCGCGGTTGATCGGTATCGCCGACCTGACGCGCCTGTTCCCGCCGGTCGTTGACGGCGCGGTCATGACGCATCCGCTGACCGCGGCCGCCGCCATCGAGATCGGCCTGCCGGAAGGTGTGCCGGTCTGTCTCGGCTATGTGGACGTGATCTGCAATGCGCTCGGCGCCGGGCTCTACGATCCGTCACCCGATGTCGGCTGCACCATCATCGGGTCGACCGGCATGCATATGCGGCTGGTGCCGAGCGCCGACGCTGTGACGCTGAACCGGGAGGCAACCGGCTACACCATGCCGTTCCCGGTGCCCGGTCATTATGCCCAAATGCAGTCCAACATGGCGGCGACGCTGAACATTGACTGGATGCTCGATCTCGCCTGCGACATGCTGGCGGCGGAAGGCGTGACGCGCACGCGCGCCGAACTGATCCGCCGGCTCGACGATCAGGTGCTGCGGGCGAGGCCCGGCGAGGTGCTGTTCCACCCGTTCATCTCCGATGCGGGCGAGCGTGGTCCGTTCGTCGCGCATGAGGCCAGCGCGCAATTCTTCGGCTTGCGGTCGCGCCACCGCTATGGCGACCTGATGCGCGGCGTGATGGAGGGCCTGGCCTTCGCCGCACGGGATTGTTACACGGCGATGGGGTCGCTGCCGCGCGATGTCAGGATCACAGGCGGCGCGGCGAAGAGCCGTGCGCTTGCCGCCATCCTCGGGGCCGCATTGGATTGCGACGTCCGCATCTGCAGCCGCGCCGAAGCCGGCGCCGCAGGCGCTGCGATGATCGCGGCGGTCGCGATCGATGCCTATCCCGACATGCGCGCCTGTGCCGAGCAGTGGGTCGCGCCGCATCTAAGTGCGCCGCAATCGCCGGATGCTGCGCTGGCGAAGCGCTATGCCAGCATCTTCCCGACCTATCTCGAGGCAAGGCTGGCGTCGCGGCCGGTCTGGAAGCAACTCGCTGCGCTGCGCGCCGGAGGCGATCATGTCTAAGTCCATCGCCATTGTCGGCGACCGCTTCATGCTGCCCTCGGTGTTCGCCGAGCACATCCGGTCAGCCTGCGGCGATGGCGTCGACATTCGCACCCTGGAGCAGCCTTGGCCGGACGAGCCGATGGAGCACGGTTACGCCGGCTCGAAGCTCGACGGCCTAAAGGAATTCATGGGGCAGCCCGACGAGATCATCGGCTTCATCGGCGATGCCGAGCTGCTCGTCACGCATCTGGCGCCGATCTCGCGGTCGATGCTGGAGCGGCTGCCGACGCTGAAGTTCATCGCGGTGTCGCGCGGCGGCCCGGTCAACATCGACATGCAGGCGGCGCGCGACCACAACGTGCTGGTGGTCAATACGCCCGGCCGCAATGCGGGTGCGGTCGCGGAGTTCACCATCGGCGCCATTCTGGCCGAGACACGCCTGATCCGCAGTGGTCACGAGGCGCTGCGAGGCGGGGAATGGCGCGGCGATCTCTATCGCGCCGACCGCACCGGGCGCGAGCTCGGCGAGATGACGGTCGGCATTGTCGGCTACGGCGCGATCGGCAGCCGCGTGGTCAAGCTGCTGAAGGCCTTCGGCTGCAAGATCCTGGTCGCCGATCCCTATGTCCAGCTCAGCGCCCAGGACCGCAATGACGGCGTCGAGCATGTCGCGCTCGGCGAATTGCTCGGCCGCGCCGACGTCGTCACGCTGCACGCCCGGGTGACGCCGGAGACCACCCGTTTCATCGGGCGCGAGGCTCTGGCGCGGATCAAGCCGGGCGCGTTCCTGATCAACACCGCGCGCGGTCCGCTGGTCGACTACGAAGCGCTGCATGATGCGCTGGCATCGGGGCATCTCGGCGGCGCCATGCTCGACACCTTCGCGGTCGAGCCGGTTCCGGCGGACTGGCCGCTCTTGCGACTTCCCAACGTCACGCTGACGCCGCACATCGCCGGCGCCTCCGTGCGTACCGTCACCGTGGCCGCTGGGCAGGCGGCCGAAGAGGTTCGTCGCTTCCTGGCCGGCGAGCCGCCACGCAATCCGTGCTGAAGAGAAAGGCAGTTCGTATGACCCGTGAGGAACGACAGTTGCGCGAGGCGATCATCGCCAAGTGCCGGTGGATGAATGCGTCGGGTCTCAACCAGGGGACATCGGGCAACATCTCCGCCCGCTACAAGGACCGGATGCTGATCACGCCGTCGGCGACGCCCTACGATTCGATGAAGCCGGAGATGATCGCCTCGATGCCGCTCGAGGGCGACTATGGTGCGTGGGAGGGGCCGCTGCAGCCGTCCACCGAATGGCGCTTCCATCTCGACATCACGCGCGCCCGGCCCGATGTCGGCGCCATCGTCCATACCCACTCGACCTACGCGACCGTGCTCGCGATCGCGCGCAAGCCGATCCCGGCCTGCCATTACATGATGGCGGCGTTCGGCGGCACCGAAATCCGCTGCGCCGGCTATGCGCGCTACGGCACCAAGGAATTGTCCGATCATGCGATTGCGGCGCTCGAAGGCCGCAATGGCTGCCTGCTCGCCAATCACGGCATGATCGCGCTCGGCGCCAATCTCGACAAGGCGATGTGGCTCGCGGTCGAGCTCGAGACCATCGCGCGTCAGTACTACCTCTCGCTGGCGCTCGATTCGCGCGTCATCCTGACCGACGAGGAGATTGCCGACACCGCGAAGGGGTTCTCCACTTACGGTCTGCAGGCGCCGAAGCCGAACAAGGCCCGCGCGACCGCAAAGGCGGCGCCGCGCCGCGCCGAGAAACGGCGCAGCAGCAAGCGATGACGGGCACTGCGCCGGTCGCAGGTACGGATCACGGGCTGGTCGATATCGCCATCATCGGTGGCGGCATCAACGGTGCCGGCATCGCCCGCGACGCCGCCGGCCGCGGACTGAAAGTGCTGCTCTGCGAGAAGGATGATTTCGCCGAGGGCACCTCGTCGCGCTCGGGCAAGCTGATCCATGGCGGACTGCGCTATCTCGAATATTACGAGTTCCGCCTGGTGCGCGAGGCGCTGATCGAGCGCGAGGTGCTGCTCGCGTCGGCGCCGCATATCATCTGGCCGATGCGCTTCGTGCTGCCGCATTCGCCGGAGCAACGGCCGGCGTGGCTGGTCCGCACCGGCCTGTTGCTCTACGACCATCTCGGTGGCCGCAAGCAACTGCCGGCGAGCCGCAGCCTGGATCTGTCGTGCGCTCCGGAGGGCGCGCCGCTGCGTCGGGAGTTCCGGCGAGGCTTCGAATATTCGGACTGCTGGGTCGATGACAGCAGGCTGGTGATCCTCAATTTGATCGATGCCGCGCAGAACGGCGCCTGCATCCTGCCGCGCACGCGGGCGGTGCGCGCACGCCGCGACGGCGGGACCTGGCTGCTCGAAATGCACGGCGACGACGGCACAACGCAGGTCGTGCGGTCGCGCGCGCTGGTCAACGCCGCCGGGCCGTGGGTTCAGGATGTCATCCAGGGCGTGGCGGGCCTGAACTCGGCCCAGAGCGTACGGCTGGTCAAGGGCAGCCATATCGTGGTGCCGAAATTCTGGAGCGGGCCGCAGGCCTATCTGCTGCAGAACAGCGATCGCCGGGTGATCTTCGTCAATCCCTATGAGGACGATCTCGCCTTGATCGGCACCACAGACATTCCCTATCACAGCCGCGCCGAGGACGTCGCGATCGGAGAGGACGAGACCGATTACCTGTTGCAGGTCTTGCGCCGCTATTTCCGAACGCCGCCGCAGGCGGGCGAGATCGTGCACGCGTTCTCCGGGGTCCGTCCGCTCTACGACGACAACGCCGACAATCCGTCGGCGGTGACGCGCGACTATGTGTTCGAGGTTCACGGCGCGCAGGATGTGCCGCCGCTGCTGTCGATCTTCGGCGGCAAGATCACGACCTACCGCCGGCTGGCGGAGCAGGCGCTGCAGCGCCTCGCGCCGTGGTTTCCGAAGCTGTCGTCGGCCTGGACCGCGGATCGGCCGCTGCCGGGCGGCGACATCGGCGGCAGTTTCGATGAATTCGCGAATCGGCTGGCACGCGACTATCCCGATTTGCCGCGAACGCTCATCCATCACTATGCCCGTCTTTATGGGACGCGCGCGCGCCAGCTGCTGGGTCCGGTCCGCAGCGCCGTAGACCTGGGCCGTCATTTCGGCGGCGAGTTCTATGAATGCGAAGCGGCGTATCTCCGCGAGAATGAGTGGGCAAGGCAGCCTGCCGACTTCCTGGACCGGCGCACCAAGCACGGCCTGCACTTGACGCCCGCGCAGCGGGTCGCGTTCGAGAGCTACCTCTAGGACGCGATTTGCGTCCAGGTGCGTCACGCAATCGTTTTCAAATACAGGCTCGGATCGAAATATTTGCTTGCCGGGGTAAAGTCCTTGATGCCGGCATTGGCCATGAAGAAGTCGGTCGATTGCTGCAGCCAGTTGGTGACCGTGCCGTCGGAATACATCCGCTTCCAGTCCCGCGACGAGAACATCTTCTGCGCCTTGAACGATTCGTCGATGTCGGCCATCGGCGTCTGGCTGTAATGGCCCTTCTGCAGCTTTTCCATCGCTTCGGTGCTGTTCGCGATGATGTAGTCATTGGCATCGGCCCAGCCACGGATCAGCTTCGCCAGCGTTTCCTTGTTGGGCTCGTAATAGTCATTGGCCGCGGCCCAGCCGCCGATGATCGCGGCCTTTGGATAATAGGCTGAGGCGTCGGCGAGCTTGACCGCGCCCGGCACCTTGTCGCGAACCGTCACGTTGAAAGGCACCCAGAGCGCGACGGCGGGCACCGCGCCTGAAATGAAGGCGGTTACGGCGGCCGGCATGGTCTGGTTGACGAGTTCGACCGCTTTGGGATCGACCTTGTTCGCGCGCAGCGCGGTGTCCAGGAACACATGCGCGGTGGTGCCGGTCGCGGTTGCGATCCGCTTGCCCTTCAGGTCCTCGAATGACTTGATGCCCTGATCGCCGCGCACCCAGAGCTGTGCGGTCGCGACCTCGATGTCGTTGATGAGGAAGACCTTGCCCTGGCCCCGGGCGGGGAAGTTCGAGAGCACAGCGCCCGTCGCCAGCACGTCGAGGCTGCCGCCGATCAGCGCCTGGAAGATTTCGAGGCCGGTATTGAACTGCCGCAGCTCGAGATCCAGTCCCTGCTTTTCGAAGGAACCGCGGTCCATGCCGGTCCAGATCTGGCCGTCGACGGCAACGGTGTGCAGATAGCCGACACGAACTTTTGTTTTTGCCTGAGCAATCGCAGGGGCTGCGGCGGTGAAGGACCCCAGGGCAAGCCCGGCCGTCGTGGTCAGAAATTGTCGCCGATCCATAGGTCGTCCTCCGCTGTGTTGTTATTCCGAGAATGAGACCGGACGCATCTGCGCCTGCTGGGCGCGATACTCGTCCATCACCAGATGCTTGATATAGCTTCGCAGCTCGCCGAATTCGGGCCGTTCCTGGATCGATTCATCGCGTGGATAGGCGAACGGCACGTCGATGATCTGCCTGATCCGCGCCGGCCGCGCGGTCACGACCACGATGCGGGACGCGAGATAGATCGCCTCCTCCACGGAGTGGGTGATCAGCATGACCGTCTTGCCTTCGGTCTGGAGCACCTTGAGCAGCAGGTTCTGCATGTTGGAACGGGTCTGGGCGTCGAGCGCACCGAACGGCTCGTCCATCAGCAGGAACTGCGGCTTGACCGCGTAAGCCCGCGCGATCGCGAGCCGCTGACGCATGCCGCCGGACAAATGCTTCGGATAGGAGTTGGCGAAGTCGGACAGCCCCATCAGGCCGAGATAGTGATCGCAGATCGAATCGCGCTCACCGGCCGCGACGTGATTGGCTCGGAGCGTCAGGCCGAAAGCGATGTTCTGTTTCACCGTCAGCCACGGGAAGACGCCATATTCCTGGAAGATGACGCCGCGCTCGGGACCGGGACCCGTGACGGGCTGCCCGTCGAACAGCACGCTTCCGGTCGTCGGCTTCTGGAAGCCCGCGAGCATGCTCATCATCGTGGTCTTGCCGCAGCCTGAAGGGCCGATCACCGCGATGAAATCGCCATCGTTGATATCGTAGCTGACATTCTCGACGACGTTGAGGCGTCCCTTCGGGGTCTCGAAGGCAAGCGAAACCTTGTCGAACTGTGCACGCGTGGTCATGCGATGGCCCGATCCTGCCAGACCAGCAACCGGGCCGTGATCTTGCGCAGGATCATGTCCATGATCAGCGCGATCAGGCCGATGCAGATGATGCCGACATAGATGACGTCGAGCAGGAAGTAGGTCGATGCATTCTGGATCATGGCGCCAAGCCCACGCTGGGCCGCGATCAGTTCGGATGCCACCAGCGTCGCCCAGGCCACGCCAAGCGCGACCCGCAGCGCGGTGAGGATGTGCGGAACGGTGAGGGGAATGATCACCTTGCGGAAGATTTCCGCCTGATTGGCGCCGAGCGTCTGCGCCACGCGGATATAGAGCGGCGTGATCTGCGAGACCCCTTCATACATGACGATCACGCCGGAGAAGAATGAGGCGTAGAACAGGATGACGAGCTTTGCGAGCTCGTCGACGCCGAAATAGACGATGACGAGCGGGATCAGCGCGATCGGCGGCAGCGCGCGGAAGAAATTGATCATGGGGTCGGCGAAGGTGCGGGCCGGGCGATACCATCCGAGCAGGAAGCCGACGGGCACCGCGACGAGAATTCCAAGCGAGACGCCGAAGAAGACGCGCCTGGTCGAGGCGAAGATGTCGATCAGGAGGCCTTCCTTGGTGAGAAGCTCGACGAACTTCGCGGCGACCTGGTGCGGGGCGGGGATCAGCGATGCGTTGACGAAGCCGCTCCAGCGCACGGCATACCAGAGCAGGATCGCACCGACCCACGGTATCAACCCGAGACCAAAGCGTCTCACGCCAGCTCCGTCCATTCGACGCGTCCACCCAGATTGCAGTTGATGTTTGCCCAAGTCATATTATAAATAGGATGACCATACAAGCGCCGCTTTGGTCATAGGCGCCGCAGGTTTCCGCGCATGACACCGCCGCCTTTCACCATCCGGAGCGTCCAGGCCTTTGGCTTTCGCTATCCTCTGACGACACCGGTCATCACCTCGTTCGGGCGGATGGGGGACCGGCCTGCCGTGTTCGTTCGGGTCGAGGACACGGACGGTTACGTGGGCTGGGGCGAGGTCTGGTGCAACTTTCCCGCGCCGGGCGCCGAGCATCGTGTTCGGCTGGTCAATGAGGTCCTGGCACCGGCGCTTGTCGGATTCAGGGCAAGCGAACCTGGTGCCGCATTCGAGCGGCTGACGCAGGGAACTTCGGTGCTCGCGTTGCAATCCGGCGAAGCGGGCCCATTCGCGCAGTCGATCGCCGGCATCGATCTCGCCGTCTGGGATCTCCATGCGCGCCGCCGGAACGTAGCGTTGTGGAAACTGCTCGGCGGATCGCGGAAGCGGATAAAAGTCTACGCCAGCGGCATCAATCCGGTCGGATCGGAGCGAGCGGCGGAAGCAGCGCTCGGCCGCGGCTATCGCGCCTTGAAGCTGAAGATCGGCTTCGATCCGGCAGGCGACCAGGCCAATCTCGCCGCGCTGCGCCGCGTCGTCGGCGATGGCATGCTTGCGGCCGACGTCAACCAGGGTTGGACCATCGCGCAGGCGCTCGAGCACGCGCCGCAGCTGGAGCCGTTCGGCCTTGCCTGGCTCGAGGAGCCGATCCGCGCGGACCGTCCGCGGCAGGAATGGAAGCAGCTGCACGAGACGATCCGTTTTCCGCTCGCGGCCGGTGAGAACATCGCGAGCTACGCCGGCTTTGCCGAGGTGCTGAGCGAGCCGGTTCTCGGTGTCGTCCAGCCTGACATCGCCAAGTGGGGCGGGCTTTCGGCTTGCGCCGGCATCGCCCGCGACATCCTGACGTCAGGCAAGATGTTCTGTCCGCACTATCTCGGCGCCGGCATCGGCCTGTTGGCGTCGGCGCATCTGCTGGCGGGCGTCGGCGGCGAGGGATTGCTGGAGGTCGACAGCAACGAGAACCCGCTGCGGGATCAATTCTGCGGCCCCGTGCTTCACGTCAGCGATGGAATGATCGAGCTCGGCGACGAGGCGGGTCTCGGCATTGCGCCCGATCTTGCCTCGATCGAACAATACCGGACCGCGTGATGTCGGGGCTTGGCTACGATTACATCATCGTCGGTGCGGGGTCGGCCGGCTGTGTGGTCGCAAACAGACTGTCGGCCGATCCTGCCTGCCGCGTGTTGTTGCTCGAAGCCGGCGGATCGGACCGGAATTTCTGGCTCAAGCTGCCGGTCGGGTATTACCGGACCATCTACGACGAGCGCTTCTCGCGCCTGTTCAAGACCGAGCCGTCGGAAGGAAGCGGCGGCCGCGCCATCGTCTGGCCGCGTGGCCGCGTGCTCGGCGGATCGTCGTCGATCAACGGCCTGATCTTCATCCGCGGCCAGCACGAGGATTTTGACGACTGGGAACGTCTCGGCGCCGACGGCTGGAACTATCGCGACGTCCTGCCCTATTTCCGGCGCTACGAGCGCTATCGCGGCGGCGAGAGCCAGTATCACGGCGGCCTCGGTGAGTTCGAGGTCTCCGACCTCCGGAACGACAATCCGGCGTCGAGGGCCTGGGTGGAGGCGGGCGTGCAGTTCGGGCTGCCGCGCAATCCCGACTTCAACGGCGCGACGACGCTCGGAGTCGGTTCCTATCAGCTTGGCATCGGGCGGCATTGGCGGACCAGCTCGGCATCCGCCTTTCTTCGACCGATTACCGACCGGCGCAACCTCACCATCATGACGCATGCGCAGGTGAGCAAATTCACTTTCAACGGCCGCGTCGCGACCGGCGTCGAGTGGATCAGCAAAGGGCAGGTTCATCGCGCGACAGCCGATCGCGAGGTGATCCTGTCGGGCGGCGCGCTGCAATCGCCGCAGATCCTCCAGCTTTCCGGGATCGGTCCGGCCGACCTGCTTCGCAAGCACGGCATTGCCGTCGTCACCGACTCGCCCGAAGTCGGCTCCAATCTGCAGGACCACTACCAGGCGCGGCTGATCGTGCGCCTGAAGGAGCGGATCTCGCTCAATGACCAGGTCCGCCATCCTGTCGAACTCGCGAAGATGGGGTTGCAATGGATGCTGGCCGGGCGAGGGCCGTTGACGGTGGGGGCGGGACAGGTGGGCGGAGCGGCCTGTACCGAATATGCGGTCGGCGGCCGTCCCGACGTGCAGTTCAACGTGATGCCGCTCTCCGTCGACAAGCCCGGCGAACCCCTCCACAGCTATTCCGGCTTCACGGCCTCGGTCTGGCAATGCCACGGCCGGTCGCGCGGACAGCTCGCGATCCGCTCGGCCGATCCGTTCGAGCAGCCGCTGATCGCGCCCAATTATTTCGCCGAGGAGATCGACCGCAAGACCATTGTTGCCGGCCTGAAGATTTTGCGCGAGATCTATCAGCAAAAGGCGTTCCGCCCGCTCTGGGACGTCGAAATGGTGCCGGGCGAGGCCGCAAGTAACGATGCCGGGCTGTGGGAGTTTGCGCGCAACACCGGCGGCACGGTGTTTCACTGCGTGGGCACCTGCCGCATGGGCAGCGACGAGCGGGCAGTACTCGATCCGCAGCTGCGGGTGCGCGGCGTCGAGCGGCTGCGCGTGATCGACGCCTCGGTGATGCCGCAGATCACCTCGGCCAACACCAATGCGACCAGCCTGATGATCGGGGAACGCGGTGCAGCCCTTGTCATGCCGTGATTGGGCCGCTTGATTTCCGGAGGGCGAGATGGAATTGAGTTCCGACAGTCACGTCCCCAAATACGCGCAGATTGCCGATATCTTTCGCCAGCGGATTGCGCGCGGTGTCTGGAGTCAAGGTTTTCGCCTGCCGGCCAACGAGGATCTGGCGGCCGAGTTCGGCGTCTCGCGCGTTACCATCAGGCAGGCCGTCGAACTGCTCGCCCGCGACGGTGTCATCGAGGCGCAGCAGGGCCGCGGCACCTTCGTCACCGGGACTGTGCGACAGGACCGCTGGCTCAAGGTCGAGACCACACTGTCCGATCTCGCGGACATGTACCGCGACACCTCGCCGGAGATCATCAACATCTCGGAAAGCCGGAGCGACGCGCCGTTGCTTCCCGAAGACGGCAAGCCGGCCGAGAAATATGTCTTCATGCGCCGTCTGCACTCGCGCCAGAAGCAGCCTTATTGCGTCATTTCCATCTATCTCGATGAGAAGATCTTTCGCAGGTCTCCCAAGCGCTTTCGCAACGAGACGGTGATCCCGATCCTCAACGATCTCAGGGATCCGGCGATCGCCAGCGCCCGCCAGACATTGACCATCGGAACCGCGGACATCGAGGCGGCGCGGCTGCTGCGCGTGCCTTTGAATTCGCCGGTCGCCGAAGTCCGCCGTGTCTTCACGGCGAGCGATCGCACCGTGATCTATCTCGGTGAAGTCACCTATCGCGGCGATTTTGTGCGGATCGATATGGATCTAAGGCCATAGCGCGCAAGCATCACCGCGAAAACAGCTCCTGGTTCCGGCGTTCGAGCTCTTCCCCATAGGTGCGCAGCACATGGGATTCGCTTAAGGTGCCAATCGTGACGCGATGGTCGGCACGGTCGATGACCGCGAGGACGTCGGCTTCGCTCCGTTCAAAGGCCTTCAGGATCTCGCGAACCGACGTGGTCGGAAGCAGGTATTCATCCTGCTGCTGGGCCAGCGACCCGAGCGGATCGTCGTCCCGATTGGTGACGGAATGCAGCGTCGCCGCCGCGACGATGCCGGCATAGCTGCCGTTCGGATCGCGCAGCACGACCTGTCGGACCTGCGCCGGCGAGAACAGCTTCTGCGCCTCGCCGATCGGCATGGTCGTCAGCGCATTCTCGAAGTCGGCGCGCATCAGGGAGGCCGCGCTCATCTGACGGACCCAGCCGATGTCCTGCGGACCGCGGATCACCTCGCCGCGCAGGTGGAAGCGCCATGTCGCAAAACTGTAGCCGAACAACTCGCGGACGATGAGCGCGCAGACCGATGATGCGACCACCGCCCCGACGGTCACGGAGAAATCGCCAGTGATTTCGAGCGCGAGACAAACCATGCTGAATGGTGCGCCCAGTACGCCGGTTCCGAGTGCGGCGAGAGCCGCGATGGCGGCGGTGCCGGGCTGAAGCGCGAGCGTGGGGAAGGGGCCGGTCAGCACGACGCTGTAGAGCTGCCCGATCAGCGCGCCGAGCAGCAGCGAGGCGAAGAACAGTCCGCCGCGAAAGCCGGAGCCGAGCGAGACGGCCGATGCCAGGATCTTGAGCACGATGGTCGTCGTGAGCAGGAGCCAGCTCGGATTGCTGACCAGCAGGATTTGCATTGCGCCGTGGCCGGCGCCGAGCACGGTCGGCGTCAGCAGGGCGAGGCCGCCGAGCAGCAGGCCGCCGAGGATCGGGCGCACGAAGCCGCTGAAAAGCGTGACCCGCTGAAAGCAACGTTCGGAAAATGCGACCGCGAGCATGACGAGGATGCTGACGAATGCGCAAATGATGCCGATCAGCACGGTCTGTCCGATCATCTCGACGGACACGGGCGATGGGAAGCCCGGCACCATCAGAAAGGACTGATGCGTCAACCCCCGCGCCACCAGCCAGGCCGTGACGGCGCTGGCGATGACGGGCACGAGGGCGGCCGAGGTGTAGGCTCCCAGCACGACCTCGAAGGCATAGAAGGCGCCGGCCAGTGGAGCCGAAAAGGCTGCGCTGATCGCCCCCGCCGCGCCGCAGGCCACCAACAGCCGCATGTCGTTGCGGCGGGCGGCGAGGCGCTGGCCGACATGGGAGCCAAACATCGAGCAGATCTGCGTGTATCCCGCTTCCAGTCCGACCGATCCGCCGAACCCGTTGGACAGCAGAGTCTGGATCGAGATCAGCAGGCTGCCGCGGAACGACACCCGGCCGCCATAGAGCGCGTTGGCTTCGATCGCGTCAGCGAGCTGCTGTCCCTTGACGCGCCGCGCGAAGTACAGCCCGATCAGCGCCAGGACCAGGCCGCCAACTGCCGGGATCAGCAGCGTGCGCTGCCAGGAAATCACGCCGGTGGCGCTCAGATGTGCGTCGAGGGGAATGTCGAACAGCAGCGCGTGCGAAGCCTGGCTGAGGCCCGAGATCGCGGCAACGAGGACGCCGCTCAGCAACCCGACGACAATGCCGACCAGCACGAGGCCGGTCTCGCGATTGCGCACGAAATTGCGCAAGAACTGCGGCAACAGACGGGTGCCGGGAGCAGGGGCCGGCTTCGCGGCATTTGTCGCCAGCGTCATCCTATGCCGAATCCCGCAGCTGCCCGGTGCGCACGACACGGAAGCCGGTCGTGCCCGACGAGCCGACCGGCGCGTTCGGGTTTCGCGCTGCGAAGCGGTGGCGGCTGCCGTGGGACTCGAGGCAGGATTCACCGCGCGTCGAGCGGTTCGGTGCAGGCTCGCGATTCAAGGGGACTCCCGACGGTGCGAGGCGGTCCTCGTACCATTCCCAAACATTTCCGGCGACATTATGCAGGCCGTATCCGTTGGTTTCCTGGCTCATCCGGCAAGAAACCCGCCATCCACCGCGACGACGGTGCCGGTCGCATATTGTGATGCCGGCATGCAGAGGAATGCGACGGCTCCCGCAATGTCCTCCGGCTGACCCCACCGCTTGAACGCGGTGCGGTCGGCGATGCGCTGATAGTGCGCGCGATCGGTGCGGCCGGCCGCATTGATCGCCGTTTCGATATAGCCGGGGGCAACCGCATTGACCCGGATGCCTTGCTCGGCCCATGCCAACGCGAGCGCCTTGGTCAGCATCACGACACCGCCCTTGCTGGCGCAATAAGCCGGGATTCGCGGCAGCGCCAAGGTCGCGTTCATCGAGGCAAGATTGACGATCGAGCCCTTGCTCTCGGTGAGAAGCGGGCGGAACGCCATGCAGGTTCGAAAAGTGCCCGTGAGATTGACGTCGAGCACCTTCATGAAGGTCTCGATCTCGTATTCCTTGTCGCGGGCGAGGATTCCCGCGCAGTTGACCAGCGCATCGACGCGCTTTTGCTGTCGGGCAAAAGAAGCGACAGCGTCGTCGTTCGTGACGTCGAGCGTCGCGAGTGTGAGGCCGGCGCGCGATTTCAGCAAAGTGCGCGCCAGATCGGTCTCGTTGGCCGCCGTTGCGGTCACTGTCGCGCCGAGGTCGCAAAACTGATTGCTGATTGCGGCGCCAATGTCGCCGGCGCCGCCGATCACCACGGCATGGAAGTCGGACGCAAGAGAGAAGTTTGAGCGCATTGGAGGGGTCTCGCTTCAGGATTTGAGAGGGGGAGCCGTCGATTCACGGACCACCAGGGAGAAGTCGATCTCGCGATGCATGATGGTCTGCTCGCCGGCGAGGCTGCGCACCAGATATTCCCCGGCGCGCTGCCAGGTTTCTCCGGTCGGTACGTGGATCGTGGTCAGGCTCGGCCGCAAGTGGCGGCTCCAGTCGAGATCGTCGAAGCCGACCACCGACAGGTCACGCGGCACCGAAAATCCATCGCGCTCCGCCTCGAGCAACACGCCGTAGGCGATCACATCGTTGCCGCAGACGACGGCGGTCGGACGATCCTTCAGGTTGAGGAGATAGCGGGCCGCTTCGCGCGCGTCATCCAGCGTGTAGGGCACCTCGACATGCCATTGCGGCGGAAGCTCCAGGCCGTTCTCGGTGAGCGCGCGGCGAAAGCCGGCGACGCGAGCGCTGGCGCGGTCGTTGTTGCGCTGGAGCGCCGAGACGATCCCGATGCGGCGGTGGCCAAGCTCGATGACATGCGCAGCGGCGCGATGGGCGGCCGCTTCGTTGTTGGTTCCGACGCACGGGTGGGGTCGATCAGGCTGGTAGATGCCGACATTGATGAAGGGAACCGCGTTGTCTGCAAGCAACTTGCGCAGTCCCTCGTGATGGCAATCACCGCGCAGCACAAGTCCATCGACGCCGCGGCTGATCAAATTGCGCGCTTGCTGCAATTCGACGTCGAGATCGTAGCCGCTCGTGGTGAGAAACAGCATGTATTCGACCGAGGAGAGATACTGCTGCAGCGAGGCGATGCCGCGCGCGAACATCGTGTTGTCGATGGTCGGAACGATCGCGCCAAGCGTGCGCGAGCGCCGTGACGACAGGATGCGCGCCGGCGCATGCGGAATGTAGCCGAGCGCGTCGATGGCCTGTTCGATGCGCGCCCGCAGGGAAGGGCTCACCGCATCGGGATTGTTGAGCGCGCGCGACACCGAGGCCGTTGAGACGCCGGCACGGGCTGCGACGGCGCGGATGCCCTGTTTCACGGATTTGGCGTTGGTCAATCGTATCAATGTAACGTTACATTCGATGAGGCAAACCGCGTGGTAGCGGTAATCTCGTAAATTTGCCGCAGAATATCCGGTTTGTCCATTGCTTGACACAACCGATGTGAGGTCTAGATTGTAACCGTTTTCAAGCCGCGTTCAAAATGGCCCGCCAGCTTAAGGCGGCCAGCCGGGAGGAGAGTTCGATGAAGGTCAGGATGCTCGCGACGCACGTCGCGTTGCCCGTTCTCGCGCTTGTCGCCGTCAGCGCGCAGGCTCATGCGGCCGATTTCGACTGGATGAAGTTCAAGGGCAGGACCGTCACCTTTCTCGCTAATAACAATCCGGTCGCGCAGGCACTGCTGACCTACAAGGCCGATTTCGAGAAGCTGACCGGCATGACCCTGAAGGTCGACGGCTATCAGGAACAACAGATGCGCCAGCGTCTGGTCACCGTCATGAATGCGAACAGCGACGAGGTCGACGTGTTCATGACGCTGCCTTCGCGCGAGGGCGAGCAGTTCGCCGCGGCCGGCTGGTACGGCGATCTCACTGCGATGGCCAAGAACGAGGTGGCCAAGGAATACGACCCGGCCGGGTTGAGCCAGGCCCTGCTCAAGGCCGCGACCTTCGGCGGCAAGCTGACCAGCATGCCGATGAACATCGAAGGTCCGATCTTCTATTACCGCACCGACATCTTCAAGAAGTGCGGGATTGAGGCGCCGAAGACCATCAAGGATGTCGAGGCGGCGGCCGAGAAGATCAAGACCTGCGACAGCGCTGTCACGCCCTTTGTCTCGCGTGGCCTCAAGCCCGCGGTCGCCTACACCTTCAGCAACATGCTGCACAACATCGGAGGCAGCTACATCGCAGGCGGCAAGTCGAACCTCTGCTCGGCCGAGGGCAAGGAAGCACTCGACACCTATAGCCGGCTGCTGCGCGACTTCGGTCCGCCGGGTGTGGTCAACTACAGCTTCCAGCAGATTTCGGCGCTCTACCGCAGCGGCCGCGCCGCGATGGCATTCGAATCCTCGAATGAGTTGCGCACGGTGATGGAGGGCGGCGCGCGCCTGAAGGACACCGGCCTGTTGCCGTTCCCGGCAGGCGAGGCCGGCCAGGTGCCGACCACGATCGGCTGGGGCATGGCGGTGTCTTCGCACAGCAAGCAGCCGGACGCGGCCTGGTACTTCGTGCAGTGGGCAACCAGCCCCGAGGTGCAGAAGAAAATGGCGCTCCAGGGCATTGCCCCGCCGCGGCCGTCGGTTGCCAAGGATCCTGAGTACCGCAAATGGATCGACGAGGAGCCCGTCCGCAAGGAATGGCAGGCTGCGCTCGACGTGCTTGCGACCAAGGGCTCCTCCGAGGTCGGCTACCCCATCATCGCCAACCCGGAATCACGCGAATTCATCGGCCAGGCCGTGCAGGACCTGATCTTGAAGCAGAAGCCCATCGACCAGGCCTGTGCTGATGCCGACAAGGCGCTCGATGCGCTGATCGCACAGAAGTAACCGCCTGATACTGGCAGGCTTATGCCTGCCGGCTCCTCACTCTCAAGGAAACGGACGCATGTCGGACGCGGCTGCGACACTCACGCAGGACCGGCAGAAGCTGGAAATGGCGACGCTCTCGGCGCCGGCCGTGATCTTCACGGTCGCGATGATCGCGTTTCCGGTCGTCTATACGATCTGGCTCGGCTTCCAGACATTCTCCTCGACCGGCAAGCAATCCTTTGCGGGCCTCGCCAATTACTCAAAGCTGATCTCCGACTACGAGTTTTGGCACGGGCTCTGGATCACCATAGCGCTCTATGTGCTGTCGTTGGTGCTCCAGCTCGTCTTTGGCGTGTGGCTGGCTCTGGTGTTGTTTCACGCCAGGCGCCTGCCGGGAATCGTGCGCTCGCTGTTCATCTCCCCATTCATGATGCCGCCGGTGGTGGCGGGCATGATGTGGCTGGTGATCCTCGATCCCTCGCTGGGCGCGGCCAACTACATCCTCCAGTCGCTCGGCCTGCCGCCGTCGGACTGGCTGGCGTCGCCGACGTGGGTTATCCCGACCGTCGCTCTGATCGACAGCTGGCAGTGGACGCCATATGTCGCCTTGATCGTGCTGGGCGGCCTGCAATCGCTGCCGCCGAGTGTCTACGAGGCCGCGCAGATCGACGGGGCATCGCCGTTCAAGACCTTCCAGCGCATCACGCTGCCGCTGCTGCTGCCGACCATCGTCACCGCGGCCATCCTGCGCAGCGTCGATCTCCTGCGCTTCTTCGACATCATCTACATCACCACCCAGGGCGGCCCCGGCAACGCTTCGAACACGCTCAACATCTACGGCTTCCGGGTGGGTTTCGAGTTCTTCAACATCGGTTACGCCAGCGCCCTGATGCTGACGCTGACGGCGATCGTGTTCGGCGCCGTGCTCGCCTTCAACCGCCTGCGCGGCGCCGTGGCGTGGTGATGTCATGACGGATGCCGCCAACACCGACCGCTGGATCCGCTGGCTCAACACCGTGCAGCTCGTGCTCGCCGGCGTGCTCATCATGGCGCCGACGGTCTGGATGGTGTTGTCCTCGTTCAAGCCGTCGTTCGAGGTCACGGCCTATCCGCCGACGCTGATCTTCACGCCGACGCTCGACAATTATGTCGAGCTGACCAAGACCACGCCGTTCCTCAGCTATGCGCTCAACAGCCTCATCGTCACCGTCGGCTCGACGGCGCTCGGCTTACTGTTCGGCATCCCCGCCGCTTTCGCCGTCTCCTGGACACGGATCTCGTGGCCGGCGATCCTGACGCTCGCGGCGCGCATGGCGCCGGGCACGCTGTTCCTGCTGCCGTGGTACGTCATGTTCCGGCAGGTCGGGATGATCGGCTCCTACACCGCGTTGATCCTGAGCCACGCGGTCATCACGCTGCCGATCGTGATCTGGGTGCTGCTGCCGTCCTTCGACGGCATCCCGCGCAGCGTCTTCGAGGCGGCGCAGGTCGACGGATGCAGCGTCACGCGCATCCTCTGGCGCATCGCGCTGCCGCTGGTGGCGTCCGGCGTCGCCGTCTCGGCGATCCTCGCCTTCGTCTTCTCATGGAACTACTTCCTGTTTGCGCTGGTGCTCTCCAACGGCGACACCAAGACGCTGATCGCGGCGGCCTTCAACTTCATCGGCGAAGGCTCGACGCAATGGGGCGCTCTCATGGCCGCGGCGACGCTGATCGCACTGCCGCCGCTGGTGCTGGCCGCCCTGGTTCAGCGCTGGCTGGTGTCCGGACTGACGCTCGGTGCGGTGAAAGGCTAGGTATCTGATGAACGTGTCACCCCGTCCGAATTCGATCATGCAGGCCGCGGTCTTCCACGGCGGCGACCGCATCACCATCGAGCGCGTGGCAATGCCTGACGCCGGCACAGGTGAAGTGCTCGTGCGCGTTTCGCGCACCGCGCTGTGCGGTTCTGACTTCAAGCTCTGGCACAAGGGCGCAGAGTTCACCGCCGGCCATGAGATTTTCGGCGTGGTCGAGCAGCCCGGTCACCGGCTGCATGGTCGCCGCTGTGCCGTCTATATTCCACTCCACTGCGACCATTGCGCGGCCTGCAAGCGCGGCGATACCCAGATGTGCCTGGAGGTCTCCAGCCTGATCGGCTGGAACCGGCCGGGCGGCTACGCCGAATACGTGCCGGTGCCGGAAAATTGCCTGCTGCCGGTGCCCGATGACATCGAGGACAGCCTTGCGCCGCTCTTGCTCGACACCATCGGCACGTCGGGCCACGCCGTGCGTTTCGTCAGCCGCGTGGTGCCGCCCGGTGAGGCCGGACCTGTTCTTGTCATGGGCGCCGGGCCGGTCGGCCTCGGCGTCGTGCTGGCGCTCCGTGCGCTCGGCTACAACGACATCTACGTTGCCGACCCCAATGCGACGCGGTTGAAGATCGCGCAATCCTTCGGCGCGAAGGCGCATCCCGTGGGCGACACCTCGAAGCGCTTTGCTCTCATCATGGAATGCTCCGGCGCGCATGCGGCGCGCAACCTCGGCATCGAGCTTGTCCTGCCGCGCGGCGCGCTGGTGCTGGTCGGCGAGAACGCCGCGCCCTGGACCATCGAGGAGGGCAAGGTGTTCCGCCGCAAGGACTTCTACATGATCCGGACCTTCTACTTTCCGGTCTCGGATTTCGAGCCGAACATCGAGCTGCTGCGCAAGTTCAAGGACGAATACCGCGTCCTCGTCGACGGCGAGTTCGGCCTGTCGGCCCTGCCTGAGAATTTCGCCCGCTTTGCCAGGGGCGAGCTGATCAAGCCGGTACTGGCGCTGGATTAAGCGATCATGGCCTCGATCTCGATCCGCAACCTCGTCAAGCGCTACGGCAGTTTCACTGTGATCCCCGATCTCAATCTGGAGATCGCGGACCATGAATTCGTCGTCTTCGTGGGGCCGTCCGGCTGTGGCAAGTCGACCCTGCTGCGAATCATTGCGGGTCTCGAGCCGATCACGTCGGGTGACCTCTACATCGGCGACAAGCGCGTCAACGGCGTGCAAGCTGCACAGCGCGACATCGCGATGGTGTTCCAGGACTACGCGCTCTATCCGCACATGCGCGTCTACGACAATATGTCGTTCGCATTGGAGCTGCGGGGAACGCCAAAGGCGGAGATCGATGCGCGCGTGAAGCGTGCCGCCGCACTCCTGCACATCGAGCCCTATCTCGATCGCAAGCCGAAGCAGCTCTCCGGCGGACAGCGCCAGCGCGTCGCCATGGGCCGTGCGATAGTGCGCAATCCCAAGGCGTTCTTGTTCGACGAGCCGTTGTCCAACCTCGACGCAAAACTGCGCGGACAGGTGCGGGCCGAGATCAAGGCGCTATCGCAGGAGCTCAAGACCACCATGGTTTTCGTGACCCATGACCAGATCGAGGCCATGACGATGGCTGACCGGATCGTGGTGCTCCAGAACGGGACGATCCAGCAATACGACACGCCGGAGACGGTCTACGAGCGGCCGGCCAACCAGTTCGTCGCCGGCTTCATCGGCTCGCCCGCCATGAACTTCTTCCCGGTCGAATGGCGTGAGGAGCGCGCGATCCTTTCGCAAGGCGCAACGGGGGTGCCGCTGGACGGTGAGGCCGCAAGCCGCCTGCAGCAGGCGGGAAATGCCGTGCTCGGCATCCGTCCTGAACATTTTGCCGTCACGACCGATGCGGCGGACGGCATCGCCATCAACGTCAAGCTGGTCGAGCCGCTCGGCTCGGATACCCTGATCCATTTCGATCTCGCCGGCGTCTCCGCGATCGCAAGGGTCGATCCAGCGTTGCGACCAAAGCCCGGCGATCGCCTCAGCTTGCGGCCGCAGCCGGGCAAGACGCATTTGTTCGATGCAGCGAACGGGCAGGTTTTGCGGTGAGCGCATCGGCGAACATAGCAGCTCTTTCGGCGCTCGCGGATGTGGCGTCGGGAGCCAGGGGCGTCCAGGTGATCTGCCTTGGGCTGTCCGCGCTCGATCAGGTCTGGCGTGTCGATCAGCTCTTTGCGGGCAACAGCGAGAAGATAAAGGCCATCGACTACGGTACCCTTGGCGGCGGAATGGCCGCCAATGCCGCGGTTGCGGTCGCACGGCTCGGTGCCTCCGTCGCGTTCTGGGGGCGGGCAGGGGACGATGCCGCCGGGCACGAGATGCGTTCGGCTTTTGCCACCGAAGGTGTCGACGTCGAGAATTTCCGGCTGTTTCCCGATGGCCGCTCATCGGTCTCGGGGATCATTGTCGACAGTTCGGGCGAGCGGCAGATCGTGAACTTCCGTGGTCTGTTTCCGGAAGCGGCCGATTGGCTTCCGCTTGAAGCCGTCGCTCGCGCATCCTCGGTGCTGGCCGATCCGCGCTGGGTGGAGGGCGCCGCGACGCTGTTTCGCGAGGCGCGTGCGCGCGGCATTCCGACGGTGCTCGACGGCGACATGGCTGATGCCGAGGTATTCGAGCGACTGCTGCCCCTGACCGACCACGCGATCTTCTCCGAGCCTGCGCTCGCTTCTTTCGCCGGATCTGCCAAAGACGAATCTCTCGCAGCACTGGCGCGCTTCGGCTGCAGTGTCATCGCGGTCACGCGCGGCGAGGGCGGCGTCAGTTGGTACGAGAATGGCCAGCTGCACCGGCACGCCGCCTATGTCGTCGATGTCGTCGATACCACCGGCGCCGGCGACGTCTTCCATGGCGCCTATGCCCTTGCGATCGGCGTCGGCCTCGATGTGCGCAACGCCATGGCGTTTTCTGCAGCCACGGCCGCGATGAAATGTCGCCACGCCGGTGGCCGCAACGGAATCCCCACCATCAACGACTGTCTTGCATTCATGAGGACGAAGCCATGAGAACGATTGGAAAGAACCGCGGGCTGGGCCGCCTTGCTGACGCGGAAGGCCACTTTCGCATGGTCGCGCTGGATCAGCGGCCGCCGCTGTTCGATGCCATTGCGAAGGCGAAGGGAATCACGCGGGATCAGGTCGAATATTCCGACGTCACGGCGGCCAAGCGGCTCCTCGTGGAGAACCTCGCACCGCATTGCAGCTCGATGTTGTTCGACCCGAATTTTGCCGTGCCCGCAGCGATCGATCTGTTGCCGCCGCGCTGCGGCCTGATCATGACGCTGGAGGAGCATCGCGTCGAGGAGACCGCGGGCGGTCGCAAGTCGCGCGCGATCGCCAACTGGAGTGTGGAGAAAATTCGCGCCATGGGCGGCGACGCCGTCAAGGTGCTGGCCTGGTATCGGCCGGATGCGGACGCCGCGGTCAACGAGCATCAGAAGCGCTTCGTGCGCGAGATTGGCGAGGAGTGCGCCCGCCACGACGTTCCCTATGTTCTTGAACTGCTGGTCTATCCGTTCCTTGGCAGCGCCAATCACACCGCCGATTACGTGGAATCGCCCGGCAAGCTGCCGGGCCTCGTCATCGATAGCGTGCGCGAGTTTGCCAAGCCCGAATACGGCGTCGATCTCCTGAAGCTTGAGAGCCCCCTCGCGGCCAACAGCCTGCCGGCCCGTGACGGCAGCGCCGAAGCCAAGGCCGCGCAGAGGGAATTCGATGCGATCGGCGATATCTGCCGCGAGCGGAGCATTCCCTGGGTCCTGCTGTCGGGCGGCGCCGCGCCGGAAAAATTCGAACGCGTCCTCGACTTCGCCTATGCCGCGGGCGCGGGCGGTTTCTTGGCCGGCCGCACCATCTGGCTCGATGCCGTCCTGAAGAATTTCCCGGACCTTGGGGCGGTTTCGGCGAGCCTGCGCAAGGACGGCCTCGGCGTGCTTGAGCGGCTCAACAAGCTGACGACGGCCAAGGGCACGCCGTGGAAGGCGCGCTTTCCGGTATTCACTGACATCAAGCAGGAGGGTGACTTCGCGCGCGCCTATTGAAACGGTGACGGCTCCACGTGTCTTGGTGGGCCCGGCAGGACTCGAACCTGCAACCAGACCGTTGTGAGCGGCGAAGCAAGATCAGCTTCGTTGATCTAGCTGCACCATGCTTGAGTTCGATGGCGTTCGTCGCGCTTTGGTGAGGTCGTTTTCTGGCGCGAAACCGGTGCGGTTCGCGGCAATGGCGGATTTCGGCCGACGCGGAGGCTGTTCCGCGCGCTCAATCGCTTTGTTGAACGTTCAGTAAAGTCGCATACTAAACATGCTGGCTGCGGCTGACCTTCCGGCTTCCCTGTTATCGGGACGGACCGAATTGCGTCCTCCGGACCAGGTCGGCAATCGTTGTTCGCCGCATTCGCTGCAATTATGGGGAAATTTGCTGCATTGCAAACGTCGACGCTTGCGCGTGCGAGCGTCGGGAATATTTTCGCCAAGGTCGCGAGAACCGGCTTGACGGGCCAAAAAATTTAGTACTACGTTTAGTAATACAAAAAACTAAACATCGCGCATCGAGCGCCGATGTGCAGGAGGAGCCCAAGCCATGCCGGAGCCGTCTCCGGCAGCGGTCCGTCTCGTCCTTCACTCATCGCTCCTCAAACTCGGTTTCAGGGTCTTGGCGTCGCTCCGGCAGGGCGCGCTGAGCGGGTTGGACGCTTCAACGAGAGAGGAAACGGATATGCGGACATTCAATTGGCTGAGAAGCTCAGCGGCCACCACGGTTCTCGGGGCGGCGCTGCTGGGGATATTTGGCGGAGGCGAAGCCGCGGCCCAGGGTAAGCAGCTCACGCTGTGCTGGGCGGCATGGGATCCGGCCAACGCGCTGGTCGAACTCGGCAAGGATTTCACCAAGCAATCCGGCATCGAGATGAAGTACGAGTTTGTCCCCTGGACGAGCTACGCGGATCGCTTCCTCAACGAGCTCAACTCCCACGGCAAGCTCTGCGACCTGATCATCGGCGACAGCCAGTGGATCGGCGGCGCCGCCGAGAACAAGTGGTACGTCAAGCTCAACGATTTCTTCGACAAAGAGCACATCTCGATGGACGACTTTGTCCCGGCGACCGTTGTCGGTTATTCGCAGTGGCCGAAGAATTCGGCGAACTACTGGGCGCTGCCGGCGATGGCCGACGCCGTGGGCTGGACCTATCGCAAGGACTGGTTCTCGCGGCCCGACATTCAGTCGGCTTTCAAGGCCAAGTACGGTCGTGACCTGGCGCCGCCGAAAACCTATGACGAGTTGAAGCAGGTCGCGGAGTTCTTCCAGGGCCGCGAGATCGACGGCAAGAAGGTCTACGGCGCCTACATCTTCACCGAGCGCGGCTCCGAAGGCATCACGATGGGCGTGACCAACGTCCTCTACAATTACGGCTTCAGCTACGACAATCCGAAGAAGCCGTACCAGATGCAGGGCATCGTCAATTCCGCCGACGCGGCCAAGGGGCTCGAATTCTACAAGGAGCTCTACAAGTGCTGCACCGCGCCGGGCATGACCAACGCCTACATGCAGGAAGGGCTCGATGCCTTCAAGTCGGGCCAGGTGGCGATGCAGATGAACTGGTTCGCCTTCTTCCCCGGCCTCTACAAGGATCCGAATGTGGGCGGCGACAAGATCGGCTTCTTCGTCAATCCGGCTGGCCCGAACGGGCACTTCACCCAGCTCGGCGGACAAGGCATCTCGGTGGTTGCGACCTCCGACCGCAAGGACGACGCGCTCGCCTATATCAAGTGGTTCGCGCAGCCCGCCGTGCAGCAGAAATGGTGGCAGATCGGCGGCTACTCGGCGCTCAAGGCGGTGGTCGACGCGCCGGACTTCCCGAAGAGCGCGGCGTTCGCGCCGCAATTCCTGGAGTCGATGGGTATCGTCAAGGACTTCTGGGCCGAGCCGTCCTACGCCCAGCTGCTGCTTGATATGCAGAAGCGGGTGCACGACTACGTCGTCGCCGACAAGGGCACGGCGCAGCAGGCGCTCGATCTCCTGGTCAAGGACTGGACCAAGGTGTTCAAGGAACAGGGCAAGCAAGTCGCCTCGCAATAGCCCGAACGCCGCGTCCCAACTGAACTGGCTTCCCCGAGGTCAGCCTCGGGGAAGACGAACCAGCCGATGGACAAGATGACGACGATCCTGCAACCCGACCATGCTACGATCCCGGGCGTGAGCGAGCCCGCCAAATCCCGCGCCGCGCGCCGCAGCCATGGTCTGTCCGACCGGACCATCGCATGGCTGTTCGTCGCGCCGACGATTGCGCTGCTGCTCGCGATCAACATCTTTCCGCTGGTCTGGATGATCCGGCTGTCCTTCACCAGCCTCAACCTCAGCATGTCCTATCTGCCGCTGCGGTTTGTCGGGCTCGACAATTTCAGCGACATACTCAACGACGAGGACGTCTGGTTCCGGCTCCAGACCACCGCGCAATTCGTGATCTGCTCGGTCGCCTTGCAGGTCGTGGTCGGCTTTGGGCTCGCGCTTCTGATCAACCGTCAGTTCCGCGGCCACAGCTTCTGGACCACGATCATCCTGCTGCCGATGATGCTGTCGCCGGCGGTTGTCGGTAATTTCTGGACGCTGCTGCTGCAGCCGCAGATCGGCCCGTTCAACTATCTGATCAGCTTGTTCACCGGTGTGCCGCCGAGCTCTTTCAGCATGACAGGGCAGGTCGCGCTCGCGCCATGGACCATCGTGCTCGTCGACACCTGGATGTGGGCGCCCTACGTGATGCTGATCTGTCTCGCCGGGCTGCGCTCGATTCCGGATTACATCTACGAGGCGGCTGAGGTAGATCGTGCCTCGGCCTGGCGGCAGTTCTGGTCGATCACGCTGCCGATGACGGTGCCGTTCCTGATGCTGGCGGTGCTGTTTCGCGCGATCGAGAACTTTAAGATGTTCGACATGGTCAACCTGCTGACGTCCGGAGGACCAGGGTCGACCACCGAGCTCGTATCGATCACGCTGAAGCGTGCGGCATTCGAGAAGTGGCGCACCGGCTATTCGTCCGCGCTCGCCATCATCCTGTTCGTGACTGTGTTCGGGGCCGCCAACATCTACGTCAAAGCGCTCAATAAGGTGAAGCAACGATGACCGCTGCCGTAGCCAAATCGGTCCTGGCCAGATCCAGCGCACACTCGATCGTCGAGGCCTCGCCGCGCACCAAGGCATTCGCTGGTGCTCTCGTCATCCTCTATGCGTTGATCACGATCCTGCCGCTGGTCTGGATCGTTGCCACCGCCTTCAAGTCGCAAAGCGATGCGATCGCCTATCCGCCCAAGGTGATCTTCGAGCCGACACTCGAAGGATATGTCAACCTGTTCACGGTACGCACCCGCCAGACACCTGATTTCATCGCCAAGTTGCCGCCCCCGGGGACCTGGTATGACAAGCTGGTCCGCAAGCATGACATGGTCATTGCCGGACCGTCCAAAGTCGTCCCGCGCTTCGTCAACTCGCTGATCATCGGGTTCGGTTCGACTTTCCTCGCCGTCTTCCTCGGTACGCTCGCGGCCTACGCTTTCTCGCGCTTCCGCATTCCGTTGGCCGACGATCTCTTGTTCTTCATTCTGTCGACGCGGATGATGCCGCCGGTCGCGGTCGCGATCCCGATCTATCTGATGTACCGGCAGCTCAACCTGACCGACACCAGGCTCGGAATGATCCTGCTCTATACCGCCGTGAACGTCTCGCTCGCGGTCTGGCTGCTCAAGGGGTTCATCGACGAGATCCCACGCGAGTACGAGGAGGCGGCCCTCGTCGATGGCTACACGCGACTGCAGGCGCTGCGCAAGGTGGTGCTGCCGCAGGCCGTCACCGGAATTGCGGCGACCGCGATCTTCTGCCTGATCTTCTCCTGGAATGAATACGCCTTCGCGGTTCTGCTGACCAGCGGCGAGGCGCAGACCATGCCGCCCTTCATTCCTTTCATCATCGGTGAGGGCGGGCAGGACTGGCCGGCGGTTGCCGCCGCGACCACGCTGTTCGTCGTCCCGATCGTCATGTTCACCGTGCTGCTCCGCAAGCATCTGTTGCGCGGCATCACCTTCGGAGCGGTGCGCAAATGAGCGGTTCAGCTGTTGTTAAGGAGGCCAAGGGAACCAAGGGGACATTGCACCGCTTCTTCAGCCGCGGGCGCTGGGAGGCCGTTGCGATGACCCTGATCGGGGGCGGCATCTTCATGCTGGTGCAGCCCTTCTCGATCGATCTCTACAGCTATTCATTCGTGACGATTCTGGCCGGCACGGTAGGCTTCGTCGTCGTCAGCCACTTTCCGGAATAGGGACATGGCTCAGATCCGCATCGAAAATCTTCGCAAGTCGTTCGATCAGTTCACCGCAGTGGAAGGGTCGACCTTCACCATCGACGACGGCACTTTCTTCGCGTTGCTCGGCCCTTCCGGCTGCGGCAAGACCACCACCTTACGCATGATTGCTGGCCTCGAGCTGCCGACCGAGGGCAAGATCCTGCTCGACGGGGAGGACGTCACGTTCCACCGCGCCGCCGCCCGCGATATTGCGTTCGTGTTCCAGCTGTTCGCGCTCTATCCGCATATGAATGTCGGGCAGAATATCGGCTTCCCGCTGAAGTGCCAGGCCATGGCGCGGCACGAGATTCGCGAGCGGGTGCAGGAGACCGCGCGGATGCTGCGGATCGAGCATCTGCTGTCGAGCAAGACATCAAAGCTCTCGGGCGGCGACCGCCAGCGTGTCGCGCTCGGGCGAGCCATGGTGCGGCGCCCGAAGGCCTTCCTGATGGACGAGCCGCTGGGCGCGCTCGACGCCGAGTTTCGTCATCTGATGTGCGGCGAGCTGCGCGATTTGCACGATCGCATCAAGGCGACCACGGTCTATGTCACCCACGACCAGCTCGAAGCGATGTCGATGGCCGACCAGATTGCGATCATGAACAAGGGGCGCGTGGAACAGATCGGCACGCCGCAGGAGGTCTACGACCGGCCCGCCAGCATGTTCGTCGCCGACTTCATCGGCTCGCCTCCGATGAACTTCCTGCGCTTCGAGGGCGGCCTGCGATCTGGTGACCGGGCGATCAATTTTCACGACACCAGGCTCGTGGTGCCCGAGATCCGCGAGGACCGCCCCAGCGCTGCGCTGGCCCTCGGGATTCGTCCAGAACATATTCGATTCACCGACGCCGGATCCGTTCGCGGCGAGGTGTTCGGCGCGGAATATCTCGGCACGACGCAGATCGTCACGATCGACACGGCCTATGGACGGGTCGCGGCGCGGCTGCCGTCGAGCGCCTCGGTGCAGATCGGAGAGACCGTCGGCCTCGAATTCAACTCCGGTCGGCTCTCATTGTTCGATGCCGGCAGCGGCCTTGCAATCAGGACCGCCGGCGAGGAGGGGGGGGCGCCATGGTTGACGTCAGCTTACGCAACATCAGCAAGCGCTTCGGCGCGGTGGAGGCAGTGCGCGACCTCTCGCTGACCGTGAACGACGGTGAGTTCCTCGTCCTGCTCGGGCCGAGCGGTGCCGGCAAGACCACGACGCTGCGGCTGATCACCGGGCTCGAGAGCCCCGACGCCGGTTCGGTCATGATCGGCGGGCGCGATGTGACGCATGATCCGCCGGGTTCACGGGACATCGCATTCGTGTTCCAGCAATATTCGCTGTATCCGCATCTGTCGGTCTATGACAACCTCGCGTTCCCGCTGCGCTCTCCTGCGCGGCGCGTGCCGGAGCCACAGATCCGCAAGCGTGTCGAGCAGACCGCGGAGCTCCTGCACATCGCCAGCAAGCTGAATAATCGTGCCACCCGCCTGTCGGGAGGTGAGATGCAGCGGGTCGCGATCGGCCGTGCGCTGGTGCGCGATCCCTCGATCTATCTGATGGACGAGCCGCTGTCGTCGCTGGATGCAAAGCTCCGCGCCGAGCTTCGCCTCGAGCTGAAGCGGATCCAGCTCGAGCTCGGCGCGACCATCCTGTATGTGACCCACGATCAGGTCGAAGCCATGACGATGGCATCGAGGATCGGCGTGATCAAGGACGGCCGGCTGCTTCAGCTCGGCACGCCGAGGGAGATCTACGAAAATCCATCCAGCAGCTATGTCGCGTCGCGGCTCGGGACGCCGCAGATCAATTTCCTGCCCGCACGGCTGCTGTCCGATGTGGCGATACCGCCGGAAACGGAGACGGTCGGCATCCGCACCGAGCACCTTCAGATCGCCGCGCGCAACGGCGGGCAGATGGTCGGTCGGGTGCATCGCGTCGAGCATCTCGGCGAGCAGAATCACGTTCACCTCGACTATAAGGGCGAAACGCTGGTGACGCTGGCGGATCCGCACCAACCGCTGCGGGCCGGCCAGGAGGTTGAATTGCAACTGGTGCGTCCGCTGTGTTTCGACCGGGCTGGGCAACGCATCGGCGCGATGGTCCAATAGGGGAGCGAGAGCTTCAGATAGATGTCTGTGCAACCGGAGACATTCAAGTCGCTGCTCAAGGCGGCCGCCGAGCAGGTCATCGCCAGCGCGCCGGAGCTCACGAGCCTGGACCAGGCGATCGGCGACGGCGACCACGGGACCAACATGAAGCGCGGCTTCGAAGCCGTGCTCGGCAAGCTCGATGCCATCTCGGCGCAGCCGCTCAACGAGGCATTCAAGGCGATTGGCAAGACCCTTGTCATGACGGTCGGCGGTGCCTCCGGCCCGCTTTATGGCAGTTTCTTTCTCGCCGCGGGCGAGGCGCTGTCGCAAGACAAACACCTGCCCGACGATCTCGCCGACGTGTTCGGTAGCGGAGTGGACGCGGTGAGCGCGCGCGGCCGCTCGCAGGCCGGCGAGAAGACGATGCTCGATGTGCTCGTTCCGGTGCTGGAGACACTGAAAGCGGGCGCCGGCCAGCCCGATCTGATCGAGCGGGTGCGCATCACCGCGGCTGAAGCGGTTGAGCGCACAGTGCCGATGCAAGCCACCAAGGGCCGGGCGTCGTTCCTCGGTGCGCGCAGCGTCGGTCATGTCGATCCGGGGGCACGATCGAGCTGCGTTCTGCTGCACGCTGTGTGCGCTGGCCTGGAGGCGCGGCAATGACCGATACCGTAGGGATCGTGATCGTCTCGCATTCCCGGGATATCGCCAAGGGAACCGCGGACATGGTGCGGCAGATGGTCGGCAGCGAGGTCAAGGTCGCCTTCTGCGGCGGCAATCCCGATGGTGGTCTCGGCACCAGCGTGCCGCTGATCATCGACGCCATCAACGATGCCTGGTCGTCAAAAGGCGTTGCTGTGCTTGTCGACCTCGGCGGCGCCGAGACGAACAGCGAAATGGCGGTCGAAATGCTGGAGCCGGCGCGGCGTGATCTCGTTGTCGTCTGCAACGCCCCGATCGTCGAGGGCGCCGTCATGGCGGCGACCGAAGCTGCGGGCGGCAGCTCGCTGGCCCAGGTCAGGGCCGTGGCCGAGGAACTCTCTGCCGACTGAGCCGGCGGGGAAGCGATGATGGATGATGAGCATGCTTGATAAAGCGGACGAACAGATCTTCACCGGCAGTGTGCGGTTGGTGCATGCGGTTGGCATGCACGCGCGCCCCGCGGTCAAGCTGACCAAGCTCGCCAAGAAGTTCCAGGCTCAGATCTCGGTGCGGGTCGCGGGCGCGCCTGAATGGATCAATGCCAAGAGCGTGGCCAAGATCATGGCAATGCGCGCGGCACATGGCAGCACGATCGAGATCAAGGCCTCCGGTAGCGATGCCGAGGCCGCGGTCGCGACGCTGGTCGATCTGATCGCAAGCGATTTTCCGGATGGAGCACCATAGCATGCAGGGCGGCGCTGCAGGTCTGGCCTACCGCGGCAGGACCGCCTCGATCGGCTTTGCCCATGGCCCGTTTGTCCGTGTCGATGCGGGCGCGGCCGGCGAGCGCGTGGCCGGCACGTTGGTCGAGGAGGCGCTCGCCTTGCGCAAGGCGATCGATCTCGCAAGCGGGCAGATCGCCGATCTTGCCGCCAGCGCCGGCGGTGAAGCCGCGCAGATCCTCGAGTTCCAGGTCGCATTGCTGGAGGATGAGGACCTGATCGAGGCGATCTTCGCGTCGATCGGCGAGGGGCATCCGGCCGACGTCGCATGGCGTTCGACGCTCGACGAACAGATCGCGGAGTATAATTCGGCGGCGGATGAGTATCTGCAGGCCCGCTCGTCGGATCTTGCGGATTTGCGCGACCGCGTGGTCCACATTCTGCGTGGCGACCAGGGGCAGCCGCTGAAGATCCCGAACGGGGGCGTGGTCTGCGCCGACGATCTGCCGCCATCGCGATTCCTCGAGATTGACTGGTCCGGCGGCGGCGGCCTGGCGCTGTTGCGCGGCAGCCCGACCAGCCATGTCGCGATGCTGGCGCGCGCGCGCGGCATCCCGATGGTGGTGCAGCTCGGTTCAATTCCAGACATCGGCACCAGGGCGTTGCTCGACGGCGAAGGCGCGACGCTGGAGCTCGATCCCAATGCCGAACAGGTCCGTACTTTCGAGAAGCGGCGCGACAACCATCTCAAGAGCAGGGCATCCGCGCGAGCGATCCTGCGGCGGCCGACAGCCTCCTGGCGCGGCGAGCGGATCAAGCTCTTCATCAACATCCAGCGCGTCGAGGATCTCGAGCATGCCGACGCGCAATATGCCGACGGCATCGGCCTGATGCGGACTGAATTCCTGCTCGCCGGCCGGAGCGTGCCGGACGAGGAGACCCAATTCCAGGCCTATGACGCGATATTGCGCTGGGCTGGCCAGCGGCCCGTCACCATCCGCACGTTCGATGCGGGCGGCGACAAGCCGGTGCCCGGGTTCACGCTGGATGGCGAGGCCAATCCGTTTCTCGGCGTGCGCGGCTTGCGGCTTTGCCTGGCCCGGCCCGAGATCTTTGCGGTCCAGCTCCGCGCGCTGGCGCGGGCCGCGGTGCGCGGCAATCTCAAGGTCATGTTCCCGATGGTCACCTCGGCGGACGAGCTCGAGGCGGGACGGAAGCTGTTCGCCGATGCCGTGCAGCGCTTGCAGGCGGACGGCATTGCCGCAATGCTTCCCGATCTGGGAATCATGGTTGAAGTCCCGGCGGCGGCCCTTGCGGTATCTAGCTTCAAGGCCGCCTTCTTCTCGATCGGCTCGAACGATCTCGCGCAATATGTCCTGGCCTGCGATCGTTCCAACGGAGCTCTCGCCCCCTTGATGGACCCTCTGCATCCCGCAGTGCTCGAACTGATCGCGCGGACCGCGGAGCACGGCCGCCGCGCCGGCATCAGTGTCAGCCTCTGCGGCGACATGGCCGGTGATCAGCGCTGCCTGCCCGCCTTGCTGAATTGCGGACTGCGCGAATTGTCCGTGAACGCCTCGGCGCTGGCGCAGATCAAGCACACCATTGACCGGCTGAGCAGCGGAGGCAGCGTTGGCTGACACGGCGGCCGATGAAGCGCCCGAAGCGGGCGCGGTTGCGGTCTACAAGCGCATCTTCAAGGAAGTCCTTGAGAGCCGCCCGTCCGGCATGCGGCTTCGACTGGCCCATGCCATGGGCAAGAACCGCAGCTTCGTCAGCCAGATCAGCAATCCCGCATATCCGGTGCCGATCCCGGTGCAGCATCTCAACACGATCTTCGATGTCTGCCACTTCCCGCCACAGGCGAAGGCAGCCTTCCTTCGCGCCTATGCGCGCGCACATCCGCGCCGCGTCGGCCGGTTGAGCGAAGGCTCGCACGAGCGGACGCTGACGCTGCATCTGCCGGACCTCGGCAGCACCAAGCGCAACGCCGAGCTTGACACGCTGCTCCAGGAGTTCACGCGGCGACTGATTGACATCATGCGGGAAAAATAGGCGAGAAACGCCAAACGGACCAAGCGGGGAGGACACCATGAAGAAGTTCATCAATTCGGTCGACAACGTGCTCGGCGAAAGCCTCGACGGTTTCGCGGCCGCGCACGCCGATCTGGTTGTGCTGGGCGCCGAGCGCAAATTCGTCCGCCGCCGCGAGCTGAACTCGAAGAAAGTTGCGCTGGTCTCGGGCGGCGGCAGCGGGCACGAGCCGCTGCATGCGGGCTTCGTCGGTTACGGCATGCTGGATGCCGCCTGTCCCGGCCAGGTGTTCACTTCGCCGACGCCGGACCAGATCGTCGAGGCCGCACAGGCGGTCGCGGGCGATGCCGGCGTCCTGTTCATCGTCAAGAACTATGCCGGCGACCGCATGAACTTCGAGATGGCAGCCGAGATCGCCGAGGGTCGCATCGCCACCATCGTGACCGATGACGATGTCGCGGTCGAGAAGTCGACCTACAGCGCCGGGCGGCGCGGCGTCGCCGGCACCCTGATCGTCGAGAAGATCGTCGGCGCCGCGGCCGAGAAGGGCGCCGATCTCAAGACCTGCGTGGCGCTCGGCGAGCGCATCAACGCACAGACGCGCTCGATGGGCGTTGCGCTGACCAGCTGCACCGTCCCGGCTGCGGGCACGCCGACCTTTGCACTTGCCGAAGACGAGATGGAGATGGGGGTCGGCATTCACGGCGAGCCGGGCCGCCGCCGCGTCAAGCTTGCGGAGGCCGATGCGATCGCATCGGAGATGACGGCAGCGATCGCCGGCGATCTCGCGGCGCCCGCGGGCTCCGAGGCCCTGCTGCTCGTCAACGGCTTCGGCGGCACGCCGACGATCGAGCTCTATCTGATGTACAACGCGACGCGCCGGATGCTCGAGGAGCGGGGCCTGCGCATCGCCCGTTCGCTGGTCGGCAGCTATGTCACATCGCTGGACATGGCGGGTTGCTCGCTCACCGTAAGCCTGCTCGACAGCGAGACCACCGGGCTCTGGGATCATCCCGTGCGTACGGCCGCATTGAAATGGTGACTGCCGTGGTGGGCGGCCGCTGATTTTCAGATTGCGCCCCGATCGACGATGGGCCGGGGTCTCAGGCATGCACCGGAAGTCTGCCGGTTCACCCTCCCTGAAACTTGCCGTGTCCTTCGGGCGCGGCATCTTTTTTGCGTGGAGGAGACGAGGGCTTCGGCGATCGTGAGTGCCAAGCCATTGATTTATTGCTGGGCCCGGCAGGACTCGAACCTGCAACCATGAACGGGCATAGCGGTTCGGTTGTGAATTCGCTCTTGGATGCTTGCTCCACAATTCGCCTGATGCGGAGCATTTGGACTGTTCGGACGGCGTTAAGAGGCAGCAGAACCGAGTGAAGGATGAGGATTGGATACAAGCCGTCGAAGAACGCGTATGCGATGAACGCGACATTGCTCAAGATGGCCGTGATCCTGAGCTGGAGCATCGTCCTCATGCAAAACGTGGCGAAGACGAGAAGAGATGCGAGATAGCCGGCGGCTTCAACCCAGGATTTCGAGCCGCAAAGCAAAACGTCTGAGCAGCGCATTTCCGCGTCCTTCTATGAACTTGACCCTGAAGAGCGCGACGAGCCCTGCACATGTGGCTCAACGGGCTTGGATACCGAAGCAAGCGCAAAATCAGATGCTGATCGGCTAGAAGAATCCGGCACTAAGATCCAGCCCATAAGTCATCGACAGCAGCCACACCAAGAGGGCGGCTCCACAGAACAACGCGGTCTGCTTGAGGACGTTTGCCTGCAATGACGATGCGGGGAATACCCGGACAAAAGCGTTAGCAATCGCAGCAGTTGCAGCGGCGCGCATGATGATCTCCAGGAGTTGGTTAATGACTGGGCGTCAGCGAGCGTCGTGCTTCACGCACGAGCCCGCGATTCGGCTCTCGGCGACGGGGGGCTTCTTCGATCTCCCAGAATGCCCAGACAAAGCAGGGCCCAAGGCAAACCGAAATCAGCATGAGCAAAGATGCCTGATCGTGAACGGTCTGGATCCACAATTTCCAATGCAAATGAAATCTCGGCTCCAGGCAAATGGTGCGCCAACAGCGCCTCGATCAGGGAATGTTGATCGCCGGCAGCGGGCCAGTGGGGCGGATCAACGCTTTAGCAGGTTGCTCCTGCGTGAAGGCCGCGAGTGCAATCAAAACGGCGCATAATAGGGCGATGAAAAAGCCGAGACGCCACCGCCGCTCCGTCCGGTCGTCGTCGGGCGTGTCAAGCCGGCGCGCGCCCGTTGCTGTGCGCATCGTTAATCTCCGAATATCGTGACGGTGAGAAGGCCAGTCTTCCCAACACCCGCACTGAATATCTCGCCAGTTGATGCGTCTGGGAACTACCTAGAAAGGTGGTCCGGTGTCTCCTATGCTCGAAGGTCGGTGATCTGCGCACTCGTTTCGGGGGGGACATGTATCTATCCACGGATTCCACCAATCCGCAGAATCAAGATGTCTATGCACTCTGGGATCGGTTGGCCGAGTTTTCCGTCGGCGACGGCGACGCCGCACTGACACATCTGCTAGCCGCACTGCGTACCATGTTGTCGGCACGCAATGTGCTATGGGGTGTGGTCGTGCGATTGCCGTCGCCGAAGCGGGCCGATCCCTTGCTCGGTTGGCGTCCGCGCCTCGTCCGGGTGCTGGACCCGATACCGGCGGTGGCAGCATCCGTGCAGAAGCAGTTCGATACGCTCTGGTCCCGCGACGTCGACCTGTCTCAGATCCTTTCCATGTCGGGAGATGAGCCGTTCCGGGTCCGCCTGCTGTTCGAAGCGCTGCCGCCGGAATGGTTCGAGGGCGAGCACTATCGGCGGCACTATCTGGACGTCGGATTCGCCGACAGCATCTCCGTGCGCATTGCGCTCAACGACGACGTGAGGATTCGCCTGTTCGTATTTCGCGATGCGGAGGCCCCTCGCTTCTCGGCACAGGACGGCCAGCGTCTGGGCTTCGTGATGCGCGGGTTGAGATGGTTTCACCGTCAGCAACTGCTCAGCCACGGCCTGCTCATCGCCAATGCACCCCTGACACCTGCTGAACGCAGGGTGTTGCTCGCACTGCTCGACGGGCACACGGAAAAGCAGATCGCGCAGAGGCTTGACCAAAGTCCGAACACCACGCATTTCCACGTCAAGTCGATCTACGCCAAGTTCGGCGTGCGTAATCGCTCGGCGCTCACCGCGCTGTGGCTCGGCAAGCTGCGATAACGAACTTACAGTTGATTTGCTGGTGGGCCCGGCAGGACTCGAACCTGCAACCAGACCGTTATGAGCGGCCGGCTCTAACCATTGAGCTACAGGCCCCGCCGCCTTGCGGGCCGCGGGGCGCGGCCGGCAACGGTGCGGGCTCCGTTTACAGGCTGACTGCGGTTTCGGCAATGCCGCCCCCACGTCCCTGCCATCGCCGCCGGGCCAGCCACGTCTCGCGGCTGGCATCACTGGAACAGCGGCCGGCAGCCATCCTGCCTGGCCCTCCGTTTCCCTGGCGACCGGCGCCTCAATCCACCGAGACGCCGGCAAACTCGACGACTTTGCGCCATTTCTCGGTCTCGTCGGCCACCAGCTTGCCGAATTCGGCCGGGGCCATCGGCTTCGGGATGCCGCCGACCTCGGCGAGGCGCGCCACGAGCTTGGGGTCCTTCAGCGCTTCGCCGACCGCCTTGTTGAGCGCATCGACGATCTCGGGCGGGGTGCCCTTCGGCGCCGAGATGCCGTAGAAGCCGACCGCCTCGAATCCCGGCACGGTCTCGGCGATCGCCGGCACGTCGGGCACGCTCGCCCAGCGTTTCGGCGAGGTGACGCCGAGCGCGCGGACGTTGCCGCCGCGGGCCTGCTCCAGCGCCGACGGCAGATTGTCGAAGATCAGCTGCACCTTGTTGGAGATGATGTCGGGGAAGGCGATCGCGGATCCCCGATACGGCACATGCAGCATGTCGCACTTGGTCATCGCCTTGAACAACTCGGCCGACATGTGCACCGAGGTGCCGTTGCCCGAAGAGGCATAGGAGATCTTGCCCGGATTGGCCTTGCAGTAGTCGATGAACTCCTGGACGGTCTTCACCGGCATCGCGTTCGAGACCACCAGCATGTTGGTGAGCTGCATGATGCTCGCGACCGGGGTGGTATCGCGCAGGAAGTCGAACGGCAGCTTCTTGTAGAGCGAGGTCGAGATCGCATTGTTGGGCGCGACGAACAACAGCGTATAGCCGTCAGCCGGCGAGTTGATAGCGGCCGCGGCGGCGATGTTGCCGCCCGATCCGGTGCGATTCTCGACGATGAATTGCTGGCCGAAATGATCCGACAGCCACTGGCTCATGATGCGGGCGACGATGTCGACCGGACCGCCGGCGGCAAACCCGATCACCCAGCGCACCGGGCGGTTCGGATAGTCGGATGCGGATGAGGGGGCAATCGAGGCGAGGCAGCAAATCAAACCAAGCAAGGCGACACGCGCGAACTGGATCATCGTCTCTCCCGTCATTTTCTTGTGACTGTTGCCGGCATGGTTTCACAAAACGCTGGCTTTGCCTACGACGTCGCCCGTGCGACGATAGTCGGGTTCGTGTGGAATGCTTGAGGCTCGGGATGAAATTCGCTGTTATGATGTGCGCCGGCGCGCTGCTGCTCGCGGACGGGGCGGCGGCGCAAGAGGGGAGCAAGACCATTACCAAGACCACGATCAGTTTCGCCACGGCGACGCCGGGTGGCGGCTTTCCGCTCTATGGCAATGCCTTCGCCGAGGTGATGAATGCGGCCGACCCGACGCTGTCGATCGAGCCGCGCAACACCAAGGGCTCCAATGAGAACATCCCGCTGCTCGAGGCCGGCAACGTCGATATCGCGACCGTGGCGGGCGAGCCGTCCTATGAAGCCTTCATGGGCATCGGCCGGCCGAAGGCCACGAAGCTGAAGATCCTCACCGCGATGTATTCGAGCCCGGGCATGTTCGTGGTGCGCGCGGACAGTCCCTACAAGACTATCCAGGACCTGGTCGGCCAGCCCGTCGCGTTCGGCGCCAAGGGCTCCGGCCTGCCGATCCTGTCGCGCTACATCCTCGACGGCATCGGGCTGAAGCAGGACGAGGACTTCAAGTCGATCTATCTCGATCGCGCCGGCGACGGGCCCGCGATGGTTGAGGATGGCCGCGCCGCCGCACTGTGGGGCGCCGGCATCGGCTGGCCCGGCTTCACCAAGATGGCCGAGAGCGCCACCGGCGCGCGCTTCATCGCGCCGACCACGGACGAGATCGCCCGCATCCGCGCCAAGCACACGTTCCTCAAGCCGCTGACGATCCCCGCCGGCAGCTATCCGAAGCAGACCGCGGCAATCTCTTCGGTCGGCTCCTGGAGCTACATCCTGGTGCGCGAGACCTTGCCCGACGACGTCGCCTACCGGCTGGCGAAAACGCTGCACGGCATCGAAGCGACCTTCTGCACGAAGCTCGCCCAGGCGTGCGAGACCACGGCGGCGAACACGCTCGCCGCCGCGCCTGATACCAACCTGATCCACCCCGGCGTGCTCAGATATTTCCGCGAGATCGGGGCGGCGAAATGACTTCTGCATGGACGCGCTATCGCGTCTATGCAGAGGTCATTCCGGGGCGCGCGAAGCGCGAACCCGGAATCTCGAGATTCCGGGTTCGATGCTGACGCATCGCCCCGGAATGACGACCTTCGGTCGTCATTTCTTCGCCATCGCGCAGGCCGGGTCCGGCGGCCCGAACGCGTCCTCGCCGGAGATCTTGGCCAGGATCTTGTAGTAGTCCCACGGATATTTCGACTCGGCCGGGGTCTTGACCTGCACCAGCCAGAGATCGTGCACCATCAGATTGTCCTCGCGCAGCTTGCCGTTGCGGGCGAAGAAGTCCTCGACCGGCTTCTCGCGCATCTTGGCCGCGACCTTGAGCGGATCGTCGGTGCCGGCATCCTTGATCGCGTTCAGATAGGCGGTCACGGAGGAGTAGACGCCGGCCTGCCACATCGTCGGCATCCGGTTCATCTTGGCGAAATAGCGCTTCGACCACTCGCGGGTCTTGTCGTCCATGTCCCAGTAGAACGAGGTGGTCAGCAGCAGGCCCTGCGCGGCCGACAGCCCGATCGAGTGGATGTCGGTGATCAGCGCCAGCAGCGCCGCCATCTGCTGCCCGCCAGCGAAGACGCCGAACTCGGCGGCGGTCTTGATCTCGTTGGTGTTGTTGGGCGGTCCGCCGGCAATGCCGATGATCTTGGCCTTCGAGGCCTGCGCCTGCAGGATGAAGGACGACAGATCGGGCGTCGCAAACGGCGGCCGCACCGCGCCGAGCACCTTGCCGCCGTTCTTGGTCACGATCGCGGAGGCGTCCTTCTCCAGCGAGTGACCGAACGCATAATCGTCGGTGATGAAGAACCAGCTGTCGCCGCCGCGCTTCACCACCTCCTGCGCGGTGCCGACCGCGAGCGCCCTGGTGTCGAATACCCACTGTATCGCGTAGGGCGAGCAGAACTTGCCGTGGAAATCGGTCGCGCCGGTCGAATGCGTGATGAAAAGCTTCTTCTTCTCGTTGGCCATGTTCTGCACCGCGAGCCCGACCGCCGAGACCGGCACGTCGACGATGAGGTCGACCTGATCGACGTCATACCAGCGTCGCGCGATGGTCGCGCCGATATCCGGCTTGAGCTGGTGATCGCCGACGATCACCGAGATTGGCTTGCCGAGCACCTTGCCGCCGAAATCGTCGACGGCCATCTGCGCGGCGGTGACCGAGCCCTGGCCGGTCGGCGTCGAGGCGGGGCCGTTCATGTCGGTCAGCACGCCGATCTTGACGATGTCGTCGGATACCTGCGCCGATACGCTCGGGGAGGCCAGCAGCGCGGCTGCGAGCGTCCCGAACATGGCTAGTCTGGTGGCCTTCATTCTGTCTCCCTCCTGAATTGGCGCATTGGCCATTATTGGTTGTGCCGGGCCTTCGGGGACCCGGTCATATTGGTTTCTTTTGCAACTATATTGGGGACCGCGTCAACGCGCCATCGGTCTAATGACGCGGCCCCGGTGCGGCGAGAGACAGTTTCTTTCGGGGCCGATTCAGTCCATAGCGGGCCATGGTCACCGCCCAGCGCCTTCCGCCTTCGCTCACCCCGCTCGTTGCGGCACTGGCTGCCGTGCTGCGCGACGTCGGGCCGGTCCAGCCGATCGCGTTGCCGCCGGCCGACGCCTTGCGCTGCATTGCGGCCGAGATGCCGGCCTTGCGCGCCTATCCGCCGCGCGATGTCGCGGTCAGCGACGGGTGGGCGATGCGCGCCAATGACCTGGTCGGCGCGTCGTCCTATGCGCCCTTGCCGCTGGCCGAACCTCCGGTCTGGGTGGCGGCAGGCGCTGCGATGCCTGATGGCACCGACTGCGTGGTCGATGCCGATGCCGTCGATACCTCCGGTCCGCTTGCGCAGGTGCTCGCCGAAGCAATCCCGGGGCAGGGCGTCAGGCGTGCCGGCAGCGACATCGCCGTTGGGCGCACCGTGATCGCAGCAGGGGAGCCGCTGCTGCCGCGCGGCCTGCTGCTCGCGCGCGCGGCCGGACTGCAGATGTTGCGCGTGCGACGGCCGCGGCTTCGCATCGTCAACGTCGCCAATGGCGGCCTGACCGCACAACTGATCGCTGACACCGCGCGCCTCGCGGGCGCTGAGGTCGTCGGCATCGAGGCCGCACCCGATGTGACGGCGATTGCAAACGCACTCGAACCGGACGGCTGCGATTTGATGATCACGATCGGCGGCACCGGCGTTGGTCACACCGATGCGACAGTGAATGCGCTGGCAACGCGTGGCGCACTGATCGCGCACGGGATCGCGCTGCAGCCTGGGCGCACCGCAGCGGTCGGTCGGATCGATGCATCGCCGGTCGTCGCCTTGCCGGGCGCGCCGGATCAGGCTTTCGCGGCCTGGTGGGCGATTGCGCTTCCCCTGCTCGACCGCCTGTCGGGCCGGCGCGCGCGCAAAACGCTGGCGCTGCCGCTGGAACGCAAGATCGCCTCCGGCGTCGGCGTTGCCGAGGTCGTGCTGCTGATACGCGAGCAAGGTACTCAACAGGATTCCTGGGCGGCACTTGCCATCGGCGACCTGTCGCTCGATGCCGTCGCGCGCGCCGAAGCCCTGCTGATCGTGCCTGGCGATGCCGAGGGCTTTGGTGCGGGCACGGTGGTCGATGCCTATATGTTGCGGGAGTGAGTTCCCGAGATGAGCAACACGTTCACGCCGAAACCCAACCCTTCCGTCGAGCAGGACCAGTTCCTGACCATCCTGTCGCGCGAGGCGGCGCTCGCGCGCTTCGAGGCGGCGCTGTTCCCGCGCCAATTGCCGTCCGAGAAACGGCTGCTCGCCGACGCGCTCGGCCGTGCGCTGGCGGAGGACGTGGTGGCGCCGATCGACGTGCCGCCATTCGATCGCTCCAATGTCGACGGCTTTGCGGTGCGCTCGGCCGATCTGGCACGCGCCGGCGAGGCCGCGCCGGTGCAGCTCGCGCTGAACGACGAGACGATTTCGTGCGGGACCGCGCCCACCATGCCGGTGCTCCCGGGTACTGCAACCGCGATTGCGACCGGCGGTCCGGTACCGCGCGGCGCTGATGCCATCGTGATGGTCGAGCACACCCAGCCTGCCGGCCACGGCACCATCGAGGTCCGGCGTGCGGCGTCGCCCGGGCAGTTCGTGTCCTATGCCGGCTCCGACATCGCGCGCGGCGAGGCCCTGCTGCGCGCGGGAACGATGATCGGGTCGCGCGAGATCGGCATGCTCGCGGCCTGTGGCATCGCCGAGGTTGCGGTGACGCGCCGTCCGCGCGTCGCGATCCTATCGACCGGCGACGAACTGGTGCAGCCGGGTGAGAAGCTTCGGCCGGCCGCGATCTACGACACCAATGGTGCGATCGTCACCGCGGCGATTGCCGAGAACGGCGGTGACGCGTCGTTCCTTGGCGCGATCGCCGACAATGAGGCGACGCTCGAGGCCGCGATGCGCAAGGCGCTGGCGGACAGCGACATGCTGGTGCTGTCAGGCGGCACCTCTAAGGGCGCGGGTGACGTCTCGCACCGGATCATCGCTCGCCTCGGCAAGCCCGGCATCATCGCGCATGGCGTGGCGCTGAAGCCCGGCAAGCCGCTGTGCCTTGCGGTGTGCGACGGCAAGCCGGTGGTCATCCTGCCGGGCTTTCCGACCTCGGCGATGTTCACCTTCCACGACATGATCGTGCCGGTGCTGCGGCGGATGGCCGGGCTGCCGCCGCGATCGGATGCCAAGGTGGCGGCGAAGGTGCCGGTGCGCATCGCCTCCGAGCTCGGGCGTACCGAGTTCGTGATGGTGTCGCTGGTCGAGGGCGCCGACGGCCTGATCGCCTATCCCGGCGGCAAGGGTTCGGGCGCGATCACGTCGTTTGCGCAGGCCGACGGCTTCCTGAAGATCGAGGCGCTGGCCGACCAGTTGCCGGCCGGCAGCGAGGCCGAGGTGACGCTGTTCACGCCGCATGTGCGGGTGCCCGATCTCGTCATCGTCGGCAGCCATTGCACCGGGCTCGATCTCGTCACCGCGCCGCTGGCGCATGACGGTCTCGTGGTGCGCTCGATCGCGGTCGGCAGCCTCGGCGGGCTCGCTGCCGCCAAGCGCGGCGAATGCGATCTCGCCCCGATCCATTTGTTCGACGACAAGACCGAGACCTACAACACGCCGTATCTGGCCGACGGGCTCGAGCTGGTGCCGGGCTGGCGGCGCATGCAGGGCATCGTGTTTCGCAAGGACGACACGCGCTTTGCCGGCTTGAGCGCAGAGCAGGCGGTGCGCGCCGCGCTCGCCGATCCCGCCTGCATCATGGTCAACCGCAACCAGGGTGCCGGCACCCGCATCCTGATCGATCGCTTGCTGGCGGGCAGCCGGCCCGACGGTTACTGGAATCAGCCCCGCTCGCACAATGCGGTTGCGGCCGCGGTGGCGCAGCACCGCGCCGACTGGGGCATGACCATCGCGCCCGTCGCCGATGCGTCGGGACTCGGCTTCATACCGTTCGCCGAAGAGCATTATGACTTCGCATTGGTGACGGCGCGCAAGCACCGGCCCGCGGTGCAGGCCTTTCTCGATGCGCTGGCGTCGGATGAAGGCCGGGCTGCATTGACGAAGGCGGGGTTCAGGCCGGCGTAGCCGGTGTGCGCTCTGCCGCACCATCACAGCTGTCGTCCCTGCGAAAGCAGGAACCCATACGCCGCGGCGGGCGTTACAGGCGGGCCTCGCCGTTCCAGCATCGCGTAACAATTTGCGTTTGTGGTTATGGGTCCCTGCTTTCGCACTAGCGTGTCTACACGGTTTTGGGGCGCGACAGATTGACTCGGTGCAGCAAGAAGTGGCGTCTCTGCAGCATGTTGTATGATTCTCTCACTGGCGCTTTGATTCGAAGGAGCGCCAGCGATGCAGCCGGATTTGTCTTTGGGTGAGTTCGGGGACGTTCGTCTCGACAAAAGGGGGCGACGCTTCTCCGGGCTATGCTTTGCACGCGCAGCGTCTGCTTGCGCCAGATGGCCCGGGGCGATTGGGCTGCCAATATGGCGTTCTGGCGGTTTGTGAACAACCCCCAAGTCACGATCGATAAATTGATTGAGGGCTGGAGCGCGCAGACGCGGACTGCGGTCAGCGGGCGTCATGTGCTGGCGATCCAGGATACGAGCGAGGTCAAGTTCCAGACCCAGGCGGGACGGCGGCGCGGGCTGGGCAAAGTCGGCAAGGGCAATGCTCGCGGCGTGCTGTTGCATGCGATGATGGCGGTGGATGCCGACAGCGGGGTCTGTCTTGGCCTTACTGGCGGCAACGTTTGGACGCGCAAAGGCAAGGTAAAAATCCCGCATGAGCGGCGCGCCTTGGCCGACAAGGAGTCGGCGCGCTGGGTGACGGCCGCCGAGCAAGGCCGCGACGTCCTGGCAGATGCCCGCATGATCACCGTCGTCAACGACCGCGAGGGGGATTTCTTTGCTCACTGGGCGCTGACGCCAGCTGAGAATGTCCATCTTCTGTCGCGTGCCATGCACGACCATGCGCTGGTCGATGGCGACACACTTTATCAGGCGGTCGAGCGGAGCCGCTTCTGCGACAACGCGGTGATCGATCTGCCGCAGCGAATGGATCGGCGCGGCCGGCAGGCCCATCTCTCGATGCGCTTCGGAACCGTCGTGCTCAAGCGGCCGCAGAGGCCCGGCGTCACCGACTTGGCGGAGGGCATCAAACTCAGCTTCGTAGAAGTGGTCGAGTTGCATCCGCCGAGAGGTGCGGAGCCCATTCGCTGGCTGCTCCTGACCACTCATCCGGTCGCCACCGTTAAAGACGCCTGGCAGATCGTCTCCTGGTACCGCCAGCGCTGGATCATTGAGCAACTCTTTCGCTCGCTGAAGAGCCAGGGTTTGCGCATCGAGGATAGTCAGATCGAGAGCGCCGAAGGCCTGATCAAGCTCGTGGCGGTCGCCACCAGAGCGGCATGTATCGTCATTCAACTCGTTCAGGCCCGCAACAGTGGCGAAGAATTGCCGGCTGAATTTGTCTTCACCGCAGAAGAGATCGAGACGCTCAGGGCCATCAACAAAACCATGAAAGGTCGCACCGAGCTTCAGAAAAACCACCATCGCCCCAACACTCTTGCTCGGGCGGCATGGATCATCGCAAAACTCGGCGGATGGACCGGCTACGCCTCCCACCGTCCACCTGGACCAATCACCTTCCACACCGGAATGGCCCGCTTCCAAATCCTCGCAAATGGCCCGACAAACGTGTAGATGCACTAGTGCTTTCGCAGGGACGACACTGAGCTTGTTGCGCTAGCTGTGAGTCAAAACATCCGCATTCTCGCGACATTCGGGGACTTCCTGATGCGGTGTGCCGAAGGCACCCTGATCACTCGCTCAGCTTGCGGTCCAGGAAGTCGACGTAGGAATTGTCCGGGTCCAGTTTGACGGCCAGGCGAAGCGCGGCCCGGGCGGCGGACTTGTCGCCGTCGGCCGTGGCCTTGTGCTCGTCCAGGATCGCATTGGCCACCGTGCGCGCGGTGTCGAGACGGGCCTCGTCGATGGAACGGTCGGCAAGATAGGCTTCCACCGGCTCGCGGAGGCGCTTCAGTTCGTCCACGCTGACCGAACCCAGCGGATACCAGTTGTAATATTCGAGACGCGGCCGATCATCCGTGAGGGTTGGCACATCCCCGACAAAGGCCGCGAGTTTTTCATCGGCGGCGATGAATGTCGCCAGGAAATCCTCGGGCGAGCCGAGGCCGTTCGCCGTCAGGTCTTCAGCCACCGCGGGCTTCGACATGCGCATGGCGAGCTCGTGCGGATCGATGTTCAACGGTTCATCGGAGGCGATCGCCACGCCTTCCATTCTGGACGGCAGCCACAGCGAGACATGCTTGAACTGGCCCATCATGGCCTTGAGTATCATCTTCGGAAGGATGCCGCGGTTGAAATCCAGCGGCACCCATTGCGCGAGAACGCCGCCGGGACGCATCCTCTGCTTTGCCAGCGCATAGAATTCCTCCGTGTAGAGGTTGATGACGCCGGCATCATGGGGCGGTGGCGGCTCGAGCGTGATGACGTCAAATGTCTCCTTGGTCCCCAGCAGGAAGTGGCGCCCGTCCGCGACGATCTGATGGACTTTGGGATTTTGATAGAATTGCTTGTTGATCGGCACGAAGTGGGGCGCAAATTCGAACACCGTCGATGCCAGATCGACCGCGTCGATGGATCGCAATTCTTCATGGGTGCTCACCGCTCCCACCGTGGTTCCGGTCCCGATGCAAATGACGACAGCCGTTTCAACCGGGCCCTGGTGCAGCAGAACGGGATAGTGCCCCATCGCGGCCATGTAGCGTCTGCCCTCGGGACGGTTGTTGGCATAGCTCTTCGAATTCACCACCAACTGCTGATAGGTGCCCGCCGCCTTCTCGCGATACTCGACCACCGCAAACGTCGCTTGCCGGGTTTCCCGCAACTCGAGCACATTGGCGCCTTCGATCGCGGTCAGGACCCGCTCCAGATAGTGCGGAGTGAAGAGCAGCAGTGCTACGGCGATGACGCTCGCGGCGATCGTCCCCTGCCGCCACAGGCTCCTTTCTCTCAGAAGATCCGGCTGCGACACGGTGGTCGCGACGAACAGCAGGACGTTCACGACAATCAGCGCGGTGAGCGCGCCCTGGCTGCCCAGATACGGGATCAGCAGAAAGCCCGCCGCCAGCGAGCCCACGACGCCGCCAATCGTGTTCAAGGCGTAGAGCGTGCCGATCCTGCGGCCCAGCGCGCTCATCTGCATCACGGTCAGCTCGCTGGCCAGGGGAAAGCTGATGCCGATCAGCATCGTCGGCAGCAACAGCGCAACAGCGCAGACCAGGAAGAATGAAACGTCACCCCCCAACAGCTCCTGCACCGGGACTGGAAGCAGGCCCGATACGATGGGAGACAGCGCTACTCCCATGGTCCGCGCCTTGCCGAGCATTCCGACGGTCAGCGTGGCTGCAACCGCGATCAGCAGCTGCGTCACGGCGAAGTATCGCAGCAATTGATCCTTGCGGGGGGCAAGCAGCCTGGCGCAGATCAGGGCGCCGATCACGAGCCCCAGCAGGTAAACGCCGAGCATGCCCGAGAACGCGTAGACGCTCGAGGTGCTGACATTGGTCAGGAATCGGAACCAGACGACCTCATAGGCGATCGATACAAAACCGGAGCACGCGAAAATCCAGATCAGGACCGACGTCCTGCCACGCGCGGTCGCGGCGGTTTGCACCGGCGCCTGTGCAGCGACCGGCAAGAGCGGGCTTGCGCCGCGCGCAACGAACAGGGCAACGACGCCGACGCAGACATACAGCGCTGCCGCAACCAGGCTTGATCCCGCGATGCCCCAGAGGCCCATCAGCACAAAGCCGACCGCCAGGGTGCCGATGGCTGCGCCCAGGGTGTTGAACCCGTAGAGCAGACCGATCCGATTGGCGAGGTCGGTTTGTGTGCGGGTCAAAAATTTCACCAGGAAGGGCAGGGTCGCGCCCATCAACATCGTCGGCAGCGACAGAATGGCGAGCGACACGGCGACCATGAGAGGCAGCCGGAAGGGAGACTCCAGGTCGAGCATCGGTGACAGCCAGCCCACCCATGTCGGCCAATGCGACAGGAATGCGGTGACCGCGAGAGAAACGAGGGCGAGGGCAAGTTCGAGCAACCCGTAGATTTTCAGGGGGCGGCTGACGGTGTCGGCGATCCGGCCTCCCAGGGCGCTGCCCAGCGAGAGGCCGAAAAAGAAGCTTGCCACCGTGACGCTGACGGAGACGGTCGCGCTTCCCAGCACGAATTGCAGTTGCTTGAACCAGAGAACCTGCAGGATCAGCGATGCCGCGCCCGATGCCAGAAAGATCGCCGTGACCAGAACCCGGTTTTTCAGGCTTACGGCGTCTCGAACGTTACCACGATTGCGCACTGGACCGGTCTCCCGTTGAACGGGAGAACAGGTACGGCAAATGCTCTTAATATTGCCTTATGGCGGAGCGGCGCTGCGAGGCCGCCGGATCGCGTTGAGATTGCTCGGAAAATTGCCGTTTGGCGGATGCTTGCCGAGGCCGAGCGATCGCACTGCGAGCGGGCCTTTTGCGTTGCCGATCCAGTTCAGTGCCGCATCGCCGTCTCCACGAACTCCAGCACGGAGCGCGGGACCTCTTCGTATTCGACGAAACGGCGCCGAAGCTCGTCGGCAATGTCGGTCGTGACGTCGCGCGACCATCCTTCGTTGGTATTGAAGGCCACGATGCGGACCGGACGGCTGTACTGGTCATCCAGCAGGCGGCGGATCAGCGTTTTCCGGTCAGTGCCTTCTTCGTCGGTTTCGCTCCAGGCACGGCCCAGTCGGCCAAAATCGTTCAGCACCAGATAGGTGTCGTGATCGATTGAATGCGGCACAATCGAAGGCGAGCGAGGCATACATAGTCCTCCATGCTGCACATTATCGTGTTCCGATCGCCCTGCGTATCGGAAATTTCGAGGTAAATCCGCTGGATAGCGGGATCGCGCGTGACGTGAGCGGGGGCTGCAACATGCATTGGAGCAAACCGTCCCGTCGCTGGTTATCTCTTGTCACCGACATGGGCCCTGTTGTGGATGTCGGTGGTTGAGCGACCGATGGGGCTCCCACCCGCTCGAGGAGCGGAGCGATGTTAAGAAGGCTTCGTTTTAGGAACACAACGCTGGAAGAAGTGCTGGCAGTCGATACGCAGCGGCCGCGGAAGAGGCTGCGGATGCGTGACCAGCCCCCGAGAGAGAGCCGATCGGCAAGGCTTGCCAAGCCGGGGCGGCCGGTCAGTCAACGAACCGACTGACCCTGCGGGATAGCGCGCCGAGCCCAACTTGCGCGGCGGCCCGTGAACGGGTTCGCCGATTGCGGCGACCAATCGATCATGGCATTCGACACCGTCAATTTTCGTAAGATCGCCGCGCTCATCGCGGCGTCCGGCACCTTGTTCTGGCTTTACACCTTCTACGCCATCGCCCATGTGCCGCCTGGCGACGGTACCGGCTTCCAGTGGCTGGCGGTGTTTCCGCTCGGCATGGTGTTCGGCCTGTTCTTCCTGCCGGCCTGGCTGCTCGTCGCCATCGGCCGATTGCCGAGATTCACCGCGGCGCTTGGGGTCTGTGGCCTGATCGCGTTCGCGGTGCTGTGGGCGCAGCTGCTGCAGGAGTTTCCGAGGGCGGTCCTCTAGCGCGCCAGCCCATCCTCATCTGCCGGCGAGCCTGGCATGACATTGCTCCAAGGCTGATATAAGCAGCGTTGGGCGCAAGTCGCGGCTTTCCGCCGTCACGGCTGGTCCCTGCCATCCATGTCGGGCGGAACCGCGGGCGTGGATACCCTAACGATTGGCATGTCTTCGGAGACGCGTATGAAAGTGATTGGCCTCGCGGGCTGGAGCGGTGCCGGCAAGACCACCCTGCTGTCGCGGGTGATCCCCTGCCTGCTGGGCCGCGGCCTGCGCGTCTCCGTGATCAAGCACGCCCACCATGAATTCGATGTCGACGTGCCCGGCAAGGACTCCTGGGTGCACCGGCAGTCCGGTGCGACCGAGGTGCTGGTGTCCTCGACGCGGCGCTGGGCGCTGATGCACGAGCTGCGCGGCGCCGATGAGCCGCGGCTGCCGCAGCTGCTCGCCAAGATGGCGCAGGTCGATCTGGTCGTGGTCGAAGGCTTCAAGCGCGAGCCGGTCAACAAGATCGAGGTGTACCGCGCCGCCAACGGCAAGCCGCTGCTGTTTCCCGACGACCCGCGCGTAGTCGGGATTGCCAGCGATGTCGCCGTTGCAACCACGCTGCCGGTCGCGCATCTCGACGACATCGAGGACGTTGCCGAATTGATGCTGCGCGCCGCGATTCCCGTCGACGACGTGCTCGCGTCGGCTCCGGCCGAAGGCTGACGTGGATGAGGGGCGGCGTTGACGATGCAGGACGGCTTCGCCATGGTCGAACCATGACAACGACGAAGCTCGATCTCACCGGCCTGAAATGCCCGCTGCCGGCGCTGAAGACGCGCAAGGCCCTCCGGAGCGTGACGGCGGGAGATTTCCTCGAGGTGCACTGCACCGATCCGCTTTCGGTGATCGATATCCCGGCCCTGATCCAGGAGACCGGCGACAAGGTCGAGATCACCGAACGAAGCGACGCCCGGATCGTTTTCTTGATCGAGAAGATCAATGGAGCGATAGGCAATTCGAATGCTGCGTTGCCGCGTACGCGCTAGATGCAACTTGATATCTACCTTTTGCCTATCGACACCTATTTTCCATTCTGCGCGAATTGATAATGTCCGCCGGGTTGTGGTGATGGCGTTGTGCTCGAGTGTGGGCGCATCGACGGACAACGACTGGGCCCGTGCCCAGATCACGGGCTGCACGGCCGGGCATATCCGGTCGTATTGGGGGTTAGCATTTCCGGAATGTGCGTGGTTGGTCCCGACGCATTGAGGAAATGTGCGGAGCTGCCGGCTGACGCTGGCCGCAATGGGCTGAGGCGGGATCGAAGATGCAGATGCGCCTGTCGTAATGGCGGCTGCAGGGGAGGTGTCAATGACCACAGTGAGCAGCGCCGGACGCGTATCCGCGACAGGCGCAGGTTTCCTCGACAAGGAACATACAATCGCGACCGCCGGCTTCAACCGCTGGCTGGTGCCGCCGGCCGCGCTCTGCATCCATCTGTGCATCGGCATGGCTTACGGCTTCTCGGTGTTCTGGCTGCCGCTGTCGCGCGCGATCGGCCTGACCGCGCCGAAGGCGTGCCCCGACATCTCGCTGGTGCAGGAGCTGTTCACCACCACCTGCGACTGGAAGGTCGCGAGCCTCGGGTGGATGTACACGCTGTTCTTCGTGCTGCTCGGCGTCTCCGCCGCGATCTGGGGCGGCTGGCTCGAGAAGGTCGGTCCGCGCAAGGCCGGCTTCGTCGCGGCGCTGTGCTGGGCCGGCGGTCTCGTGATCGGCGCGCTCGGCGTCTACACGCACCAGCTCTGGCTGATGTGGCTCGGCTCCGGCGTGATCGGCGGCGTCGGCCTCGGCCTCGGCTACATCTCGCCGGTGTCGACGCTGGTGAAATGGTTCCCCGACCGGCGCGGCATGGCGACCGGCATGGCGATCATGGGCTTCGGCGGCGGCGCGATGATCGGCGCCCCGCTTGCCGACAGGCTGATGAACTACTTCAAGACCCCGACCTCGGTCGGCGTCTGGGAGACCTTCCTCGCCATGGGCGCGATCTACTTCGTGTTCATGATGATCGGCGCGTTCCGCTATCGCATTCCGCCGGCCGGCTGGCAGCCCGAAGGCTGGGCGCCGCCGACGAAGGCCAACGCGATGATCTCGAGCAAGCACGTCCATCTCGACAACGCGCACAAGACGCCGCAATTCTGGCTGATCTGGTGGGTGCTCTGCCTGAACGTGTCGGCGGGCATCGGCGTGATCGGCATGGCCTCGCCGATGCTGCAGGAGATCTTCGCGGGCAAGCTGATCGGCCTGCCCAATGTCGGCTTCAACCAGCTCGATGCCGGACAGAAGGCGCAGATCGCGGCGATCGCGGCCGGCTTTGCCGGATTGCTGTCGCTGTTCAACATCGGCGGCCGCTTCTTCTGGGCGTCGCTGTCGGACAAGATCGGCCGCAAGAACACCTACTACACGTTCTTCATCCTCGGCATCGCGCTCTACGCGCTGGCGCCGACCTTCGCCGCGATGGGATCGAAGCTGTTGTTCGTGCTCGGCTTCGGCATCATCCTGTCGATGTATGGCGGCGGCTTCGCCACCGTGCCGGCCTATCTCGCCGACATGTTCGGCACCCAGTTCGTCGGCGCCATCCACGGCCGTCTGCTGACGGCATGGTCGACCGCCGGCATCATCGGTCCTGTCGTGGTGAACTACATCCGTGAGTTCCAGCTGGCCGCAGGCGTGCCGCGCGACCAGCTCTACAACACCACGATGTACATCCTGTGCGCCATGTTGATCGCGGGCCTGATCTGCAACTACCTGATCAAGCCGGTCGATGCGAAATGGCATATGAGCGACGCCGAGGTTGCCAAACTGCAGGATGCGAGCGCCAGCGCCGCGGCGGCCGGACCGCATGGTTCCTACGGGATCGGGTTCGGCGGGCTTGACGCCAAGGCGGCGCTGTTCTGGCTGTTCGTCGGCATTCCGCTGGCGTGGGGCGTCTACATGACGCTGCTCAGCGCGGTCAAAATCCTCTGATCGCAGTTCAGGCCGCGCGCGGGCCATCTGGTATCCCGCGCGGCCTGAAGCGTTTTCGAGCGAAGTGGATGCCGGTTCGCGTGAAGAAGACGCGTCAAACAAGAAGCTCTACGCCGTTCAAATCAACAGATAATCAAGGGACATTTCAGTCATGTTTCGTACCGCAAGCTGTCTTGTGGCCGCCCTGCTTCTCGCCGGCTCGCTGCACACCGCGTCAGCCCAGACCACCGAGGCCAAGCCGTCGAAGGTCAAGCTGACCATGCAGAAGCTGAAGGACATGAAGGCGAAGTGGAAGGCCAACAAGCCAAAGCTGAAGGCTTGCCGCGCCGAGGTGAAGTCGAAGGGCCTGACCGGCGACGACCGCTGGTTCTACATCGAAGAATGCATGGGCAAGAGCTGAGCGGCACCGCTCCGCTATCTGCAACGCAAGAGGGCGTGACGGCGATCGCTGTCACGCCCTCTTGTTGCGTTTGAGACGCGATCACTCCGCGGCGGCGGGCGTCGTCTTGGCGGCCTCCAGCGCGGCTGCGATCGCCTCGTCGACCCGTTCGAGCCAGATGAACTCCAGCTTGGCGCGGGCGCCGGCGGGGATGTCGTCGAAGTCGCGCTTGTTGCGCGCCGGCAGCATCACCCGGGTCAGGCCGGCGGCCGCGGCCGCGACCACCTTCTCCTTGATGCCGCCGACCGGCAGCACGAGGCCGCGCAGCGAGATCTCGCCGGTCATCGCGGTATCGCTGCGCACCGTGCGATCGGTCAGGAGCGAGGTGAGGGCGGTGAACATCGCAACGCCCGCGCTCGGACCGTCCTTCGGCGTCGCGCCGGCCGGAACGTGGACGTGGATGTCGCTCTTCTCGAACACGCCGGGGTCGATGCCGAGCTGCGAGGCCCGGCTCTTCACCAGGGTTAGCGCGGCCTGCACGCTCTCGCGCATCACCTCGCCGAGCTGGCCGGTGAGGATCAACGCGCCGCGGCCCGGCGTGCGCGACGCCTCGATGAACAGGATGTCGCCGCCGACCGGGGTCCAGGCCAGCCCGGTGGCAACGCCCGGGATGCTGGTGCGCATCGCGATCTCGTTCTCGAACCTCGGCTGGCCGAGCAGCGAGACGATGTCCTTCGGCGCGATCGTGACGTGGCTGGTGCTGCCCTCGGCGATCTGCACCGCGACGTTGCGCAGCACCTTGCCGATCTCGCGCTCCAGGTTGCGGACGCCGGCTTCGCGGGTGTAGCTGCGTATGATCAGCCGCAGCGCATCCGGATCGATCTCGACCTGCTCGGCCTTGATCCCGTTCGCCTCGAGCTGGCGGCGCACCAGATAGCGCTTGGCGATCTCGAGCTTCTCGTCCTCGGTGTAGCCGGCGAGGCTGATCAGCTCCATGCGGTCGAGCAGCGGCCCGGGCACGCCGTCGAGCATGTTGGCGGTGGCGATGAAGACGACACGCGAGAGGTCGAACGGCACGCCGAGATAATTGTCGCGGAAGGTGCTGTTCTGCTCGGGGTCGAGCACTTCGAGCATCGCGGCCGACGGATCGCCCTGGATGCCGCGGCCCATCTTGTCGATCTCGTCCAGCATCATCACGCAATTGCGCGCACCGGCCTTCTTGATCGCCTGGATGATGTTGCCAGGCAGCGCCCCGATGTAGGTGCGGCGATGGCCGCGGATCTCGGCCTCGTCATGCACGCCGCCGAGCGAGACGCGGACGAACGGCCGCGCCATCGCGCGCGCGATCGATTGGCCGAGCGAGGTCTTGCCGACCCCGGGCGGCCCGAGGAAGCACAGGATCGGCGCCTTGCCGCCGGGCGCGAGCTTGCGCACCGCGAGATATTCGATGATGCGGCTCTTGATCTTCTCGAGGCCATAATGGTCCTGGTCGAGGATCTTGCGCGCCTCCGCGATGTCGATCGGCTTCTCCTCCGGAATGCTCCAGGGCAGATCGATCAGCCAGTCGAGATAGCTGCGCACCATGCCGGATTCGGCCGCTGCCTCCGGCATCCGCTCGTAGCGGCGCAGTTCCTTCTGCGCCTGGCTTTCGGCCTCCGGCGGCATCTTGGCCTCGACGATCGCCTTGGTCAGCTCGGCGACTTCCGCGGCCTTGCCGTCACCTTCGCCGAGCTGGCGCTGGATCGTCGCCATCTGCTCGCGCAGGATCGCCTCGCGCTGCCGCTCGTCGAACACGGCCTTGGTCTTCTGCCCGATCTCCTGGCTCAGCCGCAGCACCTCGATACGTTCGGCGAGGTGACGCGACACCTTGTCCATCCGTGCCACGAGATCGATGGTTTCCAGGATGTCCTGTTTCTCCGACGGCTTGATGTCCATGTAGGACGTCGCAAGGTCGGCAAGGGTTGCCGGCGAGGTGGTGCCCTGCAGTGCTGCGATCAGCTCCTGCGGCACTTGCGGCAGCAATTGCGCGGCCTCCAGCGCCTGGCGCTGCAGATTGAGGAAGCGCGCCTCGATCTCGGCCGAGGTGGTGGTCGGCTCCGGGATTTGCAGCACGCGGGCCGCGAGGAACGGCGTGCCCGGCAGATAGTCGAGCACGCGCATGCGCTGCACGCCCTGGCAGACCAGATGGTGGCTGTCGTCCGCACCGGTGATGTAGCGCACGATGTTGGCTGTGGTGCCGACGCGGTAAAGCCCGTCGGGGCCGGGATCGTTGGTCTCGGGATCGCGCTGCAGCAGGATGCCGATCGGCCGCTGCTCGCGCACCGCCTGCTGGGCCGCGGCAATCGAGGTCGCCCGGGCGATCGTGATCGGAATGATGACATCCGGAAACAGCACGGTGTTGCGCACCGGGACGATGATCAGCGCGTCGCTCGGGATCGGCGTCGAAGTTGAAGCTGGGCTTGAAACGTCTGAGGCAGCCATGTCGAAATCCTTTAGCTCGACTTTCCGAGCCGCAGGCCGACGCAACCATGCGCGGCAAAGCGGCTGATCGTGTAGCGGCCGGTCGGCAGCGCGATGCGGCGCTCGAACCGGCCCTGCGGCAGTTCGAGGCGCAGGATACGGGCGTTGCGGAGTTCAGGGGGCAGGGTGCGGCGGCCGGAGATCACCAGCGTGCCGCCGTCGAGCGCGGCCTCGACCTCGTCGGGATCGACCCCCGGCAACGCGACCAGGATCAGGATTTCATCCTCGGTCTCGATCACGTCGGTCGGCGGTTCCCAGCTCGGCTCGGTGCTTCCCGCGCGCGGGTGCAAATTGAGGAAGCTCTGGTGCAGCCGTTCGGCGCGGGCGAGCGCCTCGATCGCATCCGACAGCATCCAGTTGATCTGATCCTTGGGCCGCATGGGCACTCTCCACGTCGCACTGGGAGGCAAGGTTACCGGTCTTGCCGCCGACCGTAAACCTGCCCCTCGCGCCGCTGATCGAGGGTAAAATTGTCCGAAATCTCGCGATTTGCGGCATGACCGCGATGCACGGACCGCAGCCGGACGCTTATGCCGCGGCTATGTGACAGGACCGCGGCTGCTCTCGAATTCCTACGGCCTTCCCCGCATCTTTTGCCGTGATGCGGTGCGCTCGCGCGCGCCGCCAAACGGGAAGGTGGCACATGACCCTGCTCCATTACCACGATGCCCGGCCGCACGGTTCGGCCGGCGCCATGCCCTTGATGCTGCGGCGGACGTTCCGGCGGATCGGCCTCGTCTTCAGGACTGTTCACCGTGCGATCGCCGCCGCCAAGATTCATCGGCTCCGCAATGAGCTGCTGCTGCATCGCGGCCACGAGGATTGGGCGCGGACCAACCTCAACGTCGGCATGCTCGGCGGCGACGCCGAGAGATATCCACGGGCGCCGGTCGTGCTCGGCGAGAAGTGGGACTACTGAGATGCGCACAGTTTTGTTCATCGCTGCCCTGCCGCGCCGCGCCGCAGAAGGGCTGCTCGCATTCCTCGCCTGGATCGGCGAGGAGCCGATCGGCGGCTACCGGCCCGAGGCGCATTACATGCGCGGTCCGGGACCTGCGTGGCGGGCCAAGCATCGCGGGCGTTAAGCCCCCGAACCCATCCGCGTCATTGCGAGGAGCATGGCGACGAAGCAATCCATATCTCCGCATGTGGCGCGATGGATTGCTTCGCGGAGCCTGTCATCGGGCGCGCGTTCGCGCGGCCCGTTGGCTCGCAGTGACGTGCAGAGGCCGCGGCGCCTACGAGACCCACGATCCCGAGCGCGCCGACCTTGAGCGACCGTCGTTTCTACTCCCAAACCAGTTCACGTCGCTTCACGTCGCGGCGCCAGGTGATCGAGAAGGTTCATCGGCAGCGGGAACACCACGGTCGAGGAGCGCTCGCCGGCAATGTCGTGCAGCGCCGCGAAGTAGCGCAGCTGCATCGCTTGCGGCTCCTGGGCGAGGATCCGGCCGGCCTCGACCAGCTTCTCGGCGGCCTGCTGCTCGCCCATCGCGTTGATCACCTTGGCGCGCCGCAGCCGCTCCGCCTCGGCCTGCTTGGCGATCGCCCGCACCATCGTCTCATTGAGATCGATATCCTTGATCTCGACCCCGGTGACCTTGATGCCCCAGACGTCGGTCTGCCTGTCGAGGGTCTCCTGGATATCGGCGTTCAGCTTGTCGCGTTCCGCCAGCATCTCGTCGAGCTCGTGCTTGCCGAGCACCGAACGCAGCGTGGTCTGCGCAAGCTGGCTGGTCGCAGCCATGTAGTCGCTGACCTTGATGATGGCGCGCTCGGGATCGACGATGCGGAAGTAGAGCACGGCGTTGACCTTGACCGAGACGTTGTCGCGCGAAATCACGTCCTGTGGCGGCACCACCTGCACCACCACCCTGAGATCGACCTTCACCAGCTGCTGCACCACCGGAATCAGGATGATGAGCCCCGGGCCCTTCACCCCGGTGAAACGGCCGAGCGTGAAGATGACGCCGCGCTCGTATTCGCGCAGCACGCGCACGGCCTGGGTCAGGAATACGATGATCAGCAGCGCGATCGCCGCATAGGTGAAATAATCAAGCATCATGCCTTACCTCCCTCGCCGGGAGAGGCCGGCGTGCGCCGTACCACCAGCGTCAAATCGATGATGTTGGCGACCTCGACCGTGTCTCCCGCCGTGAATGTCTCGGTGCTGCGCGCTTGCCAGCGTTCGCCGTTGGTGAAGACGTGACCCGTGGTCTCGGACCAGTCGAGCACCTCGGCCGATAGCCCGCGCATGGCTTGCGCACCGATCCGCACCGGGCCCTTGCGCGCCCGGCGGAGCGCGCCGAGCACGACGAGAATGAGCCCGGTGAACATCGCGGCGACGATGCCGATGACCGGCCATGACAGCCGGTAACCGGGCGCCTCGATCCGAAACAGCATGGCTGCTCCAAGCACGAAGGCGACTATTCCTCCGAGGCCGATCATGACGGTCGGGTTGAAGGCTTCGATTGCGAGCAGCGCGATCCCGACCAGCATCAGGGCGAAGCCCGCGTAGTTGATCGGCAGCATGTTGAGTGCGTACAGACCGAGCAGCAGGCAGATCGTCCCGACAACCCCGGGCGCCACGGCACCGGGCGACATGAACTCGAAGATCAGGCCGTAGATGCCGACCATCAGGAGAATGAATGCGATGTTGGGGTCGGTGATGACCGCAAGCGCGCGCGCGATCCAGGTGGGATCGATGGCCTCGATCGCGGTGTCCGTGGTCGCCAGGCGTTGCGTCTTGCCGCCGGGAAGCTCGATGGTCCGGCCATCGACCTGCCTGAGCAGGTCGGCCGGATCGCGCGCGGTGAGATCGATGACGTTGGCCTGCAGCGCTGCGTTGGCGGAGAGGGTGGCGGCATCGCGGACCGCCTTCTCGGCCCAGTCGGCATTGCGGCCACGCAATTCGGCGAGGCTGCGGATGAAGGCAACGGCATCATTCGTCACCTTCGCCGTCATGGCATCCTTGGTTTCGGACGGATGGCCGCCGTCCTTCTGGTCCTTGCCGCCCTTGTCCGGGGTGCTGCCCGGCAGCCCCGGTATCGGGCCGCCGATCTGCACCGGCGTCGCGGCGCCGATATTGGTGCCGGGCGCCATGGCCGCGAGATGGGTCGCATAGAGGATATAGGTCCCGGCGCTCGCGGCATGGGCGCCGGATGGCGCAACGTAGCCGACCACGGGAACGGGCGAGGCCAGCACGTCGGCGATGATCTCACGCATGCTGGTGCTGAGGCCGCCCGGCGTATTCAAACGCAGGATAACAATTTCGGCGTGGCGCTCGGCGGCCTTGGCCAGGCCGTCCTTGACGTAGCTGGCCGCTGCCGGCCCAATTGCCCCGTCGATTGAAATGGTCAGGGCAAGATGGCTGTTGTCCGCGGCCGGACCGGGACGGATGGAGACAACCAGAGCGACCAGGACGGTCGCAACAACGAGGGCCGCCTTGAAGGTGGTGTGCACGGCAAGCACTCCCTTGCCGTGGATATGGGGCGCCGTTTCGGAACCTCAAGTTGGCGCCGCGTCACGGGCACCGTGTGCTGATCGCATTGTGCATTGCGATGGGTTATGTCGGGTCGGCAAATCTCAATGCGCGGCTGCGAGGTACTCGTCGGCAAGCTCAGCCATCGCCTGCGAGACCTCGGCCTTTGCCGACCCGTTCAATTGCACGATCGGCAGTCGCGTCGTCGGCGGCATGAATCCCAGAAGCGACAGCGCGAACTTCAATGCGGCGGGATGCTCGCGCTCCAGCAAGGTCGCAAGCGGCACCAGCCGCTGGTGCAACTCCCGCGCCTGATACAACCGTCCCTCGCGGAAATGCCTGTGAACGGCCACGTACAGATCGGGCGCGACGTTCGTCACGACTGAGATGCAGCCATCGCCACCGGCGGCGAGCCAGGCCAGCGAGGAGGCGTCGTCGCCGGTCAGCATCCGGAACGTCGCCGGCAGGCGTGAGCGCAGGCGCGCCAGCCGGGCAACGTCACCGCTGCCGTCGCGCAAACCCACGAAGCGTGGCGATGCGGCGAGCTCGAGCAGGGTCTCGTCGGCAAGGCCCTTCACCGTGCGCGACGGAATGTCGTGCAGGATGACAGGCAGCGTGGTGGCCGCGGCGACCGCGTGGAAATGCGCCGCAGTGCCCCGTGGCATCGGCTTGTTGTAATAGGGGACGACCGACATGACGGCATCGGCGCCGGCCGCTTCCGCTGCCCGGGTGAATGTGACGGCGCGATCGGTCGCGTTCGATCCGGCGCCGGCGATGATGCGAACCCGCTTGCGCGCGACGCCGGCCGCGATCCGGACCAGCTGCGCACGTTCCGCGGGCTCCAGCGTCGCGCTTTCACCTGCGGTCTCGCCGACCACCAGCGCGGTGGCGCCGGCCGCGATCTGGCGCTCGCACAGCCGGCCGAACGCGTCCACGTCGATCTCGCCCCGATGGTTGAAGGGGGTCGGAAGATCGGGGATGAAGCCCGACAGCCATCCGGCCGTGTCGGCTTTCGCAGCCGTTTGCCAGGTCATGTTTGTCAAGTCATGGGTGGCTCACGCCACGCGGATTGCGGGGAAGCTCGCGGTCTCGCCGCGCATATCGAGCTCGATCTCACGCGAAAGCTCGACGATCATTTCAGGATGCTGGCCGTTTTCGAACAGCGCGTATTTGACGGCCTGGGCGCGGTTGACGAACAGGCCGCCATAGAGGCCGTTCTGTTGCTGGGCGACCCACTGGCCGCGATGGTTGCGGCCGATGAAGACGACGGTGGACGCGGCGCTACACGAGGGAGGTTCGACGAGTTTCACGGTGGTGGTCCTTCTTTTTGTTTCTGACGCGTTTTCCTCGCGCGAACCGGTATCCGGCTCGCTCGAAAACGCTTCAGTCACGGTCACGCGATCAATGTCTGATTTGCGGGATATGAAATCGAGCGCGTGCGAGCAGCGACTTCATAGGAGCGGCATAGGATTTGTGAGGATGGTCTAGAGGCGCTGGACGATGCCGCTGCCGAGCGCGCACAGCGCGACATAGGCGGTCATCTCGTCCCAGTGATTGAGGTTTGCGGCAAACGGCATTTCGCGCTTGGCGATCCCGGCGAAGGCGCAGATCACGGCCGACATCCACAACAGCGTGACGAGGCCCTTGCCGAAGCCAGCGTCGGCGAACACGGCAAAGCCGATCATGATGGCGAGCCGGAAGCCGAACCGGACCATGACCTGGACCGACTGCAGCTGCCGCGGCAGTTGTTTGGTGTCCACGGCCGCGCCGCCGTCAGCCGATATTGTCGACGAACAGCGGCTCGTACAGCGCGCGCGTGTCGCGACGGACGGTCGGCACGCTGGTTCGGCTATCGGGCGTCGAGATGCGCTGCGCCTCCACGAAGGCGCTGAGGATCGCGAGTGCAAGATCGGTGTGGTGGGTCTCGATCGACTGGTCGAGCCAGTCCGGCAGCTCGCGTTCGCGTGACAATGCGCAGTGCCACTCGCCCTCGTCATAGACCAGGCGGCGGATCTGCCATTGCGGCAGTTCCAGATCGAGCAGCGCGATCGCGGCGTCGGTCCAGGCGCCCGACTGGATCAGCCGCTCGACCTGGCGGGTCTTGCCGCTCTGTCCGACCGAGGGAAAGCGCCGGCAGGTCTGGCTGATGATGTCGGCCATGAATTCGGCTGTCACCGCATAGGCGTCGCGCAGCCGGTCGCCGAGATCGATGGAGGTGTTCTGGGAAAGTACGGACATGGCGTCATCTCGTCTTGCGCGGCCCAAGAAATCCAAGCTCAAGGCATTGGCCGCACGCTCAAAATGGCCGGAGTGCCATTTGAAAACGAGATGAGGCGGGGGACGGAGATATAGGCATTCCATAAAGACACGTCGTCCCGGCGAAGGCCGGGACCCATAACCACCGATTTCAGTTTTCGTGTCGCGCTGGGCCCAGCCATCACAAAACTCGGCCCTGTGGTTATGGGTCCCGGCCTTCGCCGGGACGACGGCTGCGCAGCTCGTGGCACTTATAGGATTCCTATAACGTCCTTACTCGCCACCTCTCGAAAACCTATGTCCCGGATGGCACCTCACGGCCATCCGGCGCGGGACGCCTATGCAATGGCCCGCGCCCTGTGACGCATAGGAGTCTCACATGATGGACATTCTCATGGCGGCGCTTGCGATCGGCTTCTTCGCGGCCGGCATCGGCTACGCCTACGCCTGCGAACGGCTGTAACGGAGGCGGCGATGATCTTCGATTACTCGCTCGCCGGCCTCGTCTCGCTCGGCCTGCTGTTCTACCTCACTTACGCATTGCTGCGGCCCGAACGCTTCTAGGCGGCCCGCGATGTCAGCGCTTTGCACAATTCTGTTAGCCGACGCGATGCTGACCGGGCTGTTGCTCGGCTTGTTCGCGTCGATGCTGCGCTTCGCTCCCATTCGAAAGGTTTGACGCAATGACCGTCATCGGCTGGATTCAAATTATTCTGTTCTGCGCGATCGTTGCCGCGCTGGTCAAACCGCTCGGCTGGTACATGACCCGCGTGTTCAACGGCGAGCGCACCTTCCTGGCGCCCGTGCTGCGCCCGGTCGAGCGCGGCATCTACTGGGTCGGCGGCGTCGACGAGCGGCGCGAGCAGCACTGGCTGACCTATACGGTCGCCATGCTGCTGTTCCATGTCGGCGGCTTCGCCATCATCTACGGCCTGATGCGGCTGCAGGCGGTGCTGCCGTTCAACCCGGCCGGACAGTCGGCGGTCGCCGAGGACCTTTCCTTCAACACCGCGATCTCCTTCATCACCAACACCAACTGGCAGAACTACGGCGGCGAGAGCACGCTGTCCTATCTGGTCCAGATGGTCGGCCTCACCCACCAGAATTTCCTGTCGGCGGCGACCGGCATCGCGCTGGCGATGGCGCTGATCCGCGGCTTCACCCGCTCGTCGATGCGCACCGTCGGCAATTTCTGGGTTGATGTCACGCGCTGCACGCTCTACGTGCTGCTGCCGATCTGCGTCGTCTACGCGCTGTTCCTGGTCTGGCAGGGCATGCCGCAGACGCTCGGCGCTTATGTCGACGCCACCACGCTGGAGGGCGGCAAGCAGACCATCGCGCTCGGGCCCGTGGCCTCGCAGGTCGCGATCAAGATGCTCGGCACCAATGGCGGCGGCTTCTTCAACGCCAACGCCGCGCATCCGTTCGAGAATCCGACCGCGCTGTCGAACCTCGTGCAGATGGTCTCGATCTTCGCACTCGGCGCCGCCATGACCAACGTGTTCGGCCGCATGGTCGGCAACGAGCGCCAGGGCTGGGCGATCTTCGCCGTGATGGGCATCCTGTTCGTCGCCGGCGTCACCGTCACCTACTGGGCGGAAGCCAACGGCACCTCGGCGCTGCACGCGCTCGGTCTCACCGGCGGCAACATGGAGGGCAAGGAGGTCCGCTTCGGCATCGTCGCGTCCTCGCTGTTCGCCGTCGTCACGACTGCCGCCTCCTGCGGCGCGGTCAATGCCATGCATGACAGCTTCACCGCGCTCGGCGGCATGATCCCGCTGATCAACATGCAGCTCGGCGAGGTCATCATCGGCGGCGTCGGCGCCGGCTTCTACGGCATGCTGCTGTTCGTCGTGCTGGCGATCTTCGTCGCCGGCCTGATGGTCGGCCGCACTCCGGAATATGTCGGCAAGAAGATCGAGGCGCGCGAGGTCAAGATGGCGATGCTCGCGATCCTGGTGCTGCCGCTGATGTATCTCGGCTGGACCGCGGTCGGCGTGGTACTGCCGTCGGCGGTGGCCTCGATGGCGAACTCCGGCCCGCACGGCTTCACCGAGGTGCTGTACGCGTTCACCTCGGCGACCGGCAACAACGGCTCGGCCTTCGCGGGCCTCACCGGCAACACCCTGTTCTACAATCTGACGCTCGCCTCCGCGATGTTCGTCGGCCGCTTCTTCATGATCGTGCCGGCGATGGCCATTGCAGGTTCGCTGGTCGAGAAGAAGTCGATCCCGGCCTCGGCGGGCACCTTCCCGACCACCGGCGGGCTGTTCGTCGGCCTCGTCATCGGCGTGATCCTGATCATCGGCGGTCTCACCTTCTTCCCGGCGCTGGCGCTCGGGCCGATCGTCGAGCACCTCGCCATGAACGCCAACACCCTGTTCTGATCGAATTGTCCGGAGTGACAACCATGGAAACCACAAGACTGCAAAAGCAGGTGACGGCGTCGACCATGTTCGACCCGAAGATCCTGGTGCCGGCGATCCGCTCGGCCTTCGTCAAGCTCGATCCTAGGCTGATGGCGAAGAACCCCGTGATGTTCGTGGTCGAGGTCGTGGCCGCGTTGACCACGGTGATCTTCGTCCGCGACCTCGTCACCGGCAGCGCCAATCTCGGCTTCACCTTCCAGATTATCCTCTGGCTCTGGTTCACGGTGCTGTTCGCCAACTTCGCCGAGGCCGTTGCCGAAGGCCGCGGCAAGGCGCAGGCGGAATCGCTGAAAAAGACCCGCACCGAGAGCCAGGCCAAGCTGCTCACCGGCACCGACCGGACCTATCGCATGGTGCCCGGCACCTCGCTGAAGGTCGGCGACGTCGTGCTGGTCGAGGCCGGCGACAACATCCCGTCCGACGGCGAGGTGATCGAAGGCGTGGCCTCGGTCAATGAAGCCGCGATCACGGGTGAATCCGCGCCCGTGATCCGCGAGTCCGGCGGCGACCGTTCCGCGGTCACCGGCGGCACCCAGGTGCTGTCGGACTGGATCCGTGTCCGCATCACCGCAGCCCAGGGCTCGACCTTCATCGACCGCATGATCAAGCTGGTGGAGGGCGCCGAGCGGCAGAAGACGCCGAACGAGATCGCGCTCAACATCCTGCTGGCCGGCCTCACCATCATCTTCGTGTTCGCGACGGTGACGATCCCGAGCTATGCGGCCTATGCCGGCGGCTCGATTTCGGTCGTGGTGTTGGTGGCGCTGTTCGTGACGCTGATCCCGACCACGATCGGCGCGCTTCTGTCGGCGATCGGCATCGCCGGCATGGACCGCCTGGTGCGCTTCAACGTGCTGGCGATGTCTGGCCGCGCGGTGGAGGCTGCCGGCGACGTCGATACGCTGCTGCTGGACAAGACCGGCACCATCACGCTCGGCAACCGCCAGGCGACCGCATTCCGTCCGATCCGCGGCGTCGCCGAGCAGGACCTCGCCGACGCAGCGCAGCTTGCCTCGCTGGCCGACGAGACGCCGGAAGGCCGCTCGATCGTGGTGCTCGCCAAGGAGAAATACGGCATCCGCGGACGCGACATGCATGAGCTTGCCGCGACCTTCGTGCCGTTCACCGCGCAGACCCGCATGAGCGGCATCGATGCCGGCACGTCGTCGGTCCGCAAGGGCGCGGTGGACGCGATCCTTGCCTATATCGACGGCGGCTCGCCCCGCACCGTCGCCTCGGGCAACACCGTCCGCGCGCTCGCGGCGACGATGAGCGCCGAAGCGCGCGAGATCCAGTCGATCGCCGACGAGATCGCAAAGGCCGGCGGCACGCCGCTGGCCGTCGCCAAGGACGGCAAGCTGCTCGGCGTCGTGCACCTGAAGGACATCGTCAAGGGCGGTATCCGCGAGCGCTTTGCCGAACTGCGCCGCATGGGCATCCGCACCGTGATGATCACCGGCGACAACCCGATGACCGCGGCCGCGATCGCGGCCGAGGCCGGCGTCGACGACTTCCTGGCGCAGGCAACCCCCGAGGACAAGCTCAAGCTGATCCGCGACGAGCAGTCCAAGGGCAAGCTGGTCGCGATGTGCGGCGACGGCACCAACGACGCGCCGGCGCTGGCGCAGGCCGATGTCGGCGTCGCCATGAACACCGGCACGCAGGCCGCCCGCGAGGCCGGCAACATGGTCGACCTCGATTCCAACCCGACCAAGCTGATCGAGGTGGTCGAGATCGGCAAGCAGCTGCTGATGACCCGCGGCGCGCTGACCACGTTCTCGATCGCCAACGACGTCGCGAAGTACTTTGCGATCATCCCGGCGATGTTCCTCGCGTTCTATCCGCAGCTTCAGGTGCTGAACGTGATGCACCTGGCGAGTCCGCAAAGCGCGATCCTGTCGGCGATCATCTTCAATGCGCTGATCATCATCGCGCTGATTCCCTTGGCGCTGAAGGGCGTCAAGTATCGCGCGGTGGGTGCCGGCGCGCTGCTCGGCCGTAACCTGATGATCTACGGTCTCGGCGGCATCGTCATCCCGTTCATCGGCATCAAGGCGATCGACCTCGTCGTCGCCGCTTTGGGCCTGGCTTAACCACAACGTCATTGCGAGGAGCGAAGCGACGAAGCAATCCATCCATCCGTTATGCCGATCCATGGATTGCTTCGCTTCGCTCGCAATGACGAAAGAGATTTAGGAGACCAGTCATGCTGAAAGAAATCCGCCCCGCCATCCTCGTGCTGGTCCTGCTGACCGCGATCACGGGCCTTGCCTATCCGCTCGCCATCACCGGCATCGCCGGCGTCATCTTCCCGCGCCAGGCGCAAGGCAGCCTGATCGAGCAGGACGGCAAGGTGATCGGCTCCGCCCTGATCGGGCAGGAGTTCAAGGAAGATAAATACTTCCATGGCCGGCCGTCGGCGACGGTCGCGCCCGATCCGAACGACTCCACGAAGACAGTGCCGGCGCCCTACAACGCGGCCAATTCCGGCGGCTCCAACCTCGGCCCGACCAGCAAGGCGCTGAACGACCGGGTCAAGGAGGATGTCGAGAAGCTGAAGGCGGAGAACCCGTCCGCCAGCGTGCCGGTCGATCTTGTGACCACGTCGGGCAGCGGGCTCGATCCGGATATCTCGCCGGACGCCGCGCTGTTCCAGGTGCCGCGGGTCGCCAAAGCGCGCAGCATGTCCGAGGACGCAGTGCGTGAGCTGGTGACGCAGACCACGCAGGGCCGCTTCGCCGGCGTGATCGGCGAGCCCCGTGTTAACGTTCTTGCGCTCAACCTGGCGCTCGACGCGGCAAAGCCAAAATAGGAGAGTAGGCTGCCCCTCGCAGGATGACTATATTGCGGTATGGCCAATCAGCGCGACCCTGACAAACGACCCTCGCCGGATGCGCTGCTGGAGGCGGCGCGCCGGGAGACCGATCGATCGGGACGGCTGAAGATCTTCATCGGCGCCGCCCCCGGCGTCGGCAAGACCTACGAGATGCTCTCGAGCGCCCACGCCCGCCTGAAGGCGGGCGTCGACGTCGTGGTCGGCGTCGTCGAAACCCACGGTCGGGTCGAGACCGAGACGCTGCTCAGGGGTCTCGAGGTGCTGCCGCGGAAGCGGCTGACCTATCGCGACCAGACGCTCGAGGAGATGGACCTCGATGCATTGATCGCGCGGCGGCCGCAGCTCGCGCTGGTCGACGAGCTCGCCCATACCAATGCGCCGGGCAGCCGGCATCCCAAGCGCTATCTCGACGTCGAGGAATTGCTGTCGAACGGCATCGACGTCTACACCGCGATCAACATCCAGCACATCGAGAGCCTCAACGACGTCGTCGCGCAGATCACCCATGTGCGGGTGCGCGAGACGGTGCCGGACTCGGTGGTCGATCGCGCCGATGCCATCGAGCTGATCGACCTGACGCCCGACGACCTGATCCAGCGGCTCAAGGAGGGCAAGGTCTATGTGCCCAAGCAGGCCGAGCGGGCGCTGGAACACTACTTCTCGCCCGGCAATCTGACCGCGCTGCGCGAGCTGGCGCTGCGCCGCACGGCCGAGCGGGTCGACGAGCAGCTGCTCAACCACATGCAGGCCAATGCGATTGCCGGCCCCTGGGCCGCCGGCGAGCGCATCCTGGTCTGCCTGAGCGAGGATCCGCGCGCGGCCGGCCTCGTGCGCTACACCAAGCGCCTCGCCGACCGGCTGCACGCGCAATGGACCGCGGTCAGCATCGAGACGCGGCGCAGCCTGCAACTTTCCGACGAGCAGCGCGACCGGCTGGCCGACACCATGCGGCTCGCGGAATCGCTCGGCGGCGAGGCGCTGACGCTGCCCGGCGTCGGCCGCCGTATCGCCGACGACGTCATCAATTTCGCCCAGGCCAACAACGTCACCCAGATCATCATCGGCAAGTCGACGCGCTCGCGCTGGTTCGAGCTGACGCATGGGTCCGTGGTGCACGATCTGGTGCGCCGCGCCGGCAATATCAGCGTCAACGTGATCGCCGGCGACGAGCTGCCGGTCGGCAAGGCGGCGGTGCAGACCGCGCAGCGGCAGGAGCCGTTCAATCCGCGGCCCTATCTGATGGCGCTGCTGCTGGCGGCGCTCGGGCTCGGCGCGGCCAAGCTGATCCAGCCGTTCTTCGGCATCGAGAATGTCGACCTCGTGTTCCTCACCGCCGTGGTCGGCGCCGCGGCGCGCTACGGCCTCGGGCCGTCGCTGCTGGCGAGCGTCGCGGCCTCGCTGTGCTACAATTTCTTCTTCCTGCCGCCGGTCTATACCTTCACCATCACCGACCCGACCAATGTCGCGGCGTTCTTCTTCTTCATGCTGATCGCGCTGCTGGTCTCCAACGTCGCGGCGCGGGTGCGCACCCAGGCCGACACCGCGATCAGCCGCGTCCGCACCACCGAATCGCTCTACGCCTTCAGCCGCAAGCTTGCCGGCACCGCGACGCTGGACGACGTGCTGTGGGCGACCGCCTACCAGATCGCGCTGATGCTCAAGGTGCGCGTGGTGCTGCTGCTGCCGGAGGACGGCATGCTGACCGTCAAGAGCGGCTATCCGCCGGAGGATCAGCTCGACCAGGCCGATCTCGCCGCCGCAAACTGGGCCTGGGGCAACGACCGTCCGGCCGGCCGCGGCTCCGACACGCTGCCGGGCGGCAAACGACTGTTCCTGCCGATGCGCACCGGCCGCGGCCCGATCGGCGTGATCGGCATCGATGACGACCGCACCGGGCCCTTGCTGACGCCGGACCAGCGCCGGCTGCTCGACGCGCTGGTCGATCAGGGCGCGCTCGCAATCGAGCGCGTGCTGCTGGTCGAGGACATGGATCGCGTCAAGCGCACGGTGGAATCCGACCGGCTGCGCGGCGCGCTCCTGACCTCGATCTCGCACGATCTCAAGACGCCGCTGGCCTCGGTGCTCGGCTCGGCCTCGGCGCTGCGCGACCTCGGCGCCAACCTGAGCGATGCGCAGAAGCACGATCTGCTCGCCACCGTGATCGACGAGTCCGAGCGGCTGAATCGGTTCATCGCCAATCTGCTCGACATGACCAAGCTGGAATCCGGCGCGATCGTGCCGAACACGGCGCGCCATGATGTCGGCGAGATCGTCGGCAGCGCGCTGCGGCGGGCGAGCAAGATCCTGGTGCATCACCGGGTGTCGCTGGAGCTCGCGGCCGACCTGCCGATGCTGGAGCTCGACGCCGTGCTGTTCGAGCAGGTGCTGTTCAACCTGCTCGACAACGCTGCCAAATACGCCCCGTCGGACACCACGATCTCGATCCGCGGCGCGCGCGATCGCGACACCATCGCGCTGCAGATCCTCGATGAAGGCAACGGGATTCCCGCGGCCGAGCTCGAAAGCGTGTTCGACAAATTCTATCGCGCCGAGAAGGGCGACCATGTCCGTCCCGGTACCGGCCTCGGGCTTGCGATTTCGCGCGGCTTCGTCGAGGCGATGCGCGGCACGATCGCGGCGGCCAACCGCGCCGACCGCAGCGGCGCCGTCATCACTATCCGCCTGCCGATCCCTGCCGACACCAACGCGCTGGACACTGCTGCATGAACGCGACGCCGATCAAGGTCCTGGTCATCGACGACGAGCCGCCGATCCGCAAGTTGCTGCGGATGGGGCTGAGCACGCAGGGCTATGACATCCTCGAGGCATCCAACGGCAAGCTGGCGCTGGAGATGCTGGGTGAGGGACCGGCGCTGATCATCCTCGACCTCGGATTGCCCGACATTCAGGGCCATGACCTCTTGCGCATGATCCGCGGCCGCAACGAGAGCGTGCCGATCGTGGTGCTGTCGAGCCGCGGCGACGAGGCCGGCAAGGTGCAGGCGCTCGATCTCGGCGCCGACGACTACCTGACCAAGCCGTTCGGCATGGACGAATTGCTGGCGCGGCTGCGCGCGGCGCTGCGGCACCAGTTGCAGGTGCAGGGCGAGCGGCCGGTGTTTCGCTCCGGCGATCTTTCGGTCGATCTGGTGCGCCGGATCGTCAAGGTCGGCGACAAAGAGATCAAGCTGTCGCCGAAGGAATATGACCTGTTGCGCGTGCTGGTTCAGCATGCCGGCAAGGTGCTGACCCACCGCTTCCTCTTGAAGGAATTGTGGGACGAACTGACCGATGCGCAGTATCTGCGCGTCTATGTGCGCCAGCTTCGCCAGAAGATCGAGACCGACCCGGAGCGTCCGCAATTCGTGCTGACCGAGACCGGCATCGGCTATCGGCTGCGCGCGGCGGACTAACAGGTAGCCCGGATGAGCGAAGCGATATCCGGGGCATCTCCCGCATGTCGCTGCGCTCATGCGGGCTACGTTGGTGCCGTCGCCCGACGACACCAAACGGAACTTTCGCTGCCATCGAGGCTTGTTTTCCGTTAGCGGGAGACAAGCCATGGCAAGGAAATATTCGCGGAAGGCATCGGGCGATGTAGAGCGCGCGATGAAGAAACGCAAGGCCGGCACGCTGCGCAGCGGCCGCTCCAAGAAGAAGGTGAAGAGCCGCAAGCAGGCGATCGCGATCGGCTTGTCCGAGGCACGCGCCAAGGGCAGGAAAGTGCCGAAGAAGTCGTCAAAGAAGAAGACGGCGAAGAAGCGCAAGACTGCCAAGAAGCGGAAGAGCTCGAAGAAGAAGTAGCGGACGAGTTGCATCCATCCGTCATTGCGAGGAGCGTAGCGACGAAGCAATCCATCCCTCCGCGTATGTGGAGAGATGGATTGCTTCGCTGCGCTCGCAAGGACGAGAGATCTCATCCCGCCTTGCGTCGCCGCGCGCTTGACCGGTGCGCCTTCTTGGCGGCGCGGCGATGCGGGGTCGGGCGGCGCGCGGTGGAGCGCGAGCGCCTTGCGCCGCTCTTGCCGCCTTTCAGGCTCTGCTGCAGCGCGTCCATCAGGCTCACGACGTTGCTTGGCTTCTCCTCGCGCTCGGCGGCCTTGATCGGCTTGCCGGCCGCCTTGCGGCGGACCAGGGCCTTCAGCGCGGTCTCGTACTCGTCCTTGAATTTCGACGGATCGAAATGCGCGGCCTTGCTGTCGAGGATATGGCCGGCGAGCTCGATCATGTCCTTCGTGACCTTCGGGCTCCTGATGTCGTCGAAATAATCGTCGGCGTCGCGCAGCTCGTAGGGGTAACGCAAGGTGGTGCCGAGCATGCCCTTGTCGAGCGGCTCGATCGCGATCACATGCTCGCGGTTGGTCAGCACGATCCGCGCCAGCGCGACGCGGTCCTGATCCTTCATGGCGTCGCGGATCACCGCGAACGCGTCGACGCCGGCCTTGCCGTCGGGCCTGATGTAGTAGGGGTGGTCGAGATAGCGCTTGTCGATCTCGCCCTCGGGCACGAAGCTGTCGATGTCGATGGTATGGTTGCTCTCGATCTGCACCGCTTCGAGCTCGTCCTTCTCGATCTCGACATATTTGCCCTTGCTGACCTCGTAGCCGCGGCCCTTCTGATCGCCCTCGACAACGTCGCCGGTCTCGGTATCGACCATCTGCTGCTTCAGCCGGTTGCCGGTCTCCCGGTTGATCATGTGGAAGCGGGTCTTCTCGACCGCGGTCGAGGCCGGGTAGAGCGCCACCGGGCATGACACCAGCGAGAGCTTGAGCGTGCCTTTCCAGTAGGCGCGGGGAGCGGCCATGATCGCCTCCAAACAGCTTGAGTTTGGAACTTGAACGGATACCGTGGGTTTTGGTTCCTGATGGCCGCACGGAGGCGGCGGCCGTCGTTTGCGCCAAGGGTTTGCCGAGGTTTGTTGTGTCGCTGAGAAACCTGTCCACCTATCGCAAGAAGCGCGACTTCGAGAAGACCAGCGAGCCGTCGGGCGACGTCAAGGTCGCACCCAGCAAGCAGCGGCGCTTCGTCATCCAGAAGCACGACGCGACGCGGTTGCATTACGATCTGCGGCTCGAATTCGATGGCGTCTTCAAGTCCTGGGCGGTGACGCGCGGGCCCTCGCTCGATCCGCATGACAAGCGGCTGGCGGTGGAGGTCGAGGATCATCCGCTCGACTATGGCGATTTCGAAGGCACCATTCCCGAAGGCCAGTACGGCGGCGGCACGGTGCAGCTGTGGGATCGCGGCACTTGGGAATCGGACGATCCCGAGCGCGGCTTCAAGAAGGGCGACCTGAAGTTCACGCTTGAGGGCGACAAGCTGCACGGCAGCTGGGTGCTGGTGCGGATGAAGGGCGACCGCTTTGGCGGCAAGCGCACCAACTGGCTCCTGATCAAGCACCGCGACGAATATGCCGTTGACGGCAACGGCGAGGAGATCCTCGACGAAGACCGTTCGGTCGCCTCCGGACGCTCGATGGCGCAGATCGCGGCCGGCAAGGGCCGGGCGCCGAAGCCGTTCATGCTGGCCAAGGGCAACGGCAAGGCCAAGGCGGACGCGGTCTGGCAGTCCAACCACGGCATGGCTGCGGACGCGCGCGCCAGGACCAAGGCGCCGGCGCCCAAGGAGCGGCTGAAAGTGACGCGGCAGGCGAAACCGAAGCAGGTATCGGAGATGCCCGATTTCGTCGCGCCGCAGCTCTGCGCCGCGGTGGAGTCTCCACCCAATGGCACGGGCTGGTGCCACGAGATCAAGTTCGACGGTTACCGCGTGCAGCTCCGCGTCGAAGACGGCGAGGCCGTGCTGAAGACGCGCAAGGGGCTCGACTGGACCGCCAAGTTCGGCGCGATCGTGAAGGAGGCGGAGAAGCTGCCCGACGCGCTGATCGATGGCGAGATCGTCGCGCTCGACAAGAACGGCACGCCGCATTTTTCGACGCTGCAGGCCGCGCTCTCCGACGGCAAGACGGATCGGCTGATCTTCTACGCGTTCGACCTGCTGTTCGCCGGCACCGAGGACCTGCGCCCGCTGCCGCTCGCCGAGCGCAAGACGCGGCTGAAGCAATTGCTCGCGGCGCGCAAGGGCAAGAACCCTCTGATCCGCTATGTCGAACATTTCGAGCAGCGCGGCGAGGCGGTGCTGGAATCCGCGCGCAAGCTCGGCCTCGAAGGCATCGTCTCCAAACGGCTCGACGGCGCCTACCGTTCCAGTCGCTCCGACGACTGGACCAAGGCAAAAATCCGCGCCGGCCATGAGGTGGTGCTCGGCGGCTGGAAGACCACCAATGGCAAATTTCGCTCGCTGATGGCGGGCGTCTATCGCGGCGATCATCTGGCGTTTGTCGGCATCGTCGGCACCGGCTTCGGCCAGGACACGGTCCGCCGCATCATGCCGGCACTGAAGGCGGCGGAGGCGGACAAGAGTCCGTTCGGCGGCAAGGACGCGCCGAAGAAGACCCGCGACGTGCACTGGCTCAAGCCGGAGCTGGTCGCCGAGATCGAGTTCGCCGGCTGGACCGACGCCGGCAATATCCGCCAGGCCGCCTTCAAGGGCCTGCGCCAGGACAAGCCGGCGCACGAGGTCGAGGCCGAGCGGCCGGTTGTAACCAAAGTGGTGAAGCCGATGGCCAAGGGCGTGGCGAAGAAGGGCACCGGGAAGGCGTCCAGCGAGGTGATGGGTGTCGTCATCTCGCACCCGGACAAGGCGCTGTGGCCCGATGCGGGCGATGGCGAGCCGGTGACCAAGCTCGACCTCGCGAACTATTTCGAGGCGGTCGGCGAATGGATGATCTCCTATCTCAAGGGCCGGCCGTGCTCGATCGTGCGTGCGCCCGACGGCATCAAGGGCGAGACCTTCTTCCAGCGTCATGCGATGGCCGGCACATCAAAACTGCTCAAGCTTGCGAAGGTCTCGGGCGACCGTAAACCCTATTTGCAGATCGACCAGATCGAGGGCCTGGCAGCAGTCGCGCAGCTCGGCGGTCTCGAGCTGCATCCCTGGAATTGCGCGCCCGATGCCTATGACACGCCGGGCCGGCTGGTGTTCGATCTCGATCCCGCGCCCGATGTTGCATTCACCGACGTGATCGACGCCGCCAAGGACATGCGGCAACGGCTGACCGCGGTCGGCCTCGAAAGCTTCTGCAAGACCACCGGCGGCAAAGGTCTGCACGTCGTCACACCGCTGCTCGCAGGCAGCAGGGACAAGGTGACGTGGAAGGAGGCCAAGGGGTTCGCGCAGGCGGTCTGCCAGTGGATGGCGCAGGACGATCCCGAGCGCTATCTGATCAACATGTCCAAGGCCAAGCGCACGGGAAAGATCTTCCTCGACTATTTGCGCAACGACAGGATGTCGACGGCGGTCGCGGTGTTGTCGCCGCGGGCGCGTCCGGGGGCGACAGTGTCGATGCCGCTGACCTGGCCGCAGCTGCGCGGTGATCTCGATCCGAAGAAATTCACGCTGCGCACCGTGCCGGCCTTGCTCGCGAAGACGAAGGCCTGGGATGGCTACGAGGATGCGGCGTCGTCGATCAAGTCGGCGATGAAGAAGCTCGCGGCCAAGTAAGCGCCGTCCAACGAAGCACCACCCGCTTTCGCGGGTGATGCTGGTCGTCGATATCGGCAGGACGCAACGCTACCAAGGGCTACAGTCGTCCCATCAGGAGCAGGATCAGCAGAATCACGACGACCAGGCCGAGCCCGCCGCCGCCGTAATAGCCGGTGCCGTAAAACGGTCCGCCGCCGATGCCGCTGAAGCCGCCAAGCAGCGCAATGACCAGAATGATGAGAATGATCGTTCCAATTGACATCTAGCGTCTCCTCAGCCCCGCGGGCCCGTCTCGTTTCTGCCCTTCGGGAAGGAAAACAACCCGTAACTGTGAAGGTTCCGGAGTTGGCGCTGTGATAAACCTGTGTGGTTCTTCCGTTTGCCTTGGAACAGAACTACATCAACCAAACCCACGGAGGAGTGCATCGCAATGTCGGCGCCGCTGATCGTTTCGATACCCCATAGCCTCGGCCGCGACGAGGCGATGCGCCGCTTGAAAACGGGCCTGTCGCGCGCGACGGCGAACCTGCCGGTCATAAGCGTCGACGAGGAGCGCTGGGACGACAACCGGATGAGCTTTCGTGTCCGGGCGCTGGGGCAGGTCGCGGCCGGGCATGTCGATGTCGAGGATGCCCATGTGCGCGTCGAGGTGACGCTGCCGTGGCTGCTGCAACGGTTCGCCGAGGTCGCGCAGGTGGCGATCCAGAAGCGCGGGAAATTGCTGCTGACCAAGCGCTGACGCAGGACGTCAGGCGTGCGAGCGGGCCGGCCTTGCGGTGCGTTTCGTCCCCGCGACCTTTGTCTTGAGCACGGCAACCGGCAGATTGCCGAACAGTTCCGGGAGCTGAATCCGGGTTGCGCCATCCCTGAGCGCATATCCAGCCGCGTCGATTTCACCTTCAAAAGCCTCGGGGCGCGGCCAGCTGCGGCCGCCCTGCGTGAACGGGGCGAATGACCTTGCCACCGCAACGATGGCCGCCTCGCGGCCATGGCGCCGCGCGAAGGCAATGACGTGATCGCGGTGCGGGCCGCTGACCGCGAGCGGCATGTAGTCGCCGCTGGTGAACACATCGGCCATCTCGTTGCGGAGCCGGAGCAGATGCCGCGTCCATGCGAATTTGAGGCGGCCGTCGCGCCAGTCTTGCGCCAGCGCATCCCAATCCGGCGTCTCCAGTGCGGCGAGCATTCCTGTCCGTTCGGCAAAGTCGACCGGGCGGCGGTTGTCCGGGTCGACCAGCGAAAGATCCCAGCTTTCGGTGCCCTGGTAGAAATCCGGCACGCCCGGCATGGTTGCCTTCAGCGTGATCTGGCTGAGCGAATTCAGCGCGCCGATCAACGCGGTCCGTTGCGCCAGCGTCCCCAGCGCATCGAGGAATTCCGGCGAAGTCTTGCGATCGAGGATTCGCTCGATGAAGGCTTTCACGCCGGCCTCGTAAGGCTGGTGCGGATTGAGCCAGCTGGTTTCCTGCTTGCCCTCGCGCGCCGCCTTCAGCGCGTAGGCCTGGATGCGGGCGGCGAGCGACGCATCATCGGGATCCCAGGCGCCGAGCAGGGCCTGATACAGCATGTATTCGAACGTCGCCGATGGCGCGCGCATCTCGCCGTCGAGCACCAGATGCGGCGCATTCAGGACCTTCCAGCGCGCCACCGCGCTGGTCCATTCGCCGGGGATTTCCGCAAGCGCCATGATGCGGGCGCGGGCGTCCTCGCCGCGCTTGGTGTCGTGGGTCGCGGTCGCCGTCATGCCGTGCGGCCATTCGCGGGCGCGGGCCTGCATCATGGCGTGGAAGGTCTCGGGCGCGATCGCGCTCGCCGCCGGATCGCCGCCAACCTCGTTGAGCGCCAGCAGTCGGTGATAGCGATAGAAGGCGGTATCCTCCAGCGACTTCGCCATCATCGGCCCGGTGAATTGCTGCACCTTCAGCGCGAAGCGTCGCACCCGCGGCGCGCCATGCGGCGGCCGGCCGGGCTGCAAAAGGTCCATGGTCAAGGCATCGCGCAGGAAATCGAAGATGCCTTCGTCGGCGGCGAACCAGTCGGCGCGAGCGCGCTCGATGGTCTCGCTGATCAGCGTGCGGTCATGCGCGGCGGGACCGGAGGCGGTCAGATAGGTCCGATAGACCGGAAAGTGCAGCACATAGAGCTCGAGCGCCTGCCGCAGACTGTCGCCGGAGAAGTCGCGGGTCGAGTAGTGTCCGCTGGCAATGCGCGCAAGCAGCCGCGCCAGCACGGTGAATTCGCTGGTGAGTAGCGTCTCCAGCACGCGTTGCTTGGCCTCGCGCAACACTGGCGTCAGGTTCGGCGACTGGTTGCTGATCTGGCGCCAGATCTCGTTCAGCGGATCGAGGCCGCGACCGTCGACCAGTGCCTGGCTGATCGTGTTCATCCATTCATACCCGGTGGTGCCGTGAACGCCGCTGAATTTCGGCAGCTTCTCGTCCTCGCCGAGGATCTTCTCGATCACCATGTAGAACGGCCTGGCCTTCGCGCCCTGCGCGGAGCGGATCAGGCGGCGCAGCCGCTGGAAGTACTGCGCGGGATCGCGCAGGCCGTCGATATGGTCGAGCCGCAGGCCCTGCAGCCGGTCTTCGGCGATCAGCCGCTTCACGAGGCTGTGGCTCGCCTCGAAGGTCGCGGCGTCCTCGACCCTGAGGCCGGCCAGCGTGTTGACGTCGAAGAAGCGGCGATAGTTGATGTCGCTGGACGCCAGCCGCCAGTGGCCGAGCTTGTAGTGCTGGCGTTCCAGCAAATGATGCAGGGCCAGCGTCTGGGTCGGGCGGTCCTCGCCGGCGCGATAGGCATCGAGGCCGCGTGCGATGACGTCGGCGCCGCCCTCGATCGCCTTGATCGCCGCCTTCAGCGCCGGCGCTTCGACGCGGTTGGGGCGACGCAGCGCCCGGTATTGCGCGGCGAGCTCGAGCATCGCGCGTCCGGTCGGGCTGTCTTCGGCCGCGGCCTCGCGGACGATGGTGCGCAGCACCTCGCCATAGCGCTCCGGCGCGATCGGCAGGCGGTGCTCGAAATACCAGGCCGAGAAGCTGCCCTCGTTCGCGTCATAGCGCAGCTCGATGTCGCCGCGCTCCAGCGCCTGGCCATAGGACGAGCCGAGGATCGGCAACAGCACGCCGCCGCGCGCGCGATAGGGCAGCTGGTCCCAGTCGATGTCGAAGGAGACCGCGTGCGGCGACGCCGGTCCCCATTCCAGCACATCGAGCCACCACGGATTGTCGGCGAAGTGAACGCCGACATGGTTCGGCACGAAATCCAGGATCAGGCCGAGATCATGGCGCTTCAATGCGTCGCTCAGCCGCGCAAAGCCCTCCTCGCCGCCGAGCTCCGGATTGAATTTGGTGTGGTCGACGACGTCATAGCCGTGGGTCGAGCCCTTGCGCGCCTTCATGAAGGGCGACGCATAGACATGGCTGATGCCGAGCGCCTTCAGATACGGCGCCACGCCGGCGGCGGCATCGAAGTCGAAATCGGCAGTGAGTTGCAGACGGTAGGTCGCGATCGGGATCGCCGGAGGCATTGTGCTATCCGATGTGCCAGCGCACCGCCCAGCCGGGGAGGTCGCTCGACAACGCGCCGCCCCAGATCGCAGTTCCCTTCGGCTCCGGTCCATCGGGGATGTCGCGAGCGGACAAATTGGCTGTCAGCCGCAGCGTGCTGCCGTCGCCCATCTGCCAATGCGCCGTCAACAGGTCGCCAGCCACGATGGCATCGCCGAAACGGCACCCTTTGAGCCGGGGCATGATCTCCTGCCGGCGAACGGCGAGCAGGTCGCGCACCAGCGCAAGCCGCGCGCGCGCCGGATCATGGCCGAGCGCCGCCCAGTCGAGCACGGCCGACCGCACCGTTTCGTCGGCGAGCGGGTCGGGAATGTCGTCGCCATATTTGGCATAGGCCCAGGCGAACTCCTTGCGTCGTCCGGCGCGGACGGCATTGGCGAGCTCGCCCTTGAAATCGCAGAAGAACGGGAAGGGCGTCGTCGCGCCCCATTCCTCGCCCATGAACAGCATCGGCGTGGTCGGCGCGATCAGCGTCACCGCCAGCGCCGCCGCGACCGCCTCCGGCCGGGCAATGCTGACGAGACGATCGCCGAGCGGCCGGTTGCCGATCTGGTCGTGGTTCTGCAGGAAGTTGATGAAGCAGGTCGGCGACAGTATGCCGCTCGGCTCGCCGCGGGCCTTGCCGCCCCAGAACTCCGAGACTTCGCCCTGGTAGATGTAGCCGGACGACAGCGCGCGTGCGAGGTCCTGCTTCGGCGCCCGGTAGTCGCCATAATAGCCCTGCGTCTCACCGGTCAGCAGCACGTGCCAGGCGTGATGATAGTCGTCGTTCCATTGGCCGCGGAATTTGCCGTGCGGCGGATCCTCGGCGGCATCGAGCAGGCTTGCAATGTTGTCGCCGTTTTCGAGCACGAGGTTGATATAGCGGCCGGTCTCGGTGGCGAGCTTGCCGGCGGCATTGCTGAAGTCATGGAGCACGGAGACTTCGCCTGCTTCGACGATGGTGTTGACCGCATCGAACCGCAGCCCGTCGAAGCGATAGTCGCGCAGCCAGCTCACCACGCTGCCGATCGCAAACGCGCGCACCTCGGGCACACGATAATCGATAGCGCTGCCCCACGGGGTGTGCGCGTCACTGAAGAAGGACGGCGCATAGCGGCCGAGATAATTCCCCTCGGGGCCGAAATGGTTATAGACCACGTCGAGCATCACCATCAGCCCGCGCAGATGCGCTTCGTCGATCAGGGTCTTGAGGTCCTCGGGCCGGCCGTAGGCGCTGTCGGGCGCGTACCACAGCACGCCGTCATAGCCCCAGTTGCGCTTCCCGGCGAAATCCGCCAGCGGCATCAGCTCGAGCGCGGTGATGCCGGTCGCCACGAGATGATCGAGCTTGTCGATCATGGCGCGATAGGTGCCCTCTCGGGTGAAGGTGCCGACATGGGCCTCGAGGACGACGGCCTCATGCCAGGGGCGTCCGCGCCAGTCCGTCGCGCGCCACTTGAAGGCGGCGTGGTCGACCACATCGCTCGGGCCGAACACGTCGTCCGGCTGGAATGCGGAGGCGGGATCCGGCACATCGACTTCGTCATCGACGCGGAATTTGTAACGCGTGCCGGCGCGCGCGCCCGGGACCTCGGCGACGTACCAGCCGGCTGCATCGCGCGTGAGCGGATGCGGGTTGTCGAGCAGGAGGTCGACGCGCTTGGCCGCCGGCGCCCAGAGCCGGAAGCGCGTGCCGTCAGGTGTCAGCTCGGCGCCGAAATGTTGTCTGTTCATGTGGAGCCTGCAAATGCCAGCACCGAGCGCGGCGGTGCCCTGGTATCGGCGCCGGATGCGAATTGCTCAGCCGTTTGCTCAGCCTTGGTCGTGTTCAAGACCTGCCGCCAGCTCCTGTATTCCGCCATCCTCGGCATCCTGAACACGATCTCCTGCGGTGCGGCATTGAGCACGATAAAGATCGGCGCCTGTCCTGGTTCCATCGGCCCCAGCACATAGGCGAGGAAACGGCTCTCGGGGAATTTCCAGTCGGATTCCTTCATCTCTTCGGCCGCGGGCGTCAGCCAGAGCACGCCGTAGCTGCCGTCGGTGCGGCGGCCGTCGAGCCAGCGCTGGCAGCGGATTTGGCCGAAGCGCTGGCGCAGTGCGGTGAGGTGGCTGATGAAATCGATGGCGTCGTCGTCCGTGCCGAGGTTCTCCCAGCCGATCCAGCCGGTCTCGTTGTCCTGGCAATAGGCGTTGTTGTTGCCACCTTGCGTGTTCGCGACCTCGTCGCCGGCGAGGATCAGCGGCGTGCCCTGTGCGAGCAGCAGGCAGGCCAGCGCATTCTTCCGCAGCTGGCGGCGCAGCGCGATGATGGCAGGATCGTCGGTCGGGCCCTCATGGCCGCAATTGTTGCTGTGATTGTCGTTGGAGCCGTCGCGATTGTCCTCGCCGTTGGCCTCGTTGTGCTTCTCGTTGTAGCTGAAGAGATCGGCGAGCGTGAAACCGTCATGCACCGTGATGTGGTTGACGCTGGCGCGGGTCGCGCGGTTGTCGTGGTGAAACAAATCCGACGACGCGGTCATGCGGCCCGAGATGTCGCCGATCAGGCTGCCTTCGCCGCTCCAGTAGCGCCGCATCGCGCTGCGATAGCGGTCATTCCATTCCGACCATTGCGATGGAAACGCACCGACCTGGTAGCCGCCGAGACCGAGGTCCCAGGGCTCGGCGACCATCTTGGCGGTCGCCAGCACCGGGTCCTGGCGGATCGCGGTGAGGAAGGGGTGGTTGCGATCGAACCCGTTCGGCCCGCGCGCCAGGGTGGTGGCGAGATCGAAGCGGAAGCCGTCGACATGGCAGACCTCGACCCAGTAGCGCAGCGAATCCATCACCATCTGCAGCACGCGCGGATGGGTGAGGTTGACCGAGCTGCCGCAGCCGGTGAAGTCGTCGTAGAAGCGCGGGTTCTCGCGGTTCAGCCAGTAATAGGAGGCATTGTCGATGCCGCGGAAGCACAGCGTCGGGCCCATATGGTTGCCCTCGGCGGTGTGGTTATAGACGACGTCGAGCAACACCTCGATGCCGGCATCGTGCAGCCGCGCCACCGTGGTGCGGAAGGAATCGAGCGCATTGTCCTGGGCGTAGCGCGCCTCCGGCGCGAAGAAGGCGATGGTGTTGTAGCCCCAGTAGTTCGCCAGCTTCTTCTCGACCAGGATACGGTCGTCGATCAGGCCGTGGATCGGCAACAGCTCGATGGTGGTGACGCCGAGCCGCTTGAGGTGATCGATCATCGCAGGCGACGACAGGCCGCCATAGGTGCCGCGCAGGTTCGGCGGCACGTCCTCGCGCTTCTGCGTCAGGCCCTTGACGTGGGCCTCGTAGATGATGGTGTCTTCCCAGGGGATATGCGGCCGGATCTCGCGGCGGCCCCAGTTGAAGGTCTCGTCGACCACGACCGCCTTCGGCATGCCGCGGGCATTGTCGCGCCGGTCGAACGAAAGGTCCTCGCGCGCGCTGCCGGTGCGGTAGGCGAAATGCGCATCGCTCCATACCAGCCGGCCGGCGAGCCGCTTGGCGTAGGGGTCGAGCAGCAGCTTGTTGGCGTTGAAGCGATGGCCGCGCTCCGGCGCGTAGGGCCCGTAGACGCGATAGCCGTAGAGCTGGCCCGGCGAGACGTCGTTGAGATAGCAGTGCCAGACGTCTTCGGTGCGCTCCGGCATCTCGATCCGCTCGAGCTCGCGGCGGCCCTGGCCGTCGAACAGGCACAGCTCCACCTTCTCCGCATTCGCCGAGAACAGCGCAAAATTGGTGCCTCTGCCGTCCCAGCTTGCACCGAGCCGTGCGGACGTACCCCCGGTCAGTCGCATCAATCAGCTTTCCGGTACGAGGAAGATCGCAGCCAGCGGCGGAATGGTCAAACTCAGTTCGGGCGTGGCGTCCTCCGATGCTAGCACCTCGCCGACATTGCCGACATTGGTGCCGCCGTAATGCGCGGAATCCGAGTTGAACACCTCGTGCCACTTGCCCGCGAACGGCACCGGGACGCGATAGTCGCGGTAGACGTTGGGTGAGAAGTTCGCGATCACGAGGCAGCGTGCGCGCTCGGCATTGCCCTTGCGGATCCAGGCAAACACGTTGTTGTTGGCATCGTCGGTGATGACCCATTCGAAGCCGGCCTGGTCGCAGTCGAGCTCGTGCAGCGCCGGCAGCGCGCGATAGAGCCGGTTGAGGTCGCGGACCAGGTTCTGGATGCCGCTGTGCCTCGGCTGTTGCAGCAGATGCCAATCGATCGAGTAGTCGTGATTCCACTCGCGTTCCTGGCCGAACTCGCAGCCCATGAACATCAGCTTCTTGCCGGGGTGGCCGAACATGAAGCTGTAATAGGCGCGCAAATTGGCAAAGCGCTGCCAGTCGTCGCCGGGCATGCGGCCGAGGATCGAGCGCTTGCCGTGCACCACCTCGTCGTGGGACAGCGGCAGGATGAAATTCTCCGAGAAGGCGTAGTGCAGGCCGAACAGGATGTCGCCGTGATGGTATTTGCGGTGGATGGGATCCTTGCCGATATATTTCAGCGTGTCGTGCATCCAGCCCATGTTCCACTTGTAGCCGAAGCCGAGCCCGCCATACTCGACGGGACGCGACACCTGCGGCCATGCGGTGGATTCTTCCGCCGCCGTCGTCGCCTGCGGAAAATGCGCGAACAATTCGGTGTTGAAGCGGCGCAGGAAGTCGATCGCCTCGATGTTCTCCCGGCCGCCATATTTGTTCGGAATCCAGCCACCGGCGGGACGGCTGTAGTCGAGATAGAGCATGGAGGCGACGGCATCGACGCGCAGCCCGTCGATGCCGTAGCGATCGAGCCAGAACAGTGCGTTCGACACCAGGAAGTTGGTGATCTCGGTGCGCCCGTAATTGTAGATCAGCGTGCCCCAGTCGAGGTGACGGCCCTGCAGCGGATTGGCGTGCTCGTAGAGCGCGGTGCCGTCGAAATTGCCGAGCCCGTGCGGATCATCGGGGAAATGCCCGGGCACCCAGTCGAGCAGCACGGCGAGCCCTGCGCCGTGGCAGGCGTCGATCAGCGCGGCGAAATCGTCCGGCGAGCCGAAGCGGCTGGTCGGCGCGAACATGCCCGTCGGCTGGTAGCCCCAGGAGCCGTCGAACGGATGCTCTGATATCGGCAGGAATTCGACATGGGTAAAGCCCATGTCGCTGGCATAGGCCGGCAGCTGCTCCGCCATCTCGCGATAGGTCAGCCACTCGTTGCGCCCCTTGCGCCGCCACGATCCGAGATGGACCTCGTAGATCGACATCGGCGAGCTCAGCGCGTTGACGCGATCCGGCGCCGGGCGCGGATGCGGGATCTTGCGCTCGTCGATCACGATCGAGGCGGTCTTCGGGCGCACCTCGGCGGCGAACGCCAGGGGATCGGACTTCAGCGGCAGATGCTGGCCGTTGCGCCCGATGATCTCGAACTTGTAGTGGTCGCCGACCCTTGCACGCGGGATGAACAGTTCCCAGTAGCCCGGGCCGCGCACGCGCATCGGATGCCGCCGTCCGTCCCAGAAATTGAAGTCGCCGACCACGCTGACCCGGCGCGCATTCGGCGCCAGCACCACGAAGCCGATGCCGTCGACGCCGTCGAGCGTCATCGGATGCGCGCCGAGCGTGTCGTAGACGCGCTGATGCGTGCCTTCGCCGAGCAGATAGAGATCGAAATCGCTCAGGATCGGCGGAAAGCGGTAGGCATCCTCCAGCTCGACGACGTTGTCGCCGAAACGGGCGCGGAGCTGGTAGCGCGTCGAGCCGTTCGGCAGGGGGCCTGCGAACAGGCCGGCGTCATGGATTCGCGCCAGCTGTGCGGTCTCGCCATGCTCGCCGATCGCCTCGACATTGCTGGCATCGGGCAGGAAGGCGCGCACGACGTTGCGGTCCCCCTCTGGGTGAAGCCCGAGATAGTGGAAGGGGTCGGAGTGGCGGCCCTCGATGATGGCATAGGCCTCGGCGGGCAGTTTGCTCATGCAACCTCATGCGGCTGTTGCGCCAGGATCCTCAGCAGGCCGGTGAGCGGCACCCGCAGCCAATCCGGCCGGTTGGCCAGCTCATACTCGATCTCATAGAAGGCTTTCTCAAGCAGGAAAAAACTGAGCAGGCGGTCGGCCGTCTTGGCGTCGGCGGGCCACAGCCGCTGGCCGGCCACCGTCTCGCGATAGGCCGCCAGCAGGGTATCCGCGGCCTGGTCGCGCCATTCGGCCAAGGCGAGGCTCAGCCGGCCGCTCTCGTCGGGGGAGACCTTGAGCGTGCGTTCCAGCGCGGCGGTCGCCGCATAGTCGATCGAACGGATCAGGCCGGCGACGTCGCGCGCCGGCGGTGCCTTGCGCCGCCGCTCGGCGATGGTGCGGCCCGGTCCGCCGTCGAAATCGATGATGAAGACGTCGTCCTTGACCACCAGCAACTGACCGAGATGCAGGTCGCCGTGATGGCGGATATTGAACCCGTCGGTTTCGCGCGGGAGCAGCGCCTTGAGCCGCTCCGGCAGCGTGTCGTGCTGGGCCTGCAACTGATCGGCCAGCAGCCGGTCGGCCTCTCTCAGCGAGCCGCGCCGCTGCTTCAGCGTATCGAACACGCGCTCGGCCCGCGCCATGATCTCGTCGGCCCAGCGCTGCAGGTCGTCGGGCTTGGTCGGCTCGGGCGCGAAGTCCGGCAGGTCGCGGTTGCTGGCGAGCGCCAGATGCAGCTCGGCCAGCCGCTTTCCGCTATGCGACATGTGGCGCAGAAAGGTCGCCTGGTCGCCGTTCTCCACGGGGTGCTCGCTCACCGTCAGCAGGCGCTGCCGTTCGACCAGGCGGTCGAGGTGTGCGCCTGCGATGGTCCAGAGGTCGCCCTGGTTGACGACCATCGCATGCAGGACGGCGATGGCGCTGCGCTTGTCGCACTCGATCAGCTCGGCGGTGCCGAGCAAGGCAGGGGTGTTCGGAAAGTTGACCACCTCGGTGAGGAAGCGGCCCATCTCGATCTCCGGATTGATGCCGACCTCGAGCTTGCGATAGATCTTGGTGACATATTCGTTGTCGACCAGCGCGGTCGAATGCGGCTGGTCGTTCTCGAACACCCGGATACGCTCGGGCTGCCGCACCGGCCGGTCGGAGAAGCGGCTGGTCGGCCGGAATTCGAGCTTGAGGCCTTGCTCGCCTTCGTCGACCGTGAGGTTTTCCCGCAGGTTGCGCAGGAACAAGCCGGTGAAGATCTGGTCGGTGGCAACGTCGAGCAGCGTGCCCTCGCGCGCGCCCTGGCGTATCGCGGCGAAGGCGCGCGGGTTGTAGCGCTCGCGGTCGAAGCGCACCCACTCGATCTGCATCGGCAGCACGTAGCGGCTGGTGGTGCCGCGCTGCGTGGTCTCGAAGAAGGCGAGCCACGGCCGGTTGTCGCCGATGTCGCAGAACGGGATCGCGGAGACCAGCACCGGCTGGATCGCGCTCGCCGATCGTTCCGGATACCAGCGCGTGCGGGCGAGATGACCGGGCAGCACGTCGTGCTCGAACACGCCGCGGGTGCGCGCCAGTGACATCCAGGTCGAATTCAGCGGCACCACCAGCGTCTCGAATTCCGGCACCGCGCGCGGCGTCACCGGCTCGGACTTGTCGCGCTCCTGCAGCTGGAACCAGTAGAAGCCGTACGGCGCGAGCGTGATCATGTAGGGCAGCTCGCCGATAGCCGGGAAGCGCGTGCGGCCGAGCATCTCGAGCGGAATGCGGTCCTTGAAGGCGGAGAGGTCGAGCTCGGTGGCCTGCGCCGACCGCGACAGATTGGCGATGCACAGGATCGCCTCACCCTGGTACTGGCGCACATAGGCCAGCACCGAGCGGTTCTCCGGGCGGATGAAGGTCATGGTGCCGCGCCCGAAGGCAAGCGTCGACTTGCGTACCGCGATCAGCCGCTTGGTCGCCGACAGCAGCGACGACAGGCTGCGTGACTGCGCCTCGACATTGACGGATTCATAGCCGTAGACCGGGTCCATGATCATCGGCGCGTAGAGCCGCGCCGGGTCGGCGCGCGAGAAGCCGCCGTTGCGGTCCGGCGACCACTGCATTGGCGTCCGCACGCCGTTGCGGTCGCCGAGATAGATGTTGTCGCCCATGCCGATCTCGTCGCCGTAATAGATGATCGGCGTGCCCGGGAACGACAGCAGCAGTGAGTTCATCAGCTCGATCTTGCGCCGGTCGTTGTCCATCAGCGGCGCAAGGCGGCGGCGGATGCCGACATTGATGCGGGCGCGCGGATCGTTGGCGTACGTCGACCACAGATAGTCGCGCTCGACGTCGGTGACCATTTCCAGCGTCAGCTCGTCGTGATTGCGCAGGAACAGCGCCCACTGCGCAGCGGCGGGAATGTCGGGCGTCTGCCGCAGGATGTCGGTGATCGGAAAGCGGTCTTCCTGGGCGATCGCCATGTAGATGCGCGGCATCAGCGGGAAGTGATAGGCCATGTGGCATTCGTCGCCATGGCCGAAATATTCCTGCACGTCCTCCGGCCATTGATTGGCTTCGGCCAGCAGGATCTTGCCCTTGGCGTAGGCGTCGAGCTCCTGGCGCAGCCGCTTGATGATGGCATGCGTCTCCGGCAGGTTCTCGTTGTTGGTGCCGTCGCGCTCGCACAGATAGGGAATGGCGTCGAGCCGGAAACCGTCGACGCCGGTGTCGAGCCAGCGCTTCATCACCTGCACGATGGCGCGCACCACGCGCGGATTGTCGAAATTCAGGTCCGGCTGGTGCGAGAAGAAGCGGTGCCAGTAGAACTGGCCGGCCTCCGGATCCCAGGTCCAGTTCGACTTCTCCGTATCGGTAAAGATGATCCTTGTATCGAGGTATTTCTGGTCGGTGTCGCTCCAGACGTACCAGCTGCGCGCGCTCGAATTCGGCGGGCTGCGGCGAGCGCGCTTGAACCACGCATGCTGGTCCGAGGTGTGGTTGACGACCAGCTCGGTGATGACGCGCAGGCCGCGCTTCTTGGCCTCCTGGATGAAGCGCTTGAAGTCCTTCATCGTCCCGAAATCGGGATTGATGTCGCCATAGTCGCCGATGTCGTAGCCGTCGTCGCGGCCGGGCGAGGGATAGAACGGCAACAGCCACAGCGCGGTGACGCCGAGCTCCTGCAGATAGCCGAGTTTCTCCGTCAGCCCCGCGAAGTCGCCGATGCCGTCATTGTTGCTGTCGGCAAATGCCTTGACATGCAGCTGGTAAATGATCGCGTCCTTGTACCACAGCTGGTCCGCAGTCTCGGTTGCGACCTTCTCCTGGGTATTGACGGAGGAGAATACGTTCATGACGGCTCCTTCAGGCGACACAGCGCAGCAGCAACGCGGGATCGCGCGCAGGATCTATACGTAGACGGATGCCTCCCCATTCGAGCGCGTGGCGCTCTCCGGTGACAAGGTCTTCCACTGCCGAGACGGGGCGGCGGGCATCGCCACGGCCGACCATGACGTCGCCGAGCGGCAGCCAGACCTCACGCAGCTCGGCTGATAATGCAATCGCGGCCGCGATCACATTGCCCTGATCGACGGCCTCCTTGATGAAGCCGATCACGCCACCGTCATCGACACTTATAAAGCGCAAATTGGCGAATTGTTGCAGGGCCGGATTGCCGCGTCTGATCCGGTTGAGAGCTGCGATATAGGGCTTGATGTTCCCCGGCTGCTCCCAGTTGCGAACCCTGATCTCGTACTTCTCGGAGTTGAGATATTCCTCGCGGCCGGGGACCGGCGTGTGCTCGAGCAATTCGAAGCCGCTGTAGATGCCATAGCTGCTTGAAAGCGTCGCGGCCAGCGCGAGACGCGACTTGAACATCCAGGATTCGCCGCTTTGCAGGTGGAAGGGCAGGATGTCCGGTGTGTTGACGAAGAAATTCGGCCGAAAGAAGTCACGCTCGGGATAGGAGGTCAACTCGCCGAGATATTGTTCGAGCTCGAAGCGCTGCGTCCGCCAGGTGAAATAGCTGTAGGACTGTGTGAAGCCGAGCTTGGCGAGGCCCTTCATCAGTTTCGGGCGCGCGAAGGCTTCCGCAAGGAACAGCACGTCCGCGTCGCGGTCCCGCACCTCGCGGATCAGCCACTCCCAGAACGCCAGCGGCTTGGTGTGCGGATTGTCGACCCGGAAGATCCTGACGCCCTGTTCGACCCAGAACAGCACGACGTCGCGCAGCGCGCGCCACAGCGCAGCGGCATTCTCGGACCCGAAATCCGGGTTGACGACATCGTCCCAGCGCTGCGGGGGATGCTCGGCCGTGCGCATCGATCCGTCCGGGCGCCGCTTGAACCACTCTGGATGTTCGTTCAGCCAGGGATGATCGGGGGAGCACTGCACGGCGAAATCGAGCGCGACCTCGAGGCCATGCGCCTGGCTTGCCGCCACGAAGGCGCGGAAGTCGTCGAGCGTGCCGAGTTCCGGATGCACGGCGTCGTGGCCGCCCTCGGCTGCGCCGATCGCATGGGGGCTGCCGGGATCGCCCGCCTGTGCGATCGCGGCATTGTTGCGGCCCTTGCGGTGCTGCCGGCCGATCGGGTGGATCGGCGCGAGCAGGACGACGTCAAAGCCCATCGCGGCGATGTCGGGAAGCCGCGCGATGCAGTCGTTGAAGGTTGCATGCATGCCCGGTGTCTTGCCCTGGCTGCGCGGAAACATCTGGTACCATGCGCCGCTGCGCGCCCGCGGGCGGTCCGCGGTCAGCGGGTAGAGCTGCGATCGCATCAGATCGCGGCGAAACTGGCTGCCGGCCATCGCCTCCCGCAATTCGGGCGCGAGCAGCGCACCTGGTTCGCCGGTCTGCAGAAAGATTTCGCACTGCCTGATGATGACGGCCGCCGCCGCCGGGCTGCCGGCCTGCGCCTGGGTCAGCATGCCCGCGCCTTCGAGCGCGTCCAGCGTGTGATCGCTGCCGTCGCGCGGCGTCTGCTCGAAACGATGCCGCCAGCTGGCGAATTCATCGGTCCAGGCCTCGATCGCGAAGGCGTAGCGGCCGGGCCGGTCGGGCACGAAAGCGCCGCCCCAGCGGTCATCGCTGTGCGCCGTCATCGGCGCGACCTGCCATTCGCTGTCGCCCTCGCGCCGCCACACCAATGCCGCCGATATCACGTCATGTCCGGCACGGTAGATGTCGGCCCACACTTCGACAGGTTCGCCCACAATGCGCTTGACCGGAAAGCGGCCGCCATCAACCGACGGATAGACATCGGTGATATGAAAAGTGCCATGGGCACTCTCGACAGGCCGGAGGGTTTTGTTCACGGTGATGCCGCCATTAAAAATGCAAATGACGTCCCGGCGCCGGGAAGGAGGCGCGCCAGACCCATATAGAAAGCCGCTCGCCGGGCAATGGTTCCCGGTGGGAACGCCGGATAGGGTAGAGCGTTGAACATCAACTATCCCTTTCCCGTATCTGTACAATTTAGCAACGATCCACCTACCGTTGCGAGCAGGCAGCGTGCCGAATGGACCTTTACGCCAAAGCCCAGACCCTGGGAATCCAGACCGAGTATATCGATGGCAGCGGTCACCGCCGTGTGACAACCCCCGAGGCGCTCACGGTGATCCTCGATGCGCTGCCGCCGCAGGCGCCCCGTCGGATCATCGCCGATCCCGTGGTGGTCAGAGGCGGCCAGGCTGCGCAAACGCAGTTCTCGGAGGCTGCCCGGCTTCCGGTGCAATGGAAGCTTGCGAATGGCACCGGGGTGCTCGCGCAGGGCGAGGCGCGTGAGCGCAGTGTGACGTGGCCGTCAGGTCTGCCCGAAGGCGTGCACCGGTTGCAGCTATCGGACGCATCTGGCAGCGAGGAGCTGCCGCTGCTGGTGGCGCCGCACGGCGCCTTCGGCGGCGAGTTCGACCGCTGCTGGGTGATCGCGGTGCAACTCTACGGCGTGCGGTCCGCGCGCAACTGGGGCATCGGTGACTTCACCGACCTGCAGCACCTGCTCGAATTCGCCCACCGGCTCGGCGCCGACGGCGTCGGGCTCAATCCGCTGCATGCGCTGTTCGACGATCGGCCCGGCGATTGCAGCCCGTACTCGCCGAACAGCCGGCTGTTCCTCAATGCGCTTTACATCGACGTCGAGCAGATTCCCGAATTCCGCGTCGATGCCGAGACCAAGGCCGCGCTGGCACCGCTCCGCAGCCACGACATGGTCGACTATGTCGGCGTCGCGGCGCAGAAATGGCCCGCGTTGCGCGCGGCGTTCGCGGCCTTCAAGGCCAACCCGGGCCTCGGCCGCTGGCAGGATTTCGAGGCCTATCGCAACGAGCAGGGCACGCTGCTGTCGCGCTTCGCCTGCTTCGAGGTGATGCGGCACAAATTCAACACGCCGTGGTGGGAATGGCCGGACGAATGGCGGCAGCCGAGCGACGCAGCTTGTGCAAAATTGCGCCGCTCGCGCGACTCTGCCGCCGAGGTCGAGTTCGTCGAATTCGTGCAATGGACCGCGGACCGTCAACTCGGCGCCTGCCAGGCGCTGGCGCACAAGCGCGGCATGCGGGTCGGGCTTTATCTCGACGTCGCCGTCGGCGTGCAGTCGGACGGGTTCGACGCCTGGAATGAGCAGATCGCGATCTCGCGCCATCTCGGCGTCGGCGCGCCGCCGGACCCGCTCAACACGGCGGGCCAGGACTGGGGGCTTGCCGGCTTCAACGCCGCGGGCCTTGAACAGCGCTCGTTCGAGCCGTTCAGGCAGATGCTGCGCGCCTCGATGCACCACGCCGGCGCAATCAGGCTCGACCACGCGTTCGGGCTGAAGCGGCTCTATCTGGTACCGCGCGGCTTCGGCCCGGCCAATGGCGCCTATGTGCTGATGCCGTTCGAGGCGCTGCTGGCGGCGACCGCGCAGGAGAGCGTGGCGAGCCGCTGCGTCGTGATCGGCGAGGACCTCGGCACCGTACCTCCCGGGTTCCGCGAGCAGATGAACGGCTGGGGCATCTGGTCCTATCTCGTGATGATGTTCGAGACCGACGACCAGGGCGTCTTCCGCAACGCCGACTACTATTTGCCGAATGCGCTGGTGACATTCAACACCCACGACCTCTCGACCTATGCGGGCTGGCGCTCGTTCAGCGACCTCAGGACCAAGCGTGCGCTCGGGATCGATCCCGGCGAGACCGACGAGGGGCGCTGGCACGCGCTCGGCCAGCTCGACGACGTGCTGCGCCGGCACGACATCCACGCGAACGATTTCTATTCGGTGGCGAGCTTCCTGGCACGGACGCGGTCGCGGATGATGGCGGTGTCGATGGAGGACCTGCTCGGCATTGTCGAGCAGCCGAACATCCCTGGCACCGTCTACGAGCATCCGAACTGGAAGCGGCGGCTCCCGGTCTCGATCGAGCATCTCGCGTCGGCGATCGACGTCGACGCCCTCAAGCGCGCGACCCGCGAGCGCTCGCACACCGGGTAACGCGGAGCGCGGCGCGTGGCCTCTCGTATCGAAGACTATGGGCTGATCGGAGATTGCGAGACCGCCGCGCTGGTTGGCCGCGACGGCTCGATCGACTGGCTGTGTTGGCCGGCGTTCGATTCCGACCCCTGCTTCGCGGCGCTGCTTGGCACGTCGAGGAACGGTCGCTGGCTGCTGGCGCCCACAGGCGAGATCAAGCAGACCTCGCGGCGCTACTGGGACGATACGCTGATCCTGGAGACCCGGTTCGAGGTGGAAGGCGGCGCGGTCGCGCTGATCGACTTCATGCCGCCGCGCGGCAACGCCTCCGATGTGGTCCGCCTCGTTCGCGGCGACAGCGGCCGCGTCAAGATGCGCATGGAGCTGGTGATCCGCTTCGGCTTCGGGGTCGATGTCCCCTGGGTGCGGAAGAATCCGGATGGTGACGGGCTTCTGGCGATCAGCGGGCAGGACATGACCGTGCTGCGCACGCCGGTCGAAACCCGCGGCAAGGATCTGACCACGATCGCCGATTTCGAGATCGGCGAGGGCGACACCGTGCCGTTCGTCCTGACCTATGGACCGTCCTATCACCCGGTGCCGGAGGCGATCGACCCTGAGGCTGCGCTGAAGGACACCGAGGAATACTGGCGGGAATGGTGCAGCCGTTCGACCTATGACGGCAGCTATCAACGCGCCCTCGTGATGCGCTCGCTGATCACGCTGAAGGCGCTAACCTTCAGGCCGACCGGCGGCATCGTCGCGGCACCCACCACGTCGTTGCCGGAAAAGCTCGGCGGCGCGCGCAATTGGGACTACCGGTTCTGCTGGCTGCGCGACGCCACCTTTACGCTGCTGGCCCTGATGAACTCGGGCTACACCGAGGAAGCGGCAGCCTGGCACAACTGGCTGCTGCGGGCCGCAGCCGGCGCGCCGGCCAACATGCAGATCATGTACGGCATCCTGGGCCAGCGACGCCTCTTGGAATGGGAGGCAGGGTGGCTGTCCGGCTATGAAGGGGCGCAGCCGGTACGCGCCGGCAACGCCGCGCATGCGCAACTTCAGCTCGACGTCTATGGCGAGCTGATCGACGCCTTCCATCAGTCCCGCATGGCCAAGCTGAAGCTCGACGAAGAGAACTGGTCGCTCGAATGCACCGTCGTCACCCATCTCGCCGATGTCTGGGATCAGCCGGATCACGGCATCTGGGAACGCCGTGGCACCCCCAGACACTACGTGTTCTCCAAGGTGATGTGCTGGGTCGCCTTCGACCGCGCCATCAAGAGCGCGGAGCGGTTCGGCTTCAAGGGGCCGCTCGTCAAATGGCGGGTGCTGCGCGAGGCCATTCATCGCGACGTCTGCCAACGCGGCTTCGATCCCGGCCTCAACAGTTTCGTCGAGAGCTATGGCTCAAAGTTGCTCGACGCCAGCCTGCTGCTGCTGCCGTCGGTCGGCTTCCTGCCGTCGGGCGATCCGCGCATCCGCGGCACGATCGACGCGGTCGAACGGCATATGATGCGCGACGGCTTCGTGCTGCGGCACGATCCGCGCGAGGTGTCCGATGAGGTCCAGCCGATCGAGGGCGCGTTCCTGGCCTGCAGCCTGTGGCTAGCCGACGCTCATGTGCTGGCGGGAGATGTCGACAAGGCGCAGACCATGTTCGACCGCGTGGTGGCGGTCGCCAACGATCTCGGACTGTTGGCCGAGGAGTTCGATTCCGGCGCCGGCCGGCAGACCGGCAATTTCCCGCAGGCGCTGACCCATATCGCGTTGATCAACACCGCGCACAATCTCAGCGCCGCCAGGGCCGACGCCGAGAAGCCTGCGGTGCAGCGTTCGACTTAAACCACCGCGGCGATGCCGCCCTCCATCTTCCGCTTGCGGGACCGCCGCAGGTCCGCGCTGCCAAAATATCGAAAACAACCCCATGCAAAGGAGCCGGCAGCTGCCGGCACTCGACCAGGCAACTTGACACGTCGGGCAAATCAGGAATATATTTCCAATATTCCGAAATAGTGCGAGTGTGATCGGCCGCCTCAAGGAACCGCGGATTGGTCGGGTGACAGATCTCGCCGTGGCTTCAGCGAAGCTGCAACACCGTGTCCATCGCGCGTGCGAAACCGTCCTGCTCGTTAGATTCGGTGACATGGGTGGCGCGCGCCTTCACGTCATCGCTGGCATTGCCCATCGCGAAGGAGACGCCGCTGCGCGCGAACATCGGCAGATCGTTCTGCATGTCGCCGATCGTGGCGACGTTCTCCAGCGGCACGCCAAGGCGCTTCGCGATGCCCTCGACGAAGGTGCCCTTGTCGTGGCCAGGCGGGGTGACGTCGAGATAGTAGGTCTGCGAGCGGACCGCGGTGGCATCGCGGCCGACCATCTGCTGCATCTCCGCCTCGCAGCGTTGCAGCAGGGCCGCATCCGAGCTCGCGCCGACGATCTTGCAGGCCTGATCGAGATAGGGCGTGAAATCGCCGACGATGGTCGGATCATGCTTGATCGTGTGCTGCTCGTGGGCGGTGTACTCGCCGTCAGGATTCCGCGTCAGCCAGCGGTCGTTGGTGAACAGCCAGATGTCGACGTCGCGCTCGCGCAGCATGTCGATGCAGCGTTTTGCGACCGCGGCCGGGATCAAATGCTGCTCGAGGGGCTTGAGCTGCGGATCGACGATCGAAGAGCCGTTGAAGGCGCCGATCGGCTGTGTGATCGCAAGCGGCGCAACCAGAAAGCCCATCCCGATCGTCGGCCGGCTGGAGACGATGGTGAAGCCGATGCCGGCCTCGTGCAGCCTGCGCACTGCCGCCCTGGCGCCGTCAGTCAAGGTCTTGTCCTTGGTGAGCAGCGTGCCGTCGACATCGGATACGACAAGGGCGATGCGGGTCATGTGCGGTCCAGCTTCAGTTGAGTGACGATGTCTTCGACGATGGTTTCGACCGGACGGTCGATCGCAACCGTGATCGGGCGTTCCTCCGGGGTCGGCGGCTCCAGCGTCTTGAACTGGCTGGCGAGCAGCCCCGGCGGCATGAAATGGCCCTTGCGCGCGCCGAGCCGCGTGGCGATCAGCTCCTGCGAGCCGTCGAGGAAGACGATGCGGATATCGTCGCGGCCATGCACCAGGATGTCGCGATAGGCGCGCTTCAGCGCGGAGCAGGCGATGACGGCGCGTTCGCGGACGCCGCAGGTGCGGTCGATCTCGTCGGCGATCGCGCGGAGCCAGGGCCAGCGATCCTCGTCGGTGAGCGGCTGGCCGGAATGCATTTTGGCGACATTGCTTGGCGGATGAAAACTGTCGCCGTCCTCGAAGCGCCAGCCGATCCTGATCGCCAGGCGGTCGGCGATGGTGCTCTTGCCTGAACCCGACACGCCCATCACGACCAGTGCGCAGGGGTTTTGTCCGTCACCCACGAAAGTCCTCCGGCAGCGCGGCCTGATCGATCAGCCAGACGGTCTCGCCCAGCGATCGCGCGCGGTTTGCCGGCAGGTTCTCGCCTGCGAAGAGGCGCGTCAAGATCGCGCGCTTGTTCTCGCCCGCCACCTCGAACAGCATCTCGCGGCAGGAGGCGAGGGCGGGCAGGGTCAGCGACACGCGCGGCACGAACGGCTCGACATTGGCCTTCGGCACGCCGACCACCCAGCGCTGGGTTTCCTCGACCGCGGGATAACCCGGAAACAGCGAGGCGGTATGGCCGTCGGGGCCGATGCCCATCAGCACCAGGTCGAACAGTGGCCGCTTCGGATCGAGCTGTTCGGCGCCGTAGAACGCCATCAGCTCGTTCTCGTACAGCGCCGCGCTGACGTCGGGATCCCTGAGATCGGCGGTATCGGTCGCGATCGGATGGACATTTGCGGCCGGTGCACAGCGGTCGAGGAAGGCCTGGCGCGCCATGCTCACGTTGTGCAGCTTGTCCTTGCGCGGCACAAGGCGCTCGTCGCCGATGAACCAGTCGATGCGGTCCCATGGAATCCTTTGGCGATAGTCCGGCGTCGCCAGCAGCTGATAGAGCGCCTTCGGGCTGGAGCCGCCGGTGAGGCACACCGCGATCCGGCCGCTGTTCTGGTCGATCCTGGCGATCACCCGCTCGGCGGCCGCCTGCGCCAGTGCCGCCGGATCGGCGACCGTGATGATCTGGCGCTCGCCGGTCGCGGTCATGTCAGCCCAGCTTCCGCCAGCTGCGGCCGTCACGCGTCAGCAGCGCATTGGCGGCCTCCGGGCCTTCGCTGCCGGCCTTGTAGGGTTGCAGGCCACGGCCGCCGGCGCTCTTCCAGGCGTCGATGAAGGGCTGCACCGCCTGCCATCCGGCCTCGACGCTGTCGGCGCGCTGGAACAGCAGATTGTCGCCGATCATGCAGTCATAGATCAGCGTCTCGTAGCCGGTCGACGGCTCGGCCTTGAAGTAGTCCTTGTAGCGGAACTTCATCTCGACGCCGTCGATGTTGATGGTCGGGCCGGGTACCTTGGTGTTGAACTGCAGCTCGATGCCTTCGGTCGGCTCGGTGGAGATGACGAGGTAGTTCTGCGACAGGCGATCGACCGACGTGTCGCGGAACATCGCAAACGGCGCCTGCTTGAACTTGATCGCGATCTCGGTGCGCTTGGTGGTCAGCGCCTTGCCGGTGCGCAGGTAGAACGGCACGCCGGCCCAGCGCCAATTGTCGATGGTCAGCTTCAGCGCGGCATAGGTCTCGGTCGAGCTGTCGGGCCTGACGTCGGGCGTCTTGAGAAAGTCCTCGATCTCGGTGTCGCCGATCCGGCCGGCGCGATACTGGCCGCGCACCGAATTGTGCAGCGCCTCCTGTTCGCTCTGGGTCTGGATCGCGCTCAGCACCTCGGCCTTTTCGGAGCGCACCGCGTGGGCGTCGAACCGCGCCGGCGGCTCCATCGTCACCAGCGACAGCAGCTGGAACAGATGGTTCGGCACCATGTCGCGCAGCGCGCCGGTGGCGTCGTAGAAGCTGCCGCGATGACCGACGCCGAGCTTCTCGTCGACGGTGATCTGGATGTGGTCGATGTGGTTGCGATTCCAGATCGGCTCGAACATGCCGTTGGCGAAGCGCAGCACCAGGATGTTCTGGACGGTTTCCTTGCCGAGATAGTGATCGATCCGGTAAATCTGGTGCTCGTCCATCAGCTTCAGCAGCGCGGCATTCAGCGCCCTGGCCGACGCCAGATCGGTGCCGAACGGCTTTTCGACGATCAGCCGCCGCCAGGCGCCGTTCTCCTCCAGCATGCCGGTGCGTCCAAGCTGCTGGCTGATCGGGAGAAAGGCCCGCGGCGGGGTCGCGAGGTAGAACAGCCGGTTGCCACCGGTGCCGCGCGCCTGTTCGAGCTTCTCGAGCCGCTCGTTCATGGCATCGAAGGAGGGCGGATCGCTCGGATCTGCCTCGATCGAGGTGACGCATTCGAACAGCCGCGTGACGACCGCCTCATCGAGCGGCCGGGTCGCGAATTTGCGCAGCCCTTGCATCAGGCTGTCCTTCATCTGGTCGCTCGACATGCCCTTGCGGGCGATGCCGACGACGCAGAATTTCTCCGGCAGCAGATTGCCGGCGGCAAGATTGTAGAGCGCCGGGATGACAAGCCGATGTGTCAGATCACCGGTGGCGCCGAAGATGATGAAGGAGCAAGGGTCTGGTTTCTTCTGCACGTGACCTTCCGCGGTTCGCTTTAAGTTTTCTTCGGCGGCTCCTTGTGGCCGCCAAAGCCTGCGCGCATCGCCGAGAGGATCTTCTCCGCGAAGGTGTGATCCTTGCGCGAGCGGAAGCGCGTATAGAGCGCCGCCGTCAGCACCTCGGCCGGCACCGCCTCGTCGACCGCGGCATTGACTGTCCAGCGGCCTTCGCCGGAATCCTCGACAAAGCCGGAATAATTGTCGAGCGTGTGGTTCTGCGCCAGCGCCGATGCCGTGAGGTCGAGCAGCCAGGACGGGATCACGCTGCCGCGCCGCCAGACTTCGGCGATGTCGGCGATGTCGAGGTCGAAGCGATGCTCGGCCGGCAGCGCCTCGATATTGGCGTTCTTCAGGATGTCGAAGCCTTCGGCATAGGCCTGCATCAGGCCGTATTCGATGCCGTTGTGGATCATCTTGACGAAATGCCCGGCGCCGATCGGGCCGGCGTGAATGTAGCCCTGTTCGATGCGCGGATCGCGGCCCTCGCGGCCGGAGGTGCGAGGAATGTCGCCGATCCCGGGCGCCAGCGTCTTGAAGATCGGGTCGAGCCGGTCGACCACTTTCTTGTCGCCGCCGATCATCATGCAGTAGCCGCGCTCGATGCCCCAGATGCCGCCGCTGGTGCCGACATCGACGTAATGCAGCCCGCGCTCCCTGAGCGCCTTGCCGCGGCGGACGTCGTCCTGCCAGAAGGTGTTGCCGCCATCGATGATGACGTCGCCTGGCTGCATCAGCTTCGACAGCGCCTCGATGGTGGCTTCGGTGATCTTGCCGGCCGGCAGCATCACCCAGGCGGTGCGCGGCGCCTCCAGCTTGAGGACGAAATCCTCCAGCGATGAGGACCCGATCGCATTGTCGGCGACGAGCGCCGCGACGGCCTTCGGATCCTTGTCGTAGACCACGGTGGTGTGGCCCTGGGTCATCAGGCGGCGGACGATGTTGCCGCCCATCCGCCCGAGGCCGATCATGCCGAGTTGCATCCCTCGCCTCCGTCAGTTCAGTGCAGCCGAGATCGCGGCATCGAGCGCCGCGAGCCCGGAGCTGAGATCGCCCTTGAGATGCACGCGCAGCGCCCGCCGGCCGCGCTCGGTGAGCACGTCGAAATCGCCGCGCGCCTGTGCCGCCTTGATCACGCCGAAGCTCGCCTTCTGGCCGGGCACCGGCAGGTCCGCCGTATCGTCGGTCGTGACCTGCAGGAACACACCGCTGTCGGGCCCGCCCTTGTAGGCCTGCCCGGTCGAATGCAGGAAGCGGGGACCGAACTCGGCGCAGGTCGCAAGGTGCCTTGCGTCGCGCACCTTCAGCCGCATCGCCTGCATGGCGTCGATGGTGTCGCCATCGCGCTCGATATAGGCGAGCAGGGCGACATAGTCGCCGCGGCCGGAGCGCGCGAGGTGCGCCTTGATCCAGGAGTCGAGATCGCCGTTCGCACCGGCCTTGCGCAGCTCCTCGGCGTTCTGCGCGTCGGTGTAGAGATCGACCCCGTCCGCCGACACCACCGGCTGTTCGGCCGGCAGCGACCCGGTCTTCTCGAACGCTGCCGTCAGTTCGCGGGTCTTGATCTTGGCGGCTTCGACGTCGGGCTGGTTGAACGGGTTGATGCCGAGGATCGACCCGGCGACCGCGGTCGCGATCTCGAAGCGGAAGAACTCCTGACCGATATGGTCGATCGACTTCATCACGATCCGAACCACGGGATGGCCGGCGGCCTCGAGCGCCGCGAGCTTGGCCTCATGCGCTGCATCGTTCTCGCCATCGGTGCGCAGATCGATGAAGAACCGGTCGTTGCCGTAGACCGCGGCGTCGCCAATCGTCTCGCCCTCGATCGGGATCAGGCCCTTGCCGTCCTTGCCGGTCGATTCCGCGATCAGCTGCTCGGCCCAGGCGCCGAAATCGGCAACGTCCGGCGAGGCGAAGATCGTCACCTTGTCGCGGCCTTCGAGCCCCGCGATGCCCATCGCGAGCCCGAGCTGCACGCCCGGGTTCTCCTGCGGCGGCACGTCGGCACCGCAAGAGCGCACCATCGCGAGCGTATGGCCGAGCAGGCTGCGGACGTCGATGCCGGCAGCGGCCGCCGGCACCAGACCGAACGGCGACAGCACGGAATAGCGGCCGCCGATCGCGGGGTCGCCGTAGAAGATGCGGGCAAAGCCCTGCTTGATCGCGACCTTCTGCAGCGATGAGCCCGGATCGGTCACCGCGATGAAGCGGTGGCCGGCCTTGTCCTTGCCGATCGCCTTCGCCACCCGATCGAAGAAATAGTCCTTCATCACGTTCGGCTCGGTGGTGCCGCCGGATTTGGAGGAGACGATGAACAGCGTCCTTGCGATGTCGACATACTCCTCCATCGCGCGCACCTGGGCCGGATCGGTGGAATCGAGCACGTGCAGCCGCGGGAAACCGGACCGGTGCGGGAAGGTCTGGGCCAGGACCTCCGGCCCGAGGCTCGACCCGCCCATGCCGAGCACGACGGCATCGGTGAAGTTCTGCCCCTGCACGCGCTGAGCGAAGTCCTCATAGTCGGCGACATCAGCGGTGGCCGCGCTGGTGAGCCAGCCCAGCCATTTGTCCTCGTCGTCGCCGGTCCAGACCGATTTGTCCTTGTGCCAGAGCCTTCGGATCCGGGCGGAGGCGCGCCATTCCTCGGTGCTCTTCTCGACCGCCTTCTCGATGGTGGCGCCGAGCGCGAGCTTCTGGCGGTCGATGCCGCCGCCGAGCGAGGTGGCGCGCTTGTGGGCGACCGCGCCGTAGAGCTTGTCGGCGGCGTCGGCGAACAGCTTGACGCCGTCCTTGACCAGTTCCTCGGTGATCGCATCGAGCGAGATGCCGGACTTCTCCAGCTCTTCCAGCACGTGGCGGGCGTCCTCGACATTCTCCTCGAGGCTGTCGCGGACCTTGCCGTGGTCGCGGAAGGCATCGAGCGTTGCCGGCGGCACGGTGTTGACGGTGTCGGGGCCGATCAGCTCCTCGACATAGAGCACGTCGCTATAGTCCTTGTTCTTGGTGCCGGTCGAAGCCCACAACAGCCGCTGCGGCTTGGCGCCCTTGGCCGTCAGCTTGTCCCAGCGGCTGCCTGCGAACAGGTGCTTGTAGTCCTGGTAGGCGAGCTTGGCATTGGCGATGGCGACCTTGCCCTTCAAGGCCGCGAGCCGCTCCTTTTCGTGCGGATCGTTGGCCTTGGCGATCTTCTCGTCGAGCTGCTTGTCGACGGCGGTGTCGATGCGGCTGACGAAGAAGCTCGCGACGCTCGCGACATGGGAGGGATCGCCGCCCTTGCCGACGTATTTCTCCAGGCCCTTGAGATAGGCCTCGGCGACCTGGCGATAGACCTTCTGCGAGAACAGCAGCGTGATGTTGATGCTGATGCCTTCGCCGATCAGGTACTCGATCGCCGGCAGGCCCTCGGGCGTCGCCGGCACCTTGACCATCAGGTTCTTGCGGTGGACGTCCTTCCAGAGCCGTTCGGCTTCCGCGATCGTGCCCTTGGTGTCCATCGCGAGATAGGGCGACACCTCGAGGCTGACGAAGCCGTCGCCGCCGTGGCTCTGGTCGTAGACCGGGCGCAGCACGTCGGCGGCGTGCTGGATGTCCTCGACCGCGAGGTGCTCGAACAGGTCGGCGACCGAGCGGTCGCCGTTCTTGAGGGCCTTGCCGATCGCCCCGTCATATTCATCCGAGCTGCCGATCGCCTTCTCGAAGATCGAGGGGTTGGACGTCACGCCTTTGACGCCGTCGGTCTCGATCAGCCGCTTCAGGTCGCCGTCGGCGACGAAGCCGCGGGCGAGGAAGTCCAGCCAGACGGCCTGGCGGTGATTTTCGAGTGTTTTGACGGGGTTCATGGGTGCCTGTTCTCGTTCGATCGAGGGTCGATTTTTGGGTTCCCGGGCAGCTTTCGGGGGCGGAGGGGGATTGTCAACATGGCGGGAGCCCCGGGCGGAATATCAGCGTTTCCAAGGGATAACGCCATTCACAACAGTTCGATCCGCTCGGACGCAGGTGCGAGCAGACCCCCATCTCAGCACATTTTTATGACGCGTTGCGGCGCAGGACCGCGCGTCAGGGGCGCAGGTAGAGGTAACCCTGGGATTGCAGCTCGGCGAGGCGGACCACCCCGCCGCGCTCGGCGGCAACGAAGCCGGGGAGCAAGTCGGCGAGGCCGATGTTCTGCGATTTCATGGTGTTGCCGCAGGCGGCGAACTCGATCCCATCCTTGGTGAACCGCGCGACATGTTTTGACAGCTCGGGATTGGCGGCTGCTGCATGAAACGCCTTCAGCGCCCGGCCGTGCACCACCAGCGCAATCGTCACATTGCCGGGGCCGCCGACGCCGTCGAGATGGTTCTGGATGTTGCCGATCACGAAATTGACCTTGTCGAGGTCATCGAGGTGATAGACCACCTTCAGCTTTTGCGGCGGTGCTTCGGTGGCGGCGCCGGCCCGGGACGCTGCCAAGGCGGCGCCGATCGCTGAAAGCGTGCCGCAGAGGATGCTGCGTCGGTGCATGGCGTCTCTCGCGCAATTATTGTTGATCCAGTGTTGTCCCTTTGGGCAAACCTATCATTTGTGGCGGAGCGCAGCGAGTTCCTTGCGGTCGGTCACAAGTTCGGCGCATTCGCCCAAGTCCGCGCGATCGACGCGAAAGATCTTGTCGTCGGCGCCGGCGAACAGCGCTTCGCCCGCATCGTCGTCGGGCTTGTTGCGATTCCGCACCATGATGCGGCCAAGGCGCGCAATCGCGGATTTATTGTCCCTGGACAACGCCACGGTGATACCGCCGCCCTCGCAATCCACGCCGCATTCGAAGCGTATTTCGTGGCCGGATTCGGCGGCGATGGCATGATTGCAGTAGCCGCTGGAGTCGAAATTGCCAGGGCGGTGGCGATACGCGACGCCGAGCCGGAATGAATAGTTGGTGGCCTTGTCCTCCGGAGCGTCTTCCGCTGACACCAGAAGCTTCATCGCGCTGACCTTCTGCTTCGGATGCTGCGCCAGATGATTTGCATCGTAGCGCCGCACGAAGCAGGCATAGGCTTTCGCGCCGGGCGGGCCCGCGAACATCCTGTTGTCGAAGGCGGCCGCCGCGGCCTTGTCGACGCCTTCCTGCGCCTGAACGGCTAACGGCGCGCCGGTCCAGGCGGCGGCTGCGAGTGCGACAACAAGGAGCGCCTGCTTCATGACCGGCTCGGGAATAGCCAGCGCCTCCAAGGTGTCATCTTTAAAGCGCGGCAATGGTGCCGCGCGGAACTGCGCGGGCTCGTTGCCTTAGTCGCGGCGACAAGGAGGCACGTTCAACCGCGGCTGAACGTTTGTTCATGAGAGTCTATGACGCGTGCATCTTGACGCCACGGCTGAACGGTCACACTTTTCCAGGGAAGCCCAACGTCCATCGCCGGACGGGAAGTTGCCCGCTCGGATGTCCGCTTCGGAGGCCTGGCCCCGGTAAACCACGGATGTGGCGAGGGGGTTACAGCCACCAAAAACAAGGGGATATTGATGAACCATTAAGCTTCCTGCCTGTTGATAAGGCAGAGGCTGCACGCGCCGTGCATTGCCGAACTGAGTCGGTCGAGTGTCCAATGGACCCAGCGTGCCGACGCTGATTCGATCCTAGGACGCTCTTGTTACGACTCGTGTCAGTCGTGCGGCGATACATATCGTGGAGAGAGGGATCATGTACAACGATTCTTTGTTCAACGCCTTCGCAAGGTCGTTTGAAGCGCGAAGCCAGACCGACATGTCGATGGCCGAGTATTTGGAGTCGTGTCGAAGTGATCCGATGCGATATGCAAATGCGGCCGAGCGGTTATTGGCGGCAATCGGTGAGCCCCAGATGATCGACACGGCCAAGGACCCACGCCTTGGCCGTATCTTTTTGAACCGTACGATCAGGTCGTATCCGGCCTTCGCCGGCTTCTACGGCATGGAGGATACGATCGAGCGCCTCGTCGGCTTCTTCCGTCACGCCGCGCAGGGCCTCGAAGAGCGCAAGCAGATCCTCTATCTGCTCGGGCCGGTCGGCGGCGGCAAGTCATCGCTCGCCGAGCGCATCAAGGCGCTGATGGAGATTCATCCGATCTACGTGCTGAAGGCGGGCGACGAGCTGTCGCCGGTGTTCGAGAGCCCGCTTGGGCTGTTTGATCCCGAGACGCTTGGCCCGATGATCGAGGAGAAGTACGGCATTCCGCGCCGCCGGCTGAGCGGGCTGATGTCGCCCTGGGCCTACAAGCGGCTCGAAGCCTTCGGTGGCGACATCTCGCAATTCCGCGTCGCGCGCATCCAGCCTTCAAGGCTGCGCCAGATCGCGGTTGCCAAGACCGAGCCCGGTGACGAGAACAACCAGGACATCTCCTCGCTGGTCGGCAAGGTCGACATCCGCAAGCTCGAGACCTACGCCCAGAACGATCCCGACGCCTACAGCTATTCCGGCGGCCTCAACCGCGCCAACCAGGGCGTGCTCGAGTTCGTCGAAATGTTCAAGGCACCGATCAAGATGCTGCACCCGCTGCTGACCGCGACGCAGGAGGGTAACTACATCGGCACCGAGAACATCGGCGCGATTCCGTTCACCGGCATCATCCTCGCGCACTCCAACGAGGCGGAGTGGCAGAGCTTCAAGACCAACAAGAACAACGAGGCCTTCATCGACCGCATCTGCGTCATCAAGGTCCCGTACGTCCTGCGGGTCACCGAGGAGCAGAAGATCTACGAGAAGCTGATCCAGGGCTCCGAGCTTGCCGCAGCACCTTGCGCTCCGGCGACGCTGGAGACGATGGCGCGCTTCTCGGTGATGTCGCGGCTGCGCAAGCACGAGAACTCGACGCTGTTTGGCAAGATGCGGGTCTATGACGGCGAGAGCCTCAAGGAATCCGATCCGAAGGCGCGCAGCGTTCAGGAGTACAAGGACGCGGCCGGCGTCGACGAGGGCATGGACGGCGTCTCCACCCGCTTTGCCTTCAAGGTGCTCGCCTCGACCTTCAACCATGACACCACCGAAGTCGGCGCCGATGCGGTGCACCTGATGTATGTGCTGGAGCAGGCGATCCGCCGCGAGCAGCTGCCTGACGAGACCGAGAAGCGCTATCTCGAATTCATCAAGGCCGACCTCGCGCCGCGTTATGCCGAGTTCATCGGTAACGAGATCCAGAAGGCCTATCTGGAATCCTACGCCGACTACGGTCAGAACCTGTTCGACCGCTATGTCGACTACGCCGACGCCTGGATCGAGGATCAGGACTTCAAGGATCCCGACACCGGCCAGCTGATGAACCGCGAGCTCCTGAACCAGGAGCTGACCAAGATCGAGAAGCCGGCCGGCATCGCCAACCCGAAGGACTTCCGCAACGAGGTCGTCAAGTTCTCGCTGCGCTCGCGGGCGCACAATGGCGGCAAGAACCCGAGCTGGACCTCCTACGAAAAGGTTCGCGACGTGATCGAGAAGCGGATATTCTCACAGGTCGAGGATCTGCTTCCGGTCATTTCGTTCGGCTCCAAGAAGGACGGCGAGACCGAGAAGAAGCACGGCGAGTTCGTCGAGCGGATGGTGGAGCGCGGCTATACCGAGCGCCAGGTCCGCCGGCTCGTCGAGTGGTACATGCGGGTGAAGCAGGCCGGCTAATGCGCGATCCGGAAAGCCGGCACCGGCTTTCCGTTTCGTCTCGTCCTGTCCAATAAAATGCGATGCGACTGTCATGATCGCATCCGGTGAGGCAGATGCAACGTGGTCATGCATATCGTCGATCGGCGGTTGAATCCGGGTAGCAAGAGCCTGGAGAACCGCCAACGCTTCCTGCGGCGCGCCAAGGCGCTGGTGCAGGGGGCCGTCAAGAAGTCGTCACAGGACCGGGACATCAAGGATGTCCTGGAAGGTGGCGAAGTGACAATCCCGCTGGACGGCATGGATGAGCCGCGGTTCCGGCGCGAGGGCGGCACGCGTGACATGGTGCTGCCCGGCAACAAGAAGTTCGTCGAGGGCGACTGGCTGCAGCGCCCGAACCAAAGCGGCGCCAAGGGCTCCGGCGCAGGCGAAGGCGACAGCGAGGACGCCTTCCGCTTCGTGCTCAGCCGCGACGAATTCGTCGATCTCTTCCTCGACGACCTCGAACTGCCCGATCTTGCCAAACGCAAACTTGCGGAAACCGAAAGCGAAGGCATCCAGCGCGCCGGCTATGCGACGTCGGGCTCGCCCGCCAACATCTCGATCAGCCGCACGGTGAGCCGGGCGCTGGCGCGGCGCGTGGCACTGCGCCGGCCGCGCAAGGACGACATCGAGGCGCTCGAGGCGGAGCTTGCCGAATGCGATGACGATGCGCGGCGCCGCGAGCTGCTGGCGCTGCTCGAAGCGTTGAAGGCCAAGGCCAAACGGATCCCCTTCATCGATCCGATCGACATCCGCTACCGCCGCTTCGAGACGGTGCCGAAGCCGGTGGCGCAGGCCGTGATGTTCTGCCTGATGGACGTATCGGGCTCGATGTCCGAGCACATGAAGGATCTGGCGAAGCGGTTCTATATGCTGCTCTACGTGTTCCTGAAGCGGCGCTACAAGCACGTCGAGATCGTGTTCATCCGCCACACCGACCGCGCCGAGGAGGTCGACGAGGACACCTTCTTCCATGGCCCGGCTTCCGGCGGCACGCTGGTGTCGAGCGCGCTGGTCGCGATGAACGATATCGTCCGCACCCGCTTCCGTCCGGCCGACTGGAACATCTACGCCGCCCAGGCCTCGGACGGCGACAACATGACCTCGGACAGCGCGCTGACCGGTCACCTCCTGACCGACAAGATCCTGCCGGTCTGCCAGTTCTTCGCCTATCTCGAGGTCGGCGAAGCCGCCAACTACACTTTCGACATGCCGGACTCCTCGCTCTGGACGCTCTATGAGCGTCTGCGCAACGAGGGCGCGCCGCTGTCGATGCGCAAGGTGAGCGAGCGCGGCGAGATCTTCCCGGTGTTCCAGGACCTGTTCAAGCGCCGCAGCAAGCAGGAAAGGGTGTAGCGTGATGGGTTCTTCCGGGGAACGGCTGTTCGAGGGCGCCGATTGGGATTTCCAGACCTTGCAGCGGGTCCACGACGCCTGCGAGAAAATCGCGCGCACCGAGCTCGGGCTCGACGTCTATCCCAACCAGATCGAGGTGATCACCGCCGAGCAGATGCTCGACGCCTATTCCTCGGTCGGCATGCCGCTGTTCTACAAGCACTGGTCATTCGGCAAGCAATTCGCGTTCCAGGAAGCGTCCTATCGCAAGGGCCTGATGGGCCTCGCCTATGAGATCGTGATCAATTCCTCGCCGTGCATCTCCTATCTCATGGAGGAGAACACGGCGACGATGCAGACGCTGGTGATCGCGCACGCGGCGTTCGGGCACAATCACTTCTTCAAGAACAACTATCTGTTCAAGCAGTGGACCGATGCCGACGGCATTCTCGACTATCTGGAATTCGCCAAAGGCTACATCGCGGTCTGCGAGGACCGCCATGGCCGCGAGACGGTGGAGCGGACGCTCGATGCCGCGCATGCGCTGATGTCGCATGGCGTCGACCGCTATCCCGGGAAGAAGACGCTCGATTTGCGTGCCGAGGAGAAGCGGGCCGGCGAGCGCCGGCAGCACGAGGAAAGCGTGTTCAACGATTTGTGGCGGACGGTGCCGAACACCAAGGCCAAGAGCAAGGCTACGCTCACGGCCGAGCGCCGCCGCGCGCTGCTCGGCTTGCCGCAGGAGAACATCCTCTATTTCCTCGAGAAGACCGCGCCGCGCCTTGCACCCTGGCAGCGCGAGCTGATCCGCATCGTCCGCCACATCGCGCAGTATTTCTACCCGCAGGGCCAGACCAAGGTGATGAACGAGGGCACCGCGACCTACGTCCACTACCGCATCATGAGCCGGCTGCATCAGCAGGGCCGGCTCACCGACGGCAATTTCCTCGAGTTCCTGCAGTCGCACACCAATGTGGTGTTCCAGCCCGAATTCGACGACCGCCGCTATTCCGGCTTCAATCCCTACGCGCTCGGCTTCGCCATGATGCAGGACATCGAGCGGATCGTGAAAAATCCGGAGGACGAGGACCGCGAGTGGTTCCCCGACATCGCCGGCAAGGGCGACGTCGAGGGCGTGCTGCGCGAGATCTGGAGCAACTACCGCGACGAGAGCTTCATCAACCAGTTCCTCAGCCCGGCGCTGATCCGGCGCTTCCGCATGTTCCATTTGCACGACGACCCCGCGGAAAGCCAGGGGATCAAGGTCGACGCGATCCACGACGAGCGCGGCTACCGCCGGGTCCGCCGCGAGCTGGCGCGGCAATACGACGTCGGCTTCGTCGACGCCAATATCGAGGTTGTGGATGTCGATCTCGACGGCGATCGCCGCCTGATGCTGCGTCACACCACCGTGAAGGGCGCGCAGCTCAACGAGACCGACGCGCGGCGCGTGCTGCAACACCTCGCCGATCTGTGGTCCTACGACGTCGCGCTGACCGAAATCGACGGCACCGACAAGGTGCTGAAGGAATACGTCGTCAGCCCGCGCGCGGCCGCGGTCGCGGCGTGAGGATCACGCTCTCGCGATAATGAGCGCGGCGCGCACCGCCGCGCGGAATGCGAGTCTTGCTCGGTGAACCTTCATGTCTATCGAAGGCTCACATCATGAACATGCCGGCAACATTCCGACTTTGAAAGCGCATGGCGTTCTATGCGCGAACGCGATTGCCGGCATGCGGAAATCTCGCGAGACGTTCTTGGTGATTGCCTGCGCGGACGCGATGGATAATGTGCGCCGCGTCAAGAAAACCAAGAAAAGGATATGCTCTTGTCAACTCGCTCCCGCCTGGCGGGCTTTCTCGCCTTCACCGCGCTCACGGCCTCCTTGATCTCGCCGTCCGTGGCAGCCGATACCGCGATCAAAATAGGAAACACCGCGCCCTATAGCGGCCCGGCGTCGGCCTACGGCACGATCGCGCGTGCCGAAGCCGCATATTTCCAGATGCTCAACGATCAGGGCGGCATCAACGGCCGCAAGATCGACTTCGAGAGTCTCGACGACGCCTATTCACCGTCGAAGACCGTCGAGCAGACCCGCAAGCTCGTCGAGCAGGACGAGGTGCTCGCGATCTTCAGCGCGGTCGGCACCGCGCCGAACATCTCGGTGCAGAAGTACCTCAACATCAAGCGCGTGCCGCAGCTGTTCGTGTCCTCCGGCGCGACGCGCTGGAACGATCCAAAACAGTTCCCGTGGACGGTCGGTTTCAATCCGACCTACGAGCTCGAAGGCCGGCTCTACGCAAAATACATCCTGAAGACCAAGCCGGATGCGAAGATCGCCGTCATCACGCCCAACGAGGACGCCGGCAAGGACTATCTGAGGGGTTTCAAGGACGGGCTCGGCGAGCATGTCGGCCAGATCGTCGCCGAGACCACGTATCTCACGACCGATCCCACCATCGATTCCCAGATGGTGACGATGCGCGAGTCCGGCGCGGACGTCTTCTTCGCGGAGGCGACGCCGAAATTCGCGGCCCAGGCGCTGCGCAAGGCGGCGAGCATGGGCTGGAAGCCACTGACCATCCTGCCGACCGTCTCGAACTCGGTCTCCGCGGTGCTTGAACCGGCCGGTCTCGAGAACGTCATCGGCGTCGTGACCGGGCTCTATCTGAAGGATCCGACCGATCCGCGCTGGGCCGACGATCCCGCGCAGAAGGAGTTTGCGGACTGGATGAAGAAGTACCAGCCGAATGCGAGCCCGGGCGACCTCTTCAACGTGCAGGGCTACACGGTGGCGCAGGTCATGACGGCGGTGCTGAAGAACTGCAACGGCGACTACAGCCGTGCCAACATCATCAAGCAGGCGACCAATCTGAAGGCGCTCGAGCTGCCGATGCTGTTGCCCGGCATCAAGGTGCAGACCGAGCCCGACAATGTGACGCCGATCCGGCAAATCCAGATGGCGCGGTTCGACGGCAAGTCCTGGGCGCTGTTCGGCGACGTCTTGAGCGACAAGTAGCCGTCACCAACTCCGCTGTCGTCCCTGCCTAGTGCGCAATTGCGCACGGGAGCAGGGACGACACGGAGTGTGCTGCCACTGCTCAGCGCAGGCTGGCGTTGATCTTGTCCAGCACGGCTGAACCCGGGCACAGCGCTTGTTCGTCGAGCGTGTTGAGCGGCGTCTCGACGGTGTCGAGATGGGTGTGCAGATCCTCGGCATCCGGATCGACATAGAGCAGGCCAGTGACGATCTGGCCCTTGGCCGCGTGCTTCTGCAGGAAGGTCATCGCGCCCAGACGATCATGCGGATCGTAGTCGGCGTCGAGCTTGCGCAGCGCCAGTCTGGAGCCGTCATGCTGCTCGACCACCTGAACGGTGCCGGGCGCATAGTCGACGCTGATCGGATCGCGGCCGACCAGCACGTCGAGGCGATTCACCGCGTCATTGTGCTCGCGGACATAGTCAAAACTCTTGGTCGAGCCGGCGTGGTTGTTGAAGGCGATGCAGGGGCTGATCACGTCGATGAAGGACGCGCCCTGGTGGCGGATCGCAGCCGCGATCAGCGGCACCAGCTGGGTCTTGTCGCCGGAGAAAGAGCGCGCCACGAATGTCGCCCCGAGCTGCAGCGCGATCGCGACCAGGTCGATCGCGTTGTCGGTATTGACGACACCCTTCTTGGACTTCGAGCCGCGGTCGGCGGTGGCCGAGAACTGGCCCTTGGTCAGGCCGTACACGCCGTTGTTCTCGACGATGTAGGTCATGTTGACGGCGCGCCGGATCGAATGCGCGAACTGGCCGAAGCCGATCGAGGCGGAATCGCCGTCGCCGGAGACGCCGAGATAGATCAGGTCGCGGTTGGCGAGGTTGGCGCCGGTCAGGACCGACGGCATGCGGCCGTGCACCGAGTTGAAGCCGTGCGAATTGCCGAGGAAATAGTCCGGCGTCTTCGACGAGCAGCCGATGCCGGAAATCTTCGCCACCCGGTGCGGCTCGATCGAGAGCTCGTAGCAGGCCTCGATGATCGAGGCGGTGATCGAATCGTGACCGCAGCCGGCGCACAGCGTCGAGATCTTCCCCTCATAGTCGCGGTGGGTATAGCCCAGCTCGTTCTTCTTCAGGCCCGGATGATGAAACTTCGGCTTTGCAATGTAGGTCATGTCACGGCCTTGCGGAGAGGGGTCACCTTGAGATGATCCTGGTGGTCGCCGATCGCGCCCGCGATGAAGCGCGCGGTGATCGGCGTGCCGTCATAGTGCAGGATCGGCACCAGCCTGACGGGGTCGATGCCGTTCTCGTTGACGATCAGCTGGCGAAGCTGCGCGTCGCGGTTCTGCTCGACCACGTAGACGAAGTCGTGGTCGGCGATGAAGCTCGCGACGCTGGAGTGGAACGGGAAGGCGCGGATGCGCATGCGGTCGAGCTGATGGCCGCGCGCCTCCAGGATCCCGATCGCCTCGTCCATCGCGGGCGAGGTCGAGCCGAAATAGATCACTCCGTATTTGGTCGGCTTCGCCGCATTGGCCTGCAGCGGCCGCGGCACCATGTCCTGCGCGGTCTCGAACTTGCGCACCAGGCGTTGCATGTTGTCGGCGTAGACCGCGCCTTCCTCGGAATAGCGCGCGTAGCGGTCGCGCGAGGTACCGCGGGTGAAGTAGGAACCCTTGGTCGGATGCGTGCCGGGATAGGTGCGATAGGGGATGCCGTCGCCGTCGACGTCGAGATAGCGGCCGAAGTCGCGGCCTTCCTCGAGCATCTCCGCCGTCATCACCTTGCCGCGGTCGTATTGCTTGGCGTCGTCCCACTTCAGCGGGCGGCACAGCCGGTGGTTCATGCCGATGTCGAGATCGAGCATCAGGAAGATCGTGGTCTGCAGCCGCTCGGCGAGGTCGAAGGCGGCCGCGGCGAACTCGAACGCCTCCGCCGGATCTTCCGGGAACAGCAGCACGTGCTTGGTATCGCCGTGCGAGGCATAGGCGCACGCGATCACGTCGCATTGCTGGGTGCGGGTCGGCATGCCCGTCGAGGGGCCGGCGCGCTGGATGTTCATGATCACGGCCGGGATCTCGGCGAAATAGGACAGGCCGATGAACTCGGTCATCAGCGAAATGCCCGGACCCGACGTCGCGGTGAAGGCCCGTGCGCCGTTCCAGGAGGCGCCGATCACGATGCCGATCGAGGCGAGCTCGTCCTCGCCCTGCACGATGGCGTATTTCGCCTTGCCGGTCTCGGGATCGTGGCGGTACTTCTTGCAGTGGCTGGTGAAGGCTTCCGCCACCGACGATGACGGCGTGATCGGATACCACGCGCACACGGTGGCGCCGCCATAGACGGCGCCGAGCGCGGCCGCGCTGTTGCCTTCGACGAAGATGCGGTCGCCGACCTTGTCGGACTTCTTCACCCGCAGCCCGACCGGGCATTTCAGGTTCTGCAGCGCCCAGTCGCGGCCGAGATGCAGCGCATGAACGTTCGAGGACAGCAGCTTCTCCTTGCCCTTGTACTGCTCGCCGATCAGCTGCTCGACCAGCTTGGGATCGAGGTCGAGCAGGGCGCAGAGCGCGCCGAGATAGATGATGTTCTTGAACAGCTGGCGCTGCCTGGGATCGGTGTAGGTCGAGTTGGTGATCGCGGTCAGCGGCACTCCGATGACGGTGATGTCCTCGCGGAATTTCGACGACGGCATCGGCTTGGTCGAATCGTAGAACAGATAGCCGCCGGGCTCGATCGAGGCGACGTCCTTGTCCCAGGTCTGCGGGTTCATCGCCACCATCAAGTCGACGCCGCCGCGGGCGCCGAGATGGCCGTCCTCGGTGACGCGCACCTCATACCAGGTCGGCAAGCCCTGGATGTTGGACGGGAAGATGTTGCGTGGCGAGACCGGCACGCCGTGGCGCAGGATCGAGCGCGCGAACAGCTCGTTGGCGGAAGCCGAGCCCGAACCGTTGACGTTGGCGAAGCGGACGACGAAGTCGTTTACGCTGCTGATCGGGCTTTGGACTGACATGTTGATCCCGCTTGAACCATATCGATGAGGTACTTCTGCATGTCCCAGGCGCCGGTCGGGCAGCGCTCGGCACACAGCCCGCAATGCAGGCAGACGTCTTCGTCCTTCACCATGACGCGGCCGGTCTTGAGGTCGCCGGAGACGTAGAGCGCCTGGTCGTGATGCGGCGAGGGCGCTTTCAGCCGCTGCCGCAAATCATCCTCCTCACCGTTCTCGGTGAAGCTGATGCAGTCCATCGGACAGATGTCGACGCAGGCGTCGCATTCGATGCAGAGCGGCGCGGAAAACACCGTCTGCACGTCGCAATTCAGGCAGCGCTGCGCCTCGCCGAGCGCGAGCTTGAGGTCGTAGCCGAGCTCGACCTCGGCGCGGATGTCCTTCAGCGCGACCACCTTGTCGCGATGCGGCACCTTGAAGCGCTTGTCGGCGGAGATGTCGTTGTCGTAGCTCCACTCGTGGATGCCCATCTTCTGCGAGGAGACGTGCACCTCGGGCAGCGGGCGCTCGTTGATGTCCTCGCCGGACAGCATGCGGTGGATGGAGAGCGCGGCGTCGTGGCCATGCGCCACCGCCCAGATGATGTTCTTCGGCCCGAACGCCGCATCGCCGCCGAAGAACACCTTCGGATTGGTCGAGACGAACGTCTTGGGATCGACCTTCGGCATGTGCCACTTGTCGAATTCGATGCCGCAATCGGCTTCGATCCAGGGGAACGCGTTCTCCTGGCCGACCGCAACGAGCACATCGTCGCAGGGCACGGTCTCGTCCGGCTCGCCCGAGGGCACCAGATTGCGGCGGCCCTTGGCGTCGTACTCCGCCTTCACCTTCTGGAAGGTGACGCCGATCAGCTTGCCGGCCACATGCTTGAACGCCACCGGCACCATGTAGTTCAGGATCGGGATGTCCTCGTGAAGCGCGTCTTCCTTCTCCCACGGCGAAGCCTTCATTTCCTCGAAGCCGGAGCGGACAATCACCTTGACGCTTTCGCCGCCGAGGCGGCGCGCGGTGCGGCAGCAATCCATCGCCGTGTTGCCGCCGCCGAGCACGATGACGCGGCGGCCGATCTTGTCGACGTGGCCGAACGACACGTTGGCCAGCCACTCGATGCCGATATGGATGTTGGCGGCGCCCTCCTTGCGGCCGGGGATGTCGAGCTCGCGGCCGCGCGGTGCGCCAGAGCCGACAAAGATCGCGTCATAGTTCTCGGCGAGCAGCTGCTTCAGGCTGTCGACGCGCTGACCACCCCTGAACTCGACACCGAGGTTCAGGATGTAGTCGGTCTCCTCGTCGATCACGCTGTCGGGCAGGCGGAATTTCGGAATCTGGCTGCGCATCATGCCGCCGGCCTTGGGATCGCCGTCGAACACGGTGCAGTGATAGCCGAGCGGCGCGAGATCGCGCGCCACGGCGAGCGAGGCAGGGCCGCCGCCGACCAGCGCGATGCGCTTCCCGTTCTTCGGCCCGGGCTTCGGCAGCCGATGCTTGATGTCGTCCTTGAAGTCGGCTGCGACGCGCTTCAGGCGGCAGATCGCGACCGGGTTGTCCTCGACCCGGCCGCGGCGGCATGCTGGCTCGCATGGACGGTCGCAGGTGCGCCCGAGAATGCCGGGGAACACGTTGGACTTCCAATTGATCATGTAGGCGTCGCTGTAACGCCCCTCAGCAATCAACCGGATGTACTCGGGAACGGGTGTGTGTGCGGGACAGGCCCATTGGCAATCGACTACTTTGTGGAAGTAGTCAGGCGCCGAGATATCAGTCGGTTTCATTCCTACCTTTGACCCGCGCGAAAATGCCAGACCCGCGCGGCCTTATCGTTGACGACGAACGCTCACGTGGCGTTGTTCTGGTTTTTGAATTGGATCATAGGCTTATCTTATTAGAGCCGTTCCAGAGAAGGCAAAGGCTAAATTGTCCGATCATCAGCTTTCGCGCGGCTGATGCGCGTGTAGCGTTAATCTCGATTGCGTTATGTGGCGGTGCAGCATGATCTGCACCGCCACGTTTGCTTGAGAAGATGTTTTTCGGGAAAGCGCTTCGCACGCTTTCGGATCAGGCTTACTCGCGCGGAAGGTCGCTCTTCGCGATATCCCACAACAGCCTGTAGACGCCGCTGGTGACCACGAGCGGCTTCAAGGCTGCATTGCCGGTGATGCCTGCGGCCGCTGCGGGGATCGCGCCGACGTCGGTGGCGTCGATCAGCACGAACCAGTCGCCGGCCCCGGGATCGGGTTTCGCCGCATCCGGCGTGAGCGGTTTCGACAGGTCAGGGTCGTTCTCCAGAAGGTGCATCGAGATGATGCCGTCGCGCGAAGCTGGATCGAGTTGCTCCCGCAATGCAGCGCGAAGTTTGTCCGCGCCTTCGGCGGGCGGGCGCAGGCGGATGATGCCGAGGGCTGCGCCCCTGCCGACGCCGCGGCTGATTGTGATGCGCGCGACCCCGCGGATCATGTTCTGAAAGCGCGCGATATTGGCCTTCGACCAGTCGGTCTGGTTGGCGAGCGCCTTGCGATAGGCCAGGCTCTCGAGCACATCGAAGGTCGCGGTCGAGTAGAGGCTGAGATATTTCGGCTTGCCGTCATGGGCGACGTAGCGGCGGGCTTCCAGGAAGCCGTCGATGGCGACCCGTTCCTCGAGATGCTCGCGGTCGTACCAGCGATTGAATTCAGCTTCGTGCAAGCTGTCGATATCCATCGAAGTCAGCAGCATGCCTTGTCCGGCGATTGGCATCGAGTGCTCCTTTTTTGCCTGTTTTATCCGCGCAATATCGCCTGATCGCGCAAACCAGGGAAGCCGGTTCCCGTCACCACAGACCAAGGATTGCCACAATTGCTGCAATGCTGTTCAGCACCGGTTCACAGAGGTAGCATTTCATTCGTTACGCCAACTCTCGAGAAGAAAAGGGACGACCACCATGGCACGCATTCTGTGGGCATTGATCGTCGGTCTGGTGTCGCTCGCCTCGCTTCCCGTGCATGCGCAGGATCAGGAAAAGCGTCTCGCACTTGTCGTCGGCAACGGCGCCTATGAGGCCGGCGCGTTGCAGACCGCCGCGAACGACGCCGGTCTGATCGCGCAGACCTTGCAGGCCGCCGGCTTCGACGTGATCGGCGCACGCGATCTCGACGGCGAGACGCTGCGCAAATCGTTCCGCGATTTCATCCAGAAGGTGCAGGAGGCGGGGCCCAATGCCGTCGCCTTCGTCTATCTCGCCGGTTACGGCGTGCAGCTCACCGGCGAGAACTATTTCGTGCCGGTCGATGCCAAGATTGCCCGCGACACCGACGTGCCGGTCGAGGCGATCCGCATCTCCGACTACAGCCACCAACTCTCGGCGCTGCCGATCAAGGCCGGCGTGATCGTGCTCGATGCGGCGCGCAGCAATCCCTTCGCCAAGGAAGGCCAGCCGCTGGCCGGCGGTCTTGCGCTGGTCGATCCCGATCCGAAGATGCTGATCGCCTTCAACTCGGCGCCCGGCACCGTTGCTCCTGACGGTGCGCCGCCCTACGGGCCTTACGCGCAAGCACTGGCGGAAATGATCCGCACCGGCGGCCTGACTCTGCCCGAGGTGTTCGACCGCGTCCGCCTGCGGGTCAACGAGATGACCAAGGGCGCCGAGATCCCGTGGGATGCGCACAAGGTCGACGCGCCCTTCATGTTCTTCGAGCGCAAGCCGGACGCGCCGCCGCAGCAGGTCGATGCCGGGCTGCGCACCATGCCGATCCGCGATTTCTCGGCGCAGGATGCCTACGCCGCGGCGCTGGAGCGCGACACGCTGCAGGGCTACGAGGATTACCTGCAGGCCTATCCGAACGATCCGCTGGCCAAGCGCGTGCGCGCGATCGTGGCGGCGCGGCGCGAGGCGATCACCTGGCGGCGCACCTACAACGCCGACTCGACTGATGCGTATTGGTCGTATCTGCGGCGCTATCCGCGCGGGCCGCATGCCTACGACTGCCGGCGCCGGCTCGCCTATCTGTCGGCCGCGCTGGAGCCGCCGGCGCAGTTCACGGTGCTCGACTACGACGTGCCGCCGCCGCCGCCCGACGAGATCGACTATGTCGACCGCCCGGTGCTGTATTACAGCGATCCGGTGTTCGCCTTCGCGCCGCCACCGCCGCCGCCGGTGTTCTTCCTGCCGCCGCCGCCGCCGGACTTCGTCGTGCTGCCGCCACCGCCGCCGCCGATCGGCCTGTACGTGCTGCCGACGCCGATGTTCGTGGCGATGCCGGCCTATGTCGCCGCACCGGCCTATGTCGTGCCGCCGCAGAACAACATCGTGTTCAACAACATCCACAACACCACGGTCATCAACACGGTCATCAACAATCCCAACCCGACGCCGGCGCAGCTCCATGCGGCCGGGGTGACGGCGGCGATGGGCGGCGCGCCGGTGACGGCGGCACCGCGACTGCCGGCCGCGGCGATGCAGCGCGCCAATCTGCCGGGCGCTCCGCAAGGCGCGACGCCCGCGCAGGGCGCGGCGATGGGAGCTCCGCGCGCCGCACCGAACGCTGCCGCGGCGCCGAACGCTGCTGCCACTCCGAATGCTGCCGCCGCTCCGAATGCGATGGGCGCGCCGGGCACGCCGGGTGCGCATACCCTGCCGGGCGCGAAAAATGGACCGCCGCTGCCGCAGTCGGCGACCGCACCGGCCAATGCCATGCAGCATGGCGCTGTGCCGCCGGGAGCCGCACAACCCGGCGCCGCGCAACCTGGCGCAAAGCCGAATGCGGTGGTGCCGGGCAAGCCGGCGACTGCCATGGCGCCTGCCAATGCGCAGCCTGCTCCTCCGGCCAAGCCCGGTGCCGCGCCGGCGACAAACGCGCCCGCCTCACCCGCGGCCGCCGGCAAGCCAGGTGCGCAACCGCTTCCGCATGCGGCGACCGCGCCGACCGCAAACGTGAAGCCCTCGGCGGCGCCGTCGCCGGCGAACAGCGCGATGTCGACACGGCCGACGCCGGCGGCGCACCCGGCACCCGCGCGCGCCGCAGTGTCGCCGGCGCCGGTCTCCCGGCCCGCGCCGACGCATGCGGCAGCTCCGCCGGTCCATGCCGCAGCTCCGCCCGTGCGGGCTGCGGCTCCCCCGCCGCGGCCGGTTGCCCCGCCACCTCGTGCTGCGGCTTTGCCGCCGCGTCCGGCGCCGGCACCGGCTCCGCGCGCCGCGCCGCCGCCTCGGCCGGCGATGCAGGTGCAACATGCAGCGCCGCCACCGCGGATGGCGGCGCCGCCAAGGCCCGCGGCCGCGCCACGGGCAGCGCCGGCATGTCCTCCCGGCAAGTGCAAACATTGAGGGAAGCAAGGGAGCCGGTCGAGTTCTTCACCGGCTCCTTGACGTCGGGTGCGTTCCGCCGGCGGTCTAGCGCTTGGCCGCGAGGTCGGCGATCGCCTTCATCACGGCGTTGCGGATGCCGGGATCGTAGAGGATGTGGCCGGCGCCATCGATGATGCGGACCTCGCTGCCCGGCCAGCGCGCGGCGAGCGCGTGCGATGTTGCGGGCGGGCACAACAGATCGTAGCGGCCCTGCACCAGGATGCCGGGAATGCCGGCGAGCTTGCCGGCCTCACTCATCAATTGATGCGGCCGCATGAAGCAATCGTTGGCGAAGTAGTGCGCCTCCATGAACGGCGTCGAGGGCAGGGCGCCTGAGGCCTTGAGATCGAGCCGCGTCTGCTTCGGCGTGTGCTCCGACAACGCGCGTTCGGTGTCGTGCCAGGCGCGCGCGGCCGGCGCATGCACGGCGGCGTCGGGATCGAGGATGCGGCGATAATAGGCCGCAAGCGGTGCTGCGCGCTCGCTCTCGGGCAGGAAGTTGAGGAAGTCCTCGTGGAGGGCGGGATAGAAGCGCGGCAGGGCGCGCAGGAAAACGTCGTCCAGCTCCTCGGCTGTGCCGAGAAACGTCGCGCGCAGTGCGAGCCCGCTGACCCGCTCGGGATGGGCCTGCGCATAGGCCAGCGCCAGCGTCGCGCCCCAAGAGCCGCCGACCACCATCCAGCGCGCGAAGCCGAAGCGCTCGCGGATCTTCTCCATGTCCGCGATCAGGTGCTGCGTCGTGTTGTTGTCGCGGCTGCCCTTCGGCCGGCTGCGGCCGCAGCCGCGCTGGTCGAACAGCACGGCGTGAAAGCGCTCGGGATCGAACAGCCGGCGATGATCGGGCTGGCAGCCGCTACCGGGGCCGCCATGCAGATAGACCGCGGGAATGCCGCCCTCGCGCCCGACGCTCTCGACATGGAGATCGTGGCCATCGCCGACGTCGAGCCATTCCGACGTCAGCGGCGCAAAGGGATCGGCACGCCTCGCGGCCTTGCCGACGTCGGCGTCAGGCGCCATTGCGCTTGTCCTGGGATTCGTTCCGGGGGGCTTCCGTCTCCAACGTGCCGCCGGCGAAGTTACGATACAGGAAGCGGTTCTGCGTGCCGGCGGATTCCTGCTCGGCCTGCTTGAAGATCTCCTCGTGTCGCGGCGACAGCGCGCAGGCCGGGTCCGTGTTGCCGGCATCGCCGGTCAGCGCAAAGGCCTGGCAGCGGCAGCCGCCGTAATCGATCTCGCGGAATTCGCAACTCTTGCACGGCTCCGGCATCCAGCCGGTGCCGCGATAGCGGTTGAAGGCCTCCGAGTTCTGCCAGATCCAGGCGATCGAATGGTTCGAGCGCACCGATTCGAATTCGAGCCCGGTGATGCTTTCGGCGGCGTGGCACGGCAGCACCTTGCCGGCCGGCGAGATGTTGAAGAACTGGCGGCCCCAGCCGCCCATGCATTTCTTCGGCCGCAGCGCGTAGTAATCCGGCACCACATAGTCGATCGCAAGCGTGCCCTTCAGGCGCATTTGGGCTTCCTCGACGATGCGGCTGGTCTCCTCGATCTGCTCGATCGTCGGCATCAGCGCGGCACGGTTCTTCAGCGCCCAGCCGTAATACTGCACGTTGGCGACCTCGAGCCGGTCGGCGTCGAGGTCGACCGCCATCTGGATGATGTCGGTCAGCTGATGCAGGTTCTGCCGGTGCATCACCGCATTCACCGTGAGCGGCAATTCGAGCTCGCGCGTCCATTTGGCGACCTCGAGCTTCTTCTTGTGCGCGTCCTTCAGCCCGGCCACGCGGTCGGCGACGTTGGGCTCGTTGCCCTGAAAACTGATCTGCACATGGCTGAGGCCGGCGTCGGCCAGCGCCGAAAGCTTGTCCCTGGTCAACAGCACGGCCGAGGTGATCAGGTTGGAATAGAGCCCGACATCGGTCGCGTGCTGCACCAGCTCGACGATGTCCTTGCGCGCGGTCGGCTCGCCGCCGGAGAAATGGATCTGCAGCACGCCGAGCTCGGCAAGCTCGCTCAGCACCTTCTTCCATTCGTCGGTGGTGAGCTCGGTCGAGCCGCGGTCGAGCTCGACCGGGTTCGAGCAGTAGGGGCATTGCAGCGGGCAGCGGTGGGTGATCTCGAGCAGCACCGCGAGCGGGATGCCGTAGGTCTCGGCCGCCGAACGGCGGCTCTCCAGCACGGCGAGCCCATCACTTGGGGCTGCGCTCGGGCCCGGCGCTGTCGTCTTGTTGTCGGCGAGCGTGTCACTCATGCTGTGCTCTCGCGCGCTTCGGTGAGAAAACCCTTGTCGGCCAGATCCTGCAGCATCGCGATCACGTCGGTCGCGATCGCCTCGCGTGGGGCGGCGTATTTTTCGGCGAGCTGGTCCACCATCTCGGCGACACTGCGCATGCCGTCACACAGCTGCAGCACCTCGACCGCGATCTCATCCGGCGCCAGCACGCGCTCCGGCGCCAGGATCACCCAGACCTGCCGCGTCTCGTCGAATTTCAGCTTGGTATGGCGCGGCAGTTTCGGCCGGCTGGTCTCGCTGACGCTGATGTTGCGGCTGGCCATGATCTAAGTCTCTTTGTCTGAGCATGATCTTTCGGAAAACCGGCTCCCACTTTTCCGGATCATGCTCTAACCTGTCTTCGGCACGAACGCGCCGGGCGGAATCTGGCCGTCGACATACGCATGATACAGCGCGTCGAGCTGCACCCACAGCACGTTGGTCTTGAAGATCAGCGCATTGCAGACCGCTTCGCGCTCCGCCGGCGTCTTGGCGTGCTGCTTGACATAATCAAGCGCGAAGCCGGCGTCGCGCGGCGCCTGGGTCAGGCGGCGGCTGAAATAGCTCATGATGTCGGGGTTGACGAAGTCGTAGTGCTTCAGCATCCCCGAGATGCGCTCCTCGTGCAGGTTCGGCGCGAACAGTTCGGTGAGCGAGGAGGCGATCGCCTCCAGCGGCGTGCGGTCGCGGCAGAAATGCACATAGGCTTCGACGGCGAAGCGCGTCGCCGGCAGAATGCCTTCGGTTGACTCCACATAGGCCGTGTCGAGCCCGAGGCCTTCTGTCAACTTCAGCCAGCGCTCGATGCCGCCTTCATTGCCGAGATCGCCGTCGTGATCCTCGATGCGGTGGCGCCATTCGATCCTTGTGTTGCGGTCGCGGAAGCGCGAGATCACCATCGCGTCCTTCAGCGGGATCGTGCTCTGGTAGTAATAGCGGTTCAGCGCCCAGGCCTGGACCTGGCCCTTGTTGAGCTTGCCGCCGTGCAGCAGGCGGTGGAACGGGTGCAGGCTGTGATACCGCGTGGCACCGATCGTGCGCAGCGTCGCCTCCATCTCCTCGGCACTGTCGAGCGTGATGCCCTTGCCGATCGAGAGCGCGGTCATTCCTGAGGTCAGCACGACATTCACAGCACGATCTCCGTTCCGTCGGAGGGAATCTGCCAGCCCGCCTGTTCGGCCGCCTTGCGTTCGGCCGAGGTCCCAAGCAGCGCCGGGTTGGAGTTGTTGATATGCAAAAACACTTTTCGTCCGATGTCGAGCCCGGCGAGGCTTTCGATCGCACCCTGATCGCCCGACATCGCGATATGGCCCATGCCTTGGCCGGTCTTGTTGCCAAGGCCCGCCGCGATCAGTTCGTCGTCGCGCCACACCGTGCCGTCGAAAAACACCAGCGGGGCGCCCTTGAGCCGTGATTTCAGGTCGTCAGTCACCCGTGCGCAGGCGGCCAGGAAGTAGAAATATTTGCCGCTGCGCCGGTCCGCAATACGCAGGCCGAGCGTATCGCCGACGCCGTCGGCGCCCGCCGGATGCGCCTTGCCCTCGAGATACCACGCGCCCTTGCCGGGAACCTCGAACGGCAGCACCTCGAGCCCGGACGGCGATCCGTCGGGCAGGGCCGGTTCGAAGGCCTGGTCGACCGCGATCGGCCGGCGGTCGACGTTCTTGTCGCTGAGCACGTTGAAGATGCTGTTCGCGCGCAGGATCGCCAGCACCCGCTCATGCGCGTAGATCGCAAATGGCGAACCCTCGCGCATCGACAATAGCCCTGCGACCGCGTCGATCTCGCCATTGGTGAGGATGACGCCCGCGATCGGGCTATGGCGCAGTGCGCCGTGCTTCGGATGCAGCTGCGGCGTGGCAATCAACTGCTGGCGCAGATCCGGGGACGCATTGACCAGGAACCAGTGCACGCCATCGCCGCTGACCGCGATCGAGGCTTGCGTGCTCTGCAGTTCGGGATGGTCGCTTCGCGCCGTCCTGCAGACGGCACAGCCGCAGTTCCACTGCGGAACGCCGCCACCCGCCGCGGCACCCAGGACGACGACACGAAGCATGATCCGTCCCCTGGAGAAGCTTGGCCTGGAGAAGTTTGTTGGACCCAGAAACGTTACGAGGTGGACTCCGGATTTGAAACACACTCCCTTGGTCGGGAGCGCGTTACGCCCGGATGTCCACCTGCGCTAAAACGCTAAACGTATAGAGGGCGCTGCCGCTTACTTGCGGGTTGCGCACATATACATGTTGATTTCCATGCCGACCGACACTTCGACGATCTTCGGTGCTTTCCAGGCCATTTGGCTCTCCTTGTTGCAACCGGACGAACTTTCCGCCCTGCAGGCTAAACTACTGTGGTTGGAAAAGTTCGCCAGTTAAATTTTCTGTAAGGTGCCGCCTCGAAGGGCATGCTGCACTGCGGCAAGCAAATCTTACCCACTCACAAATTTGTGCGCGCGTTTCCCGTCAAAAGCCCGTGGCATCAGACCTTTTTCCTGTTGTTCGCCACACGGTGAATGGTGATGTTGGAATAAGTAAACAGCAGCCCCGCGGTCCTCCGAAGGTCCCGGTGACGATCCTGTGCTTCCCCGCGACGGGAGGCGACTAACCGAGCCGAGTTCAGCCGATGCCACGCTATTTCTTCAACACCCGTATCGGCGACGAGCTGATCTCCGATCCCGACGGCGAAATCCTGCGGGACCCGGATCGTGCGTGGGAAATGGCGCGCGCGATGATTCGCGAACTGCTCAAGACCGAGGGCGCCGACGGCGCGCTGCTCAGCGCCGTGATCGAGGTGACCGACGACGAGGGCGAGGTCGTGCTGGAGTTTCCATTCACGGAGGCGATCCTCGATCGCCCGGACCGCTCGATGACAAGGCACTGACGCTGGCCCCGCGCGGCCACAACCATGCGTTGGCCGATGTCCGGCATGCTTCCGATTGCAATTGTCCGGACAAATTCGCAAGACTATGAACGGAAAGCCGAACGGCGCCGGGCGACGTCAATGGCGCAATCAACAACGGCTTCCACCGAGGGGAGATCTTCATGAAAAAACACTCGTTCGCACCGCGCAGCTTGCTGCTCGCGGGGGTCATGCTCGGGGCGTTCACGCTCTCTGCTGCGGCGCAACAGCCGGCCGCGCCGGCGGCAGGTGCCGCCCCTGCCGCCCAGCCGCTGCCGCCGGGCTCGCCCTTGATCGGGCGTCCGGACAACGAGGCCGCCGCCAAGCTCGCGCCGGTGGCGCCGCCGCCGCTGCCGTCCGCACCCGACAAGCTGCCGCTCGCCAAGCTCAAGGTGCCGGCCGGCTTCAATGTCGAGGTCTATGCGGCCGGCATGGCCAATGCGCGCTCGCTGGCGCTCGGCGACAAGGGCACGGTGTTCGTCGGCAGCCGCCTCGTCGACAAGGTCTATGCGATCGTCAACAAGGACGGCAAGCGCTCGGTCAAGGTGATCGCCTCCGGCCTCTATCGTCCGAACGGCGTCGCCTTCAAGGACGGCACGCTCTACATCGCCGAGCTCTCGAAGGTCTCCAAGATCGACAAGATCGAGGACAATCTGGACAACCCGCCGAAGCCCACCGTCGTCTACGACAAGCTGCCGAAGGACGAGGCGCATGGCTGGAAGTTCATCGCCGTCGGTCCCGACAACAAGCTTTATGTTCCGGTCGGACAGCCCGGCAACAACGTGCTGCATGATGCCGACCACGGCCAGATCCGCCGCATGAATCTCGATGGCTCCGGCGCCGAGGTCTACGCGCTCGGCGTGCGCAACACGGTCGGCTTCGACTGGAATCCCGAGAACAAGCAGATGTACTTCACCGACAACGGCCGCGATTGGCTGTCGGAGACGGTGCCGGAAGACGAGCTCAACCGCATCACCAAGGCGGGCGAGGATTTCGGCGCGCCGTACTGCTACCAGGGCAACATCATCGACCAGGAGCTCGGCTGGGGCAAGACCTGCAAGGACTACACCGCGCCGGTCGGCCTGATGGGCCCGCATACCGCGTCGCTCGGCATGCGCTTCTACACCGGCAGCATGTTCCCGAAGACCTACAAGAACGTGATCTTCGTCGCGCGTCACGGCTCCTGGAACAAGTCGCAGAAGCAGGGTGGTGACGTGGTCGCCGTCAGGCTGAACAAGGACGGCACCGTGAAGTCGATGGAGCCGTTCCTGACCGGCTTCCTCGAAGACAACAAGTATGTCGGCCGCCCGGTCGACGTGATGCTGCTGAAGGACGGCTCGCTGCTGGTCTCCGACGACTGGAACGGCGCGGTCTATCGCGTCAGCTACGGCAAGCCGAAGGTCGCCAATCAGTAACAACCACCAACGTCATTCCGGGCTGGTGCGACAGCACCAGACCCGGAATCTCGAGATTCCGGGTTCGCCCTTCGGGCGCCCCGGAATGACACTGAAAGTCAGGAGCAGCCGATGCGTAAGTTCATGATCCCTGTGCTCCTGTTTGCATCCGCTCTTTCCGCAAATGCCGAGACCATCCAGGAGCGCGCCGCCGCGTGCTTTGCCTGCCATGGCGAGCATGGCACGTCGGAGACCGAGAACACGCCGTCGCTTGGCGGCCAGACGGCGCCCTATGCGCTGATCCAGCTCTTCATGTTCCGCGAGAAGCTGCGGGTGTTCGACCCGATGAACGAGATGGCGAAGCCGCTGACCGACGACGATTTGCGCAGCTTCTCGGATTTCATCGCGACCCTGCCGAAGCCCACGCCGCCCGCTGACGCCGGCGATCCGGCGCGGATGGCGCGGGGCCAGGCGCTGGCGCAGCAGAACCGCTGCAATAGCTGCCACAACACCGATTTCTCCGGCAAGGAGAATGTCCCGCGCATCGCCAACCAGCGCGAGGACTACCTCGCCAAGACGCTGGCCGAATACAAGGACAACAGCCGCCATGGCTATGACGCCACCATGGCCGACGTGATGCAAACGGTCACCAAGGAGCAGATCGGCGACCTTGCCTATTACATCGCGCATGTCCGCTGAAACATCAGGCGGCGGACCGCTGGCCATGTTCTCCGCGCGGCGCTAAAACGCAGCGTCACACGGAGTTGCACATGCAGGATATTTGGCGTCTGTCGGCGGCCGAGCTCGCCAGCCTCATCAAATCGAAGAAGGTGTCGGCGAAGGAGGCAGCGGAGGCGGGGCTCGCCCGGCTCGACGCGGTCAACCCGAAGCTCAACGCGGTGGTCGATCACCGGCCGGACGACGTGCTGGCGCAGGCGGCCAAGATCGATGCGGCCATTGCGCGCGGCGAGGCGGTCGGGCCGCTCGCCGGCGTGCCGGTCACCATCAAGGTCAATGTCGACCAGGAGGGCTACGCCACCACCAATGGGCTGAAGGCACAGCGCGACGTCATCGCCAGGGTCGACAATCCGGTGGTCGCCAATCTGCGCAAGGCCGGCGCGGTGCTGCTCGGCCGCACCAATTGTCCGGCGGTCTCCTATCGCTGGTTCACCACCAACCTCATTCACGGCGACACCAAGAACCCGCGCGATCCCGGCATCACCCCGGGCGGCTCGTCCGGCGGCGCGGGTTCGGCGGTCGCGGCCGGCATCGGCCACATCGCGCACGGCACCGATATCGCCGGCTCGGTGCGCTATCCGGCCTATGCCTGCGGCGTGCACGGCCTGCGGCCAAGCATGGGCCGTATCCCGGCCTTCAATTCGGCTTTGCCGGAGCGGCCGATCGGCCCGCAGATCAGCGCGGTGTCGGGCCCGCTGGCGCGCACCATCAACGATCTGCGCATCTCGCTCGCGGCGATGTCGGCGCCGGACTATCGCGACCCCTGGTATGCGCCGGTGCCGCTCGAAGGCCCGCCGCGCGAGAAGCGCGTTGCGATGTGCCTCAATCCCGACGGTCTTAATCCGGTGCCGGAAGTGGTCGCCGCGGTGGCCGATGCCGGCAAGCGCTTGCAGAAGGCCGGCTGGATCGTCGAGGAAATTGCAAACACGCCGTCCTTGCGCGAGGCGGCCGAGATCCAGACCCGGCTCTGGCTCGGCGACGGCTATGAGGCCCAGCTCGCATTCGCCGAGCGCGAGGGCGATCCCGGCGCACTGGCCTGCCTGCGCGGCGTCCGCGCCCGGGTGCATCCGTTCGACCTGTCGCAGGCACTGACCCGCCGCGCGACCCTGACGCGCGAATGGTTCGCCTTCTTCGAGAAATATCCGGTGCTGCTGATGCCGGTGTCCGGCGAGCTGCCGTTCCCCGACCATCTCGACCGCAAGGACGAGGCGTCGTTCGCGCGGGTGTGGCACGCGCAGCTGCCGCAGATTGCGATCCCGTTCATGGGGCTTCCCGGGCTCGTGGTCTCCACCGGTCTCGTCGGACGGATCCCGGTCGGCGTGCAACTGGTGGCCGGACGCTACCGCGAGGATCTCTGCCTTGCCGCTGGTGAGGCGGTCGAGGCCGGCGGCACGCCGTCGTCGCCGATCGATCCGGTCAGCTGAGATGGCGACCGTTTACGATTTCACCGCCAAGTCGCTCGCCGGCGACGACGTGCCGCTGCAGCGGTTCGAGGGCCAGGTGCTGCTGATCGTGAACACGGCGAGCGCCTGCGGGTTCACGCCGCAATACAAGGGCCTGCAGGAGCTGCACGCCGGCCTGTCGCCGCGCGGCTTCGCCGTGCTCGGCTTCCCCTGCAACCAGTTCGGCGCGCAGGAGCCGGGCGATGCGAAGCAGATCGCCGCGTTCTGCGAGACCAACTACGCCGTCACGTTTCCGATGTTCGCCAAGATCGACGTCAATGGCTCAGGTGCGCATCCATTGTACGAACACCTGAAACGTGAGAAGTCGGGCCTGCTCGGGCCCGCGATCAAATGGAACTTCACCAAGTTCCTGGTCGATCGCGCCGGCAAGGTCGTGGCGCGGCACGCGCCGACCGCCCGGCCCGAAGGATTGAGGAAGGACATCGAGGCGCTGCTATGAGCGACGACAACGACACCAACGACCAATTCCCCGACCGCCTCTCGGTCGATCCGAACAGCCCGTACTACAATGCGGATATTCTCGCCCGCGATGTCGGCATCCGATTCAAGGGGGTCGAGAAGACCAATGTCGAGGAGTACTGCATCAGCGAAGGCTGGGTCCGCGTCACCGCCGGCAATGCCAAGGACCGTTACGGCAATCCGCTGACCATCAAGGTGCACGGGCCGGTCGAGCCGTATTTCCGGGACAAGACGTAGCAACCGTCATTCCGGGATGGTCCGAAGGACCAGACCCGGAATCTCGAGATTCCGGGTTCGATGCTTCGCATCGCCCCGGAATGACGTGCCTAACAAATTGCGAAAGCAGCGCCATGTCCGTCCGCATCGTCGACGTCCGCGAAATCACAAAACCGATCTCCTCGCCGATCCGCAACGCCTATATCGACTTCACAAAGATGACCTCGAGCCTGGTGGCCGTGGTCACTGACGTGGTGCGCGACGGCAGGCGGGTGGTCGGCTACGGCTTCAATTCCAACGGCCGCTACGGGCAGGGCGGTCTGATCCGCGAGCGCTTTGCGCCGCGCCTCAAGGAAGCCGATCCGAAATCGCTGCTCGATGCCGATGGCGGCAATCTCGATCCGGACAAGGTCTGGTCGACGCTGATGTCGAACGAGAAGCCGGGCGGCCATGGCGAGCGCTCGGTCGCGGTCGGCACCATCGACATGGCGGTGTGGGACGCGGTGGCGAAGATCGCGGGCAAGCCGCTGTTCCGGCTGCTCGCCGAGCGCCACGGCCTCACCGCCAATCCGCGCGTCTTCGTCTACGCAGCCGGCGGCTACTACTATCCTGGCAAGGACCTCGGCGCGCTGCGCAAGGAGATGCGTGGCTATCTCGACCGCGGCTACAACGTCGTGAAGATGAAGATCGGCGGTGCGCCGCTTGCCGAGGACCGCGAGCGCATCGAGGCGGTGCTGAAGGAGATCGGCAGCGCGGCGCAGCTTGCGGTCGACGCCAACGGCCGCTTCGATCTGGAGACCGCGATCGCCTACGCCAAGATGCTGCGCGAGTATCCGCTGTTCTGGTACGAGGAGGCCGGCGACCCGCTCGACTACGCGTTGCAGGCCGCGCTGGCCGAGTTCTATCCGGGGGCGATGGCGACCGGCGAGAACCTGTTCAGCCACCAGGATGCGCGGAACCTGATCCGCTACGGCGGCATGCGGCCGGACCGCGACTGGCTGCAATTCGATTGCGCGCTGTCCTACGGGCTCTGCGAGTATCAGCGCACGCTCGAGGTGCTGAAGACCCACGGCTGGTCGCCGAGCCGCTGCATCCCGCATGGCGGCCACCAGATGTCGCTGAATATCGCGGCCGGCCTCGGCCTCGGCGGCAACGAGAGCTACCCCGACCTGTTCCAGCCCTATGGCGGGTTCCCGGACGGCGTGCGCGTCGAGGGTGGCCACATCGTGATGCCCGACCTTCCCGGCATCGGCTTCGAGGGCAAATCCGATCTCTACAAGGAGATGAAGGCGCTGGCGGACTAAGTCCGGCCCGCGAGTGCCGATCCGCTGGGCGCGGGTGGGCATGAGCTTGCTCGCAAAATTTCGTGAGCGACGCTCAGGAAATTATTGAACATTGCTCATTTCCGGATATACTCATGAGAACAGGGCGTCTTTGTCCCGGATGATCGGGAGCAGGCGCAAAAACCGGCCGTGAGGATAGCCGCATGCCATATTCAGCCAAGGATCTCCGGGACGCCGCAAATGCCGGGGTGATCAGCCCGGCCGATCTGGAACGGTTGCTCGCTTTCCTGGCGAGCAGCGCCGGGCAGGGTTCGGCGGGCGATGCAAGTCCCGCCGCCAAATTCGATGCCGCGCATGTGCTCTGGTACGCCGGCGCGCTCATTGTGATCGGTGCCATGGGCCTGTTCTCGACCCTGGCCTTCACCCAGATGGGCGGCCGCGCGCTCACGGCCTGCGCGATCGCCTATGCGGTCGGGTTCAGCGTGGCGGGTCACCACCTCTGGCACGACAAGAATCTGCGGGTTCCCGGCGGCCTGCTGATCGCGATCGCGGTCTCGATGGCGCCGCTCGCGGTCTACGGCATCCAGGACGAGCTTGGCTGGTGGGGCAAGTTCGGCAAGCCGGGAACCGTGCAGGACTTCTACGTCTGGGTGAAGGGCAGCTGGATCTTCATGGAGATCGCGACCGTCGCCGCCGGCATCGTCGCGCTGCGCTACTACCGCTTCGCTTTCATCGTCGCGATCATCTCGGTCGCGCTGTGGTTCATGTCGATGGACCTGGCGCCGTGGTTCAGCGGCATGGCTCACGCCGATTTCGAGATGCGCCGCAGGGTATCGATCTGGTTCGGGCTTGCCGTGCTCGCGGTCGCGTGGATCGTGGACTATCGCAGCCGCAACGGCGACTTTGCGTTCTGGCTGCATCTGTTCGGCCTGATGGCGTTCTGGGGCGGAATTAGCGCGTCCGAAGGCTCAACCGAATTGAGCAAGGCGGTGTATTGCCTGCTCAATGTCGGCCTGATCGTGATTGCCGTGATTTTGATGCGGCGCGCCTATGCGGTGTTCGGCGCGTTCGGCATCTGCCTCTATCTCGGCCATCTCGCCGACGTCGTCTTCAAGGACTCGCTGTGGTTTCCGTTCTCGCTGTCGCTGATCGGCATTGCCGTGATCGCCGCAGGCCTGCTCTACCATCGCCACGAGCGTGCGATCACTGGCTGGATCGACGCGCATCTGCCGGCGGGGTTGCGGCCGCGGTCCGCAACCGCATGACCGCGACGTCCTGATCGTTTTAGAACCGCTACAATCTGGAATCGCTACAAGAAGTGCGGCGCGCAAGCGCCGCTCTTCGTTTCCGGGCGCAAATCCGGAAGCCGACAGAAACCATTCGCATCCTTGACTTTTCCAACCCCGCGCTCGCCGCGCGGCGTACCCGCGTCCATTCGTCGCGATTTTATTCCGTCGTCACGCAAAAATTTTCTCGCGCCCGTCGTCTGGACGCACAGCGCCTCACCTCTCTAGAGGACGGCGCATCGCCTTCAACGAAGGCGAGAGTTGCTTGGGGACGACGTCATGACATCAAGAACACAAGCCCATCGTCGCACTGTCTTGCTTGCGCTGCTCACGGCGAGCTATCTCGCGCTGAGCGTTCCGCTCGCAACATCTGCCGCACAGGCGCAATCGGCGCCGTCGCAGGCCGGCGCCTCGTCGCTGCCGCCGGTGACCGTCACCGCGCCGGCCACGCAACGTCGCCGCAACGCACCATCGACATCGCGTAACACCGCCGCAGCACGAGGCCGCCGCACCCAGACGGCACGGCGGATCGCGCCCGCGGCGGCGGCAAAACCGTTCGCGGAATCGCAGGACGCCCGCACCGGCACATCGGGCTATTTCGCCAACAGCACGTCGGTTGCGACCAGGACCAACACCGCCATCGTCAACATCCCGCAATCGCTCAACGTGATCACGCGGGAGCAGATCCGCGACCAGAACTATCAGGGCCTCACCGACGTCACCCGCTATGTCCCCGGCGTTGCCGTGCATCAGGGCGAGGGCAATCGCGACGAACTCGTGATCCGCGGCGTCGATTCCAGCGCCAACTTCTTCGTCAACGGCTTTCGTGACGACGTGCAGTATTTCCGCGACATGTACAACGCCCAGAGCATCGAGGTGCTGAAGGGGCCGAGCGCGCTGACCTTCGGCCGCGGCGCCGGCGGCGGCCTGCTCAACCGCACCCTCAAGGAAGCCGACGGCAACCGCGTCTACGAGGCGACGGCGCAGACCGGCTCGTGGGGCGATCGCCGCGTCAGCCTCGATGCCGGACAGGCGATCAACGACAACGTCGCAGCAAGGCTCAACGTGTTCTACGAGGGTGCCGACGCCTTCCGCGATTTCAATCATCTGGAGCGCTACGGCATCAATCCGACGGTGACGCTGAAGCCCGACGACAACACCAAAATCAAACTGAGCTACGAGTACTTTCACGACGAGCGCACCGCCGATCGCGGCAATCCCTCGCAGGGTCTGCCGGGCGGCGCGACCCGCTTCAACCCGACCACGCCGTTCGCGCCGAACGGCGACTTCTCGACCTTCTTCGGCAGCCCAAGCCTGAACACTGCGCAGGCGACGGTGCAGACCGGCATGGCCATCATCGAGCACGATTTCGAGAACGGGCTGACGGTGCGCAACGGCACCATCGCCGCCGACTACCAGAAATTCTATCAGAACGTCTATCCAACGGGCGGTCCGCTCGCCGGCGCGGTCAATCCTGCCGACACCGCGGTCAATCTCGGCGCCTATCAGCACACGACGAACCGCGACAATGTCTTCAACCAGACCGATTTCACCTACAAGGCCTGGACCGGGCCGCTGTTCCACACCGTCGGCTTCGGCACCGAGTTCGGCCGGCAGACCGGCGTCGATATCCGCAACACCGGCGTGTTCCCGAACGGCACCAACACCATCGTGCAGAACCCGTTCGCGCCGACCTATTTCGGCCCGGTGACGTTTCTTCACCACTTCACCGGCACCAACAGCGACGGAGTCACCACGCCCGATTCGAACAGCCGCTATGCGCTGAACATTCAGTCCGGCTATCTCAGGGACACCATCGAGATTTCGCGCGCCGTGCAGATCATCGCCGGCGCCCGGTTCGATCGCTACGACATGTCGGCCACCGACATGAACACCAACATCAATCGCAATCGCGTCGACAATCTGGTGTCGCCGCAGGGCGCCCTGATCATCAAGCCGATCGATTCGATGTCGGTCTATACCGCCTACAGCGTCTCCTTCCTGCCGGCCTCGGGCGACCAGTTCAGCGCGCTGAACGACGGCACCCTGATCCTGCAGCCGCAGCGCTTCGAGAATGTCGAGCTCGGCATGAAGTGGAACATCAACCCGAAGCTGTTGTTCTCGACCGCGGTCTACAATCTGAACCGCACCAACCAGCCGATCGCCGACGGTAACAATCCCGGCTTCTTCTTTCCCTCCGGCAGCACGCTCACGCGAGGCGTCGAGGCGAGCCTGACCGGCTATGTCACCGAGCAGTGGCAGTCGTCGCTGGCCTATGCCTACACCGACGCGAAGATCACCGGCGCGACCTCGGCGACCGTCGTGCCTGGCAACCGCGTCCAGCTGGTGCCGTACAATCAGTTTGCCTGGTGGAACAAGTATCAGTTCACGCCGATGTGGGCGGCTGCGCTCGGCGTAATCTATTTCGGCGATTCCTTCGCCTCGTCCGACGATACGGTGCGGCTGCCGGGCTTCGTGCGCTTCGATGCGGCGATCTATGCCAAGATCGACGAGACCTGGAGCGCCCAGCTCAATATCGAGAACATTTTCGACAAGGGCTATTGGGCGTCGGCTGACGGCAACAACAATATCTCGCCGGGACAGGGCCGCACGGTAAGGCTGATGGCGCGGGCGAGGTTTTAGCTTTCACCGTCATGCCCGGGCTTGTCCCGGGCATCCACGTCTTTGCCGCGGTCTACAAGAAAGACGTGGATGGCCGGGACAAGCCCGGCCATGACAACGGTAGAGAGGTGTGCTCGCAATGACGTAGAGAGGGGTTGGCCTGTCACCCCAACCGCATGTCCAGCAGCCGCCGGCCTTCGCCCTTCAACAGCTTCTTCACCGCGCTCGAGGCGATCACCTCGCCATTGTTGGCGTAGGCTTCGTGGTTCTTCTCGATGTCGTCGAGGCGGTAGAGGTAGTTGACCATGATGCCGGCGGATTCGCGCAGGCCCTTGGGCGAGAGATCGCCGAGCCAGTTGATCCGCTCCAAGCGTGCGCCGTTGCCGAGATGGAAGCGCGCGACCGAATCGATCAGTCGTCCCTTCGGCGTGCGCGCCTTCAGGAAATAGTAGGCGGCAAGCGGCTCCAGTACGGCGCGCAGCTGGGTCGCGAGCTCGGCGTTCTCGAACCAGTCGGGCTTGCCGAGGCTTTCCAGCAGCTGGCGGTCCTCCTCGGTGAGCGGCACGTCGTCGGCCTGCTTGACCCACTGCATGAAGCCCGGCACCGGCGATAGCGTCACGAAGTTGTCGAGCTTCGGCAATTCGCGGCGCAGCTCCTCGACCACCTGCTTGATCAGGAAGCTGCCGAAGGAGATGCCGCCAAGGCCGCGCTGGGTGTTGGAGATTGAATAGAACACCGCGGTGCGGGCGCGCTCGACCGGCACCGGCTCGCGCTCTTCGGCCAGCAGCGGCGCGATTGCGCCCGGGATGGCTTCGGTGAGCGCGACCTCGACGAAGATCAGCGGCTCGTCGGCCAGCGCCGGATGGAAGAAGGCGTAACAGCGGCGATCGATCGGATCGATGCGGCGGCGCAGATCGTCCCAATCGCGGATCTCGTGCACGGCCTCATAACGGATGATCTTCTCCAGAATATTGGCCGGCGACGACCAGTCTATCCTGCGCAGCACGAGGAATCCCCTGTTGAACCAGGACGAGAGCAGATGCACCACGTCGCGATCGAGCGCGGCGAGGTCCTTGTTGCCCTTCATCAATGAAAGCAGATCCGAGCGGATCGACACCAGCTCGCCGGTGCCGCCAGGCGCGCGATTGAGGCGGCGGATCAATTCCTGGCGGCGCGGCTCGGACGCGAAATGCAGGTCGCTGGCATCGTCGCCATTGGCCTTGGCGCGCCAGCTTTCGATCGCCTGCGCCAGTTTGGCGTGATCGGGGCCAAAATCGCGGGCCAGCGTCTGGAAGAACGACAGCCGCCCGGCGGCATCGAGATGATGGTAGCGGTCGAGCACTTCGCGCGCCATCGCGGTGCCGGAGGCTTCGCCGCGGCCGGATAACAGCGCCTCGCACAATTCCAGCAGTTCGGAAGCATCCTGCTTGTCGTTGGCCGGGCTGGCGCGGCCGAGCAGGACGCGGCCGCGTTCGGAAATCGTCGAGAGCAGATCGGAGAAGAAGGCATTGGCCATGAGCAGGTCGTATCCAGCAGGTCGTATCCAATGAAGCCGGACCTTACACGGGATTTAAGGTCGGGAGCACAGCAATCAAGCGCATGGATCGTACGGAAATATGTCGCAGCGCGACAGCGGTATAATTCGTCGTCGCTGCGCCCGGTGACAAACCCGGTTCACGTTTTCTCGCACGTTTTCTCCGCGAACGCGGTCGGTGTCTTGCCGGTAACCTGGCGGAACGCGTGGGAAAATGCCGGTACGCTGGCATAGCCGAGGTCGGAGGCGACCTGCTTGACCGAAACATTCGCGCTGCTCGACAGGCGCTCGATCGCGGCCGCGATGCGGGCGCGCTGGCACCAGCTCTTGAACGAGAGCTGCGTTTCCGCCGAGAACAGCCGCGACAGCGTCCGCGCCGAGGTGCCGACCGTGCGCGCCAGCGCGTCGATGTCGTGGTCCTGCGTCGGATCGGCCAGCACGAGGTCGGCGGCGCGGCGGCAGCGCGGCTCCTGCGGCAGCGGGATGAAGGTCGCGGAATCCTCGGCCTGGTGCAACTCCAGCATCACGAGGCGAATCAACAGATCGGTGCGCTCGCGTCCGCATGAGGCGTCGAACAGCGCGAGGATCGCCTGGTGCACCAGCGGCGACACCCGCACCACGAATTCGTGGTCGAGGCTGTCGCTGCGCTTTTCGCGCGCGAGCCAGGCCTGGTCGAAATACAGCGTGCGCATCTCGATGTGGGCGAGCACGTCAATCGCGTGCGGGAGCAGTGCAGGGACCCACACCGCGCGGTCCGGCGGCACCAGCCAGCGCCCCTTGGGCGTCGTCACCTGCATGGTGCCGCTGGCTGCATAGACCAGCTGTGCCTCGTGGTGCATGTGCGGCTCGAGCCGGACGCCCTTGCGGTAGCTGCGCGCCACCAGATGCACGCCGTCCCCGGTGACGCGCCGGTCCTGGTGGAGGGCTCTTATTGGCGGCTCAGCGATAGTCATTGGCGACATCCCGTCAGGACAAGCACCTATAACCTATTTTCGAGCAATTGAAGAATCGCGTGAGAGACGTGCCGATGAACGGTCCAAGCAACAGTCCCAGCCGGGTGATCACCTTCGTCAATGCGGCCCATTTCATCGATCACTACGCGATGCTGATCTTCGCGGCCGCCGTCATCATCATGGGTCCGGCGCTCGGCATGGCCTATTCGGAACTCCTGCCTTATGCGACCCCGGGCTTCATCGCCTTCGGCGCCGGCTCGCTGGTCACGGGCTGGCTCGGCGACCGCTGGAGCCGCCGCCACATGATGGTGATCTTCTTCGTCGGCATCGGCCTGTCGATGATCTCGGTCGGCTTCGTGCAGACACCGCTGCAGCTCGGCGCCGCACTGCTGGCGATCGGCGTCTTCGCCTCGATCTATCATCCGGTCGGCACCGCGATGATCGTGTCCTATGCCGAGAAGCTCGGCGCCCAGATGGGGATCAACGGCGTCTGGGGCAATCTCGGCGTTGCCTCGTCGGCGCTGGTCACCGGCGTGATCGGCCAGTATCTCGGCTGGCGCTGGGCCTTCATCGTCCCCGGCATGGTCACCGTGCTGATCGGCATCGCCTTTGCGATGACGGTGGTGCATGAGGACCGCAAGGGCTCCAGGCAGGCGGCAGCGCAGGTGCGGGTCGCCAAGGAGGACATGTGGCGCGTGGTGCTGTCGCTCCTGATCGTGGTGATCGCGATCTCCACCACCTTCAACGCGGTGACGGTGGCGCTGCCGAAGCTGTTCGCCGAACGGCTCGCCGACCTGACCAAGAGCCCGGCGCTGCTCGGCGTGATCGCGGCCGGGGTCTATGTGTTCGGCGCGATGACGCAGTACACCATCGGCAAGCTGCTCGACAGATATTCGCTGAAGACGGTGGCGCTGCCGCTGTCGTTCCTGCTGGCGCCGTTCCTTTATCTGGCGGCGAGCCTAAACAACCTGCCGCTGATCGTGGTCTCGATCGGCATCGTGATGGGCGCGTTCGGCCAGGTCACGGTGAACGATGCCATGGTCGGCAAGTACACCACCGAGGAATGGCGCTCGCGCGCCTATGCGGTGCGCTATTTCGTCGGCTTCACCGCGGCCGGCGCTTCCGTCGGCCTGGTCGCCTGGCTGTACGACCAGGGCGGCTTCTCGATGATGCTGCGCGCGTTCGCGGCGCTGTGCCTGCTGGCGATTGCGGCCGCGATCATCCTGCCGCGCGAGATCCGCACCCCGGCCGCGCAGGCGGGCTGACGCAGGCGTTTTGCCGCCCATTTAACGTTGCGACGAGGCGTGCCCGACCGGCGGGCCTCGACCGACGGCGGATAACCGTGACATGGTCACGCTTCGCGAACTTTGTTCCGACCCGTAGGTGTGGTAGGTTCAAGCGGGCCTCGGGGACGAAGGCGCCGGTTGCGCCTTGAACACGTCTTTACGGAGCAGCCGGAGCGCTATGGGAGAAATTCGCGACTTCAAGTCAGGCCGGTCACAGCCCGACAATACACAGCCTCCCGGCGATTCAATGCCGCGGCGCCTCGCCGCGATCGTAGCGGGCGATATCGCCGGCTACAGCCGGTTGATGCAGCTCGATGAGGAAGGCACGCATACGCGCGTCAAGCGGACCCTGCGCGATCTGATCGAGCCCACGATTGCCGAGCACCACGGCAAGCTGGTCAAGACCACCGGCGACGGCTTTATCGCGATGTTCGACAGTCCGGTCGAGGCCGTCCGTTGCAGCATCGTGATCCAGCAGAACATGATCGGCCGCAACGCGGCGATCGCGAGAGATCACTGGATCGAGTACCGGATCGGCGTCAACCTCGGCGACGTCATCATCGAGCCCGACGATATCTATGGCGACGGCGTCAACGTGGCCTCGCGCCTGGAAGGGATCGCGGCGCCGGGTGACGTCTTCATCTCCGGCGGCATCTACGAGCAGATCAAGCACAAGATGGTCTGCGGATACGAATCGCTCGGCGACCGCAAGGTCAAGAACATCACCGATCCGGTCCGGGTTTATCGTGTGCTGCCGGATGCCGCCGCGTACCAACGGACGCGCAGGCGCCGCGAGTCCGTCCTGCTCACGCTGCTCGGACTGGCGGTCGCGATCATCGCCGGCGGCGTGCTGTGGTATCTGCTCGCCCAACCGCGCGGCAAGCCGGCCGATGTGGCGCAGGCGCCTCCGGCACCGACGGCATCGCCTGCCGTTCAGCCGCCGGCACCAAGCCCGGCTCCGACCCAAACCGCAAGTCCGACCCCGGCGGCGCCGACGCAGCAAGCGTCGCCTCAACCCGCGCCCTCCGCGAGCCCCACCCCAGACCTGCCGGAACCCGAACTGGTCTCGCTTCAAGCCGGCAGCTTCTCGATGGGAAGCAATGACGACCCGTCGGAGCGGCCGATCCGCCGGGTGACGGTCAAGCCCTTTGCCATGGGCAAGTATCCGGTCACGGTCCGCGAATGGAACGCCTGCGCGGCGGCCAAGGCCTGTGGCTTCACGGCCAGCGGCAAGGACGACGTTCCGGTCACCAATGTGAGCTGGAGCGATGCGAAGCAATATGTGACGTGGCTCGCCGAGCGCACCAAGAAGGCCTACCGGCTTCCGAGCGAGGCCGAGTGGGAATATGCGGCGCGCGGCGGAACGCAATCGAAGTACTGGTGGGGCGACCAGGTGCAATCGGGCCACGCCGGATGCAAGGATTGCGGCGGCGACAGTTCGGCCGAGCAGCCGGTCAAGGTCGGCAGCTACAAGCCGAATCCGTTCGGCCTCTACGACATGGGCGGCGGGGTCGATCAATGGGTCGAGGATTGCTGGCACAGGAATTACCAGGGCGCGCCGACCGACGGTGCGGTCTGGTCCGGCGGCGACTGCGCCTCCCATGTCATCCGCTCCGGCTCGTGGAAGAATGACGCACGCTATGTGCGTCCGGCCAATCGCGATAATTACGACACCAATGTCCGTTATCCGACCCACGGTTTGCGGGTCGCGCTGTCTCCCTGAGCGATCATCCCTGATCGCCAGGCTTCATGGAGGGGCTATGAAAAGTGCAGGCTTGATCATGCTCGCCGCGGCACTGACGCTGTTCGCGGCTCCGGCCGACGCCCAGAACAAGCCGGCCGGCAAGGACACCAAGCTGTATTTCATCTGGCCGCGCGACGGCGCCAAGCTCAAGAGCCCGTTCTGGTGCCGCTTTGGGCTGCGCAACATGGGCGTCACCCATGCCGGCGACGACTACCCGAACAGCGGCCATCACCATCTTCTGATCGACGTGAATGAGCCGTTGAATGCGAATGAGCCGATCCCGTCGGACAAGTCTCATCTGCATTTCGGTGCCGGCCAGACCGAGACGCAGCTCGACCTGGCGCCCGGCAAGCACACCCTGCAGTTGGTGCTGGGCGACGCCAAGCACTATCCATTCAGCCCGCCGGTCGTCTCCGAAAAAATCACCGTCCGGGTCAGATAGGCCGATACGGATAGCTCCCTTGCGGGAACCGGCGCTTGCACAAGGCCGCGCCGTGCGGTTTGTTGCGCGCCTGCCGGACAGCAAGATTCGGCGTGGAGGACGTCCGATGTCGTCTCGACTGCTGCGTCTGGCCGGCCTCGTTCTGGGAGTGATTGTCATGGCCACATCAGCGGATGCCGACGCCTTGAAGGATCAGATCGCACCGACCGGAAAGCTCCGGGTCGCGATCGCGATCAGCCCGGCCGGCGGCGCGTTCTGGTCGACCAAGACCGAGAGCGGCTATGCGGGCGTTCCCGTCGATCTCGGCCGCGAGATGGCGGCGCAACTCGGCATCCCCGTCGAATATGTCGTGCACCAGAATTCCGGCCAGATCACCGACCCGGCGGCCAAGAACACCTGGGACATCACCTTCCTGCCCAAGGATCCCGAGCGTGAGACCAAGATGACGTTCGGGCCGATCTACGAGGTTGCCGACGCTACCTATATCGTCAAGCCCGGCTCGACGATCACGAATTTCGCCACGCTCGACCAGGACGGCGTCAAGGTCGCCGCCGTCAATGCCACCACGACGATGCGCGGCGCGATCGCCCATCTCAAGCACGCCAAGGTGACGGGCTATCAGACCTACGACGAGATCTTCAATCTGCTGAAGAGCGGCGAGATCGACGCCTTCGCATTGTCGCGCGATCAGCTCAACGCGATGGCGAAGAAGATTCCGGGCACGCGCGTGCTGGACGAGACCTTCAAGCAGACCGTCACCGCGGTCGCGGTACCGCTCAACCATCCGCTCGCCGCGGCCTTCGCCACCAGGTTCATGACGGAGGCGATCGCCAACGGCACGCTGCGCAAGGCCTACGACAACAACGGGCTGAAGGGCGCGCCGGTCCGCACCGAGGCGAAGTGAAGTAGCGCGCGTATCGACTCTTTCCCCGTTACCCCGCGCAAAGGCGAAGCCTTTGCGCGGGGATGACGGTGATGGAGGGGCGCGCATCCTCTGGGCGACATCTGGGCATGCTGCATAATTCCGCGCCATCGCGCCGTGCGGTTCCTGCGCCACCAGCCTAACTCATTGTATTGACGGGGATTTAAAGCCAACCGCCAGCGTCGCCGCTTGGCACATCCATTGCTTTTGATTGCACCAGTCAATGACGACTGCCGTCCTCCGGATTGCCGAGGCCAATGCTGGCCGAGGCGAGGGGATCAAGGTGCCCGGCCCGGGCGTCTCGAGCAATCGTCGCAGCCCCATCTCCCCGGACGGACGAGCATTTCAACCAACCCGCGTCGCTTCCGGCAGGCAACCGGCGCGGCCGAATTGCGCAAGGGGATTTTACGAATGGCCTATCTCGCTCCGTCCGAATTCGTCACCAAGATGGTGGATGCCGGCGAATCCAAGATCTTCATGTCGACCCGCGACACCGTGATCCGCGCCTACATGGCCGGCGCGATCCTCGCGCTGGCAGCCTGGTTCGCCGTGACGATCAACGTCAATACGGGTCAGCCGCTTGTCGGAGCATTGTTGTTTCCGGTCGGTTTCGTCATGCTCTATCTGCTGGGCTTCGATCTATTGACCGGCGTGTTCGTCCTTTCGCCGCTGGCGCTGCTCGACAAGCGTCCCGGCGTCACGCTTGGCGGCGTGCTGCGCAACTGGGCTCTCGTCTTCATAGGCAATTTCGGAGGCGCGCTCACGGTGGCGTTCATGATGGCGTTCGTGACGACGTTCGGCTTCACGCAGGAGCCCGACAAGGTCGGCATGACCATCGGCAATATCGGCGAGGGGCGAACGCTGGGCTATGCGGCGCATGGCGCGGCCGGCATGGCCACGCTGTTCATCCGCGGCATGCTCTGCAACTGGATGGTTTCGACCGGCGTCGTCGGGGCGATGATCTCCACCACGGTGCCCGGCAAGGTGATCGCGATGTGGATGCCGATCCTGGTGTTCTTCTACATGGTGTTCGAGCATTCGGTGGTGAACATGTTCCTGTTCCCGTCGGGACTGATGCTGCATGCGAAGTTCTCGATCATGGACTACCTGATCTGGAACGAGATCCCGACCGTGCTCGGCAATCTCGCCGGCGGCCTCGCCTTCACCGGGCTCACGCTCTACACCACGCATGTGAAGACGGCGCCGAAGCGCCAGCGCCTCGCGGCTTGATCCTCGACGACTTATGGGGCTCTCCTGTCACGGAGGTCCCCATTGGCTTTGGGACGGTCGATGCCGCGCGCGCTGACAATATCGGTCGGGCAATTCTCTGATCAGGGCCGCAAGGACGCCAATCAGGACTTCCACGGCGCCTTGATCCCCGGCGAGCCGCTGCTCGGCCTGAAGGGCATCGCGGTGGTGCTCGCCGACGGCATCTCCTCGAGCAGCGTCGGCCGCATCGCCGCCGAATCCGCGGTCAAGAGCTTCCTGACCGACTACTACTGCACCTCGGAATCCTGGTCGGTAAAGTCTTCGGCGCAGCGGGTGCTGGAGGCGACCAATTCCTGGCTGCACGCGCAGACAAGGCGCAGCCAGAATCCCTACGACAAGGACAAGGGTTACGTCTGCACGCTGAGCGCCCTGGTCATCCGGTCGACCACGGCGCACCTGTTCCATGTCGGCGACTCCAGGATCTACCGCGTCGCCGGCAACAGCCTCGAACAACTGACCATCGACCACCGCGTCGTGATCTCCTCGCAGCAGAGCTATCTTGGCCGCGCGCTCGGCGTGAACCCGCAGCTCGAGATCGACTACCAGGCGCTCCCGCTGGAGCGCGGCGACATCTTCCTGCTGGTAACCGACGGGATCTACGAGCATGTCCCGGCGCGGCAGCTCGCGAAGACGATCAAGGACTGTGCCGCCGATCTCGATGTCACGGCGAAATCGATCGTCGAGCAGGCCTATGAGAACGGCAGCCCGGACAATCTCACCGTGCAGATCGTCCGGATCGACGAATTGCCCGACGGCGATGCCGGCGAGGTGTTCGGCCAGCCGACCGAACTGCCGCTGCCGCCGCTGCTCGACGCACGGATGCTGTTCGACGGCTATCGCATCGTGCGCGAGCTCCACGCATCGCACCGCAGTCACATCTATCTCGCGGTCGACGAGGACAGCGCCACCACGGTCACGATCAAGATCCCCTCGATCGACCTGCGCGACGATCCGGCCTATCTGAAGCGTTTCATGATGGAAGAATGGGTCGCCCGGCGGATCGACAGCCCGCATGTGCTGAAGCCGTTTTTGCCGCAGCGCAAGCGCAATTTCCTTTACGTCACGATGGAATATATCGACGGTCAGACCCTGACGCAGTGGATCACGGACAATCCAGCGCCGTCGCTGGAGACGGTACGCGGCATCACCGAGCAAATTGCAAAAGGGCTGCGCGCCTTCCACCGCAAGGAGATGCTGCACCAGGACGTCAGGCCCGACAACATCATGATCGACAGGACTGGCACGGTGAAGGTCATCGATTTCGGCTCGACGCGGATCGCGGGCGTCGGCGAGGCGGCGCCGGCGGGCGTCGAGGACATTCTGGGCACCCAGCAATACACCGCGCCGGAATATTTCCTCGGTGAGGGCGGCACCGCGCGCTCCGACCTGTTCTCGCTCGGCGTCGTCACTTACCAGATGCTGACGGGACGCTTGCCCTATGGCGCGCAGATCGCGCGGGCCCGGACACGATCCGACTTCAACCGGCTGGTCTACCGTCCGGCCGCGCATCGCGGGCGCGAGATACCGGGCTGGGTCGACGGCGCGCTGGAGCGCGCCGTGCATGCCAACCCGCTCAAGCGCTATGAGAGCTTTTCGGAGTTCCTGTTCGACCTGCGCAATCCCAACGCAAAATATCTGACGACGTCATCGACCCCGCTGATCGAGCGCAACCCGGTGCTGTTCTGGAAGTCGACCACGCTGCTGCTGGCGCTGGTCGTGGTGCTGCTGCTCGCCTACGGCGCGCATCATTGGCGGTAGTGTATCTAGTCGCCATCTAGTCCCGTCACCCTGAGGAGCCCGCACTTGCGGGCGTCTCGAAGGGTCGACGGCCACCAGCCGGGCCGTGCATCCTTCGAGACGCCCGCAAGTGCGGGCTCCTCAGGATGACGGGGAGGGAGTAGAACGGGGAGAGAGTCGGACGCCGCTAATGCGGCGTCCCACCCGCCGTAATCGGATCGAGGCCGCTCTTCACCAGCGCGTCGCGCGCGTCCGGCGAGGCGAGGAAGCTGATCAGCGCCTTGCCGGCCTCACGCTCCTTTGCAGCCGTCGCGATCCCGGCGGAAAATACCGTGATCTTCTGCAACGGCTCCGGCAGCGGACCGGCGATGTCGATGCCGGCGACCGGCTTCAGCTCGGAGATCTGCTGCAGGCCGATCTCGGCCTCGCCTTTGGCCACGATCTCGCCGACCGGCGTCGCCGGGATCATCCGCGCCTTGTCCTTCATCTGATCGGCGATGCCGAGCTTTGCGAACATCTCGGTCGAGACATAGACGCCGCTGGCGCTGTCGGAATAGGCGACAGACTTCGCCGCCAGCAGCGCCTGCTTGACGGTGTCGGCCGAGCCGATGTCCGGTTTTGGCGCGCCGGCCTTCACCGCGATGCCGATCGGCGACTTCACGAGATCGACGCGGCTGTCGGCCAGCACTTTGCCCTGCTTGATGAGATCGCCGAGCGCATAGCCGACCATGATCAGCACGTCGGCCGGCTCGCCGCGCTCCAGCCGCACCGGAATGGCGTTCGTGGTGGTGCCCATCGACGGCCCGAAGGCGGTCACCACCTTGTGCCCGGTCTTGCGCTCGAACTCCGGCACCAGCGCCTTGTAGGCCGCCGTCAGTCCGCCCGAGATCATGACATGGACTTCGGCGGCGGATACGGCTGAGGTGAAGGCGAGGGCGCCGATCACGGCAAGCGTGAGGGCACGGAAGGCGGTGGCCGATCGCATGGAGTTTCTCCCTGGACGATTCTTGGGAAGCGGGTCGTCGTGCCCGGGAGACTATAGCGCGAGTCGATGCGTGGCTAGCCGCCACCCGTCATTGCGAGGAGCGTAGCGACGAAGCAATCCACCTTTCCGCCCATGTGGAACGATGGATTGCTTCGCTTCGCTCGCAATGACGGGGAAAGATCGTTGCCGATCCGTCACGAATTCACGTGCACGAAATCGCGCAGCAGCGGGTAGATCTCGTTGTTCCAGCGCTTGCCGGAAAACACGCCGTAATGGCCGACGCCGGCCTGCATGTGATGCACCTTGCGATAGGTGCGGACTCCGGTGCAGAGGTCCTGCGCGGCGAGCGTCTGGCCGATCGAGCAGATGTCGTCCTTCTCGCCTTCCACCGTCATCAACCCCATGCGCCGGATCGCCGCCGGATTCACCGGGCGGCCGCGATGTATCAGCATGCCCTGCGGCAGCAGATGCTCCTGAAACACATCGCGCACCGTCTCGATGTAGAACTCCGCCGGGAGGTCCATGACCGCGAAATATTCGTCGTAGAAGGTCTTGATCACCTCGGCCTTGGCGGTCTCGCCCTTGGCGAGATGGTGGGCCAGATCGATATGCTGCTTGATGTGCCGTTCCAGGTTCATCGACACGAACGCAGTGAGCTGCACGAAGCCGGGATAGACCTGGCGCAACGCGCCCTTGCACTGCATCGGCACGTAGTTGATCAGATTGTCCTCGAACCATTTGATCGGCTTGCTCTTGGCGAATTCGTTCACCTTGGTCGGCTGGATCCTTGTGTCGATCGGCCCGGCCATCAGGGTCAGCGAGGCCGGCCGCGCCGGATGATTGTCTTCCGACATGATCGCGGCGGCGGCGAGCGCCGACACCGAGGGCTGGCAGATCGCCACCATATGCGCGCGCGGGCCGAGCTGGCCGAGGAAGTCGATCAGATGGTCGGTGTAGTCCTCGAGGCCGAAGCGGCCCTCGTTGCGCGGGATGTCGCGCGGATTGTGCCAGTCGGTGATGTAGACGTCGTGGTCCTGTAGCAGCGTCTTCACGGTGCCGCGCAGCAGCGTGGCAAAATGCCCGGACATCGGCGCCACCAAGAGCAGCCGCGGCTGCTCCGGGCCGTCCACCTTCCTGAAATGCAGCAGCGAGCCGAACGGCGTCGCATAGGCAACCTCCTCGGTCACCTGCAATTCCCTGTTGCCGACGGTCACGCTGCCGATGCCATAAGGGGGCCGCGCGTAGGTCAGGCTGGAGCGCGAGATCAGCTCGAGCGCAGCCGCGAGCCGGCCATACATCCGGTCAGCGGCGCCCTGCGGCACCAGATTGAGGTATTTCAGCGCCGCTGCAGCCCCGGTCCGCCATGGCGCCGTGAGGTCCATGTGGTTCTGATAGGCTTGGTACATCATTGACATCATACGCATCCACCCGTGGCCTGGCTTGCCATGCAATATCGACGCCAGAGGCGGGCCGACCGCCCGGCAAATTGGCACGTGGCTTGCTGCAAAAGCTGATGGCTCCGGGTGCGCGGCGGCTGAACCGGCGCGATATCCGGGAGCTGAGGACGCGTTCAGGCGTGAGGGACAGATATGGCGAAAGCGACACTCACCATCAGCAGCAAGAATTACTCCTCCTGGTCGCTGCGCGGCTGGTTGCTGGCGAAATTCGCCGGGCTCGACTTCGAGGAGGTGGTCACCGCGCCCGACGACCCGTCGGCCCGCGCCGAGCTGCTGCTGCTGTCGTCCTCGATCCTGGTGCCCTGCCTGCGCCACGACGGCGCGACGGTCTGGGATACGCTCGCGATCGGCGAGTATCTCAACGAGATCATGCCGCATGCAGGGCTGTTGCCGGAAGACCGGATCCAGCGCGCGCATTGCCGCTCGATCTCGGGCGAAATCCATTCCGGCTTTACCACGCTGCGCTCTTCGCTGCCGGTCAATCTCAAGGGCCATTTCCCCGGCTTCAAGATCTGGTCGCGGGCGCAGGCCGACATCGATCGCGTTTGCACCATCTGGCGCGACTGCCTCGGCGCATCGGGTGGGCCATTCCTGTTCGGCGAGCGCCGCACCATGGCGGACGCGATGTATGCGCCGGTCGTGACCCGCTTCATGACCTACGACGTCAAGCTCGAGCCTGCGCTTGCGGTGTATGCCAGCACCATCATGACGATGCCCGAGATGCAGGAATGGATCGAGGCCGCGAAGGCGGAGCCGGCCGACGTCGAGGAGCTCGAGGTCGAATATTAGGCAGCGCCCGTGCCGGCCTGCCTGCATCGGCGGCTCAAGCACGAGGCAAGCCTTGCTCAATGGACGTGCCGCCGGCGTCGGGGACCGGCATGCGCGCCGGACCCGCGCGACAGCCACTGAGGCGCAAATTCGTGCCTCGCTCCAAATGCTTCTGCGGCGATATCAGCGCATGGCGAGACGGTTCGCCGCAGCCTAACCCGGCTGGCAAGGATTTCGCATGGCAATGACCGAGCTGTGACCGCGACGATGCGACGCTGCCGAAAATTTGGACGCCGAGCCGCGCCGCGATCTCGCGAACACGAGAACCGTGGAGGCTTGAAATGAACCAGCACGCCGTCGTCAGCAAATTCTCCCACGTCAAACCCGGTGACACCGAGTTCAAGGGCGGAGGTCTGCGCGACTTCTTCCTGTATCGCGATCTCGGCATCGCCGATGCCACCAGCGGGCAGGTGATCTGCCACCTGGTCAAGGCCAATCCCGACATGCCGCCGGAGCAGGGCACCGGCTGGCACAAGCATCTGTGCGATTTTCAGATCGTCATCATGACCAAGGGCTGGGCGCGCTTCATGTACGAGGACAAGGAGACGCTGGTCGAGGCCGGCGACGTCATCCATCAGCGTCCCGGCATCACCCACTATTTGTTCGATTACTCGAAGGACATGGAATACCTCGAGATCGTCAGCCCCGCCGATTTCAAGACCGTGGATGTGCCGCCGGCGACCGAAGCGGTGCCGCCGATCACGCCGTGGAAATGATCGCCCGGGCGGACAGAGAGGAGGGATCGCGATGTCGTCTGCGGAAGAGTTAACCTTTGTTATCGGCCGCTGGCTGCGGCCGATCGTCATGCTTCTGTATGTGGTGCGCAGCCTCGGGCTGATGGCCACATCTAGCCGTGAACAACGCAGTACGTTGCTCGATCAGTGATTCGGACGCGGTTCGTTCCACCCGCGTTCCAAATCTTAAGACACGGTGCGCGCGCGTCGCGTTTTGAAACAGCGCGCACCGATGCCGGCCTCAGGCCACGCCTGCCTGCTTCTCGCGCGGCATCCGCCATGCGATGACGTTGGCTTCCAGCGCGCCGCCGGTGTTGTCATTGCGCCACTGGCCGTTGACGAAGCGGCAGGCGAACGGCAGCTGATACGTTCCGCTATGATCCTCACAAAGTACTTCCACGCGCTGTTCCGGCGCCGGTTCGCCATTGCCATCGAATTGCGCCATCCGTTTTTCGCGCGTTGCCATGCGATCTGTCTCCACTGCCCAAGGTCGAGCCAAAAGGGATCGAACCAAACAAGTTCCGAAGGCCCCCGTCCCCACGAGTAGTCCCGTAATGGGTGAAGCACACCGCTTGAATGCGGTTTCAGTGTGGTATGTCTGCCTCGCTTTCAGCGTCGCGAGCACAAAACTGTGAATGACGCATTTGCCTGGAGACGCCGATGACCGCTCGTTTTGTTCTCGCCTTGCTGGCACCGCTCGCACTCGGCGTCGCCGGAACCGCGCATGCGCAGGACGTTCCCGGCATCGAGATCTGCACCGTCGAGAAAACCATGGAGCGGCGCACGAGCTGTTTGCAGAGCAATGTCGATTTCCTGCAGAAGACGATCAACAAGCTCACATCGGATCATCAACAGAAGCTCGATGCCGCCAACCGGCAGATCGTGAGCTTGCAGAGTTCGGTCGCGAACTTGCAGAAGCTCGTCACCGATCTGCAAACAGCGCAGGTCAAGCTGACCGAGGACCTGAAGAAGAAGGCCGACGCGCCGCCGGCGAAGGACGCCGCGCCCGCCGCGAAGGACGGGACGAAGTAGGAAATCGTCATTGCGCGCCACCCGGTCGGCGCGAAGCGCCGCCGGATGACAGGCTCCGCGAAGCAATCCATCCCACCGCGCGTGCGGAACGATGGATTGATTCGTCGCTTCAGCGCAAAATTGCTTTGCAATTTTGTCGCGAGCTCCTCGCAATGACGATGGAACGAGCCGGGCTCCTCACGCCACCTGATACTGCTCCATCACGTCGCGATCCGGCTCGTAGCCGAGGCCGGGGCCCTGCGGCACGGCGACATGGCCGTTGGCGTCGACGTCGATGCGATCGCCCCACAGGCAGGCCGGACGCTTCATGAAGAACACCTCGATCAGCCCCGCGTCGCGGATCGCCATCAGATGCAGCGTGGCGAGGAAGCCCGGCCCGAAATAGGGCGAGTGCGGAATCACCTGGACGCCGAACTCGTCGGCGAGGACGGCCACCCTCAGAAATTCGGTGATGCCGCCGACCTTGATCACGGAGGGCTGCGCGTGACTGACCGCGCCCGCGGTCATCATCTGGCGGAATTGATGCACGGTGCAGGCGTTCTCGCCGGCCGCGATATCGAGCCGGCCTTCTCTGCGCACCTCGGCGAGCGTCGCAAAATCCTCCGGCGGCCAGACCGGCTCCTCCAGGAACAGCGGCGCGGCCTGCTTGCAGTCGCGCGCGAACTGGATCGCCGCGGGTCCGTCCAGCGGGCAGTTCATGTCGACCATCAGCGGCACGTCAGGGCCGATCGCCTCGCGCGCGGCGGCGACCGCGGGCACGGTGGTCTCGTGCAGCTTGATCGCGGAATAGCCCAGCTTGATCGCCTTCTTGCATTCGGCGGCGATGTGCGCCGGATTGCCGATTCGCATCAGGCTCGCATAGGCCGGGATCGTGCTCCGCTTCGCGCCGCCGATCAGTTGATGCAGCGGCACGTCCTTCACCTTGCCGGCGAGATCCCACAGCGCGATGTCGAGCGCCGAGATCGCAAACATCGTGATGCCGTAGCGGCCGAACAGATGGAGGTTGCGCTGGATCTGCTCCATCGCGGCGGGGATGCTGGCGGCGTCGGGCACCTCGAGGCCGCGGGCCTGCGGCGCGATCATCTCGGCCACCGCCGTGCAGCTCGTCTTCGGGCAGACATAGGCGAAGGCATCGCCCCAGCCGGTGAGGCCGGCATCGGTCGAAACCTCGACCAGCACCATGTCGAGCGCCGAGATCGCGGAAGCTCCCTGGCGGAAGCTCGCGGGCCCGGCGTCGTAGGGAATGCGGATATGGTGGGCGCGGACGTCGGTGATTTTCATTGTTGTTGTCCTTCCGATCGCAGGATGTGCCTGGAATTCGTGGTGGCCGGACACTTGAGCTTGAAGAACGGCGGCGCTTCGGCTGGTCTGGGTTCCGGCCATCGCAAATCTTGCTCGTAACGAGTCTTGCTTGCGACAAGTCTTGCTCGTGAATCATGTCGAAGACGTGGATGCCCGGCGCACGGCCGGGCATCACGAACCGCAAAGTTGTGGAGGAAAGCCCTCAACTGCTCTTCTCGCCGCTCATGATGGGGCCGAACCGCTCCCAGCTCTCGCCCTTGAAGCGCATCATCTGCAGCTGCTCGATCGGCGCATAGTCGTCCGGCCCGGTCTTGATCTTGGTGCCGGGCAGATAGATGCCGATCTCGAAGTTGAGGCTGGCCGCCTGCTTCATCAGGTTCTCGCGGGTGAGATTGTCGCCGCATTGCCGCAGCACCTGCTCGAGCCCCTTGGCGACACCATAGCCGAATACGGTGGCGGCGTCGTCGAGGTCGCCTTCGGGATACCACTTGGTCATGAAGGCGCGCCACTCGGTCATCGCCGGATCGTTCTTCCACTCGGTATCCTTGGGGTCCTTGAGATACGCCGTGGACAGCACGCCCTGGCTCGCTTCATAGCCGGCCGGCTTCATCACGCCGCCGATCGAGCCGGAGACGTTGGTCAGGAACTGCACCGGATGCCAGTCGAGCTCGGCGGCTTTCTTGATCGCCTGCGCCGCGAATTTCGGCGTTGCAATGTTGACGAAGATGTCAGGGTTGGCGCCCTTGATCTGCACGATCTGCGAATCCACCGTCGGTGACGAAGTCTCGTAGGAGGATTCGACGACGATCAGCTTCTTGGCCTGGTCGCCGAGCCCGTCGTGCAGGCCGATCAGATAGTCCTTGCCGAAATCGTCGTTCTGATAGAGCACGCCGATGGTCTTGCCCGGATAGTTCTGCAGAATGTACTTGGCATAGATGCGCGCTTCGACCTGGTAGCTCGGCTGCCAGCCCATGGTCCACGGGAAGTTCTTCGGATCATTCCACTTGGCCGCGCCGGTGGACACGAACAACTGCGGCACCTTCTTGGCGTTCATGTATTTCTGGATCGCGGTATTGCCCGGCGTGCCCAGCGGATTGAAAATCAGGAGCACCTCGTCGCTCTCGACCAGCTTGCGGGCCTGCTCGACCATCTTCGGCGGCGAGTAGGCGTCATCGTAGGAGATGAAGTTGACCTTGCGGCCGTTGATGCCGCCTTCGCTGTTGAGCTTGTTGAAATAGGCGGCTTCGGTCTTTCCGATCGTGGCGTAGGCGGACGCCGGACCGGAATAGGGCATGATGTTGCCGACCTTGATCTCGGTGTCGGTCGCGCCCGGATCGTATTTCTTCTGCGCGTTGGCGGCGCTGGCGACGGCGATCGTCAAAAGCCCCGCAAGCGCCGCTGATTTGACGCAGTTGGCATAGCTCAAGCGTTGGTGGTGCATCATTGTCCTCCCTGACATGCTGGCCGCGGCTCTTGCAGTCTTGATTATCGGGCAGCTTGATGAGCCGTCGGATCGATGCGTCGGCGAGTATGCACGATTGCAACGTTGTTGCCAGCGACGGCTTTGCGGGTAAATTTCCGTGGAGCGGAACCACGGTTTCGCCGCCCGGGCAGCAAGGACTGTCAAATGCCGCGCGCGGCAGCCGTGCATGATGCCCGAGCTTTGCAGGAAAGCCGTCATCCATGAATCCAGCCCAGAAGGCGCTCTGGTACATCGAAAGCCATCTCGGCGCGCCGCTCACGCTCGACGAGATTGCCGCCGTTGCGGGCGTCTCGCGCTTCCATCTGGTGCGGGCGTTCGCGGAGGCGACCGGGTTCTCGGTGATGCGTTATGTGCGGGCCCGGCGGCTCAGCGAAGCCGCGCGCGAGCTCGCGGCCGGTGCGCCCGATATTCTCAGCCTCGCGCTGGATGCGGATTACGGCTCCCACGAAGCATTCACCCGCGCGTTTCGCGACCATTTCGGCGTCACGCCCGAGACGGTGCGCGCGACAACGTGTCTGACGACACTCAATCTCCAGGAGCCGATCACCATGATCTCGACAGCTCTCGACCACATCGATCCGCCGCGCATCGCCACCGGGAAGGCGTTCCTCGTCGCCGGCATCGGCGAGCGTTACAACCACGGCAATGGCAGCGATGCCGGCATTCCGAACCAGTGGCAGGGCTTCCACCAGCAATGCGCGCATATCCCCCGCCAGGTCGGCAACGTCGCCTATGGCGTCTGCTGCAACGGCGACGATGCCGGCAATTTCGATTACATCGCCGGCGTCGAGGTCGCCGATTTCTCCGACCTGCCGCGCGAGTTCGCGCGCGTCCGCATTCCCGAGCAGAAATACGTCGTGTTCACCCACGCCGACCACATCTCGACCATCCGCCGCACCGTCAACACGATCTGGAATCGCTGGCTGCCGCAATCCGGCATGAAGGTCGCGGACGCGCCGAACTTCGAGCGCTACGACGAGAAGTTCGATGCGAGTACCGGCAATGGCGGGCTGGAGATCTGGGTGCCGGTGAAGGAGTAGCGGGCGCCGGTGCAGCAAACCCTGGTGTCGCCCCCGCGAAAGCTGGGACCCATGACCACCGATGCTTGTTATTTGCGTGACGCTGGAATGACGAGACCCGCCTACAACTCTCGCCGCGGAGTATGGGTCCCTGCTTTCGCAGGGACGACACCGTCTTGTTGTTCGCGAGTGCCTAGATCAATGAGAGCGCGCCAGGCAGAACGCGACGACCTCTTCCAGCGCCGTCTTCATCGGCGAGGGCGGGAACAGCGCCAGCGCGTCGACCGCCATCGCGCCGTAGTGCTGGGCGCGGCTGATCGTGTCTTCGAGGGCGCGGTGCTTTGTCATCAGTCCGATCGCGTGATCGAGGTCGGCCGATCCGATCTCGCCGCGCTCCAGCGCGCGGATCCAGAACTTGCGTTCGGTGTCATTGCCGCGGCGGAAGGCGAGCACCACCGGGAGCGTGATCTTGCCCTCGCGGAAATCGTCGCCGACATTCTTGCCGAGTTTTGCGGATTTGCCGCCATAGTCGAGCACGTCGTCGACGAGCTGGAAGGCGATGCCGAGATTCATGCCGACCGAACGGCAGGCGGTCTGCTCGGCCTTCGGACGGTTGGCGATCACGGGGCCGACCTCGCAGGCGGCGGCGAACAGCTCCGCGGTCTTGCCGCGGATCACGGCGAGATATTCGTCCTCGGTGGTCGCGGTGTTCTTGGCGGCGGCAAGCTGCATCACCTCGCCCTCGGCGATGGTGGCGGCGGCGGCGGAGAGGATGTCGAGTGCGCGGAGCGAGCCGACCTCGACCATCATCCGGAACGCCTGGCCGAGCAGGAAGTCGCCGACCAGCACGCTGGCCTCGTTGCCCCACAGCATCCGCGCGGACAATTTGCCGCGGCGCAGCTCGCTCTCGTCGACCACGTCGTCATGCAGCAGGGTCGCGGTGTGCATGAACTCGACCGCGGCGGCGAGCTTGATATGGCCGTCGCCGGAATAGTCCGCGAGCTGGGCCATTGCCAGCGTCAGCATCGGGCGCAACCGCTTGCCCCCGGAGGAGATCAGGTGATTGGCGACCTCGGGGATCATGGTGACCTCGGAGCCGGTCCGCGAAAGGATCGTCGCGTTGACGCGCTCCATGTCGGCGGCGAGAAGTCCCACCAGCCCGTCGATCGAAGCATTGGACGGGCTTTCGAAGGGTACAATAACCGCCACGCTGGTCTCCAATTTTGCCGAATACGCACTATGCTCAGCTATAACAATAGAAACTGAGCGGTGCAGCGGCAAGGCCATCAAGTTATTGACATGTGGCGCAAGTGCCGCACTGCCGGGGCGACAGGAGAGCGTATTTTGCGGGAATTGGTACGGACCAATGACATGGTGCTGGTCTCCGCCATCGGCGCGCTGCTCGATAGCGCTAACATCCATCATCTGGTGCTGGACCAGAATATGAGCATCATCGAGGGCTCGCTCGGCGTGCTGCCGCGGCGGATCCTTGTGCATGAGGACGACAACCACGAGGCCCGCCAGCTCCTGACCGATGCCGGCCTCGGCCACGAATTGCGGGCCGATGACTAGAGCGTTTTCGAGCGAAATGGGCCCCGGTTCGCGTGAAGAAAACACGTCAAAAAACGAGTCTCCGGCCGCCGGGATCACCGAAGACGGATTTCTCGGTGGCCAATTGCGCCTGCGGCAACCCCGCAGCGGCCACCGCGCCGGCCATGACGCGATCCTGCTCGCCGCGGCGACGCCGGCTCGATCAGGCGACCGCGTCGTCGATCTCGGCTCCGGCGTCGGCGCGGCCGGGCTGGCCGTGGCGCGGCGGGTGAGGGGGATCAATCTCGTCCTGGTCGAAATCGACCCGGCCCTGGCCGAGCTTGCGCGGAATAATGCCGCCACCAACGCGATCATGGCGGAGGTGATCGTGCTTGATGTCGAAGCCGGCGCCGCAGCCTTCGATGATGCCGGCCTCGGGCCGGATAGCGCCGACGTCGTGCTGATGAACCCGCCGTTCAACGATCCGTCGCGGCACCGCGCCTCGCCGGACGGTGTGCGCGAGCGCGCCCATGTCGCGAGCGCGACCACGCTGGCCGGTTGGGTTCACGCGGCGCGGCGGATTCTCAAGTCGAACGGGCAGCTTGCGCTGATCTGGCGGGCCGACGGCATTGCCGAGGTGCTGGCTGCGCTGGACCGTGGTTTTGGCAGCCTCGAGATCCTGCCGGTTCACGGTGACGGGACGTCGCCGGCGATCCGAATCCTGGTGCGGGCGACCAAGGGCGGCCGGGCGCCGACGCGGCTCCATGCCGCACTGCTGCTCAATGAAGAGTCAGGCGTGCCCAATAAATGGGTGCAGGAGGTGTTGGCTGGGAAGGGGGAATTGCCGCTGGCGCGGCGCTAAAACGATCATGCTCGAACAAGAAGCCAAGGCGCGATGGCATTGCGCTTTAGCGGGCAGGCATGCTGCCCACGTCGTCAGAGGCACTAAATCACTGCGAAGCCGTTTCCGACTGGCGGTCCGGCGTGGACGTGAAGTGGATCGCCGCCAGGAGTGTACCGATCAGCAAAATCAGCAGATAGATTTTCATGAGTCCCTCTCCGCCCGCGCATTGCAGCCCCAATGACAAAATGCAAAACGCGTTCCACGGATTCCAATGACAGTGGCGTGATAAAAAGTGGTTAATTCGAGGTAACGGCATGAGTGAACAAATAAGTGATCACGCTGGACGTTCGGGACTGCTCGAACGCGTGCAGGCAGTGTTGCCGGCGCGCTTCAGGCGCGGCGCGGCCGTCGTGCCGGTGGTGCGGCTGGCAGGCGTGATCGGCGCGGTGACGCCGCTGCGGCCCGGCATGACACTCTCCGGCGTCGCCAAGATGCTGGAGCGCGCCTTTGGCACGCGGAATGCCAAGGCGGTGGCGCTGGTGATCAATTCGCCGGGCGGCTCGCCGGTGCAGTCGCGGCAGATCTATCTGCGCATCCGGCAACTCGCCGCCGAGAAGAAGCTGCCGGTGCTGGTGTTCGTCGAGGACGTCGCGGCCTCCGGCGGCTACATGATCGCCTGCGCGGGCGACGAGATCTATTGCGACCCGTCCTCGATCCTCGGCTCGATCGGCGTGGTCGGCGGCAGCTTTGGCCTGGAGGGGCTGATCAAGAAGATCGGGGTCGAGCGCCGGCTGTATACGGCGGGCAGCCACAAGGCGATGCTCGATCCGTTCCTTCCCGAGAACCCCGACGACGTCGCCCGGCTGAAGGCGATCCAGCGCGAGATCCATGCGATCTTCATCACGCTGGTGAAGCAGAGCCGCGGCAGCCGCCTCAAGGGCGCCGACGACATGCTGTTCACCGGTGAATACTGGGCCGGCGATACCGCGATCGGTCTCGGGCTCGCCGACGGCATCGGCGACATCCGCTCCACGCTACGGGCCCGCTATGGCGACAAGGTGCTGACCCCGGTGATTGCGCCGGCCAGCGGCTTGCTGTCCGGCCTGCTCGGCCGGCGGGCGCCGGGGGCAGGGTCGCTGGCGGCGCTGGACGGGCTAGCCGCGCTGCCGGACGAGGTGATCTCGGCGCTGGAAACCCGGGCGATTTGGGCCAGATTCGGGCTGTGAACACAGGGATGTGAGCGCGCCATTTAGCCCCAAAACCGCGATTGCGGCGCAGGCCGCCTTGCGCGAGAATGCCCGTCATTGGGGGCCTGACAGACGTGAACGACAAGGATCGACCGATGCCGCCGCTGATTGCATTCGCAGGCGTCTTGGGAAGCTTGGCCGTGGTCCGCTGGGCGTACAAGACGGCCGTCCGGATCAACCAGGAACTCGAAGAGGCGCGATTGTCCCGCGTGGCCGAGGCCACCCGCGCGGGCGAAATCAAGACCCTGCGCCGCGACCCCGTGACCGGGGCCTATCGCCCGGGCTAGGGCTTGGATCTCCCTCGCCCCGCGCTTGCGGGGAGAGGGCCGGGGTGAGGGGCTGTTTCCGCAGATTCGAAAGACCTAAGTTCGCGGAGAGTCCCCTCACCCGAAATGCGCGCTGCGCGCGAATTTCGACCTCTCCCCGCAAGCGGGGCGAGGTGCAGAAACATCCCCCATCGCCTTGATTCCATTGGCTGCCGCCGATACGGTCCCGCGCGCCTCACACCCCCTCGCGAGATCGATTCCAACGATGGACGCCCTGCCTGACCACATGCGCCCGGAACGTTCGTTCCAGGGCTTCATCCTGGCCCTCCAGCGGTTCTGGGCCGAGCAGGGTTGCGTCATCCTGCAGCCCTACGACATGGAAATGGGCGCCGGCACCTTCCATCCCGCGACCACGCTGCGCGCGCTGGGGCCCAAGCCCTGGAACGCGGCCTATGTGCAGCCCTCGCGCCGGCCCAAGGACGGCCGCTACGGCGAAAATCCCAACCGCCTGCAGCACTACTACCAGTTCCAGGTGATCATGAAGCCGTCGCCGCCGAACCTTCAGGACCTGTACCTGAAGTCGCTGGCCGCGATCGGGATCGACGCCGCCGTCCACGACATCCGCTTCGTCGAGGACGACTGGGAAAGCCCGACCCTCGGCGCCTGGGGCCTCGGCTGGGAGTGCTGGTGCGACGGCATGGAAGTGTCGCAGTTCACCTACTTCCAGCAGGTCGCCGGCGTCGAATGCGCGCCAGTCGCGGGCGAGCTTACCTACGGACTCGAGCGGCTCGCGATGTATGTGCAGGGCGTCGACCGCGTCTACGACCTCAACTTCAACGGCCGCGAGGGCGCCGAGAAGGTGACCTATGGCGACGTCTTCCTGCAGGCCGAGCAGGAATACTCACGACACAATTTCGAGCACGCCGACACCGCGATGCTGTTCGAGCAGTTCAGGATGGCCGAGGAGGCCTGCCGCAAATATCTCGCCGCCGGCTGGCGTGAGGGTGGGAATCAAAAGGAACATCTGATGGCCTTGCCGGCCTACGACCAGTGCATCAAGGCGAGCCACGTGTTCAACCTGCTCGACGCCCGCGGGGTCATCTCGGTGACGGAGCGGCAGAGCTACATCGCCCGCGTGCGCGACCTGGCGAAGGCCTGCGGCGAGGCATGGATCCACACTGAAACGGGCAGGGCGGTCTGATGCCCGATCTTCTCCTCGAACTGTTCTCCGAAGAAATTCCCGCGCGCATGCAGGCGAAAGCGGCCGACGATCTGCGCCGCATGGTGACCGACAAGCTGGTCGCCGAAGGCCTGGTGTATGAGGGCGCCAAGGCGTTCGCGACCCCGCGCCGTCTTGCGCTCACCGTGCACGGCATTCCCGCGCGCCAGCCCGATTTGAAGACCGAACGTCGCGGCCCGAAGATCGGCGCCCCCGATGCGGCGGTGCAGGGCTTTCTGAAAGCGACCGGTCTCACGTCGCTGGATGAAGCAAAGGTCCAGAAAGATGCGAAGGGCGACTTCTACATCGCGCTGATCGAAAAGCCCGGCCGCACCGCGATCGACGTGATCGCGGAAATGCTGCCGGTGATCATCCGCACCTTCCCCTGGCCGAAATCAATGCGCTGGGGCGCGCGCTCGGCGAAATCAGGCTCGCTCACCTGGGTGCGCCCGCTGCACGCCATCACCGCGACCTTCGGTCTGGAGACCGAGGAGCCCGACATCGTCAAGTTCTCCGTCGACGGCATCGAGGCCGGGCAGACCACCTATGGCCATCGCTTCATGGCGCCGGGTGCGATCTCCGTGCGCCGCTTCGAGGATTACGAGGCCAAGCTGAAGGCCGCGAAGGTGATCCTCGATCCGCAGGCGCGCAAGGACATCATCCTCGAGGACGCCAAGGAGCTGGCGTTCGCGCAGGGCCTCGAACTGGTCGAGGATCAGGTACTGGTCGACGAGGTTTCGGGCCTCGTCGAATGGCCGGTCGTGATGATGGGATCGTTCGAGGAGCAATACCTGTCGATCCCCGACGAAGTGATCCGCGCCACCATCCGCAACAACCAGAAGTGCTTCGTGGTCAGGGATCCCAAGACGGGCAAGCTGACCAACAAGTTCGTGCTGACCGCCAATATCGAGGCGCCCGACGGCGGCAAGACCATCGTTGCCGGCAATGAGCGCGTGATCCGTCCGCGGCTGTCCGACGCAAAATTCTTCTACGAGACCGATCTGAAGACCAAGCTGGAAGACCGGCTGCCGAAGTTCGAGCAGATCGTGTTCCACGAGAAGCTCGGCACCCAGGCGGAGCGCATCAAGCGGATCGAGCGGCTCGCCGCCGAGATCGCGCCGCTGGTCGGCGCCGACGTCGCGAAGACCAGGCGCGCCGCGCGCCTCGCGAAGGCCGATTTGCTGACCGAAGTGGTCGGCGAATTCCCGGAGTTGCAGGGCCTGATGGGCAAGTACTACGCGCTGGCGCAGGGCGAGGATGCGTCCGTCGCCGCCGCGAGCGAGGACCACTGGAAGCCGCAGGGGCCGACCGATCGCGTGCCGACCGATCCGGTCAGCGTCGCGGTCGCGCTGGCGGACAAGCTGGACACGCTCGCCGGATTCTGGGCGATCGATGAGAAGCCGACGGGTTCGAAGGACCCGTTCGCGCTGCGCCGGGCAGCGCTCGGCGCGATCAGGCTGATCGTCGAGAATACGCTGCGCCTGCCGATCCTGAAGACGGCCAAATCCGCGTTGCTCGGATTGTCGCTCAAGGCCGATGCCGAAACGCTGCCGAACGATCTGCTAGCCTTCTTTGCCGACCGCCTGAAGGTCCAGCTGCGCGATCAGGGCGCGCGCCACGATCTCGTCGATGCCGTGTTCTCGCTTGGTGGCCAGGACGATCTGCTGCTTGTCGTCCGGCGCGTCGAGGCGCTCGGCAAATTCCTCGACAGCGACGACGGCAAAAACCTGCTCGCTGGCACGAAACGCGCCAGCAACATTCTCGCGATCGAGGAGAAGAGGGACAAGCGGACCTTCGACGGCGCGCCTGACGCCGCGCTCTACACGCTCGACGAAGAGAAGACGCTGGCCAAGGCGATCGACCAGGCGAAGAGCGAGGCCTCCGCCGCCGTCGCCAAGGAAGACTTCGCCGGCGCGATGAGCGCGATGGCCAAGCTGCGTCCTGCGGTCGATGCGTTCTTCGACAAGGTCAAGGTCAACGACGACGATCCGAAGGTGCGCGAAAACCGCCTGAAGCTGCTCAACGAGATCCGCGCCGCGACGCGTGCGGTGGCGGATTTCTCCAGGATCGAGGGCTGATCGATGGACCGCGCGACGCTCGCCGCTTACGACAAGGATGCGGCGGCGTTTGCGCAGGACTGGCACGAACAGCCGGCCCCGGTCGATCTGCACGACATCGTCACGCGTTTCTTCATCAAGGGCGGCGCGACGGCCGATATCGGCTGCGGCAGCGGCCGCGAGGTGGCCTGGCTCAATGCCCACGGCTTTCCGGCCGAAGGCTTCGACGCCTCCGGGGGCCTGCTCGCGGAAGCCCGCGCCCGCTATCCGGCGCTGCGCTTTGCCCGCGCCGAACTGCCCGATCTGTCGGGCATCGCGGCCGGCAGCTTCGACAATGTGCTCTGCGAGACCGTGATCATGCATCTCGATCACGCGCTGATCGCGCCGTCGGTCCGTCGCATGTTCGATATCGTGAAGCCCGGCGGCATCTTCTATCTGAGCTGGCGCGTGACCAGAGGTGACGATGCGCGCGATGCGCATGGCCGGCTTTACGCGGCGTTCGATACCGCGCTGGTGCGGGCCGAGCTGGCGGCGGCCGAGTTGCTGCTCGACGCGGAGGTCGTCAGCGCATCGTCCGGCAAGGTCATTCACCGGCTGGTCGCCAGCAAGGGCGGGCGATGATGGCGCGGCTCGCGACATGCGCCTGCGGACAGCTCCGCGTCACCTGCCAGGGCGAGCCCACCACAGTAGCGCTGTGTCATTGCCTGGAGTGTCAGAAGCGAACCGGCAGCACCTATGGCGTCGCGGCGTTCTTTCCGCGCGCTGACGTCGAGCCGCAGGGCGAGGCGCGCGAATACAGCCGCATCGGCGGCAGTGGATCTGCCGTGGTGTTTCATTTCTGCCCGAATTGCGGATCGTCGGTCTATTGGGAGCCCGGTCGCGCGCCGGACCTGATCGGCGTTGCGGTCGGCGCCTTCGCGGACCCCGATTTTCCCGCGCCGTCGCAATCGGTCTTCACGCAGCGCCGCCACGCCTGGGTCGTCGACAAATAGACCACCGCCGCAGCGATTTGCGTCGCGCTGGAAATATTTCGACACAATTTGCAATTTGTTAACCATGCCCTGCGAAGGTCCTGACAAAGCAACGATTTCTTAAGACATCGCCCCTCGCGCCAATGCAGGGACCGCCCGATGACCTCGATCGGCACCACGCCCAATCCCTACGCCCAATATGGTTCGGCCTATGCGCGGGCAGCAGCGACGCCGTCACTGGCGGCGACCTTGTCGGGCGGCGGCACCGCCGGCGATCTGTCGGCGTCCTCGACGGCCAACGCGGCAACCAACCTCACGCTGTCGGACGCCGCCCGCGCGCAGCTCGCCAAGGCGCCGCTGCCGGATTTTGCCACCGTCACCAGCGATGCGCGGATCACGCTCGACCGGCTCTACACGGTCGCCGGCGTCAAGGCGCCGATCGTCGACGGCAAGACCACCATCGATCTCTCGACGCTGGACCGTCGCTCGCTGTTTGCGATCTCGACCAACAATGGCGGCAAGTTCACCCCGGACGAGCAGACTGTTGCGGCCACCGAGCTGAAGCAGCGCTTCGACAAGGCGTTGGAGCCGTCGCTGGCGACCACGCGCCTGACCGGCGACTACAGCATCAGCTACAAGACCGCGCTCGATTATCTCGATGGTGCGAGCGATGAGGAGAAGGCCACCGCAACCTGGGCCAGCCAGCGCGCCGCGGTGCTGAAGGGCTATCAGGCGACGCAGCAGGATCCGAACACGGCACCATCGGGAATTTCCGGCGATCCGATCGCGGCCTCGCTGGCGGGGACGGCGCCTCCCACAAAGAGCGCCACGCGCGACTTCAGCAGCATTGCCAGCGACGTGCGCGCCTTCCTCGATCGGCAGAAGAGCGAGGCGGCGAAAAGCGGCAAGGAGCTGGTCTACGATCCCCGCCGCAAGACCGGACAGCTCGCCGACCTTTCCTCGCTCGACAACCGCTCGCTCTCGGCGATCTCGCTGAACCAGGACAAGAAGTTCTCCACCGAGGAGATCTTCGCGGCCAAGCAGGAACTCAATACGCGGACGCGTCTCGCTGTGCTCGACGCGCTGAAGCAGAGCCAGACCGCCGGCGATCCGCGCCAGTTCAGCCTCGGCATCCTCAAGCAATATTCCTCGATGAGCGCGGAGGAGCGCCAGGCTGCCAACTGGACGCAGGATTTCCAGGACGCCGCGATCAAGAGCTACAAGTCGACCTCGACGCTACTCTCGATCCTCAAGTCGTAACCCGGCACGGCATCAGAACGGAAGAGCCCCGCCCGGAGGGGAGGCCGGACGGGGCTTTCTGGTCCGGTCGATCCTCGCGCACATCCGCTTGCGCGGCGCCCGGACTGTCGTTCAGGCGATCATGCTGACGTTGATCTAGTCGACCACCTGAACGATCCGTCGCGAACGCGGCTCGACCAGAACGGTCTCGCCGTTCACGACGGTGTAACGATAGGGCGTCGCGCCGAACCGCTGCGGCACGTCGTAATAGGTCACGCCGGCGTCAGGCAGCACGGTGCCGACCACGACGCGATCCGGAACCGTGTAGTTCGGTACACGCTCGCGCACGATGTATTCGCGGAATGCCGGACGCTGTTCGACCGCGATGCCTCCGTCATCATCGACGGCGACAGCCGGACCACCGCGGACGATGCCAACGGTCTGGGCCTGTGCGGCAACAGCCGGCACCGTGATCGCGGCAGCAACCGCTGCAACGGCAAGTAATCTGTTTCGCATGGCTCGCTCCATTCTTTTTCGGTGCGCGCCAGCCTTCGCCGATGCGCACGGCGAGCCAATGCATCGGCTGCGGTGATGTTCCGGAAAGCCGCCGCCATATACGCGGCAATTTGGAGCAATTTTCGTGAGTTGCGGGAACTCGTCGGCGGGACGGGCGTCTTGATGTGGGAACTTCCCTCAGCGGATAAACTGCCGCTCGATTCGCTCCTCCAAAAACCCCCGGAGAAAACTTCAATGACCATCACCGCTGGGCATCTGCCTGCTATCGTGGCTCTGATCGCAGGCGTCCTAATCCTGATCATGCCGCGGCTCCTCAACTACATCGTCGCGATCTATCTGATCTTCGTCGGGCTCGTGGGGATGGGTCTGCTGCGCTGGTTGCACCTCTAGCGGGAAAGCGGGGTTTCGCGGCTTGCGCGGAACCCCTCAAAATGGTGTAAGGCGCGCATCTTCGACCCCTCCTTCCGGATTGTTGTCTGACATGGCCAAAGCCGTCGCGAAGTCCAAGAAAACTGCTGCGAAAACTGCCGAGAAAACAGCAGCGAAATCAAAGCCCTCCGCCGCAGCCCGCAAGGCCGCCCCGGCGCGCAAGGCGCTGAAGAAGAGCGCCCCGAAGGCGGCGCCGAAAGCCGCTCCCAAATCGGCTGCAAAGCCGGCCGCAAAGCCCGCTGGCAAGGCGCCGGCGAAGGCCGTTGCGAAGAAGGCGGCCCCGGCTGCGATCAAGGCCGGCAAGTGGGTCTATACGTTCGGCGACGGCAAGGCCGAGGGCCAGGCGACCTTGCGCAATCTGCTCGGTGGCAAGGGCGCCAACCTCGCGGAAATGGCCAATCTCGGCCTGCCGGTGCCTCCCGGCTTCACCATTCCGACCTCGGTCTGCACCTATTTCTACGAGCACGACAAGACGTATCCGAAGGAATTGAAAGCACAGGTTGAGAAGGCGCTCGACTATGTCGGCAAGCTGACCGGCAAGACGTTCGGCGACGCCAAGAACCCGCTGCTGGTCTCGGTCCGCTCGGGCGCGCGCGCCTCGATGCCGGGCATGATGGACACCGTGCTCAACCTCGGCCTCAACGACCGCACCGTCGAGGCGCTCGCCGAACTCTCCGGCGACCGTCGCTTCGCCTATGACAGCTATCGCCGCTTCATCACGATGTATTCGGACGTCGTGCTCGGCTTCGAGCATCATCACTTCGAGGACATCCTCGACACCTTCAAGGACGGCCAGGGCTATTCGCTCGACACCGACCTCACCGGCGACGACTGGGTCGAGCTGGTCGGCAAGTATAAGGAGGCGGTCGCCAAGGAGACCGGCCACGACTTCCCGCAGGATCCGCACGATCAGCTGTGGGGCGCGATCGGCGCGGTGTTCTCATCCTGGATGAACGCGCGCGCGGTGACCTATCGCAAGCTGCACGACATTCCGGAATCCTGGGGCACCGCCGTCAATGTGCAGGCGATGGTGTTCGGCAACATGGGCGAGACCTCGGCCACCGGCGTCGCGTTCACCCGCAATCCCTCGACCGGCGAGAGCAAGCTTTACGGCGAGTTCCTCATCAACGCGCAGGGCGAGGACGTTGTCGCCGGCATCCGCACGCCGCAGGACATCACCGAGGAGGCGCGCCAGGAATCCGGCTCCGACAAGCTGTCGATGGAAGCCGCGATGCCGGTCGCGTTCAAGGAGCTGACGCGGATCTACACGCTGCTCGAGAAGCATTACCGCGACATGCAGGACATGGAGTTCACGGTCGAGCAGGGCAAGCTGTGGATGCTGCAGACCCGCGGCGGCAAGCGCACCGCGAAGGCGGCGCTGCGGATCGCGGTCGAGCTCGCCAATGAAGGCCTGATCTCGCGCAAGGACGCGGTGACGCGGATCGATCCGGCCTCGCTCGACCAGCTGCTGCACCCGACCATCGATCCGGCCGCCAAGCGCGACGTGATCGCGACCGGCCTGCCGGCGTCGCCTGGCGCTGCCTCGGGCGAGATCGTGTTCTCGTCGGACGAAGCGGCCAAGCTGCAGGCGGACGGACGCAAGGTCATCCTGGTCCGTATCGAGACCAGCCCGGAAGACATCCACGGCATGCACGCCGCGGAAGGCATCCTCACCACCCGCGGCGGCATGACCTCGCACGCGGCGGTGGTTGCGCGCGGCATGGGCAAGCCCTGCGTCTCCGGCTGCGGCACCATCCGCGTCGATTACGGCCGCGGCACCATGAGCGTGGGCTCGCGCACCTTCAAGACCGGCGACGTCATCACCATCGATGGCTCGGTCGGCCAGGTGCTGGCCGGCCGCATGCCGATGATCGAGCCGGAACTGTCCGGCGAGTTCGGCACGCTGATGGGCTGGGCCGACGAGGTCCGCAAGCTCGGCGTTCGCGTCAACGGCGACACGCCCGATGACGCGCGCACCGCGGTGAAGTTCGGCGCCGAAGGCATCGGCCTCTGCCGCACCGAGCACATGTTCTTCGAGGAGACCCGCATCCGCACCGTGCGCGAGATGATCCTCTCCGAGGACGAGCAGTCGCGCCGCGCCGCGCTGTCGAAGCTGTTGCCGATGCAGCGCGCCGACTTCGTCGAGCTGTTCGAGATCATGCAGGGCCTGCCCGTCACGATCCGCTTGCTCGATCCGCCGCTGCACGAGTTCCTGCCGCACACCCAGGCCGAGATCGAGGAAGTGGCGCGCGCCATGAACACCGATCCGCGCAAGCTCGCCGACCGCGCCCGCGAACTCTCCGAGTTCAACCCGATGCTCGGTTTCCGCGGCTGCCGTCTTGCGATCGCCTACCCGGAGATCGCCGAGATGCAGGCGCGTGCGATCTTCGAGGCTGCCGTCGAAGCCGGCAAGCGCACCGGCAAGCCGGTCGGTCTCGAGGTGATGGTGCCGCTGATCGCGACCAAAGCCGAGTTCGATCTGGTCAAGGCGCGGATCGATGCGACAGCCAACGCGGTGATGAAGGAAACCGGCGTCAAGCTGAGCTACCAGGTCGGCACCATGATCGAGCTGCCGCGCGCCTGCCTGATGGCGGGCGAGGTGGCCGAGACCGCGGAGTTCTTCTCCTTCGGCACCAACGACCTGACGCAGACCACCTACGGCATCAGCCGCGACGATGCCGCGAGCTTCCTCGGCACCTATGTCGCCAAGGGCATTCTCGAGATCGATCCGTTCATCTCGGTCGATCGCGACGGCGTCGGCGAGCTCGTCAGGATCGGCGTCACCCGCGGCCGCAAGACGCGTCCGAACCTCAAGGTCGGCATCTGCGGCGAGCACGGCGGCGATCCCGCGTCGGTCGCGTTCTGCCACGAGGTCGGGCTCGATTACGTCTCGTGCTCGCCCTATCGCGTGCCGATCGCGCGTCTCGCCGCGGCGCAGGCCGCGCTCGGCAAGGAGATCGCCAGCCAGGCGTGAGCGATCTTACAGTTCAGAGAGTGCGATGGCCGGGACCAAGTCCCGGCCATTTTTGTTTGTTGAGGCAGCCTGAAAATATAGCGTCATTGCGAGCCGACGGGTCGCGCGAACGCGCGCCCGATGACAGGCTCCGCGAAGCAATCCATGTTTCCACTTGCCGAGCCATGGATTGCTTCAGCCTTCGCCAAGGCTTCGGCGGACAAGTCGTCGCTGTCGCTCCTCGCAATGACGGCGGGCGGCTACCGTGCCTGCAACACTTTGTTCACCATCTCCGTTGACTTGTTGTTTACGACTTTCATGCGCCGCGCGTTTACCAAGGCGCGCAATGCAACGTGCGAAACATGCGCGATCGCTTGAGTGTAGCGCGCGAGCAACGCCGATTAACTCCGCGGCAACCTAAACGGTTTAGCAACGAGAAAGGTCGAATTGCGCGGATGTACCGCGTTCGATGCACTCAGTAAGCGTTGCGTGAGCGTACGATGTTTGTGTCGCGTAACCAGCCGAAGGGCGCACGTCTTGCGCTCTTCGGTCTCGGTCTTGGCATCTTCGCACTGATGCCGACCGAGATCGGATATCAGGATATTGCCTCGCTCCTGGCCCGGCAGCCCGGCGTCGCCGAGCGCTGGCAGAAGCGCGTCTTCGCCTCCGCCGTCGGCTCCATCCAGGTCGCGACCTACAGCTTCGGCCGTCCGATCGGCACGTCCGCGCCGCAAGCGCCGCAAATCCTGCTCGCGAGACTGGACAGTTCGAACCTCGATATCACCGGAACGGTGACGCGCAATCCGATCACGGCCCCGCCGCCGCGCTATCAAGCATCCGATTTTCCCAAGGTCGATCGCACCATGAAGGGCGATCGCCTCGTCGTCCGGCGGCCCGATCAGGTCGAACCGGCGGAGCCTGCAAATACGGCGCCGGCGAACGAGGATCCGGCGACATCGAATTCGTCGGTCAAGGGCATGAAGACCGCGACCGCACCGGCCGATGGCGCGCCGCTCGATCCTGAATTGCAGGAGGCGCTGCGCGCGCCGCCCTTGCCGCAATATGCCAAGCCGTCGCCGCAGCAGAACGACGTGTCGCTCTCGCTCGAGGCCAGCCCGCTCGACGATCTGAAGCCCGCGCCCGCGAAGCCGGTAGCTGCGCCCGCCGATGCGGCGCGCGAGCGTGACCCGTTCGCATTCCAGACCGCCAGTCTGTTCTTCGGCTCGTCGCTCGGCACGCCGGAGAACCTCGAGCGCTGGCAACCCGGCGAGGCGCCGGTTGTCGTGACGCCGGTAGCAACGCCCGATCCCGACATGAAGGTGATGGCGTCATTGCCGGTCGATGCCGACGGTCCGGTCAAGGCCGGCGAGATGGGCGAGAGCATCGCGCCGAAGGGTGAGGTCAATGCCGACGACCAGCACACCAAGACGCCGGCGGAGCGGCTCGGCCTGTTCGACGAGAAGTCGCGCGCCAAGTCGGAGAAGTGCCTCGCCGAGGCGGTCTATTTCGAAGCCCGCGGTGAAGCGGTGCGCGGCCAGATCGCGGTCGCCCAGGTGGTGCTGAATCGCGCCTTCTCCGGCAAATATCCGGAGACGGTGTGCGGCGTGGTCTACCAGAACAAGAATCGCCATTACGCCTGTCAGTTCACGTTCGCCTGCGACAACGTCCCCGACGTCGTCCGCGAGCCCGACATGTGGGACCGCGCCAAGAAGATCGCGAGGGCGATGCTCGACGGCGAATTGTGGCTGCCGGAAGTCGACCGCTCGACTCACTACCACGCCTATTGGGTGCGACCGTCCTGGGTCAGCGAGATGAAGAAGATGTACAAGTTCGGCGTCCATACCTTCTATCGCCCGCGCGCCTGGGGCGACGGCAGCGACGCGCCGAGCTGGGGCAACCCGGCCGAGACCGCCAAGATCTCGGCGCAGCTCGCCGAGGCCGCCCAGAGCTCGGCCGAGCAGGCCAGCGCCCGGCGATAGGGCCTTCTGCCTCCCGTTCCGCGGCCGGGTGCCCCGGAATGACGGTCATCATCCTCTCCGATTCTGCAGAGCAGCCCTGCAGGCGAATATTTTTCTCCGGTCCCTCTTGGGGTTTTCATGCACCTGCATTAACTCCCCGTAACGTTCGGCGGGGCGGCTCCCCGCGCAGCAGTTGCGGGGGAAGACAAGATGGCCGTTACCACCGGGGATCTTCGACCGACGTCGGGCACGTGGCGCACGCCGCTTGTCATCATCGTCTGTGGCTGCGCGATTGCGCTGCTGAGTTTCGGGCCGCGCTCCAGCCTCGGCTTCTTCGTGCAGCCGATGAGCCATGAATTCACCTGGGGCCGCGACGTGTTCGGCCTCGCGCTGGCGCTGCAGAACCTGTTGTGGGGGCTCGGCCAGCCGATCGCCGGCGCGATTGCCGACCGCTTCGGGCTGCTGCGTGTGATGGTCGTCGGCGCACTGCTTTACGCCGCGGGCCTGCTCCTGATGCGTTACTCGGCGACGCCGCTCTCGCTCAACCTTGGCGCCGGCGTCTTGATCGGCTTCGGCCTGTCGGGCTCATCGTTCAACCTGGTGCTGTCGGCGTTCAGCAAGCTGCTGCCGCCCGCGCAGCGCGGCATTGCGCTCGGCGCCGGCACCGCCGCGGGCTCGTTCGGCCAATTCCTGTTCGCGCCGTTCGGCGTCGCGATGATCGACAATTTCGGCTGGCAGACCGCGCTCCTCGTATTCGGCGCGCTGATGCTGCTGATCCTGCCGCTGTCGCTGGCACTGTCGACACCGCCGGCGGAGACGAGTGACGCCGCGCCGGCCGATCAGCAGTCGTTCAAGACCGCGCTGGCGGAGGCGTTCGGCCATCGCTCCTACGTGCTGCTGGTGCTCGGCTTCTTCACCTGCGGCTTCCAGCTCGCCTTCATCACCGTGCATCTGCCGGCCTATCTCGCCGACCGCGGCATTCCGGCATCGACCGGCGGCTGGGTGATCGCGGCGATCGGCCTGTTCAACATCGTGGGCTCGCTCAGCGTCGGCTGGCTGCAGAACGTTTTCCCGAAGCGCTACATCCTGTCGGTGATCTACTTCACCCGCGCGCTGTCGATCATCGCCTTCATCTCGTTCCCGATCACGGCCTTCTCGGCGATTGCGTTCGGCGCGATCTCCGGCCTGACCTGGCTCTCCACGGTGCCGCCGACCTCGGCGCTGGTGGCGCTGATGTTCGGCACGCGCTGGTTTGCGACGCTGTACGGCTTCGCCTTCGTCAGCCATCAGGTCGGCGGCTTCCTCGGCGTCTGGCTCGGCGGCATCGTGTTCGAGCAGTACGGTTCCTACACTCCGATCTGGTGGCTGTCGGTGCTGTTTGGCGTGCTGTCCGCGCTGATCAACCTGCCGATCGTCGAAAAGCCCGTCGCCCGCCCGGTTGCGCAGCCTGCCTGATGGGGTAAACCATTTCCCCGAAACCAAGATTACGGGGAGTGCACATCGTGGCAACGTTCAAGGCAATCAGGATCGACAAGGCGGACAAGGGTACCACCGCCGCACTCACCCAATTCGACGAAGCCGAGCTGATGGACGGCGACGTCACCGTCCGCGTCGAGTGGTCGACACTGAACTACAAGGACGGCCTCGCACTGACTGGCAAGGCACCGGTGGTGCGCCGGTTCCCGATGATCGCCGGCATCGATTTCGCCGGCACGGTCGAGCAATCCAGCCATCCGGACTGGAAGGCGGGCGACAAGGTCGTCTGCAACGGCTGGGGCATGGGCGAGACCCATCTCGGCGCCTATGCCGAAAAGGCCCGGGTCAAGGGCGACTGGCTGGTGCGGCTGCCCGACGGCATCTCGGCCCGCGATGCGATGGCGGTCGGTACCGCCGGCTATACGGCGATGCTCTCGGTGCTGGCGCTGGAGAAACACGGTCTCACCCCGAAGAGCGGCCCTGTGGTGGTCACGGGTGCCGCCGGCGGCGTCGGCTCGGTGGCGATCGCCGTGCTCTCGAAGCTTGGCTACCACGTCATCGCGTCGACCGGGCGGATGTCGGAGACCGACTATCTCAAGGGTCTCGGCGCCACCGAGGTGATCGACCGCGCAGAACTGTCAGGTGCGCCCAAGGCGCTGGCGAAGGAGCGCTGGGCCGGCGGCGTCGACAGCGTCGGGTCGACCACGCTCGCCAACCTGCTGTCGATGACGAAGTATGGCGGAGCCATCGCGGCCTGCGGTCTGGCGGCCGGTATGGATCTGCCGTCGTCGGTCGCGCCCTTCATTTTGCGGGGCGTGTGCCTTCTCGGTATCGATTCGGTGATGTGTCCGATCGAGCTGCGGAGGACCGCCTGGCGGCGCCTTGCCAGCGATCTGGATAAGGCAAAACTGGCTGATATCACTCACGAAATCGCCCTGGACGAAGTCATGGGCTTTGGCGCGAAAATCCTCGGTGGCCAGGTCCGCGGCCGCATCGTGGTAAAAATAGTCTGAGGACGTTCAGACTTTACCAACCAAGCTGCTCCAATGTTGCCACTGTTGGTATGGTAAGCAGCGGGTAAAGAGACTTGCAGCATGATCCCGGGGGGCCGGGTTTCCTCGCGCAGACGTCGAAAAGCGTTGGTGCGGGGGTCATGCGCAACAAGGAGCGAGTGCCCGCGCTCGTAAGTGGAGTAGCTCATGCTTGCGCGTTTGGTGTTGGGGGCCGTCACGGCCGGAGCAATGGTCGTGCCGGCATTCGCGGGCATGATGAACGCCGATGAGGCCCGCAGGTTCGTCGCCGGCAAGGTGTTCGCCTTCACCTGTTTCGATGGCACCCGCGGCGCCGGTCGCATCCTCGACGATCTGGGTGCGGCAGGCTCGGTCCAGTTCTCCGGCTCGGGGCCGATCCGTCACCTGCGCCTGCCCGGCAACACGCTGCAGATCCGCGGTCAGAGCGTTTGCGCGTCGCTGAAGGGCATTCCGTTCGAACCGTGCTTTAATCTCGACAAGCAGGACGACCGCTCGTTCCGCGGCTCGGTCTCCGGCATGGGCTTTGCCTATTGCGATTTCCATCACCAGGGCGGCCAGCAGATGCTGATGGCGCGCGCGGCGGCGCGTCCGCGCTCGCTGCATCCGCGCACCCGATCCGCGGACGCCTCGCAGACCGAAGTGTCGCGCGTTGAGACGCCGCAGGTCGGAAGCGCGAAGCTCGAGCCGGTCAAGGCCGAGCCCGCCAAGGTCGAGAGCGCGCCGGAATTGCGCCGCTCCACCGACTAACCTTTCATCTGCGCGCTAGCGGGAATAGCGCCGCCAAGCCGTAGTCATACGGATGGCGGTCGCCACGCCTTGCTCGCTACTCAATACCTGGCGTTCGCCGTGAGGCGGGACATTGGGGACTCTGATTTTGAGTAGTCATATGGCGCAATATTTTTTTCGAATTAGTGATGGCGATTACGCTGGTGCATCCGACCACGCGACGGAGTTTGAAAGCCGCGACGTGGCCTGGGCCGAGATGACCAAGGTCTGCGGAAATTTCCTCGGCAGCATTTCGCGCAATCTGAAGCAGAACAGCGAATGGCACATGGAGCTGCTCGACGAGGGCAGAAAACCCGTGTTCAGGATTCGACTGGTCGCCGAGTCCGTCGACTGAAGCTGTCTTTCAGGACGGCAAGTCCTAACCCTCAGCCTGCGCGAGCGGCTGAGCGGTTCGCCTGCGAAACAGGATCCGCTGATACAGCCAGCCGATCGCGACCAGCACGATGCCAAGGCACATGAACGACAGCGCCCGGTAGACACCCGTGAGCGTCGACATGTCGATCAGGAACGCCTTCAGGATCGTCAGCCCGATCACCGCAGCAGACGCGAGCCGCGCCCGCTGCGAGTTGACGACGATGCCGATGCCGAGCAGCGCGACGCCGAACATCAGCCAGGCGATCGAATAGGTGTATTGCTCCGCGCCCGTGGTCTCGCCGCGCGTCAGCACCGGTCCATGGTAGAGCCTGCGAATCTCGAACGTGACGTAAGCGAGCGCAAGGACCAGCGCGCCGGCGGCGATCGTGTTGGCATAGCCGGCAGGACGATGGCCCGCCACCGCATAGGACAGCAGCAGCGCCAGCACCGCCGGCAGCGCGTAGCCGAGCAGCAGCAGGTTGATGAAGCTGCCGCCGACGTCCTGCCACCACAGCATCGGGTTCTCCAGCGCCAGCAGTCCGAACAGGCTGGCAAGCCCCGCGAATGCGGTCAGCAGGATCGCGCCGACATTGTGCACGATGCTGCCGCTGCGCAGGCGCAGCCGCTCCAGTCCGATCGCCATCGCAAGCGTCGCGCCGACCTGCAGCGCGACCTCGGTCAGCCCGGCGCTGGCATAATAGACATCGCCGCTGTTGACCGCGTGGCGGATCTCCATGAAGGCAAGCAGCACCGTGAACAGGATCGCGGCGGATTCGACGATGCGCAGCGGGACGTCGTCGCCGTTGCGACGCAGGAAATGGCTTGCCGCCCAGAATGACAGCGCCGGCACGCCATAGCCCCACAGCAGCCAGTTGAAGATCGGCGTGGTGCCGACGGCGTCGCCCGCGATCCGCGGCTCATAGCCGATGCGCAGCACGACGATGCCGGCCAGGATCGCGGCAAGCCAGCGCAGGAACGGAATCGGCCGCTGCACCGACAGCCACGCCGTGCCCATCGACACCAGCGCGAGCGCGATGGTGAGCCAGCCCTTGTCGAGCGCGAAGGTCAGCGCCAGCGCCAGCGAGGCGAGGGCGCCGGTGGCGGACAACGCAATCGAAGGCGACAGCTCCGGCCGCTCGTCGCGCCGGGTCAGCGCCTCGGTCGCGGCTGCGTAGGCCGCCGCCAGCAGCACGGCGAGGACCGCGAACGGGATCGAGCGGTCGAGATGCGCGATGCGTGCATAGAGTGCGACCAGCAGCGCGACCGGCGTGAACACCGCCGCCGCGGCCCAGGTCACCGTGACCTTCGTGGTGGTAAAACGGAATTGCGCGAGGAAGCCGGCGATGCCGAAGGCGGCCGCGAACAGCGCGGCGGTGACGAGATGCAGCGAGACCGAGCCATCGGTCACGGACCGGCCGATGCCGGGGATCGCGCCGCCCGGCAGCACCAGCATGTCGACGTTGCGGCGGACGGCCCATTCGCCGAACACAATGAACACGAAGATCGACGCGGCGCCGATCGCACGGGTAGCAGCAGGCGCGCGCCAGGCGACAAGCAGGCTCGCGGCTGTCAGCAGCGCAAAGCCGATCATCGCGGTGTCGGCGTGGGCGCTGTTGAGCGCGATCAGCATCGCGCCAAACAGATAGGCGGCGAGCGAGCTAGATGAAATCGGCTCGATCTCCTCGCCGTCGCCGTCGGGACCGAACATGAAGCCGCAGACCACGAGCAGCGCCGCCAGCGCGAAGCCCGCGATGACATGGAAGACGTGCGGCGCGATCATCTCGGGCCCGCATTGCAGGCAAGGGAAGGTCCACAGCAGCGCGAAGGCGATCGTCGTGACCGCGAGCCAGCGCCACAGCCGGATCCGGGCGAGGCCGAACGCCGCCGCCGTGACGATGGCGAGGTAGACGTAGAGCGACCAGAAGTCGGGCTTGTCTGACGACACCAGGAGCGGCGTGACGAAGGCGCCGACGATGCCGAGCCCGGCCAGCGCGGGTCCGTGCAGCAGCGCGGCCGCCAGCGTGCCGAGCGCGACCATACCGAGCAGGATGAAGGCGCTCGCCGGGGCGAGGAAGTCATACAGCGCGTAGGCGGCGTAGACGGTAGCGAATGCCACCGCGGTGCCGGCGGCAGTGAGGATCGCCGGGATGTTGGCGATCGGCAGCGCCGCGATGTTGGAGATGCTTTCCTGGCGCCTGGTCCATTCACCGGCGCCGAGCAGCGCCAGCGCAAACAATCCGCCGAGCATCGTGCGAACGCCGGGGCCGAGCAAGCCGGCCTCGATCGAATAGCGCACCATGAAGAAGCCGCCGAGCGCGAGCGTCAGGCCGCCGATCCACACCACCCAGCGCGTGCCGAGCGTCTCCTCGAAGCCGGGTGCAGGCTGCGGAGGGGCTGGCGGCTCCGGCAGGGGCGGCGGTACGGCACCTGGCGCGTCCGCGGCTGGCTCAGTCTGCGCGGCCGGTTCGCCGGGAGCCGTCTCCGGGAGCGGTGGCGGCGCGACGGAAGGCGCCGTCGGCGGCGTCTGCTCGAACTCCTGCAGCGGAGTCAGCGGCGGCGGCATGGCCGTCCGCGCGGCGGCGCCGCCCGCGGCCTCGATCGCATCCAGGCGGCGCTGCAGCAGGTCGATCCGGCCCAGCGCCTTGCGCGCGAAAATGATCGCGACGATGGCGAGGACGAGCGTCAGGAAGTCGAACGGCGAATCGAACATCGGGCCTCCGGCAGGACGCGCCGGACTTGGCCAGCCCGGCGGCCCGTCGCAACCTAGTAGTGCAGTGAGGAGGACCGGAAGTTCAAGCGATCGGGCGTGACCGGCCGCGCTTAGTCCAGATCGATGCGGAAGGGCCGGCCTTCGACGCTCATGCTGCCGGGACCCATCGCGTCGAGTGCACGCAGCATCCGGCCCTCGCGTCCCAGCGCCTTGTCGGCGAGGCTGACGATCAGCCGGTTGGGAGCCGCGATCGGCGAGGCCTCGCGGATCATCCGGGCGATGGACATTTCGTCGCGGTGCGGGTTGAGGGCGCAGACCGTGGCGAATGCGCTCGCGGTCGAGCGGCTGATGCCGGCGTAGCAATGCACCACCATCGGTGCTTGGCGATCCCAGCCGCGCACGAAGCTCAGCACCTTCTCGATATGCGACTCGTTGGGCGCAACGAATCCGTCCATCTGTTCGATGATGTCGTCCATCGACACTTTCAGGTGGTTGGCCGGCAGCACGGAAGGCGGCCGCTGCACTTGGTCGACATTGGCCATCACAGTCAGCACATGGCTGGCGCCGGTGGCGCGAACCGTGTCGGAGAGTGCGGCAAGCGAGCAGACGTGAAGCATGATGGTCCTTCTATCGGGGGTGCCGGATTATAACGGCTGCTCCCGAACGGGCAAAGGCGGGGGTGCCATGCCGATTCGTCGTTTTGCGGCGCAACCGGCGGCACGTTTTGCGGTGCCGCCCTACGAGGCGTGCAACGCCTTGAAGCGTTCAAGAAACTGCTTTTCGGCCCGCGCTGCGGTCCATGGCGTCAGATAGTCGCGCTCGGTTGCTTCGGGCAGTTCCGGATCGCGGCCGAACAGCCGCTTGGCCTCGGCTTGCGAAAATCCCGCCAGATGCGTCGCCTCGAGATAGGCGGCGCCGCGATCGGCGGCCTTGATCTGCTGGGTGATCTCGTCCGCCAGCACGGCGGGCAGTCCGAAGCGGATATGGATCGCGCCGAGCAGCCGCTTTTCAACCGCCTTGTATTCGCCTGACAGCACCGCCTTGAACGGTGAGATCATGTCGCCGATGACATATTCCGGTGCGTCGTGCAGCAGCGCGGCGAGACGATGGCGGATGTCGACGCGCGGCATCTGCTGGCGCATCACGGCTTCGACCAGCAGCGTGTGCTGGGCCACCGAGAAGATGTGCGCCCCACTGGTCTGGCCGTTCCAGCGCGCGACCCGCGCCAGTCCATGCGCGATGTCGACGATTTCGATATCGAGCGGCGACGGATCGAGCAGGTCCAGCCGGCGTCCCGACAACATCCGCTGCCAGGCGCGGGTTGTCTCCGTCGATTTGCGCGCCGTCATTTCTTCTTGAGTCGCGGTGTGCGGAGCTTGCCGCTGCAGCTCTCGTGGCAGAAGCAGGTCACGAGGTGATCGTTGACCATGCCGGTCGCCTGCATGAAGGCGTAGACGATGGTGGGACCGACGAACTTGAAGCCGCGCGCGCCGAGCTCCTTGGAGACCTTGATCGAGACCGGCGTCGAGGCCGGCACGCTCGCGGTGGTCTTGAATTGATTGACCTTCGGCTTGCCGTCGACGAAGTCCCACAGGAAATTCGAGAAGCCGGGGCCTTTCTCCATGATCTCCAGATAGCCCTTCGCACTCGCCACCGCGCCTTCGATCTTGGCGCGATTGCGCACGATGCCGGCGTCGTTCATCAGCGCGTGCACCTTCTTGGCGTTGTAGCGCGCGATCTTCTCGGGCTGGAAATCGTCGAAGGCTTTGCGGAAGTTCTCGCGCTTGCGCAGGATCGTGATCCAGGACAGACCGGCCTGGAAGCCGTCGAGGATCAGCTTTTCGTAGAGCGCGCGGTCGTCATATTCCGGCACGCCCCATTCATTGTCGTGATAGGCGACGTAGAACGCATCCTCGCCCGGCCAGGGGCAACGCGTCTTGCCGTCAGGGTGCAGTTGCGCGGTACGGCTCATGCGGTCTGCTTGGGTGTGATGCGGACGGCGTCGGGTTCGGCGAGGTGAAGCGACAGCCCGCCCGCGGTCAGCGCCAGGCCGGCGTCGAGCGCATCGGCGACGCGGTCGATGCGGACCAGCGCGAGACCCTTCTCGCCGGCGGTCGAGCCGATGGTGCCGACCTGCTTGTCGCCGGCCAGGATCGTTGCGCCGGCCTCAGGCGCGGGGCCGTCGAGGACGATCTTCACCGTGCGGGTGCGCGCCGTGCCGCGATGCTGCATGCGCGACACCACCTCCTGGCCGACATAGCAGCCCTTGTCGAAATCGACGCCGTTGAGGCGATCCATATTGGTCTCGTGCGGGAAGGCGTCGCCATACATGAAGTCGAGCCCGCCGCGCGGCACGCCGGTGGCGATCCGATGCGCCTCGTAGGCGTTGGAGTCGACGAGATCGGCACCGATCAGCTCAGCGAGCTTCTGCTTCAAATCTTCCGGAATCAGTATGCGCCAGCCGAGCGCTGGGTTGCGCGGATCGGCGAACGCGAGATCCGGCGTCGCCGCCGGCTCGCCATCCCAAGCTGCCAGCACACCGAGGCTATCGGACAGGTTCTCGACCACGACCTTGGCGCGCAGCTTGTAGAAGCCGAGCTTGTCGGCAAGGCCCTTGGCGAGCGCGCGCGGCGCGTCGATCAGGAAGCCGCCGCCATGACCTGAGGGTATCTCGGTGATCAGGAAATCGACGATGATCTTGCCTTGCGGCGTCAGCAGCGCGCCGAACCGGGCCTGTCCCGCGCGCAACTCGGCGATGTCGGCGGTGATGAGGCCGTTGAGGAAGTTGCGGGCGTCCTCGCCAGAGACCTTGACCACGCCCCGATCTGGAAGAAACGCTGCTTTCATTCGCAAAATTGGCTCTTTTTCCAAGTTCCTTGGGAAACGCGCAGGCCGCGATATCCCCTGCCAAGCTAAGGCGCTAGAGTGCGCCGAACAAGGCCCGCGCGACAGCCGAAAGCGGGCGTCGAGGACCGATGAATCAGCATTTTGACACCATTCTAAAATCCGGCACCGTGGTCAATCAGGACGGCGAGGGCGTGCGCGATATCGGTATCGCGGGCGGCCGCATCGCCGCGATCGGCTCGCTCAGTCAGGCCTCGGCCGGCGAGGTGATCGACTGCAAGGGCCTGCACATCCTGCCCGGCGTGATGGACACCCAGGTGCATTTCCGCGAGCCCGGGTTGACCCAGAAGGAAGACCTCGAGACCGGCTCGCGCAGCGCGGTGATGGGCGGGGTCACCGCCGTGTTCGAGATGCCGAACACCAATCCGCTGACGGTCACCGAAGCGGCCTTCACCGACAAGATCAAGCGCGGCCGCCATCGCATGCATTGCGATTTCGCGTTCTTCATCGGCGGCACCCGCGAGAACGTGCAGGATCTGCCGGAGTTCGAGCGCGCCCCGGGCTGCGCCGGCGTCAAGGTGTTCATCGGCTCCTCCACCGGCGCGCTGCTGGTCGAGGACGACGAGAGCCTGCGGCGGATCTTCCAGGTGATCCGGCGCCGCGCCGCGTTCCACGCCGAGGACGAGTATCGCCTCAACGAGCGCAAGCCGCTGCGGATCGAGGGCGATGCTCGCTCGCATCCGGTGTGGCGCGACGAGACCGCCGCGCTGATGGCGACCGAGCGCCTGGTCAATCTCGCGCGCGAGACCGGCAAGCGCATCCACGTGCTGCACATCTCGACCAAGGACGAGATTCTGTACCTGCGTGACCACAAGGATGTCGCCTCCTGCGAGGCGACGCCGCACCACCTCACCATGGCCGCGCCGGAGTGCTACGAGCGGCTCGGCACACTGGCCCAGATGAACCCGCCGGTGCGCTCGGCCGATCACCGCGCCGGCATCTGGTACGGTATCGAGCAGGGCATCATCGACGTGCTCGGCTCGGATCACGCGCCGCATACGCTGGAGGAGAAGGCCAAGACCTATCCGGCCTCGCCGTCGGGCATGACCGGCGTGCAGACGCTGGTGCCGCTGATGCTCGATCACGTCAATGCCGGGCGGCTGTCGCTGGCTCGCTTCGTCGATCTCACCAGCGCGGGGCCTGCGCGCCTGTTCAACATCGCCTGCAAGGGCCGCATCGCGGCCGGTTACGATGCCGACTTCACAATCGTCGACCTGAAGCGCAGCGAGACCATCACCAACAAATGGATCGCCTCGCGCGCCGCCTGGACGCCTTATGACGGCGTGCGGGTGCAGGGCTGGCCGGTCGGCACCTTCGTGCGCGGCCGGCGGGTGATGTGGCAGGGCGAAGTCACGACGCCATCGACCGGCGAGCCGGTTCGGTTCCTCGAGACGCTGAAGCCGTAGGTTCGCGTTTGACGCGTTTTCTTGACGCGAACCGGCGGCCCACTTCGCTCGAAAACGCTATCGTTTTACTGTCGGGCCAGTGCCAGCGAGAACTCGCCGTTGCGCACGCGCGCGGCGAGGCCCTCGGCGAATTTCGCCACCGCGTCCTCGCCATAGGTGCCGACCAATTCGGCCAGCGCCGCGAACAGGCTCGCCTGCGCGAGGCAGTCGCCATCGACGCCGTCGTGACGCGCTTCAGCCCAGGCCTCGTTCAGGTAGCCCAGCGCGGCCTGCTTCTGCTCGTGGTCGGGTCGCGGGTCTTGGTGATGGGGGAAGGACGCTGGATGGCGCATGAAACTCTGCAAATTGACAGCGCGCGGTCCGAGGAGCGAACCACTGCGACGTGCGAGATGTATCACGCATGCAGGTACCGCCTAGCCCACATCTTTCGAAAAGGTTAACGGCGGCCTCGGCATTTAAAGGGGAATTCCGGATATCCGGGCCGCGATCAGCCGAATGAGCTGTGGATATGGTCCAGCACCGCGCGCGGCGTGGCGCACAGATGGCTGGCGCCGGCCTCGGTCAGCTCCTCGGGCGTGCCGTAGCCATAGGTGACGCCGACCGCCCGGATGCCGTTTCGATTCGCCCCGATCACGTCGTGGCTGCGATCGCCGATCATCAGGGATTTGGCCGGATCGGCCCCGGTCTGCGCCAGCGCATAGGTGAGCAGGTCGACCTTGTTGACCCGGGTTCCGTCGAACTCCGAGCCGAAAACGTGGTCGAAATAGCCGCCGAGGCCGAAATGCGCGATGATCCGCGTCGCGAACACATGCGGCTTCGAGGTCGCGACGAACATCCGGCCCGGTGCCCGGCGCAGCTCGGCCAGAACCTCCGCGATGTCGGGATAGACCGCGTTCTCGAACAGCCCGACATCGCCGAATCTTTCGCGGTAGAGCGCGACCGCGCGGTCCGCGAGCTCCTCGCCGCCGAGCAGCATCGCAAAGCTCGCCCTGAGCGGCGGCCCGATGCACCAGGTCAGTTCATCCTGCGAGGGAACCGGCCGGCCGAGCTTTTCCAGCGCGTACTGGATCGAGCCGGTGATGCCGGGCTTCGGGTCGGTCAGGGTGCCGTCGAGGTCGAAGAAGATCGCCCGTTCAGTTGGCATAGCGGGCCGTCAGGTCGCGGGAGATTTTCGAGCCCTCCTCGATGTAGCGGCGGATCGCTACCGTGGCCGCGGGCGTGCAGGTCCGGTAGGTCTGCTGGAAGCCGTTATAGCCGCGGTTGAAGCCCGCGATCATGCGGGCGCGGCGGTCGCCGGAGGGGGTCTCGGCATCGATCAGCGCCTGCATCTCGTTGCGCCATTTGGCGCCCTCGTTGGAGCCGCAGATGCCGCGCAGATAGTGCAGGGCGCCGAGGATCTCGGCCAGCCGCTGCAAATCGCCGTCGAACGGCGCAGCCGCGTCCTGCGCCCGGGCGGGCGTCGCAAGGCATGCCGACATCAGGATCACAACGGCGAGAAAGGCTCTGATCATCAGGGGTTCCGGAATGGCCGTGGTATGCCCCCTCAATGCGCCCGAGGCAAGGCGGCCGAGCCCCCCAAAGCCGCTAAAACGGGCCTCAAACCAGCCGCCGGGCGGCCGCAATCACCTCATGCAGGCCGCCGGTGACCTTGAGGTCGCCGATCTCCTCCGGCGCCAGCCATTTGAAATCGTCGTGCTCGTCGTTCAGGTGAGGCTCGCGGGACGCCCAGCGCGCCGCGAAGGTCATGATCAGATAGTGTCCGGTGCCAGGGCCGGTCGGCAGCACCTCGCGCCAGCCGGCGAGGCCGACGATCTCGACCTTGAGGCCGGTCTCCTCGTCGATCTCCCGGTGCAGGGCGGTATGCAGCGATTCGCCGAACTCGACCCGGCCGCCGGGCAGCGAATAGAAGCCCTTGCCGGGCGAGCGGGCGCGGCGCACCAGCAGCACCTTGTCGTCGCGGAAAATCACGCCTGACACGGCGAGTTGCGGGCGGATCGGAGGTTCGGGAGAGGTCAAGGTGATTGGCAGCCGGTTGTGAAGACCATCATGCCCGATATCTCAGGCGCCCGCCATGATGCTGTCGACATCGGCCTCTGCGGCGCCGTTGATGATGCCGGCGGTCTGCATCACCAGCGGCTTGACCCAGACGATCGCCTGCTCGGCGAGCGCGACCCGGCTCTTGTCCTGCTGCAATTGCCGCATCGCCGCCCCGACCTCGGTCAGGATCTTCGTCATGCTGTCGGTGAGCTGGTCGAATTCGGCCCGGATTGCGGCGTCCGCGGTCTCATAGGCCTCGATCGCGAGATCGCGTGCCCGGAAATTCGACGCGGTGAAATGCTCGGCATAGGACAGCGGCTGCCATTCGAGGAAATCGCTGGCGCATTCCGGCAGGTCCGGGACCATCTCCAGCAGCATGATGGCTTCGTTGAAGTGATTGAGGTAGTCGGTGGCAAGCCCGGTGCGGGGATTGATGTTGGCGGCGCGCAACAGCGCCGCCCGCGCCTCATCGGGGTACGTCGGTCGCGGGGAAGAGCCCGCTATGGCGGCCGTTGAGGTCATTGATCGCAGTCTTTAACGGTCCAAGTTAAGGCAGAATAAACGGATACCACTCTGGACGGCAAATGTGCGGACGCTTTGTCATAACCTCGCCGCCGGCGGCCTTGCGCGAGATGTTCGGCTATATCGAGCAGCCGAATTTTCCGCCACGGTATAATGTTGCGCCGACCCAGCCGATCCCGGTGGTGCTGCTGCAGAATGGCGGCCGGCATTTTCAATTGATGCGCTGGGGCCTGATCCCGTCGTGGGTCAAGGACCCCAGGACCTTCTCGCTCCTGATCAACGCGCGCTCCGAGACGGTGCGCGAGAAGCCGGCCTTCAAGAACGCGATCAAGCGGCGCCGGGCGCTGATCCCCGCCGACGGCTATTACGAATGGCAGGATGCCGGCGGCCGCAAGCGGCCGTTCTTCATCCATCGCCGCGACGGCCATCCGCTCGCCTTCGCCGCGCTTGCCGAGACCTGGATGGGGCCGAACGGCGAGGAGCAGGATACGGTCGCGATCGTCACTGCGCCGGCCAGTCCCGACCTCGCGCAATTGCATCACCGCGTGCCGGTCACGATCAGGCCCGAGCAATTCGCGCGCTGGCTCGACTGCCTGCCGAACGATGTCGACGACGTGATGCCAATGCTGAAGGGCCCCGAGGTCGGCGAGTTCGCCTGGCACCAGGTCACGATGCGCGTCAACGCGGTCGCCAATGACGATGCGCAATTGCTGCTGCCGATGACCGCGGATGAAATCGCCGCGGAGGACGCGCCGCAGCCGAAGAAGGCCGCGCCGCGCAAGGCGCCGGTGCGGGAGGACGACGGGCAGGGGTCGTTGTTTTGAGGGCTCACTGAACCGGCGTGATGCAGCGCGGATTTGCGTCAGCTCTCCACATCGTCGTCCTGGCCTTCGCCAGGACGACGATGTGGATGGACCTCGATTCAACCGGTGCGCAATTGCGCACCTGAGGGCTCGCGCCAAGTGGCACGCTCCGGCATGACAGAGCCTGAGATCACCCCTTCACGTGTGCCACGCCCTCGATCTCGATCAGCATCTTTGGATTGGGCAGCGCCACCACCACGCAGGTGGTGCGCGCGGGGTAGGGGGCGGGGCCGAACGCGCCAGCATACAGCGCGTTCATCGTCGCGACGTCGCTCGCGCGCGTCAGCAGCACGTTGACCTTGACGAGATCGCGCATCGTCGCGCCCGCCTCGCTCAGCACGCGCTTGATATTGGTCACGACATTGGCGAACTGCGCCTCGAAGCCGTCGGGCAGCTCGCGATTGGCGTCAAAGCCGGGAATGCCGGAGATGAACAACAAATCGCCGACGCGGGCGCCGAACGAGAGTGGCGGCGCCTGGACGCCGGGCGGAGGAGGGAAGTGCTTGATTGTGGTCTTTTCAGTCATTGGGTCACCCGTCTGCGTGAGATGGAAGGGGAGAAGTTTCGATGGCGCGCGGTGCCGCTGCACGCCGGCGCCAAAGATTCCTGCCGAAGAGATTCTGGCCGATCATGCCTGCGAGCATCGCGACGACGAAGACCACGATCGGTAGCGAGAGGCCGGCGAGATTGACCAGTGCCGGCCCGGGGCAGATGCCGACGAGGCCCCAGCCGATGCCGAACAGCACCGCGCCGGCAACCAGCGGCGCATCGATGTCGGTGCGGTCGGGCCAGAGGAAGCGCGCCGAGAAGGCGGGGGCCGTGCGCCGCCGGGCGATCGCGAAGCCGGTTGCTGCGACCGCAACCGCGCCCGCCATCACGAAGGCGAGCGTCGAGTCCCACGCGCCGAACAGATCGAGGAAGCCGAGCACCTTCTGCGGATCGGTCATGCCGGAGATCAGAAGCCCTGCGCCGAAGATCAGGCCGCAGACAAAACTGGCAAGCACCGCCATCGCTAAACCGCTCCTTGTTTGAGCATGATCCTTTCGGAAAACCGCTTCGCACTTTTCCGGATCATGCTTAGCCTCCGATCCCGTGCCTGACGATTGCGACCGTCGCGATCGCCGTCAGCATGAAGATGCATGTTGCCACGATCGAGCGGCCGGACAGCCGCGCGAAGCCGCAGACGCCGTGGCCCGAGGTGCAGCCATTGCCCATCCTTGTACCGAATCCGACCAGCAGTCCCGCGATCGCGACCACCACAAGGCTCGCATTCATCGCCGGCCGCGGCAGCGGCGCGCCGAACAGCGCCGCAATCAGGGGCGCTCCGATCAGTCCCGCGATGAACGCGATGCGCCAGGAACGATCGGCGCTACGGTCGGCGCCGCGGTCGGCGGTATCGGCCCGCAGCGCGCCGCCGACGATGCCGGTGACCCCGGCGATTCGCCCGGTCAGCAGCATCAAGAGCGCCGCGGCAAGCCCGATCAGCGCGCCGCCGGCTAGGCCGGAAAGTGGGGTGAAATCGTGCATCGATGCAGATCCCTGTTGCGCAAACTCCTCAGCGATCCGGCAAAGCGGTGGGCGCGCATGCGCCAGTGGTCGCGCGGCTGCAGAGGCGATGATAGACTCCGCACCATCAGGAACAAGCGCAATCCCGCATGTTTCGCGGCATTTCAGCGATGCCGCCGGTCGGCTGGATTGCCGCGATTCGCTCTCACTTCGTCCGGAGAATCCCCCATGAAGTTGCCATCCGTCGCCCGCGCCGCGCTGCTCGCGCTGGCGATGCTCACCGGAACGTCCGCTGCCCTGGCTGACGAGGGCGCGGTGACGCTCGTGATCTTCAAGGGCGGCTGGGTGTTCGGCGGCTCCGCCGGCAAGGGCGTCATGACCTTCCACGGCCAGACCTATGGGCTCACGGCCGGCGGGCTGGACTATGGGCTCGTGTTCGGCGGCTCGCAGACCACGTTGCAGGGGCGGGTGCGCAATATCCGCCGTCCGCAGGATATCAACGGCGTCTATGCCGCGGCGGGCATGGGCGTTGCGCTCGGCGCCGGCGTGCGCGGCATCCTCTTGACCAACCAGAACGGCGCGGTGCTCGAATTGAGCGGCAAGCAGGTCGGGCTGATGGCCAATGTCGACCTCAGCGGGCTTGCGATCACGTTGAAGGAGTAGGGAGCGGTCTCGTAGCGATCTCGTAGGATGGGTAGAGCGAAGCGAAACCCATCGACTTCGGTGCGTCGGGAGAGATGATGGGTTTTGCGGAGTTTATCATCGGGCCGCGCTTTGCGCGGACCCGTTGGCTCTACCGATCCTACGATCCTACGATTCCGTGATCCACTCGGCGAGTTCGCGCCACGGCTGTAAGGTCCAATGACCCGAGGCCGCGCCGGATGGCGACGGCAGCACGAACACTTCGGGAAAGCCATTCACCGATGGCTGCCGACCGAGCACGAGCGCGTTGGTCGGCCTGTTGTAGAACAGGCTCGCCGCCTTCCTGCTGGTGAAGGCGACGGTGTTCGGCCGATAGGTCTCGATCTTCGTCCGGAAGCCCACCACGTCGAACGACTGCCTGTTGATTTCGTGATCCATCCCGGCGCCGGTCTTGGAGAGATCGGTGAAGCCGATGCCGAGCGCGAGCAGCGCCGCGAACTCGTCCGGCCGATAGCGCCGCGGCGTGATGCCGGCCTCATGCAGCGCACGCCAGAACCGGTTGCCGGGATGCGCGTAATAATGCCCGACGGCGGCTGACCGCGTGCTGGCCGCGGTGCCGACGAACACCAGGCGCAGATTGGCGCGGAGCTGGTCGGGGAGGCGGTGGGAATTGTTCGCGGTCATCTGGGGGCTGAATAAAGTAATCACGCGTTGGCACATGACTTCACCTGGAATCGAGCGGCGAACTGCGCCTCACCTCTCCCGATTGCGGGCAGGGCAATCCGGTGTTTCCGCGCCGTCATGGCCGGCACAAGGCCGGGCATGACGAGTTTGTGGCGCTATCGAGCCCATATGCGATTGCCAGCACTCGCAGGGGAGGCGCGTTCCCAAAATATCGAAAACAACCCCATGCAAAGTACAAAGTAGCCGGCGGTGGCCGGCGTTCGACCAGGCTACTTGACACGTCGGGCAACTCACGGATATTTTCCAATATTCCGAAATCACGCAGGCGCACGCTCGCCTCCCGGGGCATATGGCATTCGTGCGCTTCTGTAAGCGACGTTTCCATGTCGTCGTGGCCGCCAGCCATATGCATAGCCCTGCGGCTTGCGGGGGGCAGTGCCGTCGCTGTCGTCATTCAAGCTAGTCCCGTCACGCGCTAGCGCACCGGCTCCTTGACCTCTTCTTCCGTCGTGACCGCTTGCGACGGTCCGGTTGCGCGCACCATCAGGAACGTCCCCGAGAACCTTGTGCCGCGGATGCTCCAGCGGCCGTCGATCTCGGTCGCGTCGGCATTGACCGCGCCTTCATAGTGCACGGTGTCGTAGCCGTAGCCAGGCGGCTCGTAACGTTTGACGAACGTAACAGCGCTGCCGGAGCGCTGGCCCGCAAGCGATGCATTGTGCGTGCTGATCGGACAGCCCGGCATCACGCAGGGTTCGGTCACGCTGCCGCCGAGAGCGCCGCCGGCGTCGATCAGCGTCGCCAGGAACGTGACCATGCCGCTCGGCTGAACATAGCTGCCGTCCCAGACGCCGGTGAGATTGTCGGTCATGTCGCTTGCCCGGATTGCGCTTGGCGAAATTGCAGTGATCGATGTGGTGCACGCAGCGCCTCAACGCAAGTCGTGCCCGATCGCGCGGTTGCTTGCAGGTGCAAAAGGGTCTGTAATCCGCTCAAACAGATCAAGAAGAATTCGGGAGCGGACATGACAGGAGAGGCGAAAACCCACTTTGAGGTGATCGTGGTCGGCGCCGGCGTCGCGGGCATCTACCAGATCAAGCGGCTGGCCGATCTCAGCATCGACGCCACCGTGCTCGAAGCCGCGCCCGATCTCGGCGGCACCTGGTACTGGAACCGCTATCCGGGCTGCCGCTTCGATTCCGAGAGCTACACCTACGGCTTCTCATTCTCGCGCGAGCTGCTCGACGAGTGGCACTGGAAGGAGCGCTTCTCCGGCCAGCCCGAGAATCTGCGTTACCTCAACTACGTCGCCGACAAGTTCGACCTGCGCAAGTACATGCAGTTCAATTGCAAGGTCGAGACCATGCAGTTCGACGAGACGCGCGACCTCTGGCAATTGAGGATCAGTGACGGCCGCGAACTGACCTGCCGCTTCGTGGTGCTCGCGATCGGGCTGTTGTCGGCGCCGACCATGCCGCGCGTGCCTGGCATCGATGACTTCAAGGGCCGCTCGTTCCACACCTATTACTGGCCGCACGAGCCGGTCGATCTTGCCGGCAAGAAAGTCGCGGTGATCGGCACCGGCGCCACCGGCATCCAGCTGATCGGCGAGATCGCAGACAAGGTCGGCGAGCTCACGGTGTTTCAGCGCCGGCCGAACTGGAGCGCGCCGCTCAACAACTCAGCGATCTCCGACGAGGAGATGGCCGACATCCGCGCCCGCTATGACGAGATCTTCGCTGCCTGCGCGCTGACGCCGGGCAGTTTTGTCCATGGCCCCGACAAGCGCGGCTTCTACGAGGTGAGCCGCGCGGAGCGGCTCAAGCTGTGGGACAGGCTCTACGACGAGCCCGGCTTCGGCATCTGGCTCGCGAACTTCCGCGAGATTTTCATGGATGAAGCCGCCAATGCGGAGCTCTCGGAATACATCGCGGGCCGCATCCGCCAGCGCGTGAACGATCCTGATGTCGCCGAGAAGCTGATCCCGCGGGATCACGGTTTTGGCGTGCAGCGGCTGCCGCTGGAGACCCGATATTTCGAGGCGTACAATCGCGACAATGTGCAGCTCGTCGACCTCAGCGAGACGCCGCTGGTGCGCGTCACCGAGAGCGGCCTGCGCACCACGGCGCGCGACTACGACTTCGACATCATCGTCTACGCCACCGGCTTCGACGCCATCACCGGCGCCTACGACCTGATAGATATCCGCGGCATTGGCGGGGAGCGCCTCGCCGACAAGTGGAAGCATGCGCCATCGACCTTCCTCGGCATGCTCGTCCACGGCTTCCCGAACCTGTTGATGCCGACCGGCCCGCAAAGCGCCTCTGCATCCACGAACTTCCCGCGCGGCATCGAGAACGGCGTCAACTGGTGCACCAATCTTCTGCAATACATGTGGGACCGCGGTCTGACCCACGCCGACGCCACGCTCGAAGCGCAGCAGCGCTGGACCGCGCATGTCGTCAAGATGTACGAGATCATGCTGATGCGCAAAGCCAAGTCGTGGTTCACCGGCTACAACTCCAACGTCGCCGGCCACGAGGAGGGGACGGTCCGCTACTTCGTCTACAACGGCGGCACGCCGAAGTTTTTGGGGATCATCAACGGGGTTGCGGAGAAAGGGTATCAGGAGATTGCGTTTGGTGCGGGGGCGCGGGTCGGCGCGCAAGCGACCGTTGGCGCGACGGCGTCATAGGGTAGATTAGCCAACGGGTCCGCGCAAAGCGCGCCGTAGGACCTTCGCTAGTCGATCATCCGCGTTGCTCTCAGGCCATCGCCACCGCTATCACATCGAGCAGCGAACATACGGCGTCTCAATGGGCACCGGTGCCTTGGAGCTGAGTATGATCTTGTTCTCTCCGGAGAGTGTTATGTCGAATGACACGTCCGAAACCGCGACGCCGTCCGAGCACGCCGCAATCACGCGAACATTCTGCCCGTCATCATGCAGCGATTTGACGGTGCATTTTTGAAATGTGCCGGTGATTTGCTTGCCCTGGACGATCAAGCCTCCCGCGTTGAGATCGGCATCTTTCTTGAACGCGAGCTTGTTGTTCTCCTTGGTGAAGACCTGGTTGCAAGCCGAGGCGTCGATCGTCCAGGCTCCGCTCAAATCCGCAGCCTGTGTCGAGGCCGCCTGCGCAACGAGAAGTACGAATAGCACGGCGTTGAAGGTTCTCATGAAACTCTCCAATCAAATGGTCATTAGGCTACAGGACGCTCTGCGAAACGAACGTGGAATGTCGCTCAATCGTCTATTCGAGGGAGCAATGATAACATGCCCGACGCGGCTTTCATCGCTTTTTGAGCATCGTAGCATGCGATGGGATGAAGGATTTTCGTTGATCCAGGTCAATGGGTTCTTCGGAGTTCTTGGTGTTTCCCGCATAGCCGGGCTCTCGCTCGCTCTCTGGATGAGAGCCTGCGGCAAGCTCGAACATGACGCGCGGAGAAGACCAGGCGCAGGAGCGCTGGACCGCGCATGTCGTCAAGTTGTACGAAAATCTTGCTAATACGCAAAGCTAGGTCGTGGTTAACCGGCTCCAATGTCGCCGGCTACGAGGAGGGGACGGTGCGCTACTTCGTTTACAACGGCGGTACGTCAGAAGTTTCTGGGGATCATCAACGGGGTGGCAGAGAAGGGTGTCAGGAGATTGCCTTTGGTAAGCGGGGCGCGCGGTCGGACGTGGTGGGCGGGTCAGTTTAGTTTTTGGCCAATACTGGGGGCGTGCCGATGTGCGGCTCAAGCCGTCGTTTCGCTTATGTGGGGTGGCTGCTACTTAAGACTGTAGTGTCGCCGGCTAGCGGCTGATGCACGTCAGGTCTATAAGGTCGCAAGAATCATTATCGACCACCTATAATTGCCAAGTGGAAAATCGATGGCCAAACTCTCCCTCACTCAATTTGAAACATTTGGAGATGTCGCAGCAGAAGACGATGCTGTTCTCGACTATTTCGTTTCGACAAATGCCGTTCAACGAATCGAAAAGCGGGAAGCGTTTCTCGTGCTTGGCCGAAAAGGGACCGGGAAAACAGCAATCGTTAGATATCTTACGGAGGGTAAGGTTCGACCGCTGTCTAAAGCCTAAATCTTCGCGGATACCCTTGGAATGTCCACGCAAGTCGTGTGGACCACGGCGCCTCAGACATTGAGGCGTACGTTTCTTCCTGGCGCTACCTTATCGCGGTGGAATTAGCTACCCTCGTTATCGCTCATCCAAAAGGTAGTGCGAGTGCGCATGCGAAACCTTTGCAACAATTTTTGACAGATAACTATGGCGGAACAAATCCTGAGCTGTCAGACATATTGCGGCCGAGCAAGTTGCGTTTGGAAAAGTTCTCGTTGCAGCCTTCGATTATGGGAAATCAGCTAGGTTCGGTGAGTCTCAATAGACCTGAGGACGATCACCAATTTGGCCTCGAACTTAATGCATTGGCGAACTCAATCTTCAACGCCGTAGAAAAGGTTTCTACTGATGCGAAGTTGGATTCGTTGAGCCTTCATTTCGATGAGCTTGATCAAGGATTGTCAGCATTAGACGAAGCTCGCAGCAAGATGCTGATAGGACTTGTTCTAGCGGCGCGCGATATAAAGCGAAATGGCGAGCGGCAATATGGTGCTGTCAATCCCGTGGTGTACCTTCGAACCGACCTATGGGACGAACTCCAGTTCTCTGACAAAAACAAGATCAGCCAAACCTTAACGTTCCACTTGGAGTGGAATCCGAAGTCTCTGCTGGATCTTGTGGAGACGCGACTTCGTGCGAAGCTATCGTCGAATGCTTCTTGGTCCGACATCTCAGATGATAGCCTAATGCGAGGTTCGCAAAGCAAATGGAATCATATACTGGCGCGCACATTCCTGCGGCCACGCGATGTGATTCGCTTTCTAAATACAGCTTTGGAGCGAGCTAAGGAACGAAACTACGGGGCGCCACTAGTCTTCCTTAACGAGGACATCGTGGGCTCTCGCGAAGACTATTCTTCCTATCTGAAGCAGGAGCTTGATGATGAAATTCGTCCCCACTGGGCTTACTGGGACGAGGCACTCCAGGCATGCTCTGCGATAAGCACCATTACATTTGAGCGCGGCCTTTTTGAAGAAGAGTACGCAAAGCGAAAATCAGCAAAAAACCCGATCACTGCATCTGAGGCGTTGTCTCTCTTGTATAGATTTTCAGTTGTTGGGTATGAGCGTAGAAGCGGCTACGGCGGATCTTCTTGGGCCTTTCAATATACGGATCCCGAAGCCGGCTGGGATAACGTAGCCAATCGCTTTAAGGTTCATCTCGGATTGAAAGAATATGCAAAGTTGAGAGAGACTAGAGAGTAAGAGAGTTTGGCAATCTGACCTAATTACAGAATGGCCGGGCAGCGCCCGGCCATTTCGTTTCTTGTCGACTCGCGCCCTGAGGGTGGTCACAACACCCTGTTGCTCTCCTTCACCTTGTCCGCGTCCAGATACACGTCGCTTCCCATCTCCTTGAACTTGGCGCTCATCTGCGCCATGCCCTGTTCCTTGTCGTTGAGCGTCGCGGCGTAGTCGCGGACGTCCTGGGTGATCTTCATCGAGCAGAATTTCGGGCCGCACATCGAGCAGAAATGCGCGACCTTATGGGCTTCCTTCGGCAGGGTCTCGTCGTGGAAGTTCTTCGCGGTGTCCGGATCGAGGCCGAGGTTGAATTGGTCCTGCCAGCGGAAGTCGAACCGGGCGCGGCTGAGCGCATCGTCGCGGAGCTGCGCGGCGGGGTGGCCCTTGGCGAGGTCGGCGGCGTGGGCCGCGATCTTGTAGGTGATGACGCCGGTCTTGACGTCGTTGCGGTCGGGCAGGCCGAGATGCTCCTTCGGCGTGACGTAGCAGAGCATCGCGCAGCCGAACCAGCCGATCATCGCCGCGCCAATGCCCGAGGTGATGTGGTCATAGCCCGGCGCGATGTCGGTCGTCAGCGGCCCGAGGGTGTAGAACGGCGCCTCGCCGCATTCCTTGAGCTGCTTGTCCATGTTGATCTTGATCTTGTGCATCGGCACGTGGCCGGGGCCCTCGATCATGACCTGGCAGCCCTTGTCCCACGCGATCTTGGTCAATTCGCCGAGGGTCTCGAGCTCGGCGAACTGCGCGCGGTCGTTGGCGTCCGCAATCGAGCCCGGGCGCAGACCGTCGCCGAGCGAGAACGAGACGTCATACTTGCGCATGAGGTCGCAGATCTCGTCGAAATGGGTGTAGAGGAAGCTCTCCTTGTGATGCGCAAGGCACCACTTCGCCATGATCGAGCCGCCGCGCGACACGATGCCGGTGACGCGGTTGGCGGTGAGGTGGATGTAGGGCAGCCGCACGCCGGCGTGGATCGTGAAATAGTCGACGCCCTGTTCGCACTGTTCGATCAGGGTGTCCTTGTAGAGCTCCCAAGTCAGCTTGACCGGATCACCGTCGCACTTCTCCAGCGCCTGGTAGATCGGCACGGTGCCGATCGGCACCGGCGAGTTGCGCAAAATCCATTCGCGGGTGGTGTGGATGTTGCGGCCCGTCGAGAGGTCCATCACGGTGTCGGCGCCCCAGCGGATCGCCCACACCATCTTGTCGACCTCTTCTTCAACCGACGAGGTCACCGCCGAGTTGCCGATATTGGCGTTGATCTTGGTCAGGAAGTTGCGGCCGATGATCATCGGCTCGAGCTCGGCATGGTTGATGTTGGAGGGAATGATGGCGCGGCCGCGTGCGATCTCGTCGCGGACGAACTCCGGGGTGATGAAGGCCGGCACGGAGGCGCCAAAGCTCTCGCCGTCGGCAAGCGCGGCCTCGGCGCGCTCGAGCTGTTGCTTGCGGCCGAGATTCTCCCGCTCGGCGACGTAGATCATCTCCTTGGTGATGATGCCGGCGCGGGCGAACTCGAGTTGCGTGATCTTGTGGCCGTCGAGGCCGCGCAGCGGCGTGTGGTGCGCGGTGAACGCCTTGGCGGCGTGCGCGGCGCCGACATTGCCGTTGTCCTCCGGCTTGATGGTGCGACCCTCATACTCCTCGACGCCGCCGCGCTCCTTGACCCAGGCGAGCCGATTGCGCGGCAGGCCGGCATTGACGTCGATCGTCACGTTCGGGTCGGTGTAGGGGCCCGAGGTGTCGTAGACCGGCAGGTTCGGCTCGCCGGCGCCATCCGACAGCATGATCTCGCGCAGCGGGACGCGCAGATCGGACGCGGCCTCCGGCGTCGCAAAGATCTTGCGTGAGGCGGGCAGCGCGCCGGTGGTGACGGCGGGACGGGTGGTGTCGGGATTGGAGCGGATGTTCATGAGGGATCCTCCTTAATCTTGTCGTCATTCCGGACGGTCCGTTAGGACCGATCCGGAATCTCGAGGTGGTGGCGCGAGATTCCGGGTTCACGCTTCGCGTGCCCCGGAATGACGCTGGTGAGAGTTACGTGCATCACGCGGCCTCCGCGCTGAGGCCGAGCCATTGTCTGACCCGCGCGTCGGGGTCGGGGTTCTGGGTGACGTCACTGACGACGGCGATCGAATCGGCGCCGGCGGCGAAGATCTCGGCCGCATGCTCGAACTTGATGCCGCCGATCGCGACAAGGGGGATCGAGCCGATCCGCTTCTTCCACTCGGTGATCTTCGGAATGCCCTGCGGCTCGAACCGCATCGATTTGAGCGTGGTGAAGAAGATCGGGCCGAGCGCGACATAGTCGGGCTTGGCGGCGAGCGCGGTGGCGAGCTCGGCGTCGTCATGGGTGGAGATGCCGAGCGTCAGCTTCGCTTTGCGGATCTCGCCGAGGTCGGCCTCGGCGAGGTCTTCCTGCCCGAGATGCAGATGCTCGGCGCCGGCGACGATCGCCGCGCGCCAATAGTCGTTGACCACGAGCTTGGTCGGCGTGCCCTTGGTCACTGCGAGCGCATCGCTGACGATCTGCAGCGCCCCGGCATCGTCGAGCTCCTTGGCGCGCAGCTGGATGGTGCCGACGCCGAGTTTTGTCAGTCGCTCGACCCATTTGATGCTGTCGACGACGGGATAGAAGGGATCAGGATACGGCATGCCAGAACGGGGTCCCAACGACAGGGGTGGAGGGGGAGGCGAAGTCGCGGGCTTCCATCAGTCCGGCTTCGTAAGCGGTGCGGCCGGCCTCGACGCCGAGGCGGAAGGCATTGGCCATCGCAACGGGATCGGCAGCTTTGGCGACCGCCGTGTTGAGCAGCACGGCGTCATAGCCGAGCTCGAGCGCCTCGGCGGCATGCGATGGCGCCCCCAAGCCGGCGTCGACCACCAGCGTGATGTCGGGCAGGCGGTCGCGCAACAGCTTCAGCGCGTCGCGGTTGGTGATGCCCTTGGCGCTGCCGATCGGTGCTGCCCACGGCATCACCACCTTGCAGCCGGCGTCGACCAGCCGCGAGGCGACCGAGAAATCCTCGGTGCAATAGGGGAAGACTTCAAAACCGTCCTTGATCAGGATGCCGGCAGCCTCGACCAGGCCGACCACGTCGGGCTGCAGCGTGTCGTTGTCGGCGATCACCTCGAGCTTGATCCACGGCGTGCCGAACAATTCGCGCGCGAGCTTGGCGGTGGTCACCGCCTCCTTCACGCTGCGGCAGCCCGCGGTGTTCGGCAGCACGGTGACGCCGAGCTCGCGGATCAGCGACCAGAACGCATCGCCGGTCTTGCCGCCCGCCGCCTCGCGCCGCAGCGACACCGTGACGATGCTGGCGCCCGAGGCGCGGATCGCGTTCTGCATGATCGCAGGCGAGGGATACAGCGCCGTGCCGATCAGCAGGCGTGACGGAAAGGATTTGCCGTAGAAGGTGACCATGTGTCTCCTCAAACTATGCCGTCGTCCCGGCGAAGGCCGGGACCCATAACCACGACCGGAAGTTGTCGGATGGGACGTCTCCCCGCGTGCTTCACTGAAGGGCCGCGGCGTATGGGTCCCGGCCTTCGCCGGGACGACGTGGGGAGGGAGCTTGCGAACAAACTCACATCACCCTCCCTGCCGCGGCGTGATGATCTCGATCTCGTCGCCGGCTTTCAACGCGGTGTCGGCCCAGCGGCTCTTCGGCACCACGTCGTAGTTCAGCGCGATCGCGAAATGCGTGCCCTCGTAGTCGAGCTCGGCCAGCAGCGCATCGACGCTGGAGGCCGCGATCTCCCGCTGCTCGCCGTTGACGATCACGCGCATTGCATCACCTCATTGTCGATTTCGCCGCGCGCGAGATAGGCGAGTGTCAGCTCGGCCAGCGCCGGCGCCAGCAGGAAGCCATGACGGTAGAGTCCGTTCACCGTGATGCGTTCCTGATCGATCCTGATTTTCGGCAGATTGTCGGGAAATGCCGGACGCAGCCCGGCGCCGAATTCGACGATGCGCGCCTCGGCGAATGCCGGATGCACGACATAGGCGGCCCCGAGCAGCTCCAGCGCCGAGCGCACGCTGACGCCGTTGTCTTCGGCCTCGATCGAGGTCGCGCCCAGCATGAAGCGGCCGTCGCCGCGCGGGATCACGTAAAGCGGCCAGCGCGGATGGATCAGCCGCACCGGGCGCGCCAGTTCGACCTCGGAGGTCTCGATGATGATCATCTCGCCCTTGACGCCGCGCAAGCTCGGCTCGCGGTCGCGCGCGGCAAGGCCGCGGCAGTCGATCACCACGCCGTCGAGATCGGCTGCCTCGGCGTCGCTGCCGAACTTGATGGCGCCGCCGGCCTTGGCGATCGCGGCATGCAGCCGCGGCAGCACGCGGCGCGGCTCGACATGGCCCTCGTCGGGATAGAACAGGGCGTCACGGAAACGGCCCTCGAGCGACGGCTCGAGCGCGCGAACGCCCTCGGTGTCGATCCGGCGATGGCCGGTGGTGAGGCGGGCAAAGCGCTCGAAATCGGCGCGGTCGCGCGGATGCGCCACCACCAGCGAGCCGTTGAACGGGGTTTCCGGAACATGCTGCCGCCACAGCGCGAGCGAGCGGATGCCGAGCCGGGAGATCACCGGCTCGGAGGCCTCCGCCTCGCACCACGGCGCCAGCATCCCGCCGGCCCAGTGGCTTGTGGATTCCGTCATCGCGGCGTCACTGCGCTCATGCAGGGTGACGGCACGTCCGGCCTCTGCGAGCAAGAGCGCATGCCAGGCGCCGGCTATGCCTGCGCCGATGATGGAGACGGGGGAATCCCCCCGCGGTCTTGACGTCTGATACATCCCTGTCCCTTCGCCGGCATGACCCGGATCAGGTTCAAAGGGTCACCGCGGTCCCGGACTATTCGCCTACTGGCTAGCCCAAGCTTGCGGTATCTCAGCTCCTCCTTCGGAGCACCCCTCGGAACGCCCCTAATGTAGGCGGATGGGCTCGTGTGTCAACTTGTATGCCAGACACGTTTGACAGGCGGTGTCGAGGATGGCCGGCACGCGCCGTGGGGCTGCGCGGACGCGATCGGTGCTATTTTTCGGCCTGTTCCGGCTTCGGCTCGGCGGTATCGGCCGTCATTTGCTCCGACTTGGCGAATTCCTTCGGCGGTGCACCCGCGCCGCCATGCTTCGCTTCCTTCAGGTGATCCCCGCGCTGGCGCTTTGCGACGTAGTAATACCCGCCCGCGAAATAACGCACGGCTCGATCGTGATTGCCATCGGCGGCGCGATAGGCGCCGGCGAGGTATTTGATGCCGTATTTGAGGTTGGTCTGGGGATCGCGCAGACCCTCGGCGGTACCGGTGTAGCCGAGGCCGCGTGCAGTGCCGAGCTTGATCTGCATCAGACCGATGGTGCCGCCGCGTCCGATCAGCTGCGGATGGTACTTGCTCTCGCGCACGATGACGCGATGCACCAGCTCTTCCGGCACGAGGTTCGCCTGGGCCTCGGCCGCCACCATCGCCTCATATTGCGCGCGCGATTGCGCCTGCGCGCTCGCGCAGGACGCCAGCAGCGCGATTGCGGCAAGGCAGCCAAGGGCTTGTACGGTCTTCATCTCAATCGCTCGGGCTTTGATGCGCGTCGGTTCTGCGGTCTCATTGGTACGGCGAGCGGGCAGGAATGTGGCAAAACCTTCGCATCAGCGAACGTTAATGCATCCGTGATTGTCCGGTCATGGGGTGAAGGGACGACGCGATTGCAAGACGGATGCTTCAAATTGTTTGCTTCAATCGTCTCAGCCAAAAATTGTCTTGGCCTGCAATTTCCTTCTAATTTTTCTGACTAATTTTGCCGCACGCTATCCACAGCAGTTTGTCGTGCAAACGAATCAATGAAGGTCTAGACTTCGTCCACGGCAGAGTGCGCGATCGTTCAGTCAGCAGCTCTGTCCAAGCACGCAAGAAACAACATTCGGGAGATGCGCCATGGTCCGTCAGGACACCGGCTATATGCCTCGCGAAAATCCCTGCGCGCAATGCGGTAAGCCGATCGCCCGCCCTGATTGGGTGGAGCACAGCGAAGGCCGCTCGTCGTTCTTGTGGAATTGCCGCGCCTGCAATTACCGCTTCGAGGCCATCGCGATCTACGAGGAAGCGGAGCTCATTACGCCGCTCGCCGCCTGACGTCTCCTCATCGCATCAGCTTCGCCTGATCAGGCCGCGGATTTCTGCCGCTGCAATTGCTGTTGCCGCGCCGGCAATTCGATCCGGACCACGAGCCCGTGCGGCTTGCGATCGTGCAGCGACAGCGTGCCGGCATGCGCGAGCACGATGGCGTTGGCGATCGACAGTCCAAGGCCGAAGCCTTCGGCCTCATCCATGTTGCGTGCCTGGTCGCCGCGCACGAACGGCTCCAGCACGCTCGCCTTGTGCGCATCCGAGATGCCGGGCCCGTCATCCTCGATGTCGACGACGAGGCGGTCGGGCTTGACGTCGAGGCGGACGGCAACTTCGCCGCCGAACCGCACGGCATTCTCCACCAGATTGGTGATGCAGCGATGCAGGTCGGCCGGCCGCGCGGTCGCCATCGCGTGCTGCGGGCCCGTGTAACTGACCTTGTGTCCCATGTCGGCGAACTGATCGGTGACGAGGTGCAGCGTGCTCGCGATGTCGACCAGCGTCATCTCCTCGAGCTTGCGGTCGTTGCGCAGGAACGACAGCACCGATTCCAGCATCGAGCGCATCTGGTCGAGGTCGCGCAGCATGCGGTGGCGGTGGGTCTCGTCCTCGATGAATTCGGCGCGCAGCCGCATCCGCGTGATCGGCGTGCGCAGGTCATGGCTGATCGCGGCCAGCATCTTGGTGCGATCGTCGATCAATGCGGTGATGCGCTCGCGCATCCGGTTCAGCGCCCGGGCCAGCGAACGGATCTCCTCCGGACCGCGCTCGGGCAGCGGCGCGGCGGCGCCGTTCAGGCTGAAGGTCTCGGCGGCCTTGACGAAGGACGACAGCGGCGCGGTCAGCGCCCATGCCGCCCACAGGCCGAGCAGGGTGACGCTGATGACGGCGAACAGCACCGTCATCATCCACGGTCCACCCCAGAACGGCCGCATGTGCTGATCCGGCATCAGGTTGGCGGCGAACATGGCGCCGTCGGGCAGGCGGATCGCGACGCGGCGAATTTCGCCGTCATGTGGCGTGCTGCCAGCTTCGCGCGGCAGCAGGAAGATGCGATAGCCGGCGCCGAGCCGGCGCAGCGCGTGCAGGCTCGGCGTGTCGGTTTCGGTGAGCGCGCCGGCATCGGAAGGCAGGTCGCCGATCGCAAGTTGCGGGAAGGCACGGGCGACGTCGGCCAGGAGCCGCGGCCGCTCCGACGCCGGGGCATGCCCGAGCAGCTGCGCGGCGGCGGCGAGCTGGGTGTGCCAGCGGTCCGACGGCTCCACCCGATCAGGGCGATGGATCAGGAAGGTGGCGGTGATGATCAAGTGCAGCGCGACGATCGAAACGACGACCAGCGCCGCCATCTGGGCGCCGATCCCCCGCAGACTCAGCACGCGCAGCAGCTTCATGGTCAATTGTTCGTGGCGGCAACCGCCTCCACCCTCGGCGTGAACACATAGCCGCCGGAACGCACCGTCTTGATCATGGTGGCTTCCTGCGGATCGGGCTCGATCTTGCGGCGGATGCGGCTGACCAGCACGTCGATCGAACGTTCGAACGAGCCGGCGCTGCGGCCCTGGGTCAGGTCGAGCAGGCTGTCGCGCGACAGCACGCGGCCGGGCCGCTCGCAGAAGGTGCGCAGCAGGTCGAACTCGGCGCTGGTCATGGCGACGCGCGCGCCTTCGGGGTTGCGCAGCTCGCGCAGGCGGATGTCGATACGCCAGCCGAGGAAGGTCAGCGTGGTCGCGCCCTCGATCGCGCTGGCGTTGCGCGCGGCGGCCTGCCGGCGCAGCACCGCGTTGATCCGCGCCAGCAGCTCGCGCGGGTTGAACGGCTTTGCCAGGTAATCGTCGGCGCCCATCTCGAGGCCGAGGATGCGGTCGACGTCCTCGCCGCGCGCGGTCAGCATGATGATCGGCGTCTGCGATTCCGCCCGCACCTTGCGGCACAGGCTGAGGCCGTCCTCGCCGGGCAGCATGACGTCGAGCACCAGGAGATCCACCCGATGATCGGTCATCGCCTTGGCCATCTCGCGGCCGTCGGAGGCGGTCGTGACATGACAAGAATTGGTACGGAGATATTTTGCGATAAGCGACCGCGTCTCGCGGTCGTCCTCGACGACAAGGATATTGGGCGCAGCCTGGGTCATACCGATCTTTTGTCCGTGATTCGGGGAAAGCGGCTCAGGAATTTTGTTTCAGTATGTGTCTGAAATCTTGCCCGGCTATCCGGGTTAACAGGTCGGCCGCAGGCAGAAAAGTTATCGTTCTGTCATCAATCCTGATGCCCTGAAATGCGGGCAGAACCCTCTCGGGATAGCGAATCGGCCCCTGGTCGTTATGGCGGCCGGAGAAGGGGAAGGGCGGCTGTCATATCCGGGGGCGGAACCCGTTACCCCGGCGACGCGTTATTTCTCTTTCGGGTCAAGGAGGGTGAAATGGCTGTCGAGGTCGAGTCCAGGCCGCATCAGCTCATTGCAAGCGACCGGGTCGAGGGGACGGCGGTGCGCCGGGCCAATGGCGACATGATCGGCCATATCGAGCGGCTGATGATCGACAAGATCTCCGGCAAGGTATCGTACGCGGTGTTGAGCTTCGGCGGCTTCCTGGGCATTGGAACCAATTTGATCCCGCTGCCCTGGGGCCGGCTGCACTACAACCCGAAGTTCGAGGCCTATGAGCTCGACATCGAGGACGAGGAGCTGAAGCGCGCGCCGTCGTTCCGTGCCGACAAGGATTTCGATTGGGGCGATCGCTCGCAGGAAGTCGAGCTGCATCGCTTCTACGGCGTGCCGCCCTATTGGGGCGGCTTCTGATCGCGCGGCAACATGCGCGCATGACGACGCTCGTCGATCGATGATGCGGTCGCCGGGGCGAGCGCGCGGTTTGTGCAGCGCGGTTCGCCGGGACGACTTAGTGAGCCAAACATCGTCACATCATGGACTGCGCGTCCGGCGCAGTCGTGAGGCTCAACCGCAAGCTCACTCGAGAGATCACGATACCTTTCGTCAAGCGGCGCAGCGTTTCCGTGCGCTGAAAGGTCCTCACCCTGTTCCTCGGCATTTAAGCGGCTTTTGAGCGCAGGTCCGTTAGGAACGGTTGCGAAGATGACGGGTTTTCCCAGCATCGATTTTGCGAGAGGAGAGCCATCAATGTTGGTCAAATCCATCATCGCCGGCCTCGCCGGCACCGCGCTGCTTGCAACCGTCGCCGTTGCGCAGACGCCAACCGATAAGGGCGACAAGATGTCTCCTGCGGCGTCGACGTCAGCCACGTCGCCGGATTCGTTCAAGGGCAACTGGCGCGCGTCGAAGGTCGTCGGCCTCAGCGTGTACAACGACGCCAATGAAAGCGTCGGCTCGATCAATGATCTGCTGATGGAGAAGGGCGGTACAATCAAGGCGGTCGTGATCGGCGTCGGCGGCTTCCTTGGCGTCGGCGAGCACTTGGTCGCGGTCCCGATCGACAAGGTGAAGTTCGTGAACGAGCCGATCGCCTATACCGGCGCCTCGAACACCGGCGCCGGCAGCACCAGCAAGACGACCACCACGGGCGCGGCCCCTGCGGCGGCGACGTCGAAGCCGAATCCCTGGTATCCGGATCACGCCGTGTTCAATGCGAGCAAGGATGAGCTGAAGGCGATGCCGGAATTCAAGTATTCGACCGACTAACGCATCGCGTCACCTGCAAGAGAAGAGCGCGTCCGGTTCCTGCCGGGCGCGCTTTTTTGCTGGCCGGATGGATAAAATTTGGGAAGAGTGTAGGGAGTAGGTCAGGCGATCCAATTCGGACAGCGCGTTGCAATCATCATCAGCCCTCACGTGATCATTCGTCAAATGGCTGAAGAACCTGATGAATGACAGGGACCGCGATAGCGGCGATCCAGCGGTAACCCGGATTCGCGGCCGCTACCCGCAATACACGCGGCGCCGGTTGCAAGGCTTTGCGGAGCGGCTGCAACAGAAGATTCATGCCGACCGCGTGCCGGTCACTTCGCTCGCGCTTGCCGGTCCCACCGAGCGGATCAGCCTCGAGGAGGCGCTCAAGCTCGATTATCGGCCGGTCCCGTTGGGCGAGACGCTGGGACCGCTATGGGCGACTTATTGGGTGCAGGTCGTGGCCGAGGTGCCGCGGGCCTGGGCCGGCACGCGCGTGGATCTGTATTGGGACAGCCGCTCGGAAGCGCTGCTTTGGCTCAACGGACGTTCCTCGCAGGGTCTCAATCCCGGCCGCCACACCGCGCCGCTCGTTCAGTCGGCGAGCGGCGGGGAGACGATCAGCTTCCATGTGGAGGTGGCCTGCAACGGCCTGTTCGGTGCGTTCTGGAGCGATCCGCAGGCCTACGCGCTGGTCGCCTGCGAGCTGCGCTGCTTCGATCCCGAGGCCTCGGCGTTCTATTTCGACTACGAGGTGCTGCGCCAGCTCGAGGCTGACCGCGACCCCACGACAAAGTCGCGGTCATACGGCGCTGTCGGAGAGACGGCGCAGCCGGCGCTGGATCGGACCTGGGCGGGGCGCCTGCTGCACGATCTCAACCGTATCTGCAACATCGCCGATCCCGACGATCGCGCGACATGGCCGGCGGCGCGGGCGATCCTCGACGGCCTGCTCGCGGCACGAAACGGCAGCATCATCCACGAGATGTCGGCGATCGGCCACGCCCATCTCGACACGGCATGGCTGTGGCCGCTGGCGGAAACCCGGCGCAAGGCGCAACGCAGCTTCTCCACGGCGGTGGCGCTGATGGAGCGCTATCCCGATTTCAAGTTCGCTTGTTCGCAGGCCTATCAGTATGCCGTCATCGAGCAGAATGACCCTGACCTGTTCGCCCGAATTCGCGCCAAGGCCGCCGCCGGCCAATGGATTCCGGTCGGCGGCAGCTGGATCGAGCCGGACTGCAATCTGCCGTGGGGCGAGTCGATCTGCCGTCAGTTCCTCTATGGTCAGCGCTATTTCGAGCAAACGTTCGGCGCGCGCTCCAGCGTGTTCTGGAATCCCGACGTGTTCGGCTACGACGCCCAGCTGCCGCAGCTGATGCAGTCCGCGGGGATGTCGCGCTTCCTGACCCAGAAGCTGTCGTGGAACAAGTTCACCTCACCGCCGCATCACAGCTTCCATTGGCGCGGACTGGACGGCAGCACGGTGCTGGCACATTTCCCCCCGGCGGACACCTACAATGGATCGGCGCAGGTCGCGGAGCTCCGCTATCACGCCGCCAATTACAAGGACGCCGACCGTTCGTCCGACGCACTCTATCTGTTCGGCTATGGCGACGGCGGCGGCGGTGCCGACGAGACGATGCTCGAGACGTTGCTGCGCGCAAGGGACTTGCAGGGGCTGCCGCGAATCCAGATTCGCTCCGTCGACGAGTTCTTCGACCGCCTGGCGATATCAGCGCCGGATCTGGCAACGATCGAAGGCGAGCTCTATCTCGAATATCATCGTGGCACCTACACCACGCAGGCCGAGACCAAGCGCCTCAACCGCGCTTGCGAGGCCGGCCTTCAGGCCCTCGAATTCGTGACCACTGTCGCGGCTGCCTGCCGGCAACCGGCACCATCCGCACAGGAGATCGAAGCGCTATGGCGCACGTTGCTGGTCAACCAGTTCCACGACATCATTCCCGGCAGCAGCATCCGCGAGGTCTATGAACGTGCGGAGGTCGAACTCGCTGGCGTGGCGGAGGAGGCCGGGCGTCGCACGCAAGCCGTGCTGGCGACACTGTGCGATCCCGAAGACGGCAATTGGACACCCGTCAACACGCTGGGCTGCGCGCGCGCCGAGGTCGCGTCCGACCCCGACGGCGAGCTTCGTCACATCGCCGCCGCGCCGTTTGCGGCGGGTGAAACGACGACGACCGACGATCGCGTTGTGGTCGCCGCCGATCTGGACGGCTTCGTGCTGTCGAACGCGCGGCTCGAAGCGCGCATTGATCGCAGCGGGCTCGTTTGGTCGCTGCTGCATGTTGCGACCGGCCGCGAGACCTTCGCATCACCGGCAGCCCGGCTGCTGCTGCTCGATGACCGGCCGCTCGATTTCGAGGCATGGGATATCGATCCGTTCGCGCTGGAGACCGCGCGCGAGGTGACAGGGGAGGTGAGCTGCGCCGTGCTGTCGGATGGCGGACTGCGCGGCGAGGTCCGTTTCGAGCGCGGGCTCGGACGCGCAAGCCGGCTCACGCAGGTGATCCGCCTCGATGCCGGCGCCGATCATCTCGAATTCGAAACCACGGTCGATTGGCAGGAGCGCAAGACGGCGCTGAAGGTCATGTTCCCCGTCGCCTGCCGTGCATCGAACGCAACCTATGAAACCATGTTCGGCGCAACCGAGCGGCCGACGCATGCCAACACGGATGCCGATGCGGCCAAGTACGAGGTGCCCGGGCATCGCTGGGCCGATCTCGCCGAGCCGGATTTCGGCGTGTCGCTGTTCAGCGACTGCCGTCACGGCTATTCGGCGTTCGGCAACCAGCTCGCGCTGACGCTGCTGCGCGGCTCCGAATTGCCTGATCCCCAGGCCGATATCGGGCGGCACCGGATGCGCTATGCGATCTATCCCCACCACGGCGACTGGCGCAGCGCGGACACGGTCGGGCGCGCCTTGCGGTTCGAACGTCCGGTGCTGTGGACGAAGGGAAAAGCGCGCGCGCCGTTGCGACACTCGCTCCTTACCGCGTCTCCGGCCAACGTGATCGTCGATACGATCAAGCCTGCCGAGGATGGCAGGGGCTGGGTGGTGCGGCTCTACGAGAGCGCAGGCATTCGCACCGCCGCGACGCTCGATCTCGGGGTCGACATCGCGTCGGTGTGGATGAGCAACACCCTGGAGGACCGCATCGAGGCCCTGCCGACCGAGGATCGCGGGTGCCGCCTGGCGCTGCGTCCATTCCAGATCGCAACGTTGCGGGTCTTCCAGGCGTAATGCTTGCAGTGACTTTCGCCCCGGCTTGCGCGGAGAGACCGGATCGCATCGCCAGATGCGATCCGGTGTGGAGTAGCCGTCAGTTCGACTTCACCAGCGGACAGCCGCCCTTGTCGAGCGGGCGGAACGCCTCGTCGCCGGGCACGGTGGCGATCAGCTTGTAGAGGTCCCACTCGCCCTTGGATTCCTCGGGCTTCTTGACCTCGAACAGATACATGTCGTGCACCATGCGGCCGTCGATCCGGATGTGGCCGTTCTTGGCGAAGAAGTCGTTGACCGGCGTGGCGCGCATCTGGGCCATCACCTTCGGCGCCTCGTCGGTGCCGATGGCCTCGATCGCCTTCAGGTAATGCATGGTCGCCGAGTAGAGGCCGGCCTGGATCATGGTCGGCATGTGGCCGACCTTCTCGTTGAAGCGCTTCGAGAAGGCGCGCGTCTCGTCGTTCATGTCCCAGTAGAAGGCGTCGGTGACGATCAGGCCCTGGGTCGCCTTGATGCCGAGCGAATGCGTGTCGGTGATCTCCTGCAGCAGCGCGATCATCTTCTGGCCGCCCTGGGTCAGGCCGAACTCGGAAGCCTGCTTCAGCGCGTTGGTGGTGTCGCCCCCGGCATTCGCCAGCGCCACGACCTTGGCCTTGGAGGCCTGCGCCTGCAGCAGGAAGGACGAGAAGTCCGACGAGTTGAGCGGATGACGCACGTCGCCCAGCACCTTGCCGCCGCTCTCCTTGACGACATTGGCGGCATCGCGCTCCAGCGCCATGCCGAAGGCGTAGTCGGCGGTGACGAAGAACCAGGTGTCCTCGCCGCGCTTGACCATCGCCTTGCCGGCGACGTTCGAGAGCGCGTAGGTGTCGTAAGTCCAGTGCACCGTGTTGGGCGAGCAGGCGGTGCCGGTGATATCGGAGGAGCCGCCGCCGGAATTGATGTGGATTCTGTTCTTTTCGCGCGTCAGCGCCGAGATCGGCAAAGCGACCGACGAGGTCGGCACGTCGAGGATCGCGTCGACCTTGTCGTTGTCGTACCAGTTGCGTGCGATGTTGACGCCGACGTCGGGCTTGTTCTGGTGATCGGCTGCGATCACCTGCACCGGCTTGCCTTTCACCTTGCCGCCGTAATCGGCGACCGCCATCTCGACGGCGGCGACCGAGCCCTTGCCGGTGGCGTCCGCATAGAGGCTCGACATGTCGGTGAGCACGCCGATCTTGACGACATCGTCGGAGATCTGGGCGTTCGCCGCGGTCGCTGAGACCGCGAGCGCGAGGCCGGCCGCCGCTGCGGCCAAGAGTGTTTTCATCGTGTTTTTCTCCCTGACTTTTTCGTTGAGGGTTGCTTCCACCGGGGCGTTCTAGCCGCTGCGACAAGCTGTCGCAAAGACGACTTTTTGAGCATGCGCGCGGCAAGTGTTCCCCCTCTCCCCCGCTCTTCGCGGGGAGAGGGTTGGGGTGAGGGGCCTTATCCACGGGTGGCGATTGTCGTGAGACCTGTACCCCCTCACCCGGATTGCTTCGCAATCCGACCTCTCCCCGCAAGCGGGGCGAGGTAAGAGAGCAATCCGCTCGGGCAGTGTCCTACAGCGCCGGTAACGCGGTGACGGCGGCCTTGATGGTGCCGTCGGTTTCCACGATCACCCGCAACGTCTTGGAATCGAAGTCGATCCCGGCCAGCCGGATGCTGTTGACCTCGGCGTCGACGCGGATGCCCTCCTCGTTCTTCTGCAGGTCGGCGATGGCGGCGGCGACCTTGCGCTGCGCATTGGTCGCGAATGGCTTCAGGTCGACCACCAGCCGGTCGTTGAGGGTCTGCTGCATGTGCGGGATCGCCGCGCGTGCGGCGGCGCCGAGCAGGCCGAACGCGGCCTCGGATTCCACCGCCAGCTCGACGTCGGTCAGCCGCAGCGTCTGCGACGGCTGGTCGAGCCGCGGCCGGCCCCAGATGTGCACGGTCGCCTCGGCGCCCAGCCCGAACCAGCTGGCCTTCTCCTTGGCGTGCACCAGGAGCGAGATCAGAAGCCGGTCGCCGGAGGCGGCGATGCTCGCGCTCTTGACGGTCACGTCGACCGGACCGGAGCCGTCCTCGGGGAAGGTCTTGCCCTTGAGCTGCGCCTCGACCAGCTGGCTCAGCGTGGTGAAGGACAGGTCGACAGGCAGGCCGATCGCGACCTGGCTCGGCATCGGCGGCACGATCGAGAGTTTTTCGGGGAACGGGCAGTTCGGGGTGGTCTGCGCCTCTGTGATCCGCGTTTCGGCCTCGATCCCCATCGTCAGGATCAGCGAGGACGCATCGACCTTCGGCTGCGCGGCGATCGCGCGGGTCGGTCGCAGTTCGAGCCACATCGGCGGCATCGAGGTGGTGCCGCCGGTGCCTTGCAGCGGGATCGAGCGGCAGGCCTTGGTCCATTGCGTGCGGGCGTTGTTCTGGAACACCGGGTCGTTGTGCAATCGGGCCTCGACCACAGAAATCTGGTCGGCGACCGCCTTGTCGATGACAGGCTTGACCTGGGCCGGCACGCTGATGCGGACGCCGGCCGTCGACAGGCTGGTGTCGCCGAGATTGACCTGTGCCTGCAGGTTCGGCTCGATCCGCCAGGACGCGCCGAGCTTCGGCCGCGCGGTGAGGGTGACGTTGCCCTTGATCTCGGCGTTGGCGTTGATGTTCTTGATGTTCACGGCGCCGATCTGCTTGGCGACATTGCCGCCGAGCAGGCTGCCGAGCGCGTCGTTGACCGCGCCGGTTGCCTTGGCGGACAACGCGCCGGTGACCTTGAGCGTGCCGTTGATCGGGGTGGTCAGCGTCAGCACGTCCTGCGCGCCGGTGGCCGCGATCGGCCCGCGCGATGCGGTCCAGCCGATGTCGGCATTTTGCAGGATTTGCTGGACCGGGTTGTCGGCCTTGCCGCCGAACGTCTTCGGCGCGCCGCGTTCGGCGGCGTCGCGGATCGCCGACAGCGCGACCGAGACCTGCGCCACGATCGTCGAGGAACGCGGCGCCTGCGGCAGCGGCGGCAGCTCTGCGAGCTTCGGCTTCTGCACGGTGACGCTCGGCGCGAGCCAGTCCATTGCCTTGAGGCTGATCACGAACGAGACCAGCACCACCGCGGTCCCGAGCGCTATCGTCCTTGGATGCATCGGTAGACGCATCATTCCCCCGGATGAAAATCAACTTGACGGCTTGTACAGGCCCCCCGACGAGGGCGCCAGTGTGGCGGGATCAAGCTGCTTCAGGGGCGGAAGGCGTTAAGGTTGATGAACGCGACAACGGCCCCAGCATGAGAATGCCGGAGCCGTGGTCGAGGACGCCTTTGTTAAGGACGCCTTGGAGGGGAGGGGCTTAGCGGACGGCCGAGCCGAGATCGGCGCGGCGGTCGGTCATCGGCAGCACGATCACCTTGGTGCCGACGCTGACCCGCGAATAGAGGTCGGAGACATCTGCATTGGTCAGGCGCAGGCAACCGGAGGACACGCGGGTGCCGATCGTCTCCGGCGCGTTGGTGCCGTGGATGCGGTAGATGGTGCCGCCGAGATACATGGCGCGGGCGCCGAGCGGGTTGCCGGGGCCGCCGGCCATGTGGCGCGGCAGATAGGGTTGGCGGGCGATCATTTCCGGCGGGGGCGTCCAATCCGGCCACTCCGCCTTCTTGGTGATGGTCTGGGTGCCCGACCAGGTGAAGCCGTCGCGGCCGATACCGATGCCGTAGCGCATGGCCTGGCCGTTGCCGAGCACGAGATAGAGATAGGTGTGCGGGGTGTCGATGATGATGGTGCCGGGCGCCTCGCGCGTCGGATAGGCGACGACCTGGCGGCGCAGGCGGGCGGGCAACTCAACCGAACGGTCTTCCTCCTGCGTCTGCGGCATCGACTGCACCGGCGGCTGCACGGCCTCGGTCGGCGGCGTCAGGATGAAGGCGAACATCGGCAGCGGAGCGGCCGCGGCGGAATTCGAAAAAGCGACGGTGCCAATCGCCAGCGCACCGAAGGCGGCGGCAGCGAGACGTGAGTTCAGCTTGATGGAATTGAACATTGTCGACCCCTGTTGTTTGCGCCCTGCGCGCCAGTTCCGGCGCGTCGTTGGGTCAAAGCAGTACAGGTGAGGCGTTTCAGGACGTTTGCACGAAATCGCCAAAATGGTTTCGTGCCGTTAGGGAATTGTTTCGTGCGTGTTTCGTCGCACGGTTAAGGCCGGGTTGCCGGGAAGGGGGTGTCCCGCCGCAAGACAGTCTTCCTGGCACGGTGCTTGCTGTCCCAGCGCATTGTTTCGGAATGGAGTGGAAATGATGCTGGGGCACACGATCGGCAGCATGCTGGATCGGCAGAAGGGCTTCGGCCCCGGGTTCGATTTTCTCCGTATCGCACTGGCGATTTCCGTCGTCGCCGCCCACGCGCCCTATGTCGCGAGCGGCAGTGGCGACGGCGAGCAGGCGTGGATCGCCTGGTTTCCGCACTACGCCATTCTCGTGATGTTTTTCGCGCTGAGCGGCTTTCTGATCGCGGCGAGCGGCCTGCGGCTCTCCCTAAAGGAATTTCTCACCAATCGCGGCATGCGGATCATTCCGGCGCTTGCGGTCGAGATCGTGCTGTCGGCACTGATCCTCGGGCCGATCTTCACCGCGCTGCCGCTGTCGGACTATTTCGCCAATTTCGGCACCTACAAATACTTCACCAACATCATCGGCCTCGTGAACTACGTCCTGCCCGGCGTGTTCAGCGGAAATCCCGCGCCGGAGGTCAACAGCTCGCTGTGGACGGTGCCGTTCGAATATGGCTGCTACGCGCTGATGACAGTGTTCATCCTGTTCGGCCTGTTGCGCAAGCCGCCGCTCATCGTGCTCGGTGCGCTCGTGCTGGTCGGCATCGGCCTTGCGCTCGTACTCGCCGGGCATGGCGCGCAACCCTCGCAACTGCCCGCCGGGGTCGCCGGCACGCTGCATGACAGGATCTTCAGCACGGCGCCGTTCCTCGGACGCGGCGCGAAGCTGCCGGTCGCGTTCATGCTCGGCATCGCGATCTATCTCTATCGTGACCGCATTCCCTACAACGGATGGCTTCTCGCCGCGTGCTGCGCGCTCTGCGCGGGCGCCGCGCTGCTCGGTCCGGCGGACTGGATGAGCCAGCCGGTGCTCAATCTGCTGATCGCCCCGGCGCTGGTCTATATCACCGCCTATCTCGGCGTTTCGAAGCTGCCGCGGCTGCCGCTGATTTCGCGCGGCGACTATTCCTACGGCATCTATCTCTACGGCTTTCCGGTGCAGCAGGTGGTGCGGGTATGGCTGCCGCACGCGCCCGTGATCGTTCAGTTCGCGATTGCGCTGCTGCTGATCACGCTGTTCGCCGCGTTCTCCTGGCACTGGATCGAGAAGCCGATCCTGAAGCTGCGCAGCCGCTTCTCCTTCGTGGCGCGCGAGCGCCTTGCGCCGGACGACGCGGCCGCGCCGCGCCAGGACATTGCGCCTCTTGCCGTTGCCGCGAGCGCCGTCCGCAGCAGGCACTCCTCCTGACGAGGAGCCAGCACCTTCGCCGTTCAGGAGCTGAGATATCCGGCCGATCCGTCCCACAGCAGCTTGGCCGCGGTGATGACCAGAATGGCGTAGCAGGCGCGGTACAGCGCGCGCTGGTCGAGACGTTCGTGCAGCCGCCATCCGGCCCAGACGCCGACCGGCACCGCCGGCACGCAAAGCGCCATCAGCATCCACAGGCTGCGCGACGGCGTGGCGAGCACGAGCCACGGGCCGGCCTTCAAGAGGTTGCCGACCGTGAAGAACAGGCTGGTGGTGCCGGCGTAGAGCGCCTTCGGCATGCCGAGCGGCAGCAGATAGATCGCAAGCGGCGGCCCGCCCGAATGGGCCACCATCGTGGTGACGCCGGAGGACAGGCCGGCGAACGTCGCCTTGAACGTCGAGCGCGGACGCGGCTTGATCTCGCCGCCGCCGAGAAGCCACAGCGCGGCGAACACCAGCGTCACCACGCCCATCACGATCTCGACGGCATGCCGGTCGAGATCGCGCAGCACGAAATAGCCGAGGCCGATGCCGACGACGAGCGCCGGCAGCAGCATCGCGAGGTCGATGCGCGACCACGTGCTCGGGCGCCAGAACCGCAGCGCGGTGACGTCCATGACGACGAACAATGGTGCCAGCAGCGCGCCCGCCGCGATCGGGTCCATCGCCAGCGACAGCAGCGGGATGCCGACGATGGCAAAACCGCCGCCGAACGCGCCCTTCATGAAGGCGATCAGGAAGACGCCGGCGAAGGCAACCGCGAGCACGAAAGGTCCGGGCAGGTCAGCGACGATGGACGTGATCATGGTGTCGTGCGAAGCGTTGTGGTCATGTACTCAACATGGCCACGCGCGCCTGCATGCGCAATCCAAACATTGCTCTCGGTGCACATTGCTCTCGGTGCAATTCGGCGTGCACGCGGCCTAGCCGGCGCGCATCCGCGGCAGGCCCGGCTTGTCGCCGTTGATCACGGCGCGGCGGTCGGAGACGGCGTGATGGAATTGCTCGAGCGTCAGCCCGATCACCGAGAGATCGCCTTCCTCGATCGCGCCGTCGTCGTAGCAGTCGAGCGCCTCGCGCAACAGGGCATCCGCGTCGCCCTGCATGGCGGCGAGCTGTTCCGGCGTCTCGGCGCCGCGCACCTGCGAGATCAGGGTCAGCAGATTGTCGCGATGGGTGATGTAGTGCTCGCGCTCGTCGCGCTTCACGTAGTGGCGCAGCCAGGCGCCGGCCGAGCCGAGGCCGGAGAGCAGCAGGATGCCGCCCCAGATGTAGTCGGAGTATTTTTCGAGGAAGGTGCGCTCGGTGCCGTCGATATAGGCGGCCGCGCCCTGATGCGCCGGCAGCGCGGCGTCCTTGTCGGTGTCGGGCTTCTCGATCTTTGCCGCCGCCGGCAGATCGCGCGCGACCTGGAGGCGCAGCGTGAACAGCTGCCGGTCGAGCGCGCCGACGGTCGCCTCGCTCAGCGCATGCTGCGCGATGATGAGGTGATTGACGCTGACGGTCTCGACCTTGTCCTCGGGCCGCGCCGGCGACGAGGAGAAGATGCTGCCGGCGATCTCCTCGGACTCATAGCGCGGATGCTTCTGCGCGATTGCCTCCGAGACATCGACCGGGAGGAAGACCGGCTCGCCGCGCGCCGCCGCCGTCGCCGTAATCGCTTCCGCCGTTATCTTGCTGTCGAGCGGGCCGACGGTCATGTAGGCATCGAGCGAGGGGTCGCGCGCGAGGTCGGCGATCTTGTTGACGGCGAACTGGCTGACCGCGACCTTGTCGGGGTTGACGCCGGACTCGGTCAGGATCACCCGCAGTAGCGTGACGTTGGCCTGGGTGCTGCCGACCACACCGACCTTGTGGCCGGCGAGATCGTCGATGCTCTTGATCTTCGCGGACCGCCGCTTGCCTTTGGCGCCCGAGGGCGCCCACAGCACGACGACATTCTTGCGCAGGATCGCAACCGACTCGGCGCTCGCGGGCAGATCGAGGTCGCCGCGCACCACCGCGAGGTCGACCTTGTTCGCCGTGAACAGTGCGATGCTCTCGGCGGAGCCCTGCGTCGTGACCGGCTTCAGCCGCACCGAGCTGCCGTCGTGCGTAAAGACCTGGGCGAAGCCCTGGATCAGCTTGACGTCCTCGCTGCCGGTCGGGCCGACCGCGATCGCGAGCGTCACCGGACGCAGCGCGTAATACAGCGCGCCGGCGGCGAGGCCGAACACAAGCATGCCGGCCGCAAGGATCAGCAGCGACGAGTTTCGCCGCCTGAGCCTGCGGCGCTTGGCGCCGGGATTTTCACTCTGCTCTGACATCTGGCTGTCACGTTACACGAAAAACCGGCCGTTTGCCGTGAAAAACAACCTAACATTTCGATGACGTCATACGTTTGAAACATCCATGTCAGAACGTCGTGCGAGCAGAATCAAGATTAACGATTTGGATCTCCTGCAATGCGCATACTCGTTGCGACCGATGCCTGGCATCCGCAAGTCAACGGCGTGGTCCGGACGCTGACGTCGCTTGCGCGCAGCGCAGCCGGGCTCGGCGCCGAGATCGAATTCCTCACTCCCGACGGTTTCCGCTCGGTCGGCGTGCCGACCTATCCTGGCCTGCGCGTGGCGCTGCCGAACCGCCGCGAGATCGCGCGCCGGATCGAGGAGGCCGCGCCCGAGGCGATCCACATCGCGACCGAAGGGCCGATCGGCTGGGCGGTGCGCGGCTATTGCCAGCGCAACAAGCTCGCCTTCACCACATCCTATACAACGCGCTTCCCGGAATATGTTTCGGTTCGCACCGGAATTCCCGACAGCGTCGGCTACGCGGTGCTGCGCCACTTCCACGCCGCCGGGTCGATGACGATGGTCGCGACCGACTCGCTGCGCAGCGAGCTCGCCGAGCGCGGCTTCCGCAGGCTCGGCTTCTGGACCCGCGGCGTCGACACCAGGATCTTCAATCCGGACCAGCCGGCGGTGCTCGATCTGCCGCGGCCGATCTTCATGACCATGGGCCGCGTCGCGGTGGAGAAGAACCTCGACGCCTTCCTGTCGCTGGACCTGCCGGGCTCCAAGGTCGTGGTCGGCGACGGCCCGCAAAGGGCGGCATTGGAACAGAAATATCCCGACACGATTTTCCTCGGCGAGAAGAAGGGGCAGGATTTGACCTCGCACCTCGCCGCCGCCGACGTCTTCGTGTTCCCGAGCCTGACCGACACCTTCGGCGTCGTACAGCTCGAGGCGCTGGCCTGCGGCACGCCGGTCGCGGCATTCCCGGTCACCGGCCCGAAGGACGTCATCGCCAACCATCCGATCGGCGCGATCGACAACGACCTGCGCAGCGCCTGCCTGCGCGCGCTGACGATGTCGCGCGCCGACTGCCGCAATTTTGCGTTGGAGCGTTCCTGGGAAAACAGTGCGCGTCAGTTCATCGGCAATCTGGCCACGCTGCAGCCGAGCCGCGCGCCGCGGCCTGCCCGCCGCGTTGCCGGCCGCAGCGCGGTTCCGAATTAACAGCTCAATCGAACGAGAGACGAGAGACGATCTATGGCTGAAATCATCAAGCTGGGTGCCGACCGTTCCATGGACTTCGACCGCGAGACGGTCGAGCAGGCCTATGACCGCTGGGCGCCGATCTACGACCTCGTGTTTGGCGGTGTGTTCAGCAAGGGCCGGCAGGCCGCGATCCAGGCCACCAACAAGATCGGCGGCCGGGTGCTCGAGGTCGGCGTCGGCACCGGCATCTCGCTGCCGCTTTATAGCCCGAACGTCCGCATCTTCGGCACCGACATCTCGGAAGCGATGCTGGAGAAGGCCAAGAAGCGGGTCGCGGAGCGGGGCCTGAAGAATGTCGAGGGCCTCGCGGTGATGGACGCCGAGAAGCTCGAATTCCCCGACAATTCGTTCGACGTGGTGATGGCGCAGTACGTGCTGTCGGCGGTGCCGAACCCGGAAGCCGCGCTCGACGAGTTCGCCCGCGTGGTGCGTCCGGGCGGCGAACTGATCATCCTGACCCGCGTCAGCGCCGATGCCGGCGTGCGCCGCTTCATCGAGCAGAAGCTGCAGCCGGTGGTGCGCCCGCTCGGGTTCCGGACCGCCGAATTCGCCTGGTCGCGCTACACCAAATGGCTCGCCGGCGCGCGCGGCATGGAGCTCGCGGAGCGCCGCCTGATTCCGCCGCTCGGCCACTTCTCGCTGGTCCGCTTCCGCAAGGCGGATGTTGCCAAAGCCGCCTGAGGCGGCCCAGCCCGCCGCTCCTCCCGGGTGAGGTAGCGCACAGCGCGCCCGAAGCCGGGAGGCTACGATCTCCTTCGCCTGATCTCCGCAGATTTCGTCGGGATGAGGCGAGACCCTGCTCCGGTTGCGTCAAGGCGTCGCTCCGCATTGTCATATGTCATTATGATGATGTCACACGCGATACATCGAATCCCTGTAAATCCTGTTTCGAAAGATGTTGGGGGAACCAATGATCAAGAATTTCCTGCAAGAGCTGCGTACCCAGCGTTGGGATGACCATCGCTTCTACCATCACAGCCGGATCAACCAGAGCCTGCACTTCGTCAGCGCGCTGAGCTTCCTGTTCGCCTATGTGATGCTGTTCTTCGATCCGGTCGTGTCGGCGTTGGTCGGCTGGCTGGTCTCGATGACCTCGCGCCAGGCCGGTCACTTCTTCTTCGAGCCGAAGGGCTACGACCACGTCAACCAGGCGACCCACGAGCACAAGGAAGACATCAAGGTCGGCTACAATCTGCAACGCAAGGTCGTGCTGATGGCGATCTGGGCGCTGTCGCCGATGGTGCTGTACTTCGATCCGACGCTGTTCGGCCTGTTCAAGCCCTGGGTCACGATGGGCGACTTCACCCGCCAGGTGGCCAAGATCTGGCTCGTGGTCGGCATCGGCGGCCTCTTGTTCCGCACCATCCATTTGTTCTTCATCCGCGACGTCGAGACCGGCCTCGTCTGGATGACCAAGATCGTCACCGACCCGTTCAACGACCTGAAGCTCTATCACAAGGCGCCGCTGTTCCTGATGAAGGGCGAACTGATCGATCCGGGTCTCGAGAAGCACGTCAAGCACGCCTGATCGGTTGCGCTCAGAGTCTTCAAGCTGCGTCATGCCCGGGCTTGTCCCGGGCATCTACGTCTTAGGATTACGGCGGATCATCACTTGAGCGCCTTCGACCGCGCGTACACGTCACCTCGCCCCGCTTGCGGGGAGAGGTCGGATCGCGTCAGCGATCCGGGTGAGGGGGGCTCACCACGAGTCCGTCTGTCACCGATTTTGTGGATGCAGCCCCTCACCCCAGCCCTCTCCCCGCAAGAGCGGGGCGAGGGAGTAGGCGGGCCGCGCGTTGCCTCAGCACCTGAACTTCACGGTGACGACCCAAACGCCGTCATTCCGGGGCGATCGCGCCAGCGAGCGAACCCGGAATCTCGAGATTCCGGGTTCGATGCTGTGCATCGCCCCGGAATGACGGTGTGCTCAGCGGCCGAACCTCACGGCGACCATCTCCTTCAGGATCTGCCGCTTGATGTTCTTGTTGGTGAGGCCGGCCTTGTGCCACCACCAGCCGTCGCGCTTCATCTTCTCGGCTGCCGCAACGAAGCGGTCGCTGACCTCGGCGAAGTCGGCCTCGGTGTAGTTCAGGGTGAAGATCAGACGGCCGGTGCCGACCCAGCTCAGCGCCAGTCCCTCGGCCCGCAGATAGTATTGCAGCATCCAGTTGTAGCGCGACGGCTCGGTGTAATAGACGGTCCAGATCGACGAGATGTTGCCGACGCGAACCGGCAAGCCTTGCGCGGCGAGGCGGTCGTTGAGCGCCTTGGCACGGCCGTTCCAGGTCTCGTCCAGCCCGTTGTAGATCGAGCGGAAGTTCGGGCTGGCGAGCCGGCTCAGGAACTCGTCCATCGCCGTCATCACATAGGGATGCGAGTTGAAGGTACCGCGGGCGAAGCAGATGTCGGCCGGGCGGTCGTCGCGGAAGCGCCGCATCAAATCCTTGCGGCCGCACACCACGCCGACCGGAAGCCCGCCGGCCAGGCTCTTGCCGTAGGTCGCCATGTCGGCCTTGACGCCGAAATATTCCTGGGCGCCGCCGGCGGCGAGGCGGAAGCCGACGAACACCTCGTCGAAGATCAGGACGATGCCGCGTTCGGTGCACACCTCGCGCAGCTTCTTCAGCCATTCGGTGTAGGCGGCGCGGTCGTATTTGGAGGAGCGCGAGGAGTCGACCAGCGCGGAATCGCCGGGCGCGTTGGAATTGGGATGCAGCGCCTGCAGCGGGTTGACCAGCACACAGGCGATGTCGCTGCGCGTCCGCAGCACGTGCAGTGTCTTCTCCGACATGTCGGCGAGCGTGAAGGTCTCGTGCGGCGACACCGGGTTGCCGACGCCGGGCTGCACGTCGCCCCACCAGCCGTGATAGGCGCCGGCGAAGCGCACGAGGCGCTTCCGCTTGGTGTGGTAGCGCGCGAGCCGCACCGCCTGCATCACGGCCTCGGTGCCGGACATATGGAACGAGACCTCGTCGAGGCCGGACAGCTCGCAGAGCCGCTTGACGTTGTCGGCAATGACCGGGTGATAGGGGCCCAGCACGGGGCCGAGCGCGTGGGCGCGCTTCTCACCCTCGGCGATGCACTCCTTGTAAAAGTCGTTGCCGAAGATGTTGACGCCGTAGGAGCCGGTCAGGTCGTAGAAGACATTGCCGTCGACGTCGGTGACGGTGACGCCGCTGGAGGCCTCGACGAAGGCCGAGGTGCCGAGATGCTCGCGCACCAGGCGGCTGTACTGGAACGGCACGCGGTAGGTTTCGGTGAACTGCAGGTCGGAGATGCGCTCCGTGACCTCGGCGGTCAGCGCGCGGCCCTTGGGGTAGCGATCCCCGTAGAGGCCGGCGAGGCGGAAGAAGCCGTCCTGGCGCTGCATCGCGACGTCCTTCGGCGCGCCGTCGGAGCGGAAGAAATCGTCGATGTCGAATTCGTAGTGCGGGACCATCCGCGCGACCATCTTGGACATCTTGGAATGTCCGGTCAGCGAGCGGTGCTTGGCACGCGAGAGCGCGATGCGGGCCTGAATTTTGGGGAAAGCTGCGGCGGCGCCGGCAAGCGCGGCGGCGGACAGCGAGAGAATCGGAAGGGATGTTTCCATGACAGAAGCGCTAGCCTCAGCACCTAACAGATTCATGACAGTCAAGGGCCTGATCTCGGCATTCACCCAGCAGGAAGACCTCAATTTCCTGCTCACCAACCGGATTCCGCGGGCCGCGCTGACCCGCTTCATGGGCTGGTTCTCCAAGGTCGAGAACCCCCTGGTGCGCGACGCCTCGATCGCCTGCTGGAAGCTGTTCTCCGACCTCGATCTGTCGGAGGCCAAGAAGACCGAGTTCAGGAGCCTGCACGATTGCTTCACCCGCGAGCTCAAGCCCGGCCTGCGTCCGGCCGCTGCCGATCCTGCCATCATCGCGAGCCCGTCGGATGCGATCATCGGCGCGCATGGGCGGATCGAGGACGGGCAATTGTTCCAGGTCAAGGGCGCGCCCTATTCGCTGCTCGATCTGGTCGGCGATCCGGCGCTCGTGGAGCAGCACCGGAACGGCCGCTTCGTCACGCTGCGGCTGACCTCAAGCATGTACCACCGTTTCCACGCGCCCTATGATCTTGCCATCGACAAGGTGACGTTCATTCATGGCGACGTCTGGAACGTCAATCCGATCGCGCTGAAGCGGATCGAGCGGCTGTTCTGCAAGAACGAGCGCGCGGTGCTGCGCGCCAAGCTGCCAACCGGCGAGGCACTGACGCTGGTTCCGGTCGCGGCGATCCTTGTCGCCAGCCTCCGCCTGCATTTCCTCGATATCACGCTGAACGCGCAGTCGCGGGGCCTAGTGGATTTTTCCTGTAACGCGCATGTGAAGAAGGGCGATGAACTCGGCTGGTTCGAACACGGCTCGACGATCATCGTGCTGGCGCCCGGCAATTTCGAATTCCCTGACAACGTCGCGGAGGGAACGCGGATCAAATGCGGCGAGCCGCTGCTGCGGAAGCCTTTATAGCCTTGTTTCCATAGCGCTCATCGTTTGAGCATGAAAACCGGTTTCCACTTTTTCCGATCATGCTTTAGAGTAGCCGGGATCGTCGTGCGACGATCCTAAATCGCAAACCTGATGGACACGAGATGGCGCGGACGCCTGTTCTGGCGGCGGGAGGCATTGTGCTGCGGCGGGACGCACCGCAGCGCTTCGCCGTGGTGCGGCTGCGCAAGCGCAATGAATGGGTGTTGCCGAAAGGCAAGCTCGACGACGGCGAGACGCCGCGCGCCGCTGCCGAGCGCGAGGTGCTCGAGGAAACCGGCCATGACGTCGACGTGCACGAATTCCTCGGCACGCTGGTCTATGATTCAGGCGGCCGATCCAAGGTGGTGCATTACTGGCGCATGGATGCCGGCGGCAAGCCGGTGCGGGCGCTGATGAGCGACATCCGCGAGGTGGACTGGCTGCCGCTCGATGCGGCACTCGAGCGTCTGTCGCGCGGCTACGAGCGCGCGTTCCTGGAAAATGTCGGACCGATCGCGTTGCAGGCCGCGGCGCTCACCGAGCGCGAGCGGCGCGCGCGGGCGAGAGCCGTGGCCGCAGAGCGCCGGCGGATTCGCGAAGCCGCAGTGCCACAGGTCATCGACGAGCAGGAGGTCACCGACGCGCCTGATGTTGCCGATGCGGCTGCGCCGGCGGAGACGCCGGCCATCGATCAGCCGCCACTCGCGCAAAGCGAGCCCGATCCGCCGGCCATGGCGCCGCAAGACGTTCCGGTGGCCGCACCCGATGCAACTGCCGAGACCGAGCGTGGCGCCGAGACGGTCATCCCTGACCAAGCGCCGCCATTCGTGCACGAGGTCGTGCCGGCCGGCGCGGCACCTCAGCCCACGCCGCGCAAGAATCTGATCGAACGCGTGCGCGACTGGCTGCGCCGCGCGGCGTGATCACCCGCACATCTGACGTCGTGCCATTGGCTGCCAGGCCTCAATGTCACGCTGCAAGGCAAGACACTCGGCAAGACGCTTGGGCGAGCCCAGGTCACGGGCCAGAAGCTGTGCCGCATGAACTTCGGCCATGGCGCCGCGAACATCTCCATGCTCCAGCTGGAGGCTGGAGATCTGAAGCCGCAGCCGCACGATCTGGACCCGCCCCTCGATGCTGGACCACAGCTGGCGGGCGAGATGGAGATGCCGCATGGCTGTTTCATGGTCCTGCCGGGAAAGCGCGAGGATCGCCTGTGCTTCGTTGGTGAGCGCGCGGATCGAGGGCATCGGCCAGCGATCCGGACTTCCCGACAGTTCGCAGATCAATGCCTTCGCTCGAACGGTCCGATGCGTGTGCGCGGCAACCAGCGCCAGATGCGCGAGCAGGATTCCGCGTCGCTGCAGCGTCCACCAGGTCTTGCCGATCAGGCTCCGCTCGAGGCTTGCATAGGCGGCCTCCGCTTCCCCTCTTGCGAGCAGCAGCATGGCGCGGCCCGGCTCCGGACACCAGCCCAGCGTGTAAGCCCTGTCATAGGCTTCGAGCGCTGCGTCGTCATTGCCGATCGCCGCCTGAATATCGCCCAGCACCCGGTTGGCATCGCCAAGAGACCAGGGCGCATCGCTGGTCAGGCGTCCGAGCGCGTCCTGAATGCGCGACAGCGCTTCGTCGAGCGAGCCTCGGATGCCGAGCACCTCGGAGCGGTGCAGCTGGCACGAGCCCGTCAATTCCATGCCGCTGCCCGAGCAAAAGTTCTGGTAGCTCCGCGTCCACTGGTCGGCGCGTGCCCAATCTCCGAACATCCGGGCCGCCCAGAGGATGTTGCAATAGAGGTTGCCGCCCGTGATCGGGTCCAGATTGTTGCTGGACAGGGCAACCGCGGCGGCATGGTCCTGATCGGACAGTCCTCCGTGTGTGTCGCCGAGGCACAGCCGATAGAAGCCGCGATAGGCCAGGCTCAGCGCTTCGATATTGATCGCATCCTTGTATCTGACGGCGGTGTAGGCAGCGTCGGCCAACGCGAGTGCCTGTTCCGGCTCGCCATCGAAAGCAGCCAGTTTCGACTTCATCCATAACACCAGGGCCGTCGTCGGAGGATCGTCGAGCGTTGAAGCCCAATCTTCCGCCCGCGCGAGCCAGCCCTTTCCGATCGCGGCCTGGCCGCTTTCGAAATGCAAGGCCGAGAGCGCTATCGCGTCGACCGTGGCGCCAGCAGCGTCACCGGCCTGGCTGCGTGCGGCGACCGCGCGAACCAGAATCGGAATCGCTGCCGTGGCCCTGCCGAGGCACTGCAGGGCAAGCGCCCAATCGTGCAGATCTTCAGCGTTGAGCTGGCCGCTTTCATCCGCGCTCGCGAACAGGGTCGCTGCCTGCAACCACAATTGTCCGGTCGCTGCGCGTCGGGCGAGACCGATTGCACCGACGGTGCCATCGACTTGCTTTGGGTCGATGCGTTCCGGCTGCCGGATCTCGGACTCGAGGAAGAAGCGATAGCCTTTGCCCGGCAGATTTCGGATCGCGCCGTCCATGCCGCCGTTGCGCAGCGCGGCGCGCAACGCACTCACCGCCCGCTGCAGCGAGTTGTCTGTGACCGTCACATCCGGCCAGACGGCTTCGAGGAGTTCTTCCTTGGGGATGACCCGGTTGCGGTGTCGAACCAGATAAATCAGCAGATCGAACACACGCGGCTGCAATGGGACCTCTTGGCGCGCGCACAGCAACACGCGTCCAGCTTCATCAAGCTCGAACAGTCCAAATGAGAATGCCATGTGTATGAGTGCGGGCTCGGCGGAAAAGGTTCAGGCAAGGATCAGACAAAGATCAGGCAATGATCAGTCCGCGGTAAGGACAGTCGGCATCGACAGCGCCTATAGCTGATCATGGCTCGCTATGAGCGCCTGCCGTTCAATAGTTGCAACCGAGGAGATTTCGATGGAACTCTATGTCATTCGCCGTCCGAGCGCCTGGGCGAACATGAGCGAGCTGGAACTCGCCGGCGCAACGTCCGCAAGGGTCGGCGACGAGCAGATGCCGGACCGTGTCCGCTGGATCCGCAGCTATGTGGTGCACGAGGCGGATGGTCGCATCGGCACATTCTGCATATACGAGGCGCGTGACGGTGACTCGATCCGGGAGCATGCGCGCTGCGTCGGCATGCCGGGCGAGGAATTCTACAAGGTCGCGGCAACCGTGGTGGTGCGTGGTGATCCGGTCCAACCGCCCATTGCGGCCGAATGACGCCTGCGCGGCGTCGCATGGCGTATCCCGACCAAACCTGATCCGGAGCGCCATCACACTTCGATCAAGGAAACAATTATGTCGATTTCATTCATGGAATCCATTTCAAGTCCGGTACGAAGGCATTTTTCCTTCCTGCTTTTGCGGATCCGCCGGATCGTCAATCAATCGGTCGCAGGCATGCTCGCCCATCGCGAGCGGCAGGCCAGTCGCCTGATGCCGCGCGACGCCGGCGGCCAGTCGAAGGGCGCCGGGAACCGCTGCTCACGGCCGATCGGGCGAAGCGCGCTGCTCGGGCTGGTGATCGCGGGTTTGTCCTCGCCCGTGTTCACCCGAGCGGAGGAACCTGTCGTTCTGGCGCATCGTGCAGCTCCTGCGCAGCAGGCCGCCTCGACGCAGCGTAGCAGCCACGGCTGCAGGCATCGCTCGGACTGGAGCATAGTTGCCGCATCGACCATCCCGGTCCTGCTCGACCGCCGCACATAGCGCGCAGCACATTTGAAGTCATTGCACTGCTCGACGCCGTTTTTTGGCGCAACCCGCGGACTTTCGGCGAAGCCGGCGGCCTCGCCTCGAGCCGCACCACATTTTCAAAGGAGATGCACATGAACGTTCAGACCGAAATGCCGACTGTCGATCTCGCCGCCGTCAAGGCGCGCCAGCAAGCCACCTGGAGCTCGGGCGACTACGCGATCGTCGGCACCACGCTCCAGATCGTCGGCGAGATGCTCTGCGAGGCAGTCGACCTGCGCAGCAATCAGATGGTGCTCGACGTCGCCGCCGGCAACGGCAATGCGACGCTGGCTGCGGCGCGGCGCTTTGCCGACGTGGTCTCGACCGACTACGTCGCGGCGTTGCTCGAGCGCGGCCGCGAGCGGGCGGCGGCGGAGCGTCTGCCCATCACGTTCCAGGAAGCGGACGCGGAGAAGCTGCCGTTTGCCGATGCCAGCTTCGATGTCGTGCTGTCGACCTTCGGGGTCATGTTCACCGCCGATCAGCAGCAGGCGGCGAATGAACTGCGCCGCGTCTGCCGCATCGGCGGCAAGATCGGCCTCGCAAGCTGGACGCCGGAAGGTTTCATCGGCCAGCTGTTCAAGACCATCGGGAAGTATGTGCCGCCGGCGCCGGGCGTGAAGTCTCCCGCGCTGTGGGGCACCGAGGCGCATCTCGGCGCCTTGTTCGGCCCGCAGGCGACGCTCGATGCCAGGCGCAGGCACTTCAATTTCCGTTACAGGTCGCGCGAGCATTTCCTCGAGATCTTCCGCACCTATTACGGGCCCGTGCTGAAGGCGTTCGGGGCGATCGATCCGGTCAAGCAGCAATTGCTCGCCGCCGACATGTTCAGCCTGATGGACCAGTTCAATATCGCCAGGGACGGCACGCTGGTGATCCCGAGCGAATATCTGGAGGCCGTGATCACCAGGCGCGGCTGACCTGCCGCTCGGCATTGGTCGATCTGTGCATGGCGCCGGCGTAACTCGCCGGCGCCATTCGCTCGTTTGATCGACATTGCTGTGATCTCAGTTACTGGCGCTTGTCCCTGGGTGGAGGCTTCGCGCCGCGCGGCGGAGGCGGCGCGCGCCGTTGCTGGAAGCCTGGCCGCGCCTGCACCGCGGGCCGTTGTATGCCCGGTGCGGCTTGCTGGATGCCGGGTCGGATCTGGCCGGGCGCCTGCGGCACGGGCTGCGCGGTGCCTTGTCGCGGCGCGCCCGATTGACCCGGCTGGGCCGCTGGTGGTCCTGGCTGGCGCACGCCGCCCGGCGCCTGGGTGCGGCCGGGCTGCAGACCGCCTTGACGTGCCGGCGATTGTTGTCCGCCGGGTTGCGTCGTGCCGCCTTGGCGCGCGGGCTCTTGCGTGGGGGCTTGGCGCGTTGGCTGTTGTCCCGCCGGCTGTTGTCCGGCTGGCGTCTGGACGCCGGGCGCGTGCGGCAGCGTCGCGCCGCCGGGTTGGCCGGGCAGCGCATGCTGTGCGCCGCCTTGCTGCTGCGTGCCGGGCCGCTGCTGCGAACCTCGCCGGCCAGGCGTGCCCGGTTGCTGGCCGGGACGGTTCGGCTGACCGGGCTGCTGCATCTGGCCCGGACGGTTTTGCTGACCCGGCTGCTGCGGCGTGTTGCGCTTCTGGCCCGGCAGGCCGTTCTGGCGCTGCGGGTTCGGCTGCACGGGCTGGCCGCGGTTCGGATAGGGCGCGGCCGGATTGGCCCTGCGGAAATCGGGATTGGCGCGGCGGAAGTCGCGCTGCTCGGTCACGACCTGGCGGCCCAGCGTCTGCGCGCTATGGACCTGGCGCACAAAGCCCTGGTCGCGCGTGATCTGTTGCGGCGAGATCGTCAGCGGCACCGCGGCGAAGCGGGCACCGCCGGTGCCCGGACGAATCGCAAAGCCGCTGGCGCCGCGCGTCAGCACGCCGAGCGAGGCACCGCTGCGGTCGTTGACCTCGATGCGGCCGACATGTCCGTCGGCGTCGGGATAGAGCTTGATGCCGACATTCCTGCTGGTCGCGGTGGCGCCTTCGGGCACCTCGACGAGGCCGGTGGTGCCGCGGATGCCGAGCGTCGCGGTCGGGGTCGAGATCTTCATGTCGCCGGTCTTGGCGACCGCGGCGGCAACGAAGGCCGCCGTTCCCTTGGTGACGTTGAACAGCGCACTGTTCTGCTGGCCGCCGTCCTCATAGACATAATTGTCGATCGTAATCCTGGCATTGGCGCGCAGGTTGAAGGTGGTGCCGTCGTTGAAGGTGATGCCGAGCGAGGAGGTCGCTGATGTCGCGACCTCGTCATTGGCAAAGATGTCGTCGCGGATCTGCAGCGGCGTCGCGGTGCTGTTGCGCGTGACGGTCGCGGTTCCTGTCAGTGTCGCCACGTTGCCGATCGGCTCGGGCGCTGCGGGCTGCGCGCTCGCGGCCGGCGCCGGCGTTGCAGGCGCGGGTGTTGCGGGAGCGGGCGTAGGCGGCGTCGCACTCGGCGCCGGGGCGGGCGCCTGTGCAGGTTGCGCCTGTGCAAGCCGCGTCAAGTCCGGCGCGGCATTGGCCGCTGATTGCCAACCGATCGTGACGCCGGCGCCAAGCAGAAGCGCAAAGAGAAGGCTGCGGCGCATCGCCATCGATTCCCGGGGGAGGCAGTGGGGACGGCAATTGAGCCGCGTCAGGCTGAATGCCGGATGAACGGTCGTGCCTTGTTGTCATGGCGGACCGAAACGATCAAGCACCGCGCTCCGTTGCCGGAAGCGCGGTGCCTGGTCGCTGTTGGGGTTTTGCTTAGCCGCGCTTGTGAGGAGTGATATTGAGCGGTTTCGCCGGCTTGGCCGCGGGCGCATAATTCGCGGGTTGCGCAGCCGCCGGCGGCACGTAGTGGAACACCGCCTTGCAGCCGTCGCTGAGCAGCGCGCGCTGACGGATCATGCAGGCGGTGACGCGATCGACGTCGGGGATTTCCGAGCTGCACAGCCGCATGGCGTCGCTGGTGCACATCTGTTGCTGCTCGTCGGTGTAGGCATAGGACGCCGAGGTCAGCAGACCGAGCGTGAACGCGGTTGCCGCCAGCAGTTTGCCGTGACGAAGCGCGGAAGCGGTGAAAGCCATCATGTCCCCCTTGTGATCGCGCCGAAGCAGCGCGTTGTCGAACCGATCACTAGGCAGGCTTGGTTTCAGCAATTCTTCGTTGTCACGGCAAAATGGTTTCGTCGCGCGGGCCGTTTGTTTCGTCGACCACACCCCGGTCGGGGGCTACGGCGCAGCTGGCGCCGGTGCCCCTTCGAGCGCGAGCACGGCCTCGCGCTGCGTCTCAGGCATGGCGCGGATACGGCGCCTCGCGGTGAGGCGGAGCGCGGCAAAGCCGCCGAGGAACACCACGATCTTGCTCAAGATGCCGAAGATCGGCATCACGACGGCCCATGTCGTGATCTCGCAGGTCAGCGCGACGATGGCGTTCACCGCGGCGGAGATGAACATCAGGGCGGCCCAGGCATAGCCGACCTTGACGGCGACATCGGGCACGACCTTCTGTGCGATCTCGGGCAGGTAGCGGTTGAGCCAGCCGGGCTTCAGCATCACGACGCCGACGATGGCGTAGATCACGCTCGGCTTGAACAGCACGAAGCGCGGGTCGTGGGTCAGCAGCGTGGCGGAGCCGGCGGCGACGACCAGGAACAGGCTCAGCCATTCCATGGTGTCGATCCGTTTGCCGCGCACCATCTGGACGCCGATCTGCACGACGCCGAATGCGATGCCGAGGCTGACCGCGAGCGCGGTGTTGTGCGTCAGCAGGAACAGAACAAGAAAGACAAGCGCCGAGGCGAGATCGAGGGCCAACAGCCTGGCCGCGGTGAGGAAATGCTTCATTGGTCGCCGGTCGCCCGCAGGTTCAATTCATTTTCGACAATGCGGCTCTTATAGCGGGTCCGGCGACGCACATGAAGCGACCGCCGGGCAGATATAAGCCGTTACCTGAAGGGCGACCGCAAGACTCGCCCCGCCGTTGCACGGCGCAGCGCTGCACGCGCATCGCATTCGAGCCCCTCATCGCGATCATCGAGCTGTAGTTGTGGCGGAGTGAACGCAAAACAGCAAAGCGCCGGCGGGGGCGGCCGCCGGGCGCTGAACTCATGCCTGTCGAATGTCCTAGAACACGCCGAGAATAATGGCGCCGACGAAGGCTAACGCGATGTACGCGGCCACAATGCTCAGCTTGCTCAGCAGAGGACTCGCGAAATCCATTGGGGAAACTCCCTCGGTTCACACAACGCTGCCCGCATTAACGTCAAAGCTAGCAAGGGGTTCCAGGCCGAAAAAGGCAGTCTTGTTGTCAGGCTCGCTATTCGCGGCAATGCCGCATTGCGATGCGCGGCTCAAATAGCCGCCGAATCAAGGCGTTGACGCGTCGCAAATATATTCGGCGGCGGCGCCGGTTCCAGGCGCCGATAGCAGTACCCGCTTGGATGTCCGTCGGTTGCTCTCGCCCCTGTGTCGTTGCGCCGCAAGGCAGCATCGTCATTTGTTGTGCGCCTGTCACAAACCATACCCAGATTGCCGCCCGCAATGACCGGGGCTCTACCCCGGTAATAAGTACTTGGGGGCATTACGTGAAATCTGAGTTTCTGAGCCGCGCAAGCCGGCTTGCGCTGGCTATTTCTGCGACTTCGTTGGGGTTCTCCTGTCCGGCACTGGCCGCAAGCTTCAGCACTCCTCCCAACAGCACGACGGCGCAGACCGTCTCCAACAATGATACCGGCTCGGTCGCCGCCGGCAGCAGCCTGTCGGTGACGGGCACCTGGATCACCGGCCTGTCGTCGCCCGGCGTCGTCATCACCAACAACGGCACCATCTCGGCGACCTCGCGCGGCATCGACACCTCGAGCAGCGCCATCAGCGGCAATCTCACGCTGATCAACAATTCCGGCGCGCTCTTCACCGCGTCCAATGATGCATTCCGGATCAATGGCGGCCTGAGCAGCGGGTCGGTCACCGTCGACAATGCGGGCACCATCCAGTCGACGGGCAACGGCCGCGTCTTCGACTTCGTCAACGCGACGTCGAACACCACCGTGTTCTCGATCACCAACCAGAGCGGCGGCGGCATCAAGTCATCAGGCAGCGACGTGATGCGGATCGGCGGCGGAACCACCACGATCACCAATTCCGGCATGATCGACGCGACCAATACGGCAGGTTCTCGCGCGATCCGCGCCACCACCAATCTCAACAACGTGATCTCGCTGTCAATCGTCAACAATGCGGGCGCGACGATCCAGTCGGCGGACGACGCCATCCAGATCAACGGCGCGTCGGGCAGCAACAGCACGACCGCGGCCAGGTTCTCGGTCGACAATGCCGGCATCATCAAATCGGCGACCGGGCAGGCGATCGACTTCGACAATCTCATCTCGACCGCCGCGAGCGTTCACATCACAAACCGCGCGACCGGCCTGATCACTGCGGCCAATGCGGACGCGATCCGTCCCGGCGAAAACTTCACGATCGACAACGCCGTGGTCGCTGGCGCTGACGCCCTATGCCGCCGGACAGTTCACGACCTACGATCTGCCGTCCTATGCCGAGCAGGTGCTGTCGGGATCGAGCGCGTTCGCGGTGGCGTATGGCGCCAAGACCGTCACCGCCACGCGCAGCGAACTCGGCGTCCGCAGCGATCGCTCGATCGCGTTGCAGGATGGCATTCTCAGCCTGCGCGGCCGGCTCGCCTGGGCGCACGACTACAACACCGATCGCAGCGTTGCCGCGACATTCCAGACGCTGCCGGGCGCGTCCTTCGTGGTCAACGGTGCGGCGCCGGCGAGCGATGCGGTGCTCACCACCGCGAGCGCGGCGATGAACTGGACCAGCGGCTGGTCGGCGGCGCTCACCTTCGAAGGCGAGTTCTCCGACGTCACGTCGTCCTATGGCGGCAAGGGTGTCGTTCGCTACACGTGGTGATGACATCATCTCGGCAGGGCGCGTGTTGCCCTGCCGGGTTCCGCTGCATGGTTAAGGACAGCTGAAAACAACGCATCGAAATGCGTTGAAGAGTCTTTAATCAAATTCGCAGAACCTCCGCGCCATGACGCGTGGAGTTCGTTTGTATCTCGTCGGCTCCCTTGTCCTTGTGTCGCTTGCTGGTTGCGGTCGCGGTCTGTTTCAGACCGCCGAGCGCGAACCGTGGCGGGCCGAGGCCGAGGCCGCATGCCTGAAGTCGGGCGCGGTCAAGGAGAGCGCCGACCTCGTCCGCATCGATCCGATCTCCGGTCCCGGCGTCTGCGGCGCCGAGTTCCCGCTCAAGGTCGCCGCGCTCGGTGAAGCCAGTTCGGCTTACGGATTTGCCGACGACAGCCTGCGCCCGCCGGCATCAGTCGGCAACCAGCCGCGCTGGCCGATCAACCGCCAGCCGCCTCCGCCGCCCGCGCAGGCGCCGTATTCCAATCAGGCCGTCGGCCAGCCGAGCTATGGCAACGAGCCGGGCTATGGCAGCCGTCAGAATGGGCCGGTCTCGCTGTCGGCGCCCGGTGTTCCGCCGCAGCAGGACGAGATCGATTTGCCGCCGGAAGGCTCGCCCGACGCCAGGGGCGAGCGACCTTATTATCCCGGCCTGCCATCCAATCCGCAGCGCGACAGCGCGGCCGCGCCCTATTCACCGGCACCGTATTCCCAGCAGCCGCCCGGCGCGCCACCGCCGCCGCGGCTCGGTCCCTCGAGCGGCAATCCGGTGGTGACGGTCGGCCCGGTCGCAGTGAAGCCGGCGGCAACGCTGGCGTGCCCGATCGTCTCGGTGCTCGAGCGCTGGCTCGCCGATTCCGTACAGCCGGCGGCGCAGCGCTGGTTCGGCGCGCGCGTCGTCGAGATCAAGCAGATCTCGGCCTATTCCTGCCGCGGCATGAACGGCAATTCGCACGCGCATATTTCCGAGCACGCCTTCGGCAATGCGCTCGACATCGCAGCCTTCACGCTGGCTGACGGTCGCCGCATCACCGTGAAGGATGGCTGGAGGGGCCTGCCGGAGGAGCAGGGCTTTCTGCGCGATGTCCAGGCCGCCGCCTGCCAGCAATTCACCACGGTGCTGGCGCCGGGGTCCAACGTCTATCACTACGACCACATCCATGTGGATCTGATGCGCCGGGCCAGCCGGCGTCTGATCTGCCAGCCCGCCGCCGTCTCGGGCGAGGAGGTCGCGGCGCGTGCCGGCGGCCGTAACCCCTATGCAACGCGCGAACCTTATGTCACAGGATCGCTCGGCGGCAGAAAGCCGGCCCCGCGGGGTAAGGCGGGGGTCAACGAAGAAGACGAATTCGCCGACGAATAGGGACGCGTCTGATACCCGTATTTTTACTGGGTGACACCGTGCAAACGGTAGCCACTTTTATGCTGCATATGCTTCGGAGCCGGGCGCACCCGGCTGATTTCTGGGGGATAGCTTTGCAAGACGCGCCGATCATTCTCGTCATCGAAGACGATCGTGATCTTCAGATGATGGTAGAGGACGCCCTGAGGGACGGCGGCTATGAGCCGGCGATCGCGGGCTCGGGCGAGGAAGCGTTGACGCTGCTGAAGGCGTTCCGCACCAAATACTCAGCACTGGTCACCGACATCCGCCTGCTCGGACGGCTCGACGGCTGGCGCGTGGCGCGCGGCGCCCGCGAGATCGACCCGTCATTCCCGGTGCTCTACATCACCGGCGGCGGCGGCGACGAGTGGCCGACCCGGGGCGTGCCGGACAGCGTGCTGCTGAACAAGCCGTTCTCGCCTGACGAACTGGTCGCGGCCGTGGCCAAGCTGCTCAAGAACGGCGCGCCGGCCTGAGCGACTGATCGTTCCTGCGATTTGACGATGCGCACGTTGTGCGGGCAAAACGTGCCGGCATGAATGATTTCGCACAGTCGATCACGGCGGCGGCATCGCTGATAGCCGGTCGCGATCCGGTCCTGCTTGGGATCGTCGCATTGTCGTTGCGCGTCAGCCTGCTGGCGAGCCTGCTCGCGCTTCTGATCGGCGCGCCGATCGGCGGCTGGCTTGCGATATCGAGGTTTCGCGGACGGCAGGTGGTGATCGTGCTCGCCAATGCCTGTCTCGGCCTGCCGCCGGTCGTGGTCGGCCTCGGGCTTTATCTGCTGCTGTCGCGATCCGGACCGCTGGGCTTCGCCGGGCTGCTGTTCACGCCGACGGCGATGGTGGTGGCGCAGGTCATCCTGGCGACGCCGATCGTGGTTGCGCTGGTGCATCGTCCGGTCGCGCTGCTGTGGGCGGAATATGCCGATTTGATCCGCACCGACGGCCTGTCCCGCCTGCGCAGCCTTGCGCTGGTGTTCTCGCTCGGCCGCGCCTCGCTGCTCACCGCGTTCCTCGCCGCCTTCGGCCGCGCCATCGCGGAGGTCGGCGCCATCATCATCGTGGGCGGCAATATCAGCGGCTATACGCGAACGATGACGACCGCGATTGCGCTCGAGACCAGCAAGGGCGAGCTGGCGCTCGGTCTCGGGCTCGGCGTCATCCTGCTTGCGCTGAGCGTCAGCGTCAGCACGATCGCGTTTCTGCTAGTGCGCGGCGTTGGGGAAAAATAGCTGCTCGCCACCGACCTTGTAGCCGGCGATGGCTGACTGCCCGGCCTGCGAGACCAGCCAGTCGATGAAGGCCTCGCCGTCCGCGGCCTTCACCGTCGGATGTTTCGCCGGATTGACCAGCATCACGCCGTACTGGTTGAACAGCCGCCGGTCGCCTTCGGTCAGCACGGCGAGCTCGCCGCGGTTCTTGAACGACAGCCAGGTGCCGCGGTCGGACAGCACATAGGCATTCGACGCGGATGCCATGTTGAGCGCCGGACCCATGCCCTGGCCGATCTCGCGATACCACTGGCCCTTCGCTGAGCCGAGATCGACGCCGGCCGCCTTCCAGAGCCGCAGCTCGGCCTCGTGCGTGCCGGAGTGGTCGCCGCGCGAGATGAAGGCCGAACTGGTCGCAGCGATCTTGCGCAGGGCATCCGCGACATCCTTGTCGCCGGCGATATGCGCCGGATCGGCCTTCGGGCCGACGATGACGAAATCGTTGTACATCACGTCATATCGCCTGGTCGCAAAGCCCTCGGCCAGGAATTTCTCTTCGGCCACGCGATCATGCACGAACACGACATCGGCATCGCCGCGCCGTCCGATGTCGAGCGCCTGTCCGGTGCCGACCGCGACCACCTTCACGGCAATGCCCGAGGTCTCCGAGAACCGCGGCAGCAGATAGCCGAACAGGCCGGACTGTTCGGTCGATGTCGTCGAGGCGACGGTGATGGACCGGGTCTGCGCGAGTGCGGGACCGGCGAACAGCAGCGCGGCGGCGATGACAAGGTGTCGAAGGAGGGATGTCATGTGAATACTGCGTACCGGAGAACGATGTCGGTCACCATGCCGCATTTCGTCCGGTGACGCAAAGCAGGCGCGATGTCGCGCGCTGCGATCGGCAGTGCTAGGGTCGCCCCGAACGAAGCAACAAGAAGGGATATCAGGTCATGGCTTTGGAGAAGGTCGCGCTCGTAACCGCGGGCGGCAGCGGCATGGGAGCGGCGGCGGCGCGGCGCCTCGCGGCCGATGGTTTCCGCGTTGCGATCCTGTCGTCGTCGGGCAAGGGCGAGGCGCTGGCGAAGGAGCTCGGCGGCCTCGGCTTCACCGGCTCGAACCGTTCCAACGATGATCTGAAGCGCGCCGTCGACGGCGTGATGGCGCGCTGGGGCCGCATCGATGCGCTGGTCAACAGCGCTGGCCATGGCCCGCGCGCGGGTGTGCTCGAACTGACCGACGAGCAGTGGCACACCGGTCTCGACGTCTATTTGATGAACGTGATCCGCCCGACGCGTCTCGTCGCGCCTCACATGCAGGCGCAGAAGTCGGGCGCGATCGTCAACATCTCCACCGCCTGGGCGTTCGAGCCGAGCGCGATGTTTCCGACCTCGGCGGTGTTCCGCGCCGGGCTCGCCGCGTTCACCAAACTGTTCACCGACAGCTACGCCGCCAGCAATGTGCGCATGAACAACGTGCTGCCAGGCTGGATCGACAGCCTGCCGGCAACCGACGAGCGCCGCGACAGCGTGCCGATGAAGCGCTACGGCAAGGCGGAGGAGATCGCCGCAACCATCAGCTTCCTCGTCTCCGACGGCGCGGGCTACATCACCGGCCAGAACATCCGCGTCGACGGCGGATTGATGCGGTCGATTTGAGGCAACTGCTAAACCCGTCATCCCCAGGGCCTGACTCATAGACAGACTCTGAGGAGCAAGTGAGCTTGTGATTCACAAGCGGCACCAAATATTCGGTGTCGTCCCGGCGAAAGCCGGGACCCATAACCACCGATGGTCATCGTTGCGCGTCGATGGAACGACGAGTCCCGTCCACAACATCCGCCGCGGAGTATGGGTCCCGGCTTTCGCCGGGACGACATCAAAGTGTGCGGCGCCGTTCGTACCCGTTGCGTCGCCACAACTTACGTCACCAGTTGCGTCTACGCGCTGCGCGGCGCGCTCCAGGCCGCGGGCGTCACAATTGCGGCGACCTCTGATTGCGTTTGTCGTGATGACAAACTGAAGGCGCAGGGCTAGCCTTCCGTCAAATCAAAACATACCGGAGGAATGGCATGCCAGACGCAGCAGTTGCAGCACGCGCTTCAGACTCCACGCAGAGCGGAACCACGCAGCAGGTCGACGTTGCGGTGGTCGGCGCCGGCTTCGCCGGACTTTACCTGCTGCATCGGTTGCGCAAGGCGGGCTTCTCGGCGATCGCGCTCGAGGAGGGCGCCGACGTCGGCGGCACCTGGTACTGGAATCGTTATCCCGGCGCGCGCTGCGACATCCAGACCATCGACTACAGCTACACCTTCGATCCCGAGCTCGATCAGGCCTGGACCTGGTCGGAGAAATACGCGACCCAGCCGGAAATCCTGCGCTATCTCGGCTTCGTCGCCGACCGCTACGATCTGCGTCGCGACATCAGGTTCGGCACCAAGGTCACGCAGGCGACCTGGAATGATGCGACCTCGCGCTGGCAGATCTCGACCAACAACGGCGCCGACGTCTCGTGCCGCTACTACATCATGGCGACCGGCTGCCTGTCGTCGCCGAAGCCCCCGGAGATCGACGGCGTCAAGGACTTCAAGGGCGAGATCTATTTCACCGGCCGCTGGCCGCATCAGGGCGTCGATCTCAAGGGCAAGCGCGTCGCCGTGATCGGCACCGGATCGTCGGGCATTCAGTCCATACCGATCATCGCCGAGCAGGCCGCGCAGCTCACCGTGTTCCAGCGCACCCCGAACTTCGCGCTGCCCGCGGGCAACGGCCCAGCGCCCGAGGATCGCAAGACCTATTTCGAGAGCGACCGTGCTGCCTATCGCGACCAGGCGCGCTGGTCGATGGCCGGCGTGCCCTATCCGCAGCAGACCGTGGTGAGCTGGCAATTGAGCGACGCCGAGCGCCGCGAGCGGTTCGAGAAGGCGTGGGCGGCGGGCGACCTCGTCCACATCCTGACCCAGCTCTGGGCCGACCAGGCGGTCGATGTCGACGGCAACAGACTGGTCGCCGACCTGATCCGCGAGAAGATCGGCGCTGTGGTCAAGGATCCGGAGACGGCGGCGGCGCTGGCCCCGCACGATCATCCGTTCGGCGCCAAGCGTCCCTGCCTCGATACCAACTACTACGCGACCTACAACCGTCCCAACGTGACGCTGGTGAATCTGCGGCAGGAGCCGATCAAGGGGATTACCGCCAGCGGCATCATCACCAACGGACGCAAGTTCGACGTCGACGTCATCGTGTTCGCCACCGGCTTCGACGCGATGACCGGGGCGATCATGGCGGTGCATCCGATCTCCGGCCGCGGCGGCAAGTCGCTGTCGGATGTCTGGGCGCACGGACCGCAGACCTATCTCGGCGTCACCGTCGCGGGCTTTCCCAATCTGTTCATGATCACCGGTCCCGGCAGCCCGTCGGTGCTGTCGAACATGGCTGTCTCGATCGAGCAGCACGTCGATTGGGTGGTGGAGCGGATCGCCGCGCTGCGCGACGCCGGCTTCACCACGATGGAAGCGACCGAGACCGCGCAGGCCGGCTGGGAACGGCACATGGCCGATTGCGCGACGCTGACGCTGCACCGGCTCGCCAACACCTGGTACACGGGCGCCAACGTGCCCGGCAAGCCGCAAGGCGTGATGCCTTATACGGGCGGCGTCGGTCCGTATCGCAGCATCTGCAACGAGGTGGTCGGCCGCGGCATGCTCGGCTTCAAGCTCTCGGGTCCCGGCGTTGCCGAGCAATGCAATGACGGCGAGATCGTGCGCCTGCAGCCGGATGTGCGGCTGGTGCTGAACCTGCTCGGCGAAATGAACCTGCCGCCGCTCGAGACGATGGGGGCCCAGGGCGCGCGCGACTTCCTCGCCGAATTCAACAAGGGGCGTCCCTTTGGCCGCCCGGTCGGCGAGGTCGGCAGCGGCATGCTGCAGGGCGCGGACGGTCCGCTGCCGTACAAGCTGTACCGGCCGGCGACGCCGGGGCCGCATCCGATCGTGGTGTATTTCCACGGCGGCGGCTGGGTGCTCGGCGACGAGATGTCGGACGATCCGTTCTGCCGCGACCTGTGCCGGCGCACCGGCATGATCATCGTCAGTGTCGGCTATCGCCATGCGCCCGAGCATCGCTTCCCGGCCGCGGCCGAGGACGGTTTTGCGGCGACGCGCTGGATCGCGGCCCATAGCGCCGAGCTCGGCGGCAGGGCAGGGCCGCTGCTGGTCGCGGGCTGGAGCGCCGGCGGCAACATCGCGGCCGTCACGTGCCAGCTCGCGCGCGATCGCGGCGGGCCCGAGATCGCGGGCCAGCTCCTGATCTGTCCGGTCACCGATTCCACATTCGACCGGCCGTCCTATGTCGACAACGCGACCGGCTATTTCCTGACCCGCGGGCTGATGTACTGGTTCTGGGACCTGTACTGCTCGCCGGCCGACCGCACCGACCCGCGCGTCGCGCCGCTGCGCGGCAAGCTCGAAGGCCTGCCGCCGACGTTCATCGCGACCAGCGAGTTCGATCCATTGCGCGACGAGGGCATCGCCTATGGCGACGCGCTCGCCAAGGCCGGCGTCAAGGTCGAGCAGCTCAAGGCGCAGGGCCACTTCCACTCGTCGTTCGTGATGGTCGACGTCATCATCACCGGCGTTGCCGGCCGCGTGAAGATGGCGAAGGCGCTGCGGCGCTTCGCCGGCCTGCCCGAGGAGGTCGAGCAGGACAACGTCGCTACGCCGGAGGTCAACGCGGCGGCGAACTAGCTCGGGTTTGAATTGCAGCCGCGCTCCCTCTCCCGCTTGCGGGCACTTGCGGGGGAGGCGCGTTGCGAAAATATCGAAAACAACCCCATGCAAAGGAGCCGGCGGTGGCAGGCGTTCGACCTAGCCACTTGACACGTCGGGCAACTCACGGATATATTTCTAATATTCAGAAATCTCTCGCTCTAACCGAGCTCGAACGTCGTGACGCCGAACACGCGATCGATCCGGAGTGGCGGGATCGCGCCGGTATACATCCGCGCGGTCTCGAACACCGGTGACAGCCCGAGGCCTTGCGCCAGCGCGACGGCGTCGCGGTTGACCGCGGGGACATCGAGGAAGACCTCGCCGCTGCCCGCGCTCGCGAGCAATGCCGCGACAACGGCCTCGGCGCCGGCACGGTCATCGGCAACCAGCGGACCGATCTTGCGGCCGGTCCGGCACGGGCGGATCACGCCCCAGCCGGCCAGCCTGCCGTCGCGCATCAGCGCGCGCCCGACATGTCCTGACGTGTTGATCCAGGCGCGCAGGAATGCCGGCCGCGGTGCGGGAAACACAGTGGCGTCATCGGCTTCGATCAGCGCCATCGGCAGATCGGTCAGCGCGACGGTGCCGTCGCTCGGCGCGGATGGTGCAGCGACAGTGCCGCCGTAGCGCACATTGGCGTAGGCGAGCGCGAAGCCGGACTTCTGGTAGTTCGCCTGCTGCGCCACCACGCCATCGAGCCCGATCACGCGCGGGCGCGCATGCGCGATGGCCGCATTCCAGATCTTCAGGCCATGGCCGCGGCCGCGCAGATCCGGACGCACGATGTAGAAGCCGAGGAAGGCAAATTGCGCGCCGTAATTGACGCAGGAGATCACCGCGGCCGGCTCGCCATCGAGCTCGCCGATGAAGAAGCCCTGCGGGTCCTCGGCGGCAAAGCAGGGCGCATCTGCGAGACCAGGATTCCATCCCTCCGCCGCGGCCCAGTCCACCGCGAGCGCGATCTCGTCCGGCTGCATCTGTCGGATGGTGAGGTCGTTCATGGTCGATCGCCTCGTCGTGCTGGAGTTATTGATCGTGCACATCGACGGCTGGAGAACAATACCCCCGTGACGATCTAAAGAATCTACGTCCGTCATGTTGATGAGGCTGCCAACGGGTCCGCGCAAAGCGCGGCCCGATGATAAACTCCGCAGCCGTCTCAAGCACGACGGCCACCAGCCGGGCCGCGCATGCTTCGAGGCTCGCTACGCGAGCACCTCAGCATGACGGGACGAAGAGCGCGCTGGTCCGCGATAAGACGTCGATCTCACCCGGGCTTCGGCCGGTACGCCGCGAAGAACACGCGCGTCGCGCTGTCGACGACGGTTGCGATCCGCTCCGGCGAGGGCGACGGCCTGGCCTGGAAGATGAACGCCTGGAACAGCGTCGCCTGGCACATCTGCATGAATTGCCAGGCCGCGAGCTGGTAGTCGTCGATCACGAGCTCGCCGAGCGCGGCGCGCGCCTCGAGATAGGCGGCGAAGCGGTCGACGGTGTGGGCGATGACGTGGGTGTAGAACCGGCTGCCGAGCTCGGGCATCCGCTCGGCGATCGCCATCACGGTGCGGATCGCCGAGCCGCCGCCGGGCCGGCACAACACCGCGACATAGGCGCGGCCGAATTCGGGGAGGGTGGTGTCGACGTCGCGCGCCGGATCGAAATTGAAGGCGACCTTGCCCTGCTCGAGCTTTTCCTCCTCGACGATCGCCGCGAACAGCCCGGCCTTGTCGGGGAAATAGACGTAGAGCGTGCCCTTGGAGACGCCGGCAGCGCGCGCGATCTCGCCCATGCTCGCGCCGTCAAAGCCGAGCTCCAGGAATATCTTACGGGCGCCGTCCAGGATCTGGCGGCGTTTCGACGATTCCTCCTCGCCGACGGACTGGAGGGAGGTTCGGGGCGCTGCAACCATTGATTTAGCTTCTCGGGCGAGAACTCAACCCAAAGTAGGAAAGGGAAGAATCGAAGCTTTATAATCTAGCGGGCGGGAATGTATATTGACCGAACCGTTCGGTCAATGGTATCTTGGGAGTGACGATGCGCCGCACGGCCCTTATTCCGCCATCGCGCGCGTCAAGATTTTTGTGGGGAGCCTCGGCCATGGCCGTAGCACGGGATCAGGCTGCACGCATTGTTCGTTCCGAGCCTGAGATGGCCGAGGACGCGATCGCGCGCGATGCATCCGCCGATCTCGGCGAGCAGGGCCGGGCTGACGAAGCCAAGCGTCCCGCGGAGGCGCCGCCCGCGTCTGCGCCCGAGCAGCCGGCGGCTTCGTCCACTGCGGCGCCGGCGCCGAAATCCGGCAGGCGCAAATTCGTGATGATGGGCGTGGTCGGCCTGCTCGCGCTCGCTGCCGCGGGCTATGCCGCCTATTACCTGATGGTCGGGCGCTTCTACGTCTCGACCGACGATGCCTATGTCCGCGCCAACAACTCCATGCTCGGCGCGCGCGTCGCGGGCCATATCGCTGCGATCCTGCCCGGCGACAACGCGCTGGTGCGCGCAGGCGACGTGATCTTCCGGATCGATGATGGCGACTACCGTATCGCGGCCGACGCCGCGCGCACCAGGATCGCGACCCAGCAGGCGACGATCGAGCGCATCGGCCGCCAGGTTGCGGCGGCGGCGAGCTCGGTCGAGCAGGCGCAGGCCCAGCTGGTGTCCGCTCAGGCCGGCCTGAAGCGCGCCGATCTCGATTTCGATCGGCAGCAGGCGCTCAGCACCAAAGGTTTTGCCTCGCGTGCCACCTTCGAAGTCTCGGAGGCCGGCCGTGATCAGGGCGCGGCCAGCGTGCGGTCCGCGCAGGCGGCCTATGATGCGGCCAAGGACAATGTCGAGGTGACCAAGGCGCAGCAGGCCGAGGCCCGCGCCCAGCTCGCCGAATTGCAGACCCAGCTCGCCAAGGCCGAGCGCGATCTCGAATTCACCAATGTCCGTGCGCCGGTCGACGGCACCTTCTCCAACCGCCTGGTCAACACCGGCGACTATATCAATGTGGGCCAGCGGCTCGGCAACGTGGTGCCGCTCGACGGCGTCTACATCGACGCCAACTATAAAGAGACCCAGCTCAAGCGCATCCGCACCGGGCAGCGGGTGACGATCAAGGTCGACGCCTACGGCTTCCGCAAGTTCACCGGCCTCGTCGACAGCATTTCGCCGGCGGCGGGCTCGGTGTTCACGCTGCTGCCGCCCGACAACGCCACCGGCAACTTCACCAAGATCGTGCAGCGCCTGCCGGTCCGCATCCGCGTGCCTGCCAGCGTCGCCAAGCAGGGCCTCTTGCGCGCCGGCATGTCGGTCTACACCACCGTCGACACCCGCGAAGGCGCGGCCGATGCCGACGCCGAAACCGATCTCGACGCGCCGATGATGATCCATCCGCAGTGATGTCTTGAAGCTTCGGACAGAGTCCGAGGCTCGGAGCCGATGAGCCCATGGCTGATACGACCACTGCTTCGCCCTCGATGATGACCGGCGCCCCGGAGTCCGAGCGCATCCAGCCGAAGCGGCTGGTTGCCTTCATCATCATGGTGTTCGGCATGTTCATGTCGATCCTGGACATCCAGATCGTCTCGGCCTCGCTGTCCGAGATCCAGGCCGGCCTGTCGGCATCCTCGACCGAAGTGTCGTGGGTGCAGACCGCCTATCTGATCGCCGAAGTGATCGCGATTCCGTTGTCCGGATTCCTGTCGCGCGCGCTTGGCACGCGGCTGTTGTTCGCGATCTCCGCGTTCGGCTTCACCGCCTCGAGCCTGCTGTGCGGCTTCGCCTCCTCGATCGAGCAGATGATCCTGTGGCGCGCGCTGCAGGGTTTTCTCGGCGCCGGCATGATCCCGACGGTGTTCGCCTCGGCCTACACGATCTTCCCGCGCACCAAATTCCACATCGTGGCGCCGATCATCGGCCTCGTCGCGACGCTGGCGCCGACCGTTGGACCGACCGTCGGCGGTTACATCACCGACCTGATGTCGTGGCACTGGCTGTTCTTCATCAACATCGTGCCCGGCGTCATCATCACGGCGGGCGTGCTGGCGCTGGTCGATTTCGACCAGCCGAACTTCGCGCTGCTCGAGCGCTTCGACTGGTGGGGCCTGATCTTCATGGGCGGCTTCCTCGGCTCGCTTGAATATGTGCTGGAGGAGGGGCCGCAATATGAGTGGCTGCAGGACACCTCGGTCGCGGTCTGCGCCGCGATTGGCTTCGTCTCGGCGGTCGCGTTCTTCTGGCGCGTCTTGACCGCGGAGGAGCCGATCGTCGATCTCTACGCCTTCAGTAACCGCAACTTCGCGGTCGGCTGCGTGCTGCAGTTCTGCATCGGCATCGGGCTCTATGGCCTGACTTATGTCTATCCGCGCTATCTCGCGGAGGTTCGCGGCTACAGCGCGCTGATGATCGGCGAGACCATGTTCGTCTCCGGCGTCACCATGTTCTTGATGGCGCCGGTGGTCGGGCGGCTGATGCAGAAGGTCGATTTGCGCTACATCATCGCCTTCGGCCTCGTCACCTTCGCGCTCGGCTCCTGGCAGATGACCTGGATCACCCGCGACTATGATTTCTACGAGCTGCTGCTGCCGCAGATCCTGCGCGGCATCGGCATGATGTGCGCCATGGTGCCGACCAACAACATCGCGCTCGCGACGTTGCCGCAGGATCGCGTCAAGAACGCCTCCGGCCTGTTCAACCTGATGCGCAACCTCGGCGGCGCGGTAGGTCTCGCCGTCATCAACGAGGTGCTCAACGACCGCACCGATCTGCACATCTCGCGGCTGCATGACCGCGTGACCTGGGGCAACACCACCGCGGTCGAGACCCTCAACATGTTCACCCAGCGCATGCAGGGCATGGGCGATTCCGCCGTCATGGCGATGAAGCAGCTCTCGCAGATCGTGCACCGTCAGGCAGCAGTGATGGGCTATGGCGATGCCTTCTTCATGCTGTCGTTGTTCTATGTCGCGCTCAGCCTTCTGGTGCTGTTCGTCAACAAGCCGCCGTCGATGACCGCGAGCGGCGGCGACGCGCATTAGGTGTCATCGGTTTTCGTAGCCCGGGACCGATCTCGGCAGTTCATCACTGAACGTGACGCGGCCCCGGATATCGCTTCGCTCATCCGGGCTACGAAAGTGTGCCGTTGTCGCCGGGCTGAGTGCATCGCATCGGCGCGCGGGCTGCGCCCGGTCGCGTGAATAGCTGATATCGCCGACACATTGACGCACTCACGCCGATGTTACCTTGCCAATCGCGCGTGATGCATTTATAAGCAGCGCTTCCTTACTCGAACCGGGGAGATGCGCATGAAGTCGTTTATTTCGCAGATCGCGCGCCCGCGTTCGACGGTGCTGGACGCGTTTAGGCGTTAGCTCCCGGCGCTGACCGGGCCTGATCCCCGATCAGCAAAACTTCCCAACACGCTATCGACAATTTCCAGCGGCGCTCGCGGTCGGATTCTGCCCGCACGTCGCCTCAGATGGAGCCGGCACGCGCTGCAAAAGCGTGGCCGGAATGTGCCATGACCTCTCTGACGACCAAGCGGCCGGCCGCAATCCGGATCGTGCTTCCCTTTGTCTTCCGCCATTGGCTGGAACAGCCGCTGCGTGCCTCCGCGGTGACGGCCGGATTCCTCGGCGCAACCGCGGCCGACCTGTTCATGCCGGTGTTTTCCGGCCATCTGGTCGACGCGCTGACCGCGGGCGCCACCAATGCGGCCGCGCGCCATGCGGCGATGCTGGCGTTCGGCGCCATCGTCGGCCTCGGCGCGCTGTCGCTGGTGCTGCGGCTGGTCGGCATCCAGACCATCGTGCCGTTCACGCTGAAGACGATGTCCGATGTCGGGCAGCAGGCCTTCATGCGGGTGCAGCGCTTCTCGACCGACTGGCACGCCAATTCGTTCGCCGGCTCCACCGTGCGCAAGATCACGCGCGGCATGTGGGCGCTCGATTTGCTGAACGACACCATCCTGATGGCGCTGCTGCCGTCGGTCGTGGTGCTGGTCGGTTCGATGATCCTGCTCGGCGTGCATTGGCCGCAGCTCGGCGCGGTGATCGCGGTCGGCTCGGTGATCTATGTCGCGATGACCATGGTGTTCCAGGTGCGCTACGTCGCGCCTGCCGCGCGCGTTTCCAATGCGTGGGACACCAAGGTCGGCGGCACGCTGGCCGACGCCCTGACCTGCAACGCGGTGGTGAAGTCGTTCGGCGCGGAGACGCGCGAGGACGTGCGGCTCGACGGCGTCATCAGCCGCTGGCGCCGACGGGTGCGGCGGACCTGGTTCCGCTACAATCACACCTCGACGGCGCAGCTCGTGGTGCTGCTGTGCTTCCGCGCCTCGGTGATCGGCGGTGCGATCCTGCTGTGGGCGCAGGGCCGCGCCACGCCGGGCGACGTCACCTATGTGCTGACCAGCTACTACATCATCCACGCCTATCTGCGCGATGTCGGCATGCACATCAACAACCTGCAGCGTTCGGTGAACGACATGGAGGAACTGGTGCAGATCCATGGCGAGCCGCTCGGCATCGTCGATGCGGACGATGCTGGGACGATCGACATCCAGGGCGGCCGCATCGTGTTCGACGACGTCACGTTCCACTATGGCGGCCACCGCCGGCCGCTCTATGACGGGCTGTCGGTCGACATCGACGCCGGCGAGCGGGTCGGCCTGGTCGGGCGCTCCGGCTCCGGCAAGACGACCTTCGTCAAGCTGGTGCAGCGGCTCTACGACGTCTCCGCTGGCCGGATCCTGATCGACGGTCAGGACATCGCCAGGGCGACGCAGCAATCGCTGCGCAGCCAGATCGCGATCGTGCAGCAGGAGCCGATCCTGTTCCACCGCACGCTGGCGGAGAACATCGCCTATGGCCGGCCGGGCGCCGGCATGGAGGCGATCGAGCAGGCGGCGCGGCTTGCCAATGCGCACGACTTCATCATGCGGCTGCCGAAGGGTTACGGCACGCTGGTGGGCGAGCGCGGCGTCAAGCTGTCGGGCGGCGAGCGGCAGCGCGTGGCGCTGGCGCGCGCCTTCCTGGCCGATGCGCCGATCCTGATCCTGGACGAGGCGACCTCGAGCCTCGATTCGGAATCCGAGGCGCTGATCCAGCAGGCGATGGAACGGTTGATGAAGGGCCGCACCTCGATCGTGATCGCGCACCGGCTGTCGACCGTGCGCAGCATGGATCGCATCCTGGTGTTCGACCGCGGCGAGATCGTCGAGCAGGGCACGCATGAGGTGCTGGCCGCGCGTCAAGGCGGCATCTATCGCGGCCTGTTCGAGCGTCAGGCGACCGAGTTCGGTCAGGCCGCGGCGGAGTGAGATGGCGCATGGCTGGAGCGTCGGTTCTGATTGGATCAGAACCGACGCTCACGCAGCGCCCGCTATTTCGGCGCCAGTCCGTTCCACACCAGCGCGACGCCGGACAGGAACAGCAGCAGCAGCACGACGTCGGAGAAATTGCGGTCGCTGAGCGCGTGATAGAGCCGCGCGCCGAGCCAGGCGCCGAGCAGCGTCCCCGGAAACGCGCACGCCACCAGCCAGGTCAGCTCTGTTTTCACCAGGCCGCTTGCGATCTGCACGCAAAGCGCGGCCGCCAAGATCGTGAAGTTGAAGATTTGGAACACGCCGCGGCGCTGCTGCTTGCCCCAGCCGCGCATGCTGGCCCACAGGATCGGCAGCGGGCCGGACAGTCCGGCGAGGCCGCCGAGGATGCCGCCGGCAAATCCGATCGCGCCATCGGCCCATTTGCCGCCGAAGGCGATCGACATCGGCTTGCGCTGCAGGAACAACGCGGTCGGAAACACCAGCAGGAAGACGCCGATGGTCAGCTTGAAGACCTCGGGGTCGGCCCGCGCGATCAGCAGGATGCCGATCGGCACGCCGGCGAGGCCTGCGATGACGAACGGCCAGACCAGACGGAAATCGATGCTCTTCCAGATCGACGGCAAGGTCGAGAGCTGCGCGATGACCGAGCAGACCAGCACCAGCGGCACCGCGAGTGTCGGCGGCAGCACATAGAGCCAGATGCCGAGCGCCATCAGTGCGGTGCCGAAGCCGGCAAGACCGGAGACGAAACCGCCGGCAAGCGCGCCGAAGAACAGGATCGCATAGCCTGCCGGGGTCATTTTTTCTCCTTCGTCATTCCGGGATGGTCCGAAGGACCAGACCGCAGGTGCGCAATCGCGCACCGGGGAATCTCGAGATTCCGGGTTCGATGCTGGCGCATCGCCCCGGAACGACGGTGGTGTTTGGCGCCACGTTTACACAACGCGTCTCGCAGGTACTATTCAAAATCGCGGCTCATCAACGATAATCGGAACGGAAGCATCCCATGACTTCAGGCTCGCCTGCGAATTCGCAAAAAACCTTTCTGGTCTGTCACGGCGCCTGGTCGGCAGGCTGGGCATGGAAGAAGATGCATCCCCTGATGCAGGCCGCCGGCCATCGGCTGGTCACGCCGAGCTACACCGGGCTTGGCGAGCGCGCGCACCTTGCGCATCAAGGACTCGACCTCGAGGCGCATATCCAGGATGTGCTCAGCGTCATCAGTTACGAGGACCTGCACGACATCGTGCTGATCGGGCACTCCTATGGCGGCATGGTCGCGACCGGCGTCGCCGACCGGGTGCGCGAGCGCATCGCGCAGATGATCTATATCGACGCTTTCGTGCCGCGCGACGGCCAGTCGCTGTTCGATCTCAACGAATCGGCGATCGAGACCATGCGTGAGTTCGCGAGCGACGGCGACGGCTGGCGTATTCCGCCGATGCCGGTGCCGCCGGACACGTCGCCCGCCGACGTCGCATGGCTGAGCGCGCGGCGCGTCGACATGCCGATCAAATGCTTCGAGCAGAAATTGCGGTTGAAGCACGGCGAGACCAGCCTGCCGCGCAGCTACATCTACGCCACCCGCGCCACGCAGGCCGACACGTTCGGCCAGTTCGCCCGGCGCATCAGGAACGAAGCCGGCTGGCGCTATTTCGAGATCGACGCCAGCCACTCGCCGAACGTCACCGCACCGGAGGCGCTGATGGCGATGCTCATGGAGATTGTTTCCTGAGGCGATTTCTAGCGATCCAGATCGTATTCGTGCACGGCAATCCTCGTTCACGGACGAGATCTATCAGCGCTGCGGTGAAAGATCCGAGCGCTACGATAAAAAGTATGGCGACACCATATTCGTGCCGCAGCTGGAAATAGGTACTGACGAATGCCACGATCACCAGCAGGCACGTCGGGATGGCGCTTATTGTGGAGAACATGATAGGCGATTGAGGAACTCGGCGCGGCGCCTCAGCCGGGGCATGTCTCTCTTACGCCCTGTTTTGGCATCATCGCCGTCCGGGACCGCATCAAGAGCTTGTATCCGGTCGGTCACGCGGTTCATGCGGGAGATCAGCGTCCGGATTGGGTTTGAGGTTCTGGCGGGCACTGATTGACTGGCGGTTGCATTGACCAATGCCGCTGAAACGCCGCGCCCTGTCCGCTTCAGCATGCGGCAGGCCGCGCGCAACCGCGACGGCTGGCGTATGCTGCGGGATGCCGATGCCGCGCCGGAATCAATCAGCCGCTTGTTTGCCCGGGATCATGCACCGCGCGCGTCGCGGACGGCTTGAGCGACCTTTGTCGCCTGCGATACGCGTCCGATCTTTGCGCCTGCAATGATCTTTCGTCGGCGTTCGCTTGGCTTCGACGCCATGCCTTCGCCCGCGGTGCCTCCTGCCGGGGGACGCGTCGTGAAGTTCGCGGCCCGGTGCAGCGCGAGGGCCTTTCGCGCTGCTTCGACATGTGCGGTCCGGGCTGCCAGATTGTGCTGACGCCTCAGCTCCGTGTTGACCCGTTTCAGCGCTGCCGCGAAGACCTGTTTTCGCTCTGACGCATGCTTGGCGGTTCCTGGAAAGCTCGTGCCGCGAGCCTCGGCCTTTCCGCGGCTCTCTCGCTGCTTCTGTCGGCCGACCGTTCGCTCCTTGTCGCGCATCTTGCGCAAGCGGGGTCGCATGGCCTCGAGCTCGCTCACCTCAACGCCGTAGATGGCGGGATGATGCGTCAGGCGGATTTCCTCATATTCTTCGTGGCTGAGGATGATGCGTTCGAACTTGCAGGCGACCGACATTCCTATTCCTCCTCTTGATCTTCTTGAATCTCGGGGCAGAAGGACACGTCCAGCTCTGGCGGATCATAGCTGCAATGCCGCCGGATGACCAATCTGCCACTATCCAAACTCGGCCAGCGCTTCGATCGCAGTGATCGATTGTCTTGCTGTGGCGTCAAAGCACAGTGGCTCCTACTTTGGGCTCCTACTTTTCTGCTTCGTCGTCCTTGAGACGAATCCCCTCAGTGCGCAGAGCCGCAAAGAGAGCCGCGATATCTTCGGGCTCCATATTGTTGGGGCACATCCCGTTCAGTTGCTCGGTCGTGATCGTGCCGGTGCTGCTGGCGATGTCTCTTGCCTTCGCCATGATCTTCTGAAGGTCCATCTGCGATCCTCCGCGAGAGGCACACTCTACGCCCGCCACCCCATGCATGTCGCCTTTTAAGAAAGGTGGGCTGTGGCGGCACTGAAGCGATCGGTTCGCTTCGCTTCGCTTCGAGTTGAGATAATATCGTTCGAAGTTCGCCGTCGGAATTGCGCAGCGACCGCAACTTTGTCTCGCATGTTCGGCTAAACTGCGACATAATGAGCGCCTCGCGTGCTGGTGAGCATGGATTCATGAACCGCAGCCCCGTGCTCGTAGACCTGGCGCTTCAAGGTGGGGGATCGCACGGTGCGTTCACGTGGGGTGTCCTGGATCGGCTTCTCGAAGAACCATGGTTTCAGATTGCGGGCATATCCGGGACATCGGCCGGAGCGATGAACGCAGCCGTGCTGGCGGATGGTTGGACCGCGGGCGGCGCTGCCGGCGCGCGCGAAGCGCTTGAAAAATATTGGCGAAGCGTCTCGCGCGCCGCCGCATTCAGTCCGTTGCAACGGTCGCCGCTCGACCGCCTGATGGGACGCTGGTCGCTTGACAGCTCCCCGGCCTATCTCTTTACCGATTTGATGTCGCGGATGCTTTCACCCTACGACCTCAATCCGCTTGGCTTCAATCCGCTACGCGACATATTGAACGACAGCATCGATTTCGAGCGTCTTGCACGCGCGCCGATCAAGCTCTTCATCACCGCCACGCGCGTGCGTACGGGCCGCGGACGGATTTTTCGCAACGCGGAGATTACCGCGGAAGTCCTGCTCGCGTCGGCTTGCCTGCCAACGATGTTTCGCGCGATCGAGATCGATGGCGAGCCCTATTGGGACGGCGGCTACGCGGGCAATCCCACGATTACGCCGCTCGTCCGCGAGACCGACGCGCGCGACACCGTCGTCGTCCAGATCAACCCGACCGAGCGTCCGGAGCAGCCGCGCACGGCCGCTGACATTCTCAACCGGCTTAACGAGATCTCGTTCAACTCGCCGCTGGCAAAGGAGCTGCGCATGATCGCGTTGCTTCGCCAGGTCGCCGATCCCGGTACTGGGGAAGGCGCCCGCTGGGCGCAGATGAAGACGCACCGGATCAAGAGCGACATGCTCGCGACGTTCGGTTCGTCATCCAAGCTTAATGCCGAATGGGCGTTCGTGGCCAAGCTGCACGAGGAGGGGCGGCGAGCCGCCGGCGAATTCCTCGACGCCCATGGCGCCGATCTCGGTGAGCGTTCGACCGCAGATCTCGATATTCTGCTGGCGGAGTGCTGAGACGATGGGTCTTCTCGGCATTCTCGTCGGGCTTGGACTGCTGGTCTGTCTCGCTTTCCGCGGTTGGAGCGTGCTGCTGCTCGCACCGCTCTGTGCGCTGGTGGCCGCAGCTTTCGGTGGCGAGCCGCTGCTTGCCAACTGGACGCAGACCTTCATGGGTAGTGCGTCGGAGTTTCTCGCGCAGTTCTTCCCTATTTTTCTGCTTGGCGCCGTGTTCGGAAAGCTCATGGATGACAGCGGCGCGGTCGCGGCGGTCGCGGGCTTCATCTCCCGGTGCCTGGGCGAACGCCGGATCATCCTTGCGGTCGTGCTCGCAGGCGCACTGGTCACCTACGGCGGCGTCAGCCTGTTCGTCGCCTTCTTTGTTATCGTTCCGATGGCGCAGACGCTGTTTCGCACGGCGGGGATTCCACGTCGTCTGGTACCGGCGGCGGTCATTCTCGGGACTTCGACCTTCACCATGTCGGCGCTGCCGGGCACGCCGTCGATACAGAATGCGATACCGATGCCTTTCTTCGGCACGACCCCCTTTGCCGCACCGGGCCTCGGCGTTGTCGCCTCGATCATCATGCTGAGCGTCGGGCTGTGGTGGCTGCTTCGCGCGGAGAAGGCAGCGCATCGCGCAAAAGAGGGGTATGGCGACGAGCCGCCGGTTCCGGCGGATGCAGCCGACGACGAGCTGTTGCGCGAGCGGGCTACGACGGCGCGAGAATTCGACCCGGCGGAGCTCCGCCACGGATATCACAGCAACGCCGCTGTCCCGATTTTCAACGCCATCCTTCCCCTGATCGTCGTCGTCGCCGTCAATCTAGTGATGTCGCTGGTTGTGCTGCCTCGGCTTGATTTCTCGTTCCTGGCCGAACAGCGGTGGGGAAATACATCGCTGGCTGCCGTGGCCGGTGTCTGGTCGGTTGTCGTGGCGTTGGCGGGAGCGATCGTGACGGTCATCCTCTGCAACTGGACGCGGCTGCCCGCACTGCGACGAACTATGGATGCCGGTGCCAACGCGTCGGTCCTGCCGGCGCTGAGCGTCGCAAGCCTTGTCGGATTCGGCGCCGTTATCGCCTCGCTTCCCGCTTTCGGCGTGGTGCGGGACTGGGTGTTGCGAATTGAAGGCGGTCCATTGGTGTCGCTCGCGGTCGCGACGAACATCCTTGCCGCGCTGACGGGGTCGGCTTCCGGCGGCTTGACGATCGCGCTCGATGCGCTGGGACGGACCTATATGGATCTTGCCGCGGAGGCGGGTATTGACCCCGGCCTGTTGCATCGCGTCGCGGTGATCGGTTCGGGAACGCTGGACATTCTGCCTCACAACGGCGCTGTCGTTAGCCTGCTTGCGATCTGTGGGCTCAAGCATCGCGATAGCTATCTCGACATTGTCATGGTCGGCATTGTGAGTTCTGTCATTGCTCTCGCAGCGGTGATTGCGATCGGCACCGCATTCGGGTCGTTCTGACGCAAGACGATGGGTTGGCTCTACTTCCCGCCGGCGCGCGTAGCTGGAACGACGTTGATCTGAAACTGGCGAGGGGCCCGGCGTGTCGCGCCGAGCCCCTCATGGTCCATCTTCAAGACGCGTTTTCTTCACGCGAACCGGAAATCCACTTCGCTCGAAAACGCTTTAGAATATCAGCCGGCCTGTAAGCCGGGTTCTGTAGGGCACCATTCTCGCGAATGGTACGCGACGGCCATTCCTCTGGGACAAGGTTTGCACCTTGCCTCGGGCAACCTACCCGGACAGCGGGCCTGACATCGCCCTGCGGTGTTATCGCGCGTGCGCGAACTAACCGCGTTGCCGTCCCTATTCGGTTTTGCTCCCGGTGTGGTTTGCCATGCCGTCTCCGTTGCCGGAAACGCGGTGCGCTCTTACCGCACCTTTTCACCCTTACTTCCTCCGAGGAGGGAGCGGTTCGTTCTCTGTGGCACTTTCCCTGGGGTCGCCCCCGCCGGATGTTATCCGGCACCGCATGTCGATGGAGCCCGGACTTTCCTCCCCCGCGGCCTTTCGGCGCTTGCGGGAGCGGCCGTCCGGCCGACTGACGGGTTACGCATGCGGGCTTTGGCCGCCCGCGTCAAGCGATTGCGATGGTTAACCTTGGCCTGGCGCGCGGCTGGCTCTCGATTTTGACATTCGCAGAGGAGAGGCCTTTGATATCGATTTGATCGATCCAAAGGTCGAGGCGCCATGGATACCGAACTGGCCCGGACGTTCCTGACGGTGGTGAGCGCCGGCAACTTCATCACCGCGGCGGAGCGGCTGCATGTCAGCCAGTCGACCGTCAGCACCCGCATCCACACGCTCGAGCAGCAGCTCGGCTGCGTGCTGTTCGTGCGCAACAAGGCCGGCACCACGTTGACGCCGGCCGGCCGGCAGTTTCAGCGCCACGCCTCGGTGCTGGTCCGCACCGTCGAGCAGGCGCGCCATGATGTCGGAATCCCCACGGGATTTTCCGCGACGCTGGTGGTCGGCGGCCGCATCGGACTTTGGGAAGAGTATCTGCTGCGCTGGCTGCCGCTGATGACGCGGGCGCATCCCGACATCTCGATCCGCGCCGAGAGCGCGCTCGAGCCCGAGCTGATGCAGGGGCTGGTCGAGGGACGCATCGACATCGGCGTGATGTACACGCCGCAGAGTCGCCCCGGCCTCAAGGTCGAGCAGCTGTTCGAGGAGCAGCTCATCCTGGTGTCGACCGATCCGAAAAGCGCACCGGAGCCGGGACCGGGCTATGTCTATGTCGATTGGGGCCCCGAATTCTACGCGCGTCACGCCACGCTGTTTCCGAATTTCGCCGGCCCCGCGCTGACGGTGAATATCGGCTGGCTCGGATTGCAGCATCTTTTGGAGAATGGCGGCTCTGGCTTCTTCGCGCGTCGTATCGTGGAGCCGCTCCTGAAGGCGCGGCGGCTGCACGCCGTCGCCGGCGCACCTGGCTTTGCGATGCCCGCCTATGTCGCCTATCCGGCTGACAGCCAGGACGATCATCTGGCGCGCGCGGTCGAGACCATGCATCGGCTTGCCGCGTCGCAGGTTAATGCGAGCGCGGACCTGCCGCGGGCCAGGCCTGCCGCGCGGCGGCGGCGCTGACCGCGATTTCTATCGGCATCTCCGATCGATTCCATCGGCTTTCCTCGCTTGTCAGCGCAAACGTCCGCGTTCACAGCAGGATCGGGATCAGCAGGAGGTCAAACGATGGATATTGCGGCAGAAGTGGGAGACGCGTTGCTCAAGGGAGCCTCCGACGCGATCGTTGCGACCGATGTCGAAGGCCGTATCACCTTGTGGAATCCCGGCGCGGTCAGGATGTTCGGCTTCAGCGCCGAGGAGGCGATCGGACAATCGCTCGATTTGATCATTCCGGAGAATCTGCGCGCGCGTCACTGGGCCGGCTTCCGTCACACGATGGCGACCGGGACGAGCCGCTACGGTCAGGGCGATCTGCTGTCGGTGCCGGCGCTGACCAGGCACAGGACGCGCATCTCCGTCGAATTCACCATCGAGATGCTGCACGATGCGGCGCACAAGGTCGCCGGCACCGTCGCGGTGATGCGCGACGTGACCAAGCGTTTCGAGGAGCTCAAGGAGTTGCGGCGCCGCGCCGCGCAGCAGGCCGCGACATCGTCGTAAAGGCTGGGAAGCCATGCCGTCATTGCGAGGAGCTCGCGACAAATTGCGAAGCAATTTTGCGCTGAAGCGACGAAGCAATCCATCGCTCCGCACATGCGACGGATGGATAGCTTCGCGGAGCCTGTCATCGGGCGCGCGTTCGCGCGACCCGGTGGCTCGCAGTGACGCGGATAAGGCTACAAGCAAATGCCAGGTTCTCGGTCATCCCCTCCGGAGCCGATCACGGCCGCTGGAGCTACTTTCCCGATCGCAGGCGGGTCTCCGCCAGCGCGGTCACAAGGCCGATGACCAGCATCGAGGCCACGATGTCGGCTTCCGCACCGAAACCAAATGCGATCACCGTCGCTGCGGCTACCGCCGCAAGGATCGCGATGGTCAGCCCTTCGTCGGCGATCAGCTGACGCAACGCCTTCAGGCGCGTGATGCCCCGTTGCATTGCCTGCTCACACGCCGAGCGGATTGCCGCCCGCGGCGATGTTCGAGGCGACCTGACTGGCGTGGTGGCGCGGTTTCGCCACGATCCGGCTGCGCAGGATTCGGTACAGCATCGACAGCAGGAGCCGGGAAAGGCGTGTGGCGGTCTGCGGCAGTGGTGTCATGGCGAAGTCCTCCGGGCATGCGAAGGCTACGCGCTGCCATGAATTTAACAAACGAATAATATTGGCGATTACTATCGGATTATCCGATATAAGCTGCTCTGCGGCCCGCCGGGCCGGTGAGACATTCACGCCGGGCGGCCAAAATAATTTATCCTGACGATGTCGTCCTGCGTGTCGCCCGTTCGACTGGGTGTCGGCGATCCAGCCGATCAAGAGGAGTTCTCAAGATGCAATATCTGTTGCTGATCTACCGGAGCGACGCGGAATATGGCCGCATGAGTGCCGACGACCGCAAGGCCCTGTCGGCGGAATATGGCGTCTACACCCAGTCCATCATCCAGAGCGGACACTTCAAGGCGGGTGACGGGCTGCAGCCGGTGTCGACCGCGACCACCGTTCGGGTGCGCGACGGCAAGACGCTGACAACCGACGGGCCGTTTGCGGAAACCCGCGAACAACTCGGCGGCTATTATCTGGTCGATGCCAAGGATCTCGATACGGCGCTCGGCCTCGCGGCGCGGATTCCCGGCGCCAAGACCGGCTCGATCGAAGTCAGGCCGGTGATGATCTACGACAAGTGATGGTTTCGTCGTTCCGGGGCGTGCGAAGCGCGAACCCGGAACCTCGAGATTCCGGGTTCGATGCTTCGCATCGCCCCGGAATGACGGTGAGACCATGACCCCCAGCCAGATCGAAAAAGTGTTTCGCGAAGAGGCGGGCCGGGCGCTCGCAACGCTGATCCGTCTCGTCGGCGATTTCGACCTGGCCGAAGATGCGCTTCAGGATGCTTTTGCCGTGGCGCTGCAGCGCTGGCCGATCGGCGAATTCCCCTCCAATCCGCGTGCCTGGCTGGTCAATGTCGGCCGCAACAAGGCGATCGACCGCGTTCGCCGCGCGGCGACGTTTCACGGCAAGCAGCAGGAACTGACGCATCAGATCCTGCTCGATGCAGAGTCCTCGCCCGAGCCGGCCGATGCAACGCTCGACGACGACATGCTGCGGCTGATCTTCACCTGCTGCCATCCGTCGTTTGCGGCGGAGGTCCAGGTCGCGCTGACCTTGCGCACGGTGTGCGGGCTGACGACGGTCGAGGTCGCGCGCGCCTTCCTGGTGAGCGAGGACGCCATGGCGCAGCGCCTCTTGCGCGCCAAGCAAAAGATAAAACTCGCCGGCATTCCCTATGAGGTGCCGGAGCGTGAGGCGCTGGAGCCGCGCCTCACCGGCGTGCTCGCGGTGATCTACCTCGTCTTCACCGAAGGTTATGCGGCGACCGCCGGCGAGGATCTGATGCGGCCCGATCTTGCCCGCGAGGCGATCCGGCTGGCGCGGCTGATCGATGCGCTGATACCGGCGCGCGGCGAGATCAAGGGGCTGTTGGCGCTGATGCTGCTGCATGATGCGCGCCGCGCCGGCCGCCAGACCGCCGGCGGCGATATCGTGCTGCTCGAGGAGCAGGACCGTTCGCTGTGGGATTTCCAGCAGATCGCCGAAGGCCTCGAACTGGTCGAGGAGGCGCTGCGGATGCCGGGCCGGCCGCAGTCCTACGCCGTGCAGGCGGCGATCGCCGCGCTGCACGCGCGGGCGCCGAGTTACAAGGACACCGACTGGCCGCAGATCGCCGGTCTTTACGAGGTGCTGCTGCGCATCAGCCCGTCGCCGGTGATCGAGCTCAATCACGCCGCCGCGGTGTCGATGGTCGATGGTCCGGCGCGCGCGCTCGACCTGATCGACGCGCTGGACGCGCGCGGCACTTTGAAGGGATATGACCAGCTGCCCGCGGTGCGCGCCGACCTGCTGCGCCGCCTCGGCCGCAAGGATGAAGCGCGGCAGGCCTATCTCGCCGCAACGGCAGCCACGCAACTCGAACCGCTGCGCCGGCTCTATGCGCGGCGCATCGCCGAGATGGGGTGACGCACCCCATCTCTTGCGTGGCCAGTGACGGCGCGCCATTCATCCACGATGGTCAGCGCGCCGTGAGGCGTTGAGCGTGCTCAGTACCCTGTCTTTGCCTTGGCGCCGGTGCTCGATTGCCCGGTCGTCGTCCCCTTCGACATGCCGGTCGTGGTGCCGGGTGCCATCTTCTTCTGCGCGTGATGGACCTTCTGGGTCTTGTGATGGGTCGACGACATGGTCTTGCTTTGGGTCGACATAGCGCCAGCGGCTGCCGGAGCGACAATGAGGCCGACGGCGGCGGCTCCTGCGATCAGTGCTTTGAACATGGACGAATCTCCACTCGGACCGCCCCACCTACAAAGACCGCTCATGCCGAAAAGTTCCAACGTGCACGCACACTTGGCCGGTAAATGCACCGCTCCTCGCGACGACGGACGGAGGCGAGCCTAGCTCGACGCGACCACCGTCGCCGCATCCGGCGGCAGGCTCTCGAGCAGCGCGTGCAGTGTGGCCATGGTGGAACGGTCGGCGATCCCGTCGATGCGCTCCGGGCGGAAGTGGCGCTGGAAGGCGGTGACGACCTCCATGGTCGGGCCGTCGAACTTGCCGTTGGTCGGGATGTTGTAGCCGTAGCGCCGGAACGCGGCCTGCATGTTGGAGACGCTGTCGCTGATCGCACCGAGCTGCAGCGCGTCGCCGCGCACGATCGGCGCCGGCTGCACCCAGTGCCCGACGCCGGAATTGGCCAGCGAGTGCCACGGGAATTTCTCGCCGGGATCCTTCTTGCGCGCCGGTGCCACGTCGGAATGGCCGAGCACGCGATGCGGGACCACCTTGCGGCGAAGCATGATGCCGCGGCACAGCGCGATGACAGCCGCGATCTGGCGCAGCGGAAAATCCGGATAGCCCCAATCGTGGCCGCGATTGACGATCTCGACGCCGATCGAGCAGGAGTTGATGTCGTCATCGCCAGCCCACGCGGACACGCCGGCGTGCCAGGCGCGCTTGCTCTCCGGCACGCACTGCACGATGCGGCCGTCCTCGAGCACGATGTAGTGCGCCGAGACCTCGGTGCCGGCCGTGCACAGCTGGGTGATCGCACCCTCGACGTCGGGCATGCCGGTGTAGTGCAGCACGATCATGTCGGGTTGCCGGCCATTGGCGCGATCGCCGAAGTTCGCCGACGGGATCACGTCGGAGGCGATCGAGGAATCCGGCGTGAACGTCTTCGCGTCCGCCACCCCCTTTGGAACAGGGAGGGCGCGCTGACGCTTCGAATCAGCGTTGCCGGACGAAGACGAACTTGAAGCCATACGAATCACTCAAACCCGAACCAGGAGAAAGCATTTTGACATATGGATAAACAAATAAGCGTTTACTATTCCTTTACCGTGCGGGCCGCGCAATCGACCCCTGCCGGTTCCACGATCCGCATGATGCGCTGCGCCATTGTGCTCGGAGCGGGTCGCGAGGGTATCACTCGAATGCGGATCAAAGCCGCGCGATTCCGCTAACCGATCATCAACGTTTTCTTAACGTTAAGTGCCGTTACTGAGAGGTGAAGTGCCGAACCGGTTTCGGGGGACGGCCAAAGGACGCTGAGCCCCGCTGTTTGCGCGAAATCCCATGGAAACCCTCCCAATTCCGGTCGGATATCAGGATTTGCGGCCGAGAACGGGAGTTGGCGCTGGCGTCACGCAGCGGCTTTTTCACGCGTTTTCGAGCGAAGTGGATACCGGTTCGCGTGAGGTAAACGCGTCAAGACAGGAATCCAGAGCCCCGTTCCGGTCCGATCGGAACGAAGAGGGCTCTGGGCGCGAGGATTCGAGGCGCAATGAGTCGGCGCGCACCCAGCTTGCATGCCAGTTACGCGGCCCCGCCCGGGAGCGGCGCATGAGCGAGCGTGCGCCGCGTCACATTTCGGTGCTGGGCCGCGAGGCGGTCGCGCATCTCGCTCCGCGCGCCGGCGGCATTTATGTCGACGCCACCTTCGGTGCCGGCGGCTACAGCCGGGCGATCCTCGATGTCGCCGAGACCCGCGTGATCGGCATCGACCGCGACCGCACCGCGATAACCGGCGGCTTCGATCTGGTCGACGGCGCGGGCGGTCGGCTGACGCTGGTCGAGGACCGCTTCTCCAACCTCGCCGAGGTCTGCGCGTCGCACGGGGTGGATAAGGTCGACGGCGTCGTGATGGATGTCGGCGTCTCCTCGATGCAACTCGACCAGGCCGAACGCGGCTTCTCGTTCCGCCTCGGCGGTCCGCTCGACATGCGGATGGCCCAGAGCGGCCCGACCGCGGCCGACGTGGTCGCGACCGCTTCCGAGAAACAGCTCGCCGACATCATCTATATCTTCGGCGAGGAGCGGCATTCGCGCGGCGTTGCCCGCGCCATCGTCGCCGCGCGCAAGGACGCGCCGATCACGACGACCGACGCGCTTGCCGATATCGTCGCGAAGGTCGTGCGCGCCAAGCCGAACGAGATCCATCCGGCGACGCGGACCTTTCAGGCGCTGCGCATCTTCGTCAATGAGGAGCTCGATGAGCTCTATCTGGCGCTCGCAGCGGCCGAGCGCGTGCTGAAGCCGGGCGGCCGGCTCGTCGTGGTTTCGTTCCATTCGCTGGAAGACCGCATCGTCAAGAATTTCCTCAGCCTGCGCGGCAAGGTCTCCGCCGGCTCGCGGCATTTCCCCGAAATGGCGCAAGCGGCGCCGAGCTTTCAGATCCTGACCAAGCGTCCGGTGACGCCTGGTGAGGCCGAGCTTGCCGCCAATCCGCGCGCGCGATCGGCCAAGCTGCGTGCCGCCGAGCGCACCGCGGCGCCGGTGCACGCCGACGACGACCTGCCGTCATGGCCCCGCCTGTCCGACCTGAAGCGGGGAGGGTGACGATGCGCCTTCTCCATCTCCTCGTCATCGGCATGCTGATCTTCGCGGCGTCGTATGTCTATCGCATCAAGATGGAATCGACCGCGCGCGTCGAACGCGTGCTGCAGCTCAATGCCGAGATCCGCGAGCAGCGCAACGCGATCGCCGCGTTGCGCGCCGAATGGGCCAAGCTCGATGCGCCGCTCCGGCTGCAGGGCCTCGCCGAGCGCCATCTGCCGCTGAAGCCGGTCAACGCCAACCAGTACGATTCCCTGAAGAACCTGCCGGAGCGGCCGCCGAGCTTCACGCGGCCCGGTTCGCGCGATCCGATCGGTGCGATGATCGACACCATCGAGGCCGCCGCGGCGCCCGACAGCACGACCGGATCGATCGACAAGGCGGCGACCGACCAGCCGGCCGCCGACCAGCCTGCGCCCGAAGACTCCGGGCAGGGCGGGGGAGACCAGCAATGACGGGACCAGCCATGACCGATCCGGCACCCGCCAACACACCGGCCGTGAAACCCGCCGAGCCCTGGAACCAGCGGCTGATCCGCACGCTGCTGTATGGCAGCAATGTCGACCGCGCCGCCAAGGCGCGCGCGCGCGTTGGCCTTGCCATCCTCGCTTTCGCCGCGGTCTATTGCGTGCTGGCGGGGAGGCTGGTGCTGTTCGCCGTCGGCGCCGACAGCCATGGTGCGCGCCGCACCGCATCGCAGGACGCCATCGCGACCGCGCGGCCCGACATCACCGACCGCAACGGCGAAATCCTCGCCACCGACGTCAAGGCGCCGAGCCTGTTCGCCGAGCCGCGCCGCCTGATCGACAAGGACGAGGCGATCGAGCTCTTGACCGGAGCCTTGCCCGATCTCGACACCAGCGAGGTGCGCGACCGCCTGTCGTCGCGCAAGGGCTTCGTCTGGCTGAAGCGCGAGATCACGCCGAAGCAGCAGAGCGACATCCATCGCCTCGGCCTTCCCGGCGTCGGCTTCCTGCGCGAGAACAAGCGCGTCTATCCGACCGGCAACGAGGTCGCCCACCTGATCGGCCTCGTCAACATCGACAACCAGGGCATCGCCGGCATGGAGAAGTGGCTGGACAGCAACGGTCTGGCCGATCTGCATCGCGCGGGCTTCGCCACCGACCGGCTGCAGAAGCCGGTGGAGCTGTCGGTCGACCTGCGCGTCGAGCACGCGCTGCGCGACGAACTGCTCAAGGCGAAGGAGAAGTTCAAGGCCAAGGCCGCCTCCGGCCTCATCTCCAACGTGCGCACCGGCGAGATCGTGGCGATGGTGTCGCTGCCGGATTTCGATCCGAACAATCCGAAGGAGGCGCACGATCCCGATCGCATCAACCGCCTGACCACCGGCGTCTACGAGATGGGCTCGACCTTCAAGGCGTTCACGCTGGCGATGGCGCTGGATAGCGGCCGGTTCGACCTCAACTCGATGTGGGATGCGCGCGGCCCGCTGCATTACGGCAAGTTCGCGATCCATGACGATCACAACATGGGTCGCATGATCAACATGAAGGAGGTGTTCTACTATTCCTCCAACATCGGCGCGGGACGCATTGCGCTGGCGATGGGCGTCGACGCGCACAAGGCGTTCCTGCGCAAGATGGGCCAGCTCGAGCGGCTGCGCACCGAATTGCCGGAGAGCGCCTCGCCGATCGTGCCGAAGAAGTGGGGCGAATTGAACACCGTCACCATCTCGTTCGGTCACGGCATCGCGGTGGCGCCGCTGCAGGCGGTGATGGGCATCGACGCGCTGGTCAATGGCGGCTACCTGATCCCGCCGACCTTCCTGAAGCGCACCGAGCAGGAGGCGATGGCGCTCGCCAAGCGCGTCATCAAGCCTGAGACCTCGGACAAGATGCGCTATCTGATGCGGCTCAATGCCGAGATCGGCACCGCGAAGAAGGCCGACGTCAAGGGCTACTATATCGGCGGCAAGACCGGCACCGCGGAGAAGGTGATCAACGGCCGCTACGCCAAGAAGCGCGTGCTCAACGCCTTCACCGCGATCCTGCCCGCCGACAATCCTAAATACCAGCTTCTGATCATGCTCGACGAGCCACAGCCCCTGAAGGAAACCTACGGGTTCATCACCTCGGGCTGGAATGCGGTGCCGACCGGCGGCAATGTGATCGCCCGAATTGCGCCGCTTTTGGGCGTTGAACCGCGATTCGACCTGCCGCCGTCCGACCGCCTTATTCTTGCGGCATCCAGAACAACCCAGTAAGGCGTATACTCACGCGGCGCCAGAACGGCGCCGGCCAGACTGGAAGATCATGAGACTTCGCGACCTCTTCAGCGATGATGCCACGATCGATCCGAGTGCCTCCTCGCTCATTGTCGGAGGGCTTGCGGTCGACAGCCGCGCGGTGAAGCCGGGCGATCTGTTCTTCGCGCTGGCCGGCAGCAGGACCGACGGTGCGCGCTTCGTCGATGCGGCGATTGCCGCCGGCGCGGTCGCGGTCGCCAGCGACCATCTGCCGCAAGGTCACGCCCGCGCTCCCTTCGTCATCACGCCGAATCCGCGCCGCGCGCTGGCGCTCGCCGCGGCCAAATTCTTTTCGCGCCAGCCGGCGACGATCGCGGCGGTGACCGGCACCAGCGGCAAGACCTCGGTCGCAGCCTTCACGCGCCAGATCTGGCAGCGGCTCGGTCATTCCTCCGCCAGCATCGGCACCATCGGCCTCGTCTCGGACAAGCGCACGGTCTACGGCTCGCTGACCACGCCGGATCCGATCGCGCTGCATCGCCAGCTCGACGAGATCGCGAGCGACGGCGTCACCCATCTGGCGTTCGAGGCGTCCTCGCACGGCCTCGACCAGTATCGTCTCGACGGCGTGCGCATCGCCGCCGGCGGCTTCACCAATCTGTCGCGCGACCACATGGATTATCATCCCGATGTCGCGCATTACCTCAATGCAAAGCTCCGGTTGTTCCGCGATCTCGTCGCACCAGACGGCGCCGCGGTGATCTCGGCCGATCATGACTGTTCGGGCGAGGTGATCGATGCGGCGCGCTCGCGCGGGCTGCGCATCATCGCGGTCGGGCGCAACGCCGAAGCAGGCGATGGCATCAGGCTCACCGATGCTGTCATCGAAGGCTTTGCACAGAAGCTCGCGATCGAGCACCGCGGGCGCAAATATGCGATCCGGCTGCCGCTGGTCGGCGAATTCCAGATCGAGAACGCGCTGGTCGCGGCCGGGCTCGCGATCGGCACCGGCAGCGCCGCCGACGACGTGTTCGGCTGCCTCGAACATCTCGAAGGCGCCAAGGGCCGGCTGGAATTCGTCGGCGAGCACAATGGCGCGCCGATCTTCGTCGATTACGCCCACAAGCCCGACGCACTCGCCAAGGCGCTGCAGGCGCTGCGGCCTTATGCCAGGCGCAAGCTGGTCGTGATCTTCGGCGCCGGCGGCGACCGCGACGCCGGCAAGCGTCCGATCATGGGCGCGATCGCGGCCGAGAATGCCGATCAGGTCATCGTCACCGACGACAATCCGCGCAGCGAGAAGCCGGAGGCGATCCGCGCCGCGATCATGGCGACGGCGAAGGGCGCGCGCGAGATCGGCGACCGCGCCGCGGCGATCCGCGCCGGCATTGCCGGCCTCGCGCCGGGCGATGCGCTGGTCGTCGCCGGCAAGGGCCACGAGGTCGGGCAGATCGTCGGCAACACGACGCTGCCGTTCAGCGATCATGAGGCGGTCGCCAGTGCACTGGCTGCGGAGGGCGCATGAGCACGATGTTGTGGACCTCGGATGCGATGGCGACGGCGATGCGCGCCGCCACGCAAGGCGCGCTGCCGGACGGCGTCAGCGGTCTCTCGATCGACAGCCGCACCATCGCGCCCGGCGAGGCGTATTTCGCGATCAAGGGCGACGTCCATGACGGCCATGCCTTCGTCGAGGCGGCGCTGAAGGCCGGCGCCGGGCTCGCGGTGGTCGAGACCGCGCAACGGGCAAAGTTTCCCGCTGATGCGCCGCTGCTGGTGGTCGACGACGTGCTCGCCGGTCTTGTCGAGCTCGCGCATGCCTCGCGCGCGCGGCTCAACGCGCAGATCGTCGCGGTAACCGGCTCGGTCGGCAAGACCTCGACCAAAGAGGCGCTGCGCCGCGTGCTGTCGGCGCAGGGCGAGACCCATGCGTCGGTGGCGTCGTTCAACAATCACTGGGGCGTGCCGCTGTCGCTGGCGCGCTGCCCGGCCAGCACGCGCTTTGCGGTGTTCGAGATCGGCATGAACCATGCCGGCGAGATCACGCCGCTAGTGAAGATGGTGCGCCCGCACGTCGCAATCATCACCACGATCGAGCCGGTGCATCTGGAATTCTTCGCCGGCATCGAGGCGATCGCCGACGCCAAGGCGGAGATCTTCGCAGGGCTCGAGCCCGATGGCGCGGTCGTGCTCAACCGCGACAACGGGCAATTCGCGCGGCTGCAAAAGCAGGCCAAGCAGGCCGGCATCTCGCGCATCGTCTCGTTCGGCGCCGACAAGCGTGCCGAGGCGCGGCTGCTCGACCTGTCGCTGCACGCGACCTGCTCGGCGGTGCATGCGGATATTCTGGATCACGACATCACCTACAAGATCGGCATGCCCGGCCGGCACATGGCGATGAACTCGCTCGCGGTGCTTGCCGGCGCCTCGCTACTCGGCGCCGATATCGCGCGCGCGGCGCTGTCGCTGTCGCAGCTCGAGGCGCCGACCGGCCGCGGCCTCCGCCGCACCCTCGAGGTCGGCCATGGCGAGGCGATGCTGATCGACGAGAGCTACAACGCCAACCCGGCTTCGATGGGCGCCGCGCTCAACGTGCTCGGTCAGGCCCAGACCGGGCCGCATGGCCGGCGCATCGCCGTGCTCGGCGACATGCTCGAGCTCGGGCCGACCGGGCCCGAACTGCACCGCGGCCTCAACGAGGCCGTGACCGCCAACCGCATCGACCTCGTATATTGTTGTGGTCCGTTGATGCGGAATCTGTGGGATGCCCTTTCCACCGGCAGGCGGGGAGGCTATGCCGAGAGCTCGGCGGCGCTCGAAGCGCAGGCGGTCGCCGCGGTCCGTGCCGGTGACGTGATCATGGTGAAGGGCTCGCTGGGATCGAAGATGAAGCTGATTGTCAGCGCGCTGGAAAAACGCTTCCCCGACAAGGCCGCGCACGAAGAAGCGGTATAGGACTCCTCGAATGTTCTACTGGTTGATCGAACTGTCCAACACCGTTCCGGGGTTTGGGGCGTTCCGCAGCGCTTTGAACGTGTTCCGCTACATCACCTTCCGCACCGGCGGCGCGATGGTGACCGGCGCATTGTTCGTGTTCCTGTTCGGGCCCTGGATCATCGATCATCTGCGGCTGCGGCAGGGCAAGGGCCAGCCGATCCGCACCGATGGTCCGCAGTCGCATCTGATCTCCAAGAAGGGCACGCCCACCATGGGCGGGTTGATGATCCTGTCCGGGCTCGTGGTGTCGACGCTGCTCTGGGCCAACCCGCTCAATCCCTATGTCTGGATCGTGCTGGCGGTGACGCTCGGCTTCGGCTTCGTCGGCTTCTATGACGATTATTTGAAGGTCACAAAGCAGTCGCACAGCGGCTTCGCCGGCAAGCTGCGGCTGCTGATCGAGGCCGCGATCGGGCTTGCCGCCACCTACGCGCTGGTCCGGCTCGGGCGCGACGTGTCGTCGACCTCGCTCGTGATTCCGTTCTTCAAGGACCTCGTGATCAATTTCGGCTGGTTCTTCGTGATCTTCGGCGCCTTCGTGATGGTCGGCGCCGGCAATGCGGTGAATCTCACCGACGGTCTCGACGGTCTTGCCATCGTGCCCGTGATGATCGCCGCCGCAAGCTTCGGCATGATCTCGTACCTGACCGGCAACGCGGTGTTCTCGGATTACCTGCAGATCAATTACGTCGCCGGCACCGGCGAACTGGCGGTGCTGTGCGGCGCGGTGCTCGGCGCAGGCCTCGGCTTCCTCTGGTTCAACGCGCCGCCGGCCTCGATCTTCATGGGCGACACCGGTTCGCTGGCGCTCGGCGGCATGCTCGGCGCGACGGCGGTTGCGGTGAAGCACGAGATCGTGCTCGCCGTGATCGGCGGCCTGTTCGTGCTGGAGGCGGTCTCGGTCATCGTCCAGGTCACCTCGTTCAAGCTCACCGGCAAGCGCGTGTTCCGGATGGCGCCGCTGCACCATCATTTCGAGCAGAAGGGCTGGACCGAGCCGCAGATCGTGATCCGGTTCTGGATCATCTCGGTGATGCTGGCGCTCGCCGGCCTGTCGACGCTGAAGCTGCGCTGATGGCTTCGCATCCCATTGACTGTCATTCCGGGGCTCGCGCAGCGAGAACCCGGAATCTCGAGATTCCGGATAACCGCTGCGCGGTTTCCGGAATGACAGGGAGATAGACATGATCCCGGTCACCTCCTTCTCCGGCAAGACGGTCGCGGTGTTCGGGCTCGGCGGCTCCGGGCTCGCGAGCTGCCAGGCGCTGAAGGCCGGCGGCGCCGAGGTGATCGCCGCCGACGACAATGCCGACAACGTCGTCAAGGCGGCGCAGGCCGGCTTCACCACCGCCGATCTGCGCAGCGTGTCATGGGCGAATTTCGCCGCGCTGATCCTGACCCCCGGCGCGCCGCTGACCCATCCGGCGCCGCACTGGAGCGTGCTGAAGGCGCGCGAGGCGGGGTGCGAGGTGATCGGCGATGTCGAACTGTTCTGCCGCGAGCGGCGCCGTCATGCGCCGAACGCGCCGTTCGTCGCCATCACAGGCACCAACGGCAAATCGACCACCACGGCGCTGATCGCGCATCTGATTGATGTCGCCGGCTACGACACCCAGATGGGCGGCAATATCGGCACCGCGATCCTGTCGCTCGAGCCGCCGCGCATGGGCCGCGTCCATGTGATCGAGATGTCGTCCTACCAGATCGACCTCGCACCGTCGCTCGATCCGTCGGTCGGCATCCTGATCAACATCAGCGAGGATCACATCGACCGCCACGGCACGCTCGAGCATTACGCCGCGGTCAAGGAGCGGCTGGTCGCCGGCGTGCAGGCCGGCGGCACCGCGATAACAGGCGTCGACGACATCTGGTGCCGCAACATCGCCGACCGGCTCGATCGCGCCGGCAAGCGCGTGGTGCGCATCTCGGTGAAGAACCCGCTGCCCGACGGCCTCTATGTCGAGCACGAGACCATCGTGCGTGCCTCGGGCGCGGCGCGCAGCGAGATCGCGCGGCTAGGCGGCATCGGCTCGCTGCGCGGCCTGCACAATGCGCAGAACGCCGCCTGCGCCTCGGCCTGCGCGCTGGCGATGGGTATCGCGACCGACGTGCTGCAGAACGGCCTGCGCAGCTTCCCGGGTCTCGCGCATCGCATGGAGCAGGTCGGCCGCCGCGGCAACGTGCTGTTCGTCAACGACTCCAAGGGCACCAACGCGGATGCGGCCGCGCATGCGCTGTCGTCGTTCGCCGACATCTACTGGATCGCCGGCGGCAAGCCGAAGGCCGGCGGCATCACCACCCTGACCGAATATTTCCCGCGCATCCGCAAGGCCTATCTGATCGGCGAGGCGGCGGCCGAATTCTCCGGCACGCTCGGCGAGCGCGTCCCGCACGACATGTCCGGCACGCTCGACGTCGCGATCGCCAGCGCCGCGCGCGATGCCGAGGCATCGGGGCTCGCGGAAGCCGTCGTGCTGCTGTCGCCGGCCTGCGCCTCGTTCGACCAGTACCGCAATTTCGAAATCCGCGGCGCCGCCTTCCGCGACATCGTGCAGGCGCTGCCGGGCGTCAAGCCGGTGGTGTGACGACACGTAGGGCGGATTGGCACAGCGTAATCCGCCGTTCGGTGCCGGGCGATGACACCGAGATGAAGTACGCAGTGACGGTGCGTCGTATCGCGCGAGAACCATCCTCATCGTCGTCCTGGCTTTCGCCAGGACGACGTCGGGATGGGGGCTCAACCACCTCCCTCAAAAGTTACCCATCCCGTTAACCCCTTGGAAACCATCCTGCGCCACGAATAGACGTTATCTCTGCCATCTGGGGACGCCCATGCTCGCCCGTGACCAACGCACCCCGTTCTCGGACTGGTGGTGGACCGTCGACAAGCTGCTGCTTGTGGCGATCGCCGCGTTGATGCTGGCCGGCGTCATCCTGTCGCTGGCGGCGAGCCCGCCGGTGGCGACCCGGATCGGGCTCGATCCGTTCCACTTCTTCAACCGCCACGTCATGTTCCTGGTGCCGTCGCTGATGGTGCTGATCGGCGTCTCGTTCATGACGCCGCGGCAGATCCGGCGCACCGCGCTGATCGTGTTCGCGGTCTCGATCGCGCTGATCGTGCTGACGCTGCTGATCGGACCCGAGGTCAAGGGCTCGCGGCGCTGGATCACGCTGCTCGGCGTCAACATCCAGGCCTCCGAAGCCGCAAAACCCTCTTTCGTCATCGTCGCTGCCTGGCTATTTGCGGAATCGACCAAGCGGCCGGAGATGCCGGCGACCTCGATGGCGCTGGTGCTGTTGCTGACGCTGGTCACGCTGCTGGTGATGGAGCCCGACTTCGGTCAGACCATGCTGATCCTCACCGTGTGGGGCGCGCTGTTCTTCATCGCGGGCATGCGGATGATCTGGGTGTTCGGGCTCGCCGGCGCGGCGGGCGCGGGCCTGTTCGGCGCCTATCTGCTGGTGCCGCACGTCGCCGGCCGCATCAAGCGCTTCATGAATCCCGCCTCCGGCGACACCTTCCAGGTCGACACCGCGATGGAGGCGTTCTGGAACGGCGGCTGGTTCGGCTTGGGGCCCGGCGAGGGCATCGCCAAGCGCAGCCTGCCGGACAGCCACACCGACTTCGTGTTCGCGGTCGCGGCGGAGGAGTTCGGCATCATCCTCTGCCTGATGCTGGTCGCGCTGTTCGGTTTCATCGTGATCCGTACGCTGACCCGCGCCTATGCCACCGAGGACATGTTCTCGCGCTTCGCAGCCTCGGGGCTTGCGATCCTGTTCGGCGTGCAGGCGACCATCAACATGGCGGTCAACCTGCAACTGATCCCGGCCAAGGGCATGACGCTGCCGTTCATCTCCTATGGCGGCTCCTCGTTCGTGTCGCTCGCCTATGGCGTCGGCATGATGCTGGCGCTCACGCGGCAGCGGCCGCGCACCGAGATCGAATCGATGGAAGGCGCCAGCGCTCAGCGCGCCTACGCGTAGGTGAACCCTTGTTGTCATTGCGAGGAGCGAAGCGACAAAGCAATCAATCCCTCCGTTCTGCGGGGCGATGGATTGCTTCGCTTCGCTCGCAGTGACGATGTAAAAGGCGGCCATGGACAACGCGCCCCTGATTCTGCTGGCGGCCGGTGGCACCGGCGGCCATCTGTTCCCGGCCGAAGCGCTCGCCGTGGAATTGATCAGGCGCGGCCTGCGGGTCCGGCTCGCCACCGACGGCCGCGCGTTGCGCTATTCCGGCCTGTTCGGCCGGGAGAGCATCGACCTCGTGCCGAGCGCAACCGTGCGCAGCCGCAACCCGATCTCGCTGGCGCGGACCGCGCTGATGCTCGGCTACGGCACGCTGGTCGCTGCCAATCTGGTGCGGCGGCTGAAGCCCGCGGCCGTGGTCGGCTTCGGCGGCTACCCGACCTTGCCGCCGCTGATGGCGGCGCGGCTGCTCGGCGTTCCCGGCATCATCCATGACGCCAATGCGGTGCTCGGCCGCGCCAACCGTTTCCTGTCCGGCCGCGTCAACGCGATCGCGACCTCGCTGCCCGGCGTGCTCGATCGCGATCCCGCGCTGGCCGGCAAGGCCACCACGGTCGGCACACCGATGCGGCCGGCGATCCTTGCGGCCGCTGCGGTGAAATACACGCCGCCCGAGGCGAACGGGCCGCTGCGCCTACTCGTCGTCGGCGGCAGCCAGGGCGCGCGGGTGATGAGCGATATCGTGCCGCCGGCGATCGAGCAGCTCGCGCCCGCGCTGTGGAGCCGCCTGATCATCACCCAGCAGGTGCGCGAAGAAGACATGGATCGGGTGCGCGCGGTCTACGACCGGTTCAAGATCAACGCCGAGCTCGCGCCGTTCTTCGCCGACCTGCCGGCGCGCCTCGCCTCGAGCCAGCTCGTGATCTCGCGCTCCGGCGCCGGCACGGTGGCCGAACTCGCCGCGATCGGCCGGCCCTCGATCCTGGTGCCGCTGCCCGGCGCGATCGATCAGGACCAGTTTGCCAATGCCGGCGTGCTGTCGCAGGCGAGCGGCGCGCTGCGCATCGCGCAGAGCGACTTCACGTCCGAGCGGCTGGCCGCTGACATTTCGGCCTTCGCCGCCGAGCCCGCGAAACTGACCGCGATGGCGGAAGCCGCGCGCGGCGTCGGCCGGCTCGATGCCGCCGAGCGGCTGGCCGATCTGGTTGCGAAAGTGGCCGGAATTTAGGCCGCTTTCGAGGAATTTCGGCCGTGGGACGCCATGGCCGGGCTTGTCCCGGCCATATCAGTCTTTCATAAGTCGGAGAATTGCCGGGGTGAGTCCGGAGACGATGAAGGTGTTAGCATCATGAGACTGCCGCGCGAGATCGGACCCATTCACTTCGTCGGGATCGGCGGCATCGGCATGAGCGGCATCGCCGAAGTGCTGATCAATCTCGGCTACACCGTGCAGGGTTCCGATGCTTCGGACAATTACAACCTCGACCGCTTGCGCAAGAAGGGCGCCAAGGTCTCGGTCGGCCACGCCGCCGAGAATGTCGATGGCGCCGATGTCGTCGTGGTCTCGACCGCGATCAAGCGCGACAATCCCGAGCTGATGGCGGCGCGCGCGCGGCGCATTCCGGTGGTGCGGCGCGCCGAGATGCTGGCGGAGCTGATGCGGCTGAAGAGCTGCGTCGCGATCGCCGGCACCCATGGCAAGACCACCACGACGACGATGGTGGCGACCCTGCTCGATGCCGGCGGGCTCGACCCGACCGTGATCAATGGCGGCATCATCAACGCCTATGGCTCCAACGCGCGGCTCGGTGCCGGCGACTGGATGGTGGTCGAAGCCGACGAGAGCGACGGCACCTTCCTGAAGCTGCCGTCCGATGTCGTCATCGTCACCAATATCGACCCCGAGCATCTCGATCACTTCAAGACCTTCGAGGCGATCCAGGACGCGTTCCGCAATTTCGTCGAGAACGTCCCGTTCTACGGCTTTGCCGTGATGTGCACCGATCACCCCGTGGTGCAGACGCTCGTCGGCAAGATCGAAGACCGCCGCATCATCACCTACGGCCAGAACCCGCAGGCCGATACGCAGCTCAAGGATCTGACGCCGATGGGGGGCGGCTCGAAATTCTCGGTCGCGATCCGCGATCGCAAGTCCGGCGCGGTCCACGAGATCGCCGATATCATGCTGCCGATGCCGGGGCGCCACAACGCATCGAATGCGACGGCGGCGATCGCGGTCGCGCACGAGCTTGGCGTGTCCGACGACGTCATCCGCCAGGCCATGGCCGGCTTCGGCGGCGTCAAGCGGCGCTTCACCAAGACCGGCGAGACCAACGGCATCACCGTGATCGACGATTACGGTCATCATCCCGTCGAGATCGCAGCCGTGCTGAAGGCGGCGCGGGAATCCGTCAACGGCAAGATCGTCGCCGTGGTGCAGCCGCATCGCTACACCCGCCTGCAATCGCTGTTCGAGGAATTCTGCACCTGCTTCAACGACGCCGATGCGGTCGTGGTCGCCGAGGTCTATCCGGCCGGCGAGGCGCCGATCGCCGGCGTCGACCGTGATCATTTCGCCGCCGGCCTGCGCGCCCACGGCCATCGCAATGTGGTGCCGCTGCCGAACGCGGGCGAGCTCGCGAAGATCGTGCACGGCCTTGCCAAGCCCGGCGACCTCGTCGTCTGCCTCGGCGCCGGCAACATCACGCAATGGGCCTACGCGCTGCCCGGCGAATTGAAGGCGTTGGGGTGATCGTGACCTTCCCCGACATCACGCCCGACCTGAAAGCCGCGATGCCGGAGCTGCGCGGGCGGCTGCTGGCGAACCAGTCGCTGGCCGAGTTGACCTGGTTTCGCGTCGGCGGCCCGGCACAGGTGTTGTTCACGCCGGCAGATGAAGATGACCTCGCATATTTCCTGAAGCGCCTGCCGCAGGAATTGCCGGTCTATGTCGTCGGCGTCGGCTCCAATCTGATCGTGCGCGATGGCGGCATGCCCGGCGTCGTGATCCGGCTCGCGCCGCGCGCGTTCGGCGAGACCAGCGCGGCCGGCGATGTCGTCATCGCCGGCGCTGCGGCGCTCGACAAGCGCGTCGCCGAGACGGCTGCGTCTGCTGACATCGGCGGCATGGAATTCTTCTTCGGCATTCCCGGCACCGTCGGCGGCGCGCTGCGCATGAATGCCGGCGCCAATGGCGGCGAGACCAAGGACGTGCTGATCGAGGCCACCGGCATCGGCCGCGACGGAACGAAGCATACGTTCGACAATGCCGACATGAAGTTCGTCTACCGCAACAGCGGCGCCGATCCGTCGATCGTGTTCACCTCGGCGCGCTTCCGCGGCACGATCACCGATGCTGAGGCGATCCGCGCCCGCATGAACGAGGTGCAGAGCCATCGCGAGACCGCGCAGCCGATCCGCGAGAAGACCGGCGGCTCGACCTTCAAGAATCCGCCCGGCAACAGCGCCTGGAAGCTGATCGATGCCGCCGGCTGTCGCGGCCTCAAAATAGGCGGCGCGCAGGTGTCAGAGATGCACTGCAATTTCCTGATCAACACCGGCAACGCTACCGGGCACGACATCGAGACGCTCGGCGAGATGGTGCGTGAACGGGTCAAGCAAAGCAGCGGAATTGAGCTACACTGGGAAATCAAGCGGATCGGGAATTCATCGTAGTCGTCATTCCGGGGCGATGCGCAGCATCGAACCCGGAATCTCGAGAGTCCGGTCTGGTGCTTCGGACCATCCCGGAATGACGGAAGCAGCGAAGACAGGCAAAGAAGATGCAGGTGACCATTCTGTTCGGCGGCACCAACAAGGAGCGTCTGGTCTCGGTGGCGAGCACGCAGGCGCTGCACCGCGCGCTGCCCGACGCGGATCTCTGGTTCTGGGACGTCGACGACACCGTGCACGCGGTGACGTCGGAAAAACTGCTCGGCCACACGCGTCCGTTCGAGGTCGACTTCAAACCCGACGGTCGCGGCATCGCACTCGACCAGGCGCTCGACAAGGCGAGCGCCGAGCAGCGTGTGCTGGTGTTCGGTTTGCACGGCGGCCGCGCCGAGAATGGCGAGTTGCAGGCGATGTGCGAGATGCGCGGCGTCGCGTTCACCGGCTCCGGCTCGGCATCGTCGCATCTGGCGTTCGACAAGCCGTCGGCCAAGCGCTTCGCCGCGATCGCGGGCCTCAACGCGCCGCAGGGCATCAATGTCGAACAGATCGATGACGCCTTTGCGAAACACGGCAAGCTGATCGCAAAACCGGCCAAGGACGGATCGAGCTACGGGCTGATCTTCGTCAACGCGAAGCAGGATCTCGTCGCGGTCCGTAATGCCGCGAAGCATGAAGAGTATCTGATCGAGCCGTTCGTATCGGGCGTGGAGGCGACCTGCGGCGTGCTCGAGCAGTCCGACGGCTCCGTGTTCGCGCTGCCGCCGATCGAGATCGTGCCGGGGGAGGGAACCTTCGACTACACAGCCAAATACCTTTTGAAGTCGACCCAGGAGATTTGTCCTGGCCGCTTCGCGCCCGAGGTCAGCGCCGCGATCATGGACCATGCGCTGCGGGCGCACCGCGCGCTGTCCTGCACCGGCTACTCGCGCAGCGATTTCATCGTCTCGGCCAATGGCCCGGTCTATCTTGAGACCAACACTCTGCCGGGGCTCACCGCGGCATCACTGTACCCTAAGGCCTTGAAAGCACAGGGTATCGCCTTTTCCGACTTCCTCACCGACCAGATCGAGCTGGCCCGCCGCCGCGTCCGAAGTTAATGCCCGGCCAGGGGGAACCCGCCCTGGTCGGCCGGATGGAACCCGGGCGCTGTTGCTAAAATGCTAACGAGTTCGCGGCAAAGTACTCACAGCGTTGATCAAAACACGCTCCAGGCCGAAGTCATTTACCCTTTGTTTACCAGGAAGCCCGAAGGTTAACGCTGGCGGCGCATGTAGCGCTTGGCTGCCGGGGCGTGAGCTGTCGCGGATTACCGCTTCGAGGATCGCAACCAGGGAACAGGGGGCCACTCTAATCCCACCGGTCTAGCCGAGACGTGATTTGTGCCGGGACCCGCGGGGTTTGCGGGCGCAACATGTGACGAGCTCGTGCAATGGATGGTGCAGGACGCCTCACCCGATCGCTGCGATCGCTGGGGCCTCAAGCTGACCTGAGAGCAGCCGCTATCGGAGCGGCGGTGCTGCTGCGCGAGTATGTCGGCGCCCATCTCGCACCCCGCAGGCGGCGTGCCGCCAAGCGGCCGCAAGTCATCATCGATCGCGAGCCGCCGAACCGCTACATCCTGATGGTCGAACGCTATCTGCCGCGCCGCATCGGGCTGGTCGCGACGCTCGCGATCCTGTTCGGCAGCCTGGGCCTTGGCATCGTCAAGGGTGGTCATGTCGAGGAATTCACCACCGCGCTCAGCGATGCCCGCAACGCGCTCGCCAACACCGCCGGCTTCCGCATCACCACCGTCGGCATCAACGGCCGCAAGCAGCTGAGCCAGGACGAGGTGCTCGCGATCGGCGGCGTCAACGGCCGCTCCTCGCTGCTGTTCCTCGACGCCGACACCGTGCGCGCCAAGCTGAAGGCCAATCCCTGGATCGCGGATGCCACGATCCTGAAGCTCTATCCGGGCCGGCTGCAGATCGACATCGTCGAGCGCACCGCCTTCGCGCTGTGGCAGCAGAACGGCCGCCTGTCGGTGATCGCTTCCGACGGCGCGGTGCTCGAGCCCTACGTCTCGCGCCGCTTCCTCAATCTGCCGCTCGTGGTCGGCAAGGGCGCCGACGTCAGGGCCCACGACTTCCTGGCGCTGCTCGACCGTTATCCGCAGGTCCGTTCGGTGACCAAGGCGGCGATCTTCGTCGGCGAGCGGCGCTGGAACCTGCGCCTCAAGGACGGTCTCGACGTCCGCCTGCCAGAGAACGACGTCGGCAACGCGCTCGCTGCGCTCTCCAGGCTCGACAAGGACGAGAAGCTGTTCTCGCGCGACATTGTCGCCGTCGACATGCGGCTGCCCGATCGGCTTATCGTGCAATTGTCGGAGGACGCCGGCAAGGCGCGCGACGAACTGTTCAAGGACAAGAAGTCCAAGAAGAAGGCCGGTGACTCCGCATGACCGGCCTCGATCGCAACCTGACCCCGAAGACCCGCCCGATGCAGAAGCGCACCGCGATGGTGGCTTCGCTCGATGTCGGCTCCAGCAAGATCGCCTGCATGATCGCGCGGCTGAGGCCATCGCCGCCGAACGAGGCGCTGCGCGGACGCACCCATGCGGTCGAATTGATCGGCTACAGCCAGATCCAGTCGCGCGGCGTCAAGGCCGGCTCCGTGGTCGATCTCGCCGAATGCGAGAAGGCGGTGCGCCACGCGGTGGCGTTGGCCGAGCGCATGGCCAAGGTCCGTGTCGAATCCGTCCTGCTGTCGGTCTCCGGCGGCCGGCAGCACGGCCAGCTGGTCGAGGCCGCGGCCGATATCCGCGGCGGCTCGGTGACCTCGGACGATATCAGCCGCGTCACGTCCGCCGGCATGCGCCACGCCGCAGGCGCGGGCCGCACCGTGCTGCACGCGCTGCCGGTCGGCTACGCGCTCGACGGCGTCAAGGGCATCCGCGATCCCAGAGGCATGGTGGCGCGCCAGTTCGGCGTCGACATGAACGTGGTGACGTCGGACGCGACGGTCGCCAAGAACCTGATGCTGGTGGTCGAGCGCTGCCATCTCAACGTCGAAGCCATGGCGTCGAGCCCCTATGTCGCGGGCCTCTCGGTGCTGACCGACGACGAGGCCGATCTCGGCGCTGCCGTCGTCGAGATGGGCGCGGGATCGACCACGATCGCGACATACTCCGGCGGACGTCTCGTGCACGCATCCGGATTTGCGCTGGGCGGACAACACATCACGATGGACCTTGCGCGCGGCATCGGCGCGTGCATTGCGGATGCCGAGCGAATCAAGACCTTATACGGCACGGTGCTGACCGGCGGTTCGGACTCGCGCGAGCTGATGTCCGTTCCCACTGCAGGCGATGATCGGGAGACGCCGCAAATCGTGTCCCGCGCCACGATTGCGAACATTGTCCGGCATCGCGCCGAGGAGATTTTCGAAATGGTCCGTGACCGGCTCGCGGATTCCCCCTTTGCGGCAGAGCCGAGGGCGCGCGTCGTGCTGAGCGGCGGCGCCTCGCAGCTCACCGGCACCGTCGAGCTTGCCACCCGCATCCTGAACCGTCAGGTCCGCATCGGCCGTCCGCTCGGCTTCGGCCGGCTGCCGAACGAGGCGAAGGGCGCCTCATTCTCGGTGCCGACGGGCCTCCTAGTCTATCCGCAATACGCACATCTTGAACATGTCGAACCGCGGCGCACGCGGCAGCTCAGGACAGGGACAGACGGTTACTTCGGAAAGGTCGGACGATGGCTTCGCGAGGGCTTCTGATGACCGCACCCCGGCTCACTGCATTTTCACCAGCTCCGGCGGCCAGCGGCCGGGACGAACCAACGCGCGCATAATCGAGAGAGGCAACCATGGCACTCAATCTGACACCCCCTGACATCAGCGAGCTGAAACCGCGGATCACCGTCTTCGGCGTCGGCGGCGCGGGTGGTAATGCCGTCAACAACATGATCACCGCCGGGTTGCAGGGCGTCGACTTCGTCGTCGCCAACACCGACGCGCAGGCGCTGACCATGTCGAAGGCGCAGCGCATCGTGCAGATGGGCACCCAGGTCACCCAGGGCCTCGGCGCCGGTTCGCAGCCCGACGTCGGCGCTGCGGCCGCGCAGGAGGTGATGGACGAGCTGCGCGATCACCTCACCGGCGCCAACATGGTGTTCGTCACCGCCGGCATGGGCGGCGGCACCGGCACCGGTGCTGCACCCGTGATCGCCAAGGCCGCGCGCGAGATGGGAATCCTCACCGTCGGCGTGGTGACCAAGCCGTTCCACTTCGAAGGTCAGCGCCGGATGCGCACCGCCGAGCACGGCATCGCCGAGCTGCACAAGGTGGTCGACACGCTGCTGATCATTCCGAACCAGAACCTGTTCCGGGTCGCCAACGAGAAGACCACCTTCGCCGACGCCTTCGCGATGGCCGACCAGGTGCTGTACTCGGGCGTCGCCTGCATCACCGACCTGATGGTCAAGGAAGGTCTGATCAACCTCGACTTCGCCGACGTCCGCGCCGTGATGCGCGAAATGGGCAAGGCGATGATGGGCACCGGCGAAGCCACCGGCGAGAAGCGCGCGCTGACCGCCGCGGAAGCCGCGATCGCCAACCCGCTGATCGACGACAGCTCGATGAAGGGCGCCCGCGGCCTCTTGATCTCGATCACGGGCGGCAAGGACCTGACCCTGTTCGAGGTCGACGAAGCTGCCACCCGCATCCGCGAAGAAGTCGACGCCGACGCCAACATCATCGTCGGCGCCACCTTCGACGAATCGCTCGACGGCGTCATTCGCGTCTCGGTGGTCGCAACTGGTATCGAGCAGGCCGCGATCGCCTCCCGAGCCCAGGCTCCCGCCGCGCAGCAGTCGGGCGGTTCGCCGGAGAGCCGGCTGGCCGATCTGACCGCCCGCCTGCGTGCCGACAATCAGCGCATGGCCGAGCGTGCCCAGAAGCTGGAACCGCCGACCGGCGTGACGGTCGCCCCGATTGCGGCTCCGGCCGGCCAGCAGCAGCGTCCGGCCGTCGAGCGCGCCGCGCTCGCGGCGATCGCCGCCGCGGTTGCTCCCGACAGCGCGCCGGCCGCCCAGGCGCCGATGCAGCCGGCCTCCTACGGTGACGTCACCGTGCGGCCGATTGCCCAGAAGCCCTCGCTGTTCCCGGACCACGAGGCCGCCCGGGCCGAGCAGCATGAGCCGATGCCGCCCGAGACCTTCATCCCGCAGGCGGCGGAACGGTCGCCGGTCCGTGCTCCGCGGATGCCGAAGTTCGAGGATCTGCCGATGCCGGCGCAGGCCGAAATCCGCCAGGCCAGCGGTGACGGCGAACCGGAACACCCGCAGAAGACCCGCCTGTCGCTGCTGCAGCGGTTGGCCAATGTCGGCCTCGGCCGCCGCGACGAGGAGACCGAGCCGCCGATCGCGGCCCGTTCCTCCGGTCCGGCCATGCCGACGATGCCGCCACTGCCCGAGCGCAAGCCGGCCCGCAGCGTCGCCCAGCAGATTTCGGCGAACGAATCGCCGGTATCCGAATATGCAAAGCGCCCTGCGCCGCAGGGTCTGGACGCTCATGGCCGCCAGGCACCTGTTGCCCCAGCGCCACAGGGCGACGACCATCTTGATATCCCGGCCTTCCTGCGCCGGCAGGCAAACTGAAGTTTGTTACAATCTTGGCCACGAAGAAGGCCTCGGCGGGGAACCGCCGGGGCCTTTTCCTTGTCGCGGGCAGGCGATCGCGCCGGATGAACAAGCAACTGATTTTAAATGATTAATTATTCTTTCGGTGGTCAGATGGCGCGTTGCCGAGGACCGCTTTCGCTGCCGTAGTTTGGTTTACCTTGGGCGTGAATGCGGCGGAGATGGGGTAACAATCGGTAAAGAAGCGTGAGTTGGCGCGGTTTAGGGCCGTGACTATGGTCTGCCGTGACTTGGGGAGCTCAAGCGAGTCGGCCTTGGGGAAATTGGCCACTTGAATTGAGTGAAGTCGGGTAGTGGGCATTATCGAATGAAGTTCAGCCGTCAAACAACGCTTCGGTCGCAAGCCACCGTGACTGGCGTAGGCGTTCATTCCGGTCTTCCTGTCAGTCTCACCCTGGGACCTGCACCTGTTGATGCGGGTTTTATTTTTGTCCGCACCGGTCTCGACGGTTCCGACCGTGAAGTCGTGGCCACCGCCGATGCGGTGATCGCGACCGAGTTCGCGACGGTGCTGGGTGACCGCGAAGGGCCGCTGGTTTCCACCGCCGAGCACGTGCTCGCGGCGCTGCGCGGCATGGGCGTCGACAACGCCACCATCGAAGTCGACGGCGCCGAAGTTCCGATCATGGACGGCAGCGCTGCGGCGTTCGTCGCGGCGATCGATCAGGCCGGCATTGTGACCCAGCCCGGCGTCCGCCGCTTCATCCAGGTTTTGAAGCCGGTGCAGGTCAAGATCGGCGAATCGGTTGGCGAGCTGCGTCCGTTCGCCGGCGGGTTCCGCACCGAAGTCGAGATCGATTTCACCAACCAGGTGATTGGTCGCCAGACCTTCACCTTCGATCTGTCGCCGGAAGGTTTCCGCCGCGAGGTTGCCCGTGCCCGCACGTTCGGCTGCATGAGCGACGTGGCGCGGCTGTGGGGTGCAGGCTTCGCGCTCGGCGCGTCCTTCGACAACACCGTGGTGTTCGACGAGGCCCGTCTGCTCAACGCCGAGGGCCTGCGCTACGCCGACGAATGCGCCCGCCACAAGGTGCTCGACGTGATCGGCGATCTGGCGCTGGCCGGCCTGCCGCTGCTCGGCAGCTACCGTTCGGTACGGGGCGGCCACAAGCTCAACAACGCGGTGCTGAAGGCGCTGCTCGCCGACCGCAGCGCCTGGCGGGTGGTCGAATCGGAGACGGCTCGGCGGCCGGCCCGTGGCCATGTCGAAGCCGGTGCAGGCACCGTGGGCGGCCTCGTCGCCCCGGCCTATGGCCCGGACGTGTCCTGATCGCCCAAGTCCTGATCGCCTGGCCGGTCGGGCCCAATTTCCGTAATAACCACAGCAGGCTGTGAGCTTCGCCGGGTCGCCTTATTCCCGGCGGAATGGCTCCGTATTCGGTTGGTCCACGGTCATTTTTCGGCTAAGCAGGCCTGCGGTTGCGAGTAACGGCAGTCAAGGCACTGGAAATATTGCATCCATGACCGCGGTTCATGGGTGGAGTGGGGTCGCCGTTAACCGCATCAAAGGCGTCAGGTTCTAAAATCCATGTCGGCAATGCGTATGGCGCTCGAATCACGCAATTCTTCTGACGTCTCCGGCCTGACCAAGGCCGCGCGCACGCTGCGTTTTGCGGCGGGCCTGATTGTGCTGGCCATGCCGCTCAGCGGCTGCGGCACCGGCGCGCTGTGGGACAAGTTCATGGCCAAGGACGACACGTTCGTCGATGAGCCCGCGGACAAGCTCTACAATGAGGGCTTGTACATGATGAACGAGAAGAAGGACCTGAAGGCCGCCTCGAAGAAGTTCGAGGAAGTCGACCGTCAGCATCCCTATTCCGACTGGGCGCGCAAGTCGCTCTTGATGTCGGCCTATTCGTTCTACCAGGCGGGCGACTACGACAGCTGCATCGGCTCTGCCACCCGCTACGTCACGCTGCATCCCGGCAGCCCGGACGCGTCCTACGCCCAGTACCTGATCGCGGCATCGCATTTCGACCAGATTCCGGACATCTCGCGCGACCAGAGCCGCACCGAGAAGGCGATCGCGGCGCTCGAAGAGGTGGTCCGCAAATATCCGACCTCGGAATACGCCACCCAGGCCAAGTCCAAGATCCAGGCTGCGCGAGACCAGCTCGCCGGCAAGGAAATGGCGGTCGGGCGCTATTACATGGGCAAGCGCGACTTCACCGCCGCGATCAACCGCTTCAAGACCGTGGTCACGCAGTACCAGACCACGCGCCACGTCGAGGAGGCGCTCTACCGCCTCACCGAGGCCTACATGGCGATCGGCATCGCCGGCGAGGCGCAGACCGCGGCCGCGGTGCTCGGCCACAATTTTCCAGACAGCCGCTGGTACAAGGACGCATATAATCTAGTAAAGTCCGGCGGTCTCGAGCCGAGCGAGAATCAGGGATCCTGGATCAGCAGGACCTTCAAGAAGATAGGTCTCGGCTAGGAATTGTCCTCGCATGCTGGCGCGTCTGTCGATCCGTGACATCGTCCTGATCGAACGGCTCGATATCGAATTTTCCCGTGGCCTCGCGGTGCTGACCGGCGAAACCGGCGCAGGCAAATCCATCCTGCTCGATGCCTTTGCGCTGGCGCTCGGCGGCCGCGGCGATGCCGGACTGGTGCGCCACGGCGCTGAACAGGGGCAGGTCACCGCCATGTTCGACGTCCCGAAGGGGCATCCGGCGGCCGGGATCCTGGCCGAGAACGGCCTCGACGACACCGGTGAGATGATCCTGCGCCGCGTGCAATTCGCCGACGGCCGCACCCGCGCCTTCATCAACGATCAGGCGATCAGCGTGCAGACCCTGAAGGCGGTCGGTGCCGCGCTGGTCGAGATCCATGGCCAGCATGACGAGCGCGCGCTGGTCGACGCCTCCACCCATCGCCAGCTGCTCGACGCCTTCGCCGGACACGAGAAGGACGTCGCGGCGCTGGAAGCGCTGTGGGATATCAGGCGGACTGCCAATGCTAATCTCGACGAGCATCGCGCCGGCATGGAGCGCGCCGCGCGCGAGGCCGACTATCTGCGCCATGCCTCGCAGGAATTGAAGACGCTGGCGCCGAAGGAAGGCGAGGAGACCGAGCTCGCGGGTCGCCGCACCACCATGATGCAGGGCGAGAAGATCGCAACCGATCTGCGCGAGGCGCAGGAGGCGATCGGCGGCTCGCATTCGCCGGTGGCGTCGCTGTCGGCGGCGGTACGGCGGCTGGAACGGCGCGCCGCCAATGCGCCCGCGCTGATCGAGCCCGCGGTCAAGGCGATCGATATTGCGATCAACGCGCTGGAAGAAGCCGACCAGCACCTCAACGCCGCGCTGGCGGCAACCGATTTCGATCCGGCCGAGCTGGAGCGCATCGAGGAGCGGCTGTTCGCGCTGCGCGCGGCCTCGCGTAAATATTCGACGCCGGTCGATCTGCTGGCCGCGCTGGCGGCGCAATATGCCGGCGACGTCGCGCTGATCGATGCCGGCGCCGACCAGCTGAAGAAGCTGGAAGCGGCCGCCGGTGAAGCCGACAAGCGCTATGCGGCAGCTGCCGCCAAACTGTCGGCGGCGCGCACCAAGGCCGCCGAGAAGCTCAACAAGGCCGTCAACGCCGAGCTTGCGCCGCTCAAGCTCGAGCGCGCGAAGTTCATGACCCAGGTCGACAGCAACGCGGCCGCGCCGGGGCCGCAGGGCATCGACCGTGTCGAGTTCTGGGTGCAGACCAATCCGGGCACCAAGCCGGGGCCGATGATGAAGGTCGCCTCCGGCGGCGAACTGTCGCGCTTCCTGCTGGCGCTGAAGGTCGTGCTGGCCGATCGCGGCTCGGCGCCGACCTTGGTGTTCGACGAAATCGACACCGGCGTCGGCGGCGCGGTGGCCGATGCGATCGGCTCGCGGCTGGCGCGCCTTGCCGGCAAGGTGCAGGTGATGGCGGTGACGCACGCGCCGCAGGTCGCGGCCCGCGCCAGCCAGCATCTCCTGATCTCCAAGGATGCGCTCGACAAGGGCAAGCGGGTCGCCACCCGCGTCAACGCGCTCGCCGCCGACCACCGCCGCGAGGAGATCGCGCGCATGCTGGCCGGCGCCGAGATCACCGCGGAGGCGAGGGCGGCCGCGGAACGGCTGCTCCGGGCGGCGACAGCGTAATCTCTCCCCTCGTCATTCCGGGGCGATGCGAAGCATCGAACCCGGAATCTCGAGATTCCGGGTTCATCGCTGCGCGATGCCCCGGAATGACCACCTCAGGTACAGATCGACTCGTACAAGTCATTCCACTGCGGATTGCTCGCTTCGATCAATTGCGTCTTCCAGGCTCGCTTCCACTTCTTGAGCTCCTTCTCGCGTGATATCGCGGAGATCGGGTCGTCGTAGATTTCGAACCAAACCAGCTGCGTGATGTTGTATTTGGACGTGAAGCCTGGGACGGCCTTCATTCGATGTTCGTAGACCCGCGCACGAGATCGTTGGTGATCCCAACATAGATTGCTCCGTCTCGTCGACTTGCTAGAATGTACACGTAGTACGACATGAGCCCCATTTCCCACACAGTCATTCCGGGGCGATGCGAAGCATCGAACCCGGAATCTCGAGATTCCGGGTTCGGTCCTGACGGACCGCCCCGGAATGACGAAAAACTATAGCGCGCCCGTCGCATGGCTAAAGCAGCAAAAAAGAAAGAACTCTCCGACGTCGACAAGCTCACCAAGGCCCAGGCCAAGGTCGAATTGATGCACCTTGCGCTCGAGCTCGAAGGTCACGACAAGCGCTACTATCAGGACGATGCGCCGAGCGTCAGCGACGCCGAATACGACGCGCTGCGGCAGCGCTACAATGCGATCGAGAAGCGCTTCCCTGAATTCGTCACCGCGGAATCGCCGTCGCAGAAGGTCGGCGCCGCGCCGTCGGGGCGCTTCCGGAAGGTTCGTCATTCGCTGCCGATGCTGTCGCTCGACAACGCGTTCGCGGAAGCCGACGTGGTCGATTTCGTCGGGCGCATCACGCGCTTCCTCAAGCTGCCGGATGACAAGATCGATTTCTCGGCCGAGCCGAAGATCGACGGGCTCTCGATGTCGCTGCGCTACGAGGGCGGCGAACTCGTCACCGCGGCAACCCGCGGCGACGGCGCCGAGGGCGAGGACGTCACCGCCAACATCCGCACGCTCGAGGACGTGCCGCAGAAGCTGAAGGGCCGCAACGTGCCCGACATTTGCGAGGTGCGCGGCGAGGTCTATATGACCAAGAAGGCGTTCCTCGCGCTCAACGAGCGGCAGAAGGCGGCCGGCGACACCATCTTCGCCAATCCGCGCAATTCGGCGGCCGGCTCGCTGCGGCAGAAGGATCCCACAATCACTGCCTCGCGGCCGCTCGGCTTCTTCGCCTATGCCTGGGGCGAGATGAGCGCGCTGCCGGAGGATACCCAGACCGGCATGATCCACTGGTTCGAGCGGTGCGGCTTCAAGACCAATCCGCTGACCAAGCTGTGCCACTCGGTCGAGGAGCTGATCGTCTTCCATCGCAAGATCGAGGAGCAGCGCGCCGAGCTCGACTACGACATCGACGGCGTCGTCTACAAGGTCGATCGCATCGACTGGCAGGAGCGGCTCGGCTTCGTGTCGCGCACGCCGCGCTGGGCGATCGCGCACAAATTCCCGGCCGAGCGCGCCATGACGGTGTTGCGCGACATCGAGATCCAGGTCGGGCGCACCGGCTCATTCACGCCGGTCGGCAAGCTCGAGCCGGTCGGTGTCGGCGGCGTGATCGTGCAGAACGTCACGCTGCACAATGAGGACTACATCAAGGGCATCGGCAACAAGGGCGAGGTGCTGCGCGAGGGGCGCGACATCAGGATCGGCGACACCGTGGTGATCCAGCGCGCCGGCGACGTGATCCCGCAGGTCGTCGACGTCGTGATCGACAAGCGGCCGAAGAATGCGAAGGAATTCCACTTCCCGAAGAAGTGCCCGTGCCCGCTGCACACCGACGTGGTGCGCGAGGAGACTGCGGCCGGCGAGGAGGGCTCGCGCGCCCGCTGCACCGGCGAGTTCGCCTGTCCGTTCCAGAAGGTCGAACACCTCATTCTGTTCGTGTCGCGCCGCGCCTTCGACATCGACGGTCTCGGCGTGAAGCAGTTGCAATATTTCTTCGACGAGGGATGGGTCAAGGAGCCGGCTGATATCTTCACGCTGCAAAAGCGCAACGCGAAGCTGAAGCTCGAGGACATCGAAGGCTACGGCGAGACCTCGGTGCGCAATCTGTTCGCCGCGATCGACAGCCGGCGCAGGATTGGCCTGGAACGCTTCATCTACGCGCTCGGCATGCGCCATGTCGGCGAGACCACCGCGCTGGCACTGGCGCGCGGCTATGGCTCCTGGGACGCGTTCCACGATGCCTGCCTCAAGGTCGCCAAGGGCGACGAGGAAGCGATGGCGGAGATGGATGCGCTCGACCAGATCGGCGACACCGTGATCAAGAGCATCGCCGACTATTTCGGCGAGAGCCACAATCGCGGCATCGTCGAGCGGCTGACCGGAGAGCTCGACGAGATCATCGACGCCGAGAAGCCGAAGAGCAATTCGGCGGTCGCCGGCAAGACCGTGGTGTTCACCGGATCGCTCGAAAAGATGACGCGCGACGAGGCCAAGGCGACCGCCGAACGGCTGGGCGCCAAGGCGGCCGGTTCGGTGTCGAAGAAGACCGACTACGTCGTCGCGGGGCCGGGCGCCGGCTCGAAGCTTGCCGAAGCGCAGAAGCACGGCGTCCAGGTGCTGACCGAGGACGAGTGGCTGAAGCTGATCGGGGAGTAGGGTTGTCCGTCATTCCGGGGCGCCTCGAAGAGGCGAACCCGGAATCTCGAGATTCCGGGTTCGATGCTGCGCATCGCCCCGGAATGACGAACTGCTCACATCATCCCCTGCTCATCCTCCTCGGCCTGCGCGATCAGCTCCTCGCTCACCACCACCTGCCGCCGCGGCACGACGAAGATCATGGTGCAGGCGCAGGCGATCGAGATCGCGAAGATCGCCGCGGTCAGCGGCAGCGTCGTGGTGGAGTGGCCGCCGAGATAGGCGCCGAATTGCGAGATCAGCGAGCCGATGCCCTGCTGCAGGAACCCCATGGCGCCCGAGGCGGTGCCGGCGGCTTCGGGCCGGATGCTGATGGCGCCGGCGGCGGAATTGGCCATCACGAAGGCGTTGGCGATCATCACGATCATCTGGGTGCCGAACAGCCAGAGCGGGGCCTGGTTTACTCCGGTAAAACTCCAGACCAGGTTCAACAGGCTGCCGCCGACCTGCAGCGCGAGGCCGAACCAGATCAATTTCTCCAGCGAGTGCCGCGGCGCGAAGCGCACGCACAAGAGATTGCCGACGAAGTAGCCGAACCCCGTCATCGCGAACCACGCGCCATACTCGGCACTGGTCCGGCCCATCTGGGTCACCACGATGTAGGGGCCGCCGCCGGCGAAGGCGAAGATGATCTGCGACGCCAGCACCTGACACAGCAGATAGCCGACGAAGGCGCGGCTCGTCATCAGCTTGCCGAGGTCGCCGCGAAAGCTGGAGCTGTCGGCGCGGTCGCGGCGGGTTTCCGGCAGCGCCAGCGCGATGAAGATCGTGGTGATCAGCGACGCCGCGGTGATGAGATAGAGGATCGCGCGCCAGCCGAATGTGGTCTCCAGCAGGCCGCCGGTCAGCGGGCTCACCATCTGCGCGATCATCAGCGCGGCGACGACGAGGCTGATCATGGCGCCGACCCGCTCGCGCGGATAGAGATCGCGGATGATGGCACGGCTGATCACCATGCCGCTGGCGCCGCCGAGCGCCTGGAAGAAGCGCGCCGCAATCAGTTGCGGCAGGGTCTCGGCGAACACCGAGCCGACGCCGGCCACGACCATCAGTCCGAGGCCCGCGAGCAGCACCGGCCGGCGGCCGAACCTGTCGGACAGCGGCCCCATGATCAGCTGTGAAAGCGCGATGCCGACCATGTAGAGCGACACCGTCATCTGCGCGATAGAGATGTCGCGGCCGAATGTGGTCGCCAGCACCGGCAGCGCCGGCACCAGCATGTAGAGCGAGATCGGCGCCACGCCCGTCATCACGACGAGCATCAGCAGCATGACCTTCGATGTCGCGATGTTGTCTTTGGCCGCGCCGGGCGGCTTGCCCATCACGCCGTGCATTCAGGTCCGATCCAGCATTGTGGAAAGACTGTAGCGTGCCCGTCCGCGCGGAATACGGGCGTTTCGACATACGCCCATGCGATTTCAGGAGACGCGGTGACGATGTTTCGTCTCGCGCAATAAACCCAATGTCGTCAGCTGCGAATTCCGCTGTCGTCCTCCGCGAAAGCAGGGGACCCAGTATTCCAGAGGCAGGCGTATTTGAATTGATAGGCCGCGGCGTACTGGATCCTCCGCTTTCGCGGGGGATGACACAGAGCATTGGGGGGACGACGTCGAGCGTGCGGATGCCTGGGCGCGCCGCTACTTCAGCGCCGCCGTTGCCTCGTCCAGCCACAGCTTGGTGGCGTTGTCGTCGAGATGCGGCCGCACCACATGCGCGACGCGGGCGTGGTAGTCGTTGAGCCAGCTTAACTCGTCCGGGCTCAGCATGCTGACCTCGATCAGGCGGCGATCGATCGGCGCCAGCGTCAGCGTCTCGAATGCATTGATCGGCTTCTCGGCGCCGGCAATGTCGGTGCCGATCACGAGCTCGAGGTTCTCGATCCTTATGCCGTAGGCGTCGGTCTTGTAGTAGCCGGGCTCGTTCGACAGGATCATGCCGCGCCTCAGCGGCGTGGTGCCGAGCTTGGAAATCCGCGCCGGCCCTTCATGGACGCTGAGATAGCTGCCGACGCCGTGACCGGTGCCGTGCTCGAAATCGATCCCGGCCTGCCAGAGATATTGCCGCGCCAGCGTGTCGAGCTGCGCGCCGGTGGTGCCGTCGGGGAAGATCGCGCGGGCGATCGCGATATGGCCGCGCAGCACGCGGGTGAAGCGGTCGCGCATCTCGTCGGTCGGCTTGCCGATCGCGATGGTGCGGGTGACGTCGGTGGTGCCGTCCTCATATTGTGCGCCGGAATCGATCAGCAGGAGATCGCCGGGCTCGATGCGGCGGTTGCTTTTGCGCGTCACGCGGTAGTGCACGATGGCGCCGTTCGGCCCGGTGCCGGCGATGGTCGGGAAGGAGACGTCCTTCAGCGCGCCGGTCTGGCGGCGGAACGTCTCCAGCGCCTCGACGGTGTCGATCTCGGTGAGGCTGCCGGAGGGCGCCTCGCGATCGATCCAGGCGAGGAAACGCACCAGCGCCACCGCGTCGCGCTGATGCGCCGTGCGCGTGCCCTCGATCTCGGTGATGTTCTTGACCGCCTTCAAGAGGCTGACCGGATCGCTGCCGCGCACCGGCTTGCCGCCGGCACCCGCGATCAGGCGGCTCAGGGCGTCGGCTGCGGTCGCGCTGTCGAGCGCGATCGAGGCGCCGCGCTTGGCGAGCTCGGTGAGTTTTGCCGCCAGCGCCGCGGGCTGCTCGACATCGGCCGATTGCTCGAGATGGTCGCGTGTCGAGTTGGACAGCTTGCGCTGATCGATGAACACCAGCGGCCGGCCTTCCTTCGGTACCAGCGCATAGGACAGCGGCAGCGGCGTATGCGAGACGTCGGCGCCGCGGATGTTGAAGGTCCAGGCGACCGCGTGGCTGTCGGACAGCACCAGCGCGTCGACGCCGAGCTTGTTGATCTCGAGGCGGATGCGCTTGAGCTTCTCGGCTTCGATCTCCCCGGAAAACTGCGCGCCGTGGATCGTGACCGGACCGAGCGGCGGTGCCGGCCGCTCGTGCCAGATCGCATCGAGCGGATTGCTGTCGACGGCGACCAGTTCCGCGCCGGCCTTGGCGCAGGCCGCTGCCAGTCGTTCGGCTGCCGCAGAAGTGTGCAGCCAGGGGTCAAATCCTAGGCGGTCGCCGGCCGCCAGATGCCGGGTCAGCCAGTGCTCCGGCGGTGGATCGACCAGCGGCTCGACCTGCCAGGCCTTGCGGTCGACCTGCTTGCCGGCCTGCAGCGTGTAGCGGCCGTCGACAAACAGGGCGGCCTCCTTGCTCAGCACGATCGCGAGCCCGGCCGATCCAGTGAAGCCGGTCAGCCAGGCGAGCCGCTCCTCGGAGGCTGCGACATATTCATTCTGCTGCTGGTCTGCGCGCGGAACCACGAATCCGGTCAGCTTGCGCCGCGCCAGCTCCTCGCGCAGCGCGCTCAAGCGGGCAGTCAGCGCCACGCCGCCTTCAGGCTCTTCGAACGTCTGGAAATGGGCTTCGAACATCGCCGTCGCACTCTCTTCGGATGAAGCATGACCTTCGCGCGAGCGCGGTCAAGCATGACCATATTTTTGGCATAACTTATGCTTGAATATGGCATAGTGGAATTGGCCGGACGATGTCCACTGCACGTCAACGGTCAAGCGTACGGGGAGTGTCCAGGAGTGTCTCAACTCAACGGTGAGGAGATGCACGATGCCTGCATTCACGTTTGAGAAGATCTCGCCGCCGGTCCGCCGCGGCCCGATCGCGCCGGTCGAACAGAAGCAGCGCGGCGTCATCGTCCAGATGCTGGACCGCCTTGTCGAGGCGCGCGCCAAGCGTGCGGCCGGTCAGGGCAAGGTCGAGACCAACCGTAGCGATTCGCCAGCGCCCGAATAAACAACCCGCGGATCGCGGCTACCGTTCCAGGTCGGACGCCTTCGCCAAGGTCACATTGACGACCTTGCCGTCCTCGAGCTCGCGCACGATCCGCTCATCGGGGCCGACGATGCCGAGATCGAATTCGCGCTCGGGCGTCACCAGCGTCATGCGCTGGCCGGCGATCACGACGACGGTCATGTCGAGCGTCTCGCCGGAGATCGCCCATTCCCTGAGCTCGTTGCAAAACGGCTGTTTGCGCCAGGCGTCGGGGAAGCCCGGATCGCATCTGACCTCAAGACCATCTTCCGACGTGGTCAGGACGAGCTTCGACCTGGAAGGCTTCCAGTGCTCCTCCAGCAGCTCGTTCGCCAGCCAGACGCAGCTGAACGAGCGGCATTCCGCCGGCCGGCCCGGATAGGTCCGGCAGCCGCGCCCCGGCTTGCAATGCGGGCACCACGTGTTGGCGGGCTTGGCCAGTTCCTCGATCGCCATCACCTTGCAGCAGAGCGTGCAGTCGCCGCACTGTCTGCCGGTCGCGGTCACTTCACGGAGCGCAGCAGCAGGCTGCTCCAACCCTCGATCTTCAGATGCCGCAGCGGCACCAGCCCGCGGGCGCGGTAGGCGGCGATGACCGCCGGCGCCTGATGCGTCAGCAGGCCGGAGAGAATGACCTGCGCCGACGAGGCGAGGTGGCGCGCCATCGGGCCGGCCAGCTGCCGCAGCGGATTGGCGAGGATGTTCGCGAGCACCAGGTCGAACGGACCGTCCTCGGCGAAGCGCGGAGCGGCAAAGCCGGTGGCGGGAATCACGTCCACCAGATCGCCTGTGCCGTTCAGCCGGGCATTCTCCTCGGCGACCCTGACCGACGGCGGGTCGATGTCGCTTGCCAGCACCTTGCCGTGCAGCGCCTTGGCGGCGGCGATCGCCAGCACGCCGGTCCCGGTGCCGAGATCCAGCACGCGGCGGGGCTGATACGCTTTCAGCACGTGGTCGAGCAGCAGCAGGCAGCCGCGGGTGGTGCCGTGATGGCCGGTGCCGAAGGCCAGCGCCGCCTCGATCTCGATCCCGAGCTTGTTGGGGGGTATCCGGTGCCGGTCATGCTGGCCGTGGACGATAAAGCGGCCGGCGGCGACCGGGACAAGATCCTCGAGGCTGGCCTTGACCCAGTCCTTGGCCTCCACGGTATCAAAGACTAAAGTAGATGCGACATCCTGCCGCACAGCTTGGCCGACCAGCTCGCGCAGTAAATTTTGGTCCGGCGGCTCGGCAAAATGGACGGTGACGTCCCAGCGGCCATCCGGTCGCTCGAAGGCCGCAAACGCCGCCTGATCCTCGAAAAACAGCTCGGAAAGCGCGTCTACCACGCGCTTTGCGGTCGATTCATCAGGAAGGGTGACGCTGGCGCGGTGTGTGGACGGGGTCATCGGAGGCCGGTAGCGCGGTTTTTGTTAAAATTTCAAGCCGGATTCAATCGAATATCGCGAGAATTGAGAGGTTCCCGGTTCAGACAACCTTAGATGTTGCCGTACTACTAGGGCGGCGGAACTGGGAACACCCTTCGTTCCAAGGCATCACAACCAAGGGCAGGGCTGCAATGAAGGCTTTTATCGTTAAGTTTTTGCGGAATGAATCCGGCGCGACCGCCATCGAATACGGACTGATCGCAACCGGTATCGCCATCGCCATCATCGCTGCGGTGAATGGCGTCGGCACGGCACTGAGCGGGACCTTCAACTCGATCAGCGGCTCGCTGAAGTAATTTCTCGAACGGCGTTCTCAGGGAAGCACCGGACGACTTGTCGCCCGGTGTTTTCTTTTTGGCCGGTTGTCCACAGAGCCACGCGCAGCTTCTCGACAAGACGTCAACAGCGTTGTCCCGGGATTGTCAGCGTCTGTCGCACAGCCGCTCCACAGTGGCGTCCACCGGTTATCCCGTCTTGAGGCAAGGCCGCTGTCCACCGCAGACCCACAGCTTCTCAACACGCCTGTCCACAGCTTGTCCCGCGGCGCGCGGTGTGTCGTCTACGAGAACAGCGCGCGATGGTCGGCCAGGATGGCCCGCGCGGCATTGTGGCCGGGGGCGCCGGTGACGCCGCCGCCGGGATGGGCGCCGGAACCGCAATGGTAGAGACCCTTCAGAGGTCCGCGATAGTCGGCATGGCCGAGCATCGGCCGCGCCGAGAACAACTGGTTCAGTGTCAGCGCACCGTGAAAGATGTCGCCGCCGAGCAGGCCGAATTGCCGCTCGAGGTCGAGAGGCGACAGGACCTGGCGGCCGATCACGCTGCCTGCGAAGCCGGGGGCGTAGCGATCGACGGTTGCGATCATCAGATCGGCGACCTCTTCGCGATGATCGTCCCACGATCTGCCGTCGGGCAGTTGCGGCGCGACGTGCTGGCAAAACAGGCTCGCGACATGCTGGCCCGGCGGGCTCAGGCTGTCGTCGAGCGTCGAGGGGATCAGCACCTCGACGACCGGCGCGCGGCTCCAGCCGAATTCGCGCGCATCGTGCCAGGCGCGATCCATGTAGCCGAGGTTCGGAGCGATGATGATCCCCGCCGTGAGGTGATCCCCCGGGTCGGGCAGCGCGCTGAACGAGGGCAGGGCATTTAGCGCCACGTTCATCCTGAACGTGCCGGACCCGTTCCGCCATCGTGAGATGCGCGCGCGGAACTCGGGCGCCAATGCGCCTTCCGGCACCAGGCGTGTGTACAGCAGCTTCGGATTGACGTTCGAGACGACGTATTTGGCGCGCACGGCCTTGTCATTGTCGAGGACGACGCCGACGGCGCGCTCCTTCTCGACGATCACCTCGCGGACGGCCACATCGGTTTCGACCTCGACGCCATGGCTGCGCGCGGCACGCGCCATCGCCTGGGTGATCGCACCCATGCCGCCGATCGCGTGGCCCCAGACGCCTTTCTTGCCGTTCACCTCGCCGAACGCATGATGCAGCATCACATAGGCCGAGCCCGCCGCGTAGGGGCTGGCATAATTGCCGACGATGGCATCGAAGCCGAATAGCGCCTTGACGAGGTCGTTCTCGAAACGCTCATCGAGCATCTCGCCGGCCGATCGCGTGAACAGGTCGAGCAGATTGCGCTGCTGATCCATCGACAGCCGGCGCAGGATGTTGGCGGTGCCGAGCGCGTTGAAGGCCTCGCTGATCGCGCTGATGCCAAAGCCCTCGACGAGGTTCGGCGGTGCGCGCAGCACGAATTGCCGCAGCACGTCGGCGATGGCTTCGAGTTCCCCTGAGAACACGCCGATTGCGGCGGCGTCCTTGCGGCTGAGCTTTGCGACCGACTCCCGGGTTCGGCCTTCGCCCGTCAGCAAATAGCTGCCGTCGGGCGCGGGGAGGAAGTTCTGCGCGCGCCGCTCGACGATCCTGAGGCCGTGATCGGCAAGTTTCAGGTCAGACACGATCTGCGGATTGAGCAGGCTCACCGTGTAGGCGGCGACCGAATTGCGGAAGCCCGGGCAAAATTCTTCGGTGACCGCAGCGCCGCCGACCACCTTGCGGCGTTCCACGACCTTCACGCGCAGCCCGGCCATCGCGAGATAGGCCGCGCAGGTGAGGCCGTTGTGCCCCGCACCGATGATGACGACGTCTGTTTCGTTCATGTCCGCTTCAAGAAGCAGTGATTAGAGCATGTGCTGTGGCGCCGCGGCGCCGCGTCGTCAAGTCCGCGTGACCGCCGTTTCTTGTCCGTGATAGTGCCGTATGCTCAACTGAAATCCTCCGGTGGGGTGCCACCGGACTGTCCGCCTCCGGCGCCCGCCGGGTCCATGCCGGAGCTTTCATGACGTCTGAGCCGACCGCCTCGCGCAACCGGCTGGTGCTGGTTGTCTACACCGCCGCGATCTTCGTCAGTGCCCTGTTGCTGTTCTCGGTGCAGCCGCTGTTCACCAAGATGGTGCTGCCGCGGCTCGGCGGCTCGCCGGCGGTGTGGTCGGTGGCGATGGTGTTCTTCCAGTCGCTGCTGCTCGGCGGCTACGCCTATGCGCATCTCCTGATGAAGCTGAACGGCCGTATTGCGCCGGTCGTGGTGCATCTGGTGCTGCTCGTCGTCGCGTTGCTGACCTTGCCGCTGGCGATCAGGAGCGGCTGGGGCGAGCCGCCGACGTCCGGCTATGCGATCTGGCTGCTCGGCCTGTTCGCGGTTTCGATCGGCCTGCCGTTCTTCGCGCTCGCCGCCAACAATCCGCTGCTGCAGGCCTGGTTCGTGCGCACCGGACATCCCAATGGTCCCGATCCGTATTTCCTCTACGCATCCTCGAACATCGGCAGCTTCCTCGCGCTATTGTCCTATCCGGTGCTGCTCGAGCCGATGTTCACGTTGCGCACCCAGAACCTGATCTGGACCGGTGGTTATGGTCTGCTGATCATTCTGATCGCGAGTTGCGGTGTGCTGCTGTTGCGGTCGCCGGCCAATGCCGCCGCGCTCGACATGCAGGTCGATGACGCCAATGCGCCGGCGCCGTCCTGGCCGCTGCGGGCGCGCTGGATCTTCCTCGCCGCGGTGCCGTCCGGCCTCTTGATCGCGGTGACGGCGCATATCTCGACCGACGTCGCCGCCGCGCCCCTGCTGTGGGTGCTGCCGCTGTCGCTGTATCTCTTGACCTGGGTGCTGGTGTTCCAGTCGCGGCCGCTATTGCCGCACAAATGGATGCTGCGGGCGCAGCCGCTGGCGATTGCCGGCGTCGTGATCCTGCTTGCGGTCGGCGGCGAGCAGAACCTGCTGCTCACGCTCGGCGGCCATCAGCTCTGCTTCTTCATCATCGCGATGGCCTGTCATGGCGAGCTTGCACGCACCCGCCCGGCGGCGAAATATCTCACCGGCTTCTACGTCGCGCTGTCGTTCGGCGGCATGGTCGGCGGCCTGTTCGCGGGGCTTATTGCGCCTTTTACTTTCTCGTGGGTCGCCGAATATCCGATCCTGCTGGCGCTCGCGGCGCTATGCCGTCCGCCCGGCGGCGCGGAGTGGCTGCCGCGCTGGAGCGCCTGGTACTGGCCGTTCCTTGCGGTGCTGGCGGTGGCGCTGATCGCGCCGAGCCATTCGGCCGGCGACATCTTCAACTGGTTCGATGTGCACCGGGTCTGGGTGATCGGCGCGGTCGGCGTGCTCTCGGCGCTGCTTGCGCTCGCGCTGAACGCCAATCGCTGGAAGATCTTCGCCACCGTCGTGGTCGCGTTGGTGGTGCTGCGCGCCTATCCATCCGACGACGGCCGCGTCGAAACCGTGCGCAGCTTCTTCGGCGTGCACAAGATCGTGGTGACGCCGAACGGGCAGTATCACGTGCTGATGCACGGCACCACGATCCATGGCGCCGAGAAGTTCAAGAACGATGACGGCACGCCGGTCGCCGGAAAGCCCGAACCGATCAGCTACTATTACAAGGATGGCGGCATCGGGCGGGCGATCACTGCAATCCGCGAGCGCAAGGGCGCGCCGCTGAAAGTGGCGGTGATCGGGCTCGGTTCGGGGACGCTGACCTGCGCGTCGGCCCCCGGCGAGGACTGGCGCTTCTTCGAGATCGACCAATCGATGGTCGATACCGCGCGCGATCCGAAATACTTCACCTACATCCAGAACTGCGAGCCGAACCTCAAGCCCGTCATCGGCGACGCGCGGCTGACCTTCGCCAAGGAGCCGGACGGCGCCTACGATCTGATCATCGTCGACGCCTATTCGTCGGACGCGATCCCGATCCATCTCGCGACCGAGGAGGCGATGGCGATCTACAAGGAGAAGCTGGCGCCGCAGGGCGCCGTCGTGATGCACGTCTCCAACCGCCACCTCGAGCTTGCCAGCGTCGTGGTCGGCATCGCCGACGCCAACGACATGAAGAGCTGGGTCTATAGCGAGGATTCCGGCCGCGACAACGAGTACATCTTCTCGACCTCGGTCGTGGTCTCCGCGCGCGAGGAGGAAGACGTCGGCAAGCTCGCATCGTCTGATGTCTGGACCGAGACCGAAGCCGACGAGAAGCAACGGGTCTGGACCGACGACTATTCGAACGTGCTGGGTGCAGTGTACCGCCGACTGCGCGACGGCGAGCAGTAGGACCTGCAAGCCGAGCCAATCGCGGCGGCTTCCGCGCGATAATTCTCTAGCGATCGGCTACCAGCAGTCTGGCGAACTGGGGCTTGACGATCGCGGCAAACATTCCGGGATCGTCGAAAGCCCTCGCCGAGAGCATTGCCCCATGAACCGATGCCATCAGCATCTGGGCCTCCTCGTGCGGCCGCTGGTCCAGCCGGAACAGATGCTGTTCCGCGCCGGCCTGCAGCACCGAGGTGAGCCATCCCGCAAGATGATGGAAATGGGCGCGGACGCGCGATGCGACCTCGTCCGGCAGCATCGGCATCTCGCCGGCAAGCATCGCGCAGACGCAGAACGCCAGCGAGGCATCGCCGATGCACGCCTGCCAGAAGTTCACGTAAGCCTGCAGTTGGTCGGCCGGGCTTGCGAATTGCTCCCGAAGCGACTTCAGGCCCAGCTCGGTCTGCTGCCGGTAGCGATCCACCAGCGCCGAGACCAGCTCGGCCTTGGTCGGGAAGTGATGGTGGATGCTCGCCTTCCGGATGCCGATGGCATCCGAGATGTCGGCATAGCTGAAGCCGTTATAGCCCCCCGCGACGATGAGGGGCTGCGCGACGTCGAGAATTTTTTCAGAAGTCGAAGTCATCACGTTCACGTCATGCCTACCTTCCAGTAGGTAAATTACAAAGGTAAATCAAGGCCTTCCTCTCCGCACAGGGCGTCCGAGCGCCAGATTGACTGGAATCCATCAACTACCTACTAGTAGGAAGACAACAAGGAGCCCTGTCAATGCAAAGCCACCTTTCGACCCAATCCACCTGGCTGCGATCCTATTATCTCGGGCGCGCCATCTTCTCGGTCGCCTGGGTCGCCGCCGCCGTTCTGTTCAGCGGTCAAGCCGGCCCTGCCGCGGTTCTGCTCGTGATCTACCCGGCGTGGGACGGCATCGCCAATCTGGCTGATGCCCGGGTCAATGGCGGCCTGAAGGCCAACCCATCCCAGGCCCTGAATGTCGTGGTCAGCGTGATCACGACGCTCGCCGTGATCGTGGCGCTCCGCCACAGCAGCTATGCCGTCCTCGCCGTGTTCGGGGTTTGGGCGATCCTCGCGGGCGTGCTGCAATTGTACACCGGCGTCAGGCGCTGGCGTCATTATGGCGCGCAATGGGCGATGATCCTGAGTGGCGCACAGTCGGCACTCGCCGGCGGCTACATGATCAGCCAGTCCGTCGGTACCGTTGCGCCGACCATTCTCGACGTCGCTCCCTATGCGGGCTTCGGCGCGTTCTACTTCTTGCTTTCCGCAATCTGGCTCGTTGCCGCCGGCTATCGCCACGCGCGCGCATAGAGTCAAAGCAAAAAGCTGGAGCTCCGTTCCGATCCAATCGGAACGGAGAGCTGTCCGACAGCACCGGAGAGCGCGAACTCGCCTTCAGCGCGACGCGACTATTTGTTCTCTGGCGGCGCCGCACTCGCGGAGGCGGGCGTCGAGGCGGCGAGCAGCGGCATCGTCGGCGTGCTCTCGCCGGCATCCTCGTCGAGGAATCGCTCCACGCCGGCCTGGATCGACGATTTCGCGCTGTCCGGGCCGCGGTCGCTGAGATCGTTGTGCTGGAATTCGGTTCTGACCACCTTGATGCCGAGTCTCGCACAGGTCTCGTCGTCGGGCACGACGCCCGGATCGGCCTTGAACACCGGATCCCTGGAGCGGAACGAGAGGATCTTTATCCTGCCGTCGGTGATGAAGGGGACGCGCAGATTGTCCAGCGTGACGACCTTCTTCACCAGGTCGGGATGCTGCTTGGCGAAGAACATCGAGATGTCTCCGCCGTTGGAATGGCCGATCAACGTCAGCTGGCGATAGTTTGCGTTCGGGTAGAGCTTCTTGAGCTCGTCGATCGCATACATGATGTTGAAGACGCCGCGATTGTACTGCATGCGGCGGCCGACATATTCCTCGCCGACCTTGGTAACCATCGGCGCGTCGGTGTCGAGATCATGCTGAATGCTGACCACGAGGTAGCCGCGCGACGCGAACAAATTGGTGAGGAACGAGTACTCGGTGTTCTTGACGGTGTTGCCGTGGCTCAGGATCGCGACCGGCAGCTCGATCATCTCGGCCATTGCCTGCATTTGCCGGTCGCGGCGCACCGCGACCTCGACCGTGACGTCGCGGTCGTCGCGCAGAACGTCGTGGAACGTCAGCGTCGTGTGACGGATGGCCCATCTGTCCGTCGTGAAATAAGCGGCCATCGCCACGATGCACAGGCAAAGGACAATGATGCCCCGTTTCATGTCGACCTCTGATCTAGCCTACGTGACCCGCGCTTCTCGCCCTGTTTTCATCGGGCATGCCGCATGAATCGGCCTCCAGGGGCCAGGCGGGCGCTTGTGCCGCCGAATATCGGGCTAGTTTTACAATCAGATGACGACGCGACGACGGGCCACGGCGCACGATGACGGGCGCCCTTTGCGAAGGTCACAAGCGGGTGAGGGGAGCGTGAACTGACGGCGCCCTGCCTGCGGCGCCGTCACGGATCAAGAGCGTGCGGCAGATTTTCTTGACGCGTTTTCTTCACGCGAACCGGCGTCCACTTCGATCGAAAACGCTCTAGTCCTGATAGGTGTTGCCGTAGAAGCCGCGCGGCTGATAGGCGGGGCGCGGCTGGTAGTAGCCCTGCGGCGCCGGGGCGTAGCCCTGATTGCCGTAATACTGCTGCTGCTGGCCATAGGCCTGCGCGTCGTAGACACGGCGGCTTGACGGCGGTGCCGGATAGCGGCGATCGGTCGAGCTGCCGTCGGCTGGATAGATGTAGCCGTCGTCGGTGCGGACCTGCGCCGGATAGTCGCGCGGCTGCGGCGTCAGCACGACCGGGTCGCCGGCGGCGGCGGTGCCGTACTGCTCGTCATATTGCTGCGGTGCGCGGCGGGCGACGGCGGTGCCGTTGCGTCCACGCGGATTGCGCGCCAGCGCGACCTGCGACGAGCCGGTCAGCGTCACGGTGGTGTTGAGCACGCCTTCCTTCTGGACCAGGGAGTAAAGCGTGGTTGCGTTGTCGCGCGACAGCCGCACGCAGCCATGCGAGGCCGGCGAGCCGAGGCGGCTCACCGAGTCGGTGCCGTGAATCGCGTGCCCGATCTTGGTGAAGAAAATCGAGTGCGGCATCGGCGCGTCGTCGAATTCCTTGGAGTAGTGATCCTCTTCCATGCGGAAGGCGCGGAAGCTGCCGTTCGGCGTTTCGCGCGACGGGATGCCGGTCGAGACCGGCCAGTGATAGCGCGCGACGCCGTCGACCGCGACGGTCATCTGCTGGTTGTCCTTGTCGATGGTGATATCGACCTTGGCCTGTGCGGCACCGGCGGTGAAGAGCATCACGGACGTGAACGCAATGAGGAACGAACGCATTTTACCTTTGGCCTCCAGGCCTGCTCGCGAAGCCGCGGCTCTCCGTCCCCGGCAATCAGTATGCACGGAATCCGAACTTGGTTCCAGTGGCGGGCCAAGGCCGTGATCAATCGCCATGGTTAATCCCGCGCGCGGCGCAAACAAGGCCGGAGCCGGGCTTGCCTGTCACGGCGAGCTGACTTTTTCGCGAGCAGGCCGCGACCACGGCCCAGTTGGCCTCCGACGCGCAACCATTTGGCCGCATGGGCGTTTAACAAATCCCCGCCCGGCGGCGCGTTCGCGCCGCGCATCAAGGAATCCAGATGAACAACACCAAGGTGAAGACCGCGGCCGTCGTCCCAGCCGGCCTCTCCGCGCGGCTCCTGCTTGCGGCCGCAGCCCTCGCTTTGACGCTGGTCGCAGTCCCCCACGCCGGCCATGCCCAAGGCATCGTCCGCGGCGCTCATGAGGGCGCCTATGAGGGCAACCGGGTCGCCGGCCCGGTGGGCGGCGTGGTTGGCGGCGCCGTCGGCGCCGGTGTCGGTGGCGCCATGGGCGCGGTCAAGGGCGTGTTCGGCATCCCGGATCGCGGTTACCGCCGTGGCCACCGCTGCCGCGGCTATTACCGCCACGGTCATTTCCACTGCTATTGATTGGGATTGTCATTCCGGGGCATGCGAAGCATGAACCCGGAATCTTGCGCCGCAGTTCGACAGACGCGTAGCCCGGATGGAGCGAAGCGAAATCCGGGTTCTGCAGGCTTGGCGATAGGGTCCCGATTGCGCTTCGCTCTATCCGGGCTACGGGCGAGCGTCATTCCGGGGCATGCGAAGCATGAAGCCGGAATCTCGAAGTGACGGCGTGAGATTCCCCGATGCGCAATTGCGCATCTGAGGTTCGCGCTAAGGCGCGCCCCGGAATGACTCGCTTGCAAGTCAGTTCTTCAGCCGGTAGCCGGTCCTGAAGATCCACGCCACGATGGCCATGCAGGCGACCAGGAAGCCCACGGTCATGCCGAGGCTCAGCGGCACGCTGACATCGGCGATCTCGTAGAAGCTCCAGCGGAAGCCGGAGATCAAATAGACCACGGGATTGAGCAGCGTAATTGTGCGCCAGCCCGACGGCAGCATGTTCACCGAATAGAAGCTGCCGCCGAGGAAGGTCAGCGGTGTCACCACCAGCATCGGGATCATCTGCAGCTTCTCGAAGCCATCGGCCCAGATGCCGATGATGAAGCCGAACAGGCTGAAGGTGACCGCCGTCAGCACCAGGAAGGTCAGCATCCACACCGGATGCTGGATATGCAAGGGTACGAAAAGCCCGGCCGTCGCCAGGATGATCAGGCCGAGGATGATCGACTTGGTGGCGGCGGCGCCGACATAGCCGATGACGATCTCGAAATAGGAGATCGGCGCCGACAGGATCTCGTAGATCGTGCCGACGAATTTCGGGAAGTAGATGCCGAACGAGGCGTTGGAGATGCTCTGAGTCAGCACCGACAGCATCACGAGCCCCGGCACGATGAAGGTGCCGTAGCTGACGCCCTCGACCTCGGTGATGCGCGAGCCGATCGCGGCGCCGAACACCACAAAGTACAGCGAGGTCGACACCACCGGCGAGACGATGCTCTGCAGCAGCGTGCGCCAGGTGCGCGCCATTTCGAACAGGTAGATGGCCCGGATTGCGCGGTAGTTCATGGCGCCCTCACGAGGCTGACGAAGATGTCTTCGAGGGAGCTTTGTTTGGTATCGAGGTCCGAGATGCGGATGCCGGCATTGCGGAGATCGTTGAGCAGGCTGGTGATGCCGGTGCGGTCGCCTTTGGTATCGTAGTCGTAGGTCACGGTGCGGCCGTCGTCGGACAATTCGAGATTGTAGGCAGACAGAACATCGGGAATGGCCTCGAGCTTGTTCTGCAACTGCAGGGTCAGCTCCTTCTTGCCGAGCTTCTGCATCAAGGTCGCCTTGTCCTCGATCAGGATGATCTCGCCCTTGTTGATGACGCCGATGCGGTCGGCCATCTCCTCGGCTTCCTCGATGTAGTGCGTGGTCAGGATAATGGTGACGCCGGAAGCCTGCAGCGTGCGGACCACCTCCCACATGCCCTTGCGCAATTCGACGTCGACGCCGGCGGTCGGCTCGTCGAGGAACAGGATCTGCGGCTCGTGCGACAGCGCCTTGGCGATCATCACGCGGCGCTTCATGCCCCCGGACAGCGTGATGATCTTGTCGTCCTTCTTGTCCCACAGCGACAGGTCGCGCAGCACCTTCTCGATATGGGCGGGGTTCTTCGGCTTGCCGAACAGGCCGCGGCTGAAGCTGACGGTCGCCCACACCGACTCGAACGCGTCGGTGTGCAGTTCCTGCGGAACCAGCCCGATCATCGACCGCGCCGCGCGATAGTCGGCGATGATGTCGTGCCCGCCGATCGTGATGCGGCCCTCGCTCGGATTGGCGATGCCGCAGATGATGCTGATCAGCGTGGTCTTGCCGGCGCCGTTCGGCCCGAGCAGCGCGAAGATCTCGCCTTTGACGATATCGAGATTGATGCCCTTCAGCGCCTTGAAGCCGGAGCCATAGGTTTTCGAAAGATTGGATACGGAGATGATCGGCGACATGGAGAGTCGGTGAGCGTGAGGGAGGGGGCGCGCGCGGATTGGGGCCCGGGCAGGCGCGTGATGCGGGTTCAGCCCAGATAGGAACGCACGGTCCGTTCTGCAATCGGTCGGCGAGGGAGAAATTTATTCTGCAGCGTGCACCGCTCCCGCTTGCGGGCAGGGCCATTGCATACGGCGCTTGCGGCCTCTGCAACTCACGTGTCCACGTATCGAGGCCGGGCTCGAACGAGGCTGATAGCCTGCCGCCTCAGGGGCGCACTACCAAAATATCGAAAACAACCCCATGCAAAGGAGCCGGCGGCCGGCGGCGCATATTGCAACTTGACCCGTCGGGCAAATCAGCGGTAATCTTCTATTATTCCGAAATCGTGGAGGCGCCGCTCGCCCCGGGGACATCGTATACGGGCGGGAGGGGACGCAGTTCCGACGCCCCGATATTCAATCCAATCAGTGCTTCTTGGCTGATTTCGCCGGCTTCTTGGCGGCGGCCGTCGGGGCAGGGTGCGCGGGCGGCGCGCTGTCGGCGACCTTCGCGACCAGCATGATCTGCACCTGGTTGTTGACCGGCGCGTTGGGTTTGGTCGGGTCGAGCAACTGCTCCTCGCCGAGCCCGACCGACTGCAGGCGCTTCGCGGTGATCTTGAAGGTGTTGACCAGGATGTCGCGGATCGCGTCGGCGCGCCGCTGGCTCAGCAGCACATTGTTCTCGCGTCGTCCGGTCGATTCGATGTGGCCGACGATCAGGAAGGTGTAGGGCAGCAGCGAGGAGTGCGTCAGCGCATCGGCGATCCGCCCGACCGTCTGATACGACTCCGGCAGCACGATCGGCGTGTCGACGTCGAACGCGATGTCGACGTTAAACGTCGGCAGCTTGGTCAGGTCGGGAGCGATCGGCGGCCGCTTCGAGGGCGGTGGCTCGTTCTTCGATCGCGACTTCGATCGTTCGGCCACCTGCTGGCGCAGCGCAGGGACATCGACCTCGGCATCTGTCTCAAAATGATTGAGCTTGGCGATGACGTCGTCGCGTGTGATGGCGGTCTGCGCCGGCGCTGGCGCAATCGACATCGCCAGCAAAGCCAGCGTGCCCAGCAGGGCCAAAAGGCCAGGATCGCGCAAGCCTCGCCTCGACAGCCGCATCATTGATACCCCGCGTCATTGATCGCCTGGGTGCAATTGCGGCTGAGGCCCTTGGCGCTGACGAGGCAGGGCACCGACTTGCTGGTCTCCTTGGTCGAGCCGCCGCAGACCTTGACGATCTCGCGGGTGCAGGCATTCGCAACGGTGACGCGCGCCGCGATCCGCTTCTGGATCGCATCGAGGGTGGAGAAGTAGCTCTCCTTGCACTGCGGCGAGATCACGTCGCGGTTGCGCGACAGGCATTCCTTGAGGCGGTTGGAGTCGAGATTGACGCCGCGGCAGTTCGCGGTGATGTCTGCGCCGCAGGCCTTGGCGAGCTGGGCTGCCGAATCGCCAAAGCTCATCGTCTCCGCGACCGCCAGCGACGGCGCGGTGAGCGCGATGACAAAAAGGAAAAACCTCCCCCGGACCATGGATCCATCTCAACCCATGAAATCAACTGGGGTCAAGGGCTACCAACAGAGAAGACCGCCAAAGAAGGTCGCCAAAGAAAGGTCGCTATGTCACACCCGTTGCACAAAGCTGTCGACCACCTTCTTCTCGCCGGCCTTTTCGAAGGCGATGGTCAGCTTGTTGCCGTCGATCTTCACCACATGGCCGTAGCCGAATTTCTGGTGAAATACCCGGTCGTCCAGCGAAAAATCCGACGTTGTGCCGGTGGACTTCGCCACCAGCTCGCCCTCGATCACGACAGGGCCGCGCTTGGTGCGATTGAAGCTTTCGGAGGAAAAGGAGGATTGCCGCTCCTCGAAGCCGCTGCCGCTACGGCCCCCGCCGCCGCGGTTGCGGTTGGCCTGGGCGCGCTGCCAGCCCGGGGTCGAATAGCTCGAGCCGAATGATTCGAGGTTGTCGAAGCGCGAGGCGCCATAGCCGCCGCTGCCGCCCCAGCCCGATCCGCCCTTGGATTCGGTGATTTCGACATTGTGCGCCGGCAGCTCGTCGAGGAAGCGCGAGGGGATCGTGGTCGACCAGGTGCCATGGATGCGGCGGTTGGTGGCGAAATAGATCTTGGCGCGGCGGCGCGCCCGGGTCAGCCCGACATGGGCGAGGCGGCGCTCCTCCTCGAGCCCGGCGCGGCCCTGTTCGTCCAGCGTGCGCTGGCTCGGAAACAGGCCTTCCTCCCAGCCCGGCAGGAACACGTTGTCGAATTCCAAGCCCTTGGCCGAATGCAGCGTCATCAGCGACACCGCCTCGTCGCCGGCCTCGCCGTCGCGGTCCATCACCAGCGAGATATGTTCGAGAAACCCTTGCAGGTTCTCGAATTCCTCCATCGAACGCACCAGCTCCTTGAGGTTCTCCAGCCGGCCCGCGGCATCAGCCGAGCGGTCCTTCTGCCACATCTCGGTGTAGCCGCTCTCGTCGAGCACGATCTCGGCGAGCTCGGTGTGCGAGGTGACCTCGCGCTGGGCGCGCCAGCGGTCGAACTGCATGACGAGATCGCGCAAGGAGCCGCGCGCCTTCGGCTTCAGCTCGTCGGTCTCGACCACGGCGCGCGCCGCCTCGAACAGCGGAATGCGGCGCTTGCGGGCATGGTCATGCAGCAGCTGCACGGTGGCGTCGCCGAGCCCCCGTTTGGGCACGTTGACGATGCGCTCGAAGGCGAGATCGTCGGCCGGCGAGTTGATGGTGCGCAAATAGGCCAGCGCATCGCGGATTTCGGCGCGCTCATAGAATCGGGGGCCGCCGATCACGCGGTAGGGCAGGCCGAGCGTGACGAAGCGGTCTTCGAACTCGCGCATCTGGAACGAGGCGCGCACCAGGATAGCGACGTCGTTGAGGTTTTCGCCCGCGCGCTGCAGTTCCTCGAGCTCCTCGCCGATCGCGCGCGCTTCCTCTTCCGAATCCCAGGAGCCGGTGACGGTGACCTTCTCACCGTCGACATCCTCGGTGCGCAGCGTCTTGCCGAGCCGGCCTTCATTATGCGCGATCAGATGCGAGGCCGCGGCCAGGATGTGGCCGGTGGAGCGGTAATTGCGCTCGAGGCGGATGACCTTGGCGCCGGGGAAATCGTGCTCGAAGCGCAGGATGTTGTCGACTTCGGCGCCGCGCCAGCCATAGATCGACTGGTCGTCGTCGCCGACGCAGCAGATGTTCTTGAGAACGGTCTGCTCCCTCTCCCCGTCCTTCACGGGGAGAGGGTCGGGGTGAGGGGCTCTATCCTCGAGCTCAGTCCGCGGAGAGTCCCCCTCACCCGGCGCGCCTTGCGCGCCGACCTCTCCCCGCAAGCGGGGCGAGGTAAGCTCGCCCGGGATCACCGCCGAGAGCGGCTGGCCCGGCCGCGACGGCGCCTGCGACAGCAGGCGCAGCCACAGATACTGCGCGACGTTGGTGTCCTGATATTCGTCGACCAGGATGAACTTGAAGCGGCTCTGGTACTGCCGCAGCACGTCCGGATTTTCGCGGAACAGCCTGATGTTCTCGAGCAGCAGGTCGCCGAAATCGGCCGCGTTGAGGATCTTCAGCCGCTCCTGATAGGTCGCGTAGATCTTGCCGCCCTTGCCGTTGCCGAACGAGGCGGCTTCGCCCGCCGGCACCTGCGATGGCGACAGGCCGCGATTCTTCCAGCCATCGATCAGGCCGGCCAGCATCCGCGCCGGCCAGCGCTTGTCGTCGATGTTCTCGGCCTGCAGCAATTGCTTCAACAGCCGCACCTGGTCGTCGACGTCGAGCACCGTGAAGTTGGATTTCAGCTGCACCAGCTCGGCATGGATGCGCAGGATGCGGCCGCCGATCGAGTGGAAGGTGCCGAGCCACGGCATGCCCTCGACCGCCTGGCCGAGCATCTGCCCGAGCCGCAGCTTCATCTCGCGCGCCGCCTTGTTGGTGAAGGTCACCGACAGGATCTCGTGCGGCCGCGCGCGGCCCTGGCTCAGGATATGCGCGATGCGCGTGGTCAGGACGCGTGTCTTGCCGGTGCCGGCGCCGGCAAGCACCAGCACCGGACCGTCGAGCGTCTCGACCGCCTCGCGCTGCTCCGGATTGAGGCCGTTCAGATATTGCGGACCGGCCGCCGCCCGCGCACGCGCGGCGATGCCGCCAGCCGCCGGCTGGTGCTCGGGAACGCCGTGATGGGGCAATTTGCTCGGCTCGGTCATTGGCGAATCGTCTCGGCCCCACGATGGCACCGCAGGATGGTGAAGGGGAGCCTTCTTAACAGGGATTGAAGGCCATATAGGGCCTGATCGGCCGTTTTGACAGGTTTTATCGCGATCGACAGGAACGCTTTTGGCAGCAGCCCGCAGTCAATCGCGGTTCCGGAAATCGGCGAAAATTTCGCGGTTTCATGCTCAGGAACCAGCATTTCCCCGCCGGATTGTTTCAACAGGTGCGGCGCCGGGCAGAGGTTCGCGCCGAGCAACAACAGGGAAAACGAAGCGGAGTTTTGATCATGCTGAGCTGGGTCGTCACGTTCCTGGTCATCGCCCTGATCGCGGGCATTTTGGGCTTTGGCGGCATCGCCGGCGCCTCCGTCGAAATCGCCAAGGCGATCTTCTTCATCGCCGTCATCCTGTTTCTGGTGTCGGCGGTGGTCGGATTGGTACGCGGCCGCACAAGGGTCTAGCGAGGCCGCGAACCGGCGGCCGCTTCGCTTGAAAACGGCAAGTTATTTCGCCGAGGGCATCGCCACGTTGCGGCCGATGCCCTCGGGACGCGATACGCCCACATAGCTGTCCACGATCGCTTGCGCGCGGGCGCGGATATCGGGCGGAAACGGCGCTACCTTGCGCGCCTCCATGTCGATGTGCAGCGTGAGATTTTCCGAGGTCGCGGAGAGCCAGCCTTCGGTGGCATGGCGCAGCTCCTCGAACGTGTGCAGCCGCTTCTCGTCGGCGCCGAGCAGGTAGACCTGGACCTGCACGGGATCGCCGAGATGAATCTCCCGGAGATAGCGGACGTGGCACTCGGCGGTGAAGGTCGAGCAGCGCCGCGCCTTCATGTAGTCCGGCCCGATGCCGAGCTGCAGCCACATCTCGTCGATGGCGCGGTCGAACATCACGTTGTAGTAGGCCATGTTGAGATGGCCGTTGTAGTCGATCCATTGCGGCTCGATCTGCATCACCGAGGATCTGAACGGGGCCGATGGAAGCGGCATCTCGCTGGTGGCAGTCGCTGAAGTCATGATCCGTCCCCGGTTCGTTGGCGTTCGAGCATGAGCTTTTCTGTGACTCCGGCGTCCACTTTTTCAAGTCAGGCTCTCTTGACCCCTTATACAAGCTTTGCCACGGTCGGCTAAAGGTGGGAGGAAATTTGACGTGGCGACAACGATTTCGGGCAATGTGACGCGACCTGATCCGCAGGCCCTGAAGCGCGCGATCGACGCGCTGGCGGCGCGGTTCGGCAACCGGCTCGTCACGTCGCAGGCGGTGCGCGAGCAGCACGCCCATACCACCACATGGCTGCCGACCCAGCCGCCGGACGCCGTCGTGATGGCGCAGGAAACCGCCGACATCCAGGACGTGGTGCGAATCTGCGCCGCCAATCGCGTACCGGTCATCGCCTTCGGTACCGGAACCTCGCTCGAGGGTCAGGTCAACGCGCCCGCGGGCGGCATCTGCATCGATCTGCGCGACATGAACAAGGTGCTCGAGGTCCATGCCGAGGACCTCGACTGCGTGATCCAGCCCGGCGTGACGCGGAAGGCGCTCAACGAGCATCTGCGCGACCAGGGTCTGTTCTTTCCGATCGATCCCGGCGCCGATGCCTCGCTCGGCGGCATGACCTCGACCCGTGCCTCTGGCACCAACGCGGTGCGCTACGGCACCATGCGCGAGAACGTGCTGGCGCTGAAGGTGGTGCGCGGCGACGGCGAGATCATCACGACAGGCACGCGCGCCAAGAAGTCGTCGGCCGGTTACGACCTGACGCATCTGTTCGTCGGCGCCGAGGGCACGCTCGGGATCATCTCCGAATTGACCATCCGCCTGCGCGGCATTCCCGACACCATCGCGGCGGCGGCCTGTTCGTTCGACACGGTGCGTGGCGCCTGCCAGGCCACGATCCTTGCGATCCAGACCGGCATTCCGGTCGCCCGGATCGAGCTGCTCAATGCCGCGCAGGTGAAAGCCTGCAACAGCTACTCAAAGCTGTCGCTGCCGGAGACGCCGCTGCTGCTGCTGGAATTCCACGGCAGCGAGGTCGAGGTTGCCGAGCAGTCGAAGAATTTCCGCGACATCGCCGCCGAATGCGGCGGCGGCGACTTCACCTGGACCACCAAGCCGGAAGACCGCACCAAGCTGTGGCAGGCCCGGCACGATGCCTACTGGTCGGTGAAGGCGCTGCGCCCCGGCGACAGCATCGGCGTGGTTGCGACCGACGTCTGCGTGCCGATCTCGCGGCTTGCCGACTGCGTCACCGAGACCGAGGAGGATCTGCAGCGGCTCAACCTGCTGTCGCCGATCGTCGGTCATGTCGGCGACGGCAATTTTCACTGCTCGCTGCTCTGCGACGTCGACAACAAGGACGAGATGGCGCGCGGCGAGGAGTTCATGCACCGCCTGGTCGAGCGCGCCCAGGCCATGGGCGGCACCTGCACCGGCGAGCACGGCATCGGGCAGGGCAAGCAGAAGTACTTGCAGGCCGAACTCGGGCCGGAGGCGCTCGACGCGATGCGGGCGCTGAAGCAGGCCCTCGACCCGCAAAACATCTTCAATCCCGGAAAGATCGTCCCGGCCGCTTGAGGCGTCGTCACGCCGCGCAGCGTTCGCGAGCCCGCGCGCGGCGCGTGTCACGCGCGGAACTTTTCTGCCCGCCCGGCGTCTCTCTTGTGTTGCCGCGATATGTGCGGTGCGCGGAGGGAACGCCGTGATCGGACGGGCAATCGGAATTGCGGTCGTGGTGCTTGCGATGGCGCTGTCGGGCGATGCGATCGCCCGAGGCGGCGGCGGGCACGGTGGCGGCCATGGCGGAGGACATGGTGGCGGCCATGGGCATGGTGGTGGCCATGGCCACGGTGGTGGCCATGGACGCGGCGGGCATGGCTTCGGCCACATGCATTTCGGCGGCGGCCATCATGGCGGGTTCGGCCGCTCGCACGCGATCTCGCGGTCAGGCTTCGCCGGCCATGGCGCCTTCGCATCGCGCGGGGGTGGCAATTTCGGCCGGATGCGCAATGCCGCAATCGCACCAGGCCATATGCGCAATGCGTCCAACTCGCTGTCGCGCAACGGCGCATTGCGCAACGGCCGGCTGTTGAGCAACCCGGCGGCGCGTGCGCAGATCGCCGCGGCCGCGGCGCTCGCCGGCTGGCACGGCGGGACTGTCGCCAACGGCTGGTGGCAGCATCCCGGCGGCGGCTATGGCTGGGTCGGCCCGCTGTTCTGGCCGTTCGCGTACAACGACATCTACGACTACGCGATCTGGGGCGACGACATCGGATTCTGGGGCTACGGCTATCCGGACATCTATGCCGGCATCTTCGGGCCCTATGGGTATGACGATCTCCGGGCCTATCTGCCGGAGCGCCGCACGGGCCGCCGTTACCGCGGCGGCGGGCGCATCGAGCAGATGTGCGGCAATGACAGCCGTTCGGTCGCCGGCCTGCCGGTAGATCAGATCGCGGATACGGTGCAGCCGACCGAAGCGCAATCGGTGGCGCTCGGCGAGCTCGGCAACGCGTCGCTCGCGGCGGCCCAGGTGATTCGCGCGGCATGTCCCGCGCAGGTGGTGTTGACGGCCCCGAACCGCCTCGCCGCCATGCAGCAGCGGATCGAAGCAATGGTCACCGCGGTCGGAATCGTGAAGCCTCCGCTGGACAAATTCTACGGCCTGCTCGATGACGAGCAGAAAGCGCGGCTCAACGCGCTTGCCGAGAACCAGCGCAAGGAAGCCGCGGCGCGCGATCCGAACGCGACGGTCGCCCAGAGCTGCGGCGCCGCACAGCCGGCGATGCAGGAATGGCCGGCCGGCGAGATCGAGGCGCGGCTGCAGCTCAGCGACGCCCAGCGCGGTGCGCTCCAGGCGCTGCAGGATGCCAGCGCCGACGCCGCGCGGAAGCTGAAGGCCGCGTGCCAGACCAATGAGGCGATGACCCCGCCCGCACGTCTTGCCTTCGTCGCCAAGCGGCTCGACGTCATGTTGCAGGCGGTCAAGGATGTCCGCGCCGCGCTCGAAAATTTCTACGCCACGCTCAGCGATGAGCAAAAGGCGCAGTTCGAGGCGATCGGGCCGAAACGATCGGCTTAGAGCCTCGGCGGTTCGCGTGAAAACGCGGCGAGCGAAATCCCCGCAGCCTCGGCCCTGACGCAATCAGAACCGAAACGGGCTTTATTCCATGAGTTCGACATCAATTCGCGCGCGGATCGGCCGCGGGTGTGGCCGCCGGGCCATAGTGTGCACCTCTTGCTCGGCACCGAGTCGACTCTGCGGTTCACAGGTTGCGCCAAGGCCAGCTATGTTTGCCGTGCTTTCAAGGTGCGGCGATGTGGTGGTTCAGCAAGGACGAGCACAAGGATATCTGGGACGATCCCGTCGCGCACCCGCTCGGCGACATCGAAGCTGCGCAGCGGATCCGTGCGATCTGCCGCGATGCCGCCGGCTGTGCCGAGGCGGTCGGCTCGCCCGACAAGCGTTCAGCGAAGAAGCAGCAGATCGAGCGTGATCGCTACGAGCGTGCCGCCAAGGTCGCGATGGAGACCGCGATGAGGATCTCCGACGAGCTGGTGCGAGATTCCGCGGTGCGCGAGATCGTCGGTCTCTGCATGAGGGCCAACAACATCAAGACGGGGCGGGCGTTGCTGCGCGCCATCCACGCGGGCTCGATCAAGGCGGAGGTCCTGAGGGAGCATCCGACGCTCGAGGGCGAGCAGGCCTGAAGTCGTCCGGTAGCCCGGATGGAGCGTAAGCGAAATCCGGGACGGTTCATCAACGCGCGAGAAATCCCGGATCGCGCTTCGCTTCATCCAGGCTACTCAGCAATTTGTAGCTCCGTCATTGCGAGGAGCGATAGCGACGAGGCAATCCATGCTTCCGCATATGCCACACGATGGATTGCTTCGCTTTGCGCGCAATGACGGAGGATCGTGCGTAGCCCGCATGAGCGAAGCGATATGCGGGAACGGATTTCCCGGGTATCGCTTCGCTCATGCGGGCTACTGATCTCACCAACCTCTACGCCTGTCCGCCGAGCGTGCGGACCGCTTCGTCGACGCTGTGGAAGACATGGTCCCGCGGCAACACCTCGTAGAGACCGAAGCGCTCGAACGCATCCTGCGCGCGCTCGGATTCGAGCCGCGCCACCGCCACCGTCACGCCCTCATCGCGGCATTCGCGAAACAGGTCGCGCAGCGCCTGCGCCGCCGTGAAATCGATCTCGATCATGCCGCTGGCCTCGATCACCAGCAGCCGCGGCTTGGGCGTCGCCCCGCCGATGGCCTGGAGCACGCCGCTGTGGAAGCTTTCCGCGTTGAGGAACGACAATGGCGCCTGCAGGCCGACGACGGCAATGCCGGGCGTGCGCTCGCCTGTGACGTGCGGGCCCGTCGGCCACCAGATCGTGGTGCCGGGCACATGGACGAATTCGGCCAGCTGGCCGCGCGTCGTGGTCCAGATGCCGTGCAGCAGCGACAAGGCGATGCCGACGGCGACGCCTTGCTCGATCGGCAGCACGATGATCGCGGCTGCCGTCGCCACCACCAGCAGGAATTCATAGAACGACTGGCGGAAGATCGCGACGATCTGCGTGACGCGGATGATGCGCAGCGCCACGAACAGCAGCACGCCCCCGAGTGCCGCGTCGGGCACGTGCCGCAGCAGCGTTGCGCCGAACGCGAGCAGCGCGAGCACGATGGCCGCGGCAAACAGCCCCGAGAGCTGCGTGCGTCCGCCGGTCTCCGACACGATGCCGGTCCGCGGCGGGCTGGCGTTGACCGGAAAGGCGCCGAACAGCCCGGACAGCAGGCTGCCGGCACCGGCGCCGAGGAAGTCGCGATCGACGTCGGCCGGCTTGTCCGGATCGGACAGGAACGAGCGCGTCGTCGCCGCGGTCTGCACCATGACGACAACCGCGATCAGGATCGCCAGCGACAACAGCTTGATCCATCGCTCCGGCGCGATGTCCGGAAACGATGGCGTCGGCAGCGTCCCGGGCACGGTGCCGACCACCTTGACGCCCTTGCTTTCGAGATGGCCAGCGATCACGGCGACGGTGGCCACGACAAGGCCGATCAGCGCGCCCGGAATGCGTGCGCTGATCTTCTCCGATCCGGCGACCAGCGCCAGCACGCCGAGGCCGATCGCCAGCGTGTAGAAATTGGTTTGACCGATCTCCTCGGTGAGCACCCCGAGCTTGTAGAGCGTCGGCCCGTCCGGCGTGGTCAGGCCGAGCACGCCGGGTAATTGCGAGACCAGGATGTGGACCGAGATGCCGGCGAGGAAGCCGACCGTCACCGGGGTCGACAGTAAATTGGCGATCCAGCCGAGCTTGAACAGGCTGCCGGCGATCATGATCGCGCCGACCATCAGCGCCAGCGCCATCGCGAATGCCTGATAGTCCGGCGAGCCGGCGGTCGCCATCAACGCGAGTCCGCCTGCGAAGATCGGCGTGATCGTGGAGTCGGCGCCGCATGACAGGAAGCGATTGGCGCCGAACATCGCAAAGCCGAGCGAGCCGGCCATGAAGGCGAAGAAGCCGATCTGCGGCGAGAAGCCGCCGAGCCGGGCGGTCGCCATCTGCTCGGGAATAGCGATCGCAGCGAGCGTCAGCCCGGCGATCAAGTCACCCGGCAGGTCGCTCGGCCGGAACGCCCTGAGCGAACGGAAGACCGGCCAGTTGGCGCGCGTCTGACGATCCTGGCCCATCGGTGCCCCGTGAGGATTGCGGCGATTCCCCGATAGTCCGACATCGCGCGGCCAAAAGCCAGCCGACGGCAGCCTGCGCTGGCGTGAAGGCCTAGCCGATATTTTGCAGCGCCGGGAAGGTTTCCAGCAGCCAGACGCTGACGCTCGAGACTGCGCCGGTCAGGAAGCCGATGCCGGTGACCACCATCAGCACGCCCATCACCCGCTCGACGGTGTCGAGATGGCGCTTCATCCGCGCGAACAGCGAGGAGAACTGCTTGACCATGAAGGCCGCAAGCAGGAACGGGATGCCGAGCCCGGCGGAATAGACCGCGAGCAGGCCGGCGCCCTTCGTCACCGTGGCCTCAGCGGCCGCGATCGAGAGGATCGCGGCGAGGATCGGCCCGATGCATGGCGTCCAGCCGAAGGCGAAGGCCAGGCCCATGACGTAGGCGCCCCACAGCCCGACCGGCTTCGGCGCGGTCAGCCGCCCCTCGCGCATCAGCAGGCCGATCCGGGTCACGCCGAGGAAGTGCAGGCCCATGATGATGATGACGATGCCCGCCAGGATCGAGAGCTCGGCCGACCAGGCGCGCACCAGCCCGCCGACAAAGGAGGCGCTGGCGCCGAGCGCGACGAACACGGTGGAGAAGCCGAGCACGAACATCAGCGCCGCCGTCATCACCGCGCGCTTGGAAGCCGCGGTGGCGCCGTCCTGGTTGACCTGCTCGATGGTCGCGCCGGTCAAATAGATCAGATAGGGCGGCACCAGCGGCAGCACGCAGGGCGAGAGGAAGCTGACCAGACCGGCGATCAGGGCCGCCGGGATCGAGACGTCGTGCATCAATGAAACCTTCGCAGAATAGCGCTCCTGTCTTGGCGTCTATGCGGCCAACAATCCAGAAGTTTCGTCGTCGCAGCCTTCAACTATGGTCACAGGCCCGTGTGCGGGTCGACTCTCGTGGCAGGCGCGGAATGACGGTGAGGCGAGCACGCCGCGCGGCTCCCGCTCTCGCAAGGGGGAGGGAACCCTTCCGGCGGTGCCTCGCTCACGCGCCAATCACTGATGCGGATTTTTGACCTGCAAGCGGCACCACACATTCGCTGTCGTCCCGGCCTAATGCGCAATTGCACACGGGGGTCGGGACCCATAACCACCGCTGAGCTAGGTTGCGCGACGCTGGAACGACGAGTCTCACCGACAACATCGGCCGCGGCGTATGGGTCCCTGCTTTCGCCAGGACGACCATGTGGAAGCAGTGAGCGCATCACGACCGCAGTCACCAACATCATCGGCGCTTGGCTGGACGTGGCGTGTCGAACTCCCGGCCACGGATTCGCACCAGGTCGTCGGCGGAATTCGTCAGCAGCACGACCGTGGCTGCGCGCGCCGTCTCCGCATCTCCGGCGGCGATCGCGTCCAGCACCGCGCGGTGCTCGCGCAGCGCCCGCGGACGGTGCGAGCCCGGCGCTGCGATCGTAAAACTCTGGCGCAGCGTGATCTCGAACATCTGCGCGATCGGCCAGAAGAATTCGTTGCGGGTGGCGAAATAGATCGCCTGGTGGAACGCGATGTCGGCGGCGACGAACTCCTCGTTGGTCTTCGCCGCGTCCATGCCGTCGCATCCGACGCGGATGCGGGCGACGTCGACCTCCTCGGCATGGGTCGCCGCGAGCGCTGCCGCGGCCGGCTCGACCGCGGCGCGCAGCTGGAACAGCTTGGCGAGGTAACGGTCGATCTCCGCGGTCTCGAGGTGCCAGCGCAGCACGTCGGGATCGAGCTGATTCCACTGCTCGGGCGGCCGAACCCGCGTGCCGCTCTTGGGCCGCGACTCGATCAGGCCCTTGCCGGTCAAGGTGCGGATCGCCTCGCGCACCACGGTGCGGCTGACGTCCATCATCTCGCAGATCCGGATTTCCGGCGGCAGCGTTTCGCCGACGCCGATCTCGCCGCGCACGATGCTGCTGCCGACGCGGTCGGTGACCTGGCTGTGCACGCTCCGACGCAACGCGTTGGATGTCTGGAACATCGAGGGCCTCGCTGCGGTTGCAGCCTGCGCCGCCGCCGAGCCGCGCCCTTGCACAACCGTATCCGTTTTGTCATACATTATGACAAATCGGCTGCCAAGCTCACGCCGTCAGGCGGGTGGCCAACACAATAAAGATCCGTCCCCGGGAGGAGCACCATCATGACGTCGAACCGCGTGAGCCGCCGCATTGTGCTGCAGTCGTCGGTCGCAGCGACCGCGTGGCTTGCCGCCGCGCCCGCCATCATCGGCCGGGCCGAGGCTGCGGTGATGAAAATGCGATGCTCGTCGTCGCTTCCGAACGATCCCAAATACGCCAATGGCCGCGTCTACTACGACAATCTGGTCAAGAGCCTGAAGGCGAACGGACTCGGCGAGCAGATCGAGGTCACCTTCTTCCCCGACAACCAGCTCGGCCAGGAGATCGACGTCATCAACTCGGTGAAGCTAGGGGTGATCGACCTGATGGTGTCCGGCTCGTCGATCTCGGCGAATCTCGTGCCGCTGGTCGGCACCTTCGACCTCGGTTACCTCTTCACCAGCTTCCAGCAGCAGACCAAGGCGTTCGACGCCGGCGCGGCGAAGCCGATCGAGGCTGCGCTGCTCAAGGGCGCCAGCATTCACATCATCGGCTGGGCCTATAATTTCGGTGCGCGCAGCGTGCTGGCGAAGAAGCCGGTGAAGACGCTGGAGGATCTCGCGGGCCTGAAAATCCGCACCTTGCCCAATCCGATCATCACCGAATGCCTGCGGCTGATGGGTGCCGCCGCGACGCCGCTGGCGTTCGGCGAGATCTATACGGCGCTGCAGGCCGGCGTGCTCGACGGCCTTGAACACGATCCGCCGACCATCCTGGCGAGCAAGTTCTACGAGACCGCGAAGCACTATGCGCTGACCCAGCACATCTTCTCGCCGCTCGCGGTCTATTTCAGCGACACCAGCTTCAACCGCATGGCTTCCAAGCTGCGCGAAGGCTTTCTCGACGCGGCGAACAAGGCCGCGACCGACACCCGCGCGCACGGCCTTGCGGTGGAGAAGGAGGCGCTGGCGGCGTTGGTGGAGAAGGGCGTCACCGTCGTCGAATGCGACAAGGAGGCATTCCGCAAGCGCGTGCTGCCGCAGACCGACAATTTCATCAAGGCGCGGCCCGAGGCAAAGGCCGTCGTCGACCTGATCCGCGCCACCCAGGCCTGAGGTCGGCGCATGTCAGTCGCCGCAGTCGAGGCGAGAAGCACCGCTGATCGGATCACGGCGCCGCTGCTCGCCATCAGTGACGCGATCGCCGCGCTCCTGCTTGCCGCCGATCTCGTGGTGGTCTGCGTCGCGGTGCTCGCCCGCTTCCTGTTCAACGCGCCGGTCGAATGGTCCGACGACGTCGCCCGCGGCCTGATGGTCGGGTCGAGCTTCTTCGGCGCGGCAAGCGCGCTCGCCCGCAGCGAAAATCTCGGCGTCGCCTTCTTCGTCAACATGCTGCCGCCGGGCGTGCGGCGGGTGGTCGACGCGGTCGGTGCGCTGCTTGTCACCATCATCGCCGGCTATGTCGCGTTCAACGCCGTCAAGATGGGTTGGCTGACCACCGGTCAGACTTCCGGCTCCGGCCTGCCGCTGGAATGGACGTTCTATCCAATGGGCGTCGGCGCGGCGTTCATGACGATCTTCGCGTTCGAGACGTTCTGTGGCCGGCCGCTGCGTGACATGGCGGCAGCCATCGTCGCGACCGCCGTCATCGTGGGTCTCTATCTGGCCTGGGATGCGCTGGCGCCGTCGTCCGTGCCGTCATCGCAGGCGTTGATGCTGATCGGCTTCTTCCTCACGCTGTTCGGCGGACTGCCGATCGGCTTTGCGCTGGCGCTGGCGGCGCTGATCTTCATCTGGGTCGAGGGCACGCTGCCCGGCGTGATCTTCGCCCAGCAGATGGCGCGCGGCATCGACAATTTCGTGCTGCTGGCGATCCCGTTCTTCATCCTGGTCGGCTACCTGATGGAAGCCAACGGCATGTCGGTCCGGCTGATCGAGCTGCTGCAGCGCGCGGTCGGACGGATGCGCGGCGGGCTCAACGTCGTCATGGTGATGTCGATGGTGCTGTTCTCCGGCATCTCGGGCTCCAAGATGGCCGACGTTGCAGCGGTCGGCTCGGTGCTGATCCCGGCGGCGCGCCGCTCGCGGCAGAACCCGGGCGGAGCGGTGGCGCTGCTCGCCGCCTCCGCTGTCATGGCGGAGACGATTCCGCCCTGCATCAACCTCATCATCCTCGGCTTCGTCGCCAACCTGTCGATCGGCGGACTGTTCGTCGCCGGCATGTTGCCGGCCGCGCTGATGGCGCTGGCGCTGATCGCGGTGTCGATCATCTTCGGCAAGCGCCCCGCGGCGAACGTGGAAGCCGAGCCGCGCGTCGCGGTATCCGGGCTCTGGACCGGTGCGATCGCCTCGTTCGGGCTGATCTTCATGATCTTCTTCGGCTTCAAGAGCGGCTTTGCCACCGCGACCGAGATTTCCGCCTTCGCCGCGGTCTACGCCATCGCCGTCGGCAGCCTGCTGTTCCGCGAGCTCGGTGCGAGGAGTCTGGCGCATTGCTTCGTGCATGCGGCTGTTCGTTCGGGGCTGGTGCTGTTCATCGTCGCCGCGGCGCAGTCGCTGGCCTTCATCCTGACGCTGCAGCAGGTGCCGCATGCCGTCGGCGACCTCATGCTGGCGATCTCGGGCAGCCACGGCGTCTGGCTGTTCACGCTGCTGTCGATCCTGGTGCTGGTGGTGATGGGCTCGGTGCTCGAAGGCGCCGCGGCGCTGATCATTTTCGGCCCGCTGCTGCTGCCGGTTGCCGTCAAGCTCGGCATCGATCCGCTGCATTTCGGCGTCGTGCTCGTGATCGCGATGGGGCTCGGGCTCTTTGCTCCGCCACTCGGCCTTGGGCTCTACGGCGCCTGCCTGATCGGCAACGTGCCGATCGAGCAGACCATCAAGCCGATCGCGGGTTATCTCGGCCTGCTGTTGTTGTGCCTGCTGGTGATCGCCTTCGTGCCGGCGATCAGCACGGCGTTGCCGCATGCGCTCGGCTACTAGGGGGGTAGGATCGTGAAGGTGCTGCTCGCCCATACCCGGCAGATGCGCCGCGACTATTATGGCGAGCGCAGCCTGAACGGCCTGCGCGCGGTCGCCGACGTCGAGTTGCACGAGGGCGAGGAGGCGCTCGATGCGGCGGCGCTGGTCAAGGCTGCGGCCGATGTCGACATCATCGTCGCCGACCGCATGACGCAGGGGCGAGGGGAGATCTTTCCGCAGCTGCCGAAGCTGCGCGCGTTCGTGCGCTGCGCGGTTGACATCCGCAATATCGATGTGGCTGCGGCCTCCGCCGCCGGCGTGCTGGTGACGCAGGCGAGCGCCGGCTTCGTCCAGTCGGTCGCCGAGCTCGCGCTCGGCTTCATGGTCGATCTGTCGCGCGGCGTCTCGCGGGCGACCGCGGATTATCACGCGGGCAGGGCGCCCGAGGTCATCATGGGCCGCCAGCTTGCGGGAGGCACGATCGGCATCATCGGCTATGGCAGCATCGGGCGCTATCTTGCCGGGATCGCAAAAGTGCTCGGCATGAATGTGCTGGTCGCCGATCCCTTCGTGACGCCGGACGATGCGGCGATCGCGCATCTGCCGCTCGACGATCTGCTGGCGCGCGCCGACTACGTTGTCTGTCTCGCGATCGCCAACGCGCAGACCGAGAACCTGATCGGGCAGGCCGCACTGGCGCGAATGCCGAAGCACGCATTCTTCATCAACCTGTCGCGCGGAAACCTCGTCGACGAGGCGGCGCTGTCGGCCGCGCTGCGCGATGGCCGCATTGCGGGTGCCGCGATGGATGTCGGCCGCGCGCCGGACCAGATGCCGACGCCCGAGCTTGCGAAGCTGCACAATGTGATCGCAACGCCGCATGTCGGCGGCCTGACGCCGCAGGCGATCGAGCATCAATCGTCGGAAACGGTACGCCAGGTCGCGAAGATCGTCGCCGGCGAGATACCCGTCGGCGCGGTCAATGCCGGCTACTGGACACGGCGGCCTCGGCCATGAAAGTTTGGCGAAGCCCAATGTCGTCCGCGGGGCTGGACAAGAGCTTCGCATCCGGCCCAGACTTGGCCCGCATAACCGCGGCCCCTGAGCGCGCGGACAATCAATGAACGGACGTCCCGCAACAAACGACGGGCGCCGAGAGGGAAACAGGGAGGCATCACATGGCTATTTCACGCCGTGACGTTTTGTTGGGCAGCGCCGGTGCTTTGGGCGCCGCATCATTCTCCTTCCCAGCGCCTGCCATCGCACAGTCGGAACCGATCAAGATCGGCTGTCTCGCGGCGATCACCGGCCCGAGCTCGGCTCCGACGGTCGGCTTCAATCGCGGCGTCAACTTCGCGGTCGACGCCATCAACGGCACCGGCGGGGTGAAGGGCCGCAAGATCGAGCTCGTGATGCGCGACACCCAGGGCGATCCGACCAAGGCGGTGAACGCGACGCAGGAGCTGATCAGCCAGGCCAAGGTGCACGCGATCTGGGGTCCGCTGAACTCGGGCGAGGCGCTGGCGACAACGCCGATCATGGCGCGCGCCAAGATGCCGGACCTGCATCCCTGCGTCGTCGAGACCCTGATCGACCCGGTCAAGTTCCCCAACGCGTTCCGTATCGCGCCGTCGAACAACCAATGGGACGATGCCGTGCGCAATTACTGTCTCAAGATCCTCAAGGTGAAGAAGGTCGCGGTGATCGGCGACACCACCGGCTATGGCGTCACCGCGGTCGGCGCCTCCGTCGCGGCGTTCAAGAAGGACGGCGCCGAGGTGGCCTATCAGGCCAATATCGACGCCACGCAGCCCGACATGACGCCGGACATGCTGCGCGCCAAGAATGCCGGCGCGGAAGCGATCGTGGTGTGGAGCGTCTCGACCGGCATGGAGGCGCGCATGTTCAACACCCGCGCCGCGATGAACTGGGACGTGCCCTTCGTCGGGCATCCCTCGATGGCGTCGGGCGAGCTTGCGAGCCTGGTCGCCAAGCCGGAGAACTGGAAGAAGGTCTACGCGATCGGCTACAAGAGCTGCAGCTATGACGGCGCCGGCAAGCTGCCGCCGAAGAGCGCGGACCTGGTCGCGCGCCTGACCAAGGCCAACATCGCGCTGAACGACACGCTGTTGTGGTGGGTCGCGGGCGGCATCGATTGCATCGAGCTGATCGCCAAGGCGGTCGCCGAAAGCGGCTCGACAGACAGCGCCGGCATCATCAAGTACTGGAACACGCTGTCGACCTATCCCGGCTATTTCGGCAATTACCGCTTCTCGCCGACCGAGCACAACGGCTACCTGACCGAAGAGATCGTGATGTCGGAAGCCTCTACCGCCAAGGACGGCACCTTCGCGCTGGCGCCGGGGTATACATAGAAGGGCGAGGGCGCAGCCGATGCTGGCCTCGATCCTCGCATCCGGTCTCGCGGCGGGCGCGATCTACGCGCTCGTCGGCGTCACCTACAACACGATGTTCTCGACCTCGCGGGTGATGAGCTTCACCGCCGGCCAGCTGGCGATGCTGGGCGGCGTGTTCGGCTCGATGTTCACGCTGAAGCTCGGCCTGCCCATTGCCGTCGGCTTCGTGCTGACGCTGCTCTGCTGCGCGGTGATCGGAATCATCACGGAATTCGTCGCGGTGCGGCCGGTGCTCAAGAGCCTCGACCAGCATCTCTACGTGCTCTCGACCCTCGCGGTCGCGCTGATGATCCAGCAAATCACCGCGATCAAATGGGGCACCGAGCCGCAGCCGTTCCCGCGCATCGCGGGATTCGGCGAGGGCGTTTGGGACGAGAAATTCTGGCTGCCGGTCCTCGCCTGCGCCGTCACCATCATCGGCCTTGAATATCTCTACCGCCGCACCCTGGTCGGCCGCGCGTTCCTTGCCATCGCCGAGGATAATTTTGCGGCGCGGGCGCTCGGCCTGCCGGAGCGCAATCTACGGGTCGCGAGCTACGCGCTTGCCGGCGTGGTCGGCGGCATCGCCGGATTTTCCGGCGGGCAGTTGCTGCTCGCCTTCTTCGCCAACGGAGCGCTGCTCAATTTCTACGGCTTCGTGCCGGTGGCGCTGGGCGGGCTCGGCAATAACAGAGGCGCGATCATCGGCGGGCTGGCGCTCGGCCTGTTCCAGCAGGCCGCGAACTTCCTGGTCGGCGGCATCTTCTCCTCGGTCGCGGTGTTCACGCTGTTCATCGTGGTGCTGCTTGCCGCGCCGCAAGGGCTGTTCGGCGCATCGACCGCGCGGAGGGTGTGATGACGTCGGTCGTGGCCACTCCGCCCCGAGCCGACAGCGGCGTGTGGCGCGCCGCGCTGCCGCACGTCCTGCCGTTCCTCGGCATTCTGGTGGCGGCGGTGCTGCTGCCGTTCGTCAGCAACGATTACTGGGTGCTGATCGGCACCCGCATGGCGATCTACTGGGTGCTGGTGTCGGGCCTCAATCTGGTGGTCGGCTTCGCCGGTCACCTTGCGATCGGCTATGTCGCGCTGCTGACGCTCGGCGCCTACACGACGAGCGTGCTGGTTGCCGGCAACGTGATGCCGGCGCTTCCGGTATTCGTCGCATTGCCGATCGCCGGCCTGATCGGCGCGATCTTCGGCGTGGTGGTCGGTCTGCCGGCGCTGCGCCTGCGTACCTTCTACTTCGCCATGTCGACGCTCGGCTTTGCCACCATCGTGACCCAGATCGCGCTGGCCTGGCAGAGCGTGACCGGCGGCGGCATCGGCATTGCAGGTCCGGAATTCCCGCCGCCGTTCAATACGCCGTGGGGCTTCTACGCCCTATGCATCGCCGTCGCCGCGCTGACCACCTGGATGAGCGCCAATGTCGCGCGCAGCCGGTTCGGCCGCGCGCTGATCGCGGTGCGCGACGCCGAGGTCGCCGCTGAGGCCAGCGGCATCTCCAAGCCGAAAATGCTGATCGCGATCTTCCTGTTCGCCGGCGCGCTGGCGGCGATCGCCGGCGGATTGTTCGCGACCCTGCAGACCTACATCACGCCCGATGCGTTCACTTTCGATCTCTCGGTGCTGTTCTTCATCGCGATCCTGATCGGCGGCCGCGGCTCGATCCTCGGGCCCATGCTCGGCACCATCATCCTGACCATCCTGCCCGAGATCGCGGCACCGCTCGCGGCGTGGTCGACCTTCCTCTACGCGGTGCTGCTGCTCGTGATCGTGCTGGTGATGCCCGGCGGCATCGCGGCGCTGCTCGATTTCCGCAACCGCCGGCCGCTCGCCAGCAATCGCGCCATCGTTCCGCGTCCCGCTGCACTCGCCGACATCGTGCGCCGCAGGGACGGCGGCAAGACGCTGCAGCTGCGCGGCATCGCGCTGAGCTTCGGCAATGTGAAGGCGATCGACGGTCTCGATCTCGATATCGCGCCCGGCGCGATCCACGGTCTGATCGGACCGAACGGCAGCGGCAAGACCACGACGCTCAACGTGATCTCGGGCTATTACGCCGCCAAAGCCGGCACCATGACGCTTGGCGGCGAAGTCCTGGCCGCGGGCCAGCCGGTCAAGCGCGCCGCGTGCGGCATCGCACGCACCTTCCAGACGCCGCGCGTGATCGGCGAAGCCTCGGTGCTGGAGAACGTCATGATCGGCGGCTCGATCGAGGGCCGGGCCAATTTCGTCGAGGCGATGCTCGCACTGCCGCGCAACGGCGCCGACGAGCGTCTGCTCGCGGCAAAGGCGCACGCGCTGCTCGGCGTCGTCGGCCTCGAGGCGCTCGCCGACATACGCGCCGATCGCCTGCAGCACAGCGAATTGCGCTTCATCGAGATCGCGCGGGCGCTGATGCTCGATCCGGACTTCCTGCTGCTCGATGAGCCCGCCGCGGGTCTCTCCAATGACGAGATCGAGCGGCTCGCCAGCCTGATCAAGGCGGTCTGCGGCCGCGGTACCGGTGTGCTGCTGGTCGAGCACCATGCCGATCTGATCTTCGATATCTGCCACCAGGTCACCGTGCTCAATCTGGGCCGGACGCTGGCGGCGGGAACCCCGGCGGAGATCCGCATCCACAAGGAGGTCGTCAGTGCCTATCTCGGCGGCTGAACCGTTGCTCGCGGTCAATGGGCTGCAGTCCGGCTACGGCAAGATCCGTGTGCTGCACGGCATCGACATCACGATTGCCACCGGCGAGGTCGTGGCGCTGCTCGGGCCCAACGGGGCCGGCAAGACCACACTGCTGCGCGCGATGTCCGGACTGTTGCCCGTCACTGCCGGACAGGCCCGGTTCGGCGACCGCGACATGACCAACGCCACGCCGCGCGATGCCGCGCGGGCCGGGCTCGTGCATGTGATCGAGGGACATCGCGTGTTCACGCAGATCTCGGTGACCGACAATTTGCTGCTCGCCGGCTATGACCTGCCGCGCGCCGAGCGTGCCGTGCGCATCGAGGAGGCGTTGGCGTTCTTTCCCGAGATCGCCGAGAAGCGGCATGAACGCGGCGGCGCGCTGTCGGGCGGGCAGCAGCAGATGCTGACGGTGGCGCAGGGCCTGGTCCGCCGGCCGCGGCTGTTGATGCTCGACGAGCCTTCCGCGGGACTGTCGCCGGTGCTGGTCGATCGCGTCCTCAACGTCATCGGCCGGCTGCGCGAGCAGGGCACCTCCGTGCTGCTGGTCGAACAGCTCTTGGAGAAGGCACTCGCCTGTGCCGATCGCGTCTACGCGCTGGTGCAGGGTGCGATCGCGCTGGAGGCGCCGACCGGAGAGAGCGACCTCGCGCATCGGCTCGAGCGCGCCTATTTCGGCCATGAGAGCCACGCGTTGCAGACCTAGCCAATGCAACCTGTGTGCTCGACGCCAACGGCCACGCAACTTGTGATCGGATGCGGCGTCGACTGCCGTTGTGGCGCAATCTGCACGTGCGTCATAAAATGGCACGACAGGTGCAGGCGGCTTTGCTAAGCTTCACAGCGATGCCCGATTGTGGATATTTGTCGCGTTGTTTTTAAGACTTGTTGCGGTTGCCTGCGTCTGCAGCTCTCTTCAAGAGGCCTACGATGCAATGTTTGCGTTGCGGTTGTCAGAACAGGGCGACCAATGAGTATTGCGAAGGGTGCGGGGCCTCTCTCGGAATTACGTGTGAAGCTTGCGGCCACCTGAACGGATCAAGCAGCCGCTTTTGCGGAAAGTGCGGCGCTGCGTTGGCGACGGCGATTGACGCGACCCGGGTTCAGCCGTCGCACGAGCATGCGCTGAGGAGCCTGCATGCCAAGGGTGGGGAGCGGAAGCGCCTCACGATCCTTTTCGCTGATATCAGCAACTCGACGGGCATCATCGATAGCCTCGGAGATCCCGAACTGGGCATGCGGCGCTTGCAGCCGGTGCTCGACCTGATGAACGAAGCCGTTCACCGCTACGGCGGCGTCGTCAACAAGGCCCAGGGCGACGGCGTCATGGCGATGTTCGGCGCCCCGCAGCCTCATGAGGATCACGCCGTTCGGGGCTGTCTCGCGGCGCTGGCGATGCAGGATGACGTCAAGCGCCTGCATGACGTCGATATGCAAATCCGCGTCGGCGTCCATACCGGTGAGGTCGTCTTCCAGGCCATCGAGCACGGCATCTATCAAACCTATGATGCCGCGGGCGCGAACGTGCACCTCGCCAGTCGACTGGAGCACCTTGCCGAGCCCGGCACCATTCTGGTCTCGAGGGAAACCTACGCTGTCGCGAAGCAGTTCGTGGAGGTGGAGTCGCTCGGAGAGCAGGCCATTCGGGGGCTCGCGGCTCCCGTCGAGGTGCTCAGGCTGAGGGGCCTTCAGCATGCGCCGTCGAGCGGTGTGTTCCGGACCGGACGACGGTTGAGTCCCTTGACCGGCCGCGCCGACGAGTTTGCGGCGCTGACAGCTGAACTCGAGAACACCCGCAAGGGAGATGGCCGGGTGATCGGTGTCGTCGGCGAAGCCGGCATTGGAAAGAGTCGCCTTTGCTTCGAATTTGCCGAGAGTTGTCGCAGCAAGGGCATCCGCGTCTTCGAGGCGCGTGTGCTCGCGCACGGCCGCGCAACGCCGTTTCAGCCGGTGCTGGCGCTGCTTCGGGATATTTTCGGGCTTCGCATCAAGGAGGAAGCGTCGGACGTTTCGCGCCGCCGTATCTTCGACCGGCTGGCGGCAATGCCGGTCTCCGATCATCTGGCACCCGTGCTGCTGGAATTCCTCGGTCTGGCGGACCCGCACCAGCCCGCGCCGAAACTGGATCCCAAGGCCCGCAAGGCCCAATTGCTCGATTTCGTCGGCGAACTGGTACGCGCCGCACCTCGTGACAATGTGACGGTCGTCCTGATCGACGATCTGCACTGGATCGATCCGGCGAGCGAGGAGTTCGTCGAGGCCCTTGCCGACGCCGTCGTCGGAACCACGACGATGCTGCTGGTCAATTTCAGGGCCGGATTGAGCGCGCCGCTGATGCAGCGGTCGCATTACCGGCAGATCAACATGGCTCCGCTTGGGCCCGCGGAGGCGCAATCGATCTTGCGCGATCACTTTGGTACCGACCCGTCGCTGGCGCTGTTGAGCCGGAACATCGTCGAGCGCGCGCACGGCAATCCGTTCTTCCTGGAAGAGCTCATGAGCGCCCTCGTCGAGCGCGGCGACTTCGAGGGCGAGAAGGGCGCGTACCGGCTGAAGGGCGGCATCGACACAATCCCGCTTCCGACGACCGTGCAGGCCGTGGTCGCGGCGCGCATCGATCGCCTCGACGAACACGCAAAAAGAGCCCTCGAGGTCGCTTCGGTTGCCGGGCGCGAGATTTCGTTGTCGGTTCTCGATGCCGTTGCCGGACTGGCGAAAGCCGAGCTGCTGGAAGCCGTAGGACATTTGCGACGCGCCGAACTGCTCTACGACGTGCCTCCCTTCGAGCAGCGGCTGATCGCGTTTCGTCATCCGCTGATCCAGGAAGTCGCTTATCTGTCGCTGTTGCACGAACGGCGCCGCGAGCTTCACGCGGCCGTCGCGCAGGCGATCGAGAAGCTGTTCAAGGATCGCGCCGAGGAACGGGCGTCGCTTCTCGCCTACCATTGGGAGCATGCCGGCGAACATTTGAAGGCGGCGCAGCAGCACATGCGTGCGGCGGTCTGGGTCGGCGCGAACGATCCCAGTCAGGCCTTGCGGAGCTGGAAGAAGGTGCGTGAACTGCTGACGCACCAGCCCCCGTCGCAAATGACCGACTATCTGAAGATGATGGCCTGTGGCCAGATCGTGAATTTCGGCTGGCGCGAGGGAATTTCCGCCGCCGATGCGCAGGTCTATTTCGAGGAAGCCCGCGGCCTCGCGCTCGCGATGGGGGATCTGCGCGCCAACACGCTGATTCACGCTGCCTACGGCCGGATTTTGGCGAATGGCGGCTCGGCCGACGAATATGTCGAGCGGGTGCTGGAAGCCAAGGCGCTTGCCGACACCGGCACCGACACCAGTGTCCAGGTCACGCTGAAGGCCATTCTCTGCCACGCGCTCCGGCTCTCGGGACGGATGTCGGAGGCGCTGCAGATGAACATGGAGGCGGCCGCGCGCGCCTCGGAGATCGTGAAGTCGGACCGGGAGACGCTTGGATTCGACGTCGAGGTCTGGTTGACCGCCATGCGCGGGCAGACGCTCGTGATGCTGGGGCGCGGGTCCGAGGCCCGGCCGCTGCTCGATCGCGTGCTGCAACTGGATGGCAGCCAGGTCGATGCCATTCACTATGTCATTCCGAGCCTCGCCTATGTCGACCTCGCCTGGTCCGAAGGCGACGTCGGACTGGCCCAGCACCACGCCGATCGCGCCTTCTCGCTCGCGGTCAAGAGCGGCAATCCGTATTTGCGCGTCTACGCTCAGGCCAGCCGCGGCCTGTCCCATATGGTGGCAGGTCGGATCACATCATCGATCGAGGATCTGACGGCCGCGCTCGACTTCGCGCGAACCCGCAAGGCCGGCCTTGAAAACGAAGCACGGATTCTCGCCGATCTGGCGAACGCGTATCGGCAGAAAGGAGATGCGGCGGCAGCGTTGTCCGCCGTCGACGAGGCGATTGCGGTTGCGGTCAAGCGGCACGCGCGCATTCCGGAATGTCTTGCCCGATCGGTTCGCGCCGATCTGCTGTTGCGCTCCGGGCGGAGCGATGAGGCCGAGGAGGGCACGAAGGAGCTGGACCGCGCGACCGCGCTGCTTCACGAGACCGGCGCAATGATCTTCGCGCCCTTTGTCGGTGGCGCGGGAAAGACGGTCAAAGCTAGTCGAAGTTCGAACGAAGCCAATAATATTTGAGTTGCGAGCGAAAATTGTTCTGATCCCATTCGGATGATCTCATGTTGTTCGCGAACATGACGGGTGAACCGGTCGGCAAAGGAAGCGCCCGCACGCGCAGGGACGCGCTCCTTTGCGACATCCTGGCCGATTTCAGGCGTGCGTTTTCCGATCTGCTTTTCGAGCTCGACGAAGGCAGCGCAACCGTCAATGCTCAGGCCTTCATTCGTGGCAACGACCGCGTCGTGCGGATCTATGGCGGACTGGCTTACCACGCGGCGATGAACGCGGATGGCCTGGTTTTCGCCCTGCTTCACGAGGTCGGACACCATCTATCGAAAGGCGGCCGGCTCGCCGCCAATTCCGAGCTCGGTTGCGAGTGCGCGGCGGACCGCTGGATTCTCGCCAAGGGCGCAGCCCGGCTACGCAAGCAGACCGGGCGCACGCTCTCGATTGAGCGCGCGGTATCGAGCATCGAGCAGTTGACTGCGCTTGCCGCTTGCGGCCTGAGAGCTCGCAAGCGCGGTCCAAGCGTGTGCTGGGCCGATCATTGGCCGAGGCGCAAACATGTACTGGTTCGACCGGAGGCCGCGCCGACAATTCCGCGGTGCTATCTGTCCGAGTTCTTACGACTGAATCAAATTGCACAAAGGGAGACGACAAATGGGTGCGCTACTTCCCGTCGGCAGCGGTCCCGATGCTGAAATCGTGGACCGGCTGAATGAGCTCTTCAGCGGCAAGGATCTGGCTACTCTTCGCAAGCACAACAAGAAAGAAAAGCTGTTTGATCCGAGCCACAGGTTGCGGCGCGTCGCGTTCCGCATCGGTGCCTATCCGAGCAAGGATTACGGGAAGGATGATGCCAAGCGGAAATGGTTCTTCTTTCTCCACCATGTGCTGCCTCAGGAGACGCAAGAGGCGATCAAGAAGATCCTGGGCGACGCGATGACCCGAACCGCGATCAAGGCGGTGAAGTTCTCGGTCGAGGAAAACAGCGTGGTGACTCACCCGCATCTGTTTCCGAGCAACAACGAGCCACTCGCGAACTACCTGAATGGGGCCGGTACCGCCTATCTTGTCCATCTGGTCGTGCAAGGGCCGATGGATGACAGCGCCGAAGATCCGCCAGGCGACAACGACCCGGACAGCGGTGAACAGCCGATCGCCTGGCCCGAGCTTTCGCTCCGCAGGCCAACGTTCAGGCGCGCCAAATCAGGCGGCGGGAAGGGCGCCGGCAAGAAGAAAGCCGTCAGCAAGAAGAAGGCAGCCAAAAAGGCGGCCAAGCGTCCGCGCAAGCGTTGACGACGCGATCATAGCGGTTGATTGTGGCGGCAAGGGTCGACGGATGCGTCGGCCCTTCTGTCTCCAGGTCGTCCTGAAATCTGGCTGGTGGCAGCGCCTGCTGCCGGCTGCCCAAAGTCCGCTACGGCGTCGGTCCAGCCTGTTCCGTTGCGGATGGAATGCTGCTTCCGATGCGACTTCCCTTTTTCTACGGCTGGATCATCGTCGCGGTGACCTTCGTCACCATGGCGATCGGCGTCAACGCGCGTACGGCGTTCTCGCTGTTCTATCCGCCGATCATCTCGGAATTCGGCTGGGAGCGCGGCATCACGGCGGGCGCCTTCTCGTTCGGCTTTGTCGCCTCGGCGATCGCAAGTCCGCTGATCGGCCGGTTGATGGACCGCGGCGGTCCGCGCGCGGTGATGGAGCTTGGCGTGCTCTTGATGGGCTCGGGCCTGCTGCTGGCGCCGCTGACGACGCAGCCCTGGCACCTCTATCTCACGATCGGCGTGCTGGTCGGCGCTGGCAGCGTCTGCCTCGGCTATTCCGGACAATCGTTGTTCGTGCCGAACTGGTTCCTCCGCCGCCGTGGACTTGCGATCGGGCTCGCCTTCGCCGGCGTCGGCATCGGCTCGGTGACGCTGCTGCCGTGGGTGCAGCACATGATCGAGCACACCGGCTGGCGCACCGCCTGCACCGCAATGGGGATCGTGGTGCTGGTCGTGCTGGCGCCGATCAATCTCTTGCTGCACAAGCGGCCGGAGGACATCGGCCTGCAGCCCGACGGCGATGCCGCGCCGACGGCGACGTCAGCCAGGCCGGCATCGAATATCGTCGACCCCGTGTGGGCCGGCACCGACTGGACGCTGTCGCGTGCGCTGCGCACCGCGCGGTTCTGGTGGATCGCGATCGGTTATTTCTGCGGCCTGTACATCTGGTACGCGGTGCAGGTGCATCAGACCAAATTCCTGCTCGACATCGGCTTCAGCTCCAATGTCGGGGTCTGGGCGCTTGGCGTCGTCAGCCTGCTCGGCATTCCCGGCCAGATCTGGCTCGGGCATCTCTCCGATCGGATCGGCCGCGAATGGGTGTGGGCGATCTCCTGCTTCGGCTTCGTGATCTGCTTCGCAGCGCTCGCCGCCTTGAAATACTGGCCCAACATGGCGCTGATCTATCTCATGGTCTTCACCCAGGGCGCGCTCGGTTATGGCCTGACATCCGTGATGGGCCCGGTCGTGCTGGAGATCTTCCAGGGCAAGCATTACGGCAGCATCTTCGGCACCGTGATGCTGGCTGCGCTCGCCGGCGGTGCTGCGGGCCCCTGGATCACCGGCCAGCTCTATGATCTCTCGGGCAGCTATACCAGCGCCTTCCTGCTCGGGATCGCCTTCAGCCTGCTGTCGGCGTTTGCGATCTGGCAGGCCTCGCCCCGCAAGGTCCGCGCCGTCGCCGGACAGGTGCACAAGGTCGCAAGCGCGTCCTGACGCGTCAGGCCGACGAAACGCCGATGGCGCGCTGCAGGTCGGTGATCGCGCGCAGGCAGCTGTCGGCGGGGGTGGTTTCCGGATCGATCAGGCGGTGCAGGCGGAAACCATCTTCCAGCGCCAGCACGATCGCTCCGGTCCAATCCGGATCGAGTCTGCCGTTCCGGCCGCTGTTCTTCTGCGCAGTCGTGACAATGTCGGCGATCAGCTTGCGCCGCGCGCGCAGACGTTTGGCGAGCTCGGGCCGGCGCTTCTCGGCGCGCGCCACGAACAGGATCATCTCCATGTGCAGGAGAGGGGAGCGGCCGAGCGGATCCTGCCGGCTGCGATCCATGGTGCGCAGCGCTTCGAGGAAGTCGGCCAGGTTGCTGTGCCGGGCGAGCAAGTCGAGATTGCGCCGGATCGATTGCTCGACGTGATCCTCGAGCATCGCGAAGATCAGCTCGTCCTTGCTCTTGAAGTTCGAATAGAAGGCGCCGCGGGAGAAGCCCGCCGCGGCCGCGATCGCCTCGATGCTGGCGCCGCCGATGCCCTGTTCCTCGAACACCCGCGCCGCAGCCTCGAACAGCTTCTCGCAGGTGTCGTCCCGTGTCGGTCTGGTTCGAACCCTTGACATCGGCGCATTTTAGGGCAGAATGCAACTCGATACAAGAGTGTATCGAGTTGCATTCGACAGAACCAGAACAGCCGCATCCGTGATGATGCGGTCTTGAGGATGACACCAGGGCACGCCAGGCTTTAAGGCCCAGGCGTAGCGTGCGAACGAGGTCACCATGAACGAGCAAGTTCAGCCGGCGAGCGGCGAGCCGCTTTTCAATCCACTGGCGCCTGAATTCATTCGCAATCCCTATCCGTATTACGAGCGGCTGCGCCGCCTCGATCCGATGCATGTCAATGTGCACGGCGCTTTCGTCGCCAGCCGGCACGCCGAGGCGAGCCTCGTGCTGCGCGACAAGCGGTTCGGCAAGGATTTTGCGGAGCGCTCGATCCGCCGCTACGGTCCGAAGATCATGGAGGAGCCGGTCTTCCGCAGCATGAGCCACTGGATGCTGCAGCAAGATCCGCCCGACCACACCCGTCTGCGCGGCCTTGTCGTCAAGGCCTTCACCGCGCGGCGAGTCGAGGACATGCGGCCGCGCATCCAGCACGTCGTCGACGAGACGCTGGATCGCATCATTCCGCAAGGCAAGATGGACCTGATCGAGGATTTCGCGTTCCGCCTGCCGGTCACCATCATCTGCGACATGCTCGGCATCCCCGAGGAACACCGCGAGGCCTTCTACAACGGTTCGCGCGATGGCGGCCGCATCCTCGAGCCGGTGCCGCTGACCCCCGAGGAAATCAAGCAGGGCAACGCCGCCAATGCGATGGCGGCGATGTATTTCCATCAGCTGTTCGAGCTGCGCCGCAAGCAACCCGGCGACGACCTCACCACCCAGCTGGTGCAGGCCGAAGAGGACGGCCAGAAGCTCACCAACGAGGAACTGACCGGCAACATCATCCTGCTGTTCGGCGCCGGCCACGAGACGACCGTGAACCTGATCGGCAACGGCCTGCTGGCGCTGTTCCGCAACCCGGACCAACTCGCGCTGCTGAAGGCCAATCCCGGCCTGATCACCAACGCGATCGAGGAGTTCCTGCGTTACGATTCCTCGGTGCAGCTGACCGGCCGTGTCGCGCTGGAAGACATCGACGACCTCGGTGGCAAGCGCATCCCGAAGGGCGAGAGCGTGCTGTGCCTCCTGGGCTCGGCCAATCACGACGAGGCTGTCTACCCCGACCACCCCGAAAGGCTCGACATCCGGCGGCCGAACGTCAAGCCGCTGTCGTTCGGCGGCGGCATCCATTTCTGTCTCGGTGCCCAGCTGGCGCGGATCGAGGCCGAGATCGCGATCTCGACACTGCTGCGCCGGATTCCCGACCTGCGGCTCGATGACGCGGAAAATCCGGAGTGGCGGCCGACCTTCGTGCTGCGCGGGCTGAAGCGGCTGCCGACGAGCTGGTGACGTTCCCGCGGGTCAGCGATCCGCGGCGGGGCCGGCACACGCACGCTTGAACGGGAAATCAACCATCTGTCCAGAGTCCCAGCAGTAAACCGGCTGTGACTTCGCCGTACTTGTCTCTATATTTGGGTTGCTCCGGCCAGAGGTTGGCAAAGGGTTCAGCATGAGGAGGCTGCCCCGGAGCTGGCTCAAAGGGAGACACCGTGCAGACGACGCTGCTCGGCCTGGCAATTGCCTTCATTCTTGCACTGGTCGCGGCGCTGGTCGGTCCATATTTCGTTGACTGGAACCAGTTCCGGCCGCAGTTCGAGGCGGAGGCGTCCAAGATCATCGGCGTGCCGATTCGCGTCGCCGGCAATCTCGACGCGCGTCTGCTGCCGGCACCCTCGCTGCGGTTGAAGACGGTCACCGTCGGCGGCGCCAACGACCTCCGCAAGATTCGGGCTGCCAATCTCGACGTCGAACTCAGCCTGAGCTCGCTGATGCGGGGCGAGTGGCGCGCGAACGAGCTCACCATCAACGGCGTGTCGCTCGATCTCGGGCTGGACCCGAAAGGGCGGATCGACTGGTCGCCGTCGAGCGGGAGCTTCAACCTCGCTTCGCTGGCGATCGACCGGCTCAACCTGACCGGCCGCATCGCGCTGCATGATGCAGCGAGCCGCAGCACGCTCGAGCTCAACGACATTGCCTTCAGTGGCGACGTCCGCTCGCTTGCCGGCGCGATCCGGGGTGACGGCAATTTCATGTTCGACGGCAACCGCTACCCGTTTCGGGTCTCCTCGGGGCAGAGCGCCGATGGCAGCGGCACTCGCCTGCACTTCAGCATCGATCCCGGGCAGCGGCCGGTGTCGGCCGATCTCGACGGCATCCTGACATTCGAGGCCCGCGCGCCGCGGTTCGAGGGCACGCTGACGCTGGCGGGTGCGCCCGGTCAGCGCGGCGGCGATGCGCCGCCATGGCGGATCGCGGCCAAGGTGAAATCGGATTATTCGGCGGCGCGGCTCGACCAGATCGACGTGAGCTATGGCGCCGAGGATCGTGCGCTGAAGCTCGCCGGCAATGGCGATCTGCGTTTCGGTGCGTCGCCGCTGCTGCGCGCCTCGCTTACGGCGCGGCAGCTCGACGGCGACAAGTTCGCCGCCAAGGATAGCAGCAATGGCAATGTCGAGCCGGTCCGCGTGCTGCCGGCGATGCGCGCGGTGTTGTCGGGTCTTCCGCAAAGCCCGATACCGGCGCAGGTGGAGCTGGCATCCGAGCAGATCATGCTCGGCGGCCGTCCATTGCAGGACATCTCGGCGGAGCTGCGATCGGATGCGAAATCATGGACGGTGCGCCGGCTGGAATTTCGCGCGCCGGGATCCACGCGGGTCTCGATGAGTGGTGCCAGCGCGCAAGCTGGAGCGGCGAACAGCTTCAAGACCGCGCTCAACATCGAATCGTCCGATCCCGACGCGCTGATGACCTGGCTGCAGGGGCGCGGCGACGCCACCTATCGCAGCCAGAGGCCGCTGCGTTTGCGTGGCGACGTCATGGTGTCACCATCGGGCTTTTCGATCGATGCGATGAAGGCGGAGATCGAAAGCGGCACGCTCGAGGGCCGCGTCGCGGTTACGTACCGCGAGGCAACCAGCGGCTCGAAGGTCGAGGCGCAGTTGAAGGCGGATCGGCTCGATCTCGACGCGACCGCGGCATTGATCCGCTCACTGGCCGGTCCGCAAGGCGAATGGCCCGACGAGGCGCAGCTGTCGCTCGACGTCGGGCGCGCGGTCTCTTCCGGGCAGGAATTGCGGCCGCTGCTGGCGAAGATCGCCTATAGCCCGAAGAACATCGTGCTCGAGCGCGTCAAGATCGGCCAGCCCGACAATGTCACGCTGGACGGCAGCGGCAATTTCGACCGCGCCAATTCGACCGGCAAGCTCGCGGTCGACGCGACCGCCGCGTCGCTTGGCCGGCTGACCGCTGTGGTTCAGCCGTTCGCGCCGGCGCTGGCGGCGCGGCTTGGCGTGCTCCGCGCGGATGCCGGCCCGGTTCGCGCCAGGCTCGCGCTCGACCTCGGCAAGGGCAAGGCTGCCGACCGCGTCAGCGCGCGCGCGACGCTCGATCTCGACACGCCGCAGCTCAAGGGCAATACGGTGATTTCGGTGACGCCACAGGTGGCCGCGATCCGTGCGCTGGATTTCGATGCACTTCGCCGCAACGAGGTTGCAGCGGAGACGAAATTCTCGGCCGGCGATGGCAACGCTTTGCTGGCGCTGCTTGGGCTTGACCATGCGGTCGCAGCCGGTGCCGGTTCGACGCAATTCGAGGGCACGGCGATCGGCGCGTGGGGCGCGCCGTTGCGGCTGAAGGCAAGGCTCTGGGGCGCAGGGCTCGACGCGGATGCCGAAGGGACCGCGGAGCCTTGGACCAAGGACGGGGCCAACGCGGGCAAATCGAGCATCAGCCTCCGCGTCCGCAGCGCCGACATCAGTCCGCTGCTCAGTCTGAAGCCAGCCGATCCGGTTGCAAACATCCGCCTGTCGTCGAAGCTCACGCTCGCGGGCGACAGGCTGACCTTCGACGATCTGGACAGCATCATCGCCGGTTCACGGCTGCGCGGTCATCTGGCGCTGACGCTCGCCGATCAGAAAAGCGTCGACGGCGAAGTCGGTCTCGATCAGATCACGCTGGCGCCGATTTTCGCGGCCGCGATCGGCGCGGCCGGTCACGATGCGACGGAGCCGCTCGGCCAGGGCCTCACAAGCGCCTGGCGCGGCAAGGTCACGTTCGAAGCGCTGCACGGTCTGCTGCCGGGGGGCGCCGAGCTGCAGCCGGTCAGCGGCACCATCAGGTCGGACGGGCAATCGCTGACCTTCGACGGCATCAAGGGCAAGATCGGCGGTGGCGAGGCGACCGCCACCATCGATGCGCGACAGGGCGCCAACGGACTTGCGCTCAGCGTCAATGTGCAGCTGTCCGGCATCGACAGTTCAGCCTTGCGCTACCGCAGTCTCGCGATGCCCAAGGGACGCGCCTCGATGCAGATGACGCTGTTGACGCAGGGCCGCAGTGCCTCGGCGTTGACCGGCGCGCTGTCCGGCAGCGGCACCGTGACGCTGGAGGGGCTGAGCCTTCCGGGCCTCGATCCGCGCGCCTTCGAGGTTGCGATCCGCGCCAGCGATTCCGGGCAGGCGACCGACGACACGCGGCTGCGGCAGATCGTCGAACCGGTGCTCGCGAGCGGCGCGCTGTCGATTGCTTCGGCGCAAATCCCCTTCAACATCCGCGACGGCCGCCTCCGGGTCGGCGCCACCACGCTCGCGGCGAACGGTGCCAATGCGACCGTATCCGGCGGCTACGACATTCCGGCCGACCAGGCCGACATCCGCGCCGCCCTGGCATCGACGCAGGTCGGCACGGCCAACAGCCGACCGGAAATCCAGTTGCTTGCCGTGGGCACGCCCGACGGATTGTCGCGTAGCATCGACATTGCGGCGCTGTCGTCGTGGCTTGCGGTGCGCGCGATCGACCGGGAGACCAAGCGGCTCGACGCCATCGAGCGCGGCGAACCGGCGCCGCCGCCGACCCAAACGGCGCTTCCGCATCCGGCCGAGCCGGCGCCGGATGCATCCAACCCGAATTCGGCAGGCGTGCCTTCCGCCAACTTGCCGGGGCCTGGTCCTGATCCGCGCCGCGTGCCGGCGAAGCCGAAGATCGTTGCGCCGCGGCCGCCGACTGTCCCGCCGGCCGCCACCGCGCCCGCCATTGCGCCGCCCGCGTCGCTTGCGAGCCAGCCGCAGCTGGCGCCGCTGCCGCCGCCGATCGAGGTCAAGCCGGCGCCCGGCGCGGCCAGGCCAAAGCCGCTGCGGCCCCCGCTGTCGCTGACGCCGCAGGTCGCCAATCCACCGCAGCGGCCGGCGATGCAGAACTAAACGCGCTTTCAAGCGAAGTGGGCACCGGTTCGCGTCAAGACAGCGCGTCAAACGAAGCGCTGGCTCATGATCGGTGCTGGAGAATATTGATCAGCTTGCCGAAGGGATCGCGGACGAAGAAGCGCCGCACGCCCCACGGGTCGTCCGCCGGTCCGTATTCGATCGCGATGCAGGCTGCCTTCATTCGGCGCAGGGCCTCGTCGAGATCGTCAACCTCAATGGAGCGATCAGGCACCGGCGTGCCGGAGCCACCTTCGGAAGCGAAGCTGATTTGAGCCTGCATTGTTTCGGATGAGCCGCAAGTCGCAACCCAACCGAAATCCATCAGTGGCTCGAGGCCAAGCACGTCGCGATAAAACGACTTCGCTGCCGCTGTGTCCGGTGCGGCAACGTTCGCGACGATCCGATTGACCTTCATGCTGAGCCCGCGCAGCGGAACGACCGTCTACTGGTGGCGACGGTCGGAGAGGGCCGTCAGGCCTGCTGACGCGTGTCAACCTGTTGCGGCCTGACATCCGTGGGCACCGCCGGCGTGGCGCGCGAGCGGAAGTAGTCGAGCACGAACAGCCGGATCGCGGAGGACAAATTGCCCTGCTGACGGTTGTTGTCGATCTCGCCGACCAACTCCGACAGCGTCATGTTCCGCAGACCGGAAATCTCCTTCATGCCATTCCAGAAGGCTTCTTCGAGGCTGACGCTGGTCTTGTGTCCGGCGACGACAATCGAGCGCTTGACGACGGGAGACTTCATGATGCGTCTCCATTTTCGATGCGGTGCTGATCGAGCACACGCGCGTTGCGCTCGCCGAGGAATTCGTCACGCGCTCGTTCGGATTTGGTGCGACCGAATAGCGCACGATTGGCTTCGGCTTGCTTCGCTGCTTGTTCGCGCTCACCGCGCTTCTTGAATCGTTTCAAGTTGACCACGTCGCCCATGCTCGTCGTCCTCATCGTCCCCAGAGCGGAATTGGTGATGCATCGTGACGAAAGCAAGAGCAATTGCGCTACGCGCCCGGCTCGATATCCATCCCGAATCCCCGTTTGATGCTCTGATAGCATCAAAGAATCCGTTTCGCTCTGCGAAAACTAGACGTCTGTACCATGCGCCAGCGCAGAGCTCATAGGTAACGCGCCTTAGTCTTTAGGCGTTATGATCCATAATTATATCACGCGCGCTGACCGTAATTATCCGGACAATGCGCGCCTCGCTTTAGCCCGGGTGTGTCATTTTGTCCGGCTGCACGAGGCGATCAAATTCATCCGCGGAAACAAATCCGAGCCGCAAAGCCTCTTCCTTCAGCGTCGTTCCGCGCGCATGCGCCGACTTGGCGACCTTGGCTGCGTTGTCGTAACCGATCTTCGGTGCGAGTGCGGTGACCAGCATCAGCGAGCGCTGCATCAGTTCGTTGATGCGCTTTTCGTCGGCGCGTATTCCGACAACGCAATGCTCGGTAAATGAGCGGACAACGTCAGACAGCAACTGAATGGAATTTATCATACAGTATGCCAACACAGGCTTGTACACGTTCAACTCGAAATGGCCCTGGCTGCCGGCGACGGTGATCGTGGTCTGATTGCCGAACACCTGGCAGCAGACCATGGTCATGGCTTCGCACTGGGTCGGATTGACCTTGCCCGGCATGATCGACGAGCCCGGCTCGTTCTCGGGCAGGATCAACTCGCCGAGGCCCGAGCGCGGGCCCGAGCCGAGCAAGCGGATATCGTTGGCGATCTTGAACAGGCCGGTCGCCACCGAGTTGATCGCGCCGTGCACCAGCACATAGGCGTCGTTGGAAGCCAGCGCCTCGAACTTGTTGGCCGCGCTGGTGAACGGCAGCTTGGTGATCTTGGCGACGTGGCGCGCGAAGGTTTTCGCAAATCGTGGCTTCGAGTTGAGGCCGGTGCCGACGGCGGTGCCGCCCTGCGCGAGCGGAAACAGATCCTTCACCGCGACGCGCAGCCGCGCGATGCCGCTCTCGACCTGCGCGGCGTAGCCGGAGAATTCCTGGCCGAGCGTCAGCGGCGTCGCATCCTGGGTGTGGGTGCGCCCGATCTTGACGATCTTGGCAAACGCCTTCTCCTTCTTGCGCAACGCGCGAAGCAGTTCGGTGAGTGCTGGAATCAGATCGGCGACGATGCGACTCGCTGCGGCGATATGCATCGCGGTCGGAAACGAGTCGTTCGACGACTGACTCATGTTGACGTGATCGTTCGGATGAATCGGCTTCTTGGTACCAAGCTCGCCGCCGAGCATCTGGTTGGCGCGGTTGGCGATCACCTCGTTCACGTTCATGTTGCTCTGCGTGCCCGAGCCGGTCTGCCAGACCACCAGCGGGAAATTGTCGTCGAGCTTGCCTTCGATCACTTCCTTCGCTGCGCGGATGATGGCGCCGGCGCGGCGCGCATCGAGCTGGCCGAGCTCGCGATTGGTCTCCGCGGCCGCAAGCTTCACGATGCCGAGTGCATGGACGATCGCGATCGGCATGCGGTCGTGGCCGATCTTGAAATTCTGTCGCGAGCGTTCGGTCTGCGCGCCCCAGTAGCGGTCGGCGGGAACGTCGATCGGACCGAAGCTGTCGGTCTCGCTGCGGGTCTTTGCCTTGGAGGGGATCGTCGATCGAGCCATCATGCTTTCCATGGATGCTTGCCGTTGCGTCATCAAAACGTGGCCGGCGCGGCAACGCGACAGCGTCCGCGTGAAGGGCACGTTCATGCAGAAGGTAGGCCGCGATGACGATTTGTCATCCCGATCCCGGCAAGCATCCTACAAGGTCGAGGCGTGATCTGCGCTTAGATTATTTCTTGCGGAAGCGGTCCAGCCGCACGACCTCGGCGCCTTCGCTGGGCTTCGCGGGCTCCTGCTCGGTCTCGGCGCTCTCGGTCTCGGCCGCTGCGTGGGCCGCAGGGGCGGGCAGGGGAGAGGCCGGTGCGGTGGCGGGAGGGGCTTCTTCGGACAGTGCGTCCGAGACATCGAAGCGCAAATCGAACGGCGCGGACGGATCGAGGAAGCGCGTCACCGCGGCGAACGGCACGGTCAGCCGCTCGGGAATCCCGCCGAACGACAGGCCGACCTCGAAGCGATCCTCGGTCACCACCAGATCCCAGAACTGGTGCTGCAGGATGATGGTCATCTCCTCCGGATACTGCGCGAGCAGCCGGGGCGACAGCTTCACGCCGTCGCCGTGCGACAGGAAGGTGATGTAGAAATGGTGCTCACCTGGCAGGCCATGTTCGGCGGCGTCGGACAACACCCGGCGCAGCACCCCGCGCAGCGCATCGCGCGCCAGCACGTCATATCGGATGTGATCGGTCGCCATGGTGATCCTGTCGCTTCGAAAATGCCCGCCGGGGCGGCGCCGGACCGTCCGACTCGCCCTTTTGCCATGCTACCCCGCCGGGAGCCGGAAATCAGCAGGGCTGGCCGCTGAAATGCGCGCGGACGCCCGATTGGGAAACAAGGGATAAAGTGGAGGCTTCTGTTGCCAGGTGCCTCCGAACCCCGCCTAGCGGAGCTTAACCCGCTAGGACTTTAAGATGGTCTTTCAAACTGCGTTACGCAGCCTGAGCAACCGGAGCAAAGTTGTCGTTGGCAACTATTGCATTGGCCCGATGTCGGCGGAACCATACCGAGAAAAAACACGCCCTTTACGCCCTCGTCGATCCTATTTCGCCCCCGCCGAAAGCCACCGCGACGGATGGATTTTGGTGGAGGCGCCGGGTACCGCCCCCGGGTCCGAATGGTTTATTGCGACGGTCATTTATTTCCATAGCCGGCGAACCGGCACCCCCAATATAGCGGCAAAGTCTTAGAAAAACAGAGCCGATTCAGGCCCTTTCGGCTGTAAAAACCCGCCGATTTGGGGTTGGCCAGGGTCTTGGCGCTGTCCCGGCGCCGTTCTAGGTTTTGTCCATGCCCCCGGATTCTCCGCCGGTTGCCGCCCCGGCACCGGATGCCTCCGCACCATCGCCGCCCCACCAGCCCGGCCTGCTCGAGCTGTTCCTGGCCTTTGCCAAGATGTCGCTGGCCGGCTTTGGCGGGGTTCTGGTCTGGGCCCGGCGCGCGATCGTCGAGCAGCACCGCTGGATGACCGCGGAGGAGTTCAACGAGACCTTCGCGCTGTGCCATTTCCTGCCAGGTCCGAACATCGTCAACCTGTCGGTCGTATTCGGCTCGCGCTTTCGCGGCATAGCCGGCGGGCTCGCGGCCTTCGCCGGGCTGGTCGGGCCGCCGATGGTGATCGCGACCATCCTTGCCGCGCTCTATGCCCGCTACGGCGACATCGACGTGCTGCGCCGGACGCTCGCCGGCGTCGCTTGCGCCGCGGTCGGGCTGCTGTTCGCCGTCGTCTTCAAGATGATGATGCCGCTCCTGAAGCGGCGCGATGTCACGGGCCTCGTCATTCTGGCTGCTGTTTTCGTCGCGATCGGACTGATCCGCTGGCCGCTCCAGATCGTGCTGCTGGTGGCGATCCCGCTCAGCATTGCGACGACGGTCCTGGCGCGCCGCATGGTGCGGGCATGAGCTCGGAGTCCAACCCGATCGCGGCGCTGGTCTGGACCTTCGGCCTGATGTCGCTGTTTGCGGTCGGCGGCGCCAATTCGGCGATTCCCGAAATGCACCGTGCCGCCGTCGACGTGCATCACTGGCTGACCGACAAGCAGTTCGCCGACGTATTCGCGATCTCGCAGCTCTCGCCGGGGCCGAACGTGCTGATCGTGACCTTGATAGGCTATTCTGTCGCAGGCGTCGCCGGGGCGTTGGCCGCGACGGTGGCGATGTGCGGACCGACCGCGCTGCTTGCCTATTATGTGAGCCGTTTCCTCGATCGCTCGCGCGAGGCGCGCTGGCCGGCGATGATCCAGGCGGCACTGGTTCCGCTGTCGATCGGTCTGATGGCGGCCTCCGGCCTGATCGTGGCGCAGACCTCAGACCAAAGTTGGATCGCGGTCCTGATCACCATTGTCGCGGCCGCGCTTGCTTTTGCGACGCGGATCAACCCTTTGTGGATGTTGCTGGCCGGAGGCCTCTTGGGTTTCGCTGGCGTTATCTGACGAAAATCGCTAGCAAGGCTTTCGGTCAACGCACCACAAACCAAGCCATTCAATCAAAACGGGCGGGACAGCCCTGACGGGGGAAGCGAAGTCATGAGCGATACGCCGAGCGAGGCGCCGGTCAAATCGATCTTGCCGAAATGGGTGCGCGGTCCGCAGGATTTTGTCGGCGGGCTCGCCATGATGGCGGTTGCGCTGTTTGCCTTGTGGGCCTCGAGCGATTTGCAGGGCATGCACGGATTTTCGTTCGGCGCCGGAACCGCGCCGCGCATGTTCGCCGTGCTGCTGCTGTTGCTCGGCGGTGGTGTCGCGCTGATGGGAGTTCTGCAGAATGGCCCGCATATCGCGGCCTATTCCTGGCGCGGCCCGTTGTTCGTATCCGCCGCAATCGTGTTCTTCGCATTGGCGATCCGGCCACTCGGGCTTGTGGTCTCCGCCTTTGCCGCCTTCATGATCGCGGCGATGGGCTCGCAGGAGACGAAATTGGTCGAGGCCATCATTGTCGGCGCCTGTCTGACCCTCGGCTGCGCGCTGCTTTTCCCCTATGTGCTGGGACTTCCGATGCCGATGTTCCCGCGTTTCCTGATCCAGTGAGGGCGTGATGGAACTGTTTGCCAATCTCGCCCACGGTTTCGCGGTCGCATTCTCGCCGATCAACCTTCTGATGTGCCTGATCGGCGCACTGGTCGGCACGCTGGTCGGCGTGCTGCCGGGCATCGGCACCATCGCCACCGTCGCCATGCTGCTGCCGATCACCTTCGGCCTGCCGCCGGTCGGTGCGCTGATCATGCTCGCCGGCATCTATTACGGCGCGCAATATGGCGGCTCGACCACCTCGATCCTGGTCAATATTCCGGGCGAGGCGACCTCCGTCGTCACCGCGCTCGACGGCCACCAGATGGCCAAGCAGGGCCGCGCCGGTCCGGCTCTGGCGATCGCCGCGATCGGCTCGTTCTTCGCCGGCTGCGTCGCGACCGTGCTGATCGCCGTGCTCGGCGCGCCGCTGACCAAGCTCGCGCTGGCGTTCGGTCCGGCTGAATATTTCTCGCTGATGGTGCTCGGCCTGATCTTCGCGGTGGTGCTCGCCAAGGGCTCGGTGCTGAAGGCGATCGCGATGATCGTGTTCGGCCTGTTGCTGTCGATGGTCGGCTCCGACATCGAGACCGGCGCCTCGCGCATGGCCTTCAACATCCCCGAACTCGCCGACGGTCTCGGCTTTGCCACCGTGGCGATGGGTGTGTTCGGCTTCGCGGAGATCATCCGCAACCTCGACCACGGCGCCGAGATGAACCGCAACCTGGTGCAGCAGAAGATCACCGGCCTGATGCCGACCAGGAAGGACATCGCGGATTCAACGCCGGCGATCCTGCGCGGCACCGTGCTTGGCTCGATCCTCGGCATCCTGCCGGGCGGCGGCGCCGTGATCGCCTCGTTCGCGGCCTATACGCTGGAGAAGAAGCTGGCGAAGGATCCGAAGCGGTTCGGCCGCGGCGCGATCGAGGGCGTGGCGGCGCCGGAAAGCGCCAACAACGCCGCGGCGCAGACCTCGTTCATCCCGCTGCTCACGCTCGGCATCCCGCCGAACGCGGTGATGGCGCTGATGGTCGGTGCGATGACCATTCACGGCATCGTGCCGGGCCCGCAGGTGATGCAGAAGCAGCCCGATCTGGTCTGGGGCATGATCGCCTCGATGTGGATCGGCAATCTGATGCTGATCATCATCAACCTGCCGTTGGTGGGCATCTGGGTCCGTCTGCTGCGCGTGCCGTACCGCCTGATGTTCCCCTCGATCGTGGTGTTCTGCGCGATCGGCATCTACTCGGTGAACAACGCGCCGGTCGACGTCGTGCTCGCCGGCGTGTTCGGCCTCGTCGGCTATTGGCTGATCAAGCACGATTTCGAGCCGGCACCGCTGCTGCTCGGCATGGTGCTGGGCCCGCTGATGGAGGAGAACCTGCGTCGCGCGCTGTTGATCTCGCGCGGCGACTGGAGCGTGTTCGTCTCGCGGCCGCTGTCGGCGGTGCTGCTGGCGATCGCGGCCGGTCTCCTGGTGCTTGCCGTGCTGCCGACCTTGCGTGCCAAGCGCGACGAAGTGTTCGTGGAATCCGAGGGCTGAGCGAGCCGTCGGCCCTGCGTCGGCGCGCCGCAGGCGGAAGTCGAATCGACACTCGATGTCGTCCCGTGAAATGAAAATGCCGGCCGATTTGGCCGGCATTTTTTATTGGTCAAACGATCACCGGGAGGAATTGAGATGATGTCCATTCGCTCGCTTGCGGGCGCATGCCTTTCGGCATTTGTCGCGCTCGGCGCATTCGCCATGCCGGCGTCCGCGCAAAATTATCCGACCCGCACCATCACCATGATCGTGCCGTTCGCAGCCGGCGGCCCGACCGATGTCATCTCGCGCATCGTGACCGCGCACATGGCGCAGACGCTGGGACAGAGCATCGTGATCGAGAACGTGGTCGGCGCCGGCGGCACCACCGCGACGACGCGCGCCGCACGCGCCGCCAATGACGGCTATACGTTGATTACAGGGCATATGGGCACGCACGCCGCCTCGGTGCCACTCTATCCGAAGCTTGCCTATCACCCGGAAAAGGATTTCGAGCCCGTCGCGCTGCTCGCCGGCACGCCGATCCTGATCCTTGCCCGCAAGGACTTCCCGCCGAAGGATCTCAAGGAATTCGTCGCCTACGTGAAGGCCAATGCCGAGAAGGTCAACGCCGCGCATGCCGGCATCGGTTCGGTCTCGCACGCCTCCTGCGAGCTCCTGAACTCGATCCTCGGCATCAAGCCGGTCGGTGTGCCCTTCAACGGCACCGGCCCGGCCATGAATGCGCTGGTCGCCGGCCAGGTCGATTACATGTGCGACCAGATCGTCAACGCGGTGCCGCAGATCAACGCCGGCACCATCAAGGCCTATGCGGTCGCGACCCCCGAGCGCAACCCGTCGCTGCCCAATGTGCCGACCACGACGGAAGCCGGCTTGCCGGCGTTCCAGGCCCAGGCCTGGAATGCGATTTTCGCGCCGAAGGGAACTTCGCCCGCCATCATCGCCACGTTGAATGCCGCGGCCATCAAGGCGCTTGACGATGAGAACGTCCGCAAGCGCCTGCTCGACCTCGGCAGCGTGATCCCGGCGCCCGCCAACCGTACGCCGGAGGCGCTCGCGACGCTCGTCAAGAACGAGATCGCGAAGTGGACGCCGGTGCTCAAGCCGGCAACTTAATCCAGTACAATCAGGCAGATAGGGCAGGGGCGGGACACGAGTTCCGCCCCTTGTCGTTTGGCGCGGAGTGCTCACTTTTCAGGGTATAATCGGTACGTTCAGCCGAATCAGCGTGCCGACCGGCGGCCTTGGCCGCTACATTGGTCGTTCTCTCGAAAGCCCGAAACAGACGCCATGAACCAGTATCACGACCTGCTCGAACGCATCCTCGCCGACGGTGCCGAGAAGCACGACCGCACCGGCACCGGGACGCTGTCGATCTTCGGTCATCAGATGCGTTTCAACCTCGCGGCCGGCTTCCCGATGCTGACCACCAAGCGGCTGCCGCTGAAGGCGATCGTGCACGAGCTGCTCTGGTTCCTCGCCGGCGACACCAACATCAAATATCTCAACGACAACGGCGTCACGATCTGGGACGAATGGGCCGACGCCAACGGCGACCTCGGTCCGGTGTACGGCTCGCAATGGCGGTCGTGGCCCGCGCCGGATGGCCGTAGCATCGACCAGATCGCTGGCGTGGTCGAGATGATCAAGCGCAATCCGGATTCGCGACGGCTGATCGTCAGCGCCTGGAATCCGGCCGAGGTCGACAAGATGGCGCTGCCGCCGTGCCATTGCCTGTTCCAGTTCTATGTCGCGAACGGCAAATTGTCCTGTCAGCTCTATCAGCGCTCGGGCGACGTCTTCCTCGGCGTACCCTTCAATATCGCCTCCTATGCGCTGCTCACCATGATGGTCGCGCAGGTGACCGGGCTGAAGCCCGGCGATTTCGTGCACTCGCTCGGCGACGCGCACCTCTACTCCAACCATCTCGAGCAGGCGCGCCTGCAGTTGACGCGGCCGACGCGGCCGTTGCCGACGATGGCGATCAATCCGGACGTGAAGGATATCTTCGCGTTCCGCTACGAGGACTTCAAACTCGAAGGTTACGACCCGCATCCGCACATCAAGGCCGAGGTGGCGGTATGAGTTGCGGTCCGAGGGATTGAATGTCGCTGACGATCCGCCGCGCGCGGCCCGATGAGGCCGGACTGGTGTTCTCGCTGGTCCGCGAACTCGCCGAATACGAAAAGCTTCTGCATGAGGTTCACGCCAGCGAGGCCGATATCGCCGAGGCGCTGTTCGGCGCCAATCCACGGCTCTATTGCGACATCGCGGAATGGAACGGCGAGCCTGCCGGCTTCGCGGTCTGGTTCGTCAACTTCTCGACCTTCGCCGGCCGTCACGGCATCTATCTCGAAGACCTCTTCGTGCGTCCGGCGCTGCGCGGCAAGGGCATCGGCAAGGCGCTGCTGGTGCATCTGGCGAAGCAATGCCTCGCCAATGGCTGGTCGCGCCTGCAATGGGCGGTGCTCGACTGGAACGCGCCGTCGATTGCGTTCTACAAGTCGCTCGGCGCCGAGATGATGGACGAATGGACGATTTGCCGCGTCTCCGGCGAGGCGCTGTCGGCTCTCGCGGAAGGGGCGCGCTGATGGAGATCGTGCTCGTCGTTGCGGTCGCCGAGAACGGCGTGATCGGGAGCGACAACGCCATTCCGTGGCGGCTGAAATCCGACCAGCAGCGTTTCAAGGCGATTACGTTGAACAAGCCCGTCGTGATGGGACGCAAGACCTTCGAATCCCTGCGCAGGCCGCTGCCGGGCCGCACCAACATCGTGGTGACGCGCGATCCCAACTACCGCGCGCGCGGCGCCATCGTCACGACGTCGTTTGACAACGCCCGCGCCATTGCGCTTGGTGACGCGCTGCGGCGTTTCGCCACTGAGATTGCCGTCATCGGTGGCGCGGAAATCTACGCGCAATGGATGGGCACCGCCGATCGCCTTGAGATCACCGAGGTCCATGCCCGGCCGGACGGCGACACGCGGTTCGACAAAATCGATGCGCAGCTGTGGGACGAGGTGGCGCGCGTGCGAAATCCGGCAGGCCCGGACGACAGTGCCGACTTCTCCTATGTGACATATCGTCGGCGCGGCCCGGGTTAACCAATGTTTGCATTGACAATTATGCCCCGGCGCATAGCTCGTCCGGCCAGGAAGCTTGCGTTGTAAGGGCCCTAGCGGTCCCCTATAACCGGGCCGGACATTCGAGGCCGGGCGTCCCGTCCGGACTTGCCGAGGAGATGTTTGATGCCGTGGAAAAATCAAGGCGGGGGGCCCTGGGGCTCGGGTCCGAAAGGGCCATGGGGCACCGGTCCGCAGTCAGCCGGGCCAAGGCCGCCGGATCTTGAGGATCTGCTGCGGCGCGGCCAGGACCGCCTGCAGCAGTGGCTGCCCGGCGGACATTTCAGCGGCATGGGCGTCGCGCTGGTGCTGGTCGCCGCGCTGGCGATCTGGTTCGCGACCGGCATCTTCCGCGTGCAGTCCGAAGAGCTCGGCGTCGTGCTGCGCTTCGGCAAGTATGTCCGCGATGCGCAGCCGGGCCTGCGCTACCACCTGCCATATCCGATTGAGACAGTGCTGCTGCCGAAAGCGCTGCGCGTCAACACGATCTCGATCGGCATGACGCTGATCGACGATCCCGCTCGCCGCGGCCGCACCATGCGCGACGTGCCGGAAGAGAGCCTGATGCTGACCGGCGACGAGAACATCGTCGACGTCGACTTCACGGTGCTGTGGCGCATCAAGCCGGGTGGAGCCGGCGCCTATCTGTTCAACATCCAGAATCCCGAAGGCACCGTGAAGGCGGTTGCCGAAAGCGCGATGCGTGAGGTGATCGGCCGCTCGCAGATCCAGCCGATCCTGACCGGGGCGCGCAACGTCACCGAGCAGAGCGTCCAGGAGCTGATGCAGAGGACGCTCGATACCTACAACGCGGGCATCCAGATCACGCAGGTGCAGATGCAGAAGGTCGATCCGCCGGCGCAGGTGATCGACGCATTCCGCGACGTGCAGGCGGCGCGCGCCGACCTCGAGCGCAAGCAGAACGAGGCACAGACCTACGCCAACCGGATCGTACCGGAAGCGCGCGGTCGTTCCGCGCAGATCCTCCAAGCCGCCGAAGGCTACAAGGAGCAGGCGGTCGCCGACGCCAAGGGCCAGAGCGCACGCTTCCTGAAAGTCTATGAAGAGTACAAGAAGGCACCCGACGTGACGCGCGAGCGCATCTATCTGGAGACCATGGAAAAAGTGCTCGGCGGCTCCGAGAAGCTGGTTTACGACGGCGGCCCGGGCCAGAACGTCGTGCCCTACCTTCCGCTCGGCGAACTGACGCCGCGGCGTCCGGCGGCACCGGCCACGACCGGCCAGCAGCAGGGAGCCACCCGATGAGGTCTCCCGTCACCGGCATTGTGTCCCTGATCATCCTCTTCATTGTGCTCGCCGTCGGCTACAGCTCGGTGTTCGCCGTGCAGCAGACCGAGCAGACCATCGTCCTGCGGTTCGGCGAGCCGGTCGACATCGTCACCGAGCCCGGCCTGCACTTCAAGGCGCCGTGGAATTCTGTGATCAACGTCGACAAGCGCATCCTCGATCTGGAAAACCCGTCGCAGGAGGTGATCGCCTCCGACCAGAAGCGGCTCGTGGTGGACGCCTTCGCGCGCTATCGCATCAAGAATGCATTGCGCTACTACACCAGCGTCGGCTCGATCCAGGCCGCCAATCTGCAGCTGACCACGCTGCTGAACGCAGCGCTGCGCCGCGTGCTCGGCGAGGTCAACTTCATCACCGTGGTGCGTGACGATCGCGAGAAGCTGATGCAGCGGATCCGCGAGCAGCTCGATAGGGAAGCGGACGGATACGGCATCGAGGTTGTCGACGTCCGCATCCGCCGTGCCGACCTGCCGGAGCAGAACAGCCAGGCCGTCTACAACCGCATGAAGACCGAACGTGAGCGCGAGGCGGCCGAGTTCCGTGCCCAGGGCGACCAGAAGGCGCAGGAAATCCGCTCGAAGGCCGACCGCGAAGCGACCGTGATCGTCGCCGAGGCGAACTCGGCCGCGGACCAGACCCGCGGTGCGGGTGACGCCGAGCGCAACCGCCTGTTCGCCGAAGCCTATGGCAAGGACAAGGACTTCTTCGCGTTCTATCGCTCGATGACGGCCTATGAGAACGGCCTGCGTTCCAGCGACACGCGTTTCCTGTTGCGGCCGGACTCGGAATTCTTCAGATACTTCGGCGGTGCAAGCGGCAAGTTGCCTGAGGCGGCCGCCGCGCCGAAACAGTAACGTCACGACTTGAACTTCAGGACTTGGCGGCGATGCGGATGACGCTTCGCCGCCGACCAAAAACAACAAGCATCGAGCGGGAGGCTGCCATCCGATGAAGTCCATAGCGTTCGGCGACTTCCTCATCGGGTTGGGAATCCTGTTCGTGCTCGAAGGCATTCTGTTCGCGGCAAGCCCCGCCTGGATGCGCCGGGCGATGAAGAGCGCGCTGGCGACACCCGACAACATCCTGCGCATCGTCGGTATCGGCTCGGCGGTCGCCGGGCTTGTCCTGATCTGGGTGGTGCGAAGATAGTCGCCGCTCCGGAGCATGCGAAGCATGACCGCCAATGCGCGATTGCGCATCGGGGAACCTCGAGATTCCCCAAGGTGCGCAATTGCGTCCCCGGGGTTCAGCCTTGTCGGGCTGCCCCGGAATGACAGGCAAGACTGAACATATCGTGAGCCTCTCGCCGCCGGTATTTCGCCGAAATGCCCGGGTGAGATGCTTGCGCCGTATGCCTGTTCGGGCGCACTCTATAACTAGCTCATTTGAACCCGTTTGCCTGGAGAAACTCTGACATGACCGCTGCCAGACCAGCCCTGAGCCGTCGCCTCCGCATGATGGGAGCCGCGATCTCGATCGGTGCTGCGAGCATGCTGAGCTCCGTGCCGGCGTTCGCACGCGGTCCTGAAGGCATCGCCGACATCGCCGAGAAGGTGATCGACGCCGTCGTCAACATCTCGACGTCGCAGACCGTCGAGGCCAAGGACCGGACGATGCCGCAGCTGCCGCCGGGCTCGCCGTTCGAGGAATTCTTCGACGACTTCTTCAAGAACCGCCGCGGGCCGCCCGGCAAGGGCGGCGACAAGAGCGGTGAGTTCCAGCCGCGCAAGACCAACTCGCTCGGCTCGGGCTTCATCGTCGACACCGCGGGCATCGTCGTCACCAACAACCACGTCATCGCGGACGCCGACGAGATCAACGTCATCCTCAACGACGGCACCAAGATCAAGGCCGAGCTGGTCGGCGTCGACAAGAAGACCGACCTCGCGGTCCTGAAATTCAAGCCGCCGAAGCCGCTCACCGCGGTCAAGTTCGGCGACAGCGACAAGATCCGGCTCGGCGACTGGGTGGTCGCGATCGGCAACCCGTTCAGCCTCGGCGGCACGGTGACCGCGGGCATCGTCTCGGCCAAGAACCGTGACATCAGCCAGGGCCCGTATGACAGCTACATCCAGACCGACGCCGCCATCAACCGCGGCAATTCCGGCGGTCCGCTGTTCAACCTCGATGGCGAGGTGATCGGCGTCAACACGCTGATCATCTCGCCGACCGGCGGTTCGATCGGCCTCGGCTTCGCCGTGCCGTCGAAGACCGTGGCCGGCGTGGTCGACCAGCTGCAGAAATTCGGCGAGCTGCGCCGCGGCTGGCTCGGCGTGCGCATCCAGCAGGTCACCGACGAGATCGCCGACAGCCTCAACATCAAGCCGGCGCGCGGCGCGCTGGTTGCCGGCGTCGACGACAAGGGGCCGGCCAAGCCGGCGGGCATCGAACCCGGCGACGTCGTCGTCAAGTTCGACGGCAAGGACGTCAAGGACCCCAAGGATCTGTCGCGCATCGTTGCCGACACGGCGGTCGGCAAGGAAGTCGACGTCGTCGTCATCCGCAAGGGCAATGAGGAGACCCGCAAGGTCACGCTCGGCCGGCTCGAGGACAATGAGAAGGTTCAGCAAGTCAACGCCAAGTCGAAGGACGACACCGCCGAGAAACCGGTGACCCAGAAGGCGCTCGGTCTCGACCTCGCGGCGCTGAGCAAGGACCTGCGCACCAAGTACAAGATCAAGGACAGCGTGAAGGGCGTCGTCGTCACCGGCGTCGACGGCAATTCCGATGCCGCCGAGAAGCGGCTGTCGGCGGGCGATGTCATCGTCGAGGTGGCGCAGGAGGCGGTGTCGAGCGCCGCTGACATCAAGAAGCGCGTCGATCAACTCAAGAAGGACGGCAAGAAGTCGGTGCTGCTGCTGGTCTCGAACGGCGACGGCGAACTGCGCTTCGTCGCGCTCGGCGTGCAGTAACATTCACATACGTCATTCCGGGGCGGTCCGCAGGACCGAACCCGGAATCTCGAGATTCCGGGTTCGATGCTTCGCATCGCCCCGGAATGACGGTTTGCTACCCCGCCACGAACTCATCCCGCCGGTAGCCCTGCGCGTACAGCAGCGCGGTGAGATCGCCGTGGTCGATCCGGACCGCGGCCGCGGCCGCGACCGCCGGCTTGGCGTGATAGGCTACGCCGAGGCCCGCAGCCTGGATCATGCCGAGATCATTGGCGCCGTCGCCCACCACAAGGGTGTCGATCTCGTCGAGATCGAAGGACTCGGTGAGCTCGATCAAAGTGGCGAGCTTGGTGGCGCGGCCGAGGATCGGCTCGACCACCTCACCGGTCAGCTTGCCGTCCACGACCTGCAACTGGTTGGCGCGGTTTTCCTGAAAGCCGACCTTCGCCGCGACCACCTTGGTGAACAAGGTGAAGCCGCCCGAGATCAGGCAGGTATAGGCGCCGTGCGCGCGCATGGTCATGACCAGTTCGCGGCCGCCCGGCGTCAGCGTGATGCGTTTGTCGAGCACCTCGTCGACCACGCTGACCGGCAGTCCCTTGAGCAGCGCCACCCGCTCGCGCAGCGCGGACTCGAACTCGATCTCGCCGCGCATGGCACGCTCGGTGATCGCAGCGACATGGGCCTTGAGCCCGGCGAAGTCGGCGAGCTCGTCGATGCACTCCTGGCCGATCATGGTGGAATCCATGTCGGCCAGAAAAAGCTTCTTGCGCCGGGCGATCCGAGGCTGCACGACGATGTCGATCGGCAGGTCGCCGCGGGCCTGGCGAAGGCGTTCCTCGATCGCCTTGATACCGTCCCTGCTGCTGTCCTCGCTCTCGAACGGAATGTCGGCGGCGACTTCGTTGAACAGCCACTGCGCCGGGCCGGGTGAGGGCAGCACGGCCCGCGCACCGTCGACGATGGTGGAGTCGAGCGCGGGGCTTGCAGGATTGCAGATCAGCGTGGCAACGAGGGACATGCAGGCGCATTCGGGATTGTTGAACAAGGCAGTGCTTATCGCAGGGCCGACCGCCAGCGGCAAGTCGGCGCTGGCGCTCGAACTCGCGCAGCGGACCGGCGGGGTCGTGATCAACACCGACTCCATGCAGGTCTATCGTGACCTCCGGATCATCACCGCGCGGCCGACTGCAGGCGAAGAGGCGCTGGTTCCGCACCGGCTCTATGGCCATGTCGACGCCGGCGTGAATTTCTCCGCTGGCGCCTGGGTGGCCGATGCGGCGAAGGTGCTCGGCGAGGCGCGTGAGCAGGGACGGCTGCCGATCTTCATCGGTGGCTCGGGCCTCTATTTCAAGGCGCTGACGCGCGGCTTGTCGGCGGTGCCGCCGATCCCGGCTGATGTGCGCGACGGCGTGCGCGCACGGCTCGAGCAGCGCGGCGTCGAGGCGCTGCATGCCGAGCTTGCAGCGCGCGATCCGGTGTCGGCCGAGCGGCTGAAGCCGCGCGACCGCACCCGCATCGCGCGCGCGCTCGAGGTGGTCGAGGCCACCGGCCGCCCGCTGCCGGACTGGCATCGCGAGGGCCTGCCGCCACTGCTGCCGCCGGGCGATTTTCATGCGCTGTTTCTCGCGCCGGAGCGCGAGAGGCTCTATGCACGGATCGACGCCCGGTTCGGTGTCATGCTCGATACCGGCGCGCTCGACGAGGTCGCGGCGCTGGCGGCGCGTGGGCTCGATCCGCTGCTGCCGGCGATGAAGGCCCATGGGGTGCCGGCGCTGATCCGGCACCTGAGGGGAGAGATCAGCCGCGAGGAGGCGGCCGAGATCGGCCAGGCCGACACCCGCCATTATGCGAAGCGCCAGTTCACCTGGTTTCGCCATCAGCTCCCGGAATTCGCCTGGGTGGTGCCGGAAGCTGGCGGGGAATGGCTGGAGAGTCGGGTCCCGTAGCCCGGGCCGGGGGTCCCGCACGCCCGTCAGCCATGCGCGTTCGCCTGCGCAAAAACACTCGCCGAACGAGCGGAACCCCGGTAGAGTACGGAAATCGCGAAAGTGCTTGCCTTGCCTTGACATTCAGGCTTTGGCCGCTATGTTCGCGCAACCTTTGGGAAGACTGGGTCGTCTCGTGCGCAACATTATTACCAAACTGCTTATCGCCGTCGTACCCAGGCACACCGCCGGGGATGGCTAGCGGCCATCCAAATTCGGGCGGTGTGCATGGGGCCTCTGGGGCCCCTTTTTATTGCCCGAAGCCGAACTGACGAGAACTGACAAAAGCCGCGCAAAAACAAGCGCATCCGGAGCGAACCATGACCGACAAGAGCCACGATCCCAATCAGATGACCGGCGCCGCGATGATCGTGCGCGCGCTCATCGATCACGGCGTGCAGCACGTCTTCGGCTATCCCGGCGGTGCGGTGCTTCCGATCTACGACGAGATCTTCCAGCAGAGCGAGGTCGAGCACATCCTGGTCCGTCACGAGCAGGGCGCCGGCCATGCCGCCGAAGGCTATGCCCGCTCGACCGGCAAGCCCGGCGTGGTGCTGGTGACGTCGGGCCCCGGCGCCACCAACATGGTGACGCCGCTGACCGACGCGCTGATGGATTCGATCCCGCTGGTCTGCATCACCGGCCAGGTGCCGACCCATCTGATCGGCAACGACGCCTTCCAGGAGTGCGATACGGTCGGCATCACGCGGCCCGCCACCAAGCACAATTGGCTGGTCCGCGATGTCAACGACCTCGCCAGGGTGCTGCACGAGGCCTTCTATGTCGCCACCACCGGCCGGCCCGGCCCGGTCGTGGTCGACGTGCCGAAGGACGTGCAGTTCGCGACCGGCACCTATCATCCGCCGCGCAAGTCGGACGTGCACATCTCCTACACGCCGCGCGTCAAGGGCGACGCGACCCAGATCCGCAAGGCGGTGGCGATGCTCGCCAATGCCAAACGTCCCGTGATCTATTCCGGCGGCGGCGTGATCAATTCGGGTCCTGAGGCCTCGAAACTGCTGCGCCAGCTGGTGGAGGCGACCGGCTTCCCAATCACCTCGACCCTGATGGGGCTGGGCGCCTATCCCGCTTCGGGCCCGAACTGGCTCGGCATGCTGGGCATGCACGGCACCTACGAAGCCAACATGACGATGCATGATTGCGACGTCATGCTGTGCGTCGGCGCGCGCTTCGACGACCGCATCACCGGCCGTACCGACGCCTTCTCGCCGGGCTCGAAGAAGATCCACATCGACATCGACCCGTCCTCGATCAACAAGAACATCCGCGTCGACGTGCCGATCATCGGCGACGCCGGCAACGTGCTCGGCGATTTGCTGCAGGTGTTCAAGGCAGAAGCCAAGAAGCCGGACATCAAGTCGTGGTGGCAGCAGATCGCGCAATGGCGCGCGCGCAACTCGCTGTCCTACCGCAAGAACAACGATATCATCCTGCCGCAATACGCGATCCAGCGCCTGTTCGAGCTGACCCGCGGCAAGGACACCTACATCACGACCGAGGTCGGTCAGCACCAGATGTGGGCCGCGCAGTTCTTCGGCTTCGAGGAGCCGCACCGCTGGATGACCTCGGGCGGTCTCGGCACCATGGGCTACGGCCTGCCGGCCGCGGTCGGCGTGCAGGTGGCGCATCCGGACAGCCTGGTGATCGACATCGCCGGCGACGCCTCGGTGCAGATGACGATCCAGGAGATGTCGACGGCGGTCCAGTTCGAGCTGCCGATCAAGATATTCATCCTGAACAACCAGTACATGGGCATGGTGCGGCAATGGCAGCAGCTGCTGCACGGCAACCGCCTGTCGCATTCCTACTCCGAGGCGCTGCCGGACTTCGTCAAGCTCGCCGACGCCTATGGCTGCGTCGGGTTGCAGGCGACCAAGCCGTCCGATCTCGACGGCGCGATCAAGGAGATGATCTCGATCAAGCGCCCGGTGCTGTTCGATTGCCGCGTCGCCGCGCTGGAGAATTGCTTCCCGATGATCCCGTCCGGCAAGGCGCATAACGAGATGCTGCTGCCGGAAGAGGCGACCGATGAGGCCACCGCGAAGGCCTTCTCCGGTGGCAAGGCGCTGGTGTGATGATGGATCGACGTGGAGCACTCTCTTTTCACCTCGCCCCGCTTGCGGGGAGAGGTCAGATTGCGCGCAAGCGCAATCCGGCTGAGGGGGAGTCTCCGCGAATCCGTCTCTCACCATTGCTCTGGAAGCAGCCCCTCACCCCAACCCTCTCCCCGCAAAGAGCGGGGAGACGGAACTTATCGCGCGCTCGGATGGAGGGCGGCTCCCATGTTTGACCTCAACGAGCTCGAGCGCGCGCACCGGATCGTCGGCACCGCAGTGCCGGCGACGCCGGCGCACGCCTGGCCGCTGCTGGCGGAGCGGCTCGGCACCGAGGTCGTGGTCAAGCATGAGAACCACACGCCGACCGGCGCCTTCAAGGTGCGCGGCGGCCTGGTCTATCTCGAACGGCTGAAGCGCGAGCGGCCCGACGTTCCCGGCATCATCTCGGCGACGCGCGGCAATCATGGCCAGAGCCTGGCGTTCGCGGCAGGGCGTCAGGGCGTGTCGGCGACAATCTACGTGCCGCGCGGCAACTCGGTCGAGAAGAACCGCGCCATGCACGCGTTCGGGGCCGAGCTTGTCGAGCACGGCGACGACTTCCAGGCCGCGCGGGAAGAGGCCGAGCGCCGCGCCCAATTCGCCGGCCTGCACATGGTGCCGTCGTTCCACCCGGACCTCGTGCTGGGTGTCGCGACCTACGCGCTCGAACTGTTCCGTACCGCGCCCGATCTCGACATTCTCTATGTGCCGATCGGGCAGGGCTCCGGCATCTGCGGCTGCATCATGGCGCGCGACCTGCTTGGGCTGAAGACCGAGATCGTCGGCGTGCAGTCGACCGAGGCGCCGTCCTATGCGCTGTCGTTTGCGGCCGGAAAGATCGTCACCACCGAGTCCAGCAACACCCTTGCCGACGGCATGGCGACGCGGATTCCGGACGCGGATGCGTTCGCGCTGATCCGCAAGCGTGCCTCCCGCATCGTGCAGGTCAGCGACGACGAGGTCGGGCAGGCGATCCGCGCCTACTGGACCGACACCCACAATCTCGCCGAGGGCGCGGGCGCTGCGGCGCTCGCGGCCGCGCTGCAGGAAAAGAGCAGGCTCGCCGGCAAGCGGGTCGGCCTGATCCTGAGCGGCGGCAATATCGATTTCGATCTGTTCCGGACCTGGATCGGAACGGATGCTGCGCCGGCCGCCGAGCGGGCGGTGGCGTGAACAGAATGTAAGGGGACGACCATGAACCAGCCCGCATCCGCCTATTTCCTCGAAGAGCGTCACGATCCCAACGAGACGCATACTTTGTCCGTGCTCGTGCAGAACGAGCCCGGCGTGCTCGCGCGCGTGATCGGCCTGTTCTCCGGCCGCGGCTACAACATCGAGAGTCTCACCGTCTCGGAGACCGAGAGCCAGAAACATCTCTCGCGGATCACGATCGTCACCACCGGCACGCCGATGGTGATCCAGCAGATCAAGCATCAGCTCGACCGCATGATCCCGGTCTACCGCGTCGTCGACATGACGCTGACCGGCAGCTCGATCGAGCGCGAGCTTGCGATGGTCAAGGTGCGGGGCGGTGGCGATCACCGCGTCGAGGCGCTGCGGCTGGCGGACGCGTTCCGCGCCCGGGTGATCGACGCCACGACCGAGAGCTTCGTGTTCGAGATCACGGGCAATTCGTCCAAGATCAGTCAGTTCATCGACCTGATGCGTCCGCTGGGCCTGGTCGAAGTGTCACGAACCGGGGTGGCCGCGATCACGCGTGGGCCGGAAGGGATGTGAGTCATGTTGGCGCGCGACTGGTACTATACGCAACGGCGGCAGCTCGGTCTCGATACCGCGGTGGCCTCGATCTATGACGTCAGCGAGGACAGCGATGTCCGTGCCCGCCAGGCGCTGACCATGCTCGGCGTCAAGCCGGGCTGGCGGATCGCCGATATCGGCTGCGGCAACGGCGTGCTGGCCACCGAGGCGGCGTTGATGGGCGCCGAGGTCGACGCCATCGACATCTCGCCGGCGATGATCGGGCTTGCCGAAATCTATGCGCGCGACCGCAAGGCGAAGATCCGGACCCAGCCGGCCGGCCTGCTGTCGTTCGCCTACCAACCGAATTCCTACGACCTCATCGTCAGCGAGTTCACGTTGCACCATCTGCCGGACTTCTGGAAGGCGGTGGCGCTGTCGCGAATCTTCAACGCGTTGAAGCCCGGCGCGAACTTCTACCTGCGCGACATGGTGTTCGTCGGCATGCCCGACGGTGTCGATCGCGATGTCGAAGGATGGGCCGACTTCTCGATCAAGAATCACGGCTTCGAGCGCGAAAGCGTGATCACCCATATGCGCGACGAATACTCGACCTTCGGCTGGGTGATGGAGCGCATGCTGACCGAGACCGGTTTCACGCTGGTCTCCGTTGATTACCACGCGCCGCTGCACGGCACCTATCTGCTGCGTAAACCGAAGCCCGACGAACAGATCTAGATCCCGACCGAAACGGAAGCACAAGAAGAACAACAATGAAGCCGGCCGATGTTGGCATCGCCGTCATGGTCGCGGTGATCTGGGGGCTTGCGTTCGTCGCAAGCCGGATCGCGCTCGATGAGTTCTCGCCGGAGCTGATGACGACGCTGCGCTTCGCCATCGCCGCGCTGCCGTGCCTGTTCCTGCGCAAGCCCGGCGTTTCCTGGCCGCTTCTGATCGCGATCAGCTCAACGCTGTTCCTCGGCCAGTTCCTCGCACAGGCCTTTGCGATCGCGCATGGCGTTCCCGTCGGGCTTTCCAGCGTGATCGTGCAGAGCCAGGCGCTTTTCACCATCGCCTTCGCCGCCCTGGCCTTCGGGGAAATCCCGACACGGAGCCAGGCAATCGGCATCGCGATCGCCGCGCTCGGCCTGCTGATGATCTGCGGGACGGTCGGCTACGACTTCAGCGTCGCCGCGTTCGCGATCATCATGATCTGCCCGATCAGCTTCGCGATCGGCAATCTTCTCCTGCGGCAGGCGAACGGCGCGCCGATGTTCGATCTGTTCGCCTGGCTGTGCCTGTCAGCCGCGGTGCCGCTCGCGGTGCTGACCTTGATCACGAACGGCCCGCAGCCGACCTGGCATGCGCTGACCCACATGTCGCTGACCGGGCTCGTCTGCATGCTCTGCCTCGGCGGCATCTCGACCAGCATCGCCTACTGGCTGTGGGGCCGGCTGCTGCGGGATTATCCGGCGGCGCAGGTGGTGCCGTTCGCGCTGCTGGTGCCGTTCGTCGGCTCCGCCGCGTCGAGCATCGTGTTCGGCGAGACATTCGGGCCGCTGCGGCTGGCCGGCATGGTCACCGTGATCGCCGGCATCGCCGTGATGCTGCTGTCGAAGCGGCCAAAAGCTCTGCCGAAAGTCGCGTGAGGGCACCATGTCGAATTCGCTGCTGTTCGCCTTTGTCGTGTTCGCGGTCGTGATGTTCTTCACGCCGGGCCCCAACAACATCATGCTGCTGTCGTCGGGGCTGACCTACGGCTTCCGCCGTACAGTGCCCCACATCGCCGGCATCACGGTCGGCTTCGCCTTCATGGTCGGCGCGGTCGGCGTCGGGCTGGGGACCGTCTTCATCGCCTATCCGGTGCTGCAGACGATCCTGAAATATGGCGGCGTCGCCTACCTGATCTATCTCGCCGCCGTCATCGCCATGGCCGAGCCGCCCTCGGCGGACAAGGACGACAGGGGCGGCCGCGGCCCGATGACGTTCTGGGGCGCCGCCATGTTCCAGTGGATCAATGCCAAGGGCTGGGTGATGGTGATCGGCACCATCACGGCCTATGCGGCAATTGCCGCCTTTCCCTGGAACATCGCGATCCAGGTCGGCCTGAGCCTGATCCTGGGCACGGTGTCCTGCGTCGTCTGGGCGCTGTTCGGGACCGCCCTGCGGCCGATACTGACCTCGCCCCGGGCGATCCGCGCCTTCAATGTGGTGATGGCCATCCTGCTGCTGGCCTCGCTCTACCCGGTCTTCATGGACGCATGATGCCGCACCGCGCCATGCGAGATGAGGGTTTCCCCTGAGGGGGAAAATGCTCTAGACAACGCCGGAAATTCGCGGGCGCCCGGCGGTTCTGACCTTCCGAAAGCCTGATTCATCGGCCGATTTTGGCCCCCTTCAAACGAGGAAACCACGATGCGAGTTTACTACGATCGCGATGCCGACCTGAACCTGATCAAGGGCAAGAAGGTCGCCATCGTCGGCTACGGCAGCCAGGGCCACGCCCACGCGCTGAACCTGAAGGATTCGGGCGTCAAGGAAGTGGCGATTGCGCTGCGCAAGGGTTCGGCCTCGGCCAAGAAGGCCGAGAACGCCGGCTTCAAGGTGATGGAAGTCGCCGAAGCCGCCAAGTGGGCCGACCTCGTCATGATGCTGACCCCGGACGAGCTGCAGGGCGACATCTATCGCGAGCACCTGCACGACAACATGAAGAAGGGCGCGGCGCTCGTGTTCGCCCACGGCCTCAACGTGCACTTCAACCTGCTCGATCCGCGCGCCGACCTCGACGTGCTGATGATCGCGCCGAAGGGCCCCGGCCACACCGTGCGCTCGGAATACCAGCGCGGCGGCGGCGTGCCCTGCCTGATCGCGATCGCCAAGGATTCGTCGGGCAACGCCCATGACCTCGGGCTCAGCTATGCCTCGGCGATCGGCGGCGGCCGCGCCGGCATCATCGAGACCACCTTCAAGGAAGAGTGCGAGACCGACCTGTTCGGCGAGCAGGTGGTGCTCTGCGGCGGCCTGGTCGAGTTGATCAAGGGCGGCTACGAAACCCTGGTCGAGGCCGGCTACGCACCCGAGATGGCCTATTTCGAGTGCCTGCATGAAGTGAAGCTGATCGTCGACCTGATCTATGAAGGCGGCATCGCCAACATGAACTACTCGATCTCCAACACCGCCGAATACGGCGAGTACGTCACCGGTCCGCGCATCGTCACGGCCGAGACCAAGGCCGAAATGAAGCGCGTGCTGGCCGACATCCAGGGCGGCAAGTTCGCCCGCGACTGGATGCTGGAGAACAAGGTCAACCAGACCTCGTTCAAGGCGACCCGTGCCAAGCTCGCCGCACACCCGATCGAGGAAGTCGGTGCCAAGCTGCGCGACATGATGCCCTGGATCAAGAAGGGCGCGCTCGTCGACAAGAGCAAGAACTGACAGGCGAGGCCTGTCATTCCGGGGCGGTCCGCAGGACCGAGCCCGGAATCTCGAGATTCCGGGTCCGCCTCTTCGAGGCGCCCCGGAATGACGCTGTGATGAAAAAGGGTGGGCACGTTGCCCACCCTTTGTCTTTGTCGTAGAGGCGCGGAGGCCTAGCCGGCCGCCATCGGCTGCTTCTCGATCCTGTTGTGCAGCTGCCAGAACCGCACCGTGCGCTGCGCGGTTTCCAGCGAGAGCCGGCGGTAATCGCGCTGCGCGATCTCGAGCGTCGCATTGTCGAGCGGCAGCGGCAGCGGCCGGTTGCGCAGGATGCTTTCGACCGTCGGCCAGTTGAGCCGCGCCGAGCGGCACGGGATCAGGATCAGGTCGGAGCGGAGGCCGAGCATCAGGCGTTCGATCATCGCGATCGGCATGTCGTTGAGCACGGCAAGCGCGACCGTGACCTCGTCGAGCTTGCCCCCTTCGGCGAATTTGTAGACGGCCGCATCGTCGAGCTCGTTCAGCTGCTTCATCAGCTTGACCAGCTCTTCGGCGATGCCGTAGTTGCGGCGCGGCGCCGCGGCCTCTTCCTGGGCGATGTCGTTCAGCACCTGGCTGATCTCCTCGCGCGCCCTGGGCGACGCGATCGAGAGCAGGCGGGCGCGCACCGTATCCTTGGCGCGCTGCAGCAGGTCGCGCAGCAGCTTGGCCGGAATGTCGATGCGCAGCCCGAGGATCTCGACCAGCTCGTCGTCGCCTTCGGCGCGGGCGACGATGCTGGAATAGCCGTTGTCGGAGAACTGCGCGCCGGCGTTCTTGGCGAGACGCCGGATCACCTTGTCCTCGCCGCGGTCGATGATCACGTCGGTGACGGAAGGCGGCAGGTTTTCCCGCGCGGAGATCGCGAACAGGTGGTCCTGGCCCTTGCTGCTCGCGATCTCGCGCAGGGCGTCGTTCGAAAGGCGGCTGGAGTGGGTCAGCACGTCGCCGGCGACGCTGATGTCGTCGTCCCAGGCGAGGTGCTGAATCACCTCGAACGGCGCATAGTCGAGCGGGGCGAGCCGCTTGCTGAGCTCGGCCCGCGCACGGGTCTCGACGCGCGCGACCAAGAGGCAGAGCACGTCGTCGAACACCTTGACCTGTTCATCGTTGAGGCGGTCGCCGTCGTTCAGGAACAGATCGGTGACCTGCCGCAGCGTCTGCACACGCTTGGCCGATGTCCCGTCCCGGACCGCATCCTCGAGTTCGGCAATAATCGATTGTGACGCCTGTTGCGCCATCGATGGGCAACCTTGTTTTTGTTGAATGACACCTGTCTGCACACCATGCGGGGCGCGGTCTTACACCTGCGTTAAGGTGGAACCCGGTGCAAATACGGTGTGCGTCGCATCCTTAACAGGCTGCGACCGGACTCGATTCAATGCGCGCTTTCGGCTCGGCGGAAGCTGATGCCGGTGCATTTTAAGAGATCGTTTAGGACGATACGCGCCGCGCGACGGAAAAGATGTCGATCGAGGCGGCACGTCCGCGCAATTGCGTCGAGCCGAGCGGCTCGACGACCAAATCCCGGTCCGGCGGCAGCAGGCGCAGCAAGTCGCCCGATACCAGCAGCGGACGGCCGGCCTCCTTGCAATGCTCCTGCAGCCGCGCCGTGACGTTCACGGTGTCGCCGAAATAGGCGATCTGTCGCCGCGAGTCCCCGCATTCCGCGATGACGACCGGACCGGCATGCATCCCGGCTCGAAACGCGGGCACCACGCCGAACTCCTTGCGATATTGATCGGCCCGCTTGGCGAGGCGATCCTCGATCGCGAACACGCAATCGAGATACCGCCGCGATCGCCCGTCGGCATTGGCCGGCCAGGTGACGATCACTTCGTCGCCGACATAGGCGTGGACTTCGCCGCCGTGCGACACGATCGGCTCGTCGATGTCGAAGAAGAAGCGCGTCAGCAATTCCTGCACGCGCAGCTCGCCCATCGACTCCGCTAGCGTCGTCGAGCCGACCAGGTCGAGGAACAGCAGCACGCGCTCCTCGCGCACCGGCTGCCGATAGCGTCCGAGCACGATGCTGAGCAGCGTGTGCCCGCCGATCATCCGGACCAGCTCGTAGATCGTCGTGATCGGGATCGACAGCAGCAGGCCGACGCCAATGATCTTCAGGAAAGTTTCGCGCATCCACTTGGCTTCGAGCCCATGCCCGTAAAGCACGATTTCCAGCACGATCGCGGCGGCCGCAACGGTGACGGCGAGGATCACAGAGCGGCCGATCAGCTCGACGATGAGTGATTGCCGTCGCAGCCAGCCACCACGTGCGGCCAGATAGAGATGCGTCGCCCAGACGATCACCGTGAGGGCTGCGCCGTCGAGGGCGCTGCGCACATAGTTCGAGACGGAGGCCTCATCGGACTCATCGAACGCATAGCGAAACAGCCCACCGACGAGCAGGCCGAACACCGCCAAGACGATCACAGGCGTCACGGCGCGCCGCATGGTCCCTCCATGCATATGAAATATCCTGCGCGGACCGGGAAGGCCAGCTGCGGCGCGACCGGCGGTGGACGGGATGCATCGCGGCGGCACTCATGTATGCTGCGACGACAGGATCGATCGAACAGGGAAAGTGGCATGACATCGGCTGTCACCACAGGCGCGTGCAGGCTCATGGCCGTTCTGACGGCCGTCTTCATCGCCTTCACCCCGCCGGTTGCCCGCGCCGGCGATCAGAGCGTTGGCGAGCCATCCTGCGACGGCGGCACCTACCAGATGGTCGAATGCCTCAAGGCCAAGACCGCGCAGTGGGACAAGCGGATGAACGTCGCCTACCAGAAGGCGTTGAAGGATGCCGCCGACGACAAGCAGCGCGAACAGCTGCGCACCGCGCAACGGCTATGGATCCAGTATCGTGACGCCAACTGCCTGTATTACGACCTCGGCGAGGGCACTATCGCCCGGCTCGATGCCGGTGAATGCATGCGCAGCATGACCGAAGCCCCGCGCTAAGGAACTGGAGAATCTTGGCCATCAGTGAGCCATCTTCCGGAGTCAGGACCGAGGTCATGACTGATGGAAAGAGCCAGGACGAATTGACCCGGCTTGCGGATGAGGCGTTGCGCGCCCAGCCCGGCTGCGAGACCGCGCGCGTGCCGGCGGTTGCCGCGCTGCCCGATGCGCAGATCGGACGCAACTGGGAGATTCCGAACGTCGTGCTCGGCGACAGCCTGATCAGCGACGTCGACCGCGCGGTGCTGTCGGTTCATCGCCAGCTCGGCCGCAAGTTTCACCTCGTGTGAGGCGACTTGATCTCAGCTCGCCTGCGCCTGACGTGGCGCGGGCCGGCCGGCCATGCTGATCATCCTGAGCGCGAACACCACGGCGAGCGGCACGAGGAATAGCGCATAGAGCGGCATCTCGGGAATCCGCTTGCCGAACGAGACCATGAACTGCAGCAGCAGATAATAGCCGCCGATCAGATGCAGCCTGCGCCAGGCGCGCGGGCCGAGCAGTGCAGCCGTGCGATCGAACGAAGTCGCGGTCAGCGCGATGATGGCGAGATAGCCGATACCGCCGAAGATGTAGGAGACAATCGAGGTCGCGGCCGCAAAGCCGGGCGGATCGAGCATCGCGAAGGCTGCGATCGCGACCGCATGGATGGCGTGCGAGGCCGCGAAGGTGACGCCCAAATAACGGCGGTTGCGGCGCTGCCAGTGCGTCCAGGCGTTCGGCCACAGCCGCGCCAGCGCCGCCGCCGAGAAGGCGAGGCAGAAGAACAAGAGCGAGGTCCGCGCCGTGAAGCGGATCACCATCCGCACGCCCTCGACCTCGAACTGCCGCATGGCGGCGATCCAGATCGAAAGCCCGATCAGGGTGAGCGTGAGCAGGCCAAACAGCCGCCAGCCCTCGAACCAGCTGCGATGCGTCGCCATATCCCGCCTCCCGTTTATGTAATCACCAGTTACATTTCGTGTCCGCGCGCGGTCAATCCGTGTAATCATCGCTTACATTCACAAGCGGGTGATGCTAGAGGATCGCCATGCGCCGCCCCGCCAAAAGCCCGCCCACCGGCCGCCGGCCCGCCAAGCCGCGTCCGGTCGCGACGCGGGCGCAGGCGGCCAGGCCGTATCACCACGGCGATCTCCGCCGGGTCCTGATCGATGCCGCCATGCAACTGGTCGGCGAGGGCGGGCCGGAGGCGGTCAGCGTCCGCGAGGCCGCGCGCCGCGCCGGGGTCTCGCCGGGCGCGCCGTTCCGGCATTTCCCGAGCCGGGACGCGCTGATGAATGCGGTGGCGGAGGAGGCGCAACGCCGCTTTCGCGCCGAGATCGAGGCGGCGTTGGCCGAGGCGCCGTCAGGTGATCCGCTCGGCCGCTTCCGCCATCTCGGGATCGCCTATCTGCGCTGGGCGATGAAGAACCCGACCCATTTCGAGATCATCTCCAGCCGCCGCTTCTTCGACCACGACCGCTCGGCCGCCGTCTCCGGCGACAATGCCGAGTTGATCGGCATGACCGAGCGCACGCTGGCGGAGGCATTTTCAGCTGGCCAACTCGGGACGCGCGACCTCAGGCAGGTCCAGATCGCCGGCCGCGCGCTGGTCTATGGCTTCGCGCGGATGCACATCGACGGTCATTTGCCGCGCTGGGGTGTCGGCGATGCGGAGGTCGAGCAGATGGCTGCCGACATCGTCGATCTCTTCATCGCGGGTATCGCGAGCCACGCCGCGCCGGCCGCCAAAGTTTAAGGCACGCGCACTGCCTGCCGCGGCTAGGCTTGGGCAGGCAAATTCATTGCGCGTTCATGACGATTCAATTACGGTTTTGTGACGCGGCCCAGACACCGGCTGTGCCGCATGCCTCCTGGCCGTTGCCAGTCAAGGCGGTGGCATTGCGCCGGGTTGTATTGCGTCCCGCCCATGGCGCCCGCGCCTCAGCAGAACTCCTCCGTTGCCGCACTGGCCGGCGGTCTTGCCGCGCTTGGCATCTGGCGGTTGATGGCGGTCGCGGCACCGCATTTCGGCGCGCTGATTCTGATGCTGCGCACCGAGACCGATTTCGGCTCGCGGCTTTGCTTCCTGCTCACCTGGGGAATCCTGAACTTCCTGTTCATCGCGCTGCTGCGCCGGCCGGCGCTGTCGGGCGCGCTGTCGCTGACACTGGTCGTGGTCTTGGTGCTGCTGTCGCGCTTCAAGCACGACGTGGTGCAGATGACCGCGAACTTCGTCGACCTGATGGTGATCGACCGCGACACCGCGGCGTTCCTGCTGACGATCTTCCCGAGCCTGCGCTGGTCGATCATCGGCGCCGGCCTCGTCACGCTGCCCCTGATGTACGCGCTGTGGTGGCTCGATCCGTTCCGCATTCGCCGGCTGCCGGCTGCGGCGGCCTGCCTCGCCTGCACCGCGGCGCTCTCGGGTTATGCCTTCGCCTGGCCGGATGAAGCCTGGCGCGGCTATTACGACGACGGCTACCTCTCGAAGTTCGCGCGCTCCGGCGTCACGGCCGTGTCCGATTTCGTCGCCTACGGCTTTATGGAGTCGGATCCGACCGCGAGCGATCAGCTCAAGATGCCCCTGGTCGATGCCTGTCATCCCGCCGGGCGGCGGCCGAACATCATCATGATCCATGATGAATCGAGTTTCGACATCCGCGCCGCCTCCGGCGTCAAGGTGCCGCCGGGCTATGGCAGCCAGTTCAAGTCCTACGACGGCGTCGCGCGCAAATTCCTTGCCGAGAGCAATGGCGGGCCGAGCTGGTTCACCGAGTACAACGTGCTTGCGGGATTGTCCTCGCGCTCGTTCGGCCGGTTCTCCTATTTCGTCACCCGCATCGCATCGGGGCGCGTGGAGCGCGGCCTGCCGTTGGCGCTGCGCCGCTGCGGCTACGACACGCTCTCGCTCTATCCCGCATTCGGCGCCTTCATGAGCGCGCGCAACTTCCAGACCACGACCGGCATCCAGCGCTTCTACGACGCGCATGACCTGCATGCGAAGGATGTCGAGCCCGACAGCTTCTTCTACGACAAGGCGCTGAAGCTGATGGCCGAGCAGAAGACGTCAGGCACGCCGCTGTTCGCCTTCGTCTATCTCGCCGCCAATCATTTCCCCTGGGAAACCAAATTCCGTCCCGAGTTGCTGCCGTCGTGGAAGCGGCCGGGCAATGCGCCCGCGGTCGACGAATATCTGCGCCGGCAGGCGATGAGCGCTGGCGACTATGCGGGCTTCGTCGCGGCGCTGAAGAAGAAGTTTCCGGCGCAGCCTTTCCTGATCGTGCGTTACGGCGATCATCAGCCGGAATTCTCGCCGCAGCTGCTCGATCCCGATCTCGACGAGGCCGGCATCGGCAAGAAGCTGATGGATTACGATCCGCGCTATTACGCGACCTACTATGCGATCGACGCCGTCAACTTCGAACCCGTGAAGAGCCCGGCGGTGATGGACACGATCGACGCCGCCTATCTGCCGCTGGTGATTCAGGAAGCCGCGGGCATTCCGCTCGACCCGTCGTTCGAGGAGCAGAAGGCGATCATGCTTCGCTGCAACGGCGCATTCTATTCCTGCAAGGACGGCGCAGAAGCACGCCGCTTCAATCGCCTGTTGATCGACGCGGGGATCATCAAGGGATTGTGAGACGTCGTCATTGCGAGGAGCGTAGCGACGAAGCAATCAATCTTTCCTCGCATGCGGAGAGGTGGATTGCTGCGCTTCGCTCGCAATGAAGGCGAGAGGCTATTTTCCGCCGACCTTCCCCCACAGCCAGCGCGCCACGGCGTCGGGCGACGATGATGCGTCGTTGCCCGACGCGCGCAAATTCGCCTCGCGCATCCCGGCGATATCGATCTTGCCGAGCAGCGGCCGCAGCGCCGCCTTGAGCGCCTCGTCGTCGCGCCGCTTTGGCGACAGCAGGACGATGGCGTCATAGGGCGGGATGGCGTGCCTGTTGTCCTCGAGCGTGACAAGATCGTATTTCGCGATCAATCCGTCGCTGGTGTAGCCCGCGATCACGTCGACCTCGCCGGAGGCAACCGCCGCATACATGAAATCCGGCTGCATCTGACGCTGGGCGCGGAACGTCAGCCCATAAGCCTTCTGGATGCCGGTCCATTCCGGCCGCGAGAAGAATTCATAGTCTCCGGCGATCGACATCGTCGCCGCGCGTGACGCGAGGTCGGCGATCGAATGGATGCCGAGCTCTTCGGCGCGCTTCCTCGGCATCACCAGCGTATAGGCATTCTCGAAGCCGAGCTCGCCGAACAGCGTGATGTCTTGCTTCGCCAGCGTTGTCTGCAATTCGCCCAACAGCTCGGCGCGGGGCTTGATGTCGGTGTGGTGGAACTGGTTGGCCCACAGCGTTCCGGAATAGTCGACATAGACATCGATATCGCCGGCCGCGAGCGCGTCGAAGATCACGTTGGAGCCGAGGCCGGCGCGGGTCGTGGCCGGAAGGCCCGCCGCCTGTAGCCGCTGCGCGATCAACGCCGACAGCACATATTGCTCGGTAAAAGTCTTGGCGCCGACCACGATGCCCGCATGCGGGCGCGCGATCGCGGGCACCACCGTCGCCGCGATCAAGGCGGCAATACCGAGCCCGCCGAGTGCCGTCCGGATGCGGCTGCGATTCCGCAGGCCGTTCTCGATCAGCGCCAGCAATTGGTCAACCACAAGCGCGAGCACGGCCGCAGCGAAACAGCCGAACAGCACGAACACCCAGTTCTGGGTCTGCAATCCCGCGAAGATGTAGTTGCCGAGGCTGGTCTGGCCGATCGGCGTCGACAAGGTGGCGGTGCCGATTACCCATACCGCCGCGGTGCGGATCCCGGCCATCATCACCGGCAGCGCCAGCGGCAGCTCGACCATGGTGAGCGATTGCCGCGGCGTCATGCCGACGCCCTGGGCGGCTTCCAGCACCGCCGGATCGACCCCGGACAGGCCGGTGATGGTGTTGCGCAACACCGGCAGCATCGAATAGAGCGCGAGCGCCAGCACGGCGGGCAGGAAGCCGAAGGCGGAGAAGCTGAAGCCGAGCCACGCTGCGGTCAACGCGGCGAGCGCCAGCAGCAGCGGATAGAACAATGCGAGCAGCGCGAGACCGGGCACGGTCTGCACGATGCTGGCAAGCCCGAGCAACGTCGTGCGCAGCACCGGCCGGTTACGCGCGATGATCGCAAGCGGCAGGCTGATCAGGAGCCCGAGCGCCAGCGCGGCGACGCTGACCCGCACATGATTGCCGAGATAGTCGGGCAGATGGGAAAGCGCCTCGCTCCAGCGCGGATCGGCCGATAGAGTCATGCCGTGTCGCCCCGCGGCAGCAAAGCGCCCAGGCGTTCCGCCTGCCGCCGCGGCGTGCGCATCAGTTCGCCGACATAGCCGTCGGTGCTGGCCGAGAGCTCCGCCGGCGTGCCCTGGGCCAGCAGCCTGCCGCCGCGCATCACCGCGACACGATCGGCCAGCAGCAACGCCTCGGTCATGTCGTGGGTGATCATGACCGTGGTCAGGCCGAGCTCGCGGTGCAGCGTTCGATAATCGTCGCCGAGCGCGTCGCGGGTGAGGGGATCAAGCGCGCCGAACGGCTCGTCCATCAGCACGATGCGCGGCTTCGCAGCCAGCGCACGCGCGACGCCTATGCGTTGACGCTGGCCGCCGGAGAGCTCGTGCGGCAAACGCTCGCGATATTGTGAGTTGTCGAGCCGCACAAGGTCGAGCAGTTCATCGACCCGCGCCGAGATCTCCGCCTGCGTCCAGCCGAGCAGATGTGGCGTGATGCCGATGTTGTCGGCGACGGACAGATGCGGAAACAGCCCACCGCTCTGGAAGACATAGCCGATGCGGCGCCGCAGCAGGATCGGGTCGATGCGGCTGACATCCTCACCCTCGACCGCGATCCGGCCGTGGTCGGCTTCGATCAGGCGATTGGCGAGCCTCAGCAGCGTCGTCTTGCCGGAGCCCGAGCCGCCGACGATCGCCAGGAATTCACCCTCGGCCACGTCAAGCGAGACGTCGTCGACCGCCACCACGCGACCACTGTCAAAACTCTTGCCGACATGCGCATAGGCAATCAGCGGCGTTGCGGGCATTCCAGGGCGACCTCATGTCTCACCGTCGTTAACGACAGTGATAGCCCATAAATTGGACTTTGACTCGAGGTACGGGCGCCTGCGCGGTGGTTTCGCAGGCTGTTCCGGTCGAAGCGGATCAGCCCCGTCCGGGGCTGTGAGCACACATCACACTTCGTTCTTGGGTACGTACTTGCCCATGATGCATTTATAGCTCTGCAGGTGCCATTCGTGATACGGCCCCTTGGCGAGCCAATCGGCGATGCCGATCTGCGCATTCACTGCGCAGGCGCCCATGGTGATGCCGGATTGGTCACTCGTGGTGACGACCTTTTCCATGCAGAGTTGAGCATTGCAGAGGATGGCGACGAGCGTAACGAGCATGACGGCCTATATCAGTGGGGTTAACCCGGTCTGACCCGAATCATGCAGGGTTCATGCCACTATCAGCAGCTCTGGCGTCGCAGCCGACAAGACCGGGAAAGTACGGCCGGAGCGAATCGTCACGCCCGTCAGCGCGTAGCCGCACGCCCGTAGATACGCTATAGTCGCTGCCCAACTACGGCGTGAGATCGGGGCGAGCGAGGAACGTTGCGCGGTCGGGGGCTGCATCGATGATGACGTTACCTGAGTTGGCGGCAGGTGCTTTGGAGAAGTTTCTCGCCACGCATGTCAGCCGCACCTTCGGCGCTTCGCAGGCGCGCTTCGGCGAACTCCTGCCGGCCGCCGCGCGCATCGCGCTGGAATGCATCGGCAACAGCGACGCGCTCTACCACAATGTCGAGCACACGATGCTGGTCACGCTCGCCGGGCATGACATCATCCGCGGCCGCGCGCTGCACACCCACGTCACCGCCGAAGATTACACCCACACCATCATCGCCTGCCTCACTCACGACATCGGCTATGTGCGCGGTCTTTTGAAAGGCGATGGACCCGATGGCTACGTCATCGATGCCTCCGGCAACAAGGTGGTGCTGCCGCGTGGCTCGTCGGATGCCGGCCTGATGCCGTATCATGTCGACCGCTCGAAGCTTTATGTGCTCGACAGGCTCGAGGCCGTCCTTCCACTCGATCGCGAGCGCGTCGCGCGCAACATCGAGGGTACGCGGTTTCCGGCGCCCGAAGGCCAGCAATATGACGATGAGGCGTCGATCGTCCGGGCGGCCGATTTCATCGGTCAGCTCGGCGATCCCAACTATATCAGGAAGGCCAACGCGCTCTATCACGAGTTCGAGGAGGTCGGCATCAACCGCCAGCTCGGCTATGAGTCGCCGGCCGATATCGTCGACCGCTATCCGCAATTCTACTGGAACATGGTTGCGCCGCACATTCAGGGCGCCATCAACTGCCTGAACATGACGGCAAGCGGCCGCCAGTGGATCGCGAACCTCTATAGCAACGTGTTCCGCGCCGAGCGCGAGGTGACGCTGTCCGGCCCGCAAATCTGACGCCGCGGCCTTTCAGCACGGATTGTGCTGCGTTCCCCAGCCGTTCGCGTGGTGTCCACATTTAGGCCTGCTTCGTCGTTGCACAGTCCATGGAAATCAGCGACCTTGCGCCATGGATCCCTCCAGCGACCGTGTTTTCGACCGTTTCAGCATGATCTCCCGTTTCGCTCAATTGATTGCGGCTGCCGTCCTCTGCTGGCCGGCGCTCGCCGTTGCCGCCGGTCCGGTCTACGACGTCGATCTGTACGCGTTGATGTCCGGCACTTGCCGCAACGTCACCGTCGCCGGCCGCAGCTACACCTGCAAGGCGGTCGCCTATTTCCACACCCTGCGCGGCCGTTCCGAATTCACCGTGGTGCTCGACGATCCCGCCGACAAGAGCCACATCATCTCGTTCTCCGGCGAGAGCACCGAGCGCACCCAGGACAATCTGTTCGAGCTCGCGGTCGACCGCATGTTGCTGAAGTCGAGCGACCGCCCGCGGGTGGATGGTCTGCCGGTGCCGCTGGTCGAGATGTCGACGGGCTCATGCCGTCAGGTCGGAAGCTTCATCACGCGGCAGGTGTCCACCATCACCTGCGCCGCCACCGACCAGAACGGCAAGAAATACGAGCTGAGCTTCGAGTCGGACGGCTCGCCGATGACGTTGCGGCGGTTGCGGCAATCGACGCTGCCGTCCGAACGGCAGCGGGCGCGCCAGATCGCGCAGCTCGAATGCCGTCTCAAGGCGCGCGCCGCGCAAGTGCTGCCGCGGGACACGACGGCCTTCATGATCCGCTGCCTCGGTGAGGGCGACGGCAAGCCGGCCGACGAGCAACGATAGCCGGGCCCTGCGTTCCGGACGAGGCTTGAGGAGAATTCGATGCGTTTGAAACTCATCATCATCGCCGCCGTCGGCGTTTGCATCGCCGGGCCCGCCGCCGCACAGATGTACGATCCGAACTATCCAGTGTGCCTGGAAGTCTATGGCGGCAGGCTGACGCCCGAGTATATCGATTGCAGCTACACGTCGCTTCCGCAGTGTCAGGCGACGGCCTCGGGGCGCTCCGCGACGTGTTCGGTCAATCCGTTCTACAAAGGTCCGAAAAAGCCGCCAAAGCAACCGGGGCAGCGACAACGCCAGTCCGCCAACTAGCGCGCTCAGGCTTGCCGCCTGCCGTCGCTCAAGACTGTATGGCCGTCGTGTCCCCAGTGCGGTTGACTAACTCCGGCAGTTGTGAGGAAACGGTCCGAGCAATAAGGAGAATCCGATGCGCCTGAAACTTTTCGCGATCGCTGCGTTCGCGGTCGCGCTGGCCCGACCTGCCGCCGGACAGGCCTATGATCCGAACTATCCGGTCTGTTTGCATCTCTATAACGGGCCGATGGCCGGAGACCACATCGATTGCAGCTACACCTCGATCCCGCAGTGTCAGGCGACCGCATCGGGTCTCTCTGCGATGTGCATCGTCAATCCCTTCTTCGCTCCTCCGCCACCACCGCCGGAACGTCCGGTGCGCCGCGGACGCCATCCCGTTCAGTGAGGCGGGCCCGCGAAACTCGTCCCGTCAAAATGGCACACGCAAGGCATTGTAGGTGAACAGCCAATCATAGCGCTCGCGCACCCGGTCCGGCTGCCATTCGCGCGAGACATAGGCGTCGGCGCCTTCGGCGTCGGCAAGCGCGGGATTATGGAAGCGCCTGGCATTCTCGGCCGACTTCACCACGATCGCGTTCGTCCGCGTCAGCCGTGCGGTCTGGTAGCGCTGCAGCGCTTCCTCGGGCGGGAAGCCTTCAAGACAGCGCGCCAGCACCATGCCGTCCTCGATCGCCATGTTGGCGCCCTGGGCCAGGAACGGCAGCGTCGGGTGCGCGGCGTCGCCGAGCAGGCAGGCGCGCCCGACGACGAAGCGATCGAGCGGGTCGCGGCCGAGCAGCGCCCATTTGTAGGGAATATCGAGGCTCGCGATAATGGTGTGGATCTGCGGATTCCATCCGGCAAAGGCTCCGCTGCAGGCCTCGCGCGTGCCGCGTTCGGTCCACGATTCGACCGACCAGCTCTCACCCTCGAAGATGCCGACGAAGTTCAACAGCTCGCCGCGGCGAACCGGATAGGTGATGACGTGGCCGCCCGGGCCGATCCAGTTGGTGCCGACGTCCCGTTGCAGGCTCGCCGGTAGCCGTTCCATCGGCACCAGGCCGCGCCAGGCGGCCACGCCCGAGAAGAACGGTTTGGTGTCGCCGCCGATCTGCCGGCGAATTTCGGAGTGCACGCCGTCGGCGCCGACCACGACGTCGCCGCGCCGACGCTCGCCATTGGCAAGGTGCAGCCAGATGCCGTCGTCGTCCTGGTCAAATCCGGTGCAGCGGCTGCCGAGATGCAGGCGCCCCGGCGCCCGAGCCGTGAATGCGTCGACCAGCACGCGGTGAAAGTCGCCGCGATGCACCATCCAGTAGGGCGCGCCATAGATCACGCGCGAGGAGGCGCCGAGGTCGAATAGTTTCCAGGTCCTCCCGGTGCTGAACAGCCTGATCTCCTTGCCCGAGGGCTCGCAGGCGATCGCCTGCATCTCTTGCTCAAGCCCGAGCGCGATCAGGACGCGTGTGCCGTTGGCGCTGAGCTGGACACCGGCGCCGAGCTCGCGCAGCTCGGACGCCTGCTCGAAGATCTCGACCTCGATGGCACGCTGCAGCAGCGACAATCCGGCGACAAGGCCGCCGATCCCGGCGCCGGCAATCAGGACCTTTGGCCTGCGGTGTGTACTCACGCGAACTCCGCTATCTGCGCGTGATCAGGAAGTCGTCGGTGAATTCGCCGCGCGACAGCTTGACCGGGATCTCGCCGACGCTGCCGATCTCGACGATCTCCGAGCCGGACTTGTTATCCTCAGGGGTTAACAGCTCGATGCGCTCGGCGATCCGCTCCGCCTGCCAATCGGTCAGTTTCCAGGCAAAGCGGCCGCCGAGATCGCGCATGCCGAATTCGTCGTTGGCAGGCGCCAGCACCAGCGCGTCGCGCGAGACGGCGCCGGGAATCCGCTCCGCGACGGCAATGGTCTGCGGGTCCTCGGCAAAGCGCCGCAGCAGCATTGCCAGGGCGGCGAGATCGGCAGATTCGCCGAGGAACAGGAACAGCGGATGAAAATCGCTCGGCATGTATTCAAATCGCAGCATGATCGTCGGTCCGTTGACTGGGACTACTCGCTGAGCACCTTGATGACGTCCTGGGCGTGGCACAGCTCCACCGTGCCAACGTCGGCGGGCCGGGCAGGGCACTCCAGATAGCGCACCTGCAGCCACTGGCCATCGTCCATGTTCTCCACCACTTCGGCGACGACGCCGGCCTCCAGTTTCAGCCGCGTCCCCACCTTGATCGCCATCACGTCAATCATCGCTACCCTTGCAATCCTTGGACGCGCTCAAAAGAACGTCGTGAGATTCTTGGCCAGCAGGATACTCTGTTCAAGCAATATCTCGCGCCGCGCGATCTTCCAGCCAGTGTCGGTCAAGCGCAGCGCGTCGTTGCGGCGGCCGACGAAGATGTAGGTCTCGTACTCGACGCGGTTCTGGTAGACGAGGAAGCGGCTGGTGACGTCGAGCTCGCGCGCCGCCTCGATATCCGGCCGCGCGCCCTTGATCTGCACATTGCTGACCATGTGCGTGATGCGCGACAGCGGCTCCTCGGCATAGTGCACCCCGGTCAGGATCTGCTCGACCCGTTTGGTCAATGTCCATTTGTCCTCGTCGAACCAGCTGATGCCTTCGCCGCGTTTGGTATTCTCGCGCGCAGCTTGCTGGCCGAACTTCACGTTGCGGCGGATCGGCATGAAATAGCTGATGTCGTCGGTGAGTAGCTCGAGCCAGTCGCGGAAGCGACGGTCGTCGAGCAAATCGGCCTCGTGGTAGTAGAAATCCTCGACATCGGCCTTCAGCCGGTAGTAGGCCGCCGATCGCTCGATCGCGGCGTTGCCGGCGTGTTGTTGTTGGTCCTGATCCTGAACGGTCGTCGTCATCGCTATCTCCTCATCAGGCATCGCAGGGGTTGTCAGAGCGCCGGCTTGGGCGGGATCGGTCCGCCCTGCTGGGCGAAGCAGCCGACATCGATCACGGTGCCGGACAGCGTTTCGGCTTCCGGCGACAGCAGGAAGGCGACCACATTGGCGATGTCGTCACCGGCGGCGACGCGGCCCGCGGCGGTGCCCGGCGCGCCCTTGCCGAAACGCGCCGCATCGCCGCCGACACGACCGAGGCTCATGCCGCTGACGATGCCGCCGCCGCCGGGAATCACGGTGTTGACGCGAATGCGTTGGTGGAAGAAGTCGTAGGCCATCGCTGCGCTCAGCGCGACAACGCCGCCCTTGCTCGCGCTGTAGACCGCCATGTTCGGCTTGCCCCAGCCGGCGCCGGATCCGATGTTGACGATCGAGCCGCCGCCTTGCGCGATCATGTGCGGGATCGCGGCGCGGCTAGTCAGATACGGTCCTTTCAGATTGACGGCGATGATCCGGTCGAACAGCGCCTCGTCGGTGTCGAGCACTGTGCCGAGCGGGCCGATCGCGGCGTTGTTGACGACGCCGTCGATGCGCCCGAACCGCGCCATCGTGTGGGCGACCACCTTGGCGACATCGCCGGCCCGCGATACGTCGGCTTCCATCAGTTCGGCGGAGAGGCCTTCGCGATCAAGCTCGTCGCGCAGGGCCGGAATGGCGTTCTGCGCGGTACTCGAGACCTGCGCCGCCTCGAGACCGAAGGCGACCACCGCGTGGCCGCGCCGCGCGAGGCCGAGCGTGATCGCGCGGCCGATGCCGAAGGTGCCCCCGCTGACGAGGACGGTTTTTGCGGGCGCGCTCATTCTGCCGCCTGCCGGTTGCCGGCGGGTGATCCGAGCAGTTCGTGCCAGTCGCCGCCCTGCATGTAGGTGGTCCAGCGGCGATAGAAGCCGCGCGCGATCTGCTCAGTGACTTGCGTGGAGACATCGCCGCCGAGCGGATGATCGGTGACGTAGGCGCCCATCGACTGCTGATAGTTGAAGGGATAGCGCCGCGCCACCGTGCCGGTGCTCGCCGCGGTCGCATAGAGCCAGTTCTCCATGTCGTCCTGTTCGGTCATGCCGGCGGGGCCGGAGTAGCGCATGTAGTAGCGGCGCAGATATTCCTTGGCTTCGTTCGGCGCGTCCTTGTCGACCAGGAAGAAGCGCCAGCCTTCGGTCGAGGTCGGGCTGTGCGGATGCCAGGCGCAAAGTCCGCGCGGCTGACGGCCGTGATAGGAGGTGTTGGGGAAGATCGTGCCGACGAACGGCAGCAGCCGCGCCCCTTCGCCGAGCCGCCGCTTGCGCTCCTCGAAACAGTGCCGGAAGTATTTTTCGAGGATCGGGTTGTCGAGGAAGGACTCGATGTATTCATTGGCCTCCGGCTGGATCGCGCTGTGCACGCCATGGCCTTCCGGAAAGCTGATCCAGACGTGCTGCGCCTTCTCCAGCTCGTCGTCGCGGCGACCCTTCTTGCCGGCGGCAGCGCTCGGCCCGATGCCGATCAGGTCGACCGAGCGATGGCTCGGGTTGTGATAGGTGTCGCCGAGGAAATTCTCGGCGGCGAATTTCCAGTTGGCGGGGAATACCCATTTGTGGACGCCGATCACCTCGGAGCCGCCCTCGCGGCCGTCGCGGCAGTCGAGCGCCTGGTCGAGATGGATCTTGGCATCGCCGAGATAGGTGATGAAGTCGGGCGCGTCCTTGTCCCAGGTCGCCCAGATCGAGCCCTTGTAGTTGCAGAGCTTCGCCACCGAGACCAGCGAGTTGGCCTCGCGGTCGAGCACCCCGTCATACAGCGTCCGGTGCAGCGGAACGCCCTGCAGCTTGCCGTCGGTGGTGTAGGTCCAGCTGTGATAGGGGCAGGTGAACAACGACGTGTTGCCCTGCTCGTAGCGGCACACCTTCATGCCGCGGTGCCGGCACGAATTCAGAAAGACGTGGATATCGCCTTTCTTGTCGCGGCAGAGGATGACGGATTCCTCGCCCATCCGCGAGGTGTAGAAGTCGCCGGGATTGGGCACCAGGCTTTCGTGGCCGACCAGCAGCCAGGCGCGGGTGAAGACCTTGTCGAGCTCCTGCCGATAGATATCGGCATCCACGAAGATCTCGCGGCTGATGAAGCCACCCTTGACGTCAACAAGCTGATCGAAATCGTTGCGAAGCGGCATCGGCTCCTCCTTGATCTTGCATGCGCGACCGCGCGTCGCGGCGATAATGGTGCGTCCTACTTGTCGAGCTTGCAGCCGCCCGTTCCCTCCGGGCGGAAGGCCTTGTCGCCGGGGATGGCCGCGATCTTCTGGTAGTAGTCCCAGGGATATTTGCTCTCATCCGGCTTCTTCACGCGGTAGAGCGAGAGGTCGTAGACGACGCGGCCGTCCTTGCGGATGTGCGCGGGGCGGCCGAAGAAATCGACCGGCAGCTTGCGCATCTCGACGTTCACCGCCTTCGCCTCGTCGCTGCCGCCGGCCTCGATCGCCTTCAGATAGTGGCGCACGGCGGCGTAGGTCGCGGCCTGCAATTTGGTCGGTTCACGCTTCTCGATCTCGATGAAGCGCTTGGCGAAGGCGCGGGTGCCGTCGTCATCATCCCAGTAGTATTGGGACGCGATGTACATGCCCTGCGCGTCGCGCAGGCCGATCGAATGGACGTCGGAGATGAAGGTCAGCATGCCGACGATGGTCTGCCCGCCCTGTTGCAGGCCGAATTCGTGGGTCTGCTTCACCGCGTTGACGGTGTCGGCGCCGGTGCCGGCCAGCGCCACCACCTTGGCGCCGGAGCTCTGCGCGGCCAGCAAAAAGGATGAGAAGTCGGTGGTGTTGAAGGGATAACGCACCGCGCCGAGCACCTTGCCGCCCGTATCGGTCACCGCGCGCGAGGCGTCCTTCACCATCGCGGTGCCGAACGAGTAATCGACCGCGACGAAGAACCATTCCTTGCCGACGCGGCGGCTCAGCTCGCCGACCAGGCCGGCCGACAGTGCGTAGGTGTCGTCGGCCCAATGCGTGACGACGGGCGAGCATTTGTCGCCGGTCAAATCGGACGTCGCGGCGCCCGAGACCAGCGCGGTGCGGTTGCTCTGCGTTGCAAGGCCGGCGACGGCGAGTCCGACCGAGCTCACGGCGAGATCGGTCACCGCGTCGACATGCTCGACGTCGAACCATTGCCGCGCGATTCCGACCGCGACGTCCGGCTTGTTCTGGTGATCCGCCGAGATGATCTCGATCGGCTTGCCCAGCACCTTGTTGTGAAAATCCTCAGCGGCAAGCTTGGCGGCGGTCACCGAGCCCGGCCCGCCGAGATCGCGGCCGCTGCCGTAGTCACCCAGCACCGCAATCCGCACTACGCCGTCCGAGATGCCTGAGCCGTCGGGTGCGGCGTACGCCAGCGGCGCTGTGAGCATCAGCGTGGCGATCGCGGCGGCGGCCCATCTGCGCGAGGTGTTTGTCTCCAGCAATTCCAATCCTCCCGTCGATTTTTCGCATGTCCATCTAGTGGACATTATTCTCATAATTTGCGATACTATCCGCGCGGGCCGCTTGGTCAAGCGCGCTGGATGCAGCGCGCCCCTGCCGATTTTGCGGATGTGGACGGATGGCAAAGAAACCGAAGGCGGAGGTTCTGGACGCGGAGCAGGGGGCGTCAGGCGTGCGGGCGGTCGACCGCGCGATCGCGATCCTGCAATGCTTCAGGCCGGATCAGCCGGCGATGAGCGTGATCGAGATCCAGAAGCGGGTCGGGCTGAGCCGGCCGACGCTCTATCGCCTGCTGCAGACGCTGGCGCAGCGCGACCTGATCCAGGCCGAAGGCGACCCGCAGCGTTTCCGGTTGTCGCACGGCGTGATGAAGCTGGCCCATGTCTGGCTGAAGGGTCTCGAGGTGGTCGCGATCGCGCGCCCGGTCGTCGAAGGCCTGCGCGAGGCGACCGGCGAGACCGCAGCGTTGTTCCGCGAGCAGGACGATCGCGGCATCTGCATCCTCGAATGCGAGAGCCGTCACGTGCTCTCGATCAGCCGCGGCGTCGGCCACAGTCTGAGCCTGATCCAGGGATCGACCGGCAAGGCGATGCTGGCCTTCATGGACCCGAAGCGGCAGGCCGCGCTTCTTGCCAGCATTGCAAAGAGCGCGGACCGTGCGCGGCTCGAGGACGCGCTGACCTTTGCGCGGCGCAACGGCTATGCGACCAGCCATGGCGAGATCTTCGCCGGCGCGGTCGCCGTCTCCGCGCCGTGTTTCGATCACCGCGGCGAGGTGGTCGGTTCGGTCGGCCTCTACGGACCGAGCGCGCGCATCGACGAGCGGAAGCTATTGGAATATTCAAAGCTGGTGCGCGAGGCCGGGCGGCAGATTTCGGTTCTGCTGGGCTATCAGGACGGCGCGCCCATCGCATAGGGCTTCAACACCGCATAGAGCATGTCGTGCGTCGGCGTCGGGACGCCGAGCTTGCGGCCGAGCTCGACCACCTTGCCGTTCAGCCACGGCAGTTCGAGCCGGTTGCCACGCTCGAGATCGAGCGCCATCGAGGCCTTCATCGCCGGCGGCGCGTGTCCGATGAAGTCGAGCACTTTCGTCAGCGCATGCGGCGGCAGCCTGATGCCGTTGGCGTGCGCGATGGCGATGATCTCCTCGCAAGCCGATACGAAGAGCGGGCGCAAATCGGGATCGTCGCGCAGCTTGCCGATCGGCAGCCTGGTGACCGCGGTCATGCCGGCATTGGTGGCGAGGCCGACGAACTTCATCCAGAGCTCGGTGTTGATCTGCTCGCTCAAGGTCGCGTCGAAGCCGGCCTTCAGGCAGAGATCGAGCAGCGCCTTGCCGCGCGGCGTGATGCGGCCGTCGAGCTCACCGAAGATCATGCGCATGAAGGTGCCGACCTGGTTGATGACGCCAGGCTTGATGATCGAGGCCGAGATCTGTGCCACGCCGCCCATCACCGCGTTGCGTCCCAGGATCGGGACCAGCCTGTCGGGCGCGTCGATGCCGTTCTGCAGCGGGATCACCGCGGTGTCGGGGCCGACCATCGGCCTGATGTGTTGGCCGGCGCTCTCGACGTCCCACAGCTTGACGCAGAACAGCACGATATCGACCGGGCCGACGCTTGCCGGATCGTCGGTCGCCTGGGTCGGGACCAGATGGGTTTCGCCGCGGCCACCCTGAACCTTCAGCCCCTCGCTGCGCATGGCGGCCAAATGAGCGCCGCGCGCGATAAAGGTGACGTCGGCGCCGGCATGCGCGAGCGCCGCACCAAAGCCGCCCCCGACGCCTCCGGCGCCCACCACTGCGATCCGCATGATTGTCTCCTTGTTCGTCGCTTTGGGCTGCAGCCTCGACGATGTCGGCGCAATGCGCAACCCGGTTGCGCAATTGCGCAACCCCGGCCTGTCTGAAAATCGCGTGACCACAGCCTTGTTTGCTACGCCATCTTCCTGCGTTGAACTTGCCTGCCCGAACCGCTAAGCCATCTCGGAAAGTTCGGGAGGGATGCGTGGCGATGACGGAGCCGACGGCGGTCGCGCTTGACAGTGCGACGGTGGCGTTTCGGTTGGCGGATGGACGCGTCTATACCGCGGTCGAACGGGCCAATCTTTCGGTTGATCATGGCGAGTTCGTCGCCATTGTCGGTCCGACCGGATGCGGGAAGTCGACGCTGCTGAACGTCACGGCTGGGCTGCTCAAGCCCGCGGCCGGAACAGCAAGGATCTTCGACAAGCCGCTGAGCGGCCTCAACCGTGATGCCGGCTACCTGTTCCAGGCCGATGCACTGTTCCCCTGGAAGACCGCGATCGACAATGTCGCGATCGGGCTCGAGATATCAGGCACGCCGCGCGCCGAGGCGCTCGCGCGCGCGCAGAAATGGCTGACCTCGGTCGGGCTCGGCGCCTTCGCCAATCGCTATCCGCACATGCTGTCGGGCGGCCAGCGCAAGCGTGTTGCGCTGGCGCAGGTCCTGATCCGCGATCCGATGATCCTCCTGATGGACGAGCCGTTCGGTCCGCTGGACGCCCAGACCCGGCAGATCATGGGCAATCTGCTCTTGGAATTGTGGAGCGCCGACCGCAAGGCGGTGCTGTTCGTCACCCACGATCTCGAGGAGGCGATCGCGCTGGCCGATCGCGTCGTGATCATGTCGGCCGGTCCTTCCGCGCGCATCATCGGCGACTGGCGCATCACGCTGCCGCGGCCGCGCGACATCGCCGAGATCCGGATGGAGAAGGATTTCCATGCCCTGCACCGCGAGATCTGGGGCGTGCTGAAGGACGAGGTTATGAAGGGTTATGTCCAGTCGACGCAGGCGGGAGCTGCCTGATGTCGCGCGTCACACTGTTGTCCCTGCAGGTTCTGGTCGCCGTCGTCACGCTGGCGCTGTGGCAGGTCTTCTCCACCGTGCCGGTGTTCGGCAAGGTGCTGTTGCCGCCGTTCTTCTTCTCCAATCCGCTCGACGTCTTCAGCCAAATCGTGAAATGGTTCTCGACCGGGGTGATCTGGAAGCATCTCGCGATTACGCTGTGGGAATCCATCCTCGCCTTCGTGATCGGCTCGGCCGGCGGCATTCTGGTCGGCTTCTGGTTCGCGCGGCAGCCGCGCGTCGCCGCGGTGTTCGATCCCTATGTGAAGATGGTCAACGCGCTGCCGCGCGTGGTGCTGGCGCCGATCTTCGCGCTGTGGTTCGGGCTCGGCGTCTGGTCCAAGGTCGCGCTCGGCGTGACCTTGGTGTTCTTCATCGTGTTCTTCAACGTCTACCAGGGCGTCAAGGAAGTGCCGACCACGGTGCTCGACAATGGCCGCATGCTCGGCATGAACGAGCGGCAGCTGATGCGCCACGTCTACTGGCCGTCGGCGCTGTCCTGGATGTTCTCCTCGCTGCACACCTCGGTCGGCTTTGCCGTGGTCGGCGCGGTGGTCGGCGAATATCTCGGCTCCGCCGCCGGCCTCGGCTACCTGATCCAGCAGGCCGAGGGCGTCTTCGACGTCGCCGGCGTGTTCGCGGGCATGTTCGTGCTGTCCGCCTTCGTCATCCTGATCGACATGGGCGTGACGATGGTCGAGAATCGGCTGCTGGTGTGGCGGCCGACGCCGGTGACGCATGATTAGGATACTGCCTCGATCAACCCGCGGATATTCTCCGTCACCTCCGGGTCAATCGGATTGTAGACGATCATGCTGAGGTCGGGCCGGCCATCGACCGCGAACGCCGAATATTCGAACTTGACCTGACCCAGGATCGGGTGCCGCAGCTGCTTGACGCCCTCGCCATGGGCTCGCACGTCATTGTCGCGCCACAGCGCCGCGAATTCCGGGCTGAGCCGGCACAACTCGTCGACGAAGGGTTGCACCTCGGCAGCTGCGCCGGCGCGCGCAGCGTCCACCCTGAAGGCGCCGACCACGAAGCGCGCCACGCTGGCCCAGTCATGTTGTGCCGCGCGGACGCGCGGATCGAGGAACATGAAGCGCAGCACGTTGCGCTCGCGCGCCGGCAGCGATCCGTAGTCCGTCAGCATGACGGTCGCGGCCCGGTTCCAGGCGACGATATCCCAGGTTGCGGTGCGTATCACGGCGGGGCGCGGCTCCAGCGCGTCGAGCACGCGCTGCAGCCGGGGGGTGACGCCTTCGCTCTTTTGGTAGCGCACCTCGGGCGTGCGGCCGAGGCCGAGCAGGAACAGATGCTCGCGCTCGACATCGGTCAGCATCAGCGCACGCGCGATGCGGTCGAGCACATCGGCCGAGGGCGCGCCGCCGCGGCCCTGTTCGAGCCAGGTGTACCAGGTCGCGCTGATGTTGGCGCGCTGCGCCACCTCTTCGCGGCGCAGGCCCGGCGTGCGCCGCCGCTCCGGCGGAAAGCCGAACACGGCCGGATCGAGCTTGCTGCGGCGGTCCTTCAGGTAGGCGCCGAGCAGGTTCTCTTGCGCGAGCGGTTCGCTCATCCTGTTAGCTATTATACCATGATAAGGTCACTACTTTAACAGGATAGCGCGCAGGGCCAGATTTGTCTCCAACGAAACCTGGAGACTTCCTCATGCGTGTGTTCGTCACTGGTGCCACCGGATTCATCGGCACGCCCGTCGTCAAGGACCTGATCGCCGCCGGACATCAGGTTCTTGGTGTGGCCCGTTCGGACGAGGGGGCGAACGCGATCTCTGCCATTGGCGCGGAGGTTCTTCGCGGTTCGCTCGAGGACCTTGATAGCTTACGCAAGGGGGCGAGCGCTTCGGATGCTGTCATTCACCTGGGCTTCGTTCACGACTGGTCTAATTTCGCGAAGAGTTGCGAGATCGACCGCCGCGCCATCGAAGCGCTGGGTTCTGTTCTGGCCGGATCGGACAGGCCATTGATCGTAACCGGAGGCTTGGCGGGATTGGCCAAGCCCGGCCAGATCGCGACTGAGGACCAAACGATATCGCCGGATTTCCCATTCCCCCGCGTGTCGGAACAGACGGCCCTGTCGCTGAACGGCGTCCGCGCGTCGGCCATGCGTCTTCCCCAGGTTCACGATCCTGTCAGGCAGGGTCTCATCACCCCCTTGATCGCGGTGTACCGCGAAAAGGGCGCGTGCGCCTATCTCGGCGATGGGCAAAATCGCTGGCCGGCGGCGCATGTTCTCGACGTGGCGCGTCTCTACCGGCTGGCCATCGAAAAGGCTGAGCCGAACGCAAGGTATCACGCCGTCGCGGAAGAGGGGGTCTCGATGCGCGATATTGCCGAAACGATCGGACGGCGGCTGAAGCTGCCGGTCAAATCCATCGCCCCGCAAGAGGCGCAGGCCTTCTTTGGCTGGCTCGGCACGTTCGCGGCATACGACATGGCGGCTTCCAGCGAGCAGACGCGCAGGAAGCTTGGATGGCAGCCGACCGGGCCGGGGTTGGTTGCCGATCTCGAACAGCTGATCGATTCCGCGCAGTAAGAAGCAGCGCAGTAGGATGCGTAGGGTGGGATAGCCGAAGGCGTAAGCCACCCTACGCATCTACGCTGCGGCTCAGAGCGGGAAGCACCGCATGTAGGCGGCGAACAATGCTTCGTCGCTGTAGCTCACCAGCTTCGCGGCAATCGCGTCGGCCAGTTCGAGGTCGCGGTTCTGCACGCGCAGCCAGGCCTGGGTATCGGCGGTGATGGTCAGAGCCGCCTCTCCGACATGCCGTCCCGGCACGACCTGGAGATCCTTGCCCTTGATCGCAACGGTCATGTCCAGCGCGCTCGTGCCGGTGAAGCGCAGATGCGTCACGAAATCCAGACCTCGGGCCCTGCCGCGCTGAAATCCGAGCGAGAGCGAAAAGATATAGGCCTGCAGGCTGCCGGTATGGCGGCCAGACGTGACATGCTGAAGCTTTTTGTGCGGAAAGCGCCGCGTCACCGTGTCCTCGGCGTCGGTATCCGGGATCACGTAGACGAACTCGTCCTTGTCGATCAGCGGCTGCACCACATCGGAGAAGTGGGCGTCGCGATCGTGGAGGAAGGGGCCGATCACGTCTTCGCCGGCCGGGCAGGCCGAAATGCAATAGGCCGCCTTGTAGCCAGGCTTGAACGACAGCGATTGCCAGATGTTTAGCGTCTCGGTGCGGGGAACGCGGGCGCGATAATCCCTTGCGTCCTTTGCATCCGCGACCTTCTCCACCCACTGCGAGAAGTTGCCGAGAAAGTCGTGATAGTTGTGGGTGTGGCAGGACAGGAAATCGAAGCCGCCGTCCGGCTTGATGGCGCCGACCGGGCAGGCCGCGACGCACAGTTTGCACTCCAGGCAGGGATTGTAGTCGATCGGGTGGTCATGCGCGTCGACCTCGCATCCGAGCAGGATGGTGCCGAGCAGGACGAAGCTGCCGAATTTCGGGTGGATGACGCTGCGATGGATTCCCATGCGGCCGAGACCGGCTTCCACCGCGATCGGCTTGTGTTGGACCATCATGATCCTGGGCAGGTCCATCTCCATCGGGAACGCGGCAACCGAGTTGCAGGCCGGGATGCCGTGCTCGTCGAGCGCGCGAACGATGGCACGCGCGGTTTCGTTGACGTGATCGTAGGTGCTGTGGAATTCCTCGTTGGCGACCGAGCGCGAGGGCGAGCGCACCGGCTCGCGGTTCATGTGGCAGACGATCGCGAGCAGGGAGCGCGTCCGGCCATAGACCTTGCGAATGAAGTCCCGCTGCGGGGCGATGGCGGCCCGTTCGAACTCGATGATGCCGACATCATCGGCTCCGCATCTGCGCGCGATGTCCTTGATCAGTTCCGATGAAACCGGGACGTCGCGGACCGGTTCGCTGCTGCGAGCGCGCACAGCCCTGACCGTGTGGTGATCGTCCAGGCTCATGGGTCTAGCTTTCTATTAAATGACGATCGTCATACTATGGAGCGAACGAACTTGAGGCAAGTGAATTATCTGTCAAGTGTCATGTCATGGAACCGGCGCTGGCGCGCGCGCGACTTTCGTCATTGCGAGGAACGAAGCGACGAAGCAATCCATGGGTCCGCCTATCCGGAGAGATGGATTGCCTTCGCTTCGCTCGCAATGACGTTGAGGATGGCCGTAATCAATCCAGCAGCTTGGTATTATCCGGCGCCTGCGGCGGCGTCTTGATCGCGATGGCCTTGATGGCGCGGCCGTTCGGCTTGGTGCCGCCATGCGGCGTGCCCTTCGGGATCACGATCAGGTCGCCCGGCTTCACCGTCACTTCCTTGTCGTCGAGCCAGACTGTGCCGGTGCCTTCGAGGACGAACTGCATCTCGTTGGTGTTGGGATGCATGTGCTTCGGCACATTGCCGTCCTGGATAGAGACGGTGGCGCCGTCGGCGGAGACGAACATCTTGGAACGGAAGCCGACCTTGTTGGCGTCGCCGAGCTTGTCGCCCTCCATCTCGCCGGTGTGGATGACCCGCGCCGTGATGTTTTCGGCGGCGAGCGCCGGCCGCAGCAAATGGGTGATGCCACAGCTCGCGGCAAAGGCGGTAGCGATCGACAGCGCGGTTGCAATACGATTCATGAAGACCTCCCTTGATGTTTCCCTTGAAGTATTCTTGGTGCTTATGGTTTTGGCGCTTCTTCTGCGTTTTCTTGTATCCGCGATGCTATGCCGCCCCCCCCCGCAGGCTTGACCAGCTGTCGGAAAGTCGCCTTCTCAAGGCCTGCCGGCTCCTCTATCTTGCCGGCCAGTCGAACGGAGGACGTCATGAACAAACTGCTTGGCAAGCTTGCCGGAATGCTGCTGGCGCTGACCCTGTCCACGGGCCTTGCCGCGGCGCAAAGCAAGATCACCATCGCGGTCGGGGGCGGCGCTTGCCTGTGCTATCTGCCCACCGTGCTGGCCAAGCAACTCGGCGAATACGACAAGGCCGGGCTCGCGGTCGAACTGGTCGACCTCAAGGGCGGCTCGGATGCGCTCAAGGCCGTGCTCGGCGGCAGCGCCGACGTCGTCTCCGGCTATTTCGACCACTGCGTCAATCTTGCGGCCAAGAAGCAGGAGCTGCAGGCCTTCGTGGTCTATGACCGCTATCCCGGCCTCGTGCTGGTGGTGTCGCCGAAGCACACCGGCGAGATCAACTCGATCAAGGATCTCGCCGGCAAGAAGGTCGGCGTCAGCGCGCCGGGCTCCTCGACCGATTTCTTCCTGAAATATCTCTTGAAGAAGAACGGCCTCGATCCTACGGGCACCGCCGTAATCGGCGTCGGCCTCGGCGCCACTGCGGTGGCCGCGATGGAGCAGGGCCAGATCGACGCCGCCGTGATGCTCGATCCTGCCGTCACCGTGCTGCAGGGCAGCTACAAGGACCTCAAGATCCTCAGCGACACCCGCACCCAGCACGACACGCTTGCGGTGTTCGGCGGCGAATATCCCGGCGGCGCGCTGTATTCGACCGCGGCCTGGGTCAACGGCCACGAGAAGGAGGTGCAGGCGCTGACCAATGCGATCATGGCGACGCTGGCCTGGATCCATTCGCACAGCGCCGAAGACATCATGGCCAAGATGCCCGACGAGCTCGTCGGCAAGGACAGGGCGCAGTATCTCGCGGCCCTGAAGAACACGATCCCGATGTATTCCGAGACCGGCAAGATGGACCCCAAGGGCGCGGAAGCCGTGCTCGCGGTGTTCAGCGAAGGGTCACCCGATGTCGCGAAGGCCGGCATCGACGTCACCAAGACCTACACCAACAAGTTCGTCGACCAGGTCAAGAAGACGACCGGAAACGCGAAGTAAACACGTTCGGATATGCAGTCTCCGCTCATTTGTCGTGTCACCGCGCTCGACCTTGCCTTGCAGCGGCGTCCTTGGCCGTTTGCGGACGAGCGGCGCGTCGAGATCGACGCGCATTTCGCCGAGCAGCAGCGGCTGAACCCGAACCTGTGGAACGGCCGTGTGCTGCTCGGGCGCGATCCGGTCTTCGCCGGCGAGCGGCTCAGCGCGAGCTATTTCGAGACCGATTTCGCGAGCTTCCTCGCTTGGCGCGACTGGGGCTTTCCGGACCACGAGGTGTTCAACGGTTTCGGCATGGGGGCGCTGCTCGCCAGCGACGGCGCCTTCGTGTGCGGGGTGATGGGCGAGCAGACCGCGAATGCCGGCCGCATCTATTTCCCGTCAGGGACGCCCGACCTCGACGATATCAGGGGCGCCACGGTGGATATCGCCGGCAGCGTGATGCGCGAACTCGAGGAGGAGACGGGATTGTTGCCATCGGATTGCCGCGGCGACGCCGATTGGCACTGCATCTACACCGGGCCTGCGCTTGCGATGATGCGGATCCTGCGCGTCGATATGCCCGGTGACGCGCTGCGGGCGCGGATCGAGGCCAATCTCGCGCGCCAGGCAAATCCCGAGCTTGCGGGCATCCATCTGGTGCGCAGCCGCGCCGATCTCACTCCCGCAATGCCGCGCTTCGTCACCGCATTCATCGAGACGCAGCTGCCGGCCTAGGCAAAGGAATGCGCAATGACCGAGCAAGGCACCGCTGCCGCTGCGTCGACACCGGCAATCGCCGATGGCCCCAACACGATCAAGGTCATCATTTCGGGTGGCTTCGCCGCGGTCTACCGCGACGTGCTGCCTGAATTCGAGCGAAGCACGGGCATCGGGGTGGAGACCGGATCGGGCGCGTCGGAGGGCACCGGTCCGAAGACGATCAGGCACCAGCTTGCGAACGGCACCAAAGCGGATGTGGTGATCCTTTCGCGCGAGGGGCTTCGAAGTCTGACCGAAGACGGCCGAATTCGTGCGGGATCCGAAGCCGGACTGGCGACGGCACCTTTGGCCGCGGCGGTTCGAGCAGGCTCTCGCAAGCCGGACATCGGCAATGATGTCGCGCTCAGGAAAGCCTTGATCGATGCCGGCCAGGTGGTGGCGCCGAGCAGCACGAGCGGGCAGTACGTCCGCGACAAGGTTTTCCCCAGGCTGAACTTGCCGGACACGGTCAGGCTCACCCTCGAGGCGCGCGGAACCGAAGCGGCCGAAGCGCTGAGAGCAGGCAAGGCAAATCTCTCGATCGGCCCGACCAGCGAACTGGTTCAGGAGGGCGGCATCGAAGTTGTCGGTTTGTTGCCGCCAGATTTCCAGCTGGTCCAGACCTTCACGGCCGCGATCGTCAGCGACGCGCAAGCGCCGGAAGCCGCCAAGCGCCTGATCGATTTTCTTGTCTCGGACAGCGATATCTTGCTCGCGGCCATCAAACGGGCCGGCATGGAACGGCCCCGCGGATAAATTGCCGCTGCCACGCGCGCGCCCGAGCACCGTGCGTCGGCACCGTTCCGCCGAAACTTTGCGCAAGCCTGCGCGGTGCGGACGCAGCCATCGCGCTTGACATCATCGGCCGCTCCCCCTGTGATAGGGCGGCACGACAACAAAAAATGCAGTGCACAATCTCTGGGGAGGGATTCATGCCGGTCAGGAGGGCTGCCCGCTGGCTTGCGGGTCTATCTGTCGCGCTTGCGGCGCTTGGTGTGGCCAATGCAGCGCATGCGCAGGACAAGAAGATCAAGATCGGCGTGATCTTCGATTTGACCGGCCCGCTGGCCGGCGGCGGCTCCGAGCTGCAATACACCGGCGTCAAGATCATGCTCGACCATTACGCCAAGACCGGCGTCGAGGGTTACAAGGTCGAGGCCGTCTATGCCGACGCGCAGAGCAAGCCCGACATCGCGATCAACGAGGCCGTCCGGCTGCTCGAGCAGGAAAAGGTCGACATGGTGATGGGCTTCTTCTCCTCGGCGCAATGCGTGCCGGTGTCGGCGCGGGTCGAGCAGATGAAGAAGTTCATGTGGATCACGACCTGCATTTCCTCCGGCGTGTTCGACGGCAAGAATTACAAATACGTGTTCCGTCCGCAGGCCGCCGGCAACCAGTACGGCATGATGACGACCGACTTCATCGCGCAATACTCCATGTCCAAGTTCGGCAAGGAGCCGAAGGACCTCCGCGTCGCCATCATCCATGAGGACGGCGCCTATGGCGTCGACGTCTCCAAGGGCAATGAGGCCGGCGCCAAGAAGGCCGGCTTCAACATCGTGCTCAAGGAGGGTTATTCGGCGACCGCGCCCGATCTGTCGGCGCTGGTGACCAAGCTGAAGCGCGCCAAGCCCGACGTGATCTTCCACACCGGCTACAATCCGGACATCACCCTGCTGTTCCGCCAGGCCCGCGAGCAGGGATTGAAGTTCGGCGCCATCGTCGGCCATGGCGCGGGCTACGGCGTCTACGAAAAGCTGAAGGAAGGGCTCGGCACTGACGCCAACTATCTCTTCAACACCGACCCGATCTCGATCTGGCTTGCCAACCAGAAGAACATGGATCCCAAGCTGCCGCCGGTCATCAAGATGGTCGGCGAGGAGTTTGACCGGCTGAAGCCCGGCGTGCCGATCCGATCCGCCCATGTCGGCATCGGCGCGGCCAACGCCTATGTGTTCCTCGACGACGTCTTGCCGCGCGCGATCAAGAAGTATGGCGGCGTCGATCCGGATGCGCTGCGCAAGGCCGCGCTCGACGCCGACATTCCCGAGGGCGGCACCATGCTCGGCTATGGCGTGAAGTTCTACGGCGAGGGAGAGCAGTATGCCGGGCAGAACGCGCGCTCGTTCCCGGTGGTGCTGCAATATATCGACGACAAATCCTATGTGGTGTGGCCGAAGAGCCAGATGCAGCGCGAGACCGAGCTGCCGCTGCCGGCCGGCACCACCTACAGCTACAAATAGCTCGCTCGCGAAGGGAACTGCCGTGCTCGCCGTCGAAGGCCTGGTCAAGTGGTTTGGCGGCTTTCGTGCCGTCAACAACGTGTCGTTCCGCGTCGAGCAGGGCGAGATCCTCGGCCTGATCGGCCCGAACGGCTCCGGCAAGAGCACGATCTTCAACATGCTGTCGGGCACCTTGCCGCCGACCTCCGGCTCGATCCTGTTCGACGGCCACGAGATCGCGGGGCTCGCCCCGCACCGGATCATCAACCGTGGCATCGGCCGAACCTTCCAGATCCCGCGGCCGTTCCATCGCCTCAGCATCTTCGAGAACGTCGTGCTCGCCGGCTTCTACGGCCAGGGCCGCCACAGCCGCGGCAAGGCCGAGGAGGCGGCCGAGCGGGCGCTCGCGATGGTCGGGCTGCCGACCGATCGTCACGCCAGCGTCGAGGGCCTGGGCGCCGCCGGGTTGAAGAAGCTCGAGCTCGCCAAGGCGCTCGCCACCGGCCCGAAGCTGTTGCTCGCGGATGAGAGCCTTGGCGGCCTTGACGAGGCCGAGATGGACCAGGCCGCCGGCATGCTGCGCCGGATCCGCGACGAGCTTGGCATCACCATCATCTGGGTCGAGCACATCATGGGCGTATTGATGCGCGTGGTCGATCGCGTGATGGTGCTCGATCACGGCGAGAAGATCGCCGAGGGCCTGCCGGCCGATGTCGCCGGCGACGCAAGAGTGATCGAGGTCTATCTCGGCACCGATGCGGATGCGAGCCTCGCAGCCGCGGCCGCAGCCCAGGCGCGGCGCCGGATCGGGGCGTGAGCGCATGCTGGAATTAAAATCGATCGACGCGGGCTATGGCAGCTTCCAGGCGCTGTTCGACGTCAGTCTCGACGTCAAGGCGGGCGAAGCGGTCGGCGTGATCGGCCCGAACGGCGCCGGCAAGACCACCCTGATGCGGGTGATCTCAGGGTTGATCCGCCCGATCAGGGGCACGATCGCGATGGAAGGCGTGAACGTCATCGCGACACCTCCGCATCGCATCGTCAGCCTCGGGATCGCGCATGTGCCGGAAAATCGCCGGTTGTTTCCCCGGCTCACCGTCGCCGACAACCTGAAGATGGGCGCCTACATGCCCGGTGCCCGCGCGCATTACGCCGAGCGGCTGGAGTTCGTGTTCGAGCTGTTTCCGCGCATGAAGGAGCGCCAGCACCAGATGGCCGGCACGATGTCGGGCGGCGAGCAGCAGATGTGCGCGATCGGCCGTGCGCTGATGTCGAACCCGAAACTGCTGCTGCTCGACGAGCCGTCGGCCGGCCTCGCGCCGGTCGTGGTGCAGCAGGTGTTCGAGCTCGTCAAGCGCATCCGCTCAAGCGGGCTGACGGTCCTGATCGTCGAGCAGAACGTGCAGCAGGTGCTGCGCGTGGTCGACCGCGCCTATCTGCTGGAAGCCGGCAGCATCCGCGCCGCCGGGTCAGCGGCGGAGCTCGCGGCGAGCGACACCATCAAGCAGGCGTATCTCGGGGTGTGAGGGGGTAATGATCGTGAATCGAGCAAGCGCACTCACATATTTCCCCGCCATCCCCGGACGAACGCGTTTGCGTTCGCTCGGGAGGTGCGCGCTCTTGCGCGCCTCGAAGGATGAATCGGCCACAGACGGGCCGTGCATCCTTCGAGGCTCGCTCCGCTCGCACCTCAGGATGACGGTTGCGCTAGTTCGAGTTCGGCCAGATGACGACGCCTCGGTCTAAGGCAGAGCCACCATGCAATCCTTCCTCGACATCTTCGACATCTACCTGCTGGAGGCCGTCATCAACGGCATCCTGCTCGGCGGCGTGCTGGCGCTGCTTGCGCTCGGGCTCAACTTGATCTTCGGCGTCATCGACGTCACCTGGATCTGCTACGCCGAACTCGTCATGATCGGCATGTACGGCATGTACTATCTCGTGCAGTATTACGGCCTGCCATACTGGGCCGCCGCGCCGCTGGTGATCCTGCTGGTGGCGCTGCTCGGCGCCGCGCTGCATTTCTTCGTGATCGCCCCGCTCCTGACCGCGCCGCCGATCAACCAGCTGCTCGCCACCGGCGGCGTGCTGTTCATCCTGCAGAGCTTTGCCACCGTCGCCTTCGGCATCGACTTCCGCAATCTCGGCATCCGCCTGCCGGTGCTCGCGCTCGGCGAGATGAATTTCAGCTACGCGCGATTGCTGTCGTTCGCTGCCGCGCTGCTCGGCATGATCGGCGTCTATCTGTTCCTGACCCGCACCTTCACCGGCACCGCGATCCGCGCCATCGCGCAGGACCGCCAGATCATGCCGCTGATGGGCGTCGATCCCAAGCGCATCTATCTCGTCACCTCGGCGATCGGCGGCGGGCTCGCCGGCCTCGCCGCCTGCCTCCTGGTGCTGCAATATGACGTGCATCCGTTCGTCGGCCTGTCATTCGGGCCGATCACCTTCCTGATCTGCGTGCTCGGCGGGCTCGGCAATTTCATCGGCGGCTTCATCGCCGCCTTCGTGTTCGCCGAGATCATCTCGCTCGGCGGCCTGTTCTCCGATCTCGAATGGGGTTACGTGCTGGCCTTTGCCTTCTTCATCGTCATGATGTTCATCCGGCCCGCGGGCCTCCTGGCGAGGCGCTCGTGAACAGGCAAGCCGCCGGCTGGATCATCGCGCTGATCGCGCTCGTCGCGGTGCCCTTCGTGCATCGCGATCCCTATCATCTGCACGTGCTGGTGCTGATCCTGATCTGGTCGTTCGCCTACACCTCGTGGTCGATCATGGGGCGCTTCGGCCTGGTCTCGCTCGGCCATGGCGGCTTCATGGGCATCGGTGCCTATGTCACCGCGCTGCTGTGGAACCATCTCGGCGTGTCGCCCTGGATCGGCATTCCCCTCAGCATGGCAACCGCCGGCGTGCTCGCGCTCGTCGTCGCCTATCCCTGCTTCCGCTTCCGCATCACCGGGCATTATTTCGTGCTGGTGACGCTGGCGCTGTCGGGCATCGTGCTGCAGGTCATCACCGCGACCCGCGACTATACCGGCGGCTCGCTCGGCTACACCCCGCAGCGCGCCCCGAGCGGCAAGGGGCTGCTCGCGCTGCAATTCGACGAGAAGACCACCTGGTATCTGATCGCGCTCGCGGTCTGGATCACAGGCCTCGTGATCTGGCGCGCGATCGATCGCAGCATGATCCGCCATGCCATGGAGGCGATCTCGGAAGACGAGGATGCCGCCGCCGCCGCGGGCGTCAACGTCACCGCCGAGAAGCTCAAGATCACCCTGATCAGCGCGCTGATGACCGCGCTGTCGGGCGCGCTCTACTGCCAGTACCAGATGTTCATCTCGCCCGACACGGTGAGCGGCATCGCGGTCTCCCTGCAGATGGTGTTCGCGGCGATCGTGGGCGGCGTCTATGTCGCGCTGGGACCGACGGTCGGCGCCGTCATCACCATCGTGCTGGCCGAGGTGTTGCGCATCTCTTTCGGCACCAAGGCGGTCGGCTGGGACAATCTGGTCTATGGCGTACTGCTGGTGTTGTTCATCATCTTCCTGCCCAAGGGCATTCTTGGTAGCGTGATCGACCGGATCAAATCGCCGCGCAAGCCGTCGAGAAGCCATGAGCAACAAACCGTCCCCATCGCTCGCCGATGAACTGAAGCCCTTCGTCGCGCCGTTCCGCTTCGACGGGTCGGGCGAATTTCACCTCAAATCGTATCCGACCGCCGAGAAGGGCGGCATCGACAAGGACGCCGGCGGCAAGATCATCGAGGCCAACCGCAAGCGGCTCAACGACTTCCAGGAGAAGCTCTACGCCCAGGACCGCTGGTCGCTGCTGCTGATCTTCCAGGGCATGGATGCCGCCGGCAAGGATTCCGCGATCAAGAGCGTGTTCGAGGGCGTCAATCCGCAGGGCTGCGAGGTTTCCTCCTTCAAGCAGCCTTCGACCAGGGAGCTCGACCACGACTTCATGTGGCGCGCCATGATCGCGCTGCCGGAGCGCGGCCGCATCGGCATCTTCAACCGCTCCTATTACGAGGAGTGCCTGGTGGTGCGGGTGCATCCGGAAGTGCTCGACAAGCAGAAGATCCCGAAGAAGCTGGTGACCAAGAACATCTGGCGCGAACGCTTCGAGGACATTGCGTCGATCGAGCGCTATCTGTCGCGCAACGGCACCGTGATCCTGAAATTCTTCCTCAACGTCTCCAAGGAGGAGCAGCGCCAGCGTTTCCTCGACCGGCTCGAGGAGCCGGCCAAGAACTGGAAGTTCTCGATGGCCGACGTCGCCGAGCGCAAGCTGTGGGCCAAATATCAGGCCGCTTATCAGGACATGATCCATCACACCGCAACCAAAGAGGCGCCCTGGCACATCGTGCCGGCCGACCACAAATGGTTCGCCCGCGTCGTGATCGGCTCGACCATCGTCAACGCCCTCGACGGGCTCGACCTGAAATTCCCCGAAGTCGACAAGGCCGACTTGAGCGAATTCAAGCGCGTCCGCGCGGCGCTGGAGGCGGAAGGCAAGGGCGGGGCGGGCGAGAAGACGTCTGCAAAGAAGTAGGCGCCGCGTCCCATGTTTGTCGCATGCGGATATTCCCAGCGCGTACCGGCCGCTCGCAAGGCAATCTTAATGAATTGACGCAACATGGGGGTATGGCAACCACAGATTTAGCGACAGGCAGTCACAACCCGAACGATGACGCACTGAGGGGCGTGCTATGGGCGCCTGTCCTGCTGTTCCTGGCTGGTTGCTTTGCTGCCTTCCATTGGTCCGGATTCCGGCACGTCGATGTCAATTGGGCCGGCTATGGCGGGATGGCAGCGATCTTGCTCAGCGCCTACCTCGTGACAAAGGGACTGCGAATCCAATTCGTCCAATTGTTCATAAACTGCTGGTCGCAGAATCTGGTGGTTGCGATCGCCGCGACGATGTTGACCTATGCCGCCGCGACAGTCGGCCGTCCCCTGATCGACGACCAATTGCTGCGTGCTGATCAGCTGATCGGATATGATTGGAGAGCTTATGCGGGGTTCTTCGCGGGCTCGGACACGATGGTCCGCTTCGTGAGCGAATTCTATAACTCGATTTTTTATCTGCCCAATGTTGTGATCCTGGCGCTGGCCATCAAGAAGGATGTCAAGACGCTTGAGAAATTCATCCTGGCGGCGATCATATCACTGCTGCTGACGATTGGGATTTTTGCCCTGGTTCCGGCCACCACGGCGTGGACCCATCTGCATCTCAGCGATACCGAGATATCCTCGTTCCGGAATTTGCCGCTGTCGTCCGACGGCTGGATCGATGAGCTGATCCGGATTCGCGAAGGAAGCCTCAGAAGCCTGCGCAATTTCCAGGGCAAGGGACTGATCGCGTTTCCTAGCTTCCATTGCGCGGCAGCCCTGATCCTGATCCGGGCAAGCTGGAACATCCGCTGGCTGCGCATCCCGATGACGCTCGTCAATCTGGGCATGATCCTGGCAACGCCGATCGTCGGCGGTCACTACGTCGCGGACCTGATCGGCGGTCTGGTGATCACGATCGTGTCCGTGATCCTCGCTGGTTGGCTTCACACCTGGATGCTGCGGCACGTGGCTGTGGTCCGGCGAGGAGCATGGGCGATGATACCCGCGGTGCAACGAGCTGAGCCCCGGGCGGAAGTCAGGTGAGGGCGATCGCGCCCCAGCCATGCGATGACGATAGGTCAATCCACCTGACCATCTTTACCCATTGCGGCAGCTTGCCATAATCGTCTAGAACGACGGCGCACAGCGCGTTCCGGCAACCAACCGTCAATGGTTTTGGCCGAGGATTTTGGCGCTCAACAGGGTCTGGCAATGCTGATTCGCGGCCAAATTGATGGGATTTCAGGGGAGGTGGCCCAGGCTACCGCCGCGATCCCTGCCGCAGCGCCCACCCTGCTTATTGGCGGCCTTCTTCTTACCTGCCCCTGAGGGCCGGCTGGGCGTTTGCGCCTGGGCACTCAGGGGTTTGTACGAGATCACCGAACCCTGATATCGCCCAAGTAATTGCTCAAGGAGCAACATGACGGGCGCAAAGCTTAAAGGAATTTCTGACATGGCCACCGCGAACAAGTCCGAGAAGGACCGCGTCATCATTTTCGACACCACCTTGCGCGACGGCGAGCAGTGCCCCGGCGCCACCATGACCTTCGAGGAGAAGCTCGAGGTCGCCGAACTCCTGGACGACATGGGCGTCGATGTCATCGAGGCCGGCTTCCCGATCACCTCGGAAGGCGATTTCCAGGCGGTCAGCGAGATCGCCCGCCGCTCCAAGAACTCGGTCATCGCGGGCCTGTCCCGTGCCCATCCGGCCGACATCGACCGCTGCGCCGAAGCCGTGAAGTTCGCCCGCCGCGGCCGCGTCCACACCGTGATCGCGACCTCGCCGCTGCATATGCGGGTGAAGTTGAACAAGACCCCCGAGGAGGTCATCGAGACCTCGGTCGCGATGGTCGCCCGCGCCCGCAACCAGATCGACGACGTCGAATGGTCGGCCGAGGACGGCACCCGCAGCGAGATGGACTATCTGTGCCGGATCGTCGAAGCGGTGATCAAGGCCGGCGCCACCACGGTGAACATCCCCGACACCGTCGGCTACACGGTGCCGGAGGAATACACCCACTTCATGCGCACGCTGATCGAGCGCGTGCCGAATTCCGAAAAGGCGATCTTCTCGGTGCATTGCCACAACGACCTCGGCATGGCGGTCGCGAACTCGCTGGCCGGCGTCGTCGGCGGCGCGCGGCAGGTCGAGTGCACCGTCAACGGTATCGGCGAGCGCGCCGGCAATGCCGCGCTGGAAGAGATCGTGATGGCGATCAATGTGCGGAACGACAAGTTTCCGTTCTGGAACAAGATCGACACCACGCAGCTCACCCGCGCCTCGAAGGTGGTGTCCGCGGCCACCTCGTTCCCGGTGCAGTACAACAAGGCAATCGTCGGCCGTAACGCGTTCGCGCATGAGAGCGGCATCCATCAGGACGGCGTGCTGAAGGACGCCTCGACCTACGAGATCATGCGGCCCGAGATGGTCGGCCTGAAGCAGTCCTCGCTGGTGCTCGGCAAGCATTCCGGCCGCCACGCCTTCATCCACAAGCTGGAGGAGATGGGCTACAAGCTCGGCGCCAACCAGCTGGAGGATGCCTTTACGCGGATGAAGGCGCTGGCCGACCGCAAGAAGGACATCTACGACGAGGACATCGAGGCGCTGGTCGACCAGGAGATGGCGGCCGCGCACGACCGCATCAAGCTGACCTCGCTGACCGTGATCGCCGGCACCCATGGCCCGCAGCGCGCGACCATGAAGCTCGACGTCGATGGCCAGATCAAGATCGAGGAGGCCGAGGGCAACGGCCCGGTCGATGCCGTCTTCAACTGCATCAAGCGCCTGGTGCCGCACGAGGCCAAGCTGGAGCTCTATCAGGTGCACGCGGTGACCGAAGGCACCGACGCGCAGGCCGAGGTCTCGGTGCGTCTGGCACATGAAGGTCGCTCGATGACCGCCCGCGCCGCCGATCCGGACACGCTGGTCGCCTCCGCAAAGGCCTATCTCGGCGCGCTGAACAAGATCGTGATGAAGCGCCAACGCGACGTCCCGGCCAAGGCTGCGGGCTGACGAGCGCGGTCGACCGACAGGTTGAAACGCGGCGCCTCAGCGCCGCGTTTTTCGTTCGGGCGTGCAGATCTAGAGCGAGAGTCCTCCGTCATTGCGAGCGAAGCGAAGCAATCCATCTCTCCGATTCCTGATACATGGATTGCTTCGTCGCTTCGCGCCTCGCAATGACGGCGGTAGTCGGCCAGATTGGAATAAAATTAGATCATTCCGGTTACCGTTGGAATCATTTACCAATATTCCGTCTCATCCCGCATTGCTTTGGAATCTTCCTCGCCATCTCCAGCGCTACGCTGCGTTCTTTCCTGGGGAACGCCGTCCATGCCGATCTCCTCCATCGTGACAGACCTTCCGCGCGCCGCCACGCCGGCGGAGACCGCGCTGACGCGCCGGGTCGACCTGACAACGCTTCGCCTGTTCGTCGCGGTCTGCGACGAACAGAACCTCACCCGCGCCGCGCAGCGCGAGGGGATCGCGGCGTCGGCGGTGTCGAAGCGGATGAACGATTTCGAGCTGGCGTTCGGCGTTACGCTGTTCAAGCGGCTCGCCAAGGGCATGGCGCTGACGCCGGCGGGCGAGGCGCTGCTGCACCACGCCCGGGTGACGCTGCTCAATGTCGAGAAGATCGCGGTCGAGCTGTCGGAATATTCGCAAGGCGTGCGCGGCCATGTCCGCATGCTCGCCAATCTCTCGGCGATCGTGCAATACCTGCCCGAGGATCTCTCCGCCTTCTTCGCCGCGCATGAATTGCTCCGCGTCGATCTGCAGGAGCGGCCGAGCGGGCAGGTGGTGCGCGGCATCGAGGAGGGCGCGGCCGAGATCGGCATCTGCTCGGCCGAGGCCGACAGCCGCGCGCTCGAGGCCTTCCATTATCGCTACGACAATCTGGTGGTGGTGATGCGCGCCGACCATCGGCTGGCCGGCCGCGAGACATTGCTGTTCACCGAGACGCTCGATTTCGACCATATCGGCTTGCACACCGCGAGCTCGATCTATCTGCGCTCGCAATATGCGGCGACGCAAGCCGGCAAGGCGATGCGGCTGCGCATCAATGTGCCCGGCTTCGATGCGGTCTGCCGCATGGTGCAGGCCAATATGGGACTCGGGCTGATCCCCGGCCGCGCCTTCGAGGTGGTCGGCGCCGGGATGGGCCTTCGCGCGATCCCGCTGCGCGACGATTGGGGACGGCGCGAGCTGAAGATCGTGGTCCGCGACACCGCGCATCTGTCGGCAACCAGCCGTCTGATGCTGGACTATCTGCGGGCGGCGGAGGCGGGGAGCGTGGCGCGGATAGGCGTGGCGCAGGTGCGCTGAGCCGGATATTGCACCAGCCTCACGATCTCCCTGCAGAATCTTCATGCAGCCGGGGCCTTCCGGTTGCCGCTTCGCGGGTTAGGTAGTGGTACGATTCACTGTAGCGGAGTGCCGGCGCGCATGAATCGTGACGCCATTGGCCGTCCAGTGCATGCATTCGGGACGCTACACAGGGCAGGAGTGCGATGATGGCGGACACGATTTCCGGCATTCGAATCCCGGACAGCAAGATCGCGCGGGAGGCCGCCGAGTTGGTGCGGCAATATGAGACCGAGATGTTGTTCAATCACTCGGTCCGCGTGTTTGTGTTCGGCGCGCTCAAGGGCGCCAGGCAAAATCTGAAGTTCGACGCTGAACTGCTTTATGTTGCCGCGCTGTTTCATGATCTCGGCCTTGTCGATCATTTTCATACCGAGACCAAACGGTTTGAAGTCGACGGCGCCGATGCGGCGCGCAAATTTCTCAGGAGCCACGGCATCGCCGAGCCCAAAGCGGACCTGGTGTGGGAGGCGATCGCCTTGCACACCACGCCCGGCATTCCGCAATACATGCGGCCTGAAATCGCGCTCACCAATGCAGGCGTATTGGTCGATGCCGTCGGCGTCGGATACGATGACTATACCGCCGAGCAGCGCGACGGCGTCCTTGCCGCGTTTCCCCGCGGCGATTTCAAGAACGAGTTCATCGAGGTTCAGACCTGCTCGGCCCTGAAGAAGCCGCAGACCACGTTCGGCACTGTCAATTTCGACTTCGTCGCGGAGCGCGATCCCACATTTCACAGGCCGAACGCCTGCACCCGGATCCGCAACACGCCGTGGCCGAGCTGAGTGGGGCGGCGGACGTTAGAGCGTTTTCGAGCGAAGTGGACGCCGGTTCGCGTGAAGAAAACGCGTCAAAACAAGAATCTAGCTAGAGCTTCGGTTCTGATTCAATCAGAACCGATGCTCTATCCGCCGTCGAGCGCGGCGAGGCGGTCGGCTTCCGCGATGTCCTCGACGGTGTTGGCATTGAAGAACGGATTCAGCGGCTCGGTCGGCCACTCGACCGTTGCGAGCGGATAGCGCGCGGTCCAGCGGTCGATCTTGCGCACGTCCTCGACGACAAGCGCCTTGCGCAACTCGTTCCGCAAGCGGACGCTCCAGAGACCGATGACGGGATGCGTCTGCCCGCCGGATGAAGCGACCGCGAGCTCGGCATTCACGGCCGCGCGCGCTTGCTCCAGGCGCGTGACGAGGTCGCGCGGCAGAAACGGACAGTCGCCCGCGGCGCTCAGCACCCATTGCGCATCCGGCCGGTTGGCGGCGGTCCAGTCGAGCGCGGCCAGGATGCCGGCGAGCGGACCGGGATAGTCGGCGACATCGTCGGCGACGACCGGAAGGCCGAACGCGGCGAAGCGCGCCGGGTCGCCATTGGCGTTGATGATCAGCCCACTGCATTGCGGAGCGAGACGGTCGATCACCCGCTGCAGAATGGTGCGGCCCGCGATCTTGCGCATCGGCTTGTCGCCGCCGCCCATCCGGCGCGCGAGGCCGCCGGCGAGCAGCACGCCCGGGATGCCGGACCCCGGAATGTCAGTCATTGTCGGTCTCGCCCTTGCGCTTGTGACGCATCGATTCCTCTTCGACATAGTCGAGGTTCTGGTCGTAGACGATCCGCTCCTTACCGGACAGCGCGATGAAGCGCTTGCCGCGGGCGCGCCCGACCAGCGTCAATCCGACCTGCCGCGCCAGATCGACGCCCCACGCCGTGAATCCGGAGCGGGAGACCAGGATCGGGATCCCCATCCGCACCGTCTTGATCACCATCTCCGAGGTCAGCCGCCCGGTGGTGTAGAGAATCTTGTCGGCGGGATCGACATTGTGCCGATAGATCCAGCCCGCGATCTTGTCGACGGCATTATGCCGGCCGACGTCCTCGGTGTAGCACACCGGCGTCGCCTCCTTGCACAGCACGCAGCCGTGAATGGCGCCGGCTTCCAGATAGAGCGAGGGCATCGTGTTGATGGTGTGCGTCATCCGGTAGAGCCAGGAGGTCCGCAATTCGGCTTTCGGCAGCGCCACCTTCTCGACGGCTTCGAGCAGGTCGCCGAACGCCGTGCCCTGGGCGCAGCCCGAGGTCTGCGTGCGCTTCTTCAGCTTGGCCTCGAAATTGGTGTGGTGCGCGGTACGCACGACGACGACCTCGAGATCGTCGTCATATTCGACCTCGGTGACGACGTCGTCGTATTTGAGCATGTTCTGGTTCAAGAGGTAGCCGAGCGCGAGGTATTCGGGGTAGTCGTTGATCGTCATCATCGTGACGATCTCCTGCGCGTTGAGGTACAGCGTCAGCGGCCGCTCGACCGGCACCTTGATCTCGGTCCGCGTGCCGGTCTGATCGACGCCGACCACGCGCTCCGTCAGGCGTGGATCGTCCGGATCAGGAACAATGATGGGAGCTGTGGTTTTCTCGGGCACTGCTTGACGTCCAGATGGGTTCACATGGCATCGCAGCTGGGGATATAAGCACGTTCGGAGACTGACTGGCGACTCTCCGCCGCGTCGCGGGAACTGCCATCGATCGGTCCGGCTTTAACGATAACGCCGCAGTTCGCGATCCGGGTCGAACAAATCTTGTCGATGGCGAGGACTGAGGGAGATCATGGCGCAGCTTTCGGACGACTGCTTCGCGTTCGGCGGACCGATGATGTCGGTCGACGAAGCCGTCGCGATCATCGCCGCGCGGGTCAAGCCTGTCGGCGAGACCGAAGCCGTTGCCCTGGTGGATGCGGACGGACGCATCCTGGCCGGCGACATTGTCGCGCCGCTTGCGCTGCCGCCGTTCAAGAATTCCGCCGTCGACGGCTACGCGGTATCCGGCGCGGACCTGCCGGCGAGCGGCGAGCGCGCGTTTCCCGTTGCCGGACGGGTGCAGGCGGGCGCGTCGGCGCAGCCGGCGCAGGCGGGCCAAGCGGTGCGGATCTTCACCGGCGCGCCGATGCCCGATGGCACCGACACCGTGTTCATGCAGGAAGACGTGCGGATCGACGATTCCGGGCGTGTGATCCTGCCGTCCGGCCTCAAGGTCGGCGCCAATGTGCGCCCCAGCGGCGAAGACATTCCGCGCGGCCACGTCGCGCTGGCGGCGGGCCGGCGGCTGCGGCCGCAGGATATCGCGGTCGCCGCCGCCTTCGGACTCACCACGCTCGATGTGGTGCGGCGGCTTCGCGTCGGGGTGTTCTCGACCGGCGATGAACTGGCTGCGCCCGGCAGCGCGCGCGCCGAAGCGCAACTGTTCGATTCCAACCGCTTCATGCTGATGGCGATGTTGCGGCGGCTCGGTTGCGAGGTCGGCGATCTCGGCATCCTGCGCGACGAGCGGGCCGAGCTCGCCGCGGCGCTCAAGCAGGTCGCGCGGCGCTACGACCTGATCCTGACCACCGGCGGGGTCTCGACCGGCGAAGAGGACCACGTCAGGGCCGGCATCGAGCAGGCGGGCTCGCTGGTGCTGTGGCGGATGGCGATCAAGCCCGGCCGCCCGGTGGCGATGGGAATCATCGACGGCACCCCGCTGATCGGCCTGCCCGGCAATCCGGTGGCGAGTTTCGTCACCTTCGTTCATGTCGTGCGGCCGACCGTGCTGGCGCTATCGGGCGCTGTGCCGTCCCCCTTGCTGCCGATGCCGGTGCGGGCGGCCTTCAGCTACAAGAAGAAGAGCGGGCGGCGCGAATATGTCCGCGTCTCGCTGCGACGGGCGACGGACGGTACGCTGGAAGCGAACAAGTTTCCTCGCGAGGGAGCCGGTCTGCTGTCGTCGCTGATCGAGACCGATGGACTGGTCGAACTCGGCGAGTCGGTGGTGCGGGTTGAACCTGGCGATGCCGTCGGCTTTCTCGGCTACGCCGACCTGCTGTGAGAGCTGAAACGCGGTCGGGACCGCGCAGCGCGACCGGTGCGCGATAGCAAAATCAGATCGCCCGATAGGCAAACATAAACAATGGCCTACGCGGCAACCCGACGCTGCTAGAGGCGTTCTAAAACTGCTTGCCTCTGGCATACCAGAGAATAGAGTTCGTCGAAGCAGTGCAATTCGCGCAAAGCGTGGTTCCCAAGGCGAGGCTTCATGAGTCGAGACGACGTTCACAAGGTTCGTGCGTTCGAGCATCCCGGACAGGGCAGGAAGCGAGCGAAGGCCACGCCCAAGGGACGCCAGGTCGACCCCGTGGCCGCCCATGAGATCGAGACGCTGCTCGGCGATCGTCCGAGGCGGCGCGACCTCCTGATCGAGTATCTGCATCTGATCCAGGACAAATACCATCAGATCTCGGCGGCGCATCTTGCCGCGCTCGCCGACGAGATGAAGCTGTCATTCGCCGAAGTGTTCGAGACCGCCACCTTCTACGCGCATTTCGACATCGTGAAGGAAGGCGAGGCTGACATCGCGCCGCTCACCGTACGTGTCTGCGATTCGCTGACCTGCGCGATGCTCGGCGGCGAACAGCTGTTGAAGGATCTGCAGAACCGCGCCGGCCCCGGCATCCGCGTCGTGCGCGCACCGTGCGTCGGCCGCTGCGACACAGCGCCCGCCACCGAGGTCGGCCACAACTTCGTCGATCATGCGACCGTCACCAATGTGCTGGCGGCGGCGAGGAGCGGCGACACCCATGTGCACCTTCCGCCATATGTCGACTACGACGCCTATGTGGCGGGCGGCGGATACCAGCTGCTGGCGCGCCTGCGCTCGGGCGAGCTGCCGCGCGAAGACCTGCTGAAGGCGCTCGACGATGCGTCGCTGCGCGGCCTCGGCGGCGCCGGTTTTCCGACCGGCCGCAAGTGGCGCGCGGTGCTCGGCGAACCCGGTCCGCGCTTGATGGCGGTGAACGGCGACGAGGGCGAGCCCGGCACGTTCAAGGACCGCTATTATCTCGAGACCGATCCGCATCGCTTCCTCGAGGGCATGCTGATCGGCGCCCACGTGGTCGAGGCGCCCGAAGTCTACGTCTATATCCGCGACGAGTACCCGGCCTGCCGCGAGATACTCGCCCGCGAGATCGCGAAGCTTCCGCCGGGTGGTCCGACGCTGCATCTGCGGCGCGGCGCCGGTGCCTATATCTGCGGCGAGGAATCCTCGCTGCTGGAATCGATCGAGGGCAAGCGCGGCCTGCCGCGGCACAAGCCACCATATCCGTTCCAGGTCGGGCTGTTCGGCCTGCCGACGCTGATCAACAACATCGAGACGTTGTGGTGGGTGCGCGACATCGTCGAGAAGGGCGCCGACTGGTGGAAGAGCCACGGCCGCAACGAGCGCCACGGCCTGCGCAGCTTCTCGGTGTCGGGACGCGTCAAAAATCCCGGCGTCAAGCTCGCTCCCGCCGGCATCACGCTGCGCGAGTTGATCGACGAGTTCTGCGGTGGCATGGCCGATGGCCATACCTTGCAGGCCTATCTGCCGGGCGGTGCATCCGGCGGCATCCTGCCGGCGTCGATGGACGACATCCCGCTCGATTTCGGCACGCTGGAGAAATATGGCTGCTTCATCGGCTCCGCCGCCGTGGTCGTGCTCTCGCAGGTCGATGACGTCAGGGACGCCGCGCTGAACCTGATGAAGTTCTTCGAGGACGAGAGCTGCGGGCAATGCACGCCGTGCCGCGCCGGAACCGAGAAGGCGGCGCTGTTGATGCAGCAGCCGGTCTGGAACAAGGAACTGCTCGACCAATTGAGCCAGGCGATGCGCGATGCGTCGATCTGTGGCCTCGGTCAGGCGGCCTCCAATCCGCTGACCTCTGTGATCAAATATTTTCCGGACGGCTTTCGTCCGCAGCAAGCCGCCGAGTAGGCGCGGCCGAGCAGACGAATTTCGACGAGGATTTGAATGAGCAACAATCAGAACTCAGGCCTGACGATTCAGTTCGAGCTCGACGGCCAGCAGGTCGAGGCGCGGGCCGGCGAGACGATCTGGCAGGTCGCCAAGCGCCAGGGCACCGAGATCCCGCATCTGTGCTATTCGCCCGCGCCGGACTACAGGCCGGACGGCAACTGCCGCGCCTGCATGGTCGAAATCGAAGGCGAGCGCGTGCTGGCGGCGTCCTGCAAGCGGACGCCGACGGTCGGCATGAAGGTGAAGTCGGCCAGCCAGCGTGCCGTCGCGGCGCAGAAGATGGTGATGGAGCTGCTGGTGGCGGACCAGCCGGCGCGCGAGACTTCGCACGATCCGGACTCGAAATTCTGGCACTGGGCCGAGAAGACCGGCGTGACCGAAAGCCGCTTTCCCGCGACTGAACGCTGGCACGCCGACACCAGCCATCCGGCGATGAGGGTCAATCTCGACGCCTGCATCCAGTGCGGCCTGTGCGTGCGGGCGTGCCGCGAGGTGCAGGTCAACGACGTGATCGGCATGGCCTACCGCAACCACGACGCCAAGATCGTGTTCGACTTCGACGATCCGATGGGCGAATCGACCTGCGTCGCCTGCGGCGAGTGCGTGCAGGCCTGTCCGACCGGCGCGCTGATGCCGGCTGTCATGCTCGACGACAAGCAGACCCGCGTCACTTATCCGGACAAGAAGGTGGATTCGCTGTGCCCGTATTGCGGCGTCGGCTGCCAGGTCACCTACCAGGTCAAGGACGAGAAGGTGATCTACGCGGAAGGCCGCGATGGTCCCGCCAATCACAACCGGCTCTGCGTCAAGGGCCGCTTCGGCTTCGACTACATCCATCACCCCAATCGCCTGACCAAGCCGCTGGTGCGGCTGCCCGGTGTCAAGAAGGATGCCAACGACCAGGTCGATCCGGCCAATCCTTACACCCATTTCCGCGAGGCATCCTGGGAAGAGGCGCTCGATCTGGCCGCCGCGGGCCTGCGCAAGATCCGCGACGAGAAGGGCGCCAAGGCGCTGGCCGGCTTCGGCTCGGCCAAGGGCTCGAACGAGGAAGCCTATCTGTTCCAGAAGCTGGTGCGCACCGGCTTCGGCTCCAACAATGTCGATCACTGCACGCGGCTGTGTCACGCCTCGTCGGTGGCGGCGCTGTTCGAGGGATTGAGCTCAGGCGCGGTGTCGGCGCCGTTCGCGGCCGCGGCCGACGCCGAGGTGATCTGGGTGATCGGCGCCAATCCGACCGTGAACCATCCGGTCGCCGCCACCTACATCAAGAACGCCGCCAAGCGCGGCGCCAAGCTCTATGTGATGGACCCGCGCCGGCAGACGCTGTCGCGCCACGCCACGCAGCACCTGCAATTCAAACCGGGCAGCGACGTCGCGATGCTGAACGCGATGATCCACACGATCATCACCGAAGGCCTGACCGATGAGCAGTACATCGCCGGCTATACCGAGGGCTATGACGAGCTGAAGGCGAAGATCCAGGAGTTCACGCCGGAGCGCATGTCCCAGATCTGCGGCATTCCGGCGGAGACGCTGCGCGAGGTCGCGCGCGCCTATGCCCGCGCCAAATCGTCGATCATCTTCTGGGGCATGGGCATCAGCCAGCATGTCCACGGCACCGACAATGCGCGCTGCCTGATCGCGCTCGCGCTGATCACCGGCCAGGTCGGCCGCCCCGGCACCGGGCTGCATCCGCTGCGCGGGCAGAACAACGTGCAGGGCGCCTCCGACGCCGGCCTGATCCCGATGTTCCTTCCGGACTACCAGCCGGTCGGCCGCGACGACATGCGCGGCGCCTTCGAGAAACTCTGGGGGCAGGAGCTCGATCCGGTGCGCGGCCTGACCGTGGTCGAGATCATGAATGCGATCCACGCCGGCGAAATCCACGGCATGTATGTTGAGGGCGAGAATCCCGCGATGTCCGATCCCGACCTGCAGCACGCGCGCGAGGCGCTGGCCAAGCTCGATCATCTCGTCGTGCAGGATCTGTTCGTCACAGAGACCGCGTTCCACGCCGACGTCATCCTGCCGGCCTCGGCGTTCGCCGAAAAGTCCGGGTCCTTCACCAATACCGACCGCCGCGTGCAGCTGGCGCGCGAGGTGATCAAGCCGCCGGGCGATGCAAGGCAGGATCTCTGGATCATCCAGGAGATCGGCAAGCGGATGGGACTGCCCTGGAACTATGCGGGGCCGGGCGAGGTCTTCACCGAGATGGCCGAGTTGATGCCGTCACTGAAGAACATCAGCTGGGACCGCCTGGTGCGCGAGGGCGCGGTGACCTATCCGGTCGACGATCCCGACAAGCCCGGCAACGAGATCATCTTCACCACCGGCTTCCCGACCGAAAGCGGCCGCGGCAGGATCGTGCCGGCCAAGGTGATCCCGCCTGACGAACTGCCCGACGACGAGTACCCGATGGTGCTGTCGACCGGCCGCGTGCTCGAACATTGGCACACCGGCTCGATGACGCGCCGTGCCCAGGTGCTCGACCAGATCGAGCCCGAAGCGGTCGCGTTCATGACCCCGAAGGACATGCACAAGAAGGGACTCGCGCCCGGCGACTTCATCCGTCTCGAGACGCGCCGCGGCGCGGTCGAGGTCAAGGTGCGTGCCGACCGCGACGTGCCCGAGAACATGGTCTTCATGCCGTTCTGCTACGCGGAAGCGGCGGCCAACCTGTTGACCAACCCGGCGCTCGACCCGTTCGGCAAGATTCCGGAGTTCAAGTTCTGCGCGGTCCGCGCCGAGAAGATCGATATCCGGACCGCGGCGGAATAGCGGTCCGGGGACGAAGCGCGGAAAGCCGTCCGCCGGCTACTCGCTCGCCCGACACAGCACCGCAAGCACCGTCGATCGACATCCGCTCAGAGCGTAAAAGCGGGGCGTCGCTGCGGCGTGGACCCATGTCGCCCTTTGCCCCAAAGCGGACCTGTTTGAGAGCCCGGAAGTTGCCATTTCCACGAGAACTCGCGTATGCATGACGTGCAGGATCGCAGTGTGAGAAATTCAGATGACGATAGAGCTGAGGGGCGCGAGAGGCGAGGGATTTGCGACGATTGCCGCTGATGGGCGCGTGCTGGATTCCTGGTTTCTTCAGCTGCGCCTGGTCGCGGAGGCCGACAAGACGGCGACGGTCCCTCTCACGAAGGACGAGGTCAGCAGATCGTTGGGCGAGTCGGCGGACGGATATGCGCGACACGACGACATTCGCAATGTCGACATCGTTCCAATCCGTACAGAAATTGGCTCCCTTGCATCTGCGCCGACGGACGTGCACGACGCGTATCTTCGACTCCATCTGCTGAGCCACCGGCTCGTCCAGCCGAATTGTCTGAACCTCGAGGGTGTTTTCGGTCTCTTACCTAACGTTGCCTGGACGACCCTCGGTCCCTGTGAGTGCTCCCGTGTACCGGACGCGCGAATGGAGGCACGAAAGCGTGCCCTCGCATTCGAGGTGACAGGCGTGGATAAGTTTCCGCGCATGACCGATTATGTGACGCCAGCGGACGTGAGAATTGCTGATGCGGATCGCGTAAGGCTCGGCGCCCACTTGGCCCCGGGCACAACCGTCATGCATGAAGGCTTTTGCAATTTTAACGCGGGTACGCTCGGTCCCTGCATGGTCGAAGGCCGGATCAGCGCCGGCGTGGTTGTGGGAAGCGGCAGCGACGTTGGTGGCGGAGCGTCGATCATGGGCACTCTGTCCGGAGGAGGGAAAGAGAGGATTACAGTCGGTGAGCGCTGCCTGATCGGAGCCAACGCCGGTATCGGCATTTCATTGGGTGACGATTGTATCGTCGAAGCGGGCTGTTATGTCACGGCAGGCGCGCGCATCCTTTTGGAAGATGGCCGAGTCCTGAAAGCCAAAGAACTCTCGGGCCAGAAGGGCCTGCTTTTTCGTCGGAATTCCCAGAGCGGCGCTCTTGAGGCAACCAAGCGTACGCCAAATTGGGACGGCCTCAACGCGCAACTTCACAGCTAGTGTCCCGAATCCGAAGTTCGCATCATTTGCCGTACCTTCGGAGCGAACTTCGGATTCGATAAGGACACTAGCAAACTTATGATTCTAGTGTGCTTTATGAATGCGAAGTTCGTGAAAGTGGCTGCCGCGAAATCGCACGAACTTCGCATTCAGCACACTAGTCCCCGTCCGTCAGTGGGACGATCACCACTCGGAATGTGATCTGTTTGGCGCGATCGCTGTTCACCACCAGTATGGCCACCGCCACGCCTCATAGAGGCGCCACGACGACACCAGGGGCGGGGCGTATGGATCGACCCGGTCGTCTTCAGGGCGATATTGATATCGTGGAACAATATAATAGTCCCACGGAGTTGGCCTTATCACGGGCGTCGGGATAATGACCCTCCTTGGTTCATGAACGACTTGTGCCTTCCGCGCCCGGGCTTCAGCACCAGACGTCCCGAGGTTGCACAGCACGAGGGCCGCTCCGAGAGCGCACGCGACGGTCATTATCTTCATGCATCGGCCTCCTTTGCCTGAGAGTGCAAAAGGACTCAAATCAAGGCAAGCTAATTCGCTCTCGGCCGGCTTGAATGACCGCTTGTGGACCGTAGTCGACCTTTGCTCAGAAGGGCCGCGCGGAAGCCGGAGCCCGCACCCATGATCGATATGAGTACGCGCCCCGGTTCGGCTCTAACTCGACAAGGTCTCAGTAGTCCCAGAACACCGGCACCCAACGGAAGGCGTCACCCTCGACCGCGACATGTCCGACCGACGGGAACGGCATATGCGTGGCAACCAGCAACTCGCGGTTCGCCGCCAGTTCCCGCAACAGACTGATCCGGGCGCGGGCCGCCTCTTCGGGATCGTGTTCGAAGCCATTGTGCCATTCGGGGTGCTCGAACCCGACCGCGAACACGAGGTCACCGGCGAATGTCAGCCGGTCGCCGCCGGACGCCAGACGAACGACGCTGTGGCCGGGAGTGTGGCCGCCGCTGCGACGGACGACCACTCCGGGCGCCACCTCGTGCTCCTCGTCGAACAGCCGCAGCTGGCTCTGGTATTCCTTCCTGAACCGCTTGGCCGTCGCACGAAGCGCGTCGGGGAAACCCGGCGGCATCGAGACGCGGGAGAAATCGGGCGCCTCCCAGAACTTGACCTCGGCAGCCGCCACATGGATCCGCAGGTCCGGACGCAGCCGCTCCTTCACGCCCTCGACGAGCAGCCCGCCAACGTGGTCCATGTGCATGTGGGTCAGCACCACGTCGGTCACGGACCCAAGATCGATGCCGGCCGCCTCCAGTCGCTTGACCGTCTGCCCGGCCTTCGGCAGGTGCAGGTCCGGGTCCGACCCCAGCCCGGCGTCGACGAGGATGGTTTTCCCGCCGCTTCGCACCACGACCACGTTCAGCGCCCAGTCGAACGCGTCCGGCGGCAGGAACATGTCGTCCAGCCAGGCCGCGCGGACGGCCGGCTCGGCATTGTGCGCCAGCATCTTGGTCGGCAGCGGCAGCACCCCGTCGCTGACGACCAGCACGTCGATCTCGCCGATCTTCAGCGCGTAGCGCGATGGCACCAACTCGTTTGGCCCCGGCTGACCGGCGTGCGAGACATTGTCGAGGTTCATGCTTGCTGAGTATTGCGGATCATCTGGTTCATCGTTGAAAACTCCTGCGTTCGATCCTGATGTTCGATCCCGGCGGGCCGCATTGTTTCCGCCCGTGGATTGGACATGGTGGTGATCTAACGGATCGGGTGGGGCGCCGCCCCAGAGTGGTTGCCGTCGCTGTAGAGCGATTGCTGCCAACGCATGCGGGCCGCCGCACGCGAGCGCTGGGGACGAAACGGGAGGCAGCAGGCCATCGCCATGCCCCTAGCCACGTGCGACACTTCGGATTGGCGAAGCCGGTTCAACTCAGGACTAATATCTCCTCGTCGAGACCCCGGAATACGAACGTTCGGAGCAATTCATGGCCAAGCATCGGATCTATACAACGAGCTTCGCAAGCGTTTACCCGCTCTATGTCGCGAAAGCGGAGAAGAAGGGACGCACCAAAGCGGAGGTTGATCAGGTGATCTCCTGGTTGACCGGCTACGGTTCGAAGGAGCTGGAAGCTCAGTTGGAAAAACAAACCGACTTCGAAACGTTCTTCGCAAAGGCGCCTGAAATGAATCCTTCGCGGGCCTTGATCAAGGGCATGGTGTGCGGTGTCAGGGTTGAGGAAATCAAAGAGCCGACCATGCGGGAAATTCGTTACCTGGATAAACTGATCGATGAGCTGGCGCGTGGAAAGGCCATGGATAAAATCCTGCGGAGGGAATGACGCCTGATCGACCGGATTCCGTTCGCCGGCGAGGCGACACCGGACGCTGGTGCGTCGCCCGCAATGACGAAAGGACCGGGGAGGGCCGCTACCACTGAGTTGCCCGACGGCGCAAGCCTTCGCAGCAAAAATATTTCGCTTTATCCGAAGCGTGGCTCGGTGTATGGTCTGCCCGTCTCACCCGACACGAGGGGCGCTTCGCGGTCGTCACGAACGTGGGTCGAGATGCGGTGGACGCCGATTGCGCAGTTGACGAACGTGCATGAGGCGGACGGTGAAGTCGTGTGGTCCTGACGCCCTAGCGGCAGGTGTCTTTTCCGATTGCGCAGTGCGCGTTGCGAAGACGGTGACAACCAAGCCCAGTCTCGCCGGGGAGAGCACGAAGTAAGCCGTAGCCCATCGCGCAGGGAAAGCCGGGTTGTTTCCGGTTACACCTGTGGTCCTACCCCCGAGCTTTCTACCCATTGCTCGGGGCCCATGGGTGCGATCGGCACCCGGCTTTCCCTGCGCCCTCTGCTTGAGGTGAGGGCGGAACAAGATGCAAAGCTCGGACGCAATGCGCCGCGAGACTGCGGAAGCATGAGCCACACGTGGTCCAACACATTCAGTGTCGTCTTGGCGTCAGTGTCGTCTTGGCGAAAGCCAGGACCCATTACCCCAAATGAGACTTGTTGCGCGATGCTGGGGCCACGACCTCGTTCACAATCAAATGCGGTGGTTATGGGCTTTCGCCAGGACGACAACGAAGAGTCACATCTGCAAGATTTGCCGCGGCGTATGGATCTCTGTTTTCGCAGGGCGACAGCCGGCAAGAAACACGCGCAGCATTCGCGCCCGGCGAACCCGCCATTGCCAAACCTCGCATTGACCTCATTGCCGTGGCCGGGCACAGCGTGCGGGCGGTGTCATTGAACGGTCGCAAGAGCCGAAGGGGATACCGCCGCATCGAATTTTGCAGTGCAGCAATGGTGCAATTGGCCCCTGCTAAAGGGGCAATGGCAATCGTCTTTGCTTGTCTGTAATGGTGCGACCGGATGTCTCGGGGCCGGTATTCGCGCTCCGCAATTACGCGGGAGGAAACATGCGTAAACTCATATTGGCTGCGGCGTCGATCGCGGCTTTGACCTTTGTCGGGCCTGCGGCGGCGCAGTCGCCGATCGTTCTCAAATTCAGCCACGTGGTGGCCTCGGATACGCCGAAGGGCAAGGCGGCCGACAAGTTCAAGGAACTCGCCGAGAAGTACACCGGCGGCAAGGTGAAGGTCGAGGTCTACCCGAACTCGACGCTTTACAAGGACAAGGAAGAGCTCGAGGCGCTGCAGCTCGGCGCGGTGCAGATGCTGGCGCCGTCAAACTCGAAGTTCGGCCCGATCGGCATCAAGGAATTCGAAGTCTTCGATCTGCCCTACATCCTGCCCGACCTGAAGTCGCTGCGGAAGGTCACCGACGGGCCGCTCGGCGCCCAGCTGCTCAAGAAGCTGGATTCCAAGGGCATGACCGGTCTCGCCTATTGGGACAACGGCTTCAAGCAGATGAGCGCGAACAAGAAGCTGGTCGCGCCCGCCGACTACAAGGGGCTCAAGTTCCGCATCCAGTCGTCGAAGGTGCTGGAAGCCCAGTTCCGCGCGCTCGGCGCGATCCCGCAGGTGATGGCATTCTCCGACGTCTACCAGGCGCTGCAGACCGGCGTGGTCGACGGCCAGGAGAACACCTGGTCGAACATCTACACCCAGAAAATGCATGAGGTGCAGAAGTACGCCACCGTCACCAATCACGGCTACATCGGCTACGTCGTGGTCGTGAACAAGAAGTTCTGGGACGGCCTGCCGGCCGATATCCGCGAGCAGCTCTCCAAGGCAATGAAGGAAGCCACCGAGTTCGGCAACAGCCAGTCGGCCAAGGAAAACGACGACGCGCTCGCCGAGATCAAGAAGGCCGGCAAGACCGAGATCGTCGCGTTGACGCCGGAGCAGGACGAGGCGATGCGCAAGGCGATGATGCCGGTCTACAAGGACGTGGCATCGCGCGTCGGCCAGCCGTTGATCGACGAATTCCTCAAGGAAACCGGCCGCAGCCCGATGAACTAGCTGCGATGCTTCGCCGCTGAGGCGATGCCAGACGAGCTCCCTCTCCCGGTTCTTGCAGGGAGAGGGTTGGGGTGAGGGGCCTTCTCCGCGAACGCGGCTCCAGATGTGCTCGCGGAAGCTCCCCCTCACCGGAAATTCAAGCTGCGCTTGAATTTCGACCTCTCCCCGCACGCGGGGCGAGGTAGATCGGAGGCAGCTCCGATCGACGGCAACAGTCACGCGGGACTTGAACCGCAAACATAGTGAACGCCGCGGCCGCGTGAGGTCGCGGCCAGGGTGCCGTGGCCGGTTGCGGCATCAGGCCATGACAGGGGAGATCAATGCTGCTTAAAATTCTGGACCGGCTCGAGGAAATCATCATCGCGAGCCTGATGGGGGCCGCGACGCTGCTGACCTTCGTCACGGTCGTGCACCGTTTTCTGGTCGACGTTCCCGTGCTCTATCCGTACCTGTTCGGCATCAATCTCGCCTGGTCGCAGGAACTCTGCATCTACATGTTCATCTGGATGGCGAAGTTCGGCGCCGCCTATGGCGTGCGCGCCGGCGTCCATGTCGGCGTCGACGTCCTGATCAACCGCCTCAACGATTTCTGGCGCAAGCGCACCATCACCTTCGGCCTGCTCGGCGGCGCGCTATTCACAGGGATCGTCGGCACCATGGGTGCCAAATTCGTGTTCGAATTGATGCATACCGACCAGGTCTCGCCGGATCTCGAGATCCCGAGCTGGATCGTCTACGCCTGCATCCCGCTCGGCTCCTATCTGATGTGCTTCCGCTTCCTGCAGGTGTGCTGGAATTACTGGTGGACCGACGACCTGCCGCACCATGACGCCTCCCATGTCGATGGCGTCGAGACCAGCAAGACCGCGCCCGTCGCGCTTGGAGAAGCGTGATGAGCGCCGCACTTATTTTCGGACTGCTGTTTGCCCTGATGCTGACGGGCATGCCGATCTCGATTTCGCTCGGCCTGACCGTGCTCACCTTCCTGTTCACCATGACCGAGGTGCCGATCGAGAGCGTCGGCCTGAAGCTGTTTTCGGGTCTCGACAATTTCGGCATCATGGCGATCCCGTTCTTCATCCTGGCGGGCACCTTCCTGACCCGCGGCGGCGTCGCGCGGCGCATGATCGCGTTCACCACCTCGCTGGTCGGACATCTGCCCGGCGGCCTTGGGCTGGCCGGCGTCGCGGCCTGCGCGATGTTCGCGGCGATCTCGGGCTCGAGCGTCGCCACCGTGGTTGCTATCGGCTCGATCATGATGCCGGCGATGGTCGATCACGGCTATCCGAAGCGGTTCGGCGTCGGCGTGATCTCGACCTCGGGCGCGCTCGGCATCCTGGTGCCGCCCTCGATCATCCTGGTGCTCTACGGCGTCTCCACCAACACCTCGATCGGCGCGCTGTTCATGGCCGGCATCGTGCCGGGCGTCGTGCTCGCGCTGATGCTGGCGGCGGTGACTTTCTTCGTCGCACAGCGCAACGGCTATCCGAAGATGCCACGCGCGACCATCGGCCAGCAGTTCACGGCGTTCCGCGAAAGCATCTGGGGCCTGCTGCTGATCGCGATCGTGCTCGGCGGCATCTATGGCGGCATCTTCACGCCGACCGAAGCGGCCGCGGTCGCCGCAACCTATGCCTTCTTCATCACCGTATTCGTCTACAAGGAGCTGAAGCTCTCCGAGGTGCCGAAGGTGCTGCTGCAGGCGGCGAGCATGAGCTCGATGCTGCTCTACATCATCACCAACGCGGTGCTGTTCTCGTTCCTGATGACGCACGAGCAGATCCCGCAGGAGATGGCGGCCTGGATCATCGACAAGAACTTCTCGGTCTGGATGTTCCTGCTCGTCGTCAACATCATCCTGCTGCTCGCCGGCAACGTGATGGATCCGTCGTCGATCCTCCTGATCATGGCGCCGATCCTGTTTCCGCTGGCGACCAAGCTCGGCGTGCACCCGGTGCATCTCGGCATCCTGATGATCGTCAACACCGAGGTCGGGCTGTGCCACCCGCCGGTCGGGCTCAACCTCTACATTGCGAGCAGTATCGCCAAGATGGGCATCAGCGAGATCACCATCTCGGTGTTGCCATGGCTGTGCGCGATGCTGGTGTTCCTCGGCCTGATCACCTACGTGCCGGAGATCTCGCTGTGGCTGCCGCGCTTGCTCGGCATGATCTAGCGCAAACAACAGACATCCAAAGCGCGACCTCGCGCCTTGGATGTTTCTGCGGTGCAATGAAAGCGGATTACATCTTGGTAACAGAGCTCTCTCTGTCCAATCCGTAAGTTGAAGGCGCGGGCGGGCGGCATCATCTTCGAGCAACCTTCAAAGGAGGTTCGTATGAAGAAAGTTCTGCTCGCCGGCATCGCGGCGCTCACGATTGCCGGTTCGACCGCGGTCTATGCCCAGCATCGTCCCTGGTTCCACGGCCATATGCGGATGAGCCCCGAGGATCGGGCCGCCTTCCTCGACGCGCGGATCGCCGCCGTCCACGCCGGGCTGAAGCTCAACGCCGATCAGGAGAAGCTGTGGCCGCCGGTTGAGGCCGCGGTGCGCGACTTCGCGAAGATGCGGCTCGATCGTGCCAATGCGCGGATGGCCGCCGAGAAGACCGATGCGGACAAGTCGCAGAAGCCGGATGATCCGGTCGCCCGCCTGCGCGAGCGCGCCGGCAACATGGCGGCGACCGCGACGTCGCTGACGAAGATCGCCGATGCCGCCGACCCGCTCTACAAGACGCTCGACGACAACCAGAAGCGGCGGCTGAGCATGCTTACCCATATGGAAGGGCGCGGCTTCGGCACCGAAGGCTGGCGCCGCCACCGCCTCGAGCGCGGCATGGACCGCTGGGAGCGCGGCGGCCGCGGCTTCGATCACGACCGTTTCGACCGCGACGATGGCCCTGATCAGGAGCGCTCCGGCCGGCTCTGAGCGCCGTCCGCCGGCACCCTCGCCAAGCCTATGAAAGGCCGCCGGATTCCGGCGGCCTTTCGGTTGTCAGAAAGTCGGGAAAACTTGCTTGAGCTTGCTGGACATCGGGGAATCGCTTTGCTAAACGACCGCTCTCTTGCGAGGGTCATTTCCGGACAAGTTCCGGGCGCATAGCTCAGTTGGTAGAGCAGCTGACTCTTAATCAGCGGGTCCCAGGTTCGAGCCCTGGTGCGCCCACCAAGGAAAAGGCCTTCTTTTCCAGTACCTTCGCGAGATGGCGGTCGAGACCAAAACGAGTCTCGTGCGACATTTTTTGTGGACGGCAGTCGCGCAGCCCATTGCTACGCGACTTTCCCTTTGTCTCTGTATCTTCACCCCATTCGATACAGCGCGCAGATCGGATGGTACAGGTCGATTATGTGCTCGTCGTAGAATAGGATATTAGGGCGAGCAAAACGGACAACCTGTTTGCCCGTCGGTTCTGACCTTCCGCACATTGTCCGAAGGCGGGACAGCCTAGCCGCGACACGGATGTAGACGTTCGCATGGTCACGCCGCGCCAATGTCAATTTCGAGTTGCTGCAGAATCTTGCTGGGGGTCGTGTCAAGTGCTTTCGCCAAGCGAAAGAGCATGACGATCGTGGGGGATTTCAGCCCTCGTTCGATCTGACTCACATACGTCCGATGAATAGTCGCCCGATCGGCCAGCTCTTCCTGCGAAAGGCGAGCAGAAAGCCTTAGGCCAGCAATGATTTTTCCGAAGGCCAGATTGGGGCTTTTCACACCCTCACAGTGTTGCCTTGAACACTAAAGGACTACAGACTATAGTATTCAAGTTCACACAGCCTTGGGGCGCGGCTATTGGAAGGGATAATGCAGGAGACACCGCCGCTCGATCCTGATGTGGCTGACCTGGCTCCCACTGAGCCGGCGCCGACATTCTACGATGAGCAGCACGTTGTGACTTACATTCGCCTTCTGCAGGCTGAGGGTGAGGGGGCGGACTGGCGGGACGTGGCCCGAATCGTCCTACATATCAACCCGGAGCGTGAAGCGGACCGCGCGCACAACGCATACCAGAGCCATCTCTCGCGTGCTAAATGGATGACGCAACGGGGACGTGTCTTACGTGGTGTAGGGTCGAATTAGAAGAAATCCGTCGATTCAAGCGCGGATTTAGAATTCATATCCCCCAGCCAATGTGTGGTGATCCGGAGGCACCACGTGGTGCCAAACTAGGGACTTCCCACTACCCGGTCGTTTGTAACTATTGCGCCGCAATCCTTGTTAGCTGCTGCATATCGGAGGAAGCAATACCTAAGTTCGACTGCGGCCCCAATGACAACCCGCTTCAGATGGTCATTGACGGTTGCGAACATGTCATTGGCACGGCGGTTCCCATCGCCAGAGCGAGTTCGCGAAGGAGCGCATCATCCATGCTGGCCGCCGTTCCCCAGCGTGGAGTTTGAATCAGAAATTGTCTCTGGGAATCTCGATTCCGGCAAAAACAACATGCTCTAGGCGCGAGCCAATCGCGGGTCGCGTCGGGATCAGCCGAGCAAGTGTCTACCGCGTTGTCGGATGCGAATAAGGATGCGTGGCTGTTAACCACTCTTCTGTGCCGTCGTGTATGTAGGCGCAAAATCTTCAAATCATGAGAGACCAATAATGCGGGTGGGGAAGAACGAGACGCTTGCTGGAGTTCGCTTGATCAAGTTGCGGGACTTTCTCAGGTTTCACGAGGTAAGCTTTCCCGCTGAGGCCATTGGAGAGCAGTTCAAGGTCAATGGCGGCCGGAAGCAGGAAATCGAAGAGGCCCTGGTCAGGGCGGGCTATGTGACACGTCACGAGGAAGACAAAACGCGCTATCTAGTTGCACCTCTTGGGATGCAGCTATGCAATGCGAGGTTCATCTCGCGTATTTCGAGAGAGAAGGCCGAAGCCTTACTCCAATCCTTTCTGGTTCGCGTGGTCAGCATCAATGAACGCGACGAGCTCACGCACAAGGTTACTGGGGTGCGCGTATTTGGCAGCTATCTCACCGATAAGGCGGATTTGGGCGACATTGATCTCGCGGTTGCGATCAAAGCTCGGCGTGAATCCCACGTCAAAGAAAGCGTAGAGCGGGCGAACCAATCGGTTAGGGCAATCCGCAGCTTTCTCGACAGGATCACCTTCGGTCGTTCCGAAGTGAAAAAGCTTCTGAAAGGCGGCAGTCCCTATCTGTCCGTCCATGAATTCGATGAGGTGGATGAGTTGGGAATTCCCTACAAGGTGCTGTTCCCAAGCAATGGGGCCAACTAACAGTTCGGGGACTGCGTAACGGCAAAACGTGCCTTGAGCCCGATCGCCTGCCAGATACTCCAGAGCCCGGTTTCCTGCAGGAAGTTGGGCTCTTCCTACCCGCAAACCGCAGGATCGAAACCAAGGCGCCGCGCGGCACGATCGCGACTTCTCCTGCACCCGCCACGAGGGTTAACAGGCAATGCAACGAACGATTATGACCGTGCGACGGATGCCCATTTTCGGTCGGACAAGCCCGGGGATGCGACCGGCAAGTCATTGATTGTTCTCAATCCATGGTTGACTCTTAATCAGCGGGTCCCAGGTTCGAGCCCTGGTGCGCCCACCAAGCTTTTCAATAGCTTAGGTTAGCCCTCGTAGTTGTCATTCCGACAAACGGCCGCGTCTATTCCGACAAACCGGCTGCTTTTGTTCGCTTCTCGCGGCGCTTCCGGGTCCCCGAGATCAGCTGTTTACGGGTCCGCTTTGCATAGATCGGCAATTGCCGTGCAGACCTGTGGCGGCCGGCTGCGCGCAGTTCCGCGTCGGTCAGGTCGCTGTCGGCACCCTCGGTGAAGCCGCCGTGGCGGAACGAGGTGAATGAAAGCTCGGATCGAATGCCGGCCGCGGCGACAATGTCCTTCACGACGCTGCGCAGGTAGCGGAGGTCCTTGCGCTCAGTTATCCACGGTGGCGGAGTACGCGACTTGCGGTGCGCGCGATCGCGCCTGAAGACCAGACCCGAAACCGTGACCTGCTTGATGGCATTGAGCTCGGCCACCAGTTCGGGGAAAAGTGATTCGCCCCGATCATCGAAAAGCGGCCACCAGGCTTCCTCGCCGTTCTTCGGATGCACGATCTTCACGCTATTGGGCCGCTCCTTGGGGCGGTAGTGCGAAATCTCAAAAGCTCCGACGACATGCTCCTCGCGCTGCAACCACTCCGTCAGCCCGTGAGACCGCCAGCTGTCGAAGGCCGGCAGAAGAACGTACTCGGCGCGCTCAACGGCCGCATTGTAGTTCTCACCGAGTCCCTTCGCCTTGACGTGACACCCTTGCGCACGTGCCCACGTTGGAGGCTCGAAGAAGTAGGCCCATCGGCCGTTGCGCAACGGCTTTCGCCTGCAATACCGAGGTCAATCTCAGAGCGGTCTTGGGAGGTTTCGTACTAGCGCCCGAAGAGAGCCTGCGCGAGCGCGACGACTTACAGGCCGACGTTCCGCTGGCCGAGGCGGTGTCCCGCCTGCGGGCGAGGGCCCGGCCGGGCACCCTTGCGGCCGAAGCATGCGACGGTCGGGGCTTCGGTGGGTGTTGCCCCCAAGTAAGCGTTTCGAGCATCTGCGCGATGAGCACCATGCCCAACCTCTCATGACCCAATTCCCTGGCATTCTCCCGCGAGCAAAATCAATCGCATCTGACGGAGCGAATGATCGGTCAGTTTTGCGCAAAATGCGCAATAGATCTTGAATACTGCGCGATATGAGCATATACGGCCACCGTTTGCTCGTTTTTATAGCAAAACGCGCAAAATGATCGGAAGTGCGCGGTGTGCGGGAGGACAACAGAAATGCAGGTTCCAATTAAGCGGGCGATCGAGAGCGTGCCGGGCGGGATGATGGTGGTCCCTCTGTTGGTCGGGGCGCTTATTGCCACCTTCTTTCCCGATACCCCGAAGTTTTTTGGCTCCTTCACCGGCGCACTGTTCTCTGGCGCGCTGACAATTCTCGCCGTGTTCTACGTTTGCATGGGCGCGAGCATCGACTTCCGCGCGACCCCCTACATTGTGAAGAAGGGCGGCACCCTGCTGATCGTGAAGGTTGGCGTGGCCGTTGTCCTCGGCCTGATCTTCGGCCGCATTTTGGGAGAGACGCCGGTCGCAGCTGGCATGTTCGCGGGTGTCTCGACGCTCGCGATCGTCGCCGCCATGAACGACACCAATGGCGGTCTCTATATGGCGTTGATGGGCCAATATGGACGTCCGCGTGACGTCGGCGCCTATACCGTCATGTCGCTGGAGAGCGGTCCTTTCCTCACCATGATCACTTTGGGCGTCGCCGGCCTCTCGGCATTTCCATGGCAGACCCTCGTGGGCGCTATCCTGCCTCTGGTGGTGGGTATGATCATCGGCAATCTCGACAGAGAGATGCGCGACTTCCTGAGCCGCGCGGTGCCTGTGATGATCCCGTTCTTCGCCTTCGCGCTCGGCGCCGGCCTCGATCTGTCGAAGGTTTGGCAGGCCGGCCTGCTCGGCCTCGGCATGGGAGTGGCCGTGGTGGTTGTGACCGGCATCCCGCTGTTCCTCGCCGATCGCATCACTGGCGGGAATGGTGTCGCGGGTGTTGCGGCGGCCTCGACGGCCGGTAATGCGGCGGCCGTCCCGGCGATTGTCGCCGCGGCGAATCCAGCCTATGCGGACGCGGCGCGGCCGGCGACTATCCTCGTCGCGGCGTGCGTCGTGGTTACCGCTATCCTCGTGCCGATCGTCACCGCCTGGACAGCCCGCGTTGTTGGTCGCGACGTCGAGGAGCCTGCAGAAGAGAACAACGTGGCTTCTGCCGGCAAGATGCCCCCCGCGGCGCGCTCGGTTGTCACTGAGGCAAGTCACTGAGGCAAAGTCACTGAAGCAGGTCGCTGAAGATGGCCCCTAAAGCGTTTTCGAGCGAAGTGGATACCGGTTCGCGTCAAGAAAACGCGTCAAGCCAAAGCTGGCTGATCGTCGCTGACGATCTCACCGGTGCCGCGGACTGTGCGATCGCCTTCGGCAGAAGGGGGCGTGCAGCTGCGGTGACGTGGGGTGAGGTGACCGACGCGTCGGGCTACCAGCTGCCCGTCCTGGCCTACGATGCCGCGAGTCGAGGCCTTTCGGCCGGGGCCGCTGCAGCCCGCCATGCCGATGTGCTGGCGCGCCTTTGCGAAGGCGGACGTATTCTTTTCAAGAAGATTGACTCGACGCTGCGGGGGCAACCTGCAGCGGAGACTGCCGCCGCGCTTGCGCATCTCAAGTCACGGTCGGGTCCGGCCTTTGGCGTGTTCGCGCCGGCCTTTCCGGCCACCGGCCGGACCACCATCGACGGGCGTATCCTGGTCAGAGGCCGCCCCCTCGAGGAGGCCGAGGTCTGGCACCGCGACCACACCTACCCGAATGCCGATCTTGTCGACGTTCTCGCGACCGCGGGCGTTCGCGGTGAGAAGGTCAAGCTCGCTGCCGTGCGCGGTGGCGATCTCAAAGCCACATTCGCGAGGCTCGCCTGGGAGGGCGACGTGGTCGCGGCCTGTGACGCCGAGACTGAACACGATCTGCGTTTGATCGCGGAGGCGAGCCTGCATGCATCGCCCGCAACCTTCTTCATCGGCAGCGCCGGCCTCGCGCATGCGCTGGCCGGCCTCGAAGTCAGCCATGCCGTCGAGCCGCTGCGCATTCCGACGAGCGCATCCGGCACCCTGATCGTGGTGGGCTCGCTCGCCGGCGCATCTCGCGCCGCCGCGCGCGAGCTGGAGGCGACCGGCACCGTGGCGCATTTCCCGGTCGCGCCGGAAACGCTGCTCAACGATGGTGCCGGCCGGGCGGCGCTCGCCGCGGACGTGATGAAACGACTTGCCGGCGGCGGCGATACACTGGTTGAGATCATGATGGATGATCACCCCGACATGTCGCTCGGCCCGCAGCTCGCCAAGGGGCTCGCCGACGCTCTTGAGGCCGTCGCACCCGCGATCGGCGCCTTCGCTGCGACCGGCGGCGAAACCGCCGCGGCGATGCTGTCGCGCTTCGGTGTCAACGGTATTCGTCTTGCCGACGAAATCGAGCCGGGCGTGTCGCTCGGCCTTACTCTTGGCCGATTGTCTGTTCCGATCGCCACCAAAGCGGGCGCGTTCGGTGACGAGAACAGCCTCATCCGCATCAGCGAGCGGCTTCGCGCCGTCCGAACCAGAGGAAGTTTCATATGACTCGTCCGACCATTGCGATCACCATGGGAGATCCGGCCGGTATCGGGCCCGAGGTGATCATGAAGGCGCTGGCGCAGCCGCAGGTGCGGGCGATCTGCAATGCGCTGGTGATCGGCGACTCCAACCGTCTGCGCAAGGCCGGTCAGATCGTCGGCGTGCCGCTTGAGGTCGATGCGTTGAGCGACGCAAAGCAGGCGAATTTTGCGTCGAAGGCCGTGCAGTGCGTTGACCTGAAGCTGGTGCCGGACGATCTGCCGTTCGGCAAGGTGTCGGCGACGGCAGGTGAGGCGGCATATCGCTACATCGAGAAAGCCGTGCAGGTGGTGCAGGCAGGGCTCGCGCAGGGCATCTGCACCGCGCCGCTTTCCAAGGAAGCGCTGCATGCGGCCGGCCACAAATATCCCGGCCATACCGAGCTCCTGGCGCATCTGACCGGCACGCCGGAAGTATCGATGATGCTGGTGTCGCCGAAACTCCGCGTCATTCACGTGACCACGCATATCGGCCTGCTCGATGCGATCGAGAAGATCGAGCCCGGCCTCGTCGAGCGTGTCATCGCACGCGGGCATGACGTGCTGGTGCGCGCCGGCGTCGCCAATCCGAAGATCGGCGTCTGCGCCATCAATCCGCATGCCGGCGAGAACGGGTTGTTCGGTCGCGGCGAGGAAGCCGCGAAGATCGCGCCGGCCGTGGAAGCCTGTCAGCGCAAGGGCTGGGACGTGCACGGCCCCCTGCCTGCCGACACGCTGTTCTTCCTGGCCGGCCGCGGCGACTACGACATGGTGGTCGCGATGTATCACGATCAGGGCCATGGACCCATCAAGGTGCTGGGGCTGGAAGCCGGTGTGAACATCACTGTTGGTCTGCCGGTGATCCGCACCTCGGTCGATCACGGGACCGCCTTCGACATCGCCGGCAAGGGCATCGCCGACGAGCGCAGCCTGATCGAAGCGCTGCGGCAGGCGGTCGATCTCGCGCCGAAGAAGGCGGCTTGAGGGGGCTGCGCGGGCTCCTCAGGATGAGGAGCGAGATGCGCGTTAAGCGCTGACATTGCGCGGTCGATACATCGTGGTATGCATCGGCCGTGCCGCGAAGCCGATACGGTCGAGCTCGGCTGACGGCAATGAATCCGGGGGCTGAGGTTCGGTGTCGATGCGCAGCAAGGAGCGTCACGCTCGTCTGTTGGAAGCACTGAACGCGGGAGAGATCGATGTCGACGATCTCGCGCGGCGCTTCGACGTTTCCGCTTCCACCGTGCGGCGCGACTTGCAGCATCTTTCCAAGAACAATGCCGTGCGCCGCACCTATGGCGGCGCCATTCTCACCGCCCACGCGAACGAGACAACGCTCGAGCAGCGCCTCGCGGTTCAGGGCAAACAGAAGCAGGCGATCGCGCGCGCGGCGATCGATCTGATCGAGGATGGCGACACGCTGATTCTCGATGCCGGCTCGACGGTCGCAGCCTTCGGCCGACTGCTGCAGCATCGGCGGCTGCGCATCATCACCAACAATCTTGCGCTGCTGCCCTTCTTCGCCAAGGCTCCGAGCATAGAGCTTGTGGTGTTGGGCGGCGCGCTGCGCACCACCAGCATGAGCACCATGGGGCCGCTCGCCAATGAGGCGTTGCGGCGCATGACCGCGGACCGCGCCGTCATGAGCGCCGACGGCGTGGTGAATGGCCGTGGCCTGTGCGAAGCGGATCTCGAACAGGTCGCACTGAAGTCGCTGATGATGCAGCAGTCGAAGGAAGTCATCGTTCTCGCCGACGCCAGCAAGCTCGGCCGCGCCGAACAGATGGCCTGGGCGCCGCTGCCGCCGCGCTGGACTCTGGTGACTGATGTCGGCGCATCTGAGGAGCAGTGCAAGCGTCTCGCCGACGCGGGAGCGCGCGTGATCGTTGCCGGCGTTCGCTGAGCCGGCATCGCAATTTTTCGCGTGATCGGAGAAAAATATCGACCGAGGCGGGGTTGCGGTAAGGAATCGCTGAACCGGGGCGCAATGCCGTCAACTTGAATCGCCATATGCTAGGTGGCGATCACCAAACGAGGTTCGCCATGGCGTGCAAGTCTTGGAGTGGTTCTTGGAATGGCACTTGGATCGGCTCTTGGATCAGCCGGCTTGGCGCGCCGCTCGTCGCTTTTGCTTTGACCGTCGCGCCGTTGGCTTCGCCGGTGCACGCCGTTGAGGACGCTCGCAAGGTGAGCGTGGTGTCGTTCGGCCTTTTCGGCGATCAGGGCGTGTTTAGAAGCGAGGCGACCGGCGCAGCACAGGTCGTAGCGGGTCGTTTCGGGAGCGGCCCAGTCAACGTGCAATTCAATTCGAAGAAAGGCGGAGGTGCAACGATTGAAGGCCTGGCTAAGTCCTTGCAGGCGGCGGCCAATGGGATGGACGCCGAGAATGATGTTCTGTTCTTGATTCTCACCTCGCACGGCTCCCCCGACGGGCTTGCAATCAAAGCCGGGCGGCTTACGCAAACGCTCACGCCGTCCCATCTCGCCGCCATGTTGGCGCGGACCGGCATGCGATACAAGGTGGTGGTCATCTCTGCCTGTTATTCCGGGGTCTTTATCCCTCGTCTCGCGAACCCCGATACGTTGGTCATCACCGCGGCCGATGCCGACCATTCATCGTTCGGCTGTCGGGACAAAGCCAAGTGGACCTACTTCGGCAACGCCTTTTTCAATATCGCACTCCGGCAAGCCAGAAGCCTGAAGAACGCCTTTGTCGTTGCACGCTCGCTCGTCCAGCAGCGAGAACTGCGCGCTCGCTTCGAGCCGTCGAATCCCCTGATGGCAGGCGGCGCAAACGTGCAGCCGTTGCTCATTGCGCGTCCTTGAGGACCGGCCGCGTTTGCGGCCGGCGCCGGTGGGTGCCGTCAACCTCGTCCATGTTGATCTGGTCACCGCATCGCGCCGCATGTCTGCTACGGGCCCCTTAGCGGACTTGATTGGCGTTATGGCTGACTTCCGCTTTGCCGGAGATAGCCGACTTCACCGCCAAAGGGAGAGACTGCTTCTGTCGGTGCCTCTCCGTCGGCCGAAGGCGAGGATCGTGGATGGCACTGTCGCGTCCACTCATTTAGCAGGTGAGCTTGCCTGACGCCGTTGCGAACTTTGGTGTGAACGAAAACAGCACGTATCTGGTGCGGTTTCTGGTGCGGTCGTCGCGCTGCGGGCAACGGGAACGAAGTAAGCTATTGATCTCATTGGCGGGCCCGGCAGGACTCGAACCTGCAACCAGACCGTTATGAGCGGTGGGACAATCGTCGCCGCTGTTAAGTTTCCTGCCTTTTCGTCGAATTCGACCACGTTCGCCGCCCTTCGTGCGGGTTGTTATTGGCGCGAAACTGGTACGGATTGTCAGTAGTCGAATCTTGGACCAGGACGTTGCGTTCTGTAGGTGATAACGTGAGAACGCACTCAAGCCCAGCGATCGACGGCAAGCGACCTCCATACGGCAGCGCGCCGGCAGATCGCCGCGGCCGGCCAAGGTCAGCCTCATAATGCAGGCTATGGGAAGGAATCAAAAGCGGTTCATGACAAGCCAGGCGAAACATAACGTGAGTTTCTGGGAGCGTCTAAAGACAGAGGCATCTGCTGAGTGGCGCGCCTACACCGAGCATCCCTTCACGAACGGATTGGCAGACGGCTCGCTCGCCGAACCGGCATTTCGTTATTATCTTGCTCAGGATTACTTGTTCCTCATCGAGTTCGCGCGCGCCTACGCGCTCTCGGTCTACAAATCGCCCAAGCTTGCCGACATGCGTGAAGCAGCGGCCGGTCTTTCGGCCATCCTTGATGTCGAGATGAACCTTCATGTGACACTCTGTGCCGGTTGGGGTCTGTCCCCAAGCGACCTTGAACAGACCCCTCCGGCGGCCGAGATGCTAGCCTATACTCGCTACGTGCTGGATGCTGGAATGCGCGGCGATCTGCTGGCACTCAAGGTGGCGCTGGCCCCATGCGTGATCGGGTACGCGGAGATCGCGAAGCGGCTGGCTGCACAACCCGATGCGAACGCTGCGACGAACCCCTATCGCGTGTGGATTGCCGAGTACGCTGGTGCGCCATACCAAGAGGTCGCGGCGAAAGCGGGAGCACACTTGGAACGTCTCGCTGATCTCTACGCCACCCCGGCCCGCGAGGCAGAGCTGATTGCGATCTTCAAGGAAGCTACTCGTCTCGAGGCAGACTTCTGGGAGATGGGCTGGCGCGCGGGCCAGCGTGTCGAATAGCGCTTCGGAAACTGTCATGCTTATAACCTGAAGGTCATCGGTTCGAATTTGTTGGCAAAGCTATCCGCAGATTTGGTCTCAATTGGGCTCTCTTTGATGATTTTGGTGGGTCCGGCAGGACTCGAACCTGCAACCAGACCGTTATGAGCGGCAGAATAGCGATCAGCTTCGTCGCCTTTGCCGCGCATTCGGTCGCTTCTGCTCGCGTTTGTTACGTTTTGATGATGTCGCTCCCGCTTTGGTCGCCAGCCAGCGATCAGTCAAAACGTCTCGGTAACCTTGCTCAGGCGAGGGGGACGATCCGGGTCAAATCCGCGCGCGCATGCCGCCTGCTCGATCATCCGGTAGGCCGGAACGAGCATGGTGATCGGGTCGGTGGCGGGGTCATCCTCGACCAACCAAGGCAGCGAGCCATGCGGTCCGCCGCAGAGATGCAGCGCGATCTTTTGCTCACGCAATTCCTCTGCCAGTGCGTCCACCGTGGCCGCCGTTTCATCCATGAGGCGCATCATGACAACTGGCGTGCGCGATGATAGCGCGGCACGTGGCCCATGCTGCAGCTCGGCGGCGCTCAGTCCGATGGAGGGCAGGCGCATGATTTCCGAAAGCTTGAGCGCGATCTCCCTCGCCGAGCCCAGGCCCAGGCCCCGAGCCGCCACAAACACAGCTGATGCCTTGACGAGATCATCGGCAATCTCCGACCAGTCGAGCGCCAGCGCGCGGTGCAGGCGCTCGGGCAGCCGGTCGAGGGCTGACCGCAGCGCACGATCTTGCGCCAGCTCGGCAACCAGTCCGGCACTGGCGGCCATCGAGCCGATCACGGTCTTCGTGGCCGCTACGGAGTGTTCTTGGCCGGCTTCGATCGGAACGACGAATTCCGCTTCGTCAGCCACCGGCGACGACGTCGCATTGACGATGGCAATCGTGCGTGCGCCCGAGGCTCGTGCCGATCTGGTCGCTGCGACGAGATCCGGGCTGCGCCCCGATTGCGAGATTACGATGAACAGCGCATCGCGGAGCATCAAAGGTGTGCGAAATGCCGTGATCACCGAGGGAGCACTTGCTGAAACGGGAAGGCGAAGCCGCGTCTCGACAAGATATCTCAAGAAAACCCCGGCATGCCCGGAGCTTCCCCGACCACACACGACGCACAAAGGGGCGGAGTCAATCCCAATCCGCTGTGCGATGTCGCGCATGGCGGGTCGGCTGCGAACAATGTTAGCGACAACATCCGCGCTTTCCCCGATTTCGCTCGCCATCGCGGATGTCGTCACGGCTCAACCACTCCGCCTCGCCCGCGTCCCGCCGCTCCCTTTGGGAGTCGGTCACGATGCGAGTCACGATTCTTGGCAAGCTCGACAAACACTTGCCGAAGATTGCCGTCACAGTTCTCCAGAACGGTCTTCGCATCTACCCTGTCGACACCGAGCGCCAGAAGGACTGCAATCTTGATGTCTCCCTCGGCCTGCTCGAGCGAGCGTGCCGCGTGCGACGGATTACAGCGCGCGATTTGCGCCACCATGGCCTCGGCGCGCCGCTTCAGCTTGGCATTGGTCGGCGGCATGTTCACCATCATGCCGCGATATACCCGGCCAAGGCGCAGCATGATCCCTGAGGAGATCAGGTTGAGCACGACCTTCTGCGCGGTGCCCGCCTTCATCCGCGTGGAGCCGGCGATCAGCTCTCGGCCGGTCTCGACCAGGATCGGAAACTTTGCCAATGCCAGCAGTGCGGTGCCGGGATTGTTGGCGACACCAATCGTTACTGCATCGAAAGACCCTGCCTGCTGCAGCGCCGCGACCGTGAACGGCGTTGTGCCGCTGGCGGCTACCGCAATCACCACGTCGTGCGGCGTGAGCCGTGCGGCGCTGATCTGCGTGACTGCATCATCGACATCGTCCTCCGCGCCCTCGATGCTGGTGACGAACGCGCTGTCACCGCCGGCAACGACGAAGCGGACGCGCTCGCGGGGCCAAGCGAAGGTCGGCGTCAGCTCGGCGCCGTCCTGGACCGCCACGCGGCCTGACGTGCCCGCGCCGACATATACAATGCGTCCGCGGTCGCCCAGCACCGTCTTGGCCGCTTCGGCTGCCGCAGTGATCGCGGGAAGGGCATGGCCGATCGCGGCGACCGCCGCAAGCTGGCCCTCCCACATCGCTTCCATCGCTGACGTCAGCGACCATGCATCAAGGTCGGTAAATCTGGGATCGACTTCTTCGGTGGCCATATCGGTGATCCAAGCACCATCAAACGCGGAACTTCGAAGTCTGTTCATGGTCAGTTTCTCTCTTGGGCGGGTCCAGCTTGCGCAGGTCGAGCCGCCCTCGGACCACAAGCAGCGCGCCCGCCGCTGCGTCGGCGTCAGGACGCCTCAGGCGAGCGCGCAGGTCAGGCGTTAGCCAGGGCGTAATCGCATCCGCGAGCCCGCCCACCAGCGCGAGCCGGTCAATTCCTTTAGCCAGGAACAGATCAAGCAGATCGCCAATGGCATCGGCCGCGCGTTCGACAATGCGGCGGCCGACCGGATCGCCCTGATTGGCATGCCGCATCACGGTCGGCGCGAACGCGGCGTAGTCGGTGGCCCGGGCTTCTTCAGACCACGCCACGGCCTGATAAGGATCTTGATCGAATGCGCCCAGCACCTCTGCAAGCAATGGTGTCAGCTCGCCGCGGCGATCCGCGGCCCGCAGCGCCAGTCGAACGACCTGCAGGCCAATGTCGGCGCCGCTGCCTTCGTCCGAGACTGGGAAGCCGTAACCGGCGATGCGGATCTCGCTGCCGCCAATCAGGCCGACACCCACCGAGCCCGTGCCGGCCACCACGATGGCCCCGTCCGCGCCGCTATGGGCGCCGACACAGGCAGCTAGGCCATCGCTGATGAAGATAACGGACGCAAAGGGATGCGGGATCTCTTTGAGCGCCGCTTCCGCGCCCCGGCGACCAATGCCGGCGAGGCCAATTCCGGCGTGCATCCGCGCGAAATCCTCGCGCGTCAGTTCGGACTGTGCGGCCGCCGCTTCGGTGGCCTCCATGATGGACCGCCAGGCCCTGTCGAAGCCAATCCGGGTCGTGGCAGGCCCCGAGCTCGCTTCACCGAGTACCCTGCCGTTTTCGTCCTCGATCCGGGCGCGGCAGCGGGTTCCGCCCCCATCGATGCCGAGATAGGTGGTACCTTTTGTTTCCATGAGAAGTTAACGCAAGGATTTAGCTCCGGGTCCCTGAAGCCCGTTGTGTACATATTGGGACCTGTACAACACGGGACTCGCCTCACGAGTCCGTGATTGCCATTCTCGGATCAGCACTTATGGGCCAAGCTGGGTCTTCCGTGGTTTTCTCGATTGCTGCGCAGCACATCTTTGACGGTGCCGACATGCGCGGGCCGGGGTTGGTCAGAATATCGCAGGGGCGGATCGAAGGCATTACCGAGGAAGCGCGCGCCTCGATCCACCTTCCCCGAGATGCGATACTTGCACCCGGATTCGTCGATGTTCAGGTGAACGGAGGCGGCGGCGTTCTTCTCAACGACCAGCCAACGGAGGCCGGCGTTCGCCGCATCGTCGAGGCGCACCGCAAGGCCGGCACCACGGGCTGTTTGCCAACCCTCATCACCGATCGAAGCGAGGTCATCGAACGATTGGCTGTAGCAGCTCAGGCGTGCCTCGAAATTCCTGGCGTGCTCGGCTTTCATCTGGAAGGTCCGGCCCTCAACAGGTCTCGCAAGGGCATTCATCCGGAAGCCGAGATACGCGTGCCCGATCGGCGCGATCTCGCCGCCATCAAAAGCTTCGGGGACCGCGGTCGCTCCATGGTGACCTTGGCCCCGGAATGCGTGCCCGCGTCCATGATCGATGAATTGATCGGCGCCGGATTGCGTATCGCGGCCGGCCACAGCGACGCCACCGCAGCCGAAATCGGGCAGGCGGTCGATCGCGGTGTCTCGGGGGTGACCCATTTGTTCAATGCCATGTCGCAGTTGAACGCCCGAGAGCCGGGCTTGGTGGGCGCCGCGCTGGGAGATGACCGGTTGTTTGCAGGGATCATCTGCGACGGCATCCACGTTGACCGCGTCGGCTTGCGTGTTGCCTTGCGCTGCAAGGGACGCGATCGATTGATGCTGGTTACCGATGCCATGCCATTGGCGGGCACGAGCGACCGGCAATTCCTGCTACAGGGAAGGGAGATCACGTTGCACGACAATCGCCTGACTGACCGGGATGGCACGCTCGCGGGCGCTCACCTCACCATGATCGAGGCGGTGCGCAACGCTGTTGCGCTTATCGGAATCTCCCTTGTCGATGCTCTTATCATGGCTTCCCGGACGCCCGCGGCATTTCTAGGCCTTGGGTCCGAGCTTGGACGGATCGCGCCCGGATACCGCGCGGATCTTGTCGCCTTTAATCCGAACTTTGAGGTCATTGGTACATGGATAGGCGGTGTTGGTTCGATGGGCGAGGCGAACAAGGCTTCCGAGCGAGGTTAGATGCGCAACCAGCCCATCGTCGTGCAGAAATACGGTGGTGCCTGCCTTGAAACACCGGCGAAGATTCGCGCGGTTGCGCGCAGTCTCGCCGACCTGCACGGCAGTGGGAAAGGCACCTCTGACCGGGAAAAATGCGCCTTGTCCCTTCATCCTTCCAAGTAAGCTGTTGCAATCGCAGCAAATGCGAACGCCCTCCGAGCGCACCATCATTCCAGAGCGGGGATGCGACGTCGCTATTGGCTTCACACTGGCCGAGCATCCGGCTTGAGAATTGGTGAGAAATTGCGCGAAGTCACTTGCTACCATAAGGCGCGCGTTGCGCTGGTTAGTCAATGTTGCTGACGGTAATACCCCGGAATTGCTGGCGCGCCAAACCCGGTCTGGGATACCTCATTCAACGCACCTGGTTCTTGTCAAGTCAACGTCCGCCCTGCATTCGCATCGAACATATTTGGAGATGATCATGCGTAGCATAGCCTTGATGATTGCATTCGTGATCTCGTTTACCGCCCCGGCGTTAGCTCAAAAAGCCGAGATCGAGGCCATCAATGCGAAATGGATTGAATTGTTCAACAAGGGCGACTTCTCGGGAGTTGCGTCACTCTACAGCACGGATGCGACCGCATTCCCGCCAGGTACCGCGATGGTTCACGGCCGATCAGCCATCGAGGCAATGTGGAAAAGCATGGCGGAACAAGTTGGCGATCCGAAGCTCGCAACCCTTGACGTTAAGCCCCTTGGTCCAACCGCGGCGCGCGAGATTGGGACGTTCGCCCTCAAGACCAAGGGACCGACACCGAAGGATGTGACTGGAAAGTATGTCGTGGTTTGGGAGAAGGTCGGCGATGATTGGAAGCTGACCACCGACATCTGGAACGACGGCAACTAGGCATCTCTGTTCATAGCTGTGCTTCGCGCTTACGTTGAGTTGGCTATTGCACGGTCGAAGGCGCGCGCGATCGGGGCCCCATGGCATCGCTTGGCAGCGCCCAGCTTTCGCCGGAGCCAATGTGTTAAACTGGCTGAGATGTCTCGCGATCGGTGCTTCCATTTGCAGATGTGCCTTCGCAGGTCTCTGCAATGTGCTACCCTTATCCCTATTGGCCATAGGTATACCATGACAGGTATTGCAGAGTGGCTGGCATCGATCGGTTTGGGAGAGTACGCCGATCGTTTCGCAGAGAACGCTATCGACCTCTCGGTCGTCGGCGATCTCACGGAGCAGGACCTCAAGGACCTCGGCGTCCTGCTTGGGCACCGGCGCAAGATGCTGCGCGCGATTGCGGCACTTGAGGATGATGTCGCTGCATCGGACCAAGCGGCTGCCAAACCAGCGCCGCGAGACGGCGCCGAGCGGCGCCAAATCACGGTCATGTTTTGCGATCTGGTGGGCTCGTCCGCACTTTCGGCCCGGCTGGACCCGGAGGACTTGCGCTCGATAATCGGCGACTATCACGCCTGCATCGCTGAGGTAATCGCCCGGAGTGAGGGCGTTATCGCGCGCTACATGGGGGATGGCGTGCTTGCCTATTTCGGCTACCCCCTGGCGCACGAGGACGATGCCGAGCAGGCGACACGTGCGGGGCTGTCACTGGTCGATGCCGTGGCCAACCTTCAGACAGATATCGGCACCAAGCTGCAGGTTCGCGTTGGCATCGCTACCGGTATGGTCGTCGTGGGCGATCTGATCGGCGAAGGCGCCGCCAAGGAGCAGGCGGTGATCGGTGAGACACCGAATCTGGCTGCTCGTCTGCAGCAGTTCGCCGAGCCCGGTACGGTGCTGATCTCCGAGAGTACGCGCCAGCTCACCGAAGGATATTTCGAATACTGCGATCTTGGCTCGATCGCGCTGAAAGGATGGGCGGAGCCAATACCTGCCTGGCAGGTGCTCGGGACGACTGGAGTCGAAAGCCGCTTTGAGGCTCAGCACAGGACTCGATTGACGCCCTTGATCGGGCGAGACGAGGAGATCGAGCTGCTGTTGCGGCGCTGGCAGCACGCCTCTTCGGGCGAAGGTTGCGTAGTGGTTCTAACTGGAGAGCCAGGTATCGGTAAGTCGCACATCGCGCTGGCGCTTCAAGAACGGCTCCAAGCCGAACCACACATTACGGTCCGCCATTTCTGCTCGGCGCACCATACCAACAGTGCGTTGTATCCGTTCATCGACAATCTCGAACGTGCTGCCCGTTTCGAAAGAGGTGAAGCGCCGACGGAGAAGTTTGCCAAGCTTGAAGCTCTGCTGTTGCGGTCTGGCGCCGACGCAGATCGTGTGGTGCCGGCTCTAGCAAACCTTCTGTCGCTACCGGTCAGTGACCGCTACCAGCTGCCCGAGCTCAGTCCGCAGAAACGCAAGGAGATGACGTTGGCGGCATTCTCGGCTCAGCTCGAAGCGTTGGCGGCGCGGCAGCCAGTGTTCATCATCTTTGAGGATGCCCATTGGTCGGACCCGACTTCGATGGAGCTGCTCACGATTACACTGGAAAAGGTACCACGACTCCGAGTGCTGCTGCTCATCACCGCGAGACCAGAGTTCACGCCGCCCTGGCCTGGTCATGCACATGTGACGACCGTCTCGCTTACACGGCTGAACCGGCGCAACGGGGCGGCCTTGATCGAGCGCGTCACGGCAGGCAAGACGCTCCCGGAGGAGGTCTTGGACCAAATCCTCGCTCGCACCGACGGCGTGCCCCTGTTCGTCGAGGAACTGACCAAGGCGGTGCTCGAAACCGGCTTGCTGCAGGAGCGAGACGACCATTACGTGGTCAGCGGTCCGCTACCCTCGTTGGCGATTCCAACGACATTGAACGCATCGCTGATGGCTAGGCTCGACCGATTGGCCCCCGTGAAGGAAGTTGCTCAGATCGGCGCCGTTGTGGGGCGCGAGTTCTCGTACGAACTGCTGAGCGTGGTCGCCAAGCTGCCAAGGCAACGGCTTGAGGAGGCGCTTGCCCAGTTGGTTCAGGCGGAGTTGATATTCTGCCGAGGCGAGATACCCCGGGCGGTCTACACCTTCAAGCATGCGCTCGTGCGGGACGCTGCCGAAGCGGGACTTCTGAAGAGCCGACGCGCAGCGCTGCATGCCGCCGTCGCCAACGCTTTCGAGCAACGATTCCCGGAAATTGTGGAGTCTCAACCCGAGACTCTCGCACTCCACCTTACCGAGGCGGGATTGTTCGAAAAGGCGGGAGAATATTGGCTCCAGGCAGGCAAGAAAGCGGCCATGCGCTCCGCCAACCTCGAAGCGATCGCACACTTGCGTAAAGGCATTGAGGTCTCGGCCCATTTGGCCGACGGTGCGCTTAAAGACCGGCTGGAGCTTGATTTCCAGTACGCGCTCGGGCCCTGCCTCATTGCCACCCAGGGGCCGGCCTCGCCCCAGGCGGTGGCGACCTTTGCGCGAGCGCGCGAGCTGTGCCAGCGGCTCGGAGATCCCCCCGAGCGACTACAAATCATGTTTTGGTTGACCACCGCGAGCGTCATTCGCGGCGAGTTGCCGGTCGCCGAGGAAATGATCTCGGTGTTGCTCGACCTTGCGGAGGGTCGGGGTGATCGACCAACGTTGCTCAACGCGATGCGTGGGCAAGGGATGATACGCCTTTTCATGGGAAATCTCGTAGGTGCCCAGGAGGTGATCGAACGGGCCTTCGAAGCGTTCGAAGCGAGCAGCGAGCATGATAGATTGGCGGCGCGTGCTGCCGGCCAGGATGCGGGTGTGGCCGACCTGGCTCTGATGTCATGGGCGCTCTGGCTGCAGGGCCGTGCTGATACGGCACTCGCGCGTGTAAATGCCGCCCTTCAGCGTGCCGACGTCATCAGTCATCCGCATTCGCAGGCCTATGGATGCTATTACGCATCCATTCTCCACGCTCTTCGGGGTGACTTCCGAAAGGCACACCGTTATGCCGATCGTTGTCTCGCCTTGTCGGAAGAACTCGGATTCCGGCAGTGGCGAGGATTGGCTCGCGCCATCCGGGGGATAAGCGCCACCTTCCTTGATCCTTCGTCCGCTGCGCTCGAGGAAATCCGCGCGGCGATGAACGAATATCGCGGCGCGGGCTATCAGCTTGGCATCACAGCCCTGTATGTGCTCCTGAGTGCCGCTTTGTTGTCGAGCCATCAAAGCGAAGCCGCGCTCGAACTGATTGAGCAGGGTCTCGCTACAACCGGCCGCAATAGCGAACGGATATTTGAGGCCGAGCTGTATCGATTGAAGGCGCGCGTATTGCTCGTCCGCGATGCACCGGAGGCCAGCACCGATGCACGATCACTGCTCGATCACGCATTGACAACTGCGAAAAGTCAGCGCGCCAAGGCCCTTGAACTTCGAGTAGCAGTAGACCTCGCCAACTTGTGGATCGATCAGGGCAGAACCAGCGAAGCGCTCGACCAACTCGTGCCCATCTACGGCTGGTTCGTCGAGGGTCTTGAAACGCAGGATCTGAAGCAGGCAAAGGCATTACTCGACCGACTGCAGTAATTGCGCCCTCGACTGCGGATATTGGAGCTTGGCTCAGCAGGTCGGCCTCAAGGCTGCTTTACCTTGCCGTTACGCAGCCCGCCTTCGACATTCGTGATATGCCTCCTTAACCTCTCGCCATCCCGCCTCATCGCTTTCCGCAGGATTCTCATTTATGAAATGTGGCCCGTCATGCGGCGGACGTTTTCCGTGTTCGTAGTATGCCTTGATTGCTTGTTCAGCAGCGATCCTTCCCAACTTTCTCCCGCTGTCCAGGTTGCTGTGGTTCCATTTGAAACTGATGTGCCCCGGCACATGAATCTCGACGATTGTGCCCTTCCACGGATGCTCTCCGGATTTTGGCTTGTCGTACCGCACGTGGTATTTGAAGAGCTTGACGTCATCTTCGCCAACGGTCGCTGCGAACAATTGGCAGAGATTGGCCAGGGCATCGTGAAGGTTTTCCGGTTTGCGGACTTGCTTTGAATCGACGATCCTGCTCACCCATATCTCGTCCAGCTCATCGCCCGGCTTATGATGCTCCTGGAGCAAGCTCTCGAAGTTGACCGTATCGACCAGTGCTCCTTCGCAGTAGGTAACTCCGTCGATCTCTACGGTTTCTTCCACGAAGGGAAGGGCTGAACACGCACATAAGCTGGATGCGCTGATAGGGACTTTGTACTCTTTCCCGTCGACCTTCTTGTTCTCATCGACCTTCTTGGGCATCGGGCGGTTGGAAAACAACGCGAGTTTATGCTCATCGAGATTCCAGGCGTTGTGGAATATGAATGGCTTTTCGGGTCTTCCCAGCGCGTCGAAATTTATGCTCTTCATAAACTGGCTGTGTGGATAGTTGATCCTGGAGAGGCCGGTGACTTGGGACAGATACATCATTGACGTGAAATAACGAACGAAAGGATTTGGGGCCAGCACCTGATTAAGAACCCATCTGTTTACGTCTCCCTCATCCGGGCGCGTGAACTTCTTCCCGCCGTCCGTGTCGGGCTGTTGAGCGAACCAGAGCGACATGGATTCCCTGAAGGCATTCGCGACCCTGTTTGGGTCCCACAAATCCTTATAGGTATTGGGATCTGCGACGAAGTTGGTCAGAGCCTTGCCGATGCTTTCCCAATCCGGGCCGAACACCGTGTTTATGGGAAAGCGCCTATAGCTTTCGTCGTCTCGAAACACGCCATTCTTGAAGAATTGATGGGTCTGTTTCGCCCTGTCTTTATTGTCAACGTTGTCAAACTGATTGTAGACGATCCCAACCCAGGCGCCGATGCAGGACAATGCCCACACGTCAAAGGTTATACCTGCGTTGGCAAGAGCTTCCAGAACTCCAATGTGCAGCCCTGCCGCCGGACCACCACCGCCGAGCGTAATCGCCCTCTTCACCATTGGTTCCTCCATCAAATTTTTTGCATGGCTTATTCTCTGATCAAGTTTCTGAACCGCGTAAAACTAAAAGACTGGTCGTTTGCTGGGTCCGCGGGCTTTCGGCCGCACCGAATGCCGTTGAATCCAACTCGACAACTCATTGATCGCAGCGTTGCGAAACACGATACGTGCGACGGAACGGTGGACGTCGAGGTTCGGCGCCTTCTCGAGCCTGCTGATCGCGCTGGGCGCACGCCGGCCGAGAGCTCGAGCAAGCATATCGCGGTCTGGCCCGCCCATTTGTGAACCAATTCACGGAAGATATTTATCGCCGATGTTAGTAGGGGAGATGTTGTCCAATTGTGGCTTCCGCTTCTGGCCCATCGCGACATATTGCGCTGCCGCACGAACCTGGTCGCTATAGGAGCAAAGCGGACGTAGTCACCAGTCACATGAGGCCGTCGGATCTATAGGCCACTCTATACGATGGGCAGGCCGAATGCGCCGCATGGCAAGCTCCATCTCTTCAGACAGACGGGTCGTGTTCGGCGTAGCAAGCAGTCGTCGGTTGGTTCGACGCCAGGGGAAAAAGAGATACCTCCCTTATCTGCCGTGTTTGGGATCCTGTCCCGCCGAGGTGAAAGCTCAAGTATGACGACCGGCTTCCGGCTTACTTCTTTGGCCGAGGGGCCGCGCGGAAGATAAAGCACGTCCAGCCTGTCGCAGACGTTGGCCAGACTGTTCCCGGTGACTCCGAATTCCTCGGCCGGCCGGATCATTCACCTAGCCATTGATGTAGAAGCAATAAAACATCAGCGCCAAGGCGTGGCGAGATCCCCCTAACCTTCGCGGATCAGCCGCCTTCGCTTCTGGCAGATGCCCAGCTCGATACGTGTATAGGCCTGACGAACAAAATAAGCCGGGATTTCGAGAGGAAATCCCTGCCTAGACTAGCATTACAGTTGTAGTTTTTTCTTGAGATGGGCTTTGCGCGCATTGGCCTGATGAGCCCTGCGCCAGGACGACCATGCGAGGATGCGGGCGTGCGGGATGCGCCGCTGGGCGAGCTTCATGGCGATGCGCCGGATTTCTTGGATCGACCAGCGGATCAAGAACGATGCGTCGGTCGCGGCCGCTGTCGCGTTTTTTTGAGCGATGGCCCGGTGTTGGCCCGATGACGGATGACGGCCATCATGGCGAAGGCAAGCATGACGAGTGAGACATGGCGATGCCAGCCATGCCAGGAGCGGGTTTCGTTGTGATCAAGGCCGAGCTCGTTCTTGGCGGTTTCAAAGCTGTCCTCGATGGCCCAGCGATGGCCTTCCACCGACACCAGCTTCTGCATGGAGGTGCCCTTGGGGCACCATGTGGAGAAAAAGGCCAAGCTGCCGTCGGCGATGTTGCGGCGGATCAGAAGACCCCGCGTCCATTCCCCGGCAAGGTCGTCGTTGTATTCACTGGCTTCGAGATCGGCCAACTCGAGATAGGCCCAGTCGTGCCAGCGCGGACCTTTGGTCCCTCCGCCGGACGACAGGCGGCGCCAGGCCTTTTTGGGAAGGCTCTGCGCGATCGCGGCGGCGGTGCCGGCGACAGGCTGCTGCTTGCCCCAGGAGCGGAACACATGATTGGACGCAACACCCAGGACATAGCCTTTGCCCGCCTTGCGCAGCAGGGTTTCGATCTCTCCAGTGCCATACACGCTGTCCGCCGCCACGAACGAGAACGGCACGTTGGCCGCGGTCGCGCGAGTGATCATCTGACGCGCGATCTTGGGTTTCGTCGCAAAGCTCACATCGCTCGGTACATGCGCTGCCTTCAGGCGAGCGGAGTCGTCCGTCCATTCTTTTGGCAGGTAGAGCGCCCGGTCGATGAAGGCATGGCCATGCCGTGACACATAGGAGGCGAACACTCCGATCTGGCAATTGGTGATCTTGCCCGCCGAGCCAGTGTACTGACGTGCGACCCCGCACGAGGCCTTGCCCTGTTTCAAAAAGCCAGTCTCATCGATGACCAGGACCGCGTCCTCATCGCCAAGCGTCTCCAGTGCGTACTCACGCACAATGTCGCGCAGCGCGTCGGCATCCCAATGCCCTCGGCCCAGAATCGCCTGCTGGCGCCACGGGCCTGGATCGCCAGCCGCCTCCGCCCGCATCCAACCCGTCTTGCGCGGCTCGTTACCCAACAGTCCGTCGAGAAACTGCCACGCCGAGGCCGCGACCCGCTCCTGCGTAAACAGCGGACGGATGCGTTGCTTGGCATCTCGCAACGAGGAAGCCCACAGCGTCAGCGTATCTTCAACCGACGCACCACCAATCATCAGATCCCGAATCATGGTCACCCATGGATTCAGAACCCTCAATCAATTGCAACTGTAATGCTAGGTGGTGTGGACACTTATCGCAGCCATAGGACGATGGCAGCGAGAGTGACGACGGCCCGGTAATTCCGGGCGGTCTTTTCGAAGCGGGTTGCGACGCGTCGGAACTGCTTGAGCTTGCTGAAGCAGCATTCCACGAGATGGCGCTGGGCATAGAGATGTTTGTCGAGCGGATATTTGAGGGCTCGCGAGGGGTTGTTGGGGATGACGGCGAGCGCCTTTTTGGCGGCGATGTCTTGGCGCAAACGATCGGCGTCATAAGCCGTATCGGCGATGACGACCTCGGCGGGCAGCCCCTCGATTAATGCAGCGGCTTGTGGTGCATCGCCCTTCTGGCCCGCGGTGAGCGTGAACCGCACGGGGCATCCCAAGCCGCGTACGGCCATATGTATCTTCGTGCTCAGGCCGCCGCGCGAGCGCCCGATCGCTTGATCTTCAGACCCCCTTTTTTCGCCCCGGCGGCGTGCTGATGCGCCCGGACAATGGTGGAATCGACGATCAGATATTCGAAGTCCGGATCCTCGGACATCGCCTCGAAGATGCGGCACCAGACACCCTTGCGGCTCCATCGACTGAACCGCCGGAACACGCTGTTCCAATCTCCAAAAGCCTCCGGAAGATCACGCCAAGGAGAGCCCGTACGCACGATCCAAAGCACACCTTCCACGAACATCCGGTTGTCCCGCCCGGTCGAGCCCTTCTGATCGGGCCGGCCTATGATCAGCGGCGCCATGCGCTCCCAGGCCGCGTCGCTCAACACCAAACGCTCCATCACACCCAAGGCCGCCTCCCAAAAAGAAGCCTTGAATCTGATTTGCTCTCAAAGGGGAATCCTTAGAGTCCACACCACCTAGAGCAACGTGACACCTGAAGTGCGTCGCCAAGGCAAATGGCGATCCAAGCGCCGTCGGCGAGCTCGCAGCGATGCTGATTTGACAATAGCAGAGCAAGATCTTGCCGATCGAGAAACGTCAATTCTGTGTCCTGGTTTCGGACAGCAGCCAGTCGTGGAATGCAGCAATCTCCGGCCTGCCAACGTCGGTTTTCGCGGCCGACGAGGTGGTAACTGTCGGCGGTTCGTACCACCAGCGGATGGATCGCCAATAGTCGTCCCGCTTTGAGATCGTCCTGGACCAGTTCCAGATGCGCCACCGCGATGCCGAGCCCGTCGATCGCCGCTTGATAGGCTAGCGAGGAATTGCCGAACGACAGTCCTTCGCGAAAGCTCCCGGGTGTGACGTCCGCCGCCTCAAACCAGATCCGCCAATCGTGCGGGCGCTTCATTGAATGACGTAACGTACGGTCGAGTAGCTCTCGTGAATCGTGCACGGGTGGATGCTTGTTGAATTCGGCGGGGCTACAAACCGGCAGCAGCTCGATCGGAAACAGCGTGTCGTAACGCACGCCGGGCTTTGGAATGGCGGGAGTCCGAATGGTGAAGTCCACCTCGCCAGCGCTCACATCGACGAGATCGTTGGCGATCGTGACCTGCACATTGATGCTTGGGTAAAGGGTATGGAAGCGCGCGAGCCGCTTGACCAGCCATTTCATCGCCACCGTGGGAAACAGCCGTATCCGCACCACGCGATTCTGCTTGTCCCGGCGGCTGAGCTGGGTCGCGAGTTCGATGCGATCAAAGGCTTCGGCAATGGCCTGCGCGTACTGTTCGCCCTGCGTCGTCAGCTTGACGTCGCGTTGATTACGGACGAACAGGCGCAGGCCAAGGAAGGCTTCGAGTTGGGCGGTATGCCGGCTGACGGCGCCCTGCGAGACGTTGAGTATTTTGGCGGCGTGGGTGAAGTTCTCGGAGCGGGAGGCGACCTCGAAGACGCGAAGTGCATTCAGCGGGGGCAATTTTCGGGCCATCAGCGCCTCCCACTGAGGGCTGATCGCGTCCGCGCCGCATTCTCTGTGTTGCTCTGAAGATAAGTCATCGTCGTGATGAGTAAATTAGCATACTCGGCCCAAAGCATCCCGCTTATTTTGCCCGCATGAGCGGCGCTGAACGCCACTACTTGCGGGAGAAACGCTTTCTATGACCACCCCCGTTAACGCCGCGGGCCGGCTTGACCGGCTCCCGATGGGCGCATTCCAGTGGCGGATTCTCAGCCTGATCGGCCTCGGGATGTTCTTCGACGGTTTCGACAACCAGATGGCCGCCGGCGTGTTGGGCGCCCTCGTTAAGGAGGGCTGGTCGAACATGGAGACCAATGCCCACTACATTTCCATCACCTTTGCCGGCCTCGCCATTGGCGCGCTGATGACGGGGTTGGTCGGTGACCGGTTCGGCCGGCGTTTTGCCTATCAGTTCAATCTTCTGATTTTCGGCAGCATGTGCCTGCTCTCGATGCTCGCGCCCTCGATGACTTGGCTGATGGCGATGCGTTTCTTCATGGGAGTAGGGATCGGCGCAGAATATGTCTGCGGTTACGGCATGGTCAGCGAGTTTGTGCCGCCGCAACGGCGCGGATGGGCGCTTGGCCTGATCAGCGTGGTGTCGATGGCATCGACATTCGCTGTGAATTTTACCGGACTATTCGTCATTCCGGCACTGGGATGGCGGCCGATGTATCTGATTGGCGGTTGCGGCGCATTATGGGTCTGGTTCCTGCGCCGCAAGCTTCCGGAGTCGCCGCGCTGGCTCGAAGCGCGCGGCCGTTATGAAGAAGCCGAAAGGATCATGCAGGATATCGAAGCTGAGGCCTCGAAGGCGGGGCCTCTCCCGCCGGTGATATCAGTGGCCCGCCTGCGCCGGCCTGGGTACCGATCTCCATCCTGTTCTCGCGCGGCGTCGTCACCCGCACCTTGCTCGCGATGGCGGTTTGCATCACCTGCCTGGTCGGTTCCTACAGCTTCTCCTATTGGGTGCCGACCTTCTTCGTCAAACAGGGACTGAGTGTCACGAAGTCGCTCAGCTTTGCGACCGTCATGGCGCTGGGCAGTTCGCTCGGGCGGCTGGTCGGCATGCTGACCTCCGACTGGATTGGACGCCGTCGCGGCACCATGTTTGCGGCCTTATGGTGTGGCGTGTTCGCGCTGGCGTATTCGCAGCAGACCGATCCCGCCTGGGTGCTGATCTTTGGCTTCCTGTTGCAGGGCGGCATGAGCCTGATGATCGGCTTCACCATGCGATGCTAGTCGCCTTTGTGAACTTGCGCGCGAACGAAAAAGAAGCACGTATCTGTGCGGTCGCCGCGCTGGGGGACAACGAGTATCCAGTAAGATGTTGATCTTCTTGCACTCAATCCTGCAACCAGAACGTATGCGTGGCCGAACGAGGGTCGTTGACCTTTCGTTTCGGGGGCGAAGTCGCACTGACGGTCTCATGCTCCGAGCACCGGCTCCTTGCCGGTGAAGGCCCTGAGTATATTCGCCGTCAGGCGCGAAAGACCGTTGTCGCAGCCGTCCCAGGCCAGGGCGCCGGCATAGGCGATGGAGCCGACCGAAAACACCCAGCCGCCTCCATCGATCGGAAACAGGACCATGTCCGATCTCACCACGTCAGGCCGCTGTGCGCCTCCCTGATCCGGGAGCGAAAGAGTGAGATCCTCGATGACGAGCTGATACTCGTTGCCAAGCCCGGTCGAAGTCCCGAGCACATAGGCATGCTCGGGACTTCCGAGCGTAACGTCGTACCTGTCGACCTCGTCTCCCACCGCTCCACCCAGCACATAGCCGTAATCGCCGACGATTTCCTCAGTGATGCCGTCGAACAATTTCGCGGCGGGCGAATTGTAGCTCGCCTCCAGACGCCGATAGCCGCAGCCCTTCGACCATCCCTCCGATGCGAAGCCCACGCCCAGCATCTTGTTCGGGGCGCGGCCGCGCGTGCGCCAGATGCCGCCGGCTTCAGTCGTCGCAACATGGGTCCGTTCGCCATAGGGGGCATCCCAGCAGCGCGTGCCGCTGTTGTCGCGGCGCACCTCGATGACCCAGGGCTTTGCACCGAGCCGGCTCGTTACCCAGTAGAAGCCGTTGCCGCCAAGATACATGACCCGTCCGCCGTCATGCAGGTATCCGTCGAGGATATCGAGGCCGGTTCGTGTCCAGTATTCCGGGTGCGAGCCCGTGACGATCGCCGCGTACCGGTCGGCCAGGTTGCGGCCGCCACGTTCGAAATCCTCGTCGGTTGCGACATGATATTCGATGCCGAGGTGCTCCAGCCATTCGACGATGTACATGTCGACGGGAAAGTGACGGTATGAGCCCGTTAGCCAGTTCGGAAAACCAGGGCGGACGTTGAACAGCGGCCGTCTGCGGCCCGAATAGCGAACCGGCGTTCCGTCGGCATGGGTATCGTAGCAGGAGCGGCCCGGCTCGGGATGTGAGAACAGGTACTGTTCGTCCTCGGGCACCACCTTGTCATGAGGCATCACCGATGAGAAATCGAGCGAAGCCAGGTGGTCGTTCGCATAGGCCAGATAGGTGTTGGTCGGCACCAGGAACAGCACGGGTGCCGAGGTGCCCAGGACCGGTCTGACAAACAGCGGAAAATGATTGCGGCGTCCGCCGGCCTCGAGCCGAACTGCGTAGACTCCGCTTTGAAGGTCCTCCGGCAGGCGGAATTCGAGATTATACCTCCAGCCGGCATCCACCATGTCGTCGTCGTGGAATTGCAGCGCACAGTACTGCTCGGGAACTTCGACGAAGGAGTCGCTTCGCCCGTCCCAGTTACGTCCGGTCACACCGCGCTCGACGCCGTTGACAAGGTGCCCCTGTTCGCCTCCAGCGTCCGGCTCAATCGTCTCCGACGCGAAGTCCCTGCCGAGTTTCCATGCTGCCCATGCCGGCTGCGTGGAAGTCTTCCCCGCGTGCCATGCGGCGATCATCTCGGCGGATGGCTTCGCGAGGTACAGCGTTGGCGAGTCGATCTTGCCATTATATGGCTCCAGCGGCGACCCGGACCGGCCGATGCCGGCCGCCGCGAGCAGGAGCGTTGCCGCATTTGCCGTCGCGCCGGTTGCCGCGCGGAGCGTGCGTTGTGCCCCAACCTTGGCATCAAGACGCCTGAGGTCGATGCAGACCTCGCCGTCGCCGATGGTAGTCAGGATCGAATACCAGTGTTTGGCGATGATCGCATCCGGCAAGACTGCGAGCGTTGCGCTGCCCATTCGAAGCGCAAGACCGCCTGAGATGATGACGAGCGCGACGTCGCCAATCGACCAGATGGCCTGGGGCGCGCTCCGCTCGGGGACGGTCGGCCATGCCCAGCAATGGACGCTGATCGCCGCATCGTTGATCGGTGAGGGAAGCGGAAATTCGGCGTGCGAGCCGACCACCGTGGATTGCACGCCGCCGGAAACGGTGCGGTCGAGCACCGACGAGAAATCGACCACCTTGCCCTCGATCGCTTCGTCGCGCCCGGGACCCGAGACCAGTCGCACGAGGCTTGCGCGGACGGTGGCGTGCGGCGTGCTGATCGCGAGCCGGACGACATCGCCGGGCTCGCAGGACCACTCCTCGAAATAAGCCTGGATATCCATCTGACGCCGCCCACGCTCGCTGGTTAAGTCCGCTTCGGACGCGCAATGTCCGAGCGCGCCCATCATTCGCGGATCAAAGCCGGCGGGGAAACATCTGTTGCGGCATTCTGGAGTCCCGGAGCAACAACACTGGAGAAACGGACAGGCGCGCCGCGGCTGGTCCCGAAAGTCCGCGTCACGATCCGCGCAGGAACCGGTCGCCGAGCGCGACCGTTCCGTCGGTGTAGCCCGTACCCAGGCGTCGCGCGGTTTCGGTGTCCGAATGCGAAGCGAGCCAGGCCGTCAGCAGCATGCGCCTGAGCATCACGAACGCAGGCAGCATGGCCTCGTCGTCGTGCGAGACCGGTGCGACGGTCCGGTATCCCGCAAGCCACGACTGCTGGAGCAGGTCCATCACCGGCTCGTGCTCGATGAAGCTGACGGCCGCGGCGAAGTCATAGAAGAACCACGAGAAGCCGCAATCGTCGAAGTCGATGACGCCGAGCCGGTCGCCTTCGACGAGCAGGTTGGCGAGGCGGAGGTCGGCGTGAACGAGGCCAAACCGCTGCTCGCCCCGTCCGTAAGCCTCGACGCGCCGTTCAAGTTCGTCGGCGACCCTCTGCAGCAGCCTGCGGCCATCGTCGCGCAGGCCAAGACCGGCGCGCCAGTCACCCCATAGTGGCCGGCGGCCCAGCATGGCATCGAAATCCCAGACCTTGCGCTGGAACGTTGATGGCAATGTCCATCGGCGGCTGTGCGCGTGAAGCCGCGCGCTGGTCGCGCCGAGCTTGCCGAACCAGGTGGCCAGATCGTCCGAGGCGTCCGGCTCCTTGCCGCTGAGGAATTCGAATGCAACGACGTGTCGTGTCGCACCACTCAGGGGAATGGGGCATAACAGGTGTCCCTCCCGATCGGCGACCGGGCGCGGCGTGAGCACCACGTTGTCTGCGATCACGGCGTCGATCCAGGCGAGCTCGGACGCAATCTCGTCAGGTGAGTGATAGCCGGGCCGCTGCACGCGCAACACGAGTTTTTGCCGAGCGGCCGGATCTTGCGCGAGAAAGGTGGTGTTCTCGGAATGGCTGAGAAAGGCGAGCGTCGATTGCGATGATAGTCCCCAGCGCGGCAGGCTCGCGGCAAGAGAGGCCTGCATGCTCTCGATGAGGCCGGGAGTCATCATCGCCGCCAACCGACCGTCTCGGGCTCCGCGAGGTCAAGAAGGCTCGCGATGATGCGATCGGGAACGACGTCCGCCACCGCATTGAAAGGGACGTCGCTGGCGAGCAGGATCGACCGCATGCCGGCGGCCTTTCCTGCTGCGATATCGGTGCCGATCTGGTCGCCGACCATGACGGTCTCATGCCGGGCGGTGCCGAGATGCGCCAGCGCCTGTTCGATCAGGAACGGTTGCGGCTTGCCTAGCACGATCGGCTTCGTATTGGGAACGGCCGCTGCAACCGCGGCCGTGATCACGCCGACGCAGGGATCGTAGCCGTCATGAACCGGCGTCAGGACATCGGGATTGGTGGCGATGACGGTTGCGCCGGCGAGTGCGGCCCTGACCGCGGTGCGCAGCTTGGCGTAGTCGAGCGTGGCATCGAAGCCGAGCACGACGATCTTGGGCTTGACGTCGGTCAGGTGATAGCCAATGTCCTCGATCGCCTCGAGCAGTGGTCGTTCGCCGATCGCAAACACGGGCGTGGTGCGCGGCCAGCGCCGTTCGAGCAGGGACGTGACCGCCGAAATCGTCGTGAAGACCTGTGACGGTTCGGCCGGAATGCCGATGCGGCTCAGCTTGGCGGCAAATTGCGCGGCGGATTTCGTCGAATTGTTGGTGACGAACGCATAGGGCAGGCCCCGCTCGCTCCATCCGCGAAACGCCTTGACGGAGTCGTCGATCGGAGTGTCGCCGCGATAGGCGACGCCGTCGAGATCCGAGATGACGCCGCGAATGGGATGGTTGGCCGGAGCAATGCGCTGTTCCAATGCTGGGATTCCGTTCAGTTCCGCGAGCGTGATCATATGGTTGCCTGCATGGCGTTGCTGCTCTGTGCATCCATGATTTGTGTGCTGCACATTGGAAAGGCGTCCTTGCCTTGCCGGTGTGCGCCATGCGTCCGGGAGCGGAACATCTCCGTGCGCGACTGCGGCGCCCCGGGAGTGTCAGCAACGGAATCGTGGAGCAGCAGGAATCGGGCGATTGCGGCCTTTGGTCTAGGCTTTGCAGGCGTGAAAGCCACGATTTGTGCAAGACGATCGAAACGGCTGAGTGCCTTGCGGCCTCGAGAGCAGTTTCAGCGTTGCCGAAATCATCGAGGGATTACCATATGATCAACCGCAGAGACTTGATGTTAGGGGGATTGGCCGGGGCCGCGGCGTTCGGCTTCGGGCGGGTCAATCCCGACTTTCTTGTGAATTCCGCCTTTGCCGCCGAAGGCAAGACACTGCGCTTTCTCGGCGCGGAAGCGCTGACCGGCAACTGGGACCCAACCACCCATACCAATCTCGGCCAGCTCATCGTCGAGGGCTTCGTGTTCGGCTACCTGACGCGGGCGCCGATGCGGCCGGAGAAGCCGGACGAGCTGATCTTCGAGCTGGCTGAATCGATGAAGCCCATCGACACCTATACGATGGAGGTGAAACTCAGGAAGGGCGTCAAATTTCATGACGGAACCCCGTTCACAGCGGCCGACGTCAAGGCGACCTATGAATATGGCTGCCAACCCGATCGTCCGGCGCAGTGGTACCCCGGTCTCGTCACCGTCGACGTCGTCGACGACTACACCTGCCACATCAACACGAAGGTGCAGGGCTATCCGGCGACGCTCTACTACTACCTGTCGTCCTTCCTGCCGATCATGTCGGCCAAGGACGTTGCCAATAAGGCGCAGCTCTCGGCGCGCATGAACGGCACGGGCCCCTACAAATATGTCGAGCAGAAAGGCGACACCACCGTTCTCGCCGCCAATCCCGACTTCTTCCTCGGCGCAGCGAAGATCCCGGGTGTCGAGTATCACTTCGTCGGTGACACCACGACGCGCACGCTGTCGCTGTTGAACGGCGAGGCCGACATCATCGAGCGGCTCGAGCAGGAGCAGGTCGAGACCATCTCGAAGGATGCCCGCTTCAGCATCCACAAGGCGGTTTCGGTCGAGAACAAATACCTGTTCTTCCGCTGCTCGAAGAAGCCGTTCGACGATCCGCGCATTCGCCTCGCCGCATGCTACTCGATCGACCGCAAGCAGGTGCTCGACGTGCTCGGCGTCTCCGGCATCTATTCCAAGGCGCACATCTCGCCGGTCAAGTTCGGCTATGCCGAGGTGGCCGACTATCCTGAATTCGATCCGGACAAGGCGCAGAAGCTGCTCGCGGAGGCCGGCTTCCCCAAAGGCCAGGGCCTGCCCGAGCTCACCTATTACACGTCGGTCGGCTTCTATCCGAAGACGAAGGAATATGCCGAGTTGATTACCGGCATGCTCCAGGAGCAGGGGTTTAAGGTCAATCTGCAGACGCTCGAAGTCGCGGCGTGGGGTAATTTGCTTTACGACAAGCCCGGCGGCGGTGAGGGCAACATGATCGACTGCGGCTGGTGCACCGGCTCGCCCGAGCCGGATCTCGTGCTGCGCACCCACTTCCACTCCTCCTCCAAGCGCATCACCGGCATCGTCGACAAGGACATCGACGCGGTGCTGGACAAGGAGCGCAACGCCACGACAATCGAGGAGCGCAAGAAGATCCTGCAGACCGAGACGCTGCCGACCATCGCCAAGAAGGCCCCGGCGCTCGCATTGTTCACCTCGGTCTTCATCCATGCCTACAGCAAGAAGCTGGATGGTCTGTACATCTATCCGAACGGCATGCAGGACATGACCAAGGCAACATTGGCATGATGATTGCTCGGCAGGCCGGGTACGCCCGGCCTGCCGGTTCGCGAACGCAGGCCGGACTGGTCGGGTCTGGTCCTCATGAATTGCAAGGGTAGCTCTTCTCGATGTTGATCCTGGAATTCCTGGTCAAGCGGATCGCGCAGGGCATCCTGATCGTCTTCATCACGTCGTTGATCATCTTCACGCTGCTGCGCGTGGTGCCGGGCGATCCCGTGCGCCTGATCGTCGGCGGCATGGCGCCGGCCGATGTGGTCGAGAAGGTCGCGACCAAGATGGGGCTGCGCGACCCCATCATCGTGCAATATGGTCGGTACATGCGCGGGCTGGTACAGGGCGATCTCGGGCAATCCTATTTGCGGCCGCGCAGCGGCATGATCGCGACCGGCGGCCAGTATGTTGACCCGACCAAGTCGGATATGGCGCCGGTGATCGATCTCATCCTCGAACGCTTGCCGTTCACGCTGCAACTGGGCGGAATGGCGCTCGTGTTCGCGCTGCTGCTGTCGTTTCCGATCGGCATCGCGGGCGGGCTGCACCAGCATCGTTGGCAGAATGCGTTGGCGTTCGGAATGCAGTCGCTGTTCGTCTCGATTCCGAATTTCTGGCTCGCGATCGTTCTGATCCTGTTTCTGTCGGTGAAGCTGAAGGTGCTGCCGGCGCTCGGTTACCAGGGGTTTTCCTATGTCATCCTGCCGGCCTTCGTGCTCGCGGTGGAGATCGCCCCCTTCATCATCCGCACGCTGACGACCTCGCTCGGCGAGGTCATGCAAGCGCCGTTCATCGATGAGGCGCGGGTGCGCGGCCTGTCTCGCCGCCGCATCGTCTATTCGCACGCCCTGCGCAACGCGGCAGTGCCGCTAGTCAACCTGCTCGGGATCCAGCTTTCGACGCTGATCGGCGGCGTTCTCGTAATTGAATACATTTTCGACTATCCTGGCCTCGGCAATCTGACCGTGGTCTCTGTCGTCGGGCGCGACTTTCCGGTCATCCAGGGCATCGCCATCACGACCAGCGCCGTCTTTGTCTTCATCAATATCATCGTGGATTTGGTCGCCTATCTGGTCGATCCCCGCGTGGAGATCTGAGCATGACGGCCACCACGATCATCGCCGAGGAGCCCGCCTTGCCGGCGGCCCCAATCCGTTCCGTCAACCGCCGCATCATGGCCGCCGCCTGGCGCATGCCGAGCTTCAAGATCGGTTTCTTCATCTTCATGGCGCTGGTGCTGGCCTCGGCCATCTATCCCGAGGTGTCCTCGATCAGTGCGACCAAGATGGTGGTGAAGGACAAGTTCATGTCGCCGGTCTTTCTCGGCGACAAATGGACCTGGGATCATCCGCTGGGTACGGATCAGCTCGGCCGCGACATGCTGATGCGCAGCCTGATCGGCCTGCGCTATTCGCTGCTGGTCGGCGTCGTCACGGTCCTGCTCATCTTTGTCATCGGCTGCGGCCTTGGCCTGTTCGCCGGCTTCAAGGGCAAATGGTGGGACACCGTCATCATGCGGATCACCGATGCCCAATTGTCGATTCCGATGATCATCCTGGCGATCACCATTCTCGGCGTGTCGCGGCCGACGGTGCCGACCATCATAATCGTGCTGGCGCTGTCCGGCTGGCCGCTCTACGCGCGCGTGGCGCGCAGCGCCGCGGTCACCGAGCGCGGCAAGGAATATGTCCGCGGCCTGCGCGTGCTCGGCGCCGGGGACTGGCGGATCCTGTTTCTGTTCGCCGCGCCGAACATCCTGCCGCCGATCGCATTCGTCGCCGTGCTCGACGTCGCACGCATGATGATCTTCGAAGCGATCCTCGGCTTCCTGGGGCTTGGCATCCAGCCGCCGACGCCGAGCTTCGGCAGCATCATCGCCGACTCCCGCAAATACCTGATCAATGCCTGGTGGATCGCGACCACGCCGGGCGTGTTCCTGGCTATCGCGCTTACCTCGATCAACCTGATGGGGTCGGCGCTCGAGAAGGCGCGCAACCGCATCTATGGGGGTCTCTGAGATGGATCTCTCGCTCATTCTGGAGGTTGACGACCTCACGGTCGGCGCTTCGGCGTCGGGCGCCGCGCCGATCCTCGATCACATCTCCTTCCGCCTCAACACGTCGGAGATCTTCGGCATCTATGGCGAAAGCGGCGCCGGCAAAACCGTGCTCAGCCGCGCATTGGCGAACTGGCTGCCGGAAAGTCTGGCGTATCGCTCCGGACGGGTCACGTTCGCCGGCCACGACATTCTCAGCGCCGGGGCGCGCGAGGTACGGATCGGCCGCGACATCGCCTATATCGGCTCCAAGCCGCAAAGCTCGCTCGATCCGACGATACCGGTCGGGACCCAGATCGCGGAAAAGCTGCACAGCGTCAGGCCCGAATGGAATCCGCGCGAATGCCGCGAGCGGGTCGTGCAGCTCCTCGGCGAGGTCCGGATTCCATCGCCGAAGGAGCGCTATTGGGACTACCCGGCAAAATTTTCCGGCGGCATGATGCAGCGCGCGATGATCGTGGACGCGATTTGCGCCGAGCCCGCCGTCCTGATCGCCGACAACATTACCCAGCCGCTCGATGTCACCATCGCGGCACAGATCGTGGCGCTGCTCCACGACCTGTGCCTGCGCCACAGGATGGCGACAATCTATCTGTCGTCTTCCTTGCCCACGCTCGGCCAGTTCGGCGACCGCACGGCCGTGCTCCATCAGGGCCGGTTCGTCGAGCAGCAAGCGTTTGCCGGCCTGCTCGCCTCGCCACAGACCGACTACACGCGCAAGGCCATTGCCAGTGTGCCGCGCATGTGGGCGACCACCGAGGGCCCGCTCGCCCGCCGCAAGGCGCAAGACGAAGTGCCGCTGATGAAGGTGGAGCACGTTGTTCGGACCTATCGCGCGCGCAAGCGGGGGACGTTCAATACCTACAGCAACGTGCAGGCGGTGCGCGGCGTAACGCTCGACATCATGCCGCGCGAGAATTTCGGTATCGTCGGGGAATCCGGCTGCGGCAAGTCGACCCTCACGCGCCTGCTGGCCTGGCTGGAGGTTCCCGACAACGGCAGCATCGTCCTCAACGGCACGTCGCTCGGGGCGTTGTCGCCGCGCGAGCTGATCCGCACCCGCAGCGAATTCCAGCTGCTGCTGCAGGATCCGTACAACGCGCTGCCGCCGCGCACCACCGTCGGCCGCATGATCGAGGAGAGCCTGCTGATCCGCGGCACCGTCGCCCGCGCGGACCTGCGCAGCCGGGTCATCGCAGCGATGGCCGAGGTCGGTCTTGCCGCCGAACTCTATGACCAGCTCCCGAACACGCTCTCCACCGGCGAGCGCCAGCGCATCTCGATCGCGCGTGCCCTGATCCTCGATCCCAAGCTGCTGATCCTCGACGAAACCTTGTCCGCGCTGGATCAACGCGAGCAGTCAAGGCTGATCGACCTGTTCTCGAAGCTGCAGGAGAAGAACGACCTCACCTATGTCTTCATCTCCCATGATCTCGCAATGGTGCGCAGGGTCTGCACGCGCATTGCCGTGATGTATCTCGGTGAGATGGTCGAGATCGCCGACAACCGCGAGCTGTTCTTCGATCCCCAGCATCCCTACACCAAGGCATTGCTCTCGGCCGCCCCGACGCTGGAGGAGAAGCCGTTCAACCCGGCGGACTTCTTGCTGGAGGGCGAGCCGCCGAGCCCGATCGATATCCCGGCGGGATGCAGCTTTGCCTCGCGCTGTCCGAAGGCGTTCGGCCGCTGCCGGCTGGAGACGCCGAAGCTGGTCGAACACGCGCCGGGGCGCTTCGCCGCCTGCCACCTTCTCGACGGCGACCCGGCGCAGGCCGCGGCCTGAGCGCTCAGGGCCGTGGCTTGAAGGGCCAGTCCATCGCGAACGAGCGCATGTCCTCCAGCGCCTTGGTCACCTGCAGGACGCCGAGATCGTCGAAGCGGTGCCCGGTCACTTGGACGCCGATCGGTAGATGGCGGGAATCGAATGCCATGCAGACGGTGGAGGCGGGCTGGCAGGTTTGGTTGAACATGGCGGTGAACAGCGTGTGCGCGAGCGGCGTCTCACGCGACACGCCGGGCTCCTCGGCCGGGAAATTCACCACCGGCAGCGTCGGGGCGATGACATAGTCCCAGCCCTCGAAGGCCGCGAGCAGCGCCGCCTTCATCTTGGCGATCCGGCCCAGCGCCCGGTAGAGGTCGGCGCCCGAATGTTTCGCCCCGCCAAGGCACCATGCGCGAACGTAGGGATTGATGTCGCGTGCGGTGTCGCCATGCGGCGGCAGCGATGCATATTCGAGATAGCCGCGCACCTGGAGGAACAGGTCGATCGGCGCATAGGCGTCGTCGGTGAGCGGAGAGGTGAACGGCTCGACGATCGCGCCGGCGCCGGCGAGCAGCTTGCCGGCCGCATCGACCGCGCTGCGAACCGTAGCTTCGGCCTTCATGCCGAAGCCCATGTCGGTGAGGACGCCGATCTTCAGTCCCTTCACGTCGCGCTTCAGATGCTCGTGATAGCGCACGCCATCGGCGGGCAGGCTCCAGGTGTCGCGCTCGTCCTGCCGCGTCAGCACGGTCAGCAGGCGCGCGATATCATCCACGCTGCGACCCATCGGGCCTGCCATGCGCATGGTGTCGGCCGGCAAATGCGGCACACGGCCATGGGTCGGCTTCAGTCCGGCCAGTCCGCAATGGGCGGCCGGAAGGCGGACCGAGCCCGCGATATCCGTGCCGACGGAAACATAGCCGGCGCCAGCGGCGACGGAGGCGCCTGCGCCGGCCGACGAGCCGCCGGTATTCCAGGCGAGCCCCCAGGGGTTGCGGGTAACGCCGTGCAGCGAGCTGATGCCCGACGCCATCAGGCCGCAATCCGGCATCGTGGTCTTGGCAAAGATCACCGCGCCGGCCTCGCGGAGCGCGATCGCCGGCGGCGAATCGTAGTTGGACGGCGGCAGGGCACGGTTGGCGCCGATGCCGTGAAAATAGGGCCAGCCGATCATGGCGACGCTGTCCTTGACCGTCATGGGGACGCCGTCGAGCGGACCCAGTGCGGTTCCCGCCTTCCATCGCGCTTCCGAGCCTTGCGCGCTTGCGATGGCTTGCTCCGGACGGAAGCAGAACAGCGCATTGATCGCGGGATTGACCGCCTCGGCATGGCCGAGCACGGTTCGCAACACCTCCACCGGCGACAATGCGCGCGATGCGTAGGCCTCCGTCAGCCCCGCAAGGCTCATCCCGATTAGTTCCGCAGCAGACATCTTGGCCTCGACAAATGGCGTTCTGGATCAGTGTCCGGATAGCGAAAGTCGCCCCTGTCGGGGTAGTGCCGCTGCCGTAAGGGCATGATTTGGTGGAGTGCGAGGCATCCCTTTTGCATCTGTCTTGATCGAATTTGTCATCAAACCGGGAGGCCCGCGACAGGCGGGCCGAACGACACCCGCGAGAGATCAGAAGTCGTCATGAGCCAATCTGGAACGCAAATCGCCACGGTCCGGAACTACATTGCCGGGCTCCCGGGATGGGAGACGGGCGATATCGTGATCGAGCCCGCCATTCCGGTCCTCGCCTCGCCAAGCTGGCGCGGGGTCGACGGCGCTCCCTGGCGCGCCACCAGGAACGGAAGCGGCGAGAGCATCTTCATCAAGAACATGGATGTGGATGCCAAGCTCTACATCGACGTTGCCTGCGCGTTCGAAGCGGCCCGGCGCGCATCCGATCTCGGTATCGGTCCCAAGGTGCTTGCGGCGGATCCGGACGCGGGACTTCTGGTCATGGAAGATCTCAACCGTGGCTGGCGGGTCGGCACGCTGGAGCGGATGCTGGAGCCGAAGATCGTCGACGCGGTCATCGCGGCGCGGCGCCTGTTCCAGGCAGGGGCGCCTCTGCCGCGGCGCATGGGAGTCTTCGACGAGATCGAGCACTTCTACGAGGCGGCAAAGGCCGCGAAGGCGCAACTGCCGTCTGATGCGGAATGGCTGGTCAAGGAGCTGCGTTTTGCGGCCGATGCCTTGAGGAAACTCGACATCAAACCGGTGCCAATCCATGGCGATGGCAATGTCTCGAACATCCTGATCAGCGACACCGGCGAGGTTCGCCTGATCGATTGGGATCGCGCCACGACGGCCGACCCGCTGGAGGACCTCGGCAGCTTCCTCGTCGAAGCCTTCGCGCAGGAGCCGGAGGCGCGCGACGCCTTCAGCCGCAACGCCGGCGGATTCGACGAGCGCGCATTCAGCCGCGCCCGCATCTACGGCATGGCGGATGATCTGCGCTGGGGCCTGATCGGCGCCGTGCTCGCCGCGCGGTCGGCGCGCAACACCTTTGAGTTTTACAAGTTCGCCAGCTGGCGCTTCGTACGTTGCCGCATGACGGTCCGGGAGCCGCGCTTTGGCGAGATGCTTCGGAGGATCGCATGACTGTCCGCAGGAAGCTTGGCGAGGGAGCGACAGTCCACGAGCGCAATATCGAGGCAGCGATCGCCCGCGTGCCGCAATGGCACGGCAAGGGGGCGGCCTATACCCCGCTGGTCGGCGGCCTCATGAATCAGAACTGGCTGGTCGAGATATCCGGCGATGGACGGCGCTACTTCATCAAGGTGCCCGGCGAGGGCTCGGAGATGTTCATCGATCGCGTGACCGCCAACGAGGCTGCGCGCAATGCCCACGCCATGGGCGTTGCGCCCGAGGTGATCTTTTTCGACGCCACGGACGGGCTCGAGATCAGCGAGTTCCTCGAAGGCTATCGCGCCTGCACCAATGCCGATTTCGGCGATGCCGCCATCCAGGCCGACGTTCTTGACCTTTACCGCCGCCTGCATGCCGGCCCGAAGCTCGGCCAGACCAAGACCATCTTTGACATGATCGAGGAACATATCGAGCAGGGCAGGGAGCTCGGCGCGCATTTCCCGCAGGACATGCCCTGGCTGATGCATCGCTACAATCAGGCCAAGTCGGCGTTCCTGGCGTCGGGTCTCGATCTCGTGCCGTGCTTCAACGATCCGATGCCGGGCAATTTCCTGATCTCGGCGGAATCAGGCGCCCCAAGGCCGATGAAGCTGATCGACTATGAGTTCGCTTCCAACAACGAGCGTAGCTATGAGCTCGGCGTCCTGTTCGCCGAGATGTTCTTCGACGAGCATCTGACGGAGGCCCTGATCGAGCAATATCTGGGCGAGGTGCGGCCGCAGATGGTCGCGCGCGTGATACTCAACCGGGCGCTCGCCGACCTGAAATGGGCGTCATGGGCGGTTGTGAACAGGAAGCTCAAGGACTGGGATTTCGACTATCAGAAGTACGGCGTCTGGAAATACATGCGTGCCCGCGACGTGATGTACGATCCCCGCTGGGATGGCTGGTTGCGGCTCGTCTGAGCCGCGCGACAGGAGGGCTTCCGCAGTTATTGATTGAGGATCGCGAGCGCCTGCTCGAGCAGGCTGTCGTTCGCGGCCGCGATGATCCGGCCATCGGATTCCGGCGACAGCGGCCGCCCCTGCCAGTCGCGGACGATGCCGCCAGCGCCCTCGACCACCGGAATCAGCGGCATGAAGTCGAACGACTTGAGGGAGGTTTCGACCACGAGATCGCAGTGGCCGGATGCGAGCAGGCCATATTGGTAGCAGTCGCCGCCAAATCGCCGGAACATGGCCTTCTGGCTGAGCGCATCGTAGCGGGCCCAGTCGCTCGGCGTGAAGAAGTCCGGCGATGACGTGTAGATCTGCGCGTCTTCCAGTCGCGTGGTGCGGCTCACCCTTGCCAGCTTGCCGTTGAAGGTGGTGCCTTGCCGGGTGCCGTACCACCGCTCGGCCAGCGCGGGCATATCGATCATGCCGGCGGTGATCGATCCATCTCTCTCGTCGGCGAGCGCGACGAGCGTGCCGAACAGCGGCATGCCGGAGATAAAGCTCTTCGTTCCGTCGATCGGATCGAGATACCATGTGTAGCGGTCCCCGGCCGTCGATCCCATCTCCTCGCCGAGGATGCCGTGATCGGGGAAGCGCGAACCGATCAGCTGCCGTAGCTCCATTTCGATCGCACGATCGGCGATCGTGACCGGCGTCAGGTCCTGCTTGCGCTCGAAATCGACGCGGGAACGGAAGTGCGTCACGGCGATCCGTCCGGCCACGTCGGCAAGCTCATTGAAGAACGAAGCGAGCTCGCTTGCCGATAATCTGTCTTGAATGTCGTCCAATGGTCGCTCCGGGCGGGAGGCGCGCCGACGTCGCGGGACGCACGACGCCTTGCCTTGGGATGGGGCGTTACGCGGTCTCGTGGACCGACTGCTTGTCGATCTCCCAATAGGGGGAGTCGAATCCGTTGCGCCGCGCCACTCGGGCGGCAGGGCTCCTCGGCTGCGGCGAGCGCACGCCAGCGGCCGGCTGCGGCGCCGACACGGGCGCCTGGCGAACGTCGCGCGGCGCCACCTTGAAGTGCCGGCTGAAGCAGCGGGAGAAATGCGACACGTTCTTGAAGCCGACTTCGTAGGCGACCTCCGAGACGGTCCGCCGGCCCTTCGGATCGGCGACTAGGATTTCATACGCCCGCTGCAGCCGCTTGGTCTGGACGAACTGGCTGACCGTGGTCTCGTTGTCGTTGAACAGGCTGTACAAATAACTGAGCGAGATGCGGCTCGACGCCGCGATCTTCTTCGGCGACAACGACTGGTCACCGAGATGGCTCTCGATGAAGTCGACGATCCGGCGGCGCAGGTGATAGCGCGCGTTGCGCACATCGGTTGCGGCGCCGCGATCCTCCGATCCGATGGTCAGCGCGACGAAGCTGATCATTTCGGTCGCGAGCGCCTGGGGGTTCGGCGGCGGCGAGGCGACGAACAGTTCGGCCACGCTGCGGATCATGCCCGCCAGCAGGTGCGTCATCTGTTCGTTTGGCTTGAAGCGGCGACTGATGTGATCTTCAACCGAGACGAGCCGGCCGCGCAGCTCGGCGGCCGGAATCCGCAACATCAGGAAGCGCGCGGTCTTGTCAGACGACAATTCGTAGAAGGCGAGCTCGCTGAGCAGGACATATTCGCCGGGACGTGCGATCCCGATGCGGCTGTCCTGGCTGAATGCGACGCATCCAGTCTGCGGAAACACCAGCACATAGGCGGCATCGTGGATGCAGGCAACGCGTTCCCAGTTGCGGGCAAAGGCGTGATCCGGCCCGACGAGTTCGAGATCGAGGCGTCCGATCCGGGTCCGCCAATCCTGCGTGGGACCGGGGCCCTTGTCGTTGCCAGCATGAAGGCCGGTGTGTTCCTCGCGGGAAGCAACAGATGTCAGGCGTGCCATGGCTGGGCCTTTCTCAGGGTTGCGCAACGATGATCTCCGTTCCGGCTTCACGGAGAGCGGTTGCCAGAGCTCCCTCTGGCTGCCGATCGGTAACCAGGCGATCGATATCGGTCCAATGTGCGAAGACGGTGAGCGCACGCTGGTCGAATTTGCCGTGATCGGCTACCAGGATGGCTTCTGCGGCGCGCTTGGCCATCGCGCCATAGATGGCACCGGCCTCATCGTCGGCATCATTCGCGCCGCGCGCGCTGATGCCGGTCGCGCTCACGATGGCGCGGTTGGCCTCATAGCTGTTGATGTTCGCGATCGTCTGCGTGCCGAACACATAACCTTCGGTGGGGTGATAGCGGCCGGGACAGCAGAGCACGCGGATCGACGGATTGACGGCTAGCGCGGCCGCAATGGCGTAATCATGGGTGATCACGGTGATGTCGTGCGCGCGTGAGGCCAGCCGTCGCGCGATGTGAAACGTGGTCGCGCCGGCGCCGAGCATCAACACCTCGTTCGGCAGGATCAGGTCGGCGATCACCGCGGCCATCGCCTCGCGCTCGGCGATCATGATCGCCTTGCGATCGGTCAGCGCCGGCTCGAGCGCGAAGGGACGGGACGCTCCGCCATAGGTACGGTTGATGAGCTTCTGCTCCTGAAGCTCCATCAGATCGCGCCGGATGGTCTCGCCGGAGACGCCGAGCACGGCGGCGAGCTCGGAAGCCCGCAGCGTCGGCGCGGCGGTGAGTTGCGAGATGATGTGCTTGTGGCGCGCGAGCTTCGAGAGGCGGTCGCCGTCGGCCTTTCGTGGCCGCTTGTCGGCCTCAGCAGGGGCGTCACTCGTCATTCCGCTGTCTCTCCGGCTGCAAACCTCTCCAGCGTCCGTGCCATGATCGTTCCCCAAGTGATGTTGTGAGTCCACATCAATCGTGTGGCATATTCCTCATTTTTTGGGCGCCGTGCTGCCTATGGAATTCGCAAAGGAATCATGGCGATCACATAAGGCACTGAAACATATGAGGTATGGCTTTGGAATGCGGAGCGCATGTCTGACGTTCTGGTGTCTCTTGCCTGCAATCTGCTTTTCAGTTGTGGGGATTCGCACATAGATCCAAGGTCGCGGTGGAACGGCTGGGGAATGATCGCCGCAGGGGACGGCTTTGGTCCGCGCAGGCCGCGGGCCAAAGGGAAGGCAGGCGATGCAGCAGGAGAAAGGGATTCTGGCGTTGAACGCCTTCGATCAGAGCCGGGTGTCGTCAATCGACCCAGCGCTCGGCGAGGCGGTGCAACGACGCCTGCGTTCGTTCGGAAAAGCCTCGGTGCTGTTCTATCAGGAGCCGATCAGGATGGCGCGCGCCGAAGGCGTCTATATGTTCGACGTCGATGGCCGGCGCTATCTCGATCTCTACAACAACGTCCCGTCGGTCGGGCATTCGCATCCGCGCGTTGTCGAAGCGATAAGCCGCCAGGCCGGCCTGCTCAGCACGCACACACGCTACCTCAACGACGTCGTCGATGGTTATGCGGAGCGTCTCCTGGCGACGTTTCCGCGCGGGATCGATCATCTGGTCCTGACTTGCACCGGCAGCGAGGCGAATGACCTTGCGCTACGGGTCGCGAAAGTGACAACCGGGCGGGCGGGCTTCATTGTCACGGAGACCGCCTATCACGGTAATAGCGCCGCAGTGACCGATGTCTCGCCGTCCTCGCGTCCCGGTCAGCCGCTGCCGCCCCACGTGCGGGCAGTTCCCGCACCCGAGATGTATCGCAATCCGGTCGGCGATCCCGGCCAGCGCTTTTCCGACAGCGTTGCCGCAGCGATCACCGATCTCGAGCGAAGCGGCTTCGGCTTTGCTGCGCTGCTGGTGGACACGATCTTTTCGAGCGATGGCATCCATGCCGACCCTGCCGGCTTCCTGGCCCCCACCGTGAAGCTCGTGCACGAACGTCAGGGACTGTTCATCGCCGACGAGGTGCAGCCAGGCTTCGCACGAACCGGGGCGGCGATGTGGGGCTTCGCGCGCCATGGCGTCGTCCCCGACATCGTCACGATGGGCAAGCCCATGGGCAACGGCTTTCCGATGGGAGGCGTCGCCATGCGCGCCGCGCTGCTCGATCGCTTTGCCGCGGAAGTGAGGTACTTTAACACCTTCGGCGGCAACCCGGTGGCCGCGGCCGCAGGCCTTGCCGTGCTCGACGTCATCGAGGACGAGGGCTTGATGCAGAATGCGCGCGAGGTCAGCCGTCACCTGATGGATGGATTGCGCGAGATCGGCAATCGCCACATGACCATCGGAGACGTTCGTGGTGCCGGCCTGTTCATCGGGCTCGAGCTGGTGCGCGACCGCGACAGCAAGGAGCCCGCACCGGAGCTCGCTAGCCTGCTGATCAATCGCCTGCGCCGGCGCGGCATCCTGATCGGTGCTGCCGGTCCGTTCGGCAGCACGCTCAAGATTCGTCCGCCGCTGTGCTTCGGCAAGGACCACGCCGACATGTTCATCACCGCGTGCGACGAGGAGTTGCGCGAGGTGGCCGCGTCGTGACGCGATCGCCGATAGCCCGCGATGCCACAGAAGCCGAAGATTTGAAGATCATGGATGCAAGAAGCGTACGAACTATCGCCGAGGCGAAGGCCCTTGTCGAGGAGCGGGGCCTCTCCCACGTCAAGCTCGGCATCGTCGATCTCGACGGCGTCATTCGCGGAAAATATCTCGCGCGCGACAAGTTCGTCGGCGCGCTGGAGGCCGGCTTCAGCTTCTGTGACATCGTGTTCGGCTGGGACTCCAACGACCAGATGTACGACAATTGTGCATTCACCGGCTGGCATACGGCCTTTCCCGACGCGACCGCGCGCATCGATCCTTCGACCTGCCGCAATGTGCCGACGGAAGAGAACATGCTGTTCTTCCTCGGTGAATTCGAGGGGGCCGCGGCGGGGGTGTGTCCGCGCCGGCTGCTGCGGCGCGTCATTGACCGCGCCGAGGGCATGGGATTCTCGCCGTCCGTGGCCGCGGAGTTCGAGTTCTTCGTGTTCGACGAGACGCCGCACAGCGTGCGCGAGAAGGGCTTTCGCGGCTTGAAGAATCTCACGCCGGGCTGGTTCGGCTATTCTATGCTGCGCGCCTCCGTCGAGTCCGAATTTCATCGCTCGCTGCTCAAGCTCTGCAACGAGATGGACATGCCGGTCGAAGGCCTGCACACCGAGACCGGACCCGGCGTGCTGGAGGCCGCGATCCAATACACCGATGCGCTCGCGGCCGCCGACCGCGCCGTGCTGTTCAAGACCTTCTCCAAGGTCTGGGCCGAGCGTCAGGGCAAGATGCTCACCTTCATGGCCAAATGGTCGAACGCCTATCCCGGACAATCCGGGCATCTGCATCTGTCGCTGCGCGACCGGGACGGCAAGCCGGTGTTTCACCAGGGCGGCAGGCCCGGCGACATGTCCGACATCATGCGCTGGTTCGTCGGCGGCCAGCAGGCGCTGCTTCCGGAGCTGCTCGCGATGGTGGCCTCGACCGTGAACAGCTACTCGCGCCTGATCCCCGGCTTCTGGGCACCGACCGACGCGACCTGGGGAATCGAGAACCGGACCTGCGCGTTGCGCGTCATTCCCGGCAAGCCGGCCAGCCAGCGCGTCGAGTACCGCGTCGCTGCCGCCGACATCAATCCGTATCTGGCGATCGCGGCCGCGCTCGGATCGGGCCTCTGGGGAATCGAGCACAGGATCGAACCGGACGAGCCGATCATCGGCAACGCCTATGAGCGCAGGCATCCGCCCGAGCGCGCGTTTCCGCGCACGTTGTCAGGGGCGGCCGACCGGCTGGTCGCCTCGCAGGCGGCGCGCAACCTGTTTGGCGACGTCTTCGTCGATCACTACGCGATGACGCGGCAGTGGGAGGAGCGCGAGTTCCGCAAGGCCATCACCGACTGGGAGCTCGCTCGCTACTTCGAGATCATTTGAGACGGATCCTCCCTTCCAAAAACGAGTGACATCACGTGAACGATATCGTCTGCATTTCGCCGGTCGACGGCAGCGAGGTTGCCCGGCGGCCCGTCGCAACGGGTGCCGAGGTCGCCGCGGCTCTCGCGCAAGCACGGAAAGCGCAGCAGGAATGGTCGAGCATATCGCTCGCCGAGCGCAAGGCCATGATGCTCGCCTTCCTGCACGAGATGCGGGCGCAGAACGACGAGGTCGTTCCGGAGCTCGCGATGCAGATGGGCCGGCCGGTGCGCTATGGCGGCGAACTGCGCAGCCTGGAGGAGCGCGTCCGCGTGCTGGTCGAGCTCAGCGATGAAGCGCTGGCGCCGATCGTGCCGACCGGGCAGCCCGGCTTCCGCCGCATGATCAAGCGCGTTCCTGCCGGCATCGTGCTGGTGATCGCGCCCTGGAACTATCCCTATCTCACCGCGGCCAACACCATCGTGCCGGCGCTGCTGGCCGGCAACGCCGTGATCCTGAAGCATGCCGCGCAGACCCTGCTGGTCGGTGAGCGCTTCCAGGCGGCACTGGACCGGGTCGGCCTGCCCAAGGGGGTGTTCAGGACGCTCACGCTCGACCATGTCATGACCAGTGAGCTGATCTCATCGCGCTCGGTCGACCATGTGAACTTCACCGGTTCGGTCGCCGGCGGCCGGGCCGTCGAGCGAGCGGCGGCCGGGACATTCATCAGCCTCGGGCTAGAGCTCGGCGGCAAGGATCCGGCCTATGTGCGGCCGGATGCCGATTTCGATTTCGCGGTCGAGCAGCTCGTGGACGGCGCCTTCTACAACTCCGGCCAATGCTGCTGCGGCATCGAGCGGATTTACGTGCATGAGCGGATCTATGACTCCTTTGTAGACGCCTTTGCCGGCCTGACCGCGCGCTACCGGCTCGGCAACCCGCTGTCGCGGGACACGACGCTCGGCCCGATGGCGGCGACACGCTTTGCCGATACCGTCCGCGCCCACATCGGCGAGGCCGTCGCAAAAGGCGCGCAGCCTCTGATCGATCCGGCCCGGTTCCCAGCGGACAAGATCGGTACGGCCTATCTGATGCCTCAGGTCCTGGTCGGCGTCGATCACTCCATGCAGGTGATGATGGAGGAGAGCTTCGGGCCTGCGGTCGGCCTCATGAAGGTCTCCTCCGATCAGGAGGCGGTTGGCCTAATGAACGACAGCCCCTATGGCCTGACTGCATCGGTCTGGACCGAGGACGCCGCCGCAGCCGAACGTATCGGTGACGGCATCGCAACGGGCACCGTATTCATGAACCGCTGCGATTATGTCGATCCCGCCCTGGCGTGGACCGGCCTCAAGGACACCGGACGTGGTGTCGGCATGTCGCGCCTCGGCTTCGAGGCGTTGACCCGCCCAAGATCATTCCACCTTCGCATCGAGCATTGAGCATTGAGAGCAGCACATGGACGTTCAGATCACCGGCGCCTGGAATTTTCCGACGCGCGTCGTTACCGGCGCGGGCCGCATTGCCGAGCTTCCCGAGGCGTGCCAGACCAACGGCCTCACCAGGCCATTGCTGGTCACCGATCACGGGCTTGCCAAGACCGATCTCATCGCCAGCATCGTCGACCGTGTGCGCGAGGCGGGCATTCCGCTCGCCGTGTTTTCCGACGTGAAGACCAATCCGACCGAAACCAACCTGACGGCCGGCGTCGAAGCCTTCAAGGCCGGCGGTCATGACGGCGTGATTGCGGTGGGCGGAGGTTCGGCGCTGGACGTCGGCAAATGCGTGGCGTTCATGGTGGCGCAGTCGCGCCCGGTCTGGGATTTCGAGGACGTCGGCGATTGGTGGACGCGCGCCAACACCAAGGGCATCGCGCCGATCATTGCGGTGCCGACGACGGCAGGCACGGGGTCCGAGGTCGGCCGCGCCGGTGTGATCACTCGTGAGGATACCCATGAGAAGAAGATCATCTTCCATCCCATGATGATGCCCAGGATCGCAATCGAGGATCCCGAGCTCGCGGTCGGTCTCTCGCCGTTTCTCACCATGGCAACCGGCATGGATGCGCTGTCGCACTGCTTCGAGGCCTACTGCGTCAAGGCATTTCACCCGCTTGCCGACGGCATCGCACTGGAGGGGATGAAGATCGTCGATAACTATCTGTCGCGCGCGGTCGAGAACGGTCGCGACCTCGAAGCGCGCGCCTACATGTTCGCCGCGGCCTCGATGGGAGCCACCGCGTTCCAGAAGGGGTTGGGCGCGATCCACTCGATATCCCATCCGGTCGGCGCCCGATACGATACCCATCACGGGCTGACCAATGGTGTGGTCTTCCCTTATGTCCTGGTCTGCAACAAGGCTGCGATCGCCGACAAGATTCCGCACATTGCCCGCGCGCTCAACCTGCCGAGCCAAGACTTCGATGCCGTGCTGTCCTGGCTGCTGGCCTTCCGCAAGAAGCTCGGCGTGCCGCATACGCTCGCCGAGCTCGGGGTGAAGGAGACCGACGCCGGAACGATCGCGGCCGATGCCGTCAAGGATCCGACGGCGGGTGCCAATCCGCGGCCGTTGACCGAGCCGGAGTTCAAGCAGCTGACGCTGGCCGCCATTCGAGGCGATCTTGGAAGCTGAACCGTGCTGAGGCTGCTCGTTCTCGAGGGCAACACGCTGGCCGGCCGGCGACGGATCGCCGAGACGGCGGGCGCAATGCCTGCGGAGAGCTATGCGGCGGTCCTGCGGTCGCTTGCACCTCGGGTCGTCGTCGACATCGCGACACCGGCGGATGCGAGCTTCGCGCTGCCGCAACCGCTCGAAGCTTACCACGGCATCGCGATCACGGGGTCGGCCCTCAATATCTACCAGCGAGAGGTCGAAGCGCTGCGGCAGATCGACCTCGTTCGCGAGATCTTCGTTCGCGGAGTGCCAATGTTCGGCTCGTGCTGGGGCTTGCAGCTCGCCACGGTCGCAGCGGGCGGCGAGGTCGGTCTCAACCCGGCGGGGCGCGAGGTCGGATTCGCGCGAAGGATCATGCTGACGGCTCAAGGCCGCGCTCATCCCATGCATGCTGGCCGTGCGGCGGTGTTCGACGCGCCGGCCATCCACAGCGATATTGTCACCCGCCTTCCGCAGTCCGCAACCGTCACCGCCTGGAATACCATGTGCGAGGTTCAGGCGGCGGAGATCCGTTTCGGTCGCGGGCTATTCTGGGGCGTGCAGTATCATCCCGAATATCGCCTGCACGACGTCGTCGCCGTCATCCGGCGCTACGGACAGCTCCTGGTTGACGAGGGTTTCTTTGCCGATCTGGACGCGCTCGCGCGTTATGCCGCCGACCTCTCGGCGCTCGAGGCGGACGAACGGCGTGGCGATCTCGCCTGGAAACTGGCACTTCACCGCGACATTCTGAGCCATGATTGCCGTCAGACCGAGCTGAGGAACTGGATCGCATCGCTGGAGCAAACATGACCGCATTGCATGACCTCATCGCGCGCTTTGCCAGGATCGGTGCGACCGACGACGGTGGCGTGTGTCGGCTGGCTGGAACGGCGCGCGACAAGCAGGCGAGGGACCTCTTCTTGCACGAGATCGCCGATCGCGGCCTTGTTCCGAGGATCGACGCGATCGGCAATCTATTTGGCGTGGCGATGCTGGCGCCGGCGTCCACGGACGTCGTCATGACCGGCTCGCACCTCGATTCCCAGCCGACCGGAGGACGATATGACGGGGTCTTCGGCGTGCTCGCCGGAATCCTCGCGGTCGAGGCCGTCAGGGAGCGTTGCCGTGCCAATCCCGGCGCCGCGCGACGCAACGTCGCCGTCGTGAACTGGACCAATGAGGAGGGTGCCCGCTTCCAGCCCAGCCTGACCGGCAGCTCGGTTTTCGCCGGCGCCCTGAGCCTGAAGGATGCATATGCGTGCAGCGACGCAGAGGGCGTCACCTTGGGCGAGGCGCTGGCCGCGATCGGCTATTGCGGGACGACGCCCCTCGAACACAATCCGGTGCGCTATGTCGAGTTGCATGTGGAGCAGGGCGATCGCCTGGAGCAGGCGGCTGGCGACATTGCCGCAGTGTCCGGCGCGTGGATGACGCGCAAGATATCGGTGATGTTCGAAGGCGACTACTCGCACACCGGACCGATGCCGATGGCGCTCCGCCGCGACGCACTGCGCGCAGCGGCCCGGGCTATCGAGGCGCTGTACCAGGAGGTCGCGAGGGAGACTGCGGGCGCCCATGCCTCCGCGGGGCGCATCAGCGTTTATCCCAACTCGCCGAATGTCGTGGCGGGCCGTGTTCGGGTCTGGTTCGAGATCCGGCATGAGGCCGAAGCCGTGGTCTCGGCGATCAGCGATCGCTTTCTGAAGCGAATCGCGCGTGAGTCGGGCGAGATCGGCGTTGGTATCTCGATCGCTGCCGACGAGAGGCGAGCGGGGACCGTGCTTGATCCCGGCGGCGTGGCACTGGTTCTTTCTGTCGCCGCGGATCTCGGTTTCAAGGCCATGACGTTCAAGACCATCACCGGCCACGACGCGCTGGCCATCCAGAAATCTGTTCCGTCCTCGCTGATCTTCGTCCCGAGCGAGGGCGGGCTCAGCCACAATTCGCGCGAGTTCACGGCGCCCGCGGCCCTCGACAAGGGCTACGCGGTGCTGACCGAGGTGCTGTGGAGAATGGTTACCGCGAAGGCGTGAGGCATTTCGGGTGGATGATCCTAAATGGGCGATGAAGGGACACCACCCGACAAGTAACTGATTTGCTGGTGGGTCCGGCGGGACTCGAATCTGCAACCAGACCGTATGAGCGACGATCGCGTTTCTTCGCGAGGAAAGCCGACCAAGGCGAAGCGGACCGCCGAGATCGGTTTGGACCCATATGACGGACCTCGTGCGCATTGAGCCCAGTTACGGAACCAGTATCGCAATCGATAAACTTCGATTTGCTCTGCAAGCCTTTCTTTTGAACGAGCCGATAAACGCTTCGGGCACGAAGGATTATTTCGGGATGATGTTGAGCAGGAATTCGGCGATGGTCTGCTCTTTGGCTTTGCCGGCGTAGACCGCAACGGCCGGCCACGGCGATGCCGCAGAAGAAGCCATAGCCGCGGCGGGCGGATAACGGTAGTCATCCCTTAATGATGAGGCGCCCCAGGAACGCATTGCAGGCCCGCTCGGCTTCAGCGAACGAACTGAAGGGAGACCCGGATACGTGAGCCGCTGGCATATTCAGAAAGTCGGGGCGATATGATGCAACAAAGCCCGGCTCTCCATGCAATCCAGGTCCACTCCGGCTCTCGTTGCTGATGACGAATGAATAGTCGTCGCTGCTTGCGATCCAAATCTCCAGTTCAGTATCGACTCGGCGGAAGTGCAGGGCCATTTCACCCTCACAAACTTTGGTCCTCCGTGATCATCCACATGGGACGCTTAGTCTGCTTTTGTGCGGTTGGCCGCTTCTGCCTCCCGCGCCAGCCGTTCGGCCTTTAGGCGCTCTCGATTATCATGGACCGCTTTTTGCGCTTTGGCGTAATCCGTCATAGCATCCTTCGGCCTGACAGTTTTGAATGCCTTGTTTGCTTCGCGTTCCGCAGCCGTCGGCGCCCGTCGGTCTCGCTCTTTAATCATTGTTGACCTCCCATTTGGGCTGACTCATTCAACGCGCGAAGCAAGCTTTCGATCCTATTATGGGGCAATGATCTTGAGGCTGTGATCATTTTAGATTTCTGTCGCGGCGTACCCTTGTGAAACCGCTCCGGCCTTTTGATGAGCTTGCGCTTGCGGCTGGCCTGATCGTCTTGGCTGGCTGTACTGTCGGTCACCTTGTGGATTGCGTCGCCTGCCAATTCGCGGGCGCGCTCCCTGGGCCTGTGCCGTTCAGCGCGCAGCGCCGTGGGCGATACAGTTAGCTCGAACTCGATGAGCCGGCGGACGTCCTCAGAGCGGCCGGGAGTATCGTCCTGCTTTGCCGCCCAGGCATCGACGACAGCCCGTAGGTCGGCTGACAGGCGAATTACGACTGTCCGGCTTGTGCATCGTCCCGGGATGTCGAGACAGGCGATGGCGCGACAATCGCGGCGCACCCAGCATGGCATGAAATCACCCGGAGTTTGGCAGGATATCACCTTGCCGGATGTGGTCCGGATTCTAATGCTCGGAGCCTCGGAACAGAGACGTCCTGAGCCCCGAATCCCTGCGGCGCAACGCACGCGGAAGGACGCGACGGTCGGAAAATGTCTCTGAGGGAGGAATCGGATGCCACAACTGTCGCCCGAGCGCACGCGAAAAATCCTTGCCGATAGCGCGTTCAGAGAGCTCGTCTCAGGCCGCGCGAGGTTGCGATGGTGGCTCTCCATCCTGACGCTGGTCATGTTCTTCGGCTTCATTGCGCTGATCTCGACCGCAAAAGCCGCGCTCGGCGCGAGTTTCGCCGGCAGCGCGATGCCGCTCGGCTTCGCGCTCGCCCTTCTCATGGTTGCGGCGATCATCGCTTTCACCGCCTTCTATGTTCAGCGCTCGAACACGCGCTTCGACGAACTCGCGCGCAGAGTCAATCTGGAGCTCGGCCGATGATCGCCAGATGGCTGCTGATCGCACTTTGCGTGGTGTTTCCATTCGCGGCGATGGCCCAGGGCGCGTCCGCCGCGGCGGCGCGTGGGCCCGACTGGATCGCGATCGGAATGTTCCTGATTATCGTCGCCGTCACGCTCGTCATCACCTGGCGCTCGGCCGGCAGCACCGGATCGAAGGCGGGCTTCTACACCGCCGGACACGCGATCACGCCGGTGCAGAACGGTCTGGCGACCGCTGGCGATTTCCTGTCGGCGGCCGCATTTCTCGGCATATCCGCGCTGGTCTACGCCAACGGCTTCGACGGCTTCATTTACGCGCTCGGCTTTCTCACGGGATGGCCGATAGTGCTGTTCCTGATGTCGGAGCGTATGCGCAATCTGGGCAGCTACACCTTCGCGGATGCCGCCGCGTTTCGCCTGCAGCGGACGCCGGTCCGGCTCGTCGCCGCGACCGGAAGTCTCGTCGTTGTGCTGTTCTACCTGATCGCGCAGCTGATCGGCGCGGGCAAGGTGATCCAGCTGCTTTTCGGCATCAACTACATCTTCGCCGTGCTCGGCGTCGGCGTGCTGATGATCCTTTATGTGATCGTGGGCGGCATGCAGGCGACCACTTGGGTTCAGATCACCAAGGCAGTGCTGCTGCTGTGCGGCGGAACGCTGCTCGCGCTGGCTGCCCTGTGGCATTTCGAGTTCAGCCTTGGACGGCTGCTGGAGGCCGCAAGCCACGTCCATCCCAAGGGAGCCGCTATTCTGGTCCCCGGCGGACTGTTCGCCGAACCGGTGTCCGCCATCTCGCTCGGCCTCGCGCTAGTGTTCGGCACTGCCGGCCTGCCGCATATCCTTATGCGGTTCTTCACGGTGAAGGACGCCGCCGCGGCCCGCAAATCGGTGTTCTATGCGACGGCCTGCGTCGCGTATTTCTGCTGGATCATTCCGGTGCTGGGCTTTGCCGCCGCAGCGATCCTTATGACGGATCCGAGCTATTTCAATGTCGCGGCATCCGGGCAGTTCAACAAGATCGCCGATCTGGTTGGCGGGCCGAACATGGCGTCGATCCATCTCGCCCACGCGATGGGCGGTCCGCTGCTGCTCGGATTCATCTCCGCGGTGGCATTCGCGACCATCCTTGCCGTCGTCGCCGGCCTGACGCTCGCCGGCGCCTCCGCCGTCAGTCATGACATCTACGGCCAGGTGCTGGCCGGCGGCAAGGCATCCGAAGCGCGCGAACTGCTGGTCTCGAAGGTCTCGGCTGTGGCCATCGGCGTCGTTGCGGTTCTGCTGGCCTACGCCTTCGAGAACCAGAACGTGGCGTTCATGGCCGGACTTGCGTTGTCGGTGGCCGCGAGCTGCAATTTTCCGGTGCTGGCGATGGCGATGTTCTGGCGTGGCACCACGACGCGCGGCGCCGTCGCCGGCGGTCTCGCGGGCCTCGTCGCGTCGGTCGTGCTGGTCGTGCTGAGCAAGACGGTCTGGATCGCCGTCCTCGGCTTTCCGACGGCGCTGTTCCCCTACGACAATCCGGCTCTGGTCTCGATGCCGCTCGCCTTCCTGTTCGTCTGGCTGTTCTCGGTAACGGATCGCAGCGAGCGCGCTGCGCGCGAACGCGAGGCGTTTGCGGCGCAGTTCATCCAATCCGAGATCGGAGCGGCTTTGGCCAGCGAGCGGCCGGCTCTCGCAGCCGCAGCCCCGTGACAATGGACGGCACGGATCGAGGAACCTGGAAGGCAGCATGACCAACGCAGTTCAACTCGACGAGACCCACGACCCGGCACGGCGGAGTTTTGTCGAGACGGCAAACGGCAGCGCGACCGACTTCCCGATCCAGAATCTGCCGCTTGGCATCTTCAGCACCGCGGCCGATCCGCAGCCCCGGATCGGCACCGCGATCGGAGATTTCGTCTTCGACTTGAAGCGAGCGCTCGGTTCCGATGAGCACCTCGCGGCGCCGATCCGCCAGGCGCTCCAGCAAGGCACGCTCAATGCGCTGTTCGCGCTCGGACCTATGGCGATGCGGGAGCTGCGCCGCCGCGCCGCCGATCTGCTGGGGCAGGGCAGCGCGGCCAATGACACCAGGCGCCGCGCCTCCGAATTGCTGACGTCGATCGCGGATGCGACGCTGCATCTGCCCACACGCATCTCGAACTACACGGACTTCTACGCCGGCATCTATCATGCGCGGGCGGCGGGCGCGCTGCTGACGCCGGAAAATCCGCTTCCCGCGAACTACAAATGGGTGCCCATCGCCTATCACGGCCGTGCCTCGTCGGTGCAAGTGGGGCGCGGGATGGTGCGACGGCCACTCGGGCAACGCCCGCCCACGGTGGCGGGCGCAGCGCCGGGCTTTGGCCCGTGCGAACGGCTGGATTTCGAGCTCGAGATGGGCTTCTACCTCGCTGCCGGCAACCGGCTCGGCAATCCCGTCCCGATCGCCGAAGCATCGCAGCAGATCGTCGGCTATTCGCTGCTGAACGACTGGTCGGCGCGCGACATCCAGCGCTGGGAGATGTTTCCGCTTGGACCGTTCCTCAGCAAGAGTTTTGCTACCTCGGTGTCACCGTGGGTCGTCACGTCGGATGCGCTGGCGCCGTTCCGCGTCGCGGCGCTGGCGCGGCCGGACGGCGATCCGCGTCCGCTCGACTATCTGTTCGACGCGGCCGATCAATCGCACGGCGGACTCGATGTCCACCTCGAGGTCCTGCTCTCGACCGCGCAGATGCGCGCCGCGAACCAGCCCGCCGCGGCGATTCTCACATCCAATGCCAAATACCTGTACTGGACCCCGGCGCAGATGATCGCGCATCACAGCATCAATGGCTGCAATCTGCTGCCGGGCGACCTGATCGGCACTGGCACCATTTCGGGGCCTAGCCCGGCGCAGCTTTCGAGCATGCTCGAGTTCACCGCCGCCGGATCACGGCCGGCCGTGCTTCCGAGCGGCGAGCGCCGCGGCTTCCTCGAGGACGGCGACGAGGTCACCTTCCGCGGCCGCTGCAGCCTGGAAGGTTTTGCGGGCATCGGCTTCGGCTCATGCGTCGGCAGGATCGGGCCCGTCGATGCCGTGATTGCCGGAAACAACCATGCCTGATGGCGGGAGGGTGATATGGAGTGTCAGTCGCTGCTAACCTACGCACAGCTCCAGAACGCGGCGCTCGATCCAGACGACTTCCGCTTCGGACAGCTCCTGACATTGGCGGTCGGGTTATCGCTGCTGCTGGTCACGCGTCTGGCGACGCTGCTGGCGGCTGCGCTGTAGGGTGACGGAAGTCCGACGGCGAGCGGTTGGTCCACTTCTTGAACGCCTTGCGGAAGCTGGTAGCGTCGGCAAAGCCGACACGCTCGGCGACCTGATCGATGGCCAGATTGGTGTTCTCGAGCAACTCTGTCGCAATCGACTGCCGCATCCCGTCGACGATCGACTGGAACGACTGCCCGTCCTCCGCCAGCCTGCGGTGGAACGTTCGCAACGACAGCCCGAGCTTGGATGCGATCTCCGGCGCGCCCGCAAATCGGCTGGGGCTGTTGAGGCAGGCGGCTCTGATCCGCCTTACTAGCTCGGATTCGCCGGGATGCTCGGTCAAGACGACGTCACAGAGCTGCTGGCAGATCTTCGCGGTGATCGGGTTTGCATTGGGGCAGGGCAGATCGAGCACCTTGGCATCGAAATGCCATTCCATGCGATCGGCGCCGAAGTCGATCGGGCAGTTGAACATCCGCTCGTAGTTGCGCCAGTGCACGGGTGCGGCAAACGGAAAGATCATCCTCTTGCTCGGGAACGGCGACTCGAGGATGCGGCTGAACACCGCGGTCATCGAGCTGCGCCAGAATTCCGCGGCGAACGGCAGCAGCTCGCCGAGCGGGTCGAGCCCATGGCTGCGAAGGATCGCGGTCGTCCCGTGCTCGATCCGGAAGCTGATCTGCCTGACCGCCGGCCCGGCCATGGTGATGTGATCGAGTGAGAACATCAGCGCTTCGCCGAATGTCCGGCTCGACACCAGCGCATAGCCGTAAATGCCGTAATCGCTGATGCGCTGCCGAGCGCCTGCGAGCAACCCTATATCAGAGCGCTTCGCCAACCGCATCGCGTTGCGGTAGATCGCCAGCCGCTGGCGGTGCGAGATGCGAGCGTGGGGATCCTCGAGCTGGGAGGCATCGAGACCGGTCCGTGCAAACAGCTCCCGAACCGACACGCCCTGCGCCGCCAGCTCGGCGGCCAGCGCGCCGAGTCCGAGCAGGCTCTGCGTCGGCGCATCGGGGTCGCTCGAGATCGGCATCACGATCTTGATCGGCTTCATGGCACTTCCTCCACGTCCGGCTGGCACAGATTGACAGGCCGACGAACGGCTCTTCCGGCCGTTTGGCAATCTTCGACATCATAATTGGCAGAGCTTGACGTTGTCACGTTTGTTATGACGGACGACATTCAAATCATCAGAACAGCGGGATCTGCGCCGGGCAGGCCCGCAGCGAGGAGACGTCTGACCGCCGTGACGCTGCGTCGAAAGCGCTGCCGGCCGGCTTTTGTATCGAGCGGAGGGAACCTGATGACGACAGTACTTCACGAGATGGACGGCAAGGTTGGCGTGGTGACGCTGGCGAAGCCGCCGCACAATTTGCTCGACGACCAGCTCATCAACGATGTGGTCGGCGCCTACCACGCGGTGGTTGCGGCCGGCTGCCGCGCTATCCTTCTGCGTAGCTCGATGCGGCACTTCTGCGCCGGCGCGGAGATGGCGTCCTGGGGAATCGGCACCAAGCTGCACACCGATCAGGCCGGTCTCGAAAAAATCTGGCGTAGTCTCGAGGATGTACCGGTTCCCACGGTTGCCGCCGTCAATGGCGGCGTGCTTGGCGGCGGGCTTGAGCTCGCGCTGACCTGCGACATGATTATCGCAGCGAACACCGCGTTCCTCGGCCAGGTCGAGGTTGCGGTCGGGTTGCTGCCGCTGCTCGGCGGCACGCAGCGCATCGCGCAACGCGCCGGCATCGCGCGGGCCAAGGAGATCGCGATGCTCGGCCGCCGTCACACGCCCGAGGCGTTCGAACGCTGGGGCATCATCAACCTCGTCGTCCCGGAAGCCGAATTGGGCGCTTCATCGATGACCATGGCGCGGCAGCTCGCCGCTGGCCCGACCAAGGTCATCGCGGGCATCAAGATGCAGGCGAACCTGCAGGCGCGCGGCGGCGTCGCCGCTGCCGACGCGCGACAGGTCGAGATCAACGACATGATCTGGAAGGCCAGGGATCGCCAGCGCGGCGCCGACGCTTTCTTCGCGTCGGGCCCGGCAACAGCTGTCTTCGAGGGAGACTGACGATGTCGGCTGCGCCTCTTCAGGGATTGCGGGTGGTCGATTTCACTCGCGTGCTGGCCGGTCCGCATTGCACCAAGGCGCTGCGTGACCTCGGCGCCGAGGTCACCAAGATCGAGCCGCCGTCCGGCGACATTGGCCGCGCCGGACTGCCTTACGTCGGTGGTATGGGTCTCTATTTCGTGCAGCAGAACGCCGGCAAGCGGAATCTCAGCATCGACCTGAACTATGTTGAGGGACGCGAGATAGTCACCCGCCTGTGTAGGGGAGCCGACGTCATCGTCGAGAATTTCCGTCCCGGCACCTTGGCGCGGTTCGGCTTCAGCTACGACGACGTCCGTGCCTTCAACCCCGGCATCATCTATGTCTCGCTGAGCGGCTACGGGCAGTCGACCTCCTGGCGCAACCGGCCGGCCTTTGCGCCTACCGTGCAGGCCGAGACCGGCCTGACCTCGATCGTGCAGGACCATTTCGGTGCGGCATTGTCGGAGCCACGCGGCGATTCATGCAGCCATGCCGATGTCTATACCGGGCTGCAGGGCGTGATCGCCGTGCTCGCCGCGCTCCAGCATCGCAACCGCACCGGCGAGGGACAGCACGTCGACGTGTCGATGGCTGCGACGATGCTGTCGGTCAACGAGCGCGCCGGCGCGATGATGTCGGGGATCGACACCGACGGCGAGCCTATCGCGCTGTCGGCCAATGAGTCGCACATCTTCGAGATGTCCGACGGCACCCGCCTGACGATCGCCGCCAGCCCGATCTATTCGCCGATGTTCACGCGCTACTGCGCGATGATGCGGCGAAGCGATCTGCTGGCCGATGCCCGCTACGCCACCGCCAGCCTGCGCCGGCAGAACCTCGCGCCGTTGCTCGCCGAAATCCGCGCCTGGATTACGACGTTCGAGAATCTCGAGCAGTTGCAGGCGCAAGTCAGTGAAGCCGGGCTCGCGGTTGGGCGCGTGCGCACCGTCAACGAGTTCGTGGAGACCGATTGGGCCAAGGAGTGGAATGCCGTGGTCGAGGTCGATGACCGGGCCGGCGGATTGGTCCGAATGCCGGGCAATCCCTGGATCTTCAGCCGCTCGGAACTGCCGTCGCCCGGCATGCCGGCCTATCAGGGCGAGCACAATGAAGACGTCCTTGGCCAGCTCGACTTTGCGCCCGAGAGGATCAAGGATCTGCAGCACCGCAACATCCTGCTCAGCCGGCGATAGGCGGAGCTTGTCCGGGCATGGCAAAAAGATCGCTTCAATTGGATGGAGGAGGAATCCGACGACATCGAGCGATCCGCTCCGACCTTCTCGGCACTTTCCGCAACCGACATTTCGCGACGCGAGCCTCCCGAGGCCGGCACCTAACTGGTTCCAACCCTCTCGCAGTGGAATTGCGGGCGAAAGGAGGCCTTTGACGGGGTATCAGGAGGCGACCCCGCGAGTTTGCCTGCCCGTAGGTAGAAAAGAGGGCTTCGAGAATAGTGGGCTTAGCGATGCAGCGGACCAGCGCCTCGAATCCCCGACGCCTTATCGTTAGTTGGTCCGGGCTCGCTCGAAATTTGCCTTGCCCCATTCCGACAAGAGGAAATCAAACTGGAGGTTCAATGCACGCGAGCCCTGGTGCGCCCACCAAGCTTTCATAGCTTAAGTCCGCCCTCGTAGCGGTCATCCCGGCCAGCGGTCGCGTCTGTTCCGGCAACCGCTATCGCCTGCTTCCTCACGCCGCTTCCTGATCTCCCCCCTCAATTGCTCGCGCCTGCGTTTCGCACCGGCCGGCAAATCGTCGGGGCATGTCCGCTATCGCGCGCGGAATTTCGATCGCCGTTCGGCAGCGGTCTGAATCTGACGAAGTTCATCACGACAGGTCCGCGATCACTGCGCTGACAGGCGTTGGGGTGAAGGTGCGGGCTGAGCGCGGGGACGCCCTGCAGCGAGGGCGGTTGACAGGGGAGAGCGCCCACTTTAATCACCTGACTAATTAATCAATTAATTAAAGCCCAAAACCCTAGGGAAAGAATCCGCCTGATGCTGGCCGGCCAGAGACATCCGAAGCTGCTTGCCCCGCGCGGCCGCGGCCTCACTTGGCTGGAAAACAAGGTGCTCGTGCATTCCGTGCGCAGCGGCCTCGAACAGGCTGAGAATGACCTTGCCGAGCCCGCCGCACGCTTTGCCGAGCGCAACGTCGGTGTGATCACCGCGGGCAGACCGAACGCCGGAGCGACCGGCCATCGCGTCAAACCGTCGATCCCGGAAAAACTCGTGCAGCACCGCTGCAGCCGCCCACGCGGAGCGCGCCGCGGACCCCTGCCGCCGAATCCCGCACATCAGTTCGGGCGCGCGAGCGATGCGCGCCCGGCCGTGATGTCGCGGATCGGCGTCTGCCGCCCGAAGCAGAGTGGGCTTCGATCACCCGTATGGAAAATGAGGAGTGAGGCGTAAACGATGGGACGTCGATCTGAGGTACTGATGGCGCAAGAGACCACCGGCACGGACAACCGGCGCGTGATCCAGGTGGTGTCGCGCGCATTCGACATCGTGCGTTGCTTCGAAGGTCGAAGCATACGCCTGGGAAATCGCGAAATCGCCGATCGCTGTGGTCTTCCCCGATCGACGGTGTCGCGTCTCACCTTGACGCTTACCCAGATCGGCCAGCTGATCTATCTGCCGCAAGAGCAAAAATATGCTCTCGGTCCCCACGCCGCCGCGCCCGGCGCGCCGTTGTTTGCGCATGGTTGCGACAAGCCTGCCTGCGCCGACGAGCCGCAACTCCGCCAGGTGCCGCGCTTCGGGTACTTCGAAGATCAGCGCAACTCGATTGCCGAGCCGCTTGCGGTGACGCCACACCGTTGATGCCTCGCGGAAACGGCTGGGACTATCGGTACGAGCGCAAGCTAACGAAACATTCGAAGCAAAGGGAAACGCATGTCTGAAGCATACATCATTGACGCTGTTCGCACGCCGCGCGGCATCGGCAAGCCGGGCAAGGGAGCGCTGTCGCACCTGCATCCGCAGCATCTGGCCGCGACGGTGCTCGGCGCGCTCAAGGAGCGCAACAAGCTCGACACGTCGACCGTCGATGACATCATCTGGTCGACATCGACTCAGGAAGGCAAGCAGGGCGGCGATCTCGGACGCATGTCGGCGCTCGCGGCAGGCTACGATATCAACGCCAGCGGCACGACGCTGGATCGTTTCTGCGGCGGCGGCATCACCTCGGTGAACCTCGCGGCAGCGTCGGTGATGTCGGGGATGGAAGATTGCGTCATCGCCGGCGGCACCGAGATGATGAGCTACCAACAGACCTTGGCAGCCGAGCGCTCCAAGGCCGGGCAGCCGGCGCGGATGATGGGTTCGGGCAATCCGGCGCTCGACGAGATTCACCCGCAGTCGCACCAGGGCGTGTGCGGCGACGCCATCGCGACGCGCGAGGGGATCAGCCGCGAGGCCTGCGATGCCCTGGCGCTGACGAGCCAGCAGCGCGCCAAGCGGGCCATCGATGAAGGCCGCTTCGCCAAGTCGGTGATCCCCGTCCTCAACGACGACGGCAGCGTTGCGCTCAATCGTGAAGAATTCCCGCGTCCGGAGACCACGGCTGAAGGCCTTGCTTCGCTGAAGCCGAGCTTCGAGCAGCTTGCAGATTTCGATCTCGGCAACGGCGTGACCTTCAAGAAGCAGATTCAGCGCCGCTATCCTAACCTCGACTGGAAGGGCGTGCATCATGCCGGCAACAGCTCGGGCGTCGTGGACGGCGCCGCCGCGGTGCTGATCACGTCGAAGGCATATGCCGAGAAGCACGGCCTCAAGCCGCGCGGCCGCATCGTGGCCTATGCCAACCAGGGTGACGATCCGACCCTGATGCTCAACGCGCCGGTCCCGGCGGCCAAGAAGGTTCTGGCCAAGGCCGGCCTGACCAAGAACGACATCGACGTCTGGGAGATCAACGAGGCTTTCGCGGTCGTTGCCGAGAAGTTCATCCGCGACCTCGAGCTGGACCGCGAGAAGGTCAACATCAATGGCGGCTCGATCGCGCTCGGCCATCCGATCGGCGCGACCGGATCGATCCTGATCGGCACTGCGCTCGACGAGCTCGAGCGCAGCGGCGGCCGCTATGGCCTGGTCACCATGTGTGCCGCCGGCGGCATGGCGCCCGCCATCATCATCGAACGCATGTGATCGCGAAAGGATATTGCCATGAAACTCGATTCATCGGTCGCCGCCGTCGTCACCGGTGGGGCTTCCGGCCTTGGCGCTGCCACCTCGCGCGCGCTGGCTGCGCAAGGCGTGAAAGTCGCGATCTTCGACTTCAACGAAGAGAAGGGTGAAGCCATCGCCAAGGAAATCGGCGGTGTGTTCTGCAAAGTCGATGTCACCTCGGACGAGCAGGTCGATGCGGGCTTTGCCAAGGCCCGCGCAGCACATGGCCAGGAGCGCATCCTGGTGAACTGCGCCGGCACCGGCAATGCGGTGAAGACCGCGGGCCGCGACAAGAAGACCGGCGAGCCCACCCACTTCCCGATCGACGCCTTCAACCGCATCATCCAGATCAACCTCGTCGGCACCTTCCGTTGCATCGCCAAGTCGGCGCAGGGCATGCTGTCGCTGGCTCCGCTGGAGCACGGCGAGCGTGGTGCGGTCGTCAATACAGCCTCCGTCGCGGCCGAAGACGGCCAGATGGGGCAGGCGGCCTATTCGGCCTCGAAGGCCGGCGTGGTCGGCATGACCCTGCCGATCGCGCGCGACCTGATGGCCGAAGGCATCCGCGTCAACACCATCCTGCCGGGCATCTTCAACACCCCGCTGCTGCAGGGCGCCCCGGAGAACGTCAAGGCCGCGCTCAGCGCGTCGGTGCCGTTCCCGAAGCGTCTCGGCATGCCGGAGGAATATGCGCATCTGGCGCTGACCATGATCACCAATGGCTACTTCAACGGTGAAGACGTCCGTCTCGACGGCGCCATCCGCATGGCTCCGCGTTGAGCGATCAGGAGACCAAAGCGATGTCCGAAGAAACCCCGGTCCTCACTGAAGTCCGCGGACCGATACTGATCATCACCCTGAACCGGCCGGAAGCCAAGAACGCGGCCAACCTCGCCCTCTCCAAGGGCGTGGCCGCGGCGATCGACCGGCTCGACGCCGACGATTCCCTGAGCGTCGGCATCATCACCGGCGCCGGCGGCACATTCTGCTCGGGCATGGACCTCAAGGGGTTCCTGAAAGGCGAGCGGCCGTCGATCCCCGGCCGCGGCTTCGCCGGCCTGACCGAGGCCCCGCCGAAGAAGCCGCTGATTGCGGCTGTCGACGGCTACGCGCTCGCCGGCGGGATGGAGATCGCGCTGTCGTGCGACATGATCGTCGCCAGCCGCAACGCGAAGTTCGGGATCCCCGAGGTGAAGCGCGGACTTGCGGCCGCTGCCGGCGGGCTAATCCGCATGCCGCGCCAGATGCCGTTCCGTGTGGCGATGGAGTTCGCATTGACGGGCGAGTTCTTCGGCGCCGAGCGCGCCCATCAACTCGGCATCATCAATCGCGTAACCGATGGCCCGGCGCTCGACGCCGCGCTTGAGCTCGCGGCAGCGATCGGCGCCAACGGCCCGCTCGCCGTCAAGGCATCCAAGCAGGTGATCGTCGAATCCCGGCTCTGGCCGGAAGATGAGATGTGGAAGAGGCAGCAGGAGATCGTCGGTCCTGTCTTCGTATCCGAGGATGCCCGCGAGGGCGCGGCTGCCTTTGCCGAAAAGCGCGCGCCGAACTGGAAGGGCAAGTAGGGCATCGCCTGTTTCGATGACGGAGCGTCGGTTTTGATCGAAGCAGAACCGGCGCTCTAAACTTTTTACGATGCCTCGCCGCACGCCGGCGGGGTTCCATGAGAGCGCTATTGGGTGATTGATGCGCAGCTTTACCGAAGACCAGGTTATTTTCCGCGACTCCTACCGCAAGTTCCTCGCCAGCGAGATCACGCCTCACATGGAGGAGTGGCGGGAAGCCGGCATCGTCGACCGCGGCGCGTTCAAGAAGGCCGGTGACCTCGGCTTCCTGATGATCTGGCCCGAGGAAAAATACGGCGGAATGGGCGACGAGGACTTTCGTTACGAGCAGATCATCATCGAGGAGACCGCGCGCTCGGGCTGCAAGGGCTGGTTCAACACGCTGCACAGCCGACTGGTCGGTTCTTACTTCAAACGCTTCGGCACCGAGGAGCAGCGCGACCGGTTCCTGCCGAAATGCGTCAGCGGCGAGACCATCCTGGCCATCGCGATGACCGAACCCGGCGCGGGCTCGGACCTCGCCGGCATGCGGACCACGGCGGAAGACAAGGGCGATCATTTCCTGCTCAATGGCTCGAAGACCTATATTTCCAACGGAATCAATTCCGACGTGGTGCTCGTGGCGGCCAAGCTCGCGGGCGCCGAGAAGAAGCATGCCATGGTGCTCCTGATCGTCGAGCGCGGCATGGAAGGTTTTGAGCGCGGCCGCAATCTCAAGAAGATGGGCATGCCGGCGCAGGACACTGCCGAACTGTTCTTCAACAATGTGAAGGTGCCCAAGGCCAACGTGCTCGGAGAACCCGGCAGGGGCTTCTACTATCTGATGGAAGGCCTTGCCGAGGAGCGGCTGATCTCCGCGGTCGGATCGATCGCCAACGGCCGCAAGGCGTTCGACATCACGCGCGCTTACGTGATGGACCGCAAATTGTTCGGCCGGCCGCTCGCCGAACAGCAGAATACCCAGTTCCGCATGGCGGAGATGGATGCCGAAATCGATCTCGTGCAGGTCTATGTCGATCACTGCGTGGCCGAGCACAATGCCGGACGCCTGACCAGCAACATGGGCGCCAAGGCCAAGATGATGTCGTCGGAGGTCGAGTGGAAGATGCTCGATCTTGGCGTCCAGTTGCACGGCGGCGCGGGATACATGGACGAATATCCGATCAGCCGCATGTTCACCGATGCACGCGTCAATCGAATCCTCGCTGGAAGCTCCGAAGTGATGCGGCTGATCATCGGCCGCGATGTCTTCTCGGAGCACTACAAGAGCATTCTGGACTAGCCGGTCACCATCACCGCCTAGCTGCCTCCGCTCCGCGTCAGCCGCGGGCCTGCCGCAGTGGTTCGCGCGCATGCTCCTTCGAGCGCAGCAATGCATCGACGAAGATCGGCTCCCAGGAGCGGATGTGAGTGCGCAGCAGGGTGGTCAGCGCCTCGGTCTCGCCGGCGAGCGCGAGCTCGATCAACCGGTAGTGCTCGGGCACTGACGCTTGCTGCCGCTCGTGGCCGGCGCGGGAGCTGATGCCGTAAAGCCGCATCTTGTCGCGCAGGCCCATCACCGTGTCGGTCAGCAGGTCGTTGCCGGCGGCCGCGATGAACTCGCGATGATAGTTGCGGTCGGCTTCCAGATAGAGCTGGACGTCGTCGGTCTCCACGGCCCTGGCGATCTGGTCGGCCCAGCCGCGTACGATTGTTAGATCCTTCGGTGGATTGGCGGCGACCAGCACGGCGGCGTGCAGCTCGAGCACTTCGCGCATGTCGAACAAGTTGCGCAGTTCGGTCAGCGTCGGCTCCACCACCTTGAAGCCGCGGTTGCGCATCGGCTCGACCAGGCCGCCGCGGCTGAGCTCGAGCAGCGCCTCGCGCACCGGCGTTGAGGAGACGCCGAGGCTCGCCGCGAGACTCGGCACCGAATACATCGTGCCCGGAAGGCTCTGCCCGGAAATGATCTCGGCCCGCACCCGCTGCAGCACCTGTTCTCGCAAATTCTGGTCCATCGGTGGTCGTGGCCGCCTCTCGCTGGGAACTCCGATTCGTCGCTGATTATTACTTAGCCTTGACGCCGCCGGTAGCGTATGACGTAAATGTGTAACGCATTACAAAAATGCGTCCAAGGGCGATCGGATAGTGAGACGGCGGTGAAACAGCGGCTACCCGGCTATTGCACGCTTTGTCGCTCGCGCTGCGGTGCCGTCACCGTAGTCGAGGATGGGCGTCTTGTCGGTGTAGAGGTATTAAATAACCACCCGACCGGCGGCGCCCTATGCGCCAAGGGCCGCGCGGCCCCAGAAATCGTCGCCAGCCCGCGCCGGCTGACCGTCCCGCTCAAGCGGACCCAGCCGCGCGGTGCTGCCGATCCGGGCTGGGTCGAGGTGTCGTGGGACGAGGCGTTGACCGAGATCGCCGAGAAGCTCGGTGCGATCCGCGCCGAGAGCGGCGCCGAAGCGGTGGCGTTCGGCGTTACCACGCCGAGCGGCACGCCGATGGTCGACAGTTTCGAGTGGGTCGAGCGCTTCATCCGCGGCTTCGGCAGCCCCAATCTGATCTATGCGGTCGAGATCTGCGGCTGGCACAAGGACTATGCGCACGCGCTGACCTTCGGCCGCGGCATCGGCTTTCCCGATTACGACAATGCCGATGCGATTATCCTGTGGGGCCACAATCCGGCGCGGACCTGGCTTGCCCAGGCAACGCGGATCGCCGATGCGCGGCGGCGCGGCGCCAAGGTCGTGGTGATCGATCCCAAGCCGAACGGCTCGGGGCAGCAGGCCGATCTGTGGCTGCGCATTCGCCCGGGCGCCGATGGCGCGCTCGCGATGGGGGCGATCCGTCACCTCATCGCGACCGGCGGCTTCGATGCGGATTTCGTCAACGCATGGACCAATGGATCGCTGCTGGTCGATCGTGCGACGGGACGCTTCCTGCGCGCCGACGCATTGTGGCCGGATGGCGCGCCGGAGGCTTTCGTTCGTCTCGATGCGTCGGGCGCGCCCGTGCCTTGCGACACCCGCTACGCGCCGGAGAGCTGTGGCCAGCTGCGTGGCGCGCTGCAGGTCCGCACACGCGACGGCCGGCTGATAGCGGCGGCTACCGCGTTCGAACTGCTCGTCGAGCGAGCTGCGCCATACACGCCGGCGCGCGTCGCGGAGCTGACCTGGCTTCCTGTCGAGGACGTCGACGCGTTCAACACGCTGCTCGCTCGCCGGCCGCGGCTCGCCTACCATTCCTGGACCGGCGTCGGCCAGCACACCAACGCGACCGCGATCGAGCGCACGATTGCAACGTTGTATGCGCTGACCGGCGCTTGCGATCGGCCCGGCGGCAATCGCTGGCCGGTGCCGCCGCCGACCCGTGCCCTCAACGACTACAACATTCTGTCGCCGGAGCAGCAGGCTAAGGCGCTGGGCATTACTGAGCTGCCGCTCGGCCCGCCGGCCAAGGGCTGGATCACGGCGCGCGACTTCAGCCGGGCCGTGCTTGACGGCGAGCCCTACCGGGTGCGCGCGCTGGTCGCCTTCGGCACCAACTTCGTCGTCTCGCAGGGCCATTCCGAGCGCAACCGCGCCGCGCTCAACGCGCTGGAATTCCAGGTTCATATCGACATGTTCATGAACCCGACCGCGGAGAGCGCCGATTTCGTGCTGCCGGCCAGCACGCCGTGGGAGCGCGATGCGCTCAAGATCGGATTTGAGATCACGCAGGAAGCTGTCGAGACCGTGCAGTTTCGCCCGCGCATGGTCGAGCCGGTCGGTGAGGTGAAGGCCGATTACGAGATCGCCGCCGCGCTCGCGCTCAAGCTCGGGATGGGCGACTTGTTCTTCGGCGGCGACATCAAGGCCGGGTGGAACTATCAGCTGGCGCCGCTCGGCATCGGTGTCGAGGATCTGCGCGACCATCCGGAAGGACGCCGTTTCCCGCAAGTCTTCCGCGACGAAAAATACGCCGTGGCGCGCGAGAACCGAACGGTTGCCGGATTCTCAACGCCGACGCGCCGCGTCGAGCTTTATTCCGAGCTGATGCTGGGGCACGGGTATGATCCCTTGCCCGACCACGTCGAGCCGGTCGGCAGCCCGCTCGCGGCAGCGCCGGACGCACGCTTTCCGCTCGTGCTTTCCACCGCCAAGAGCGGCTGGTTCGTTCACTCCTCTTATCGGCACGTCGCCTCGCTGCGGCGCAAGTCGCCCGATCCGGCCGTCGAGATCAATCCGCAGCTCGCCAAGCGGCGTGGCCTTGCCGAAGGCGACTGGGCCGTGGTGGAGACGCATGGCGGTGCCGTGCGCCTGAAGGTACGCATCAATGCGGCGCTCGACGATCGCGTCGTCGTCGCCGAATTCGGCTGGTGGGAAGACTGTCCGCCGCTCGGCCGCGAGCGTTCCGCGACGGCAGGCATCCACACCCGCAACATCAACGCCGTGCTGCATGACGATGCGCGCGATCCGGTCAGCGGCTCCGTCCCGCTGCGCGCGATCGTCTGCGATATCAGGCGCGACGGCGTCGCCAGTCGCGGCCTGTGGAGCGGTCAGCGGCGTTTCACGGTCGGCGCGCGTCGCGCCGAGGCGGATAATGTCATCGCGCTCAACCTGCTGCCGCTTGACGATGGTCCGCTGCCCGACTTCCTGCCGGGCCAGCACGTGATGGTCTCGCTGCCCGGCGCAACGCAGGCACGGGCCTATTCGCTGACCGGATCGGGCGATCGGCCGGATGTGCTCTCGATAGCGGTGAAGGGGCGCTTCTTCAATGAGGCGCCGAGTGGCGATGCGCCGTTCTTCATGCCGGATCGTCTGCACCGTCTTGCCGTCGGAGACGAGATCGTGCTGGAGCCGCCGGGCGGCATCTTCACGCCGCCATTGAAGGGGCAGCGGCCGCTGATCTTCCTCGCCGCCGGCATCGGCATCACGCCGTTCATCAGCCATCTCGAAACGCTGCAACGGATCGCACCACGAGATCGCGTTGGCGAAATCCTGCTGCTCCACGGCTGCCGCAGCAGTCGGGAGCATCCGTTTGCCGAGCGGCTTGCGGAGCTGGAAGCCGGTATTCCGGGGCTGAAGCGTGTGACGTTCTATTCCGCGCAGTTCGCGCAGGACCCGATCGACTCGCATGCGTTGCGCAAGGGGAGGGTTGATCTCGGACAGGTCAAGCCGCTGTTGCCGCGCCGGCCGCTGGTCTACATCTGCGGCTCGCCGGAATTCGTTGCGGCACAGATCGAGGCCGTGACGGCGCTTGGCGTGCCGCGCTTCGACATTTTCGCCGAAAGCTTCGTGTCGCCGCCGTCGGTACCGAGCAATCTTGCGCCGCGCACCGTCCGGCTTGCGGGCAGCAAGCAGAGTTTTTCCTGGGGGCCGGAGCAGGGGACGCTGCTTGATGCGGCGGGTGCGGCGGGCGTCGCGCTGCCGAGCGGCTGCCGTGTCGGGCAATGCGAAAGCTGCGCGGTTCAGGTCGTCGATGGCGAGTTCACCCATCTCGGCGCTGTCGATGGCAGTGAGGGACAGTGCCTTGCCTGCCAGGCCGTGCCGCTGACCGATCTCACGCTCGCGCTTTGATGACGAAACCCGATTGAAGGCAGTAACCGAATTACCGGAAGGGGATCAGATTGATGACGAATGCAACGCACGATCAAACCGTGAGCTTACGAAAACCTGTCGCGGACAACGTCATCGCGCGATTTTCGCAAGCCCTGGTGGCATTCGCGGAGCGCTGGTTTCCGGATGCCTACGTCTTCGTCCTGATCGCGGTGATTGCGGTCGCAATCGGCGCGATCCTGCATGGCGGTTCGCCGCTCGCCGTCAGCCGCGCGTTTGGTGACGGGTTCTGGAACCTGATTCCCTTCACGATGCAGATGGCGCTGGTCGCGATCGGCGGCTATGTCGTGGCGATGTCGCCGCCGGTGGCGGCCGTGCTGGCGCGGCTCGCCAGCGTGCCGAAGACCGGGCGCGGCGCCGTGGTCTTTGTCGGTGTGCTCAGCATCTTCCTGTCGCTGCTGAACTGGGGCCTGAGCCTGATCTTCTCCGGCCTTCTGGTGCGCGAGATCGCACGGCGCACCGACATCAGGCTCGACTACCGGGCGGCCGGCGCCGCCGGCTATCTCGGGCTCGGCTGCGGCTTCACCCTCGGCATCACCTCCTCGGCCGCGCAGCTGCAGGCCAATGCCAGCAGCATTCCGGCGTCGCTCCTGCCGATCACCGGCGTGATCGGTTTCTCCGAAACCATCTTGACTTGGCAGAATATGGTCACCGTCGTGATGGTGACCGTCGTGTCCGCGGCGATCTGCTATTTCACGATGCCGGCGCCCGATCAGGCCAGGACGGCAGAAGACCTCGGCGTAGCGCTCGGCGATGATCGCATCGAGGCCAGGAAGCCGGCGCGTCCGGGCGACTGGCTCGAGTTCAGCCCGCTGCTGACGATCCTGATCGCCGTGCTTGCCGCCGGCTGGTTGTGGCAGACATTCCAGTCGGGCAATCCGTTGATCACGCTGTCGGGCCTCAACACCTATAATTTCGTCTTTCTCATCCTCGGCATCGTGCTGCACTGGCGACCGCGCAGCCTCATCGAGTCGTTCTCGAAGGCGATGCCGAGTGTCTCCGGCGTGCTGTTGCAGTTTCCGTTCTACGCCGGCATTGCGCAGATCCTGACCAAGGTCCCGAACAGCAGCGGCACGACGCTGTCGGACACGATCGCACACTGGTTCGTCGGTGCCTCCAGCAATTCCACCGTGTTTTCGTTCCTGGTCGGAATCTATTCGGCGCTGCTCGGCTTCTTCGTGCCGTCGGCCGGCGGAAAGTGGATCATCGAGGCGCCATACATCATGAAGGCGGCCAACGACATCGGCGCGCATCTCGGCTGGACCGTGATGGTCTACAACATCGCCGAGACGCTGCCGAACTTCATCAACCCGTTCTGGATGCTGCCGCTGCTCGGCATCCTCGGCCTGAAGTCGAAGGATCTGATCGGCTACACCTCGGTGCAGTTCTTCATCCATTTCCCGATCGTGATGCTGTTGGCGGCCATCCTGATGGCGACCTTCACCTATCACCCGCCGATCCTGCCCTGAGCGACCTTGGCCGGGCACCGGGATGCACGGTGCCCGGCCAATTCAGCGCTCCACGACCGTCACCACCAAAACTGTGCTGTTTTTCCGCTGGCCGCGAATGAGGCGTCGCGCCGGACTCTTATCTTTGGTCAGCCATTTCATTGACCGCCGCGCGGTTCGGCCGGATATTGCTGCGCGATACCCCGCGTTGTTCAAGGCCGCCGCAATGAGACACGACCACCGCAGCTTGATGTGCGACATGCGAAACCGCATGCAGCATCGCTGCGTCTCGGCGGCGACCGGCGTCTGTTGTTGATCGCTCCAACAAGTCAAGCACCCGACAATCAGACAGGAGCGCCGTCGTCCGGCGATCGAACACGCATGTCCCAAGCCCAAATGTCTCAAGCCTATGTCATCGAAGTATCGGATCGGACCGCTGGTATCGTCGTCAGCGACAACCGTGGCTTCTGCTTCTTCTCCTCGGATCGCGCCTTTGACGGCCTCGACGGTGGCTATTTCGGCTCCGCGCGCGCCGCGGAGCGCGCGGTGAGGGCGCATTTGCAGCGGCACCGCGAGGTCCGGGGCCGTGCGACGCGCGGTTGAGGCCGTTTCTCAGGAGGCCGCGGCGAGCGGCGGCGAGACCACCTGCGGCGGCTCGGGCACCTGCGTGGCAGTCGTTGCTAGCTGGAAGCGGATGCCGTGCAGCGAGCAGGTCAGCGGGATGTCGCGAAAGTCGTCGTGGAAGGCGCGGATCCTGCGCGCCAGCTCGCCGGCGCTGATGCCGGCGGGAAGCTCGCACATCTCGCGGTACATCCGCCGCGTGCTCTTGATTCCGCACCAGGCGATCTCCAATTCCGCCAACGGCGTCGGATCGCAGGCGAGATCGCGTGACATCCGCCAGAACAGATGGGCAAGCCGCACATAGGCGATCTGTTCGAGACCGCGCACGCTGATCTTGTCGGGAATGATGAAGGACTCGACCCCGACGATCGGGCCGGAATCGACGCGCGCGGCCATCACATGGGCCGTCGCGCCGAAGGTGCGGGCACCGTCATAGAGCGCGAAATGCGCCGGCGCCCAGCCGGGATATTGCGGCGGGCCGGGATGGAAATTGTAGGCGCCATGGCCCAGCGCCGCCAGAATGTGCTCCGGCACGATGACGCTGGTGGTGAAGGCCAGCAGCCGCGCCTCGTGCAAGACCTCCGGCTCGATCGCCGCGAGCTCCTCGGCGGTCACCGTGCAGCGGAACGACAGCGCCGGATTGTGCGCCTTCAGCAGCTCGGTAAGCGCGAATTGCTGGTTGGCGACACCGGTAAGAAGGATGATTGTCTTCATGATGTCGATGTCCTTCCCTTGCTCTGTCTTTCCGGCGTTCATCAGCCGCGCTGCCCGGCCATCACGACGATGCTGCCGGCATCGCGGGATTGACCCACGGTGCGGAACAGGTCGGCCGGCAGCGTCTGCCACGGCGCGATCTCGATGATGCGGTTGTTCGCGCTTTTCGCGGCCGATTTCGCCGCGCGGATATCGTCCTGCCAGGGGCAGAGTGCGAGCTCGAGCCGGCCGAACCCGCCGCAATCGGCTGCGAACGCGCCGGTGACCGCCTCGATGCTGGCAGCCATTTCGCGCGCGTCGCTGGTCGCGATATCGCGCATGATCACGGTGATCGCATTATTCGAGGCCGCCTGCGACCGGATCACGATCATAGCGTCACGGCCGCCGCTGCGGCCGGCGCGCCGCGCGGCCCGCATCGCGACGCCGAATTCGGCGTCCGGTCCAAGATCGCTGCTGTCGGTGGGCAGGTTGTGAACGACCGTGGTGTGGCGGGGCGTGCCGGCGTCTTCGGCCGGAGCGTGATATGAGCGCGGCAGCCAGACGGTGTCGAGCGCCATCTGTGACGATGTCAGGCGCCAGGCCTGGTCGAGCAGATAGCCTTCCCAGACCGCGGGATAGGCGCTCGCGATGTGATGCCAGTTGCGCAGCACCGCTTCGGCGGCGGGCGAACGGGCGAGATAGAGGGTGCGCGCCGACATTTCCCACCGGTTCCATTTGTGAAGCGCGATGTCGCATGCGAGGGACGACGGCAGCATTGGCGGCTCGCTGAGGACTGCGTCGGCCTCGATGAACAGCAGCGGCTCGCGATGCTGCTCCCACATCCGCAGCAAGAAGGCGGATTTCTCGGCTGCGCGCATGTGCTCGCCGTCTGCGGTGTCGATCGGTGCGATATCGCAGGGGATCCGAAATTCGGCCAGCTTGTCGCGGAGAGCGCGGGCATGGTCGTCGCCGCAAGCGCGGGGATAGCAGGAGACCACGCGCAGCGATGCCTCGGACCTTGAGCCTTGCTCGGGCGCGATCGGGCGCCAATTGAGGCCGCCCCACCACATCTCATGCGGGCCATCGAAGCTCGGCCCGATCGTTCCGAAGTCGGTCAACTTGGATTTCAGGAAGTCGAAGGCGGGATTCTCGCCGAAGGGGACGACGACCGCGCAGTCGGTGCGAAGCGACCGGTAAAGCATCTCGGCGGCGGGGCCGCTCGGCGGCTCGACGAGGATGATGACGCCATGGTCCCTCGCCGGCGCCGAGCCGGCCTGATGGACGACCGCGGGTCCGAGCCGCTCCGACAACCATGCGAGCCGCCGGCGCTGCGCCGCGCTCATCCGGATGCCGTTCGCCGCCAGCAATTGGTCGAAATTCGTCTGCAAGCCGTCCGCTTGCGCCGTGTCAACAGACATCATGCCCGCACTACCCCTCGTTAACCTTCTACGTGCGGGGCGGCCGGATCAGGCGGACAAATCAGCTGTCGTTGTTCGTTGTCGGCATGCCTCTGGCGCTGCGCCAGGTCAGTGTGGCCGAAGCGGCGCCGTTGCCGTCGCGGTCCGCGACCGCAAGGATGCGGTCATGGTCGAGGGCAGTCAGCGCGACCGTGTAGATGGCGACGTCGTCTTCGAAGCCGTCGACGGGGATGAGCAGCATGCCGTCGTCACTGGTGGCGCGGAAGTGACGGCCGCGCCGTTCGAGGCCGACATCGATGAGCCGTCCCTCGGCGATCGCTGTCACGTTCGAACCCTCGGCGGCTTTCGCGGCGCTCTCGCCATATTGGACCGTGATGCCGTGGAGCATCCCGTCGCGGGTGAGCTTGGCCAGCGGCAGCACGATAGTCGCGATTGCCATCCGGCGCGACAGCGGGATCCGCAGGCGAAGATCGCCGAGCCCGCTGTGATAGACGCTGATCGCCTCTAGCGACGCCTGGCCGTTCCGCTCGAACAGACCGACCTGCAGCGTCCCGCACAGTGCTTCGCCGAACACATTCGCGGGCAGGCGACTGGCGCCGAACAGCGTGTAGAGATAGGCATGCGACGGCGACAGGGCGGCAAAGCTGCCCGCCAGCCACATCGGGGGCGCCGGAGCCGTGCAGGCGGTCATGAGGCCGCGGGCGATGATGCTATCATTGACGAAGTCGGCATCGAGCAATGGCGCCAGCGCCGGGGTGCCGAGATTAACGTCATGCTTGATGCCGCCGAGCAGCGCGAGCTCATCATCGTCCGGCAGCAGCAGGAGGCGGCCGAGCACGGCGGCGGTCCAGCGCGCCGCGACCGCGGGGGCGGCATCGGGCTGCAATCCGTAGCGTGGTGCCAGCTCGCGGGCGCGCGAAACATAGGCCAGCGTTCCGGATTGCACCTCGGTCGCCAGCGCCAGCTGGGCGGCCGGGCGCTGATCACCCTCGCGCAATACCTCATCGTCGCGATAGTCCCGCGCCGATCCTTCGGTCGAACAGCACAGCTGCTCCAGCAAGGCGACGTTGCGGATCAGCATGCGCTTGACGTGCGGCGTGACGACGCGATCAGAGACCAGGCCCTCCGCGGTGTCGTCATCGGAGATGCCGTCGAAGGCATCGTCAAGCGTCAGCAGATAGGCGCCGTGCAGGCGGATGCGGATGCCCTCGCGATCGAAAATTCGCCGCAACGACTTCTGCACGCTTGCGGAATAGCCGAGGTCGACCAGGATCAGATCGGTGCAGCCATCGAAATCCCGGATATGCGCGCGAAGATAGGTCAGCAAACGGGTCCGGACACCGGCAGCGATATCGGTGATCTCGCGCGGGTCCATCAGATCGGGCAGGGCGTCGGCGAGTTCGCGGCCGCTGGCAATGCCGTCGGGATACTGCGCGAAGAACTTCATCACGGCGGGCGGCTGCACCTTGACGATGTCGATAAAGGTCGCCGCGTCGATCTTGACGACCCGGCCCAGCAGCTCACAGAGTGGTTCGAGCGTATCGGCAGACCCGACCAGGCTGACGCGACGATTGATCTCGATATAGGCGCCGGTCTCGCCGTGGTTTGCCTGCCAGACGCGATGCGGCAGCAGGCCGTCGCGGCCGAGGAATCCGACCGCAACGCGCGCGCCCTCGCGAGCAAGCGTGCTGCGCCGCGCAGAAATGAATGCGTCGAACGCCGCCATCACGGGGCCGAGCACGGTCACGCCGAGGTTGAAGGCGGGAGAATGCTCCGCGCTCTTCGCCGTCACCGCGCGCCGCAGCGTGCGGGCGCCGCAGTCGAGCCGCGACGGCTGATCGGGGCACAGCAATTCAAAGATCGATGTCTCGCGTTGAAACTTGGAAGCCAGCGCCGCGCCGGCCTGCGGGTAGTAGCGCGGACGGATGCCGTGACGGCGCGCGCCCTTGATATCGGCGGTGTGGTTGTCGCCGACATGGAACGAGCTTGCCGCGTCGATGCCTTGCTCGGCGAGATAGGCCTCAAACAGAGCCTCGCTCTTGCTGCTGCCGTGATCGCAGGACGCATAAAGGAAATCCCAGCTCAGCCCGGGACTGCAGGAACGCAGCAGCTGCGCGAGTTGGTCGGTGCTCCAGTAGGTGTCGGAAATGAAGCCGACGCGAAAGCCGCCGCGCTTCATGTCCAGATATTGCTCGAGCATTTCGGGATTGACGCGGCAGAGCTCCAGTTCGGTGTCGAACTCGATCTGCGCGAGATCGTGCAGCGCATCGCGGGTCAGGCCGAACAGCCTGAACGGAAAGTATTTGTAGATGTCGGCGATGCGCACTTCAGTTGAGCCGCGGCGCTCTTGCGATACCTTGCGCGCTCGCGCCTCCGCCTGGATTCGATGCTGAACGAAACTGGCGGACATGTTCGGAAAATTTTCAGCAATGCAGCAACGCTGAAAAACCCTTTCAAATACGCCATCCGGCGTCGTGCAGGCGCGCAACAGAAATGTATCGAAAACATCGAATGAACATGCAGAAACATTCTGCGCTCGACGCGTCGCGTCGATCGTCATGATCGTCATGCGCAAAATTCCCGCCAGTCCTCATGCGTTGAACGCGCGCGTGAGCCAAATCAGGCGCGACAGTTCAAAAAAGTTGATGCGGGATTCGAAAACGCGCGCTTCGCGACTGACAGATTCAAAAAATCCGATAACGTCGAAACAGTGATTCGGAAAAAATTGCCTAGTCGCAATCGTCGAATGCAAGATGGCGACCAACGGCGGTGAGTCACTCGCATGCTCGGCGCATGCATGGGTTCGCGTGGCGTTAGTTGGTGTGACAACAGCGTTTTCCGACGCGACGATCTCTTCCGCGGAAATGCGAGGCGATGCTGAACGACTGCTCCAAACTCCGTCGCATTTTTCCCTGCGCCTACGCGCAGCGGCAGCTTTTGCCGGGCGGTCGGCAAAAACATCCGGCTAAGCATTTGAAAAATAACAAAAAAAGTTCGCCTGGTTTGCTGACCCTCTCCGTTCAACGCTCAGAAGCCGCATGGAATGTGTGCCAGCGGCGTTGGTTGGAGAGCGGCGGATGAGTTACGCGCTTGATATGAGGGCACCGGCCGAAGTGGAGGCCACGCCGGCCGCGGTTGCACCGGCCGAAGCGGCTGCGCCGTGGAGCAACGTGCCCACCGTTGCCGATGCGGGCCCGCTCGACACCGCCGAGATCCACGACGAAGACAAGGAATTGCTCGACCGCCTCGCCGCCGGCGACGAAACGGCGTTTCGTGCTCTGGTCGAACGCCACGTCGATCGCGCCTACGCGATCGCGCTGCGTATCGTCGGCAACGCCGCCGACGCCGAGGATGTCGTGCAGGACACGATGCTGAAAGTGTGGACGCATCGCGGCCGCTGGCAGCATGGCCGCGCCAAGTTCTCGACCTGGCTCTATCGCGTCGTCAGCAACCGCTGCATCGATCTGCGCCGCAAGCCGCGCACCGAGAATGTCGATGTCGTGCCCGAGGTCGCAGACACCCAGCTCGATGCCTCCGCCGTGATCGAGCGCAACGAGATCGGCAATCTGCTGGAGGTCGCGATGCAGCGCCTGCCCGAGCAGCAGCGCGTCGCAGTGATCCTGTCGTATCACGAGAACATGAGCAACGGCGAGATCGCCGAGGTCATGGACACGACCGTGGCCGCGGTGGAGTCGCTGTTGAAGCGAGGACGGCAGCAGCTGCGCGAGATGCTGAAGCGGCACGAGCGCGACCTGCGCGGCGCTTTTACCGACTGGTAACCATAAATTCCAGCTTCTGAAGATTTTGCGCCTGACCACCGGCGGCCGGCCCGTTTGATCGGGCGGACGGGGGCTGGATCCGCGTCACCTCTCTTTTTCACGATGCGGCATGCCATGCCCCATCAGCACAGGAGCTACTCATGCCGGCAATCTCCACCAACACCGCCGCGAACTCCGCGGTCCGTTACCTCAACATCAACTCGCAGCAGGAAACCAGCGCGCTGTCGAAGCTGTCGAGCGGCTCGCGCATCACCTCGGCCTCCGACGACGCGGCGGGCCTTGCGATCTCGACCCGCATCTCCTCCGACATCACGACGCTGCAGCAGGCCGCCACCAACGCGGCGCAGGCGACTTCGATCCTGCAGACCGCCGACGGCGGCGCCTCCAACATCTCGGACATCCTGGCCCGCATGAAGTCGCTGGCTTCCGAGTCCGCCTCGGGCACCGTGGCCGATTCCAGCCGCGCCTACATCAACTCGGAATTCACGCAGCTCAAGGGCGAAATCGACTCGATCGCCAGCGGAACCCGCTACAGCAGCCAGAGCTTGCTCGACGGTTCGAGCGTGTTCTCCTCGGGCGTCTCGGTGCTGGTCGGTTCGACCTCGGCCGACACCATCACGATCACGCTGACGAGCCTCACGGCCTCGTCGCTGTCCGTGACGTCGCTCGATGTGTCCAGCCTGTCGAGCGCCACCAGCGCGATGACGGCTCTCGACACCGCGATCGACAAGGTTTCGTCCGCACGCGCCGAGATCGGTGCTCAGGAATCCCGCTTCAACTTCAGCGCCGACTCGATCTCGACCCAGACCCAGAACCTGCAGTCGGCCAACTCGGCGATCAAAGACGTCGATATCGCCTCCGAGCAGGCGACACTGTCCTCGGCCGAGGTGAAGACCCAGGCCGCGGTCTCCGCTGAAACCGCGGCGAACCAGATGCCGCAGTACCTGCTGAAGCTGCTCGGCTAATTCGAAAGATCGATCGGGCCGGCATGATGCCGGCCCGGTTCCTATCGCGGCGGAAGTGTCGACATGACGGTTAGCAGCGCCACCTCGAGCACATCAAACACGACGTCGACCAGTTCTGCCAGCACGGTGACAACGACCGGCACGACCAATTCGACCAGCATCGATTGGGATGCCCTGATCGAGGCCGAGGTCAATGCCAAGCTCGCAGCGGCGACCTCGATCACCACGACGATCACCGCGAACCAGGCCAAGATCACGGCCTATCAATCGCTGCAGACCGAGCTGTCGACGCTGGCAACCGGGTTGTCGTCGCTCAGCACCTCGATCATCAATTCGATCGCCACCAACGCGTTCGCCACCCGGGCGGCGACGATCTCGTCCACCGGTGACGTCAGCGCCTCGTCGGCACTGAACATGAGCGTCAACAGCGGCTCGGCGACCGGCGATCACACGCTTCAGATCACCCAGCTCGCGACCGCGCAGAAGGTGATCGGCTCCTCGCAGTCGAGCAGCTCGATGGCGCTGGGCCTCTCCGGCACTTTCTCGCTCGGCCTGTCCGGCGGCACCGGCACGGCGATCTCGATCACCAGCGGCATGTCGATGCAGGATATCGTCGACACCATCAACGCCCAGACCTCGACCACCAATGTCCAGGCCTCCATCGTCCAGGTGTCGAGCGGGTCCTACGAGATGGTGCTGACGGGGACGCAGGACGCCGCTGACATCGCCTATTCGTCGACGTCGGGCGATGACATCCTGAACAAGCTCGGCGTCACCGACACGTCCGGGGCGTTCACTGACGTGCTGCAGAAGTCGCAGTCCGCGGAATTCACCCTCGACGGCATCGCGCTCACGCGTAACACCAACGACATTTCCGACGTCCTGTCCGGTGTCACGTTCGACCTGCTGCAGCCGACGCCGAGCGGCACCAGCCTCAACATCAGCATCGAGACCGACACCAGCCAGATCACGTCAGCGCTGCAGACCTTCGTCACCAACTACAACGCATTTCGCGACCAGGTGATCGCGCAGTCGGCGCAGAATTCCGACGGCACGGCCGCGTCGAGCGCGGTGCTGTTCGGCGACAGCACGATGCGCGATCTCATGACCCAGCTGCAGCAGGTGCTCAGCGGGACGGTCGGCGGCATGACGATGGCCGATCTCGGCCTGTCCTTCAATGAGAACAACGAGCTCCAGCTCGATACCGGAACGCTGTCGACGGTGCTGACGCAAAATCTCGCCGGCGTCACCCAGCTGCTGTCGGCGCAGACCGCCACTTCGTCCAGCCAGCTCAGTGTGGTCAATACCGGCACGTCGCCGCAATCCTTCACGCTCGACCTCACGGTGGACTCCACCGGTACGCTGACCGGAGCCTCGGTCGGCGGCGACAGCTCCGGCTTTTCGGCGGTCGGCAACACCATCATCGGCAATTCAGGAACGATCTACGCCGGTATGGCCTTCACCTATACGGGCTCGACCTCGCAGTCGATCACGGTGACATCGTCGTCCGGTTTGGCGACGCAGCTCTACCAGCTCGCGCACACCAGTTCCGGAACCAGCGGTCAACTCCAGACCATGATCACCAACTTGCAGTCGCGCGACACCGACCTGCAGTCCCAGGTCAGCGACATTCAGAGCAATGCGGCGACGTTCAAGGCTCAGCTGCAGGTTCAATACGCCAATTACCAGGCGGCCATCGAAAGCGCGAACAACACGTTGGGCTACCTGAAAGCACTCCTAGACGCAGCATCGAGTAACTGATGACACAGAATGCCACGGCCTACCAAGCCAACAATGCCTATCGATCCGCAGCGGTGGCGGTTCCGCCGTTGAAGGCGGTCGTGATGCTGTGCGACGGCGCGATCACGCTGTTGCAGAAGGCGCTGGACGCGCACGAGGCGAAGCGCTTCGAGGAAGGGCACATCTATCTGACGCGGGCGACCGCGATCCTGCGCGGGTTGAGCCACAATCTCGACTTCACCCGCGGCGGCGCGATGGCCGATCGTCTCTACCGCACTTATAACGCCCTGATCATGGCGTGCCTGCGCTCCTATGGCCGGCCGCAGGCCCGGGAGAATTTCCGGCGCATCATCGCGAGCCTGGCGGAACTGCGCGACGCCTGGAAGTTCGTCGAGGCGACCGCCGGCAAGGCCGCCAAGGCCAGGGCACTCGACATGACGCTCGAATCAGCCGCCGGCCGCTGAGCCCGGAGAGGGCCGCGAATCACCCGGCGAGGGCGCTTAGCCGGCGCAGCAAGGGCCTGGGCGGGCGCTCCCGGTTAGGGAAAATAGCCGTGCGGCAAGCACCATGCTGGACCTGATGCGGCAGCGGCGGAAATTGATTTCCGCCGTCCCGCGAATGCTTTATGACAGCCTTGGCGACGAGGCTGGATCTGCGCGCGCGATGGACGTTGCGATATTCGAAGACCTGATCGATCGGCTGGGGGAGGATCTGTCCCGCTGGCCCGACGATCAACGTCTTGCCGCCGCCCAGCTCCTGGCATCTTCGGCCGAGGCGCGGACGCTTTACGAGGAGGCGAGTGCGGTACGCCGCGCGCTCGCGGCGCCGCCGGTTCGCGCACCAAAGGGTCTTGCCGACAGCATCGTGACCGCGGCGGCGAAATTGCCCCAGAAGCCCGCTTCGGGGCCGGCCCCGACTGACGATCAGCCGAACGATGCACAAGCACCGGGCCGATCCGCACAGCAAGGCAAGGTGCTGCCGGCGCTGTTGCTGGCCCTTTGCCTGTTGCCCGCATTGACGCCTCCGGCGTTGATGCTCGGCGAGCCGGATCTGCCGATCAGCCTCTCGCTCTAAGACGTTCCGCATTGCCATTGCAGCTGTCCGCGTGCCTTCGCGGCGAGATGCTTGCGCACGCCTGCGAGCCATGAGCCCGCAACGGACACGGCAAATTCTGCCGATTCATCAAGTGATTCCGGGCGGATGAATCCGCGCCTGAAATCGGCGCGTCATCCGTTTTATCTGCGAACGACATCACGACCCCAATGTTCCACCGCGTTCCGTCGCGCATCCCGCGGCGAAGAGAGCCTTGTCATGACCGTTTCCTCGGCAACCTCTGCTGCAACTTCCACCACGTCGAGCTCGTCGTCGAGTGCGTCGATGGGGATGAGCTCGACCGATTTCCTCAACCTTCTCGTCAGCGAGCTGCAAAACCAGGATCCGCTGAACGCCACCAGCACGACCGACTTCATCAACCAGCTCACCTCCTACGCCAACTTCACCGAGCAGCAATCGACCAACGCCAGCATGACGTCGCTGGCGAGCTCGTTCTCGAGCCTCGTGACGCTCAACTCGGTCAACTATATCGGCCACACCGTCGAGGCGAAGACGAACACGGCGGAGTTGAGCAACGGCTCGGCGACCTTCGGCTACTCGCTCACCTCGGCTGCGTCCAACGTCGCGATCACGATCCAGGACTCCTCGGGCAACACGGTATGGAGCGGCAAGGGGACCGGAACCGCCGGCTCCAACACCTTCACCTGGAACGGCCAGACCTCCGACGGGACCCAGCTCAAGGACGGCGGCCAGTATACGATTCAGGTGACCGCGACCGACTCCGCCGGAAACTCGCTGCTCAGCTACACCACGATGACAGGAACGGTGACCGGCATCGATGCCTCCGGCTCGACGCCCTCGCTGCTCGTGAACGGCGTCCCCGTCAGCGCCGCCAACATCATCGGCGTCACGTCCTGATTGCTTCCGGAGTTTTATCATGAGTCTCACTGGTGCTCTTTCCTCGGCGATCTCGGCGCTCAACGCGCAGAGTCAGTCGCTGGCAATGATTTCCGACAACATTTCCAACGCCGATACCACGGGCTACAAAACCACGTCGGCGATGTTCCAGGATCTGGTGACCGCGTCGAACAGCGCCACCTCATATACGTCCGGCGGCGTCACGGTGTCCGGCCGCGCCAACATCACCCAGCAGGGCTTGCTGTCCGCGACCACCAACGCCACCGACGTCGCGGTTCAGGGCAGCGGCTTCTTCGTCACAACCAACGCGACGTCCGGCGGCACCACCTCCTATACACGCAACGGCGCGTTCACCACCGACAATCTGGGCTATCTCGTCAACAACGGCAATTACCTCGAGGGCTGGCGCACCGACGCTGACGGCAACATCGTCGGCAATGCCTCTGCCGCGAGCCTCGGACCTATCAACACGCAGGTGGCGTCCACCAGCGGCAGCGCCACCACCAAAACCACGGTCGCGGCGAACCTGCCGGCCGATGCCGCCGTCGGTGCGACCTTCAACAGCTCGATGACGGTCTACGATTCGCTTGGCACGGCGAGCACGATCCAGATCGACTGGAAAAAGACCGCCAACAACAGCTGGCAGGCCAGTTTCGAGACGCCAAAGCTCGCGTCGGACTCCACGACAGACAGTGCCAGCGCGATCACCGATACGGTGGATATCACCTTCAACAGCGACGGCTCGCTCGCCTCGACCAGCCCGAGCCCTCCCGTCATCTCGGTGACGGGTTGGAAGGATGGGGCGGCCGACAGTTCTGCCGCCAACGGCACGGCCATCACGCTCAATCTCGGTACGGCCGGCAAGACCGACGGCCTGACGCAGTATTCATCGGGCGAGACCACGCCAGCCGTCGATCTCACCAGCATCACGTCGGACGGTCTGCCCTATGGCAAGCTGAGCAGCATTTCGATCGGCAAGGGGGGCGTGGTCGACGCCACCTACTCCAACGGGCAGACGATCGCGATCTACAAGATTGCGGTCGCGACCTTCAGCGACCCCAACGGATTGAGCGCGGCTAGCGACGGCATGTACTCCGCGACGGCAGCTTCCGGCAACGCCACGCTGCAGACCTCGGGCACCAACGGCGCCGGCACGATCTACGGCAGCGAGCTGGAGTCGAGCACTACCGATACCAGCGGCCAGTTCTCCAACATGATCTCGGCGCAGCAGGCCTATTCGGCGGCCTCGCAGGTGATCACCACAGTCGACAAGATGTTCGATACGCTGATCTCGGCGGTGTCGCGATGATGACCGAAAAGCAAAATGACCGCTTGCTGGTCAGGCTTCAGCGGCTGAAGGCGAAGGCCGCTGCGGTCCGGCCGGACGATCGCGCGCAGCTTCGTGCGTTGCTCGACGATGTCGGAACGTTGCAGGACCAGCTAATGCGCGAATGCGCGCGGCTCGACCATGAACTCAACCGGGCCGCGGTCCGGGTAACGGCAATCACCGCGTACGGGCGCAGCGCACAATCGGTTCGCGCCCTGCGTCGCGGACACTAGCTTGAACGGGAGCGATGACATGACACCGGAACGCAACATCAAGATCAATCCCGCGGGAAATGACGAGCGCGCAAGGTCGTTGATCGCGCTGATCGACAATCTGATCGCGATCGTGAACGAGGAGAATGTCGAGCTCGCCAAGGGCTTGCCGGCCTCGCGGCTGAAGCAGGTCGACGAGAAGCATCGACTTGCCACCCTGTTCGAGCAGTGTGTGGCGGAAGCGGTCGGCAAGACGGCAAATCTCAACGTCCAGGACCGCGTGCTGCGCGAGCAGCTGATGGACCGGATCCTGAAGCTGCGCATGGCGATGGACGAGAATGTGATGCGGCTACGCGCTGCGATCGATGCCAGCAATCGTAGGATCGAGGCGATCATGCAGGCGATCCGCGAGCAGATCGCCAACGTATCGCCTTATGGCGCCGGCGGTCGTCGCGTCACGCCGGCGATGTCCTATGGCACCAACGTGCGGGCCTGATCGGGCCGGCGCCGGAGGGAGTTGGTCGTGTCGTCGCTCGATATCGCACGAAGCATCGCATTCAGCGGGCTGTCAGCCACGCAGGTGCAGATCAGCGTAGCTTCGGCCAATATCTCCAATGCCGACACCAAGGGCTATACCGCGAAGACCGCCAACCAGAGCAGCAGCGTCACTTCCGGTGTCGGTACCGGCGTCACGATCACGGGGATCAGCAGCGCGGTCGACAAGCTGCTCCTGAAGTCGCTGGTCGGGGCCGATTCTGATCTCGGCGCCGCCGATACCACCAACAGTTTTCTGACCGAGCTCCAGCAGCTCTATGGCAGCACATCGAGCTCGGACAGCTCCACGACGGGCACCTCGCTGGCCAACACGATCGCGACATTCGAGTCGGCGTTGTCGTCGTTGGCGAGCACGCCGAGCAGCGCGTCGCTGCAATCGAACGCCGTCAGCGCGCTTGCGGCGGTGACGACACAGCTGCAGCAGACCTCTAGCGGCATCCAGACGCTGCGCTCCAATGCCGACCAGGACATCGCATCGTCGGTCACCGATATCAATTCCGACCTGCAGCAGATCTCCGACCTCAACAAGCAGATCAAGCAGCAAGCGGCAGCCGGGCAGTCGACGGCCGATCTGGAGGACCAGCGCAACAGTGCGCTGCAGGATCTCGCGTCGATGATGAATGTGAGCTATTTCACCACGTCGACCGGCGATCTGCAGGTCTATACCGGATCGGGACAGGCGCTGGTCGATAGCACGGCGCATCCGCTGAGCTATACGGCGCTGCCCAGCGTCACGGCGTCGACGACGTACAGCGCGGGATCGTCAAGCGGTTTCAGCGGCATCACCGTCAACGGCGTCGACATCACCTCGCAGATCTCCTCGGGCAAGGTCAGCGCGCTGATCACGCTGCGCGACCAGACGCTGCCGGCCGCGCAGTCGCAGCTCGACGAGCTGGCCCGGCAGCTGACCGCGACCGTCAACGCGGTATCGAACCAGGGCACGTCGGTGCCGCCGCCGGCCAGCCTGACCGGAACTGCCACTGTGAGCAGCACGACGCCGTTCTCGGCGACCGGCACGGTGCGAATCGCCGTTGCGGACAAGAGCGGCAATCTGGTGTCCTACCAGGACCTCGATCTGTCGTCCTACGCCACGGTCGGTGATCTCGCCACCGCGATCAACGGTATCTCGGGGCTGTCAGCTTCGGTCGATGCTAACGGACACTTGTCGATCTCGACGACCACATCCAGCAACGGCGTTGCGATCAACGAGATGACGAGCTCGGTCGGCAGTTCGGGCGAGGGCTTTTCGGATTACTTCGGGTTCAACGACCTGATCACCGGGACCGGCGCGTCCGACATCGCCGTTCGCAGCGACATCCTAAACGGCACGGCGGCGCTGCCGACGGCGACGCTCGATGCGTCGTCCACGATGACGGCCGGAAACTCGGTGCTGTCACCGGGCTCGGCGACGGTGGTGAACGCGCTCTCGAGCGCGCTGACGGGGTCGACCAATTTCGGCATGGCTGGCGGCCTCGGGGCGACCACCGGCTCTTTCACGGACTACGCGGCCGCCATCGTCGCCAACGCCGCTGGCAAGGCGACCCAGGCGTCGGCGGCCTACACCGCCAAGCAAACCGCGCAATCGACCTATGCGAATTCGCTGTCGTCGCAGTCTGGCGTCAACATTGACGAGGAATCCGCAAATCTGAGTGCGTTGCAAAACAAATACGCCGCCGCGTCCCAGATCATTACCGCCATCAATGCCATGTTCTCGGCGCTGATGACCGCGATGAGCGCCAGCTGAACCCGAGGCCGTCGTCATGACGATGCGCGTTGCCACCTTTGCACAGTCGGACCTGATGATATCGAACGCGTTGCGGGTGCAGGCGGTGATGGCCAACGAGCAGGTGCAGGAGTCCTCCGGGCTGCAATCCGAAGATTTCGGCGGCTACGGTTCCGGCGCCGGGCGCGTCATCAATTTGCAGGTGTCGGTGACGCGCGCGCAGTCCTATATCGATGCCAGCCAACTCGCCGATAACAAGGTGCAGGTGATGTATTCGGCGGTCGGCTCGGTGACCGACATCATCACGCAGTTGCGGACCCAGCTCAGCGCGGCCACCACTGGCAGCAGCACGGCGACGGCATCGGTGATCAACTACGCCCAGCAGGCCATGGCGCAGATGCAGGGGCTGCTCAACACCCAGTATGACGGCGAATATGTCTTCAGCGGCGCCCGCACCGACACCGCGCCGGCGGATCTGTCGAGCTTCGACACCGGCACCGGATCGCTGACGACATCAGACACCAGCTACTACAAGGGCGACAGCGAGATCGCGTCCGTGCGCGTGTCGGACAGCCAGTCGATCTCGTACGGCGTCACCGCCGACAATCCGGCGTTCGAGCAGGTGATGCGGCTGTTGAAGTACGTCGGCAACAGCGCGACGCTGTCGTCGAGCGACATCACGCAGGCGCTCGACCTCGCGAGCAATGCGCTGGATGCCACATCCACCGTGCAGGCAAAGCTGTCGGCCGCGGCGTCGCAGATCGAGACCGCCAGCACAAACCAGAGCGATTACCAGAATTTTGCGAAGACGCTGTCGACGGACCTCACCAGCGTCGATGTCGCGGCCGTGACGGCACAGCTTTCGACCTATCAGGCGCAGCTGACGGCGTCCTATTCGGCGATCTCCAAGATCCAGAGCATGAATCTGGCGAGCTATTTGCGATAGCTATCGCCGGCATCACCGGTTCAGAATCTTCAGCCAGACATCGCCGAGAATGATCGGCTCGCGCGGCGGAAGCCAGGTGAGGCCGGCAGCCTTGCCGAGCTCCGCGATGGTTCCCTTGGCCTGCAGGTCGGTGAGGACCTTGTTGACCGATTCCAGCAGGACCTTGTCGGTCTCGAGCGCAACGTAGCCGCGGTTGGCGCCGATCGGATAATAGTAGCCCGAGGCCGTGATCCTGGTGTCCGGATGTTCAGCGCGGTAGGCGTCGAAGCGGCGCAGGTCGAGCAATGTGGCGTCGAATTCGCCGCGTTCCAGTTCGCCCAACAGATCGCTGCGCCCCGGAACGAGGTGCGTGATGTCGTCGATCAGCTTTCCCTTGTCGAAGGTCATCAGGATGGCGTCGCCCAGCGTGCCGCTTTCGATCGTCAGGCGAAGGCCGGCGAGATCGCCGATATCGGTGATCTTGCGCTCCTTGATCTTGTCTTTGGCCTTGGGACCGAGCACGACGGTCATCGGCGAATAGATGTAGGGCTGGCTCGGCGCCAGCACGCCGATCGGGATCCGCCGGCGGCGATCCTCGCGGGTGGCGCCGTCGAAGTCCGGCAGCTTGGCCGTCGTGACGCCGGGCGCCTTCAGCGAGTCCGTGGTAAGCGCGTAGCCGCTGACCAACGAGCAGCGCCCGTCCGACAGCAGCGCATTGGCTTCGAGCGCCGGGCTTGCGGTGTCATCGAGCTTGCTTTCGAACCACTGGATCTCGAGCTTGCGGCCGAGCCGCCCGGTTATTGCCTGCGCGAGCGCAACGTCGAAGCCCGAGGCGGGCTTGCCGCGATGATGCACGGAAAACGGCGGCAGGTCCTCGTCGAGACAGACTCGGAGCGGCTCGTCGGCCGCGCGTGCCGCGGTCACGCCGGCAAGCGTCGAGATCAGTGCGAAGCCGAGAGCGGCGGCTAGCGCCGCGGTCCAGGCCCTCATGGCTTTCTCCGGCTTGCGACGAAGGCCCAGAGATCCGATATCTCCTCGTCGCTCAGGATGTCGCCCCACGGCGGCATCTTGCCGTTCTTGCCCTGCTTCACCGTGGTGACGAACCGTGTCTTGTCATCGGGATGGGTACGAAGGTCCGGCGTGACCGTGCCCGAATTGACCATGTTCGGACCATGGCAGTGCGAACACTTCTGGGCGTAGGTGACTTTGCCCTTGTCGATCGTGGCCTGATCGCCGTCGGCATTTGCTTGCTGTGCGATGGCAGGCATCGTCATAGTCGCGATGCCCGTCATCGCGGCGGCGGTGAACACCGCCGCCGTCCAGATCGATACTGTCTTCACGTGCGATCCGCGCTCACTGCTTGACGGCGAAGACCCAAAGGGACCCGCCCGTCGGCACTTTCGCAAGGCGCTCGTCGCCGGAGAAGATCGAGTACACTCCGCCGTAGCCGCTGGTGACGGCGATATACTGAACGCCATCTTGCTGCCAGGTCACCGGCTGGCCTTCGATGCCGGAGCCGGTCTGGAAGCTCCACAGCTTCTTGCCGTTCTCGGCGTCGAACGCATCGAATTCACCGGTCAGCTGGCCGGAGAACACGACGCCGCCGGCGGTCGAGAGCACACCCGAGAAGCGCGGGATGTCGCTCGCCACCTCCCACTTGCTCTTTCCAGTCATGGGCTCGATGGCCTTGAGATAGCCGCGCGGTCCGTTGGGCCAGGCCCAGGGATCGGTGAGGTCCATGCCGAGATACCATTCGCCCTGCTTGTAGGTCGCGGGCTCGGCCTTGTAGTTGCCGCCGATATTGAGCGTATTGGCGTAGGCTAGGCCGGTCTGCGGATTGTACGACATCGGCTCCCAGTTCTTGCCGCCAAGGATCGACGGTTGCACCAGGACTTTCTTGCCGTCGCGCGCATCCTTGGAGATGTCGGTCTCGATCGGACGGCCGGTTTTCAGATCGATGCCGCTCGCCCAGTTGACCGTCACGTAAGGATTGGCCGCGAGCAGCTTTCCATTGGTGCGATCGAGCACGTAGAAGAAGCCGTTGCGGTTGGCGTCCATCAGCACCTTGGTCGGCTTGCCCTCGACGGTCATGTCGGCGAGCACCATCTCGGCAACCGAGTCATAGTCGAACGGGTTGTTCGGCGAGAACTGGTAGTGCCACTTGATCTTGCCGGTCTTCGGATCGAGCGCCAGCACCGAGCAGGTGTAGAGGTTGTCGCCGGGACGTACCGCCGAATTGAACGGTCCGGGGTTGCCAATACCCCAATACACCGTGTTCAGCTCGGCATCGTAGGAGCCGGTGATCCAGGTCGATCCGCCGCCGAGCTTCCAGGTGTCGCCCTTCCAGGTGTCGCCACCGGGTTCGTCCGGGGACGGGATGGTATGGGTGCGCCATAGATGCTTGCCGGTTGCGGGATCCCAGCCGTCGATGAAGCCGCGGGTGCCGAACTCGGCGCCCGAGATGCCGGTGATCACGACGCCGTCGGCGACCAGCGGGGCCACCGTCATCGAGTAGCCTTCCTTGATATCCGCGGCCTTCTGGCGCCACAGCTCCTTGCCGGTCTTGGCATCGAGCGCGATCACATTGGCGTCGAGCGTGGTGCGGAACACCTTGCCATCGAACAGCGCCGCGCCGCGGTTGATGATGCCGCAGCAGACGATGCGCGGTGTTTCGGCGGGATATTCGACCTTGGTCTTCCACACCTGCTTGCCGGATTTGGCGTCAATCGCCATCGTGGCGTTGTGCGTGGTGAGATAGATGGTGCCCTGGTAGATCAATGGCTGCGATTGCTCGCTGCGATCGTCGGCGAGGCTGTAATTCCAAACGGGAACGAGATTCTTGACCGTGTCCTTGTTGATCTGGTTCAGCGTCGAGAAGCGCTGAAGATTGTAGCCCATGCCGTAATTGAGAACGTTCGAAGTATCAGTCGCCCCCTTGACCAACTGCTCGTTGGTCTGGGCGCTTGCACCATACGATGCAAGAATCACGAGGCTTGCGGCCAGCGCAATGCGTCTCATCCTATCCTCCCAATGAACCTTTTTTCGCACGCCTATTCCTGACGTTGCGGACGGAACCATCCGCCTGAAACCAAAACGGGTCAATACGAAAACGTGAACGAGCGCCCGCTAACCGCAAGAGACTGATCGAAAGCGTCAGGTCTTTCGCAGATGCGTTCGTGGCTTGCCGCGTGGAATACGCTACACCAGCGCGGCCCGCCGTGATGCCGCGGCGCGAACGGTCAGCTGGACGGCGTCGGGGGACAGACACTCGGCCGCGGTTTCGCGCCCCGCTTGTCCGGCGGCACATTGCAATTATCGATACGCTGCTCGTCGGTCCATTTGCGGCCGAGCCGCTCCTTGCCGGTGAGCACGCGCTGCTGGACCGCCTCCGCCGATGGGGCAGGGTGCCGGGTCTGCGCGGACACGGGCGCAAGCAGACCGAGCACAACCAGACAGCCCAATGCGCTCCTCCAAATGTCGCTCATGGCTCGCCTCGATCATCTTGGTGCGATACGTCGGAGCTTCACAGGTGACCAGTCGGGAGGTCTCTTTCCACCCGAAAACCGACAAGGACTCACCGGTTGCGCCAGCTGTCGAAGGTTCGCCAAGGCTGTTATGGTGCGCTTTTCGTGGCGCACTTCGCCCCGTCGCCGGAGCGGCACGTAAGGGAGATGAATGATGATTTCGCGTCGATCGTTTGCTCTGACTTTGGCCATGGCCGTCCTGTCGGCGCCCGCCCTGGCGGCATCCGGCCGCAAGGGCGCGCTGAAGATGCTCGATCCTGATAATGACGGTACGGTCGATCTCGCCGAAGCCAAGAAGGCTGCCGCCAATCTGTTCGCGAAGCTCGATCCCGACCATGACGGCACGCTCGACGCGCGCGAATTGCGTGGACGGCTGACCGCGAAAGAACTGGCCGCTGCCGATCCCGATCACGACGGCACCCTGACGCTCGACGAATATCTCGCGGTCGTCGAGCAGCGCTTCAAGGCCGCAGATCCCGACAATGACGGAACGCTGGATGCGAAGGAGTTGAACTCGCGCGCCGGCCGGGCCCTGCTGCGCCTGCTCAAATAAGTTGCCAGCCGGCGAACTTTGCCGGGCGGATTTGCCGGATATTGACGCAGAATTCCGCGCATAACAAAAAAAGTTGCGATTTCGCTCTTGGGCAAGACGCGGCTGGATGAATCGGGTCTCCTTACCCACGCGTCGCCGCCCGGCAGCCGGAAAATGCCCGACAGATCAGTGTCGGAGTTCCCAATGCCGGGCAGATGTCAGCGAGCCGTCGTCCGCTTCGGCATGTCCAGCAGCGAAGTCGGGTCCTTACCCGGCCGGCTTGCGCCCTGGAAAAGGCAGCCCTAGCTTGCCGCGCGGCGCGAGGCTTGCGCCAACTTATGACTTGGGAGAAGGAAATGGCCTGGAAAACACCGAAGATCGTCGAAGTGCCGGTGGGCATGGAAATCAACATGTACGCCTGCGCAGCGCGCAAGTAATCTTAAGACAAGTAACGCGAGACAGCCTGCCCGGCTCGTGCAGCGCGCTGCATCGAGCCGGGCAGGCGTCTTTTGTCGAACGTGTCTTTCTCGGGCGCTGCGGCCGCTCGGACAGCTTCTCTCATACCCTTCCCACAAGACCTTGAGACCGACACCACCTGCGCGATTGGCGGGCCTAGCTGCTTTGTCCTACAGTGTGGCCTGAGGCGGTGGTGCGGGGACGATGAATCCAAAACTCAAGACCGGGCGTTGGGCGGGGATGCTGTGCGCGGCGATTGCCGGCATCGCGGCGGCGTTGCCGCCTGGCGCATATGCCGAGGACTTTGATACCGAGCACATCTTCGGCTTCATGATCGGCTCCGACGTGGGCAATGTCGGTGAGCGCGAATTCCAGAGCCAGACCACAGGGCGCTTCGCCAAGGACGGCGGCCGGTATCGCACGCTCAATCAGGAAATGGAGCTCGAGCTCGTGCCCGCGCCGAATTTTCGTGTCGAGCTCGGAACGTCATTCGGCGCATACGACATCAACCGCGTTCCGGGTCTTGACGATCGGCGCCAGCTGTCGTGGCAGAGCGTCTCGGTCGATTTCCGCTATCGCTTTCTGAATCGCGAGACGGCGCCCTTTGGCATGACGGTCGCGCTGGAGACGCGTGCCGATCGCGTCGACGAGACGACGGCCGCAGCCGTCCGTAGTTATGGCACCGAACTCACGGTCGCGTTCGACCGCGAGGTGATCCCGAATTTTGTCATCGCGGCCCTCAACCTAAGCTATGAGCCCGAATGGACGCGCACGCCGCGCACCGGCGCTGCGGATCAGGATGCCACCATCGGTGCCGCATTCGGCCTCATGGCCAGGGTGAAGCCGGATATCCTGATCGGCGGCGAAGCGCGCTATTTCAGGAAGTACGAGGGAATCGGCCTGGATGAACTGTCCGGGCAGGCGCTGTTCATCGGACCGACCGCCTATTTCCAGCTCTCCGAACGTTCACGCCTGACCGCGACCTGGAGCGTCCAGGCCTGGGGGCAGCGGGCCGGAAGCAATGCCGCCCTCGACCTCGTCAATTTCGAGCGCCATCAGGCGCGGCTGGTGTACGGTTTGAACTTCTAGAGCGTGAAGCCTCCCGGACCGGGTTCCCCAACCTCTCACGGGGCTGTGAAACCCGGACGTGGCTGATTACGTATTTCGCCGTGTTATCTATTGCATGAGCACGCTTAGGGATCGCGCATGAACCCGATTGATCTGATCGTCACGGTATGTGCCGTGCTGTCGCCCGCCACCTGCGAGGAGCAGCATCTGGTGTTCAACTGGAACGGCTCGCTGCAGCAATGCGCCATGGCCGCGCCGCCTTACATCGCGCGGTGGGTCGGCGAACATCCGAAATGGACCGCGGTGCGCTGGCGTTGCGAATATCCGCACAGCAACGATCGGGCCGGCACGGGCGGCGAGCTGCCGGCGGGTTAGCCTTCCTATTTGTTGCAGTCCTTCAAGTCCTTGTCGGATACCGAAAACACGGCGTCGGCCTTGATCTCGATGTCGCGAACGAAGCACTGCCTGGCGCCGCTGTAGCCGACCTTGGCGTCGTAGCGGCCGGGCTCGACGCCGGTGATCCGCAGGCGCTCGTCATGGTCGACTTCCTTGTCCTTGTCGTTGAGCGTCTGGTTCGGACCCCACTCGTTCTTGCCTGCCGGCGACAGCGCGAAGCTCGAAATCGTGGCGCTGGTCAGATTCCACAGCCGAATGCCTTTGCCCTTGCTTTGGGCGAGCACCGTCGCCGGCAGCACAAGCGACGCAACACCAACAGCGATCAACGCGCGCGACATCCAGCCTCTCCTTTATGCTTCGTCCAAGGATGACGGCGTCTCACATATTTGCAAGGTCCAACTGTGAGAGTTGCCGCTTGATTTCGTCGATCTCGGGTTCGCCGCGCGTCGCGCGTGGTGTGGCAATGGTCTCGACGTGGAGGATTCGGGCCGGCCGCGATGACAGGAAGAACAGGCGATCGCCGAGGCGAACGGCGTCGTCGAGATCGTGGGTGACGAGCAAGGTCATCATTTTCCGGCTCGCCACCAGCGTCGCGACCTGGTCGCGCAGCCGCCCCGCGAGCGCATTGTCGAGCGAGGCCAGCGGCTCATCGAGGATCAGGAAATCGGGCTCGATGGCGAAGGCGCGGGCCAGCGCGACGCGGCGGGCGAGGCCGAGCGACAGCTCCGCGGGAAAATGGTTGCGGTGCGCGCCCAGTTCGAGCACCTCGAACAGCGCAGAGAGCGTGCTGTCGTCGACATGCGGCGCGGCCAGCCGCACATTTTCCTCGACCGTGCGCCAGGGCAACAGCCGCGGCTCCTGGAAGACCATGCCAAGGCGCATGCCCGGCGACCGCGCGACATGGCCCCGGTAGTTGGCGTCGAGCCCGGCGAGGATCCGGAGCAAGGTGCTCTTGCCGCAGCCTGACGGGCCGAACAGCACGCCGACCTCGCCAGCGTTCAGCGTGAAGGTGACGTTGTCGAGCACGTCGTGCCGCTTCCCGGCCGCGCTCTCAAAACTCTTGCCGGTGATATTGACTTCAAGCTGCACGGAGCCGCCACCGCGTTAGCCTGGTTTCAAACGGCTGCACCAGCAGGGTTTCGATGATGAGCACGACACCCGCAAAGCTCAGCGAATAGGCAAGCAGCAAGGGGATGTCGAACAGCTGGAAGGCAACCCCGATCTCGAAGCCGACGCCGTTCGGCCGGCCGAGATATTCGGCGACCAGCACGATCTTCCAGACCAGCGAGAGCCCGGAGCGCGCAGCGGCCGCGATGTAGGGCGCAAGCTGCGGCAGGATCACATGACGGAAGGCGCGGCCGCGCGGAAAAGAAAACGCCGTCGCCATTTCGTCGAGCGCAGGATCGAGCGCGCGGGCGCCTTCGCGCAGGGTGACGACGGCGGTCGGCAGCTTGTTGATGGCGATGGCGGCGATCGCGGCGACCTCGGTCAGCCCGGCCCAGATGTAAGCGAGCACGATGACGACGAGCGCGGGCAGGTTGAGCAGCAGGATCAGCCAGGGATCGCCAAGGCGATTGGCAAGCGAGACACGGCCCATCAAATAGCCGATCGCCGAGCCGAGCGCCATGGCAAGGGTGAAGGCCAGCGCGACCCGGGCCAGGGTTGCGCCGAGATTGACGAACAGCGCGCCCGATCGGGCTTCGGCGACGAGCACCGACAGCACCGCCGGCGGCGCCGGCAGCTTCGCATCGCCGATCAGCAGCGAGGCGATCCACCAGGTCGCGATGAACAGCGTGAATGAGAGGAGACGCAGCACCGCTAGTCTCCCGGGATCGCTTGGTAGAAGGTGCCGGGATCGAGCTCGGTTGCCGTGCCGACCAGATCGCGGCCGCCGAGCTGCGCCAGCACCCGGTAGAGCACGCGCGCATCGGCCTCTTCGTCCGCGATCGGACGGCGCGGGATGCCTTCGCGGTAGCGCTCACGATAGGCATGCAGGGTTGCGGGATCCTGCGCGCCGGTGAGCGGCGCGATCGCGTCCCATTCGGCATCCGAGGTCGCCAGAATCTCTTTCGCCGCGCGGGTCACCGCGATGAAGCGGGCCACCAGATCCTTGTTGGCATTGGCCCAGGCTTCGTCGAACACGTAGCCGATCATGGCGATGCGGCCCTTGCTGCCGAGCTTTTGCAGGATCTCTTCCATCCCGGCGAGCCGGCGAAAGCCCTTGGCTTCGAGCGCGGCGCAGAAATTCCAGTAATTGAGCGTCGCGTCCATCTCGCCGCCGAGCGTCTTGGCGGCGAGCAGCGGCGGCGCGCCGTAGACGATGGTCGCCTGCGACTTCAGGTCGACGCCGTCCTGCTTCGATGCGGCTTGCAGCAACAGCCAGTTCTTGTCGATCGCCCCGCCGGCAATAGCAAGCTTCCGCCCCTTGAGGTCCGCGAGCGTCTTGACCGGCGAGGAGGCCGGGACCATCACGGCGCCGAGCGCGCTCGAATAGGGATAGAATTGCAGCTTGGCGCCGAGCGACCGCTCGCGCGACACCCAGGGCCAGTCCGATACCATCACGTCGGCGGTGCCGGCGCGCAGCGCGATCTTGCCGGCCTCGGGGCTGGCCAACTCGACGACGTCGATCGACAGATTGGCCTTCTTGTCGAGACCATGGGAGCGAATGACGGCCAGTTCCCAGGCCAGCGTTCCGGTCTTCTGCGCTGCAACGCGGATGGTCTGCGCGTAGCACGAGGTGCCGAACTGCATGACCGCCAGAACTGCCGCAGCCAACACCGTGCGTACAGAGATGATCATCGTTTCTTGAGCCACTTCCCCGAATGTTTTCTTTTCTGATCAGCATCCATAGCATAGCTTGCGGAAAGAGAAGAGGAAGCAGGACCATGGCAGGAGCTGGCATGCTACGACCGATTGTCGCCATCCTGGTGCTGGCCGGGATGGCGGTCAGCGTGCGGGCCCAGGAGATCAACGACTATCCGACCTCGGCGCGGGCGGAATATGTGTTCGGCTGCATGAAGGCCAATGGCGAATCCCGGCAGTCGATCGAGCAATGTTCCTGCTCGATCGACGTCGTCGCCTCGATCATCCCCTATGATCGCTATGTCACCGCCGAGACCGTGCTGAGCATGGCGCAGGTGCGGGGCAATCTGGGCGGCCAGTTCCGCTCGTCCGAGCAGGCCGCGAACGCGCTCAACGACCTCAGGCGCGCCCAGGCCGAAGCCGAAGTCAGGTGCTTCTAGAGCATGATCCGGAAAAGTGCGAAGCGGTTTTCCGGAAAGATCATGCTTAAATACCGGGCTAAGGCGCGATAGCGATCCAACCTGATCTCATTGCATTTTGCGTCCGTCGTGAGATCGCGAGGCGTCAGGTGCCGGGATTCTCGACCTTCCATTCGTGCTCGAAGATATGCCCTTCGGTGTCCTTGGCTTCGGCACGGAAGCGCTTGGCGCCATTCGAGACGTAGGTGAAGCGGATATTGGGATCCTCGGAAATCGAGATTCCGCCCTCCATCGCCAGCACCGGACTGTCGTCCTGCCAGATGTGCAGCTCGTTGACGAAGAAGGCCGGGATATAGAGCTGCGTGACCTGGTCCATCTGCAGGCCTGAATTATTCGGATGCCCGATCATGATCTGGGCTTCCCGCGTGCCGGTCGCAGGTCCCTGTTCGGGCTTGGTGAATTGCCGGTAGCGCATCTGGCCGAGGCGGTTCTTGGCTTCCTCGACGTTCTTGCCGGCGGGCGCCGAGCAGCCGCCGGACGCCTTGACATAGACCTTGCTGACATAGAGCTTGCCGTCGCTGAGCTCCGCGACGGCGTGCACATTGGTGTAGTTGTTGACGCGGACACGAGTCGAGATCTCGGTGACGTTGGCGGCCGGCCCCAGCGTGAACTTCGCGGCCATCGGCGCCGGATTCTCGTCGATCACAAGCGTGATCGTGACGACGCGGCGGCTGTCGCTCGGCTGCAGCTTGGTGCGCAGCGTCACCGGCACGATCGCGGCGTCTTCCGCGCGCATCGGCATCTCGATGCCGATGACATCATTGCCGTCATTCATCGGGCGGTTGCTGAAGATGTCCTGGACAAGACCCGGCCAGGGATCATAGGCCTCCGCGGCGGGCGCAGCCGGTGTGCCCAGCGCGATCGTGAGCAGGCTTGCGATGCAAAGCAGGCGGGCGCGATGTCCGGTCATGTTCGCGAAATCCTATGCAGCCGCGTAAATATAGGACGAACAGCTATTCCCATTCAATTTCCGAGAATGCTGCAGTTGCGTTGCGGGCGTTGTAATCGTCGAACAATTGCCAGCGCGGCCGCTCGGCGGCTGCCGCGTGCTCCGCCGCGGCCGTGATCGGCTTGCCGCTTGCGACCAGTGCGCGCACATCCGCGGCCAGCACCCCAAGATAACGGCGCTCGTCGGCAAGCGCAGCCGGCCACGCGCTCACGGGCCCGTGACCGGGAACCACACGCTCGGCGGAGATCGCCGCGAGCTCGTCGAGCGTACGCAGCCAGCCCTTGAGGCTGCCGTCGACCACGGGAATATGGATGAGAAACACCATATCGCCGGCGAACAGGGTCCTGGTTTGCTCGTCGAGAACCGTGAGGTCGTTGTCGCTATGGGCGGGCGGCCACGCTTTCAGGGTGAGAGCCCGTCCGCCGAGGTCGAGCTTCAGCGTGTCCGCGACCAGCACGCTCGGGGAGATGATCTTCACCTCGTCGATCAGCTCATCGCCCATGGTCCGGCGAAACCCGTCGAGGTAGAATTGTCCGCGCGCGGCCATCGCGCGTGGCAAAGACTTGTGGCCGACGAAGCTGGTCCCGTCGCCGACGAAAGCCGCATTGCCGAAGCTGTGATCTGGATGGGCGTGGGTGTTGATCACATAGCGGATCGGCTTGTCGGTACGGCTGCGGACCGCGGCGAGCAGCTGTCGTCCTTCGCGGACGCTGCCGCCGGTGTCGATGACGGCGACGGCGCTGTCGCCGATCACGAATCCCACATTGGCGATGGCGCCTTCGTTCTCGCGCGTCATCAATGCGGTGACCCCGGTGTGAACGAATATTCCGGGAGCGACTTCGCTTACAGGCAATTCCACCTCTTGCGCCCGCGCTATGGTCGGCGCCCAAAGCATCAGGAGCAGCGCAAGCACCGAACCGCCATGAGCCATGTTTCCGCCTCAGTTACTCCGCGACGCGCGATCGATGTCGTCGCGTTCCAGTTTGCGCTGCAGCAAGCAACGCGGCGTGGTCGCGATCATTATTCCTGTTGCACGTCATGGTACGCCGGGCAATTGCTGGATGGCGGCGATCGATCCGATCAAGAGGAGACCGCGTAATGAGAATTGTTGGATGCCGTCCTGTTCTGCTCGCGCTTGTCGGCTTCATCGCCTGTCTGGCCGGCCGCGACACCGCGCGCGCGCAGGTCAACGATCAGGGCGAACTGTCCATCGAGCTCATCGATGCCCGCGTGCTGCGCATCTGTGCCGATCCCCGCAACCTGCCGTTCTCTAACGACAAGGGCGAGGGGTTTGAGAACAAGATCGGCGAACTGCTGGCCGGAAAGCTGCAAAAGAAGCTCGACTACATGTTCTTTCCGCAGGCGACCGGCTTCGTGCGGATGACGCTCGGCGCGCATCGCTGCGACGTGATCATGGGCTTTCCGCAGGGCGATGACCTCGCGCAGGGCACCAATCCCTATTACCGCACAGCCTATGCGATCGTCGCCAAGCCGGGCAGCGGGCTCGATGAGGTCACGACGCTCGAGGACCAGCGGCTGAAAGGCAAGCATATTGGCATCGTGGCGGGAACGCCGCCCGCGACCAACATGGCCATCAACGGCCTGATGACCAATGCGAAGCCTTATCCGCTGATGATCGATACGCGCTACGATTCGTCGGCCGAGGCGATGATGAACGATCTCGCCAAGGGTGAGATCGACGCCGGCATCCTGTGGGGACCGATGGCGGGCTTTTACGCCAAGAAGGCCAACCCGCCGCTGCGGATCACGCCGCTGGTCAAGGAGACCACGGGACCGAAGCTGATCTATCGCATCGGCATGGGCGTGCGGGCGTCCGACCAGAACTGGAAGCGCCAGCTCAATCGCCTGATCCAGGAGAACCAGCCCGAGATCAACAAGATCCTGCTCGACTACGGCGTCCCGCTGCTCGACGAGAACGACCGTCCAATCGGGCCGGAGACCGCGACCAAATCACCATGATCAGGCTCGCGGCCACGCTTGCGGTGATGTTCGTCGCCGCTTCGCCTGTCCGCGCGCAAGACCCACCCGCAGAGCCGGAGGGCTATCGCACCGAGGACTACCGCGCTCCGGTGCCGGTGACGCTTGCCGGCGCACGGGTGCTCACCACCGCGGAAGCGGAAGCGATCTGGCGCGACAAGTCCGCCGCCTTCGTCGACGTGCTGCCGCGTGCGCCGAAGCCAAATCTGCCCGCCGGCACGGTGTGGCGCGAACGGCCGCACCTCAACATTCCCGGCAGCATCTGGCTGCCTGACACCGGCTACGGCAAGCTCGCCGCGCCCACGGAGGACTACCTGCGCCGCGGGCTGGTCCGCGCCTCAGGCGGTGACGCGACCAGATTGCTCGTGATCTACTGCCAGGAGAATTGCTGGATGTCGTGGAACGCGGCCAAGCGCGTGCTGTCCCACGGCTACCGCAACGTGGCGTGGTATCCGGAGGGAACTGACGGATGGGAGCGTGCCAAATTGCCGCTGGCGGATGCCGAGCCCGAGCCGCGCGAGGGAGAGCAGTAAGCCCGGCCTCGCGCGCCACGCGGGCCGTTACTTCTGCTTGTCGAGCTTGTTGATGGTCTTGCCGCCGTCGCTGTCCGTTGTGGTGAACGAGACCTTGTCACCGGCGTGGAAGGCCTCCAGCGATTGTCCCTTCGGCACCTTGTATTCCTGGATCGCGCCCCCGGACGCGCCCACCGTGCCGCCTTGCGTTTGCTGGATTGAGATGGTTCCACTCAGTCGGTCAATCTTGGTGACCATTCCCGACATGGATTGCTGGGCCAAAGCCGCTGTGGTGACCAGGCTCGCGGCGGCAAGGCTGGTCATGACGATCTTGGCTGCTTTCATGGAGGTCTCCCAAGTTCAGATATAGTTGGAGACAACGAGCGGGCAGTGCAGTTTGTTCCGGATCGGCGTGGCCCAACAGACTGTTACCCAAAAGACCGTCAAAACGGCGCGTTGACGATCCCGGGGCGTTCGGTTGCAGGCGTCAATCGAGCTCCTGCTGGATGGTGCGGCCGAGCGCGAACAGGCGCTGATCGATGGCGGTCGGCACCTCGCAGACGAATTTCACCACGCGCCCGCGGTCCTCGAAGATGCGGGTCTCCCAGACCAGCTGATTGCCGAGCTCGTCGACCTTGGCCTGGTCCGGCGGTGTCGCGTCCTGCAGCGCCTGCAGCTTGAGCGTGTCGTCGCGGATCTTCTCCGCGGCTTCGCGCTGCTTGCGCATCACGCGCTCGAGCCCGTTCATGACCGAGGCGCGCTGTCCGTTCAGCGTATCGAACAGACCGGCAAACAGCAGTTTTCCCGCATTCGCCTTGTCGGCCGCGGCCGCTGACAGGAATTCGGTGATTTCCTTCTGCGCCTCTTCGAGCGGAACGCGGCGCGCCGCGAGCTTGATTGCGAGCGCGCTGACTTTCGGGTCGTCCTTCCACTTGGTCTCGGCATCGCCGAGCGGCGGCCCGGCCCAGACTGCGGCGAGCGAGATCTCGGGCACCTTGGCCTGTTGGCAGGGCCAGTCCGGATAGCGCGGGTCGGCAGCCGATGCGGCCTGGTTCGACAGAACCATCGCGAGCAGCGCGCCCAGTCCTGTTCGCCAGCCTGTCATGCCTCGCCTCCGCCGGGTCCGCGGCGCACCAGGCCGCGCGATGGATCGTAAGCCAGGATCGCGCCGATCATGAAGACGACGGTGCAGCCGCCGACCACCGCGAGCGAAACCCAGTTCATCTTGCCGTACAGTGCAAACCGGATCAGCTCCACCGCATGCGTGAACGGATTGCACTGGCAGATATAATACAGCATCGGGCTGCCTTCCTGCACGCGCCACAGCGGGTAGAGGGCCGACGATGCGAAGAACATCGGGAAGATCACAAAGTTCATCACGCCGGCGAAATTTTCCAGCTGCTTGATGCTGGCCGAGATCAGCATGCCCAGCGCGCCGAGCATCAGGCCCGACAGCACCAGCGCCGGAAGTACGGTGAGGTAGCCGATGGTCGGCGGCGCGATGTCCCAGAACCACGCGATGACGAGGAAGGCATAGACCTGGAGCAGCGACACCGCCGTGCCGGCGAGCAGCTTGCAGAACAACAGATAGCCGCGCGGCAGCGGGCTGACCAGCAGCGTGCGCATATTGCCCATCTCGCGGTCGTAGACCATCGACAGCGAGGACTGCATGCCGTTGAACAGCTGGATCATCGCCATCAGGCCGGGCGCGATATAGACCTCGTAGAGGATGTAAGTCTCGTAGGGCGGGATGATCGAGATGCCGAGCACCTGCCGGAAGCCGGCCGCGAAGATGAACAGCCAGACCAGCGGCCTGACCAGCGCCGACACGAAGCGCTCGCGCTGATGCAGGAAGCGCAGCGCCTCGCGCCACACGATGCCGTTCAGGCAGACGATGTATTCCGACAGCGAGAAGCCGCTTCGCTCAGGCGTAACCGTCGTGCTGGTCATGACGGCGGTCTCCCCGCGAGTGTTGCCGTTCCGGTCAGGCGCATGAACGCGGTGTTGACGTCCTGGGCGCCTGCGTCCGCGATCACCCGTGACATCGGGCCGTGCGCCAGCATTCGGCCCTGATGCAGCACGACGAGGTCGTCGTTTGGCATGATCTCGTCGAACAGATGCGTCGCCCAGAGCACGCCGATGCCCTGCTCGGCGACGAGCTGCCGGACATGGTCGAGAATGTCGGCGCGCGCCTTGACGTCGAGCCCGACCGTGGCCTCGTCGAGCAGCAGCAGCCGGGGCCGGTGCAGCAGCGCGCGGGCGATCTCAAGCCTTCGCATCTGGCCGCCCGAGAGATCGCGCACCTTGCTGGCGGCGCGGTCGGCAAGCCCGATGCGGCCGAGCACCTCGGCGCTGCGCAGCCGCGCCTCGCGCCGCGAGATGCCGTGCAGCGCGGCGTGATACAGCAGGTTCTGCGTCAGCGAGAGGTCGAGATCGAGCGTGCGCGGCTGGAACACCACGCCCATCAGCCGCAGCGCTTCACCCGGCGTCCGGCTGATGTCGTGGCCGAATATCTTGATCTGGCCGTTCTGGATGCCGAACAGCCGCGTCACCAGCGAGAACAGCGTGCTCTTGCCGGCGCCATTGAGACCCAGCAGCGCGGTGAAGCTCGCAGGCTGGACCGTGAAACTGACATCGATCAAAGCGCGGCGCGGACCGTAGCTGTGGCTGACATTGCCGATCGACAGGGCCGGCTGCACGGCCGCGGCTGTTCCAGGGCCTGCATCCGGCGAGAGCTGGTTCGCGATATGGGCGTCGCTTGCGGTCATGGCTGCGCGATCGTGATCCCCCAGGGCAGTTCGCCGACCTGAATGGTCTTGATCACCTTCTGGGCCGAGACGTCGATGACCGAGACGTCGTTGGAGACGCCGTTGGTGACCAGCAAATATTTTTCGTCCGGGGTGAAATCCATGTGCCAGACCCGCTGGCCGACCAGCAGATATTTGAGGACCTTGTGGGTCACACCGTCGACGACGGCGACGCGGTTGGCGGGGCCGAGCGCAATGAATGCGGTCTTGCCGTCCTTAGTCATGCCGATGCCGACGGGCTGGATCGCCTCGTTGCGCAGGCCCGGAATTTCGAAGGTGATCTTGCCGGTCACCTCGCGCTTGACCGGATCGATGATCGACACGGTGCCGCCGATCTCGGAGGAGACCCACAATTCGGAGCCGTCGCGCTTGAACTGGGCGAAACGCGGCCGCGAATCGACCAGCACATTGGCGACGATCTGGCGCGTCGACGTATCGATGAAATGCGCCATGTTGGTGGTCTCGGAGGTGTTGATCAGGATCTTGCCGTCCGGGCTGATCGTCATGCCCTCAGGCTCGACGCCGACCTGGATGTCGCCAATCCGGGCGCGCTTTTCGAGGTCGATCACGGTGACCGTGTTGTCGTTCTCGTTGGCGACATACATGGTCTTGCCGGCGGCATCCTGGGTGAACAATTCAGGGTCGGGACCGGAGGGCAGGGTGTCGACGATCTCCTGGGTCTTGGTATCGATCACCTGGATCGTGTCGTCGTCGCCAACCGCAACCATCACGAACTTGCCGTCGCGCGAGAACTCGATGCCGCGCGGCCGCTGGCCGACCTTGATGGTTTTGGTCACCGTCCAGCTGCTGGTGTCGATCACCGTGACGGTGTTGCCTTTCTCGTTGGAGACGTAGGCAACGAAGGCGGACGCCGGTGTCGCGGCAAGCCAAACGAGCATCCCGGTCAACAGACAGCGGCGCCACATGCGTTTCATCTCCCTCACTGCAGCTTGCACTTCGTTTCAGGCCGGTCAACTCCGAGCGTGTCGAGTTCGGAGACCTGATGCAGGAAACCTTCCTGCGGCGAGACCGAAACGACCATACGACCATCGGCCAGCAGGATCGGCTGGCGAAGCTGCAGATTCCAGTCTCGCAGGGTCAAGCGCGTACCCTTGAAGGCGGCAATCGAGAAATCCTTGCCCTTGAGGAAGGCGATGACCTTCTTGAGGTCCCCCGAATTGGTGCGCGATGTGGCTTCCCCGATCATGCGCGCGGCGGTCCAGGCCTGCATGTCGAGTGCGGTCATGCGGCGCATGTTCAGCTTGACGAAGCGGTTCTGGATCTGGACCGCGCCCCACTGGTCATGCGCCGCGTCCCAGCTGGTCGGCACGAGGCCCGCCGAGCCCGCCACCGGCCGCGGGTCCCAGGTACGGTACGGCAGATAGTTCGCGAACACCTCGCTCTCGTCGGCGGCGACCAGCACGTCGTAAGCCGGCGCCTGCTGCGTGAACACCGGCATCTGGCGCTGGATCAAGGTCACGCCGCTGTCGGTGCGGCGCGCGCCGCCGGTGTCCTCGAAAGTCCGTTCCTGGACGATCTTGGCGCCGAAGCGGGTCGCGGCGCGGCGCAGCGCGTCGGCGTAAAGCTTGTCCTGATCATGCGAGCCGACCACCAGCAGCCAGCGTTTCCACTGCTTCCACACCAGATATTGGCCAAGCGCGTCCGCCAGCATCGAGCGGGTGGGTGCGATGTGGATGACGTTGGCGCGGCAGTCCTGCTCGCGCAGCCGATCGTCGATCGCGCCGGCATTGAGCAGCACGGTGCCGCGGTCGCGCAGCGCGTCGGCGACCTTGAGCAGGGCATCGGCCGGCAGGTCGGTGATGATATAGTCGTTGCGTCCGGCGAGGTCGGTCGCGACCTTGGCGACATCGTCGCTGTCCTTGACCTTGACCTCGTCGAGCACGAAGCGCTGGTTGAGGAATTTGCCGGTCGTGTTGTTGTCCTCGATCGCAAGGCGCGCGCCGGCGATGCCGTCATTGTCGGCGGGTTGCTCGACCAGCGAGAGCGTCGATTTGACGCCGGCATGACCGAGATAGCCGATATGAACCTCGACGGGATCAGCCGCCAGCGCGCCGGTCGCCACCATGCTGAGCGCGATCGTGCCGATCAGCCATCGCAACATAACTCCTCCCGCAGTCTTTTTTCACTCGGCATGGCGTTCGGAAATCCGGCCTCCATGCTGTTGACTTGCAAGATGCCGGAATTGGCCTAGCTTGCAACCCCGCTTTTTGTCGTTGCGACGTTACAAATTACGATTGGTTCACAATCATGAGATCAGCGTTTGCCTTCGCCGTTTCTTTGCTGGTGGTGTCTGCGGCGGCAGCGCGCGCCGAGCCGCCCAGGCTCGCGGTGTTCGACCTCGAGATGATCGACACCAGCCTGCAGGGGGAAGTGAGCGGGCCACGCAGTGATGAGCAGGCGCGGCTGCTCCGGGCCGGCGATCAGGTGCGCAAGGAGCTCGCGGACTCCGGCAAGTTCCGCGTGCTCGACATCGCGCCGGTCAATGCTGCGGCGCATGGCAGCAATCTTCAGGCCTGCGGTGGCTGCGATGTGAAGCTGGCCGGCGAGTTGGGCGCTGATCTCGTGATGACGGGCGTGGTGCAGAAGGTGTCCAACCTCATCCTCAACATCAATCTCTATTTGCGCGACGTGCACAGCGGGCAATTGCTGGCGGCGGCGAGCGCCGACATGCGCGGCAACACCGACGAATCCTGGTCGCGCGCCACCGACTACCTCGTGCGCAACCGCCTGCTCGCGCCGAACTACGGCGTGCCGAAGGCGCAGTAGCCTGCGCTCACGAATGGACCTCCGTTATCCTGAGGTGCGAGCCTTGCGGCGCAATTGCGCCGCTGAGCGAGCCTCGAAGCATGAATCGGCCCGGTTACAGCCACACGTAGCAAATTCGGGCCGTGAATCCTTCGAGACTGGCCGCTTCGCGGCCTTCTCAGGATGATGGGATGAACGGACTGCGTGACGCTCACGCCTTCAACCGCGCGGCGTGCCAGCGCAGATGATCGGCCATGAAGGTCGAGATGAAATAGTAACTGTGGTCATAGCCCGGCTGACGCCGCAGGGTGAGGGGGATGTTGGCCTTCTCGCATGCCGCCTTCAGGAGTTCGGGCCGCAGCTGCTCGGTGAGAAAGCCGTCGGCATCGCCGTAGTCGACCAGCAGATCGGAGAAGCGGGCACCGTCCTCGATCAGGGCGACGGCGTCGTGCCTGCGCCACGCTTGCTTGTTGCTGCCGAGATAGCCGCCGAGCGCCTTGTTGCCCCATGGCACCTGCGACGGCGCCACGATCGGCGCGAACGCGCTCGCCGCCCGATAACGATCGGGATGGCGCAGCGCGACCGTCAGCGCGCCATGGCCGCCCATGGAATGACCGAGGATCGACTGCCGCGTCGTGTCGACCGGGAATTGCTCGGCGATCAGCTTGGGCAATTCCTCGGTGATGTAGCTCCACATTCGGTAATTGGTCGCGAACGGCTGCTCCGTCGCATCGACATAGAAGCCGGCGCCGAGCCCGAAATCGTATGAGTTGGCGGGATCGCCGGGGACGCCTTCGCCGCGCGGGCTGGTGTCGGGCGCGACGAAGATCAGGCCGAGCTCGGCGCATGCCTGGCGGAATTCGCCCTTCTCGGTGACGTTGGCGTGGGTGCAGGTCAGGCCCGACAGATAGGTGACGACGGGCAGTTTTGTGCCAGCAGCATGCTCAGGGACGAACACCGAAAAGGTCATGTCGGTCTTGGTCTCGCGGCTTGGATGCCGATAGACGCCTTGCGTGCCGCCATGCGACTTGTTCTGGGAAACCGTCTGCATTGTCGTATTCCTCTTGGTTGGAGCGCTGCGTCAGGCGACGCCGCTCTCGATCGCCAGCCGCACCAGCTCTGCCGAAGTGCGCACGCCAAGCTTCTGGCGCATGATCGATGACGTGTTTGCGACCGTCTTGTATGATGAATGCACCAGCCAGGCGATCTCCGACAGGCTCTTGCCGGAGCTGAGCAGGCGCAGGATCTCCATCTCGCGTGAAGTGAGCTTGGAGAGCGGATTTTGCGCAAAGCCGGGCCGCGCAAACGCCACGTTGCGCGCGATCGCTGGCGGCAGATAGACGCCGCCATTGCCGACCTCGCGCACTGCTTCGACCAGATCGTTGGGATCGCCGGTCTTCGAAACGTAACCCTTGGCGCCGATGTCGATGGCGCGGGCGGCGAACACCGGGTCATCGTTCATGCTGAACATGATGAGGCGCGCAGACGCATCATGCGTCAGGATGCGGCGCGCCAGCTCGAAGCCGGAGACCGTCGGCAGGTTGATGTCGATCACGCAGAGATCGGGCTTCTCCGCGACGAACGCCCGTTCGCCGCTTTCGGCATCCGCCGCTTCCAGCAGCGTGATCTCGGGATCGTCGGCGAACACGGTGCGGCAACCGGAGGCAACGATGGGATGATCATCAACGATCAGAATGCGCATGGCGTTGTTCCGGCGACCTGCTTCGATTCACTCATCATCACGTCGGTTTGCGCGAAGGACAGGTCGGTTCCGACCGGTTGTGCACCTCGTGCGGGATTGCGATAGGGTGCGATTAGATAGCCGGGCAAATTTGGCTGTCAACGATCCTCTCGGAGGAGGGATCGCGGTCGGGGGCAACGTCATGTGGCAAAAGCTATCCTTGCGCGCGCGGATCAACCTGCTGCTGGCGCTGATCCTGGCGCTTGGCCTCGGCATCAATATTGCGCGGCTCGTGCTGGAAGCGGGGCCGCGTGTCCAGGCCGAGGACCAGAGCGTGATCCGCCTGGCGCGTGAATTCGTTGCGACGATCGTGGCCGGTCTCGACGAGGCGCCGGATCCCGATGCGCGGCTCGATCAGATCGTCCAGGACCTGAGCCGGCTGCGTCACGTCAGCATCACGCGGCAGGATGGCGCGACCGCAAAATCTCCTGATCGCCCCGAGGACGCCGGCGATCAACGCGCTCCGCCGCAGTGGTTCGTCGCGCTGGTTCATCCCGAGCAGACCTCGGTGCGGGTGCCGATCTCGGTGCACGGCAAGCCGCAATCGCTGGTCATCACCTCGCATCCCGACGACGAAATCGCCGAGATCTGGGACGGCATCGTCACCCAGATCGAGGTCGGCTCCGCCATCGCAGTGGCGCTGCTTCTGGTCACCATGCTGGTGGTCGGCCGCGCGCTGGCGCCACTGCAGGCACTGTCGCAGGCCATGACCGGCATCGAGGCCGGGGATTACGATGCCCGCGTCGAGCCCGGCGGATCGCCGGAATTGGCCGCCATCTGTGCCAAACTGAACCATCTGGCGGCGACCCTTGGCGATGCCGTCGAGGGCAAGCGGCAGCTCGCCGAGCGCGCGGTCTCGCTGCAGGATTCCGAGCGCAAGGAGATCGCGCGCGAATTGCACGATGAGTTCGGGCCCTATCTGTTTGCCTTGCGCGCGCATGCCGGCGCGCTGACTCGGCTGGCGGAAGTCGAAAAGCCGGACCCTGCGGCATTGCGCAAGCACGGCAACGCCATCCTCGAGCAGGTCAACGCGCTCCAGCAGTTCACGCGCCGGATTCTTGAGCGGTTGCGGCCGGTCGGCCTGGCCGAGCTCGGGCTTGCGGAAGCGCTCGGCGCGCTGGTGCGGCTATGGAGCGAAACGCATCCGGAGGTGGAGATCGAGAGCCGCATCTCGCCGGCGCTCGGCGATACCGGAGAGATGGCCGACCTCACGATCTATCGCATCGTCCAGGAGGCGCTCACCAACGTATTCCGCCATGCCGGCGCGACGGCGGTCGATATCACGATCGAACCGGTGGACCGGCAGGCCGGCCTACGCGGCAGCCGCGACTGCGCGTTGGTGCGGGTTCGCGACAATGGCCGTGGCTTGCTGAGGGATCACAGGCTTGGCCGCGGATTGACCGGGATGCAGGAACGAATCCTCGCGCTCGGCGGCACGCTTAGCATCAATTCCAGCGATGATGGCGTGACGGTCGAGGCGCTCGTGCCAAAGGCCGCACGGTCCTAGACGATTGGCTGTCGCCAATATCTGAAAGCCGCCCAAGCCAGCGCCGCCGCGCCGGCGATCCAGAGCACGACGATCGCGATCATTCCCGCCCGGCTGGTCGGACGCTGCAAGACGGCGCCGGCCTTGGCACGGCATTCCGCCATCACCTCGTCCGGCACGAGCGAGATCGCAAGCCAGATGCCGAGCGGCAGCAGGATCAGATCGTCGAGATAGCCGATCACCGGAATGAAATCCGGGATCAGATCGATGGGAGACAGTGCATAGGCCGCGACGGCGACGGCAAGGGCCTTGGCATACCAGGGCACGCGCGGATCACGCGATGCGAGATACAGCGCAACGCTGTCCCGTTTGAGGTTGCGTGCCCAAACCTTGATCGAGGACAGCTTGGTTGAGGACAACTTGATAAAGGAAAGTCTGTTGGCGGACGGCATGGCGCAACGCCTGCACGTCGGATGGAACCGCTATTCCAGCACCACATCGGCCGGCATACCGCCGTGCAGGCCCTTGTGGACGGAGGAGGGCGCGATGCCGAAATACTTCCGGAAGACGCGGCTGAAATGCGACGAACTCGAGAAGCCCCAGGAGAACGCGACGTCGGTGATGGTCTTGCCGTTCTGGGACTCCAGTTCCTGCCGGCAGTTCTGCAGCCGGGCCTTCCAGATGTAGTCGCTGACCGTCATGCCGCGATCGCTGAACAGCATGTGGAGATAGCGCTTCGAGCAACCAAGCGCCGCGGAAATGCGGTCGATGCAGAGATCCGGATCGCGCAGATGCTCGCGGATGAAGCCCTGGGCCCGCACATAGGTGGCCTCGGCGCTGCCGCGGTCGAACATGGCGCCGGTCTCGCGCAGCGGCAACAGCAGCAAGTCGATCAGCGCATCAGCCACGCCGACGGCGTTGACCGGCGTCAGCGTCGGTGCCTCGCCGAAGGCGGCATGGACGAAATCATAGGCGATGCGGCCGGTGCCGTTGCGCGCCGACAGCTTGCACGGCGCCATCTTGGAGAGCTGGAAGCCGCGCTCCTTGAGCAGGTCCTTTGGAACGATGACGACCTCGTGCCGCGTCAGCGACGGGCTGATGATGGTGTGCGGACACGACACGTCGTAGGCGAAGCAGTCGCCCGGCATGATGTCGAAGTGCAGGCCGTCTTGCTCGAAATGCGAGACGCCGTGGGTCTGGAACACGATCTTGATATAGGGGTGCTCGCTCAGCTTGATGCGCGAGATGGTATGCGCGATCCGGTGCTGGCTTGCCTCGATCTGACACAGCTTCAGGCGCGATACCGTCGTGAAATTGACCCGGGCTTCGAGCGAGGATCCTTCCAGCGCATCGACGTCGAACTGGCCGCAAAGGTCAGTGAGCGCATCCGACCAGCGCTGAATCTGCCGCTTGGGCGTCAATCCGTTCGTGCTGAGAGAATGGACTGTATCGGACATCTTTCCAGCCACCGATTCGATCCCCACGTGACTGCTCACCGAGCTTAAGTCTGGCCCGGAATGATGCGCCTTCTCCCTGATTCTGAATAGCTTAGGGAGGCGGCGGGATTTCTTCCCGGTTAATGTCGGGTGATCCTCCGACTTAGTTCTGGGCGCGTCAAGCGCAACCTTAGCACGCGTCAATCTGGCATCCGGATCGCGCCGGCCGCGATTGATGCCCTGCAACATGAAGCAAGCTTTCCAGCCAATTCAGGGCCGGGCGACAAAAATCTGACGAAGCTTCGCTTTTGAGCAAACGGCTCTTCTCTTTTGGGCAAGTCAGCGCGCTTCGAGAGGACTACGACTGGGGCACCAAAATGGAAGAAGTGGGGCCGTTTCGGCGGAAACCCTTGAGCTCTTGAACCTGGGAGGAAATCCACGATGCGCAAGATGCTTTACGCGACCGGCCTTGGGGCAATGGCGGTATTTGCCGCCGGAGCGGCCAACGCCAATGACGAACTCCACAAGATGTCGCAGAACCCGAAGGACTGGGTGATGCCGGCCGGAGACTACGCCAATCAGCGTTACTCCAAGCTGAATCAGATCAACGCCTCGAACGTCGGAAAGTTGCAGGTCGCCTGGACGTTTTCGACCGGCGTGCTGCGCGGCCACGAGGGTGGCCCGCTGATCGTCGGCAACATCATGTACGTCCACACCCCGTTCCCGAACAAGGTCTATGCTCTTGACCTTTCGCAGGACAACAAGATCGTCTGGAAGTACGAACCGAAGCAGGATCCGAACGTCATTCCGGTGATGTGCTGCGACACGGTCAACCGCGGCGTTGCCTATGGCGACGGCAAGATCTTCCTGCACCAGGCCGACACCACACTGGTGGCGCTCGATGCCAAGACCGGCAAGGTGGAGTGGACGGTGAAGAACGGCGATCCCAGCAAGGGCTCGACCGGTACCTCCGCGCCGCTGGTGGTCAAGGACAAGGTGCTGCTCGGCATCTCCGGCGGCGAGTTCGGCGTCCAGGCTCATGTGACCGCTTACGACATCAAGACCGGCAAGCAGGTCTGGCGCGGCTTCTCGGAAGGTCCGGATGACCAGCTCCTGGTCGACGACAAGACCACCGAGCTCGGCAAGCCGATCGGCAAGGATTCGAGCCTGAAGACCTGGCAGGGCGATCAATGGAAGATCGGCGGCGGCGCGACCTGGGGCTGGATCTCCTACGATCCCGAACTGAACCTCGTCTATTACGGGTCAGGCAATCCCTCGACCTGGAATCCGAAGCAGCGTCCCGGCGACAACAAGTGGTCGATGACGATCTGGGCGCGCAACCCGGATACCGGCGTCGCCAAGTGGGTCTACCAGATGACGCCCCATGACGAATGGGACTATGACGGCGTCAACGAGATGATCCTCTCGGATCAGACGATCGACGGCAAGGCGCGCAAGCTGCTGACGCATTTCGATCGCAACGGCCTCGGCTACACGCTCGATCGCGCCACCGGCGAACTGCTGGTCGCCGAGAAGTACGATCCGAAGGTGAACTGGACCTCCGGCGTCGACATGAAGAAGGACTCGCCGACCTATGGTCGTCCGAAGGTTCTTGATGCCGCGTCGACCGACAAGGCCGGCGAGGACGTCAACGTCAAGGGCATCTGCCCGGCAGCGCTCGGCTCGAAGGACGAGCAGCCGGCAGCCTACTCGCCGGACACGCAGCTGTTCTACGTGCCGACCAACCACGTCTGCATGGACTACGAGCCGTTCAAAGTGAGCTACACCGCAGGTCAGCCCTATGTCGGCGCGACGCTGTCGATGTATCCGCCTCCCGGTGAGACCAACATGGGCAACTTCATCGCCTGGGACGGCAAGACCGGCAAGATCGTGTGGTCGAACAAGGAGCAGTTCTCGGTCTGGTCGGGTGCGCTCGCGACCGCCGGCGGCGTGGTCTTCTACGGCACGCTGGAAGGCTACCTGAAGGCTGTCGACGCCAAGACGGGCAAGGAGCTCTACAAGTTCAAGACCCCGTCCGGCATCATCGGCAACGTCACCACCTATGAACATGCCGGCAAGCAGTACGTCGCCATTCTGTCGGGGGTTGGCGGTTGGGCAGGCATCGGCCTCGCGGCCGGTCTGACTGATCCGACGGCCGGTCTCGGTGCAGTCGGCGGCTATGCCGCGCTGAGCAACTACACTGCGCTTGGCGGAACGCTCACCGTGTTCTCGCTGCCGCAGCAGTGAGCTGAGCGACCTCGTTCCGGCGCATGGAGCGATCTCCATGCGCCGGTCCGTCTTCAATCTGCACGCGAGGATATGCTTTTGCGTAAGATCTGGTTTGTGAGTGCTGCGATCTTTGTCGTGGCAATGGGTGGAGTTGCCTCCGCCGAGGACGCTGGCGACCCGACCGCCGTCAAGTCCGAGGACGGCAAGTATCTCGACAAGGATGGAAACCCGACGTTCAAGGTTACGGCCGACGGCACGACGGACTGGTACACCTACTCCGGCTATCGCCGCTATCATTCGGAGTGCCATGTCTGCCATGGCCCCGACGGCATGGGATCGACCTATGCGCCGGCGCTGTCGAATTCGCTGAAGACCATGAGCTACGCGGATTTCATGGGCGTGGTCGCGAGCGGACGCAAGAACGTTTCCACGGCGCAGGAGAACGTGATGCCGGCGTTCGGCGATAACCCCAACGTTGCCTGCTACATGGACGACCTCTATGTCTACCTGCGCGCCCGCGCCAATGACGCGGTTGGGCGTGTTCGGCCGGCCAAGCACGAAGACAAGTCGGAAGCCTATGGAAAGGCGGAAGACGCCTGCATGGGGCACAACGACAAGAAGTGAGCCCGTCCGGTGCGAACGAGAAACCTGTTTGACGTTTTGTGGAGACCAAGATGAAGACCCGCGCCGCAGTCGCATTTGAAGCAAAGAAGCCGCTTGAGATCGTCGAGCTCGATCTGGAGGGTCCCAAGGCCGGCGAGGTCCTGGTCGAGATCAAGGCGACGGGCATCTGTCACACCGATGCCTACACGCTCGACGGCTTCGACAGCGAGGGCATCTTCCCCTCGATCCTCGGGCACGAAGGTGCAGGCATCGTTCGCGAGGTCGGCGCCGGCGTGACGTCGGTCAAGCCTGGCGATCATGTGATCCCGCTCTACACGCCGGAATGCCGGCAGTGCAAAAGCTGCCTGAGCCAGAAGACCAATCTCTGCACCGCGATCCGCGCCACCCAGGGCAAGGGCGTGATGCCCGACGGCACCTCGCGCTTCAGCTACAAGGGCAAGACGGTCTTCCACTATATGGGCTGCTCGACCTTCTCGAACTTCACCGTGCTGCCCGAGATCGCGGTGGCCAAGATTCGCGAGGACGCGCCGTTCGACAAGAGCTGCTACATCGGCTGCGGCGTCACCACCGGTGTCGGCGCGGTCGTCAACACCGCCAAGGTGACGCCGGGCTCCAACGTGGTCGTGTTCGGCCTCGGCGGCATCGGCCTCAACGTGATCCAGGGCGCCAAGATGGTCGGCGCCGACAAGATCATCGGCGTCGACATCAATGACTCCAAGGAGGCCTGGGGCAAGCAGTTCGGCATGACGCATTTCGTCAACCCGACCAAGGTTTCCGGCGACATCGTCCAGCACCTGGTGGGCCTGACCGATGGCGGTGCCGACTACACCTTCGACTGCACCGGCAACACCAACGTGATGCGGCAGGCGCTGGAAGCCTGCCATCGCGGCTGGGGCGTCTCGGTGGTGATCGGTGTCGCGGAGTCCGGCAAGGAGATCGCGACCCGGCCGTTCCAGCTCGTCACCGGACGCGTCTGGAAGGGCACGGCCTTCGGCGGCGCGCGCGGCCGCACCGACGTGCCGAAGATCGTCGACTGGTACATGGGCGGAAAGATCCAGATCGATCCGATGATCACCCACGTGCTGAAACTCGACGAGATCAACAAGGGCTTCGACCTGATGCACGAGGGAAAATCGATCCGTTCGGTCGTCGTATTCTGAAATCAAAACACCAAGCACTAGGAGGATAGGTCAATGACTGTTCATATCCACCCGTCGGTCGACAATGGCGTCAAGCAAGGCTCCGGCAGTTTTGCTGGCGGCACGCTGGTCTGCAAATGCGCGGACAAGCCGGTCAAGGTCGGCATCAAGGGCGACGTCGCCCACAACCATGCCTGCGGCTGCACCAAGTGCTGGAAGCCTTCGGGCGCCACCTTCTCGGTGGTCGCGGTGGTGCCGCGCGAGAACGTCACCGTGTTGGAGAACGGCGACAAGCTGAAGATCGTCGATGCCGCGGCGGTGATCCAGCGCCATGCCTGCACCGGATGCGGCACCCACATGTACGGCCGGATCGAGAACAAGGGCCATCCGTTCTATGGCCTCGACTTCATCCATCCCGAGCTGTTCCAGGAGTCCGGCTCGGCTGCGCCCGGATTTGCCGCCTTCGTGTCGTCGGTGATCGAGTCCGGCGTCAAGCCGGCCGATATGGCCGGGATCAGGTCGCGGCTCAAGGAGCTTGGGCTCGAGCCCTATGACTGCTTGTCGCCGCCGCTGATGGATGCGATCGCCACCCACGTGGCGAAGTCCAAGGCGGCCTGACGACGGCACCGTGACAAAGGCGGCCTGACCGGCTCGCCTTGACGAGATCCTGCGCCGGCAGAGGGTCTGCCGGCGAGGGATATGCTGGTAGTACCCGTGACCTTGAACCTTGCATGCCCTGCGGACGACCACGGGGCATGCATTTTATTTTCCGCTTTGCCCTCGTCCTTTCGCCGATCCTGCTGCTTTCGCCGGCCCGCGCCGCGTCACCGGAAGACCGCTATATCGCCGCGCGTGACGCCGCGATCGCCAAATTCGCCAAGCTGTCGAACGACAACAAGATCAATGAGGCCGTCGACAAGGCCGAGGTGGCCGCGCGCGACGAGCTGAAGGGGCAGAGCTGACGGCCATCCTGTCCCAGCCCGCCCGGCCGGGCTTTGCTTCGGCCCAGCTCAACCTCGACACTCTATATAAAGGCGATATGGGGTTCGGCATGCTGGACGGCCTGCGCTTCGATGCCGACACCGGCAGGGATGGGGCAAAGATCGGAGAAAAACGCGCCGACGGCAGCTTCGTCGAGCCGAAAGCCCATATCATTGTCACCACCGAGCCTCTGTTCACGCGCTGGCTGCACGAACACAAGACCTGGTGGGACAAGGGCAGCAAGAACGTGCCGCAGCAGGTCGATGCCGCCCTGAAGTTCGAGGGCCTCTACACCCAGGCGATCTCGACCGATGCCGCGGTGGTCAATTTCGACGAGTTGCCGATCGCCAAGCCGGCGTCGGCCGCCCTGGCTTACGGCTTCCTGGCCGGCCGCACCCAGGATTCGTTCCCCGACAAGGCCGACGAGGTGTTCGTGGCGGCGCTCGCCGGCGGCAAGATGTATGTCGCCTATGGCGAGATCGAGCCGGCGGTGCAAGTGCCGGGCTGCACCGCGATCCGAACCGACTACAACAAGAAGGCCGATGCGGCGGCCGAGAGGCTCGAGCGCAAGCAGATCACCAGGCAGGCCTATGACAAGCTCGGTGACCTGCGCCAGCAGGGCGAGGATGCGTTCAAGCGCTGCTTCACCGAGCGCGCGCCGCAACAGCCGGCCTTCGCCGCGGCCACCAGGCAGGCCCAGGCGCTGCTCAAGGCGGCGATCGGCAAATAGCTCGGCGAGCTATTGACCGGCGGCAATCCCAACTTCAGCACGGCATCTTGTCTGTCATGGATGCTAATCAGATAGATTGCCACAACAAGCTCCGTCCTCTGCGACATCAGCGCTTCGATCGCCTGCGCGTGATGTCGATCTATTGTGGCCGATGTCTTAGCAAGATCGCGGTGCCGATAATGGTTCTTGTCGTCAGATTTCGCGGCTAGTCGTGCAGGGTTCGTGCAGGCGAGGTTTGCGGCGCGGGGTTTGATCGGCGACCCGCGCCAGCCTATCTTCCCCGAAAGTTCAGCATCCCCGTGGAGACGCCATGACCGCCATTAGCCCGTTCCGCATCGCCGTCAGCGACGATGTCCTCGAGGATCTGCGTAATCGGCTGCGCCGGACCCGCTGGCCGGAAGCCGAACTGGTCGACGACTGGAGCCAGGGCGCGCCGCTGCAATGGATCAAGGACGTCTGCCACTATTGGGCCGAGACCTATGACTGGCGGCAGCGCGAGGCGCGGCTCAACCGCTTCAGCCAGTTCACCACCGAAATCGACGGGCTCGACATCCACTTCATCCATGTCCGCTCGAAGCATCCGGAGGCGCGGCCCTTGATCATCACCCATGGCTGGCCGGGATCGGTGGTCGAATTCCACAAGGTGATCGAGCCGCTGACCGATCCGACCGCGCATGGCGGCCGCGCCGCCGATGCCTTCCACGTGGTGTGCCCGTCATTGCCGGGCTTCGGCTTCTCGGCCAAGCCTATAGCGACGGGCTGGGGCGTCGACCGGATCGCGACGGCCTGGGCCGTCCTGATGCAGCGGCTCGGCTACGCCAGCTATTTCGCGCAAGGCGGCGACTGGGGCTCCGCGGTCACGACCGCGATCGGCGGGCAGGATGCTGCACATTGCGCCGGCATCCACATCACGCTTGCGATGTCGACCCGGCCCAATGTCGAGGGGCAGCCGACGCCGGAGGAGACGAGGGCGCTCAACGGCATCAAATATTATGCCGACTGGGATTCCGGCTATTCCAAGCAGCAGTCCACGCGGCCGCAGACGCTCGGCTATGGCCTGACGGATTCGCCCTGCGGGCAGGCGGCCTGGATCCTGGAAAAATTCTGGGCCTGGACCGATTGCGACGGCCATCCGGAAAACATCCTCAGCCGCGACGAACTGCTCGACAATGTCATGCTGTACTGGGTCACCGCGACGGCTGCGTCATCGGCGCGGCTCTATTGGGAAAGTTTTGGGCCGGGCAAGCGAACCCCGCACAAGGTGAGCGTGCCGACCGGCGTTGCCGTGTTCCCCAAGGAGATCGTCACGCCGGTCCGCAAATGGATGGAGACAAACTTCACCAACATCCGGCACTGGAGCGAGATGCCGAAAGGGGGACATTTCTCGGCATTCGAGCAACCCGAGCTGTTCATCGGCGAGGTGCGCGAGTTCTTCGGGAAGCTGCGCTAAGCCTGACGCGTATGTTGGTCTGAAGCGGTTTGTGACAGAATGCGCCGTGCAACGGAGGACGTCGGCGTGCTGCTTGATCCCCGCCTCGGCGACTTTGAGGACAATGCCGCCAGCCCGGAACAGCGTTCGTTGTTCGCGATCTTGGGTAGCCTTCTGGTTGAGATAAGCCCGACGAAACTGTTGTTCGCCTGGACGGTTTCGCTTCTGCTTCCGGGCGTACTGCTCGGCCTTGCGCCACTGGTCGCATCCGCCTGGATTTCGAGCCTTTCGCAACACGCTCTTGCCCTGTCCGAAGTGGGCGCCGTGCTGATGCTGATTGTGATCGCGGCCTTGGGATGGCTCGGCGGACGACCGCTGCTTCAAATCGCGGAAACAAGCTTCTGGTCGCTGAACGCGCTCGCGGTCCAACCGAGTTATGCCTTCACGCGCGAGGCGCTGGGCCATCTGGCGGAGCTGCTTTGGCGCACCGGCGCAACTCCTGCTTCTCGCACGAGGCTGCGCCGCGGTTGCTCGGTCGGCGCCGGCATACTGCTCTCCGCGGGGGCGTCATTGATCGCGGCCCTGGCCTGGCCTGCCTCGCAATGGACTGCGACCGTCAATGACCTTGTTCTGATCCATCATCTGGTGTTGCCGACGTTCGCGAACGCCGTAGTGCTGGTGTCCTGCTATCTTGCGGTCGCATCACTGGCCTGGAGCGTGGCCGACGCCAGTATGGAACAACCGGCCGACCTGGCCGGATTCGACGCGACGCCGTCCGGAGGCCGCTGCTGGCGCGTTGCGCATCTGTCCGATCTTCACGTGGTCGGTGAGCGGTACGGCTTCCGCATCGAAAGCGGAACCGCCGGTCCGCAGGGAAACGAGCACTTCAATCGCGTGTTGGCTCGCCTTGCCGAAATTCACACCATTGATCCGCTCGACCACGTGCTGATCAGCGGCGATATGACGGACGCCGGCCGGCCCGGCGAATGGGCGGAATTTCTCGATGCGTTGGCAGGTCATCCCGAGCTTGCAGCACGCATCATCATGCTTCCGGGCAATCATGACGTTAACGTCGTGGATCGTGCCAATCCTGCGCGCCTCGACCTGCCGTTCAGCCCAGGCAAGCGGCTACGGCAGATGCGTACCCTGTCGGCGATCGCGGCGGTCCAGGGCGATCGCGCGCGCGTCATCGACGGTTCCGGCAAACCGTCGGCCACGCTGAACCAGGCGCTTGCCCCTTATCATGATCGGATAACACAATTTGCGCAGCACGGGGGCGTGCGCCGCGCAGCGGCGCTCCGTGGCCTGTTCGATGATCAATTCCCGATGATCCTGCCGCCGGACCAGGACGGCGGCCTCGGGATCGCCATTCTCAACTCCAACGCCGAAACCCACTTCTCCTTCACCAACGCGCTCGGTTTGGTTTCGGAAGCGCAAACGCGGCGGTTGGAGGCTGCGATCCGTCATTTTCCGACGGCATGCTGGACCATCGCGCTACATCATCACGTGATGGAATATCCCATGCCGGTGAAGACATTTGCCGAGCGCATTGGGACAGCCTTGATCAACGGCAGCTGGTTTGTACGCAGGTTACAAAGGTTTTCCGATCGCTCGGTGGTGATGCACGGTCACAGGCATATCGACTGGATCGGTACATGTGGTGCGTCGAGGATCGTCTCGGCCCCGTCGCCGGTGATGGGGGCCGACGATGCAGCCAGCTATTTCTATATCCACAAAATGATGGTCGGCCCGGATCGGAAGCTCTGCCTCGTCGAGCCCGAGCGGGTTGAGATTGCCGCAAGCTAGGACGCTTCCGGCTTGTCATGGTGCAATCCGCCACACAGATCGGCTATCCATGCGGCCGACGGACTCTCGGCACAGAAGGTCAGAATAGCGAGCGTGATCGGCACGCCGATGAAGGTCCCAAACAAGCCCCAAAGCGAGCTCCAGAAGAAGATCGCAAACAGCACCAGAAACGGCGAGATCGACAACGTCGAGCCGGCCACCCGCGGTTCGATATAGCTGCCTACCACGAACTGGATGACGTTGAGGCAGGCGAACACGCCGAACACCGCGGGCCAGCTCTCGAACTGCGTCATGGCCAGCAGCGTGGGGAACAGCGTCGCGATGAAAGGACCGACGAAGGGAACGTAGTTGAGGACAAAGGCGATCACGCCCCATTCGAATGCGAATGGCAGCCCGGTCACGGCGGCGAACAGGCCGACCAAGAGACCCGTGACCGCGCTCATCTGCGTCCGCACCAGCATATATTTGCGAAACTTGGCGGCCGTCGCTTTGCTGCCCTTGAGCAGGACGCGCGCAGCTGTGCGATTCTCCAGCCGCTGGATTCGTCGACCAGCGTCTTCGACCTCGAGAAGTCCCAGCACGACATAGACCAGCGCGATGAGCCAGAAACTCAACGTGGTGTTGACGCGCCCCGTGACGTATTGCGTGGTGCGCAGCAGCCAGCCGACATTGAAATGCTCCGCCCAGACGCCGGCGAACGAGACGCCATGGCCGTCGAGCCAGATCACCGCGGCATCGTAGAAGGCCTGATACCGCGCCGCATCCGCGATCAAGGAGCGCCCGACGCGGCCGAACCCCCATGCTGCCAGCGAGGCAAACGCGATGCAGGTGGCAACCGTAACAACGACAGTAATGGCGAGCGCGAGGAGTTTCGGCAGCCACGACTGCAGCCGTTGCTGAACGGGCCAGACGATCGCGATGATGAACAGGGCGGCCGCAAGCGGGGCGAGCACGCTGCGCGCCTGAGCCACCGCCGCAATCACCAGCACCGCGGCGATGATGCCGGTCGTGATCTTCAACCCGCCAGCCATCCTTGGGTTACCCGATCTCCGTGAACGCAGACATTGTCAGCCTGTCTCGTAGCGCGACAAGACGGAAATGGACTTGCGGCGCAGCTACAGCAATCCTCGATAGATCCCCGGCGCGGAGCCTTCGATGGCCACCGCGCCGACAGCTTTCGCATAGAATTCCGCCGGCCCGACGCCGCCGATGATGGCGTAGCCGAAACCCTGGTGCTTCATGTCCTCGAGGCAGGCAAACAGCAGCGCCTTGCCGATTCCGCCCTGCTGCGCCTTCGGCGCGACCCCGGTCGGACCGAAGAAGTTGCGACAGGCTGCGTCGTGGCAGGCGAATCCGAGGATCTTCTTTTGCTGGATCGCGATGAAGCAGGAGACGGGTTGGCGGCTGAACGCGACCTCGGCTTCGCTGGCCCACGCCTCGCTGAATGTCTCCCGCACCCAGGCCACGACCTTGTGCTTTTCCGGGGCGAGCGCGCGGCGCATGACAATTCCGACCTTGAGCAATCGATCGTAGGCGGGCCGGGAATCGGGCAGGGCGTAGAGCTTGACGAGCATGTCCATCCGGCGAGCTTAGTTGAAAACGCATCCCGCGGGCAAATCACGGGAGCAAGGTCGAGGCGCCGGACTAGCATTTGCGTTGTTGCTTGTTCGCGGCCTTGTTCGCGGTCCTGGCTTCACGTGCAATTGCCCAGAAATACCCGCCGCAGAACGCAACAATCGCGACAATCACACCGGCGGCGATCAGCTCTTGCATATCAGCGGCTCTCCACGTAGACCTATCTCGTTCACGTGGGAATTATACCCACGAATACGCCGACGAAGAGGCAAGTCGGTTTCGGGACGTAACGAGGCGGAGTGAATGCAATGGTGACGGTCAGCGCAGCAGACAGGCGTCTTCGGGCGATTGTTGCTCTCGTCGTCATGGTCGGCGTCGGTTCGGCGCAAGCCGCCCGAACTCCCGATGTGTCGGATGCCAGTGGGAGCACCGTCTCCATGCCGATCGACACACGGAGCCGGACGTCCGCGATGGACGGCGTGGTCCGCGCCGTCCAGCTTCCCAAGGGCGCTTTCCGCGATCAGCGAGACCTACGGAGACTGGATCGTCAAATGCCAGCTCGACGGCGGGGCCAAGCTGTGTACCCTCGGGCAGACACAGTTCGCCAAGGAAACCAATCAGCAAATCTTCGCCATCGAACTGATTCCCAGGGACGGAAAGGCCGAAGGCAACATCTTGATGCCGTTCGGGCTGAAGTTCGACGCCGGGGCCGTCCTCAAGCTTGACGGCAAGGATCTCGAACAGACGCGCTTCTCCACCTGCACGGCGCAAGGCTGCTTGCTGCCGGTATCCTTTCCCACGGCCGTGACCGACACCACCAGCAAGGCCAAAATGCTCACCGTTGCCGCACAGAGCATCAGCAACGGGCAGGCCGTCGTCTTTAACGTCCCCCTCAACGGCTTCGCCGCGGCGCTGGAGCGCACCTCTGGCGCGTACTCCGCGAAGCTGTTGGCCGGGACGAGGCACCGGCTCTCCGGCTTGAGCCAGCCGCGCCAGTGCGGCGACGACGTGTTGCGGATGTTGGTGACCGGCGGCCCACCCGTACGTGGCGGTGGCGGCATGCCCCAGCGCATCGTCACCATCTCGGTGCCCGTGTCGGTGTTGCGGATCACCGGCGCGGGATAGTCGGGAAACACGCCGGGCATCGGCGGGAGGTTGCCGACGTAGCGGTTGACGACGCGAAAGAGGCGAATGATCGCCTCTTGGTTGGTCGTGATGCTGTAGAGGTTGCACATCGACTGCGATCCGGGATCATTCCTTTCGCCACATCAATACGCCGCGAGTGCGCCGTCCGGGAAACTTCGGACGCTCTTGGAAGTCCGTCATGAGCGACAAAGTATCACCGTCTCGCTTCAAGGTCCGAAGCTGGTCTGTGCCAATCCAAGCCGGAAGCCATGCGCTGTCCACAATTGTGCTGAGACGGTTACCTTCGACGCGGTATCGGCCTGAGTAGGCACACATACTACCGATGAGTTGATCGGCTGTTGCTGAAGCGATCCGATCACCAGCTGTCAACAAGGCCAGCAATCGCCCTTGTTCGGTAAAAGTAACAAACCCCACAGGATGCTCATCCCACCATGGCTGTAACTCGTTACTACCTTCGGTCTCGACCTGAAATGAAATGAGTTTCCAAGTGCCCACAAGCGGATTGGTATCAGCAGACTGTACCATCATCTCCTCCCGTCGAATGGTAGTCCTCAGCGTTCGCCCGGCAACCACGTCGATGGCGGGTCATTCGCCGTGATCTTGGTAGCTCGCAGCGCGATCAGATGGCTGCGCTTGAACGGTCGCCCCTGGACCCGGGAGCATTCCTTGCAGCGCATGTAGCGCTCCAGCTCATGAACCGGCGTCGACTTCGGGCGTCGCACGATGTCGAGCGCAACGGTCTGGTTGGTGTTGCAGCCGAGGCAGCGCACTTCGAGATAGCCGTACCCGGCGTTGAGCGCGTCGCCCAGCGTCGGCGACGGCTGGGCCGGTCCCTTGAAGCCGAGCATGCGCGCGTTCCAAGCCTCGCAGGCCAGCCGGTCTGCTCGCTTGCGCGCTTCCGCCGCCTGCTCAGCCGCCGCGCGGACGGACGCGCCATAGATGCTCTCGCGAGATTTGGTGCCCATGATCGACGAAAGATCGCTCAGAGGTCAGCCGGTCGGCAAGCCGCTACGTTTAGCAGCCAATCGCGCAGCGGGCACAACCGGCCGGTCAAGAGCGGGCGGACCCGCGCGCGCGTGACAGCAGCGAAAAAAGTGCCAGAAAGCTGATTATTCAATGAAAACAATGTTTTACATCGCTCGCGATAGCTGGCTGAAAGTGGAAGCTCGGGGTTCGCCCGGGCTTCCAACAGGAGCAAGCGCGTGCAAGCAAATCCGAAACCCTTCGCCGTCTTTCGGACGGCACCCGGCCAGCGCCGGAAGCCGCTGTTCACCGTCCACGCCTACACCCTCGAAGCGGCCCGCCAGATCGCCGCCGCCCGGGTGGCGGGTGAAACCATCGTCGTCCCGGTCAAGGGAGCGCGCCGATGATCCCCGCGACCCGGAACGGCCTTCCGTCGATGGCCTGCGTCTCAGCGATGCAGAAATGCGTTCGCCGGGGCATGGAGCGCGAGGCGATGGAGTTCGCGGTCGAGCTGATGCACACGTCGAAGGCGTTCGCCTCGATGGTGTGCAAGCGGCTGCAGATCATCTCCCATGAGGACATCGACACGGCGGCGCGGCGGGTCCCAATAGGCCCTTAGACCGTTCACCTTCAGGTCCGCCGGTGCCAGACCATAGCTTCGGCCCATCGTGTGACGGGCAAATACCGGGCATTTACGGTGGATGACGTCCGTTGATGTCCGGCCTGATCTGGAAGATAGTTGGAAACGCGAACAAACGGTGGGGGCCGCGATGACGGAAGTAGCGTTGCCCGAGACGCAGTATGCGCAGAGCGGCGACTTCAACATCGCCTATCAAGTCATGGGCGACGGGCCCACCGACATTATCCTAGTTCCGGGCATTATATCCCACATCGATTTTCAGCACGAACTCCCGGGCTATACGCGCTTTCTTCGTCGCTTGGCGAAGTTTTCAAGGGTCGTCACGTTCGACAAGAGAGGTCAAGGACTATCAGATCGGTTGGCCGACGTACCGTCTCTTGAGGAACGTATCGACGATGTCCGCACGATCATGGACGCAATCAACTCCAAGCGTGCTGCGCTAGTTGGCTTCTCTGAAGGCGCGTCGATGAGCGTTCTATTCGCGACGACCTACCCAGAGCGCGTTTCCCACTTGGTCTTATTCGGAGGGCTGGCGCGGATATCAGACCTGCTCCCGCCCAACCTCACGCCATCCGAGGTTCAGGAACGGTTAGGTTACGTCGTAAAGAGTTGGGGAAACGGGGACTTCCTCAAGCGAGTTTTCGCGAGTGATGCTGGCAATCCGGAGATACTCGCTCGCATCGCAAAATTCGAAAAGTTGGGCAGCAGTCCTGGCGCACTGAAATCCTACATACTTTCGAACCGACGGATAGACATCAACCCCATCCTCCCAGTCGTCCGCACGCCAACCCTAGTGCTGCACCGAACAACCGACGCGCAGGTGCCTGTAACGTTAGGCCGCCAGCTCGCCGCCGGTATCCCGGGAGCGAAATACATTGAATATCCGTCGGGCGATCACGCGTTCTGGACGGGAGACATTGAGCGCCTTACCGGAGACATCGAAGAATTCATCACTGGACAACGCGCCAGCGAGGGAATTGATCTGGAGCGCATACTCGCTACCGTTCTCTTTACTGATATCGTTGGATCGACCAATCTCGCTTTGCAACTCGGCGATCACCGTTGGCGCGACCTCTTGGACAATCACGACGATCTTTCCGGCCGGATTGTCAGCAAGCATCGCGGCACTTTGGTGAAGAGCACAGGCGATGGCGTTCTGGCGACCTTTGACGGTCCGGGGCGGGCTGTGCGATGCGCCTTGGCGCTCAGTGAAGAGAGCAAGAGTATTGGCCTGCCCGTACGCGCAGGTCTTCATTGCGGCGAGGTCGAAATCAGAGGCAACGACATCGGTGGCATTGCCGTCCACGCAGCCGCGCGGGTGATGTCGCAGTCGGGAAGCAATGAGGTATTTGTCTCGCGGGTGGTCACCGACCTCGTAGCAGGCACCGATCTGAAGTTCTCCGAGCGAGGCTCATACGAATTAAAGGGGCTGCCCGGGAAATGGGATCTTTTCGCCGCGAGCAAATAGTAGGCCGCCTTGACGCCATAGACGGCGCTGCCATTCCGGCGCAGCACCGTTGCGCGCTCCTCGGCGCAATGCGACCGAAGCATCTCGATAGATCGCCGCCGGTCAAGCCGCGAAAGCGCCCGCCATGATCGCCATACCAGTTCCAAATCGCTCATCGCGCTATCCTACGGAAGTCGCAACGATAACCCGGCGCAGCAAAATCGCGAAAAGACGGGACCAAATACGCGAAAGGCCCGGCGTCCCGCGTACCGCCTTTCGAGGGCACGGCTCAAAGTACCTTAGCTTAGGTCCCGTTGCCGATTAGGCCACGAACTCGTTTGACGAGGCGCCATCAGATGTTCTGGCCCCATCAATTTCCATTGGACACCATCTGCTCTTACCCGTTTGGACTGCCGATGCTCTCCGGGGTGAACAGAGTTTCATATCTCGATTAGCGCAGGGTATTGACGTCCGCTAGCGCCCTCTTCAAATGGTTCCCGGCATCGGGGAACCTCAAATGAAGGACATGAAGGCGCACTTGGAGAAGCTTCGGGTCGAGGCCGAGGAGTGCGAACTCATCAGCAAGCTCGCGACCAACGAGACTAAGAAAGACTTGTTTGCCAAGCTAGCCGCCCATCATCGGGCGCTCGCTGATGAGGTGGAACGGACGATCAACGCTTCCAAACCGCAGAGCACATAGGAGTTTGGTTGCCGTGTTCGCGTCGTAGTTCTGCCGGTCCGGGGATCTCCGTGGGTGAACCGAGTGCCAGTCCCAGTTAGCGCGCTTTGTACGCCGTGATGACTTGGTGGAATTCGTCGTCATCGTCTACGGTCAATAAACCGATGACCATCCAGCCTGCGCACAAGCCGAGAACTATCAGCGCCATTTTTAGCCACGGTCTCATAAAGGCTAATATGCTCCGAGAACCAGCTATTTACCACCCCAGGGTGCTTTGCCGTGGCACAAATTGCACCGGCGATCCCTAGCATCCGGGCGTAGAGTTCCAAAACTCCAAACGCAGGGGTTGTTGCAGTGACCTTCCTTTTAGCGCGCTCATCGTGGCGCTCGGGCTAAGCCCCATCGCAATCGTGGCTATTGCCCTGTTCATATAGAAAAGAGAGGCCGCCCGTCGAATGCCCTGAAAGCCGGCCCGCTCGCGCACCGAAAACCTTAACGGGATCGGCAGTATCAAGCCTCTCGCGCGATATCACTGCCGGCAACCCAGACTGGCGTTGCCGATTAACGGTTTTCTACCAATTGGTGTCAGTCTAGGTCATTGCGGTTAGGTCGCGACGAGCGACAACGCATTCCGGAATGCTCAACCTGACCAGCCCGGTTGGCGGTCTCCCTATGGGGCCCACGATGATCAAAGGTTTTGCGATTGCAGCCCTCGCGCTGCTAGGTGCATCGCAGGTAGACCAGTATCTCACCCACGGCCGATACACCGACGCCACCATGATGATGGTGAGACAGATGAGGCACTCCTTTGGGATTTAGCAGTCCCGGGCTCTATGCAACCTTAGGGGTTCCGCTCTAGTGAGGACGAGCGCAGGGGTGTACTGCGCCTTGGGCTTACCGGCGGCCCTAGCTACCTGAGCTAGGGCCGCTCCTCGGCTCGTCGATCCTCACATGACGTCGCTCAAGTTCATGCAGGCACCTTTTGCAATCGTCGCTCCCAAGGCAGCGCCGGCACCTTCAATGCGAAGGCGCCATCGCCGAGCAGTGCTTGGGCGAGTAGCATCACCGCCCAGACAAAGGGCATTTCCCATCCGCCTTCGACGAACCAGAAGTTCTTACGGACCATCCAGAAGTGCGTGGCACCGAGCATCATCGGCAGCGTGTACAAGCTCACCCAGCGGGTATAGACGCCGAGCAGCAACAGGATGCTCGCCGCGAATTCCGCGCTCAACGTGTATGTGAGCACCCATTCTGGATATCCGGCTTTCAATAGGCCGTTCCACCAAAGACTGATCGGCTTCAAGATGAACTTGCCGTAGAGCGCCGCCAGGAACAGCCCGGCAATCGTAATCCGCAAAATGAACGCAGCGTAAGGCGCAGTCCTTTGGTCGATTATCGCATGCTCCCAATGAAGCGGAAGCGCATGGTCTACTGGCAGGAGATCGTCCGACGGAACGGCGCGACCGCAAATACTAATAAAAGAATGCAGCCATTGGAGGCGCTGCGCGCGATGCAGTCTATCGGTAAAAACCCGGACGACATGCCGGTAAACCGGAGCCACCGTATTCATCCGGAATGGAAGTTCGCCCCGCACCGCAGCATATACCCAGTGTTCATCGAGTTCATATTTGCATTTCGCCCGGCCGTCTTAATTGGCGGCCGGGCTTTTGTGTGCCGATCGGTGCTAGTTCTTCTTGAGATCGCGCAGTTTACGCATGTAGTAGCCGTGGCTCTGGACCGCCTGTCTGATCTCCTCGCTGACCCTGACGACCCTCCTTCTGCTCTTGCGCCACTTACCTTGAGCGCTGACAGCCGGCACCGGAAAACCCTTTCTCACGACGAGCAGATCATGTCTGACATTGAAATACACCTCGACCATGTAATCTCCCAAAACCGTTGAAAGTATGGGTCCAGAGCAGATCGCCGTTCGCCGAAATGCAACCGGGTCTTTGGCGCTCGCCTGTGAATATCAAGGACAAGCGGCGTGCTCGTCGATCCTGAGACGGTATTTTCTGTTTGGATGTTGTTCGTATGCCGCACCCAACGACCAACGACTATCTGGACGAATATGATCGGGAGCTAGACGAGATCGTTGCCGCCTGCGACGGCGATGTGCGCAGCGCTCTGAGGGCTCTCTTGCTGGTCAACGAGCAGTTGGAGCGCATCCTAAATTGTTTGAACGCGGAACTGATCGAGCACGTGTCGCGGCATCGACGGCAGACGGTGCACTAAGCCGCAAATGGGCTCGGGCGAAACATGACGCAGCCTAGAATGTCGCCATCTGTGTCGCAAACCCGGTGGCGCGGCTATGGCAAGTCCTTTGGACAGAGCGGAGACGTGCCAACATTCAACAGTTGAGAGACGGCAGTCACCAATTGGGCGGGCGCAAATGGCTTCGTCAAAAGGATGCTGTTGGGCACGCCGTTCGCAGTCCATTGCTCGGCGCTGGCGCCGGTCATGTAAACGATCGGAAAATCGGGATGCATTTCTCGGACACGGCGAGCAAGCTGCCAGCCATCCATCGTATTCGCGCCGAGATTTACATCGGTGACGAGGGCTCGGTACTTATCTCAACTTCTCGCAACAAACTCAACGCCTCATCGCCGGACGAAACGCCAAATGGCGCAAAGCCCGCCTCGCTAAGAGGACCGCTAATGAAGCTGTGGACCAAATGCTCGTCATCGACGATTAAGATATCGATAGTGTCCAAGGGGCCACCTCCCGCCGCAGCGTTGAGCGAGTTCCAAATTGACGCCCTGGCAGGAAGATGGTTCCCTTCGGGACGCATAAAGTCACTCCCCTCGGTTCTTGCGTTTCATCATTCGAGGGGCCGGCGGTGTTCTCCCGTGTCGATCCAGATGGACATCTCATCTGCCGGGGGCCTTGCGTAAGCCAAATGGCTTCGCACCGCTTTACAAAGAAAGGGTCCCACACGTGCGGGCTCCCAAGACGCCCGTCTGGTATTCCGCACGTAATTCAGGCGACGAGACGTAGATTGGTCTCAGGTTGCTTTGCGAGGCTGCCAATGATCCGTCGCAACTCGGCCGCGACGCCGTCGATTTTCCTTCATTCGCGTCGAATGATTGTAGACCTTGCCGGTGACGGTGGGCACGGCGACCTCGGCCTTCTTGCTCGAGGAATGATCGAGGCAACGTGCGATCCACGCATCATCAAAGCCAAGATCGCCGGCCAAGGTCGCCGCCGTCCGCGTAGATCGTGCTGATCGCCGAGCGGGCAGGCCAAGACGTATTGCTTGTTCGATGCCCTGAGCGCCTCGCGGGCAATCTCGACCGCCAGGTCGGACAGCGGCTGCTGGATCACTCGGCGCTTCTTCACCCGCTTGAGGGGCACGTCAAGTCTACCCATTGCTCGGGGCCCATGGGTGCGATCGGCTCCCAACTTTCCCTACGCTCTCTTCAACAGGGAGGGCGGAACGAAGAGCAAAGCTCGGGCGAAACACGCCGCGAGAACGCGGATTTGTGACTCACAGATCGTGCAACAATTTCAGCGTTGTCCCGGCGAAGGCCGGACCCATTACCACGAATGCGAATTGTTGCGCGACGCTGGGGCCACGGCCTGTTTTTCAACAACGCTACCCTGTGGTTATGGGTCCCGGCCTTCGCCGGGACGACGAATGGAGAAAGCCTGCGCCGGCTTTCGCTTTCAATCCCGATACGATGGATCCGCCCGGTCGAGCTTGCGCAGCAGAGCGGGCCAGGCGAGTTCGCCGTTGCGGGCGGCGCGGCCGGGCTTCGGCAGCATCCGCTCATAAGTGTCTTCGAGGATATTTTGCGGCGGATAGATCAGCTTGGTGTTGCAGGACAGCGCCATCACCTGGGTCTGGCAGGCGCGCTCGAGGCGGAACAGCACGTTGAAGGCGGCGGGCACGGTGCGGCCGACGACCAGGAGGCCATGGTTGCGCAGGATCATCGCCTCGTTGTCACCGAGGTCGCGGACAAGGCGTTCGCGCTCGTCGACATTGTCGGCGATGCCCTCGAAGTCGTGATAGGCGATGTGCAGGAAGCGCATCGAGGTCTGCGCCAGCGGCAGCAGGCCGCATTCCATCGCCGAGACCGCCATGCCGGCCGGGGTATGGGTGTGCGCGACGCAATCCATGTCGTGCTTGGCCATGTGGATGGCGCTGTGAATGACGAAGCCCGCGACATTGACGTCATAGTCGGTTGTGTTGAGCAGCGTGTTGCCTTCGACGTCGACCTTGATCAGGCTGGAGGCGTCGATCTCCTCATACAGCATGCCGTAGGCATTGATCAGGAACTGGTCGGTGGTGCCGGGCACCCGGCAGGAGATGTGGTTCGCGATCATCTCGGTCATGCCGTACATCGCCGTCAGCCGGTAACAGGCGGCAAGATCGACGCGGGCCTGCCACTCCTCGGCGCTCACCTGCTCGCGAACCGATTTGACGACCTTGATCGCGGGCGAACTGACGGGGGGATTCATGGCGTTCTCTCCTTGAGGTATCTGCGGGCCGCGGCCCGATCATTGCCGCGGACCATAGCAGAATCCGCGCGGCGGCAAGCTGCGCTGCGTCTGCGTATTTGCAGGTCTGGCGGGCAAAAACCGAATGCGGATTGGCGCGCCGCGCCTTCAATGCCACAATGCGGAACACAGCCGAGGTGCACCAAAATGAGCGATCGCAAGATACGTATCGCCGTCCTGCATTTCTCCCACGAAACCGTCTCGTTCCTGCCGAACGAGACCACGCTCGACGACTTCATCTATCCGGGCTCGCCGGCCAAAGGCGAGGCGCTGCTGCAGTTCGATCCCAAGAACTGCATGGGCGGCTTCGTGCAGGTGGCGCGCGAGTTCTCCGAGGTCGAACTGGTCGGCATCGAATCCCCGCTGTGGCCGAAGACTTACACCGGATCCGGCTGGATTACCGAGGAAGCTTATCGCACCTTCACCGGCAAGATGATCGCCGGATTGAAGGAGGAGGGACCGTTCGACGGCGTCTATCTGTGCTTGCATGGCGCGATGGCCGTGCGCGGCGTGCCGCGTCCCGAAGCCGATCTGGCGCGGCAGGTGCGCGAAGTGGTCGGCCGCTCCGCCTTCATCGCGGCGACGTTCGATCCCCACGGCAACGAGGATGAGGCGTTCCTCGAGCAGGCGGACATGGCATTCGCGGTCAAATATTTCCCGCATTATGACGCGCATCTGCAGGGCGAACGCGCGGCGCGAATGCTGGTGCGGGCGATCCGAGGCGATTACAAGCCGGCGCACAGGACGATCAAGGTTCCCGTGATCTCGCCCACGGTGCTGCAATGGACCGGGGCGCGGCCCTGGATGGACCTCGTGCAGCGCGCGCTGGTCTGGGAGGCGCGCGAGGTCGACGTCTATGTCAACATCTTCTTCGGCTTCCCGTTCGCCGACGTTCCCGATGTCGGCATGACCGTGCAGGTTCTGACCAACGACAATCCAAAGCTCGCCGAGCAGGTCGCGCGCGATCTCGCCGGCACGATCTGGCGGCTGCGCGAACCCTTGCTGCAATCGACCAGGCTGTACAGCATCACCGAGGGTATTGCGCTGGCCAAGCAGGCCGTCGCCGCTGGCAACACACCGGTGGTGCTGGCCGATCACAGCGACCGGTCGGGGTCGGCGACCTGGCTGCTGCGTGAGATCATCGCGCAGGACCTCGCCAACACCGTGATCGCGACCATTGCCGACGCCAGGGCGACCGCAAGCCTGAAGGCCGCGGGCGCCAAGGCCGGCGATACCTTCGACATGGAGATCGGTGGTCGCGCCGACGAGTCGGCAGGCGATCCGGTTCGGATTCAGGGCACGGTTTCGGCGACGGGCGAGGGCTACGGCCAATTCTGGGTCTGCGTGCGCTTCGGCCGCAACAATGTGCTGATCCTGTCCACCTATCTGGTGCAGGTCATGGAGCCGTTTTCGCTGAAGGCGCTGGTGCCCGACATCGGCGCCTTTGACGTGATGGCGATCAAGTCGCGGGTCCATTTCCGGCGCGGCTTCGACGACAATGGATTTGCCAAGACGATCCTCCTGGTCGAACCCGATGAGCCGTTCCTCGGTACCACGCGTCTCGACAAGCTGCCGTACAAGAACGTCGATCTCGCGCAGTTCTATCCGTACGGCAATCCGGCGTTTTTGGAGCAATCGTCATGACGGAGGGACGCTATCGCCTGATCGGCTCGACTGCGTCGCCCTATGCGATCAAGCTGCGCGCGCTGATGCGCTACCGCCGGATCCCGCACGACTGGGTGATCATGACCAAGGCTTTGCGCGAGGCAACCGCGCATCTGAAGCCGATGCTGATCCCGGTGCTGCAATATCCCGACGGCAGCTACCGCGGCGAGACCACGACGCTGGCCTATGATCTGGAAGCGCGGCATCAGGGACGGTCGGTGATCCCCGAAGACAAGGCCATCGCTTTCATCAGCGATCTGCTCGAGGACCTCGCCGACGAATGGGCGGTGAAGCCGTTGTTTCTCTATCGTTGGTGGGATCCGGAAGACCAGGCCTATGTCTCGCGCTGGGCCGGCGAGGAGTGGTCAACATCGGAGGCCGAGGCCGGCAGCCGCGAGGAGATCGAAGAGTTCCGGCAGCGGCAGATTTCGCGCATGGTCATTCTCGGCGCGACGGATGAGAACAGGCCGCTGCTGGAGGAGAGCTACCGGCGTACGCTTGCCGCGTTCGAGCCGCATGTCGGCATGAGCAGCTATCTGTTCGGCAGCCGGCCGTCGCTGGCGGATTTTGCCTGGTTCGGCCAGCTCAGCGAGATGGCGACCGACCCGACCCCGATGCGGATCATGCGCGAGCGCGCGCCGTTCACCGATCATTGGGTGCGGCGGCTCGACGATGCATCAGGTGTCGAGGGTAACTGGTATCCTCGTGAGCAGGCGCTTGGCGGGTTCGCCGAGGCGCTGCTGCGGATCGCCGGCGAACTTTATCTGCCGTTCCTTGCGGCCAACGCGGATGCCTTCGCCAAGGGCCTCGAACGGCTCGAGATCAACGTCTGGGGACTGCCCTACGCGCTGGCGCCGTTCAAATATCAGGTCAAATGCCTGCAGCAGCTGCGCCAGAAGTTTACTGCGCTCGATGCCGGCGATCGCGCGGCGTTGAAACCCGTGCTGGAACGCACCGCGTGCTGGGCGATCCTGAACGGAGGCTGATCGATCAGCGACGATAGGCCGATTCGAAACGGTCGGCGCCTACGTCCGGTGCCGGCTGCCAAGCGCGATCGCGATCGTCTCCGGCTGCTTGATCCGCTCGATCAGCATGTCGATGCGGTCGCCGCCCCAGAACAATTCGCCGTTGAACACCATGCTGGGAACGCCGAACACGCCGAGCGCTTCGGCCTCGTCGATGATGCGATCATGTTCGGCGCGGGCAGGGCCGCGAACATAGGCCTCGAAGGCGTCGGCGGAGCCACCGACCGCGGTGATCACGCCGGCAATCTCGGGTAGCTCGTCGATCTCCAGCTCGTGATTCCAGAACCTCCGGAACACCGTATCGTGATAAGGCCGGAACAGCCCGTGACGCTGCGCGAACAGCATCCCGGCGCTGGCGTAGAAGGCGTCGTAGATCCGGCGCGGGCCCTTCATGGTCAGTCCCTGCGCGTTGGCGAACCGGCGCGCATCCATGTAGGCGTAGCGCACCTTGCGCCAGAAGTGCGGTGTACGCTCCTCGACCGTGCCCATGAATTCGGGAATGCGCAGCGTGTAGGGCAGCCATTCCAGCTCGACGCTGTATGTCTCCTCGAGTTCGAACAGCCGCTTGTTGGCGACATAGGCATAGGGAGACTTGTAGTCGGTGTAGATTCGGACCCGCGGCTTTTCCATCATCATTCCCCATCTCGTCGCGACAATTGTTCCCGATCCCGTGCGGTGGCGCAATGCGGCGTGACGAAGGGGAGATCGCGGGCAAACGAACGGGCCCCGGTGCAGTCAAGCATCGCGGGGCCCTGCTACTTCGTTTTAGCGAAGGATGTCTGGTATCGACCAGTCGTGTTTCGGGACCTAAAAGCGCGTGGCCTTTGCGCTCCTGTCCTGCGGATATGTTCAGATTGTCGGTGGCGCACGCGGCTAGCAGCTGCTGTTTGCCTCAACGTGCACCGAGACCTTGCCGCTGAGCAAGGTCGCTGGCTTGCGCCGGTGGCGTCATGCTCCTCTCCAAGGGTGGGCCGACGGACATCTGTCCGCTTCAGCTGCCTGACGGCCGATCCCATAATCGTCCGTCAATTCCTGCGACGCGAGGAGCAAGCGCTCCAGCACCCCAACAGGTGCAGTCAGCGAAATGCTGCGGCAGTTATAGCCATCTGTCAAGTTAACGAGCGAGGGAATTCAGGTCAGGAGTCCTGTCGCGACTTGGTCTTTCGATATTGGGTGAAGTCCGGATCGTGCGTCATCTTCCAGTAGTCGACGAACCGCCACGGCATCGCCGAGAACACCCGGCCGCTGCTGTTGCGGTAGTAGGTCGTCATGCCCGGATGCGTCCAGATCAATTGCTCGTGCTCGGCGTCGACGTCGCGGATATACGCGTCATGCGCGTCGGGATGCACGTCGATCGCGGCGATGTCATTCTCGATCATCTCGACAAGGCACGCGGAGATGTAGCGGCTCTGGCACTCCGACTGGAAGATGACGCTGCCGCCATGCGCAGGCCCCGAATTGGGGCCGAGCATCAGAAAGAGATTGGGGAAATCAGGCACGGTGAGGCCGAGATAGGCGGTCGGATTGTCGTCGCGCCACGCCTGCTTGAGGTTCTTGCCGTCACGCCCGGTGATGTTGAGCCGCGCCGCCATCTCGGAGACCTTGAAGCCGGTCGAGATCACGACGACGTCGTGCTGCCGCGACGTGCCGTCGGCTGTGACGATTCCGTGCCGATCGAAATGGTCGATCTTGTCGGTGACCAGCTCGACATTCGGTTTGGTCAGCGTCTTGAACCAGTTGTTGTCGAGCAGGATGCGCTTGCCGTAGGGCGGATAGGTCGGCATGCATTTCTCGATCAGGTCGGGGCGATTCTTCAGCTCGGACAGGATGAAGTCGGCGAGCTCCTGGCGATGCCGGTCGTTGCCCTTGTTGACGGCGCGGTCCGGATGCGGCCAGGCCGGATCCTTGCGCAGGAACGGCAGCAATCCGTCGCCGTAACGCCAGAACATGTTGAAGCGATACCACTGCACATAGAACGGCAGATGCGCGAGCAGCCACTGCGCACCTTCGGTGATCGGATCGGAATAGCCTTTCACCGGCCGCGCCCACTGCGCGGTGCGCTGGTAGACGGTAACCGAGGCGACGCGGTCGGCGATCGACGGCACCAGCTGCATCGCGGTTGCGCCGGTCCCGATCACGGCGACATGCCTGCCGTCGAGCTTGATGTCGTCGGACCACAGCGCCGAATGAACCTTCAGACCCGTGAACGCTTCGTCTCCCTCAAAGCGGGCAGGCAGGGGATCATTGAGCTGGCCGATCGCGCTGACCAGCGCGGTGGATTCAAAGGTTTCTTCGCCGCGGGCGGTCTTCAGCGTCGAGATCCAGCGCCGCTTGCCTTCGTCCCAGCGCGAGGCGACGAGCTCGGTATTGAGGCGGACATGCTTGCGGATGTCGTATTCGCGCACGACCTTGAGCAGATAATCGAGCAGCTCCTGGCGCTGCGCGAAATAGCGGGTCCACGGATTGCGGGCGCCGAACGAGAAGGAATAGGAGTGGTTCGGCGTATCGACGCCGCAGCCGGGATAGCGGTTGACGTACCAGGTGCCGCCGATCTCGTCCTGCCTCTCGACAATCGTATAGGGGATGCCGAGCCGGCCGAGCGCGACGCCAAGCGCGATCGCGCAGACCCCGGCGCCGACGATCAGCACATGCTGCTGCGCCAGCTTCTCGCCAGAAGGGCGCTCGCGCCAGCGCGCGTCGCGTGGGATGAAGCCCATCTCCTCCCGCATCAGCGGCGCATATTCCGGCGCGACATTGTCGCCGAGCGTTGCGCGCATCATCCGCAGCATCAGCTCATTGCCGGGATCGGTGATGACGGGCTTCGGGGTGCCGTTCGCGAACAGGTTCAGGACCGCCGCGCGAATCTCGTCCTGGATCTCCTGAGGCACACCGGCGTCGGGATCCGGGATCAGACGGACGTCGCGCTTCGGCTTGTAGGGCGGCTCGAGCCACTTCTCGTCGCCGGTCATGTGCACCAGCACCATCAGCAGCACGCGGATGTCGCCCTCGGCGATGGCGGAGGACAGATCGAGGTGTTTGCGCGGAAGCTCGATATTCATGCGTTGTCCTTAGCTGCGTGGGGCTTCCGGCAGGCCGCCATAGGCGGCCCAGGTGGTGCCTGCGATGTAGCCGGCATCGACCGGCAGGTTGATGCCGGTGATGCCGCTGCTCTGCGGCGAGAGCAGCCATGCGATCGCCTGCGCGACTTCGATCGGCTCGACCAGCCGGTTCAGCGCGGTCGGCCGCGCCAGCAGGTCCTTGTTGAGGGCGCCCGATGCGATGCCGGCCTCGAGCGCTGCCGTGCGGGTGAAGCCGGGCGACACTGCGTTGACGCGGACGCCGGAACGGCCCCACTCGGCGGCGAGCGTCTGCGTGATCTGGATGACGCCGGCCTTCGCCGCGGTATAGGCGTGGATCGGGCCCGACGTCATGCCGGCCACCGAGGCGACGTTGACGATCGCGCCATGCCGACGCTTCGCCATGGCGATGCCGACGCTGCGCGCGACCAGGAAGGTGCCGCGCAGGTCGATATTGACCTCGCGATCCCATTGCTCCATCCGCACCCGTTCGATCGTGTGCATCTTGCCGAACACGCCGGCGGCGTTGACGAGGCCGGTGATCGGACCATGCGCGGTCTCGATATCGGCAATGCCTGCGACAACGGCGCTCTCGCTCGCGACGTCGAACGGCGCCGGCCACAGGACGGCGGCTGTTCCAACCAGCGGCTCGGGCGCGATGTCGACGATGACGACGCGATGCCCCTGATCGGCGAGCAGTGTCGCGGTCGCCGCGCCGATGCCGCGGCTGCCGCCGGTGACGAGGATGGTGCCCTCAGCGCTCATGACTTTCTTCCCTTGTCGCTGGTGGTGAACAGGCCGCGGGTGACCAGCTTTTGATAGGCCGTGATCACATAGTCGGGCACCGCGGTGACGCCGCGCTCGGAATAGGAATAGCGGCGGCTGAGATAACCGCGCGCGCCCATCAGCACCTGGACGATGGCCTCGAATTCCTCGTCGCTGAAGGCGTTGGTCGCGCCCGCAGCCCGCGCGCGTTGCAGGATCCGCACATAGGCGCTCGAGATGTTGTCAAAATGCTTCTGGTAGCCGATCGGCGCGAAGAATTCGGCCTCGTTGAGGATGCGCAGGAATTCCGGCACCTCGCGGATGAAATCGAAGAAGGCGCTGAAGCGCTCGACCTCCTGCCGGGCCTCGCTTGCGGTGCCGGTGCGCGCATGGATGAAGCGGACCATGTCGAGGCCGATCTTCGGCAGCAGCTGGTCGAGCAGCTCCTGGCGGTTCTCGAAATGATTGTAGAAGGTGCCCTGCGCGACACCGGCGGCTTCGGTGATGCGCGCGACCGAGGCTTCGGCATAGCCGTATTTGCCGACGACCTTGGTCGCGGCGTCGAAGATCTTCTGCTTGGTCCAGGCGTTGCGCTCGACCCGGTTAAGTTTTGTCACTTTGGCGGATGTCGCTTGCGTCATGCGGTGGCCTCGAGTTCGGCACGGAGCGCGCGTTTGAGCACCTTGCCGGATGGATTGCGCGGCAGGCTGTCGCGGATGACGAGCTGCCGCGGCACCTTGAAACCGGCGAGCCGTGTCCGGCAGTGGTCGGTGAGACCGGGCAGGTCGAGCTTGGCGTCGTCGGCCAGCACCACGATCGCGACCGGCTTCTCGCCCCAGCGCGCGTCCGGCAGGCCGATCACCGCGACCTCGCGCACTTCAGGCATTTCGTAGATGACGCGCTCGACCTCGGAGGAGGCGATGTTCTCGCCGCCGGAGATGATCATGTCCTTCTTGCGATCGGTCAGATACAGGAAGCCGTCGTCGTCGAGATAGCCGACATCGCCGGTACGGAACCAGTCGCCGAAGAACGCGGATGCGGTCTTCTCGGGATCCTTCCAGTAGCCCTGTGTGACCTTCGGGCCGCGCAGGCAGATCTCGCCGTTCTGGCCGGCCGGCAGGCGCTTGCCGGCATCGTCGCGGATCTCGATCTCGACATGGGCGATGGCGCGGCCGGTCGAACCGATCTTCTCGATCTCGCGGCCCGCGTCCATGAAGGTGTCACCGCCGCAGCTTTCAGTAAGGCCGTAGGCATCGATGTAGCGCGCGTTCTTGAAATAGTCAGAGAAGGCGCGGATGCGGACCTCCGGCGTCTTCTCGCCGCCGCCGATCGCCCATTGCAGGCTGGAGACGTCATAGCGCTCGCGGTTCGGGCAGGTGAGGAGCGCCGTCGTCATGACCGGCGCGAACCATGCCGCGTTCAGTTTCTCCCGCTCGATCGCGGCGAGTGCGGGTTCAGGCTCGAAGGTGCGGTGGATGCACAGCATGCCGCCATGCCAGAGCACCGCGATGCCGGGCAGGTCGAGCGCGCCGACGTGATAGAGCGGACCGACCACGAGCAACCGCGTGTCGGTATTGAGCCCGAGCACCAGGGTTTGGTCGGCGGACTTCCAGTAGACGTTCTCGTAAGTGAGCATCACCCCCTTGGGACGATCGGTCGTGCCCGAGGTGTACATCAGCCGCATCAGGTCGCGTGGCTGGCAGACATGCATCGGCGCCGGCGCGATGTCGGGCGCAAGGTTGGTGACGCTGGACTGCGCGACTTCATCGAGCAGCACGACCGGCGCGCCGCCGGCGGCGATCGCGGCAAACTCCTCGTCGGCGACCAAGAGGCGCGCGCCCGAATTGCCGACGATGTAGCCGACCTCATCGGCCGAGAGGCGATAGTTGATCGGCAGGAACACCGCGCCGATATGGCTGGTCGCAAACACCAACTCGAGAAAGGCCGTGCTGTTCTTCATCAGCACGGCGACGACGTCGCCGGGCGCGATCCCGCGCGCCGCGAGCCAACCGCCCACCTGCCGGATTCGCAGATCAAAGTCGGCGTAGGAGACGTCCTCGCCGCGATATTTCAGCGCACAGCGGTCCGGAGTCCGCCGGGCATGAAATGCGATGAAGCTGGAAAGGTTGATCATTTGCCGCCCGCGGGGCCGATTCCGGCGCCGTTTTCTCCCTAGATGAATTATGAGTCGTAATTCATCTTTGGCTTGACGTCACCCCCCTTGCTCTGAAAACATCGTGGCCATGGAGACGAAACGATCTCCGGCAGGGATTTTGGGAACGCGAACCCGACAGGGAGGGGAATGATGAAGAGGACCCGGAAACCGGGCATCACCCGGCGCTCGACGCTTGCGCTGATGGGCGCCGGTGCGGTGAGCTTTGCCGCGCCATGGGTGGCGCGCGCACAGGCCAAGACGATCAAGATCGGCATGCCGACCATTCTGTCGGGCCGCGTCGCGCAACTTGGAACGTCCTCGCGCAACGCAGTGCTGCTGGAGGTCGAGAAGGTCAATGCCGCCGGCGGCCTTGCCGGGCGGCAGATCGAGATGGTGATCCGCGACTCCAAGGGACAGCCGCAGGAGGCCGCGCGCATCGCGCGCGAGCTCGTCAACACCGACGGCTGCGAGATGCTGCTCGACGGCGAAGCGTCCTCCGGATCGTTCGCGGTTCACGAAGTGGCGCGCGATCTCGGCGTGCTGTGCATCCACACCTGCTCGGAAGCGTCATCGCTGACCGCCGATCCCAAGCAGCACATCCCGAACGCCTTCCGTTGTGTGCGGCAGGGCATTCATGATTCGATCGTCGGCGCCAGCTACGCTGCAGGGATCGCCAAGGCCAAGGGCCTGAAGAAATGGGCGACCTGTTCGCCCGACTATGCCTATGGCCGCGACACCACCGGCGAGTTCGTGCTGTACCTGAAGAAGTTCGCGCCCGACGTCGAGATCATCAGCGAGTCCTGGCCAAAGCTGTTCCAGCCCGATTACACCGAGGTGGTGACGAAGATCCTGCAGGCCAAGCCGCAGGCGCTTTATTCGTGCCTGTGGGGCGGCGATCTCACCTCCTACATCGACCAGGCCAACATCTACGCGATGTTCACCCAGATGGAGGTGTTCGCGGTCAACATGGCCGACTACACCGCACTCACGGTGGTGAAGAACCTGCCCAAGGGCATCCACTCCGGCGACCGCTACATCAAGACATTCCCGCCGACGCCCGAAAATGCGGCCTGGGGCGATGCCTACAAGGCCAAGTACAACGAGTATCCGACCAACTGGTCGTGGCAGAACGCGACGGCGGTCATGTTCCTCAACGAGGCCGTCAAGAAGGCGAACTCGACCGACGGCAAGAAGGTCGCGGAGGCGCTCACCGGCCTCACCATCAAGTGCCCGTTCGGCGCCGACGGCACCGTCACAATGCGCGCCGACGATCACACGCTGGTCGGCTACGCCATCGGCTGGGGCACCACGATCCCGCAGGAGCCCTACGTGCCTGATGTGAAGGCCGGAGACTGGAAGACCATCTTCGAGCTCGAAGCCGAGTGGAAGAAGAGCAAGGGCTACACCTGATCCGCATGTGCGGCGGAGGCTGCCGCCGGCTGCCTCCGCCGCGCATCTGATGTTTGTCGCGCGCCGACGTTGCGGCCCGCCGTGATGGATGAGTTTCCGTGGACCTCGACGCGCTCGCCAGTTGCCTCGCCAGCCCTGCCTGCCTGGTGACGCAAACCACCAGCGGCCTGATCATCGGCATGCTGCTGTTCCTTGTCGCCGTTGGGCTGACGCTGATCTTCGGCGTGCTCAAGGTGGTCAATTTCAGCCACGGCGCCTTCTATATGTTCGGCGCCTATTTCGCGATGACGGCCTATCAGCTCACCGGCAGCTTCGCGCTGGCGATGCTGAGCGGCGCCGTCGGGACCGCGATCCTCGGCCTGATCTTCGAGCGCGTGTTCATGAGCCGGGTCTACGGGCGCGACGTCTTGATGCAGCTCCTGGTCTGCTACGCCTTCGTGCTGATCTTCGACGATGTGGTCCGCATGATCTGGGGGCCTGAGTTCAAGTCGATGGGCATGCCGGCTGCGTTCCAGGTGCCGCCGCTGTTCATCGCCGGCGGCGTGGTGCCGCCGTACTATCTGCTCTTGATCGGCGTGGCGCTCGCCGCGGCCGTTGTTCTCGGCCTGGGGCTGGCGCGCTCCAGGATCGGCAAGGTGATCCGTGCGGCTGCGCATAATCCCGGAATGGTCTCGGCGCTGGGGATCAACACCGGGCTGATCTATGGCGGCGTATTTGCGCTTGGCGGCATGCTGGCGGGACTGGCGGGAGCGCTTGCCGCGCCGGTGCGCTCGCTGACACCGGGCATGGGGTTCTCGGTGCTGATCGAGTCCTTCATCGTCACCGTGATCGGCGGTATGGGCTCGATCCTGGGAGCGCTGATCGGCGCGCTTTTGATCGGCCTGATCCGCTCCTTCGGATCGCTCGGCTTCCCGCTGTTCACCGAGGGCTTGATGTATCTGTTCATGGTGGTCGTGCTGGTCTCGCGTCCGAGCGGGTTGTTCGGCAAGGAGGTCGCATGACCGAATTGCAGGCCGGGCAGGGCACGCAGCCCCTCGATGTTGCCCGGATCGACGCCAGGCCGCAGCGTTACCGCGATGTGCTGATCGCGCTCGCGGCCTTTGTCCTGCTCGCGCTGCTGCCGTTCATCTTCGGCAGCAAGCAGCTGCTCGACTTCGTGATCCGCTGCGCCGCCTATGGATTGTTCGCGACGTCGCTCAACCTTCTGGTCGGCTACACCGGACTGATCTCGTTCGGCCACGGCATGTTCTTCGGCCTCGGTGCCTATGGTTTCGGGCTGATGATGCAGAAGACCGGCGTGCCGATCCCGGTGGCCTTCGTCGCCACGCTGGCGATGACCCTGGTCGTCGCCGTCGTCATCGGCGCGATCTGCGTGCGGTTGAAGGAAATCTACTTCGCCTTCGTCACGCTGGCATTTCAGATGCTGATTCACTCAACCATCCTGTCGTGGCAATCGCTGACCGGCGGCGACCAGGGCCTGCGCGGCGGGATCCCGAGGCCGCCGTTTCTCGGCATCGATCTGTCGAACCATCTGCATCTCTACATCACGAGCTGTGCCCTGCTGGTGATCGGCCTGCTGCTCATGCGGCAGATCGCGCAATCGCCGTTCGGCTACACGCTGCGCATGATCCGCGACAACGCCACGCGGGCGAGCTTCATCGGCATCGATGTCTGGCGCGCCAAGCTGACGATCTTTGTGCTCGCCGCGCTGTTCGCCGCGACCGGCGGCATCATCATGGCGCTGTTCGTCTCCGGCGCCTATCCCGAGTTCGCCTATTGGACGATCTCGGGCGAGGGCATCTTCATCAACATGCTCGGCGGCGTGACAACCTTCCTCGGACCGATGGTCGGCACGGTGCTGCTGCTGATCCTCAACGATACCGTTACCCGCCTGACCGAGTATCACGGCATCGTGCTCGGCATCGTGATCCTGTTCTTTGCCATTGGCCTGCGAAAGGGCTTGATGGACTTTGTCGTCGAATGGTTCGCGCAGCGTCGCGGAGAGGCCGGGGAGCGCGCGCCATGAGTGCACAGACGCGGATCAGCGTCGTTACCGGCGGCGCCAGCGGCATCGGCGCGGCGTGCGTGCGTGAGCTCGCAGCAGCCGGCGATCTCGTCGCCGTTCTCGACCGCGATCTCGCCAAGGCGCAGACGGTTGCGGCGGAAGTTGGTGGCAAGGCGTTTGCGGCCGACGTGGCGGACGAGCGGAGCATCGAGGCCTGTGCGGCCGCGATCGAGCGCGACTGCGGCCCGGTCGCGGTGCTGGTCAACAGCGCCGGCATCATCCAGGTGCCGGCCCGGCCGCACGAGCTGCCGATGACCTCCTGGGACGACGTCGTGCGTGTCGACCAGCGCGGCACCTATGTCGCCTGCGTTGCCTTTGCGCGGCAGATGATCGCGCGCAAGCGCGGCAGCATCGTCAACATCGCCTCGATTGCCGGCATGCGCTCGATGCCGTTGCATGCCTATGCGCCCGCCAAGGCGGCGGTGATTGCCATCACCGAATGCCTCGCGGCCGAATGGGGGCCGTCCGGCATCCGCGTCAATGCCGTATCCCCCGGCTATACGCTGACGCCGGCGCTGAAGAATGCTATCGATCGCGGCGAGCGGGATGTCTCGGCGCTGGCTGCCAATGCAGCACTTCGCCGCCTCGTCGACCCCTCGGAGATCGGCCGCGTCGTCGCATTTCTGGCGTCCGATGCGGCCTCGGCGATGACCGGCGCCAACGTGCCGGTCGATTGCGGCTGGCTTGCCGGCACATCGTGGAGCACCTATGGCGGTCTGCGGGAGGCGAGCGGTTAGTCATGCTGGAAATTCGCGGGCTCTCGAAATCCTTTGGCGGCGTCAAGGCGACCGACAACGTCTCGCTCGACTTCGCTGACGGTTCGCTCACCGCCGTGATCGGCCCCAACGGCGCCGGCAAGAGCACATTCTTCAACCTGATCACGGGCGCGCTGCAGCCGGATGCCGGGCAGATCTTGCTCAACGGTGTCGACATGGCGGGCAAGGCCCCGCCGGAGATCGTGCGCCATGGCATCGGCCGCGCCTTCCAGGTCGCGAGCATCTTCCCGTCGCTGACGGTGGAGGAGACGATGCTCGCTGCAGTCTGTGCCGATCAGCGCCGCGCCGGCGTGATGCATCGCCGGTTTCCGCTGGCCGAGACGCGCGACCGCGCCGAGCATACGATGGAGCTGCTCGGCCTCGCCGGGAAGCGCAACCGGACCGCGGCGACGCTGTCGCATGGCGACCAGAAGCTGCTCGATATCGCGCTCGCGCTGGTGCTCGAGCCCAAGGTGCTGCTGCTTGACGAGCCGACCGCGGGCATGGGTACCGAGGAGCGCTGGCGCATGATCGACAAGGTGCGCGAGCTCTGGGAGAAGCAGAAGATCACCGTCGTGTTCATCGAGCACGACATGGACATCGTGTTCAAGATCGCGCCCCAAATCGTCGTGCTGTGCTACGGCCGGATCCTGGCGACCGGGACGCCGGACGCGATCCGCAGGAACGATGCCGTGATCGAGGCCTATCTCGGCAGCGACGACCACGCGGGAGTGGTGGCATGAGCGCGCAGCCGGTGGTGCAGGTCGAGGACCTCGACGTCTATTACGGCACCAGCCAGATCCTGTTCGGCGTCGGCCTGTCGGTGCGGCAGGGCGAGACCATGGCGCTGCTCGGCCGCAACGGCGCCGGCAAGTCGACCACCATGAAGGCCATCATGGGGCTGGCGCCGGCGCACCGCGGCAGGGTGACCCTGCGCGGCCAGGTGGTCTCGGGAATGCGGCCGCATCACATCGCGCGGGCCGGGCTCGGCTTCGTGCCGGAAGACCGCCAGATCTTTCCCGAGCACACGGTCGAGGACAATCTCGTCATCGGCCAGAAGAAGGGGCCGGATGGCGAGGACGAGTGGTCGATCCGCCGCGTCTATGACGTGTTCCCGCTGCTCGAGCCGTTGCGGCACCGGATCGCCGGAAGGCTCTCCGGCGGCGAGCAGCAGATGCTGGCGATCGCCCGCACGCTGATGGGCAATCCCGTGCTGCTGCTGTTGGATGAGCCGAGCGAGGGGCTGGCGCCGATCATCGTGCAGCGCATCGGCGAACTGCTGCGGCAGCTCCGCGGCACCGGTGCCACAGTATTGATCGCCGAGCAGAACATGCATTTTTGCCTTGGCCTTGCGAGCCACGCGACGGTTATCGATAAGGGACAGATCGTCTACACATCCTCGATCGAAGAGCTGAAGGCCAACGACAACATCCGGCAGCGCTATCTGGCGCTGTAGGGCATGATCCGCGAAAAGCGCGCAGCGGTTTTCCCTCGCGACAAGCGCGCAGCGTTTGCGCGGGGATCATGCCCAAAGGACAGGGCACTTCGACAGCGATGGGAGGACAAATGGCGGGCAAGCTGACGCCGACGCATGAAGCGCCGTATCGTGGGCTGAAGGTACTCGATTTCGGGCAGGGGATTGCCTCGCCCTACTGCGCGATGCTGCTTGGGGTCTACGGCGCCGACGTCATCAAGGTCGAACCGCCGGAGGGCGACTGGTCGCGCTATCTCGGCACGACCTACGGCAATCACACAACACTGTCGGCGGTCTACAACCGCGGCAAGCGCAGCCTGTGCCTCGACATGAAGCACAAGGACGGGATCGCGATCGCGCAGCGGCTGTCGCGCGAGGCCGACGTGCTCATCGAAGGATTTCGTCCCGGCGTCGCGGAGCGGCTCGGGCTCGGCTACGAGGGCCTGTCGCGCGACAATCCCGCCCTGGTCTATCTGTCGGTCAGCGGCTTCGGGCAGAGCGGCCCGTACGCCAAGCGGCCCGGCTCGGATTCGGTGGCGCAGGCGTTCTCGGGGCTGGTCTCGGTCAATGTCGGCGCCGATGGCGTGCCGCATCGGGTCGGGACCACGATTTCCGACGTCGTCACCGGCGTCTATGCGTTCCAGGCCATCGCCACGACGCTGTTCGCGCGCGCCACCGTCGGCACTGGCCGCTGGATCGACGTCAATCTCTGCCAGTCGACGTCGGCGCTGCTCGGCCACAAGGTGGCGGAGTTCATCCTCGAGGGCGGCGCGCCGCGCGCGCTGAACGTTCCGGCCGGCACCTACCAGACCCGGGACGGCTGGATGATGGTCACCCTGGTGAACGAGCCGCAATACAAGCGGCTATGCGGTGCGATCGGCCGTGAGGATCTCGCCGGCGATCCGCGTTTTGCCGACTTTGCCCGCCGCGCCGATGCGGCCGACGCGCTGATCCCGCAATTGCGCGAGGTGTTCCTGACCCAGGCGACGGATGCCTGGCTGACCCGTCTGCATGCGGCCGATATCATCGCCGAGCGGATCCTCGATCCCGGCGAATGGCTGCGCAACGTCCATGTCGAGGCGACCAGGGCGTCGGTGCGCCAGGACACACCGGGCGTCGGCGCGGTCTACACGCCACGCACGCCGGGGATCGCGGGCCTGTCCGAGGATCACCTTTGCCCCGCGCCTGACGTCGGGCAGGATAGCCGCGCCGTGCTGACGGAGGCCGGCTTCGGTTCCGCCGAGATCGACGGCCTGCTGCTATCGGGCGCGGTGCGGCAGGCCAAGAGCTAACGGGAGGCAATACATCATGAGCACCGACCTCGTTCGTTACTCGGTCACCGACCAGATTGCGGAGATCGTGCTGGATCGCGCGCCGGTCAACGCACTCAGCATTCCCCTGATCGACGCGCTGCTGGCGGCGCTGGCGAAAGCGCGCGATGACGACGCGGTGCGTGCCGTCATCATCAGCAGCGCTCACAAGGTGTTTTGCGCCGGCCTCGATCTCGACATCGTCAGGGGCAAGCCCGCGATCGAGACCAAGACATTTCTCGAGCGGCTATACTTTGCGTTGAACGATACGCAGTATCGCATGGGCAAGCCGACCATTGCGGCGATCGATGGCGCGGTGCGCGCCGGCGGCATGACGATCGCGATCTCCTGCGACATGATCGTCGCGGGCGACGGCTCGACCTTCGGCTATCCCGAGATCGATGTCGGCCTGATCCCGGCGATCCATTTCGTGCAGTTGTCGCGGCTGGTCGGAAAGCACCAGGCATTCGGCCCGCTGTTCCTTGGCGAGCCCTTCGATGCCGCGACCGCCTTTCGCATGGGCCTGCTCAGCGAGGTGGTGCCGAAGGGCACTGCGCTCGCGCGCGCCCGCGAGATCGCACGCAAGCTCGCGGCGAAATCGCCGATCGTGATGAAGATCGGCCGCGACGCCTTCATGCGTGCGGTCGATGCCGATTTCCGCCGCTCGGTGGAGAACACGGCGGAAAGCTTCGTTGTGGTCGCATCGACGGAAGATTGCCAGGAAGGGCTCAATGCGTTCGTCGAGAAGCGGACGCCCAACTACAAGGGACGGTGATGGCTGGATTGTATTTCGAGGAGTTCGAGATCGGACAGGAATTCCATCACGAGTTCAGCCGCACCGTGACCGAGATGGACAACACCATGTTCAGCCTCCTGACCATGAACCCGCAGCCATTGCATATCGACGCGCATTTTTCCGAGAAGACCGAGTTCGGCCAGCGGCTGTTCAACAGCCTCTATACGCTCGGCATCATGATCGGCATGAGCGTGTACGATACGACGCTGGGAACGACCGTCGGCAATCTCGGCATGACCGACGTCAAGTTCCCGAAGCCGGTGTTCCATGGCGATACGCTGAAGGCGCACACCAGGATCATCGGCAAGCGCGCCAGCAAGTCGCGGCCGACCCAGGGCATCGTCGAGTTCGAGCACACCATGACCAACCAGCGCGGCGAGGTGGTGGCGAGCTGCCGCCGGACCGGCCTGATGCACTGCAAGCCGAAGGCGTAAGCGATGCGATCGTTCCTGTTCGTTCCCGGCGACAGCACCCGGAAATATGAAAGCGCGAAGAAGACCGCAGCCGATGCGCTGATCCTCGACCTCGAGGATTCCATCGCGCCGGACCAGAAGGTGGTTGCGCGGGGCATCACGCGCCAGATGCTCGATGCGCGCAATCCGGAGCAGAAGCTTTATATCCGCGTCAACGCGCTCGACACCGATCTGACGCTCGGCGATCTCGCCGCCGTGATGCCCGGCAAACCCGATGGAATCGTGCTGCCGAAATGCGCCGGTGCCGCCGACGTCAACCGGCTCGCGCTCTATCTCGACGCATTCGAGGCCGCCTCTGACATCGCGCAGGGCACCACCCGGATCGTGACGGTCGCGACCGAGACGGCGCGGGCGGTGCTGAAAATCCTCGATTTCGAGAACATGAGCCCGCGGCTGTGGGGCATGATGTGGGGCGCGGAGGATCTCGCGGCCTCGCTCGGGGCAACGCGCAACCGCAGTGACGGCCGCTATCACTCGCCCTTCATCCTGGCGCGCGATCTCTGCCTGATCGGCGCGGCCGCCGCCGGCGTCGTCGCGATCGACACCATCGCGACCGACATCAACGATCTCGATGCTTTGAAGGCCGAGGCGGTCGCCGCGCGCCAGGATGGCTTCCTCGCCAAGGCCGTGATCCACCCCAAGCATGTCGACGTCGTCAATGCGGCCTTCATGCCGACAGATGAGGAAATCGCATGGTCGGAGCGGGTGATCGCCGCGTTCGCCAATAATCCATCGGGGGTCGCCAGGATGGACGGCAAGATGCTGGACAAGCCGCATCTGCGCGCCGCCGAGAAGATCCTGGCGTCGCGCAGGAAATAGTCGGGGAGGCGGGCCAGACACCGCGATGTTGCGCGATAGCGAGGCGCGGCTGCGGCGGTCGCTGGCGATCGACTAACCGCAGGAATCAGGAATGAGCGACGGCCGACTTGCCGTCCTGCTGCTTCGACCACGAGACGTAGTAGGCGACGGCCGTCATCGCCGCGATGCCGGCGATGCTGACCGCGACCTGCCTTGCCAGTGAGTATGGGCCCGTAATCAGGATCAGGTGCGCAGCGAATGAGAGGAAGACGCCTGCACAGAACACGGCCAGCCATTCCTCGCCGCACTTGATGATCGGCTGCAAGGCGGGAGATCGCAGATATTCCCAATCGCGCGGCACCAGCCAGCTGAACAGGAATGTCAGGACCAGGAAGTGCAGGATGCGATGCGGCGCGATCTCCTCCCGGTCGTTTGGCAGCAGCACATCGCTCAGCCCGCTCGGCATCATTTGCGCGAGTGCCGGGATATCGCTGATCGAGACAATTGTCAGGGCGAACAGCAGATACAGCAACGCCATGGCGCGCAGCGCGGGAGCCGCCTGCATCGCGCGGATCGCGGGCGCATATCGCGCGCCGATCAGCGCGAGCCAGCCGCCCATCACGAACAACAATTGCCAGCAGAACGGATTGAGGTACCAGTCGCCATACGGATATGACGACAGGTTCCAGTTGAGCAGCCGGCCGGCTGCATAGAGGGTTACGGACGCGACGACCGTCGCGTTCGGCACGTACAACAGCCCGAACACGATGATGGGCTGGAACGCCATCAAGGCAATGGTGAGTTGCAGCACATCGAGATTGAGCGGCTTGGCCTGCAGGAACAGGCCGTAGATCAAGGTCCGGATCGGGTGATCGATGAAGCCCGTGATGTTGAACTCGCTGATGATCTCGGGCGCGGCGGTCCGGGTAGCGACATAGCTGATCAACTCGACATAGATCACGAACAGAACGATATAGGCGGCATAGAGCTGCCATACGCGCTTGAAGATGCGGGTCGCGGCCACCAGGAATCCGCGTTCCAGCGTCATCCTGGCGTAGATGAGCGTCACTGCGTAGCCGCCGACGAATACAAAAAGGTCGGTTGCGCCGCTGAAGCCGAAGTTGCGCATGGTCAGCGCGCCGACGACGTTGTGCGGAATATGGTCCAGAAACAGAAACCAGTTTGCGATGCCAAGCAGCAGCGCGATCCTGAGATCGCCATCGGCTTTCGCGATCTCGGCGTTTGTTGTCGAAGTCATCTGAAGCTGAAATTTGCCGGCCCGAGAAACGAATCGCTAATCTAGAGGGAACCCGCGCCTGGTCCGAATAGACTTTGCGTGAACCCTATCTAGTCCGTTTCGGGTTTCGGCCAAGTGGCCGGCTCAAGAAAGATCACGTTTTCGCAATCATCCCGTGAGCGGTGTCAGACCGGCTCGTGTTTGCGCAGGTCGCGGGTGTGATCCAGCGTATTGGCTTGCAGGTTCGCGCCGGTCACGGGGAGCTCCGGCAGGGCGGCCTCGGCCAGCAGGTCGTCCGTGACATCCTCGACCGAACGCTCGGCAATCTCGTGAATGAAGCTGATGTTCGTATATTCGCCCGAGGCGATTCGTGAGACGACGTCGCGTCGTGTCATTCCGGGATCGACGATCGCCTCGCGGCCACGGCGGCCATAGTCGATCATCACGACGAAATACTGCATTGCCTGATCGTTCGATGTTCTGACTGTTACTACGCATTATTTCCGATAATCGGAAGTAAGTCAAGGGTGAATTGTTGAAAACCGAAATTCAGGCATGCATGGCCGGACCGATTCGGTCCGAAGGCGTCCGAATCGGTTCGGCCGGTCCCTGAAGCGGCGCGGTTACTTCTCGGACGATCGCCCGCCCTGCGTCCGGGCAGATTTGCGACTCTTCGCCCCCGACTTGCCGCGCAGCCTTTCGATCTGGCCGCGGGGCAGGGTGACACAGATTTCGCCGATCCATTCAAGTTTTACGCCGTTGATCGGCTTGGCATTAAAGCTCTTGAGGTTAACCGTGCCGGACGAACTGCCGCGTTCGATCGTCTTCAGATACCGCTCACCGCTCTTCAGCCGGACCGCAGCTTCCTCTCCGTAGAAGCTCGACAGCGGATAGCGCTGCTCGCGATACACCACGATGACGTCGCCGTTCTCGTATTTCGGCAGCATCGAATCGCCTGAGACCTCGAAAGCGACGGTCTCCTCCGTCATCGGGAACGGAAGTTCGATTTCGCCGAGACCCTCCGGCGGGACCTGCTCCAGCTCCGGCTGGATCGAGGCGCCGGCGCCGACCCGGCCCACGATCGGCACCGAATTCAGTTCCAAATACTCCATGATCGGAGCAATCTCGGATGCCTTGATCAACCTTATTCCCGACAGGATTTCGGAGACCGCCCCGGCCCGAACCCCCATCGCGCGGGCAAGCCCGCCTTTGCTCTTCCCAGTCTTTTCCAGTGCTCGTTCGATCAGCGCCGCGTCCAGCATGTTTCATCCTTTCCCAAACCCGGAGAGACTATATCCGTTACGATTATCAGAAACAAGCTTGACTTTTCTTCGGAAGATCGGAAGGTATGCGAGGCGCCGGCGGAATGACAGAAATGGGAATTTGGAATGGAAATGATGAACTGGCTGCCGGAGCATTCGGCAGCCCTGCAGGATCTCCGCGCCCGCGGCTTGTCCTATTCGAAAATCGCTGACACGATCAACGCTACCCTTCAATACGGCCTATACGCGCAACGCGGCGATCAGCCGAGCGCAGCGCATGGGGTTGGCGGGCCTCGAAAGGCCCGAGCCGTCCCTGCCGGGCTCCGAAGGATCAGGCGGCTGCGTGAAGGGCGCGCCGAACTGACGCCGGATCTGCTTCGCGAGCCAAAGATCTTCACTGAAACGGTGGAGATGCCGCAGCTTCGTTGCGCGGCGGTCGCGCCGCGGCATCTTTCGCTGCTCGACCTCAAGCCCGGAGACTGCCGCTATCCCTATGGCGGGATAGCGACGGCGAGACCATTACCTTCTGCGGTCATCCGTGCCGGTCGGGCTTGAGCTACTGCACACCGCATTTTCACCTGAGTCGCGATCCTGAGGCCACGAGGCCGGTATTGAGCGCCGACTAGCTTCAAGCCATCGGGGCCGGTTGAGGCAATTCATCACCTGACCGACGGACATTGGTCCGCAACTGCGATCGCGCGGAAGCCTCCGCCAGCCCATCATCAGACATTTTGGAGGTTACCAATGCCGCGAGCCAAGCGCCGGAAGCCGTACGATCCCGCCGGAGCGCACGATCGACGTGCCCAGGATCTGCCGTTTAATGCCGAGGTGGCGACCGTCGACGTCGACGATCCCCTTGCGCTCGAGCCAGGCGAGAAGATCGTTGCTTTTCGCTCGATCCGCAACGATCCGCTCGGCCGGTTGCACGCGCACCGCCAGATCGACGATACGCAATATCGGAGTGGCCGGGCGTTCCAAAACGACTGGCAAAAGGCCGAGCGCGGGCCGCGCGCGGTGGATACGACGCGCGAATTCGTCGATCGCGGCCTGCGACGCAAGCCGATCACCGAGGGGCGGCGCCAGACGACGCTGCGCCTCAATCGCGCCGAGCATGAACTCGGCGCCGACGGTTCGGCGCCACTGCACGATGTCCTGGTTCTCGGCATGACCATGGAGCAGGTTGGACAGCGGCGCAGCGCTGGCAGGACTATTTTGCGCGGCGTCTCAAGGAATGCTTGGATCGGCTGGCGCTGATGTACGGGCTTGCGACGGCAAGCAGGGTTCCGGTGAAGGACCATCAACGCTGATCTGACGTGATTGCTGACGTGCCGGTTTGCCGCGCAGGAATCCGGCACGGTAGCCCTCATCGCATGACTGTGCCTTGCCTCACACTGAACTCCTTCCTTGTGTGCGGTCGGGATTGGCCCGGCCAAGGCTGTGAAGATGGTCGACAGCGGCGCGGACTCTCATGTAACTTCGGTCGCGTCGACGACCGGACTGCATTCGAGCCTCTCGCGCGAGAAGGGTCTGGTACGTCCACGCAAGGGAGTCGCCGCGGCTACGCACTGTCTACATCTTCTCTGCATCACGAACACCACGAGCAACGTGGATCGATGCCGACGCTGAGCCCAATCAAAATAACCCAAGGGAGAACCGACCGATGAATCACACTGGAAACTGCTTTTGTGGCGCCGTCGAACTCAAGGTGAGCGGAGAGCCTGAGGCAATGGGCTATTGCCACTGCCGTTCATGCCGCTCCTGGTCCGGTGGTCCGGTGAATGCGTTCAGCCTCTGGAAGCCCGAGGCGGTCGAGGTCACCAAGGGCGCCGACCACATCGCGACGTTCGAGAAGACCGCGATGAGCCAGCGCAAATACTGCACAAAGTGCGGCGGTCACCTGATGACCAACCACCCGACGCTCGGGCTCGTCGACGTGTTCACCGCAACGATCCCGACGCTGAAATTCAGCCCAGGGGTTCACGTCAACTATTCCGAGGCAGTGCTGCAGATACGCGACGGCCTGCCGAAGTTGAAGGATTTTCCGGCTGAGTTCGGCGGCTCCGGCGAAATGATCGCCGAATAGCTCGAAGGCTCCCCATCACGAAAGCGGGTGGCGGCGGCGTGCCGCCACCCGCTTGCGTATGGGCTCCGCCCCCACAAATCGGTATCCGGCAGGCTTGCTTCGCATGCGAGGCGCCCGACCATGTCGGCGGCCGCCGGGTCGTCTTTGGCCATCGACAGCCATGTCGGACGAAGGTCCCGCCCTGCAAAATCCGGGTTTGGTTTTGCTGACGAGCTTCCGCTAAAAGGCGAGCAGTGCCGGTCTTGGCAGGGACCGTCGTATTTCGCCTGACAAAATAACAGAGGAAGCGTCAGATCATGACCAGACCAGAATTGCCGGGGCGCACGCCGCGCGGGGAGGGAGTTCCGACGGCGCTCGACGGCCTGCTGGTCGTCGACTTCACCCGCGTCGTGGCCGGCCCGGCCTGCACGCAAACGCTGGCCGACTTCGGGGCCGAAGTCATCAAGATCGAGAATCCGGACGGCGGTGATGACACGCGCGCCTATGAGCACGCCGAAATCGGCGGGGAGAGCGCGGCGTATCTGAGCCTCAACCGCAACAAGCGCGGCATTGCGCTCGATTTCAACAATCCGGCCGCGCTCGAGGTGGCGCGCGCGTTGATTGCCAAGGCCGACGTCGTGGTCGAGAATTTCTCCGGCGGCGTGATGAAGAAATTCGGTCTCGATTATGCGTCGGTGGCGCCGACCAACCCGCGGCTGATTTATTGCTCCATCTCCGCCTACGGCCGCAAAGGCGATTTCGCGCTGCGCCCGGGCTTCGACCCGATCACGCAGGCCGAAAGCGGCTTCATGTCGCTCAACGGCTTTCCGGATGGCGAGCCGGTGCGCACCGGGCCGCCGATCGTCGACATGGCGACGGGCATGTCGGCCTGCAACGCCATTTTGCTGGCGCTGATTGCGCGCGATCGGCTCGGTCGCGGTCAGCAGGTCGAGGTCGCCTTGATCGACACCGCGGTGTCAATGACCGGCTTCTACGGCATGGCCTATCTCATCAATGGCAACAATCCCGGCCGTTTCGGCAACTCTCCGAACGGTTCGCCGACCGTCGGCGTCTACCGGGCCTCCGATGGTCCGCTCTACATGGCCTGCGCCAATGACCGGCTGTATCGCCGGCTTGTCACCGACGTGCTGGAACGCCCGGATCTCGTCACCGATCCCGAGTTTGCTCACCGCAAGGCGCGCACGGCCAACAAGGAGAAGCTGCGCGCGATCATTGCCAGCGTGTTTGCGGGCGACACGCTCGAGAACTGGATGGCGAAGATGAAGAAGGCGAACATTCCGGTTGGCTATCTGCGGACGGTCGAGGAGGGGTTCAACGCGCCCGAGGTGCGCGACCGGCATCGCCTGAGCAGGATTGCGCATCCAACCGCCGGCTCGGTTCCGAACATCGAGTCTCCGGTCAATATGAGCCTGACGCCGACCGTTGATCCTGTTGCGGCTCCGCTGCTCGGTCAGCATACCAAGGACGTGTTGAGCAAGACGCTTGGCTACGACGACCGGCGCATCGCCGCGCTGGCTGAGGCCGGCGCGTTCGGCAAGGCAGGCAACACCGGCTAGAGCCTTTTCCGTTATCCGATGGAATCGGAACGGGGCTCTAGATTCCAGTTTGACGCGCTTCCTTGACGCGAACCGGTATCCGCTTCGCTTGAAAACGCTCCAGCGTGCTCAGCCTGCACAAAAGATCGACTATTCGCAAAACAACCTGACCGCAGGCGAGAGAAAAGCCTCTCGCCTGGCGAGATGTCTTTCAGGCGTCGCGGGCCCGGCGCGTCGCCGGCGGCCCTGAAGCTGGTCCGTTTCGGGAACTCAGTTCGGCTTGCTGCGCAAGTTGTTCCTTGGCATACTTTCAACTTCCTCGGGCTCCGCCCGATCAATCTCGAGGCGTGCCATCCGGAGGATGAGGGTTGCCGTGGTCAGGCCGAGGCGTTCGGCCTCTTGTGCTGCGGTGTCGACCTTCTGGGCCAAGCCTTCACGTTTACCTGGGTATGCCATTCGTAATCCTCACTTAAGGTGCGAGATGAAAAATCCCACATACGTTGCGGAGCTGCAGAAGAAGCTCGGAGCTCCATCGAGCGAAACACTGGAAAGCCTGCGACTGTTGAAGGCTTTCCTTCGACTTGCGCCCGACCAGCGTTCCGAGGTCATCGAGCTCGTCGAACGTTTGGCGGTTGAGCCGCCGCGCGATCCCTCACTGTCCTGAGGTGCTCGCAAATCTTTCCTGTGCGTCAGCTGTTCATTGGCTTGGCGGGCGCTTGCGTCGCGATCACGTAGATTGCGCCGCCCTCGAGCGCTTCGGATTGATGCCGGGTGCCGGCTGGCAGCAGGATGGTATCGCCGGCGCCGACCACCCGCTCGCCGCCATCCCAGATGAAGTTCAGCCGGCCGCTGATGATCATCAGGATCTCGTCGACCGGATGGGTATGGAACTGATGCACCTTGCCGGCCGCATCATGCTGCAGCTCGACCGAGCCCTGGGCCGGGAGCAGGTCCAGGATCTCCGGGGCGATGGCAAATTCAGTCTTCGTGCCTGCGATGATCTGGGTCATGCTGCCTGCTCCTTGTTCGCGATCGGTTGAGCCTTGTTCTGCGCGAGCTTGGCGAAGGGGCAGCCCGAGCTCGCATGGTTGTCGTCGTGCAGGAAGTACTGCAGATACTCGCGGCCGTCGGTTGCGCCGTAGCGGCCAAGAAGCGGAGAGGGGCTTGCGCTGTCGTACGGGATCAGGCGCTTTCGCACCGCCGCGAACGCAGCGTTCGCGGCCTTCTCCGTCCCGAGGATCTTGTCGAACACCCAGCGCGGCTGGAACGTAAGCATGAAGGCGCTGGACCGGCGGCTCTGCCGCATCACATGCGCGGGCGTCGTGCAGACCACGAAGATCGGCTCGCCCGCAAACGAGAACTCCCACATCGGATGGTCGATCTGTTCCGGAATCTCTGATGGCCAGGGGTTCTTGTCCAGCCGCGCGAGCTGGTCGAGCGTCAGCCACATCTTGCGATAATAGGCATCGAGTGTCTGTACCGGGCGGGGCCGCGTGAACACGATCAACGAAGTGTTGGGACCGAACGAGCGCGCCTGCGAGACATAATGCCCGAGTTGCTCGCCCAGCACCGCCACATCATACGGATCGAGGAAAAGGTAGCGGAGCTGATCCTGGCGATGTCCGGTCACGCCGAACACGCAAGGGAACGGCCTTGCCTCGCTGCTCATCTGCGCTTCAAACTCGGAGAACATCACGCTCTGCCAGCTGCTGACCGGAAAGTTTGCCGCGACTTCGCCTTTTCTCAAGATCAAGCGCTCCATAACACCCCCTACGCTCATAACGACACTAACGAGCTATCAACTTGCTTCTCATCAAGAGCGGCCCGGCAATGCCCGGCAGCGACATAAGAAGCAGAATGACAATCAAGGCGCTGTAGCCGCCGTCGCCGATCGCGGCCGTGTTGTGTACGGCGTCGGTCCCCGAGGCGTTGCTGGCGGCGAGCATCGCGAAGCCGATGATGGGCTGCGAGATACCGGCGAAAATTCCGGCGGCTGTGGTGTTCACGGATGCGCCCACACCGATCAGATCGGCGGTGTAGAGCTTCTTGACGCATTTCAGCACCAGCGGGACGGTGCCCCCGGCGACGAGCCCCAGGGCAGTGAACGCGACGGTGACGTAGGCGAGTCCAAATGTCTGGGCGATCGGCGGCAGCAGCATCGCGATCAGCAGCATGCGCAGCACGCAAATGCCGATCAGCGCGCGATCGAGCGCCGCCGCGGCGCGATCGGCGGCGTGACCCAGGAAGATCGAGCCGAGCGCATTGCCGATCATGAAGGCGAGCAGGGGCGTGCCGGCGGCTGTCGGGGAGATATGGAAGAAGTGCGCGACCATCGGAATGCCCCAGACGCCCGACAGCGTCGTCACCACCGCGAAATGCGACGCAAACGTCATTGCGCAACCCCAGTTCGCGACATGGGCCAGCGATTGCCGCGCGGCGATCACCACGCCCTTCAGCGTCTTGTTGCTGTGCGAGGCCGGATCGGGCTTGAGCGCGAGCTTGGCGAAAGCCAGGTTGGCGAGGCCAATGCAGGCGATGAACAAGAAGCAGGCCCGCCAGCCGAACCCTGAGACCGCAGCTGCAAGCGGCGTGGTCGCGATCACGCCCCCGACATATCCCGAGACCTGCGAGATGCCCGACATCATGCCGAACCGCTCATCGGCGAAGCTCTGTGCCACGAGCTTCAGGAGTGCGGTGAAGACCAGCGCATCGCCGCAGGCGACGATCAGGCGCGCAACAAAAACGTCGAGCAGGTTCGGTGCTAGCGCGAACGCGGCGCTGCCGAGCGAGGAGGCGATCATGCTGACGAGAACGACGCGCTTGACGCCGTAACGGTCGACCAGAAGGCCTGCCGGAATCTGCATCAAGGTGTAGCCCCAGAAGTAGCTTGAGGCGAGCATCGCAACGCCGGCCGCGTCGGTGTTGAAGTCGTGCATGAAGCTGAGGCTGACCGACTGCGGCGATACGCGCTGCAGGAAGGCGATGGCGTAGGCGATGGCCACCGCCGTCCACGCGAGATAGGCGCGATCGGTGAAGCGCGACGTCGGGGCATAAACAGCTTGTTGTCCGAGCATCGACATCACACCCTCGCGTAACCCACCGAGAAAAGGGCATCCGCTGAATTCGGAATCTTCCGCGACATCGCGGCATCGACCAGCGACGCGGTGCCATGATAGGCCTGCCGATGGTGCTTAATGTGGCCGTAAGCGCCGCGCATGATCATGTCGGGCAGTTCGAGCGGCTTGCCCGGATAGAGCGAGGTGCACATCTCGATACAGGCCGCCTGCAGGGCGAGATCCTGCGTATCGTCGAGCAAAGATGGAGTCACTTTTTCGCAAATCTTAGCGTTCGCTGCCCAGACGATCGGGTTGCGGGTTCGCCAGCCGTAGAGCACGTTGCCCTCGGCTCTCGCGGCGGCGCCGGAGCATTTCAGGACTTCCGCTGTGAAGAAGCCGTAAAAGCCGCGACCCTGGTGCGCCGGGAGCACTTCCGTGCCGCTGCGATAGATTCCGAGTCCGGCCGACATCTGCAGGATGCGGTAGACCGAGAAGGCAATGAGGCCAGACCGATCGTAGACAAGGATCAGGCTATACTTCTTGTCGAAGGGCGAGGAGGTTGTTGTCCAGTGCGGCTCGGTGGCCTGCCAGTTGACGGCAATGATGCCGTTCATGGCGTCCATCAGCGGCTGACGGTCGCAGGCTTCGACCCGGGAGGCATCGGGTAGACTGTAGATCGCGTAATCCGTCCAAGGCGATTTGATCGCCTCATATCCGCTGCCCAGATTTCGCGGCATGGCAGAACTCCAGAATTCCATTGCGAGCTATACAGGGCAGCCTCGAATGGCTTAAAGGACAATATGCCCTCGAAAACTGCCAAAGCGCCCCGGCCTGAGCCGCGCGACAAGAAAGCAACGCGGCGGATCGCGATCGTTGCCTTTCCGGGTGTGACCTTGCTCGACATCTCGGGACCGGCGCAGGTGTTTGCAGAACTGGAAGCGATCGAGCTGCCGGGACCGGACTACTCGCTGTCCTACCTGTCGACCTCCGGCGGGTTGGTGCCGACCGATGTCGGCATGATGATCGACACGGCGCCGATCGACAGTATTGCGCCCGGCGAGGTCGACACGCTGGTGATCCCCGGCGGGCCCGGCATCTGGAAGATTCGCAACGACGCGAAGTTGATGAACTGGATCGCGGAGGCGCTGCCCAAGGCGCGCCGTATCGCGTCGGTTTGCCTTGGCGCATTTGCGCTGGCCTGGACCGGGATTCTGGACGGCAAGCGGGCAGCGACGCACTGGCGTTATTGTCCCCGTCTGCAGGATGGCTTTCCCAATATCCGGGTTGAGCCCAACGCGATCTTCGTCAAGGACGGACGGGTCTGGTCATCGGCCGGGGTTAGCGCCGGCATCGATCTGGCGCTCGCCATGATCGAGGAGGATTTCGGCCACACCATCGCGCTCGATGTCGCGCGCAGACTTGTGGTGTTTCTGAAACGGCCGGGCGGTCAGAGCCAGTTCTCCACCGTCCTTGCCGCCCAGGCATCGGACGTCGAGGGACGCTTCAGCGCGCTGCACGCCTGGATCATCGAGAACATCACGAGCGACCTCAAGGTCGAGACCCTCGCGGAAAAGGCGGGGATGACGCCACGCACCTTCGCCCGGACCTATGTCAGCCGCACCGGCATGACACCCGCAAGCGGCGTCGAGGCGCTGCGGGTGGAGACGGCGCGCTTGCTGCTCGAAAGCCGCCAGATCGGCGGCGTGGTCGAGGTCGCCAAGCGCGCGGGATTTGGCGATGACGAGCGAATGCGGCGGGCCTTTCTGCGCCACCTCGGCGTATCGCCGACCGAGTACCGAAACCGGTTTTCGGGCAGCTAGCTCGCCTCGGGCGAGGTCGTCTGGATACGAACCGCGTCGCGTCGAGAACCGATCTATCTCACGAGCGAATAGCTGGCCTTCGCTGGCCGGATTCGTGGCTCAAGGTGGTAGCTTTTCCGGTTTGTCTGCGGCTAATGTGCCGCCCAAATCGGGAGAAGAAACACCATGAATGACGGGACCCCCATTCGACAGGCGCGCAATGTCGAACTCGGCGCCAGCGGCGAGGAATTCCAGAACCTGCACGAATTCGCGCGAAAGGCCCGCGCCAAGCTGAATCAGAACGCCTGGGACTACATCGTCGGCGCCTCGGAGACCGAGACCACGATGCGCCGCAACAGAATGGCGCTCGACGAGATCGCGTTCCGGCCGCGCGTCCTGCGCAACGTCATCAACGTCGATCCTTCTACCGCGCTATTCGGACGCAAGCTCCGGCTTCCCGTGATGATCGCCCCGGTCGGCGCGCTCGAGATCTTCGATCCGGATGCGGGCGCGGCCGTCGCGCGTGGAGCGGGAACGTTCGGCGCGGCGCACATGCTGAGTTCGGTGTCCGAGCCCGGGCTGGAGGACACCGCCAGGGCGGCACCGGATGCGCTTCGCATCTTCCAGCTCTATGTGCGTGGCGACGATGCCTTTGTCGAGGATGTGGTCAGCCGCAGCATCGACAACGGTTATGCCGCGTTCTGCCTCACGGTGGACACTGCCCATTACAGCCGGCGCGAGCGCGATATAGCCAAGCGCTATGTCCGCGAGAGCCGCATCCGCGCCACCGGCGGCGATTTCCAGAAGGGGCTGGAATGGCGGACGGTGAAGCTGATCAAGGACAAGTTCAAGATTCCACTTATCCTCAAGGGGATCGCCACCGCCGAAGACGCCAAGATCGCCCTCGACCACGGGGTCGACTGGATTTACGTCTCAAATCATGGCGGCCGACAGCTCGACCATGGCCGTGGGTCCATGCATGTCCTGCCCGAGATCGTTCAGGCGGTCGCGGGCCGTGCCAAGATCATGGTCGACGGCTCGTTCTGCCGCGGCACCGATATTGTGAAGGCTATCATTTCGGGCGCTGATCTTGTCGGCATCGGCCGGTTGCAGTGCTGGGCGCTCGCCGCGGCCGGTGAGGCCGGCATTGTCCGGATGCTTGAACTGCTGGAGGACGAGGTGATCCGCTGCCTCGGTCTGCTCGGCGTCACCAGCTTTGCCGAATTGGACAAATCCTACCTGCATCCGGCGATGCCGACCAATCTGCCGAGCGTGTTCAGTGCATTCCCGCTTCTCGATATCGATCCCTACCGCTACTGAGCCGCTGCGAGCAATGTATGAAGCGTTGGCGCGGTCGAGGCATTGTGCGCCTCGATCGCGCCAGCGGCGATCTATCTGTGGTGTCCATGAAGCCGCCGCGGCAACGACAAAGTCTGATCCAAATGCCGCACTAGTCGAGGCGGATGGCAGATAATCCATTCGCGGAATTTTCACTCGAGCGCGCGATCGGCTTGCGCTGGACCTTGCGGGATATTCAGGCCGGCAGGCTCAAATTGTCACCGGTCAGCGACGAGGATCTGCACATCCTCGCTGAGCTCGGTCTCGTCGAACTGCATGACGACGAGCCCGGGCTGACGGAGGCGGGAGCCGCCGTGCTGAGCGATTGAACAGGCGCGCAGCCTAGCGCGCATTCAGGAAGCTTTCACCGGAATTGCAAGGCGTGCACTGATAGGTCAGCACGTCGTAGACTTGGTCGCGCGGCTCGATCAAGGCAAGCCGCATTTGCGTGCCGCACCTCATGCACGGCATTTCTATACTGGTCTTGAACCGGGTGCAGGTCGGTGTCGGACGAACGGCGCGCAGCATCGGATCCCCTTATTCCCCAGAGACGCGAGCGCGACCGACGAAGAAGCCGAATCACTATGCCACAGTGCTGACATGATTGGAATCGGCTGTCGGTCGCGGCTAGGTAATTTTTCCTCAATCGGCCGGAGCGGGTGGGGTCTTTATAGCTCGCGATCCGGCGCTGACGCCGTCACAATCTATGCTAACCTCACCAGACGCTTATTTCAGGGGGCGCGATCATGATTGAGCCGAAGCTTGAAGTTCCCGCCGAGTTGCGCGATCTCGCGGAAAAGACCATCGATCAGGCCGAACAGGCCTTCAGCCTGTTCTTTGATGCCGCGAGCAAGTCGATGACTTCGATGCCGGGCGCCGGTACCGAGATCTCCAAACAGGCGCTGTCGTTCACCGAGCAGAACATGAAGGCGGCGTTCGAGCATGCGCGCAAGCTCGTGCATGCAACGGATCTGCAGGAGGCGATGCGGATCCAGTCGGAATTCCTGCGCAGCCAGTTCACCAATGCCGGCGAACACATGCGCCAGATCAGCGGTAGCGTGATGTCGGCGACCAAGGACGCGACGAAGGGCAAGTTCTAGGACACGGCGTTCGCGGCCCCATCGACGCTTTAGCGCCGGCGCGCGACGGCGACGCCGAGCAGAAACGCGACGAACAGGCTTGCGAGCGGCGCTTCGCGCGTGACCGCACTCACGATGGCCAGGGCTCCGCCCGGTCGGCGCGAGGTCGCGATGGCATCGCTGAGGCGATCGGTGGCGGCTCGAAGTCCGTCCGACACCTCCGTGATCGTACGCGAGACGTCCGTCGCGGTGTCGATCGCTCGTTCACCGAGTGTGGGTTGAAGCGGGAACTCGGGTGTTTCGGAGCTCATGTGCCGTGCCGCGATTTATTGAAGGCCAGGTGACCGACGTCAGGTGACCAACGCCTTTGCTATCCGCACGTTTTGCACGGCGATGGCGGCCACATATCGGAGAAATTCCGCAGCGGTGGATTGGTTCCACCGACATGCCTCGCTTTCACGTCGGGGAACCGGAAACTTACGCGCGGGTCGCGGCTTGTTTCCGTGGAGGAGACGATGATGACAATGCAGGCGCATGGCATTGCAGATGGCGGTTCGGTCAAGCATCGAAATCGGCATGGTGGCACACCGCTGTTGGTGGCGGCCGTGGTTGCGATCCTCGGCGTGCTCGGCATGCTGATCGTGGATCACGGCCCGTGGAACAAGCCGAACGTGCAGCCGGCCGCTTCGGCTAACTACTCAACGACCGGCGAGGCGGCGCGAGCCGCTGGCGCAAAGGTCATACCGACCGAGCCCAAGGCACCGATCGAGCCTGATCCACCCGGCCCAAAGCCCGCTCATCCGGCAAACCCGAGCACGCCGCAATAGCTGCGGGCGTTCGTGGGATCACATCCCGACGCAGGGCGCGGGAATTGACCCGTCGGGCAAATCAGCGGCACAAAATCATCGTCGGAATGTCGCGGGATGATCAGCGAATGCTGACCAGCATGCCCCACGCTGCTGCAAATCCTGCACCAACGAGAACCAGCACCGGGCTGTCGCAGAACATGCCGCCATACTTGCACATGGTGACGCCGAGAGAGCCGATCTGATGATGGCCCGCGGCGTAGAACAGGCCGGACAGGACCGCGAGCACGGCAGCAACGAAATACATCGACGCTTCCTCCTTGCAATCAAATGCGGCGCGGATCAGTTCGACCGACGCGAGCCAAAAGCTGTATTGATGTCGATCCAAATATTGTGAGCTGTCCGCTTGACGCGTCGGGCACACTGACATCATCGCAGCAAGCATAGGCGCTTGGCACCGGCCTGCGCTGCGATTCCGAATCTATGCCCAAACTTTCGCTCAAGGCGGTTTCTCACCATCGAAGCCGACGCATCGCATTTTACCGATCGCATTCAGCCCGAAATAGGTTTGACACGTCGGGCAACTCAGGGTCATAATCCGAAAACCAGAAATAGTTGAGCCCGCGCGGAGCAATCCGCGGCGGGCTTTTCCTTTGCCGTTTCACCAATCGGACGGCGACCGCACCGTCACGACGCCACATCCTCCCAGCCCGTCGCCTGAGTGTCGCAAACGCGCCGCCGTCCGGCCCCCTTGAAAAGAGAACGAATTGGCTGGTGCGCGCGAACGCGCCGGTCCTGCGGCGCGGCGAAAGCCGGCGCCGCCCGCGGCCCCACTCGTCAGGGCTAAGGTTCGCGCCCCAAAGATCGCCGCCCACTGCGCGATCTGCCGCACATTCATGCCATGGCCGCATCGCGCGCTGACGGCCGATCAACGCGGTTTGCATGACCGCCTATCTGATATCGCTCGCGCTCGCGGGATCTGGTTGCCATCGCGTTGTGGGAGCTTGCATAAGCGCCGAGATTATCCAGTTCATTCAGAGCGCCCGCATCCCAAACGCGAGCAGACGGACGTTCCCACGGTCGCATTTTCGTGCGGTGTTGCCTGATCCTGATCCGGATTGCGACACGGCTCCGAGCGAGTACATCTTCTTGGCCAATGATTTTATCCGGCGAGGATATCGGCTCTTCGAACCTGTCTCGCCCTGGGCATGGCAGCACACGCTGTATTGGAGGAAGGAGCTCGTCTAGATCCTGCGACGTGGGTTCGGGTTGTCGCGAACAATTCGATGACGTTGAGCGCCGGTGGCTTCGGCGATCGGGGTTTTTTGCGTTTCTGGCCATGGGTAACATCCTTCGGCAAGCCGCGGTCGTAGCCGGCATCGAATTTTGGGCGTGGGGATGCTAGAATGGGCCTCTGCAGTGCGAACGAAGCATCGCTGGAAGCGTTTCCTCAAATGGGCGCCCGGCGGCAGTCGTGGATCCTGAGCGCTGAATTCGCGGAATGCAGGCTTGCGCGCCTTGATCTCTGGTGATCGATCGATAAACTGAGTTGACGGCTCGATCGCGCGCGCAAATGTCTTGGAGATCGAACGAAGGAAGAGACCATGGTTGAGGTTGGCCGCGGGCTCGACACGAAGGTACAGCCAGGCCCGGATATGGATCGTTATTCGGTCATGGTCGCACGAGCCAAAGCGCTTGTTCCGGCATTGCGCGAACGGGCATCGCGGACCGAAGAGCTGCGCAGATTGCCGCCGGAGACCGAGCGGGATTTGCTTGACAGCGGCCTTTTCCGGATCCTGCAGCCCAAGCGCGTCGGAGGCAGCGAGCTCGACTATGTTGCCCTGGTCGACTGCGCCGATGCGCTCGGGCAGGGAGACGCCTCGGTCTCCTGGAATTTTGCCAACCTTGCAAGTCACCACTGGATGCTGGCTATGTTCGCGCCCGAAGCGCAGAGCGCGGTGTGGGGAGAGGATCCGGATGCGCTGATCGCGTCTTCCTTTGTCTTCCCGGCAGGTCGTGCGAGGAAGGCAAGTGGCGGATATGTTCTGAATGGTCATTGGCCGTTTTCGTCCGGGGTGGAATCCTGCGGATGGAACATGCTCGCGAGCGTGGTCGCCTCGGATGATGAGGCCGACGGTGTCGAGTATCGGCTATTCCTGTTGAACAGGCGGGACTACAGCATCGACGACACCTGGAATGCGGCTGGCTTGCGCGGAACGGGATCGAACGACGTGCGGGTCACCGACGCATTCGTTCCCGAGCATATGACCGTTGCCGTCAGCGATCTTGCGGGAGGTGCGACGCCGGGCAGTATCGTCAATCCGAATGCGCTCTACATGCTTCCAGTCTTTTCGTTGTTTCCCTATGTGTTGTCCGGGGTTGGTTTGGGAAATGCGCAGGCTTGCCTTGATGACTATGTCGAGATCGCGCGACACCGCGCTTCGACATATAACCGGGCCAAGATCGGGGACCTGCAAAGCACACAGATCAAGATCGCCGAGGCGTCGGCGAAGATCGATGCCGCGCGGCTAATCATGCGCACGAACTGCGTTGAGGCACTTGCGCAGGTCCGGCGTGGCGATATCCCGGGCATTGCAGCGAAGACGAAGCTTCGGCGCGACGGTGCGTTCGCGGTCAATTTGTGCACCGAGGCGGTGTCTCTTCTATTTGCGGCGGGCGGCGCACGCAGCCTGTTTACCTCGGGAGCGTTGCAGCGCCAATTCCGCGACGCGCACGCGGTGAATTCGCATCTCGCGTTCAATTTCGACGCGGCGGGCACCAATTACGGGCGGGTGGCTCTGGGGCTGCCGTCTGAAAACCTGACGCTTTGAGGTCAGCCGGATGTCCGACTCGCCCAAACATCCGCTGGATCCCGCCAGTGAGCTCGCAAGCGATAGTTCGGCGATCGATCCCCGTGATTTCCGCAATGCGCTCGGTACGTTCGCAACAGGTGTGACGATAGTCACCGCGATGGCGGCTGAAGGACGGCCCTATGGAATTACTTGTAATTCCTTTGCATCGGTGTCGCTCAATCCGCCACTTGTGTTGTGGAGCCTGGGCATGTTTTCGCAGGGACTGCCGATCTTCCAGAATGCCAGCCATTTTACGGTCAACGTTCTAGACGCGTCGCAACAGGCGCTGGCGGTGCAGTTTGCCAGATCGTCGGGTGACAAGTTCGCGGGTGTGAGCTGGACGCCGGGCCTCGGGAATGCTCCCGTGCTTGCCGATGTGGTCGCGAATTTCCAGTGCCGTGCCGCCAACCGCTACTATGGCGGGGATCACGTCATTTTCCTGGGCGCGGTGGAAGCCTACGCCTATAACCGGAACAATCCGCTGGTGTTCGCGCGCGGAGGTTTTGGCGGGTTTTTGGCTGAGGGTGGTGACAAGACATCATGAATCGAAAGACGCCCGTCAAGCGCGTTCGTGCCAAGCAGAGGCGACTATCAGCCGTCGATCGTCGCAGTGAATTCGTTACCAAGGCAACCGAGCTATTTGCGGAGGAGGGATTTGGCGGCGGCACGCGCGCCCTTGCTCACAAGCTCGGCGTAACGCAGCCGCTGCTTTACCGCTACTTTCCGAGCAAGGACGATCTCATCAAGGAGGTCTACCGCAAGGTATATCTCGAACCGCTTGAAATCGGCTGGGAGAAGGTGCTCTCGGATCGGTCACGTCCGCTCCGCGTGCGGCTTCAGGAATTTTACGAAATCTATACCGACGCGATCTTCAATCGAAGATGGCTCCGGATCTATCTCTACTCCGGCCTGAAGGGCCTCGATATCAATCGCTGGTATGTAGGCATGGTCAAGGACAAGATCCTGACGCGCATTCTCCGGGAATGCCGCCACGACGCCGGCCTCGCGACGCAAGGCAGGCCCAGCGCCGCAGAACTCGAGCTGGCCTGGGTATTTCACGGCGGCATCTTCTATTATGGCGTACGCAAGTACATCTACGAAGCGCCTGTCCTCGAGGACAAGGCGCAGATGATCAGTGATGCGCTGGATATCTTCCTCGCGGGATTTGAGAGGATGGCCGAGAGCGCGACCGATCGTCGACGGGCGCCGGTCAAGGTCGTCGGCTGACCCGCGCTACATTGTCGCCATCTGACCCCGATACCAATCCCCGATCTCGCTTGCCGTCATGAGGGCGACGCCGTCATGGCTGATGACGTAGTCGAGCAGGGCCTCCAGGTACTTGATACGATGCGGCACGCCCGTGATGTAGGGATGCACCGAGATGGCCATGATCCGCGCATTCTCTGCGCCCTCGAGGTACAGCCGATCGAACTGGTCAGTGCAGCGCGTCAGGAACTGTTCCGACGGAAGGTGTTGCAGCGCGTGAATGACAATGTCGTTGGTCTCGACCGAATAGGGAATCGTCGTCACGGTGCCGTGCGGCGTGGCGATGTCCTGGGGGAGATCGTCAATCACCCAATCGGCCACGTATTCGATCCCGTTGAGGCGCAGGAGATCGAGCGTTTCTTCGGTTTCGGTCAGGCCCGGGCTTTCCCATGATCGCGGCGGCTTGCCGGTAAATCCAGCAATCGTGTCGACAGCGCGCTTGATTGCGTCCGCCTGATTTTCGACCTTGTGCATCGGGCCCTGAACAAACCCATGTCCCATGAACTCGAAGCCCGCCTCGCGCGCCGCCGACGCCACACGCGGATAGCTGTTGCAAACATTGGCGTTCGCAGCCAGCGTCACCGGTATCTTTCGATCGGTCAAAGCTTTGAACTGCCGCCAGAAGCCGGCGCGCATGCCGTATTCATGCCACGACCAGTTCGGCACGTCGGGCAGCAGGGGCTGGCCCATCGGGGGGCTCAGCACGGTGCGTGGCATCGCATTGTCGATGCGCCATTCCTCGACATTGAGGATAACCCACACGGCAAGCTTCTTGCCGTCAGGTAATGTCAGTTTCGGTCGGTCGACCTGCGCCTGGTACGGAATGCGATCAGTAAAGGCCATGTCGAACCTCCTTCACGTCGATGATCCGGCAGCGGTGGCATTGATCCGCGGCAGGACCTTCTCGGCCATCAGGATCATCGATTGACGGCCAAGCTCGCGATCTTTCCAGTCCTTGCCGGCGTAAAGCAGGGTTCCGAAGGTGCCAATCTCTTCCTGGAACGCCAGCAACTGGTCAGCCACGCTTTCGGGCGTGCCGTAGATGATCAATTTGTCGCAGATCGATTCCAGTGTGACCTCGGCGTCGGCTTGATCCCGTCGCGTCTTGAACAACTCGAGCCGGCCACTGCGCTTCAGCTTCGTGAACAGCTGGTGATAATAGTACACGTAGGGACTATCGCGCGACGTGGCATAGGCCTTCGCGGTTGCTGCATCCTTTGCCACGAACACGCTCTTGGCGACACGCCAATTGGCAGGCTCGGCTGCCCGGTTCACGCGGTCACAACCCTCGACATATTTCGGCCAGTGGCTCTTCACCCAGTCCGGCATCAGGAAGTTTGCCGAGATCGGATCCCAGCCGCGCGCCGCCGCCTCCGTGACGCCCTTTGAAAATGGCGCAACCGCGGTCACCACGATTGGCGGGTGAGGGGCCTGCAAAGGGCGAGCGACGATTCCCTGGCCGATGTCCTCGATCAGGGTCCGTTTGACCGAGACGTTCCAATATTTGCCCTGCAGATCATAGGGCGGTTTACCAGCCCAGATATCAAGAACCTGGTTGATGGCCTCAAGGAACATGGCATTGCGGTCGGCATCGAGATTGCCGAAAACCTCCGCGTCGGACAGCAATCCACCGGGGCTGATTCCAAGGATGAAACGGCCATCAAGCATGTGATCGAGCATGGCGACGGACGCTGCGACGGCTGCCGGATGCGTGTTTGGCATGTTGATGGTGCCGGTTCCAAGCTTGATCTGCTTGGTTGCGGCTGCGAGCCAGGCAATGAAGGCAATGCTGGAGGTGATGTTCTCGGCCTTGTCGGTGACGTGCTCGCCGACATACGCCTCGGTGAAGCCGAGCTCGTCCGCGAGCAGAAAAGCCTCGCGATCCTCCCGGAGCGATTGCCGCCAATCCTTGTCGAGAGGATGGATCGGCATCGTAAAGAAACCGAGCTTCATGATCCGCCTCCCCGCGATTTGAACTTTAGTTGGCAAGGAACCTGCGGCCTTCCCGAGGCGAAGACAAGCCCTTGCTGCACAAATAATCACTCGATAAACAAGCTTGACCTTTGAAGAGGGCGGCCCTCTAATCGGGCAAACCAAAATTGGGCCCGGGAGGCCACGCCCACATGAAAGCTGCGGCTTTCGCCTACGCCCGCGCGACCAGCGTCGTGAACGCGCTGGAGTTGCTCGCCATGCACGGCGACAAGGCGAAGGTTCTGTCGGGTGGTCAGAGCCTGATGCCGGCGATGAACCTGCGGCTCCTGTCTCCGGACATTCTGGTCGATATCGGCTGCCTCGCCGAGTTGCGCGGCATCACCGTGAGGGGAGACGTGCTGGTCATTGGCGCGCTGACCCGGCACGTCGATCTGCTCAGATCGCCGGAGGTTGCACTGCACGCGCGGCTGTTGCGCGATGCCGTTGCCCACGTTGCCCATCCCGCAATTCGCAATCGCGGAACGATCGGCGGCAGCCTCGCTCACGCCGATCCTGCGTCGGAGCTGCCGGCCTGTGTTGTGGCGCTTGACGCCACGATCGTTGTTCGGGGCTCGGCCGGCGAGCGCCGGATTGCTGCGACGGAGTTTTTCAGGGGAATTTACGAAACGGCACTGTTGCCCGACGAGTTGCTTGTCGCGGTCGAGGTGCCGGTCGCAGGCCAAGGCTCGACATTTTTCTTTCAGGAATATGCCCGGCGGCATGGCGACTACGCTGTCGTTGGTCTCGCCGCCCGTGCCGTAGTTGCGGCCGGCAGGTTCTCAGCTCTTCGCCTCGGCTTCTTTGCTGTTGGCGACCGGCCATTGCTCGCGGCGGCCGCCGGCAAACTGATCGATGCCACGGTAACTCCCGCCTTGCTCGCAGAGGCGACGGCCGCATTGGCCGATGAACTCGATCCACAGGAGGACCAGCAGGCGACCGCGGCCATGCGTCGACACCTCGCGACGGTCTTGCTCCGGCGCTGCGTGGCAGCATTGCTGGCACGGCCAGAACTGGAAACGGGAGTCGGCAAGTGAACGCTCCGGTACCGGTCTCGCTTCTGGTCAATGGCGAACCCATCGACGCCTTCGTCTTGCCGCGGCTCAATCTTGCTGATTTCCTCCGCGAGAATCTCAAGCTTACCGGAACTCACGTTGGGTGCGAGCACGGCGTTTGCGGTGCCTGCACGGTCCGACTCGATGGCGAGATCGTTCGCTCCTGTCTGATGCTGACGGTCCAGGCGCAGGGCGCGTCAGTTGAGACAATCGAGGGGCTGTCTGACAGCGGTGAAATAGCCGATCTTCAGGCGGCATTTCGCGAACGCAATGCATTGCAGTGTGGCTATTGCACGCCTGGGATGCTGATCACGGCGCAGGACCTGCTGAAGCACGTGTCCGTACCTGATCGTCGAGCAATCCGCGAGCATCTTTCCGGCAACTATTGCCGCTGCACAGGCTATCAGGCCATCGTGGATGCGGTGGAGGCGACAGCCAAGACGCGCGCGGAGCGGGGCGTATGACGGTGACGCGGGCGCCAGCAGACACGCTTTCGGTGCTTGATCGCCCGAATTCCTACATCGGCAAGACCGTACCGCGGCCGAACCTCGACAGGTTGCTGCAGGGGCGGGGCCAATATGTCAGTGATCTCGAATTGCCGCGGATGGCGCATGTGGTTTTTCTACGGTCGCCACATGCCCACGCCAAAATCGCAGCGATCGACGCCGAGGCGGCAAGGCGCATGCCCGGTGTCGTTTCCATCGTCACGGGTCGTGAACTTGAAGCGGTCATCACGCCGTGGGTCGGGGTGCTCTCGCACCTGAAGGGACTGAAGTCAGCGCCGCAGCACGCGATCGCGGTCGACCGCGTGTGCTGGCAGGGCGAGGCCGTTGCAGCGATTGTGGCGACCAGCCGTGCTGCAGCTGAAGATGCCATGGAGCACATTTCAGTCGACTACGAGGAGCTCGAGGCGGTCACGGACATGCGTGCTGCGCTCGATCCGGCAGCTCCCGTCATTCATGCTGCGCTCGGCGACAATCTTGCCTTTGAGCGGACGCTCGACGCCGGCGACGTCGATCATGCATTGTCGGGGTCCGAACTCGTCGAGGCCGACTTCGTATTCGGGCGCCACACCGGCGTGACACTTGAACCGCGCGCCGTCGTTGCCGATTGGAATGCGGCCGAGGCACGGCTCACGATCTATCAGGGCACGCAAGCGCCCCATATGGTGCAGAACATCGCGGCGCTGCATCTTGGGTTAGGGGAAGCGCAGGTCCGGGTGGTCTGCAAGGATGTCGGCGGCTCGTTCGGCATCAAGGTCCATATCTACGCCGACGAAATGGCGACCTACGCGCTGTCCAAGCTGTTGCGTCGGCCAGTCAAGTTCGTGGCGGACCGCGTCGAGAGTTTCAACACGGACATCCACGCCCGCGATCATCGATGCAGGGGACGGATCGGGGTCAGGCCGGACGGTACGATTACGGCCTTCGAGATCGACGACCTGACGGGGATCGGCCCGTACTCGATGTATCCGCGCACCAGCGCCATCGAGGCCAATCAGGTGGTCAATCTGGTCGGTGGGCCCTACGCCACGGCGAACTATCGGGCGCGGGCGCGCGTCGTTTTCCAGAACAAGAACGTAATGTGCCAGTACCGGGCGGTCGGACACCCGATCGCCTGTTCGGTCACCGAAGGCCTGGTCGATCTGGCGGCCGCGAGGATCGGCATGGACCCCGTCGAAATCCGGCGGCGCAATCTGATCGCCGACGATGCCTATCCGTGTGCATCACCCTCGGGCATGAAGTTCGAGCAACTCTCGCATCACGCCTCGTTGACCAAGCTGCTTCAGATGATGGATTACGACGCGTTGCGCGCTGAGCAAGCGGCCTTGCGCGCCAGAAACGTCCATCGAGGCATCGGAATCGCGAGCTTCATCGAGGTGACCAATCCCAGCGCTGCCTTTTACGGCGTGGGCGGCGCGAAAATTTCATCGCAGGATGGCGTTGCGGTCCGGCTCGACGCGCAAGGGTCGGTGATCTGCCAGACCAGCATCACCGAACAGGGGCAAGGGTCGGAATCGCTGACGGCCCAGATCGTCGGCAGCGTGCTTGGCGTTTCGATGGAACGCGTTCGCGTCATCCTGGGCGACACCGACCACACGCCCTATGGCGGTGGCACCTGGGCCTCGCGCGGTGCCGGCATCGGCGGCGAAGCTGCATTGCAGGCAGCCAAGGCCTTGCGAGAGAATATCCTGAACGTTGCCGCCGCCATCCTGCAATCGACGCCGGCCGAGCTCGATGTCGTCAACAACACGATCGTCAACGCCGCCGACGGCGCGCCGCGCATCGAACTGCACGAGCTTGCGCGGATCGTCTATTTTCGACCGGACACCCTGCCGCCCGGCATCCAGCCCGAATTGATGGCGACCCGGCATTTCGTTCCGCGCCAATATCCCTTTGCGTTCACCAACGGCGTTCAGGCCTCATGGCTCGAGGTCGATACCGAGAGCGGGTTCGTCAAGCTGCTGAAGCATTGGGTTGTCGAGGACTGCGGCACCATCATCAACCCGCAACTGGTCGACGAGCAGATCCGGGGCGGGGTCGTGCAGGGGCTCGGCGCGGCGCTGTTCGAGAAGTGCATCTACGACGAACGCGGTCAGCTGACCAATGCCAATATGGCGGACTATCTGGTCCCGATGTCCGGCGAGATGCCCGATATCGAGGTCGGCCACGTGGTGTCTCCGACGCAGGAATCGGAACTGGGAGCCAAAGGGGCTGGGGAGGCGGGGACGGCCGGCGCGGCAGCAGCGGTTGCCAACGCGGTCAATGACGCGCTCCGGCCGCTTGGCGCAACAATTACCGAGATTCCGCTCACGCCTCAGGTTATCCTGACCGCCCTGGGACGGATCTGAGTGGAGACGTTCCGGGCAACGATAATACCATAAGCAAAAACGCAGACAGTTCTTGGGGAGGAATAGTCATGACGAAGAAGGTCACCAAAGCTGGATCGATATCACGGCGTCGTCTGCTGACGACGGCAAGCGCCGGCGCCGTTCTCGCCGTCTCGCCTTTTCGCATCAATCTGCTTCAGGCCCAGGAAGCGCCCATCAAGATCGGCTTTCCGGTTCCATCGACCGGTCCATACGGTGCCGAGGCCCAGGACCAGGTGCGGGCGGGTCAGCTTGCTGTCACCCAGTTCAATGATGCCGGCGGTCTCAACGGCCGCAAGGCCGAGCTCGTCGTGCGTGACGACAAGCTGAATCCTGGTGAGGCGGCGACGCGGACCCTGGAATTGGTCGAGAAGGAGAAGGTGAATTTCGTCGTCGGCAGTCTGTCCGCGGCGGTTCAGCTCGCGATCAACAACGTCACCAAGGAACGCGGCGTCATCTTCAATTCGATCAGCCAGTCCGACGCCATCAACGAGGCGGCAGATTTCAGCAAATACACGTTCCACGAAGCGCTGAACCCGCACATGACGTCAGGGGCGGTCGGGCGCTACGCCTTCACCAAATTCGGCAAGAAGGTGGCGTTTCTCACGGCGGACTATGCTTATGGCCACGAGATGGTTCGCGGCTTTCTCGAGGTCGGCAAGCAGTTCAACATCGAGAACCTCGGTGACATCCGTCATCCGCTTGGAACGACGGATTTCTCGACCCTGCTGCCGCGTCTCCAGGCGCTCAAGCCCGATATTCTATGCATCAGCAATTTCGGCCGCGATCAGCAGATCGCGCTGAAGCAGGCGACCGACTTCGGCATCAAGAAATCGATCCAGATCATCGCGCCGCTGCTGTCGCATGCCAGTCGCGTTGCGGCGGGCCCCCAGGCATTCGAAGGCGTCGTCGGGGGCTGCTCGTTCTTCTGGGGCATCGAGGACAAGTTCGCCTCGACCAAGGCGTTCAACGACGCGTTCCGCAAGATGTATGACGGCAAGTTGCCTACCGACTACGGTGCGCTAGGCTATGGCGGTGTTCGGACGGTGCTCGAGGCGGTCAGGGGCGCGGGCAGCGTGGAGACCGACAAGGTCGTCGCGGCACTGGAGGCTCTGAAGTACGACTACTACAAGGGGCCGCAATACTATCGCAAATGCGATCACCAATCGGTGCAATCGGTGCTCGTGATCAAGTCGAAGTCCAAGGACATGAAGAACGAGTCAGATGTGTTCGAGGTTCTATCGACCGAAGAGCCTAACGAGAAGAACCTGCGTACCTGCGACACGCTTGGCCACAAGAGCTGAGCCATGCGCCGGCGCGCACCGCGGAGCGGTGCGCGTGCTGAGGGGGGGACAAATGGCGGGCCTGAGCTTTGATCTGATTGCACTGCAACTATTCGCTGGGCTGGCGCTCGGCGCGATCTACGTGCTGTTTGCGATCGGCCTCTCGCTGATCTTCGGGATGTTGACCGTCGTCAACTTCGCCCATGGCGCGTTCTACATGGTCGGCGCCTATGTCGGGCTGTACCTGATTTCGATCGGCGGCAATTTCTGGCTCTGCTTGCTGGCGGTACCGCTTCTGATCGGGCTGTTCGGCCTTGCCGTCGAGCGCGTGCTGATCCGGCCGCTTTACGGCCGCGGCATCGATTATCCGCTGCTGCTGACCTTCGGGCTGAGCTACGTCATGGTCGAATGCGTGCGCATTGCCTTCGGCAAGACCGGTTATCCCTTCGACACGCCTGAGCTTCTGCAGGGGGCTGTCGACATCGGTGTCGGATATTTTCCACTTTACCGCCTGTTCGTGATCGGCGCGACGGCCGTTGTCTTGTTGGCGCTCTGGCTGTTTCTGGAGAAGACCAGCTTCGGACTCATTATCCGCGCCGGCGCGCGCGATCCGCAAATCGTCCGCGTCCTCGGGGTCGACGTTTCCAGGGTCTGGTTGATCGTGTTCGGGATAGGCACCGCGATTGCGGGCTTTGCCGGGCTGCTGGCTGCCCCGCTTCAAGGCGTCATTCCCGAGATGGGCGGCACGATTCTCGCCGAGGCTTTCGTGGTTACGGTCGTAGGAGGCATGGGTTCGATCGGTGGCGCCGTACTGGCGGGCCTCCTCGTCGGTGTGGTGGTCAGCATGACGTCGCTGTTTGCGCCCGAGATGGCCAAGGTTTCGATCTTCGCCCTGATGGCGATCGTCCTGATCGTCCGTCCTCAAGGCTTCTTCGGCCGCGCCGGATTGATGAGCTGAGAGCCAGGGATGACCGGAGCCACCGAATCCGTCAAACAGTCTCGTGCCACAACGGGCAGTTGGTACGAATTCGCAACGCGGCATCGCGCCAGCATCGTGGCCGCGGTGATCCTGATTTTCCCGTTGTTGATGCCGTTTACGGCTCTCGCGGTGAACATCCTGATCTATGGATTGTACGCCGTCGGCTTCAACCTCGTGTTTGGTTATCTCGGTCTGCTGTCGTTTGGTCATGCCGCGCTGTTCGGGACCGGTGCCTACCTCTGTGGCATCGCCATCGTGCATTTTGGCTGGCCATGGTATGCGGCCATCGCGGCCGGGATCGCCGGCGGCCTGTTGATGGCATCGTTGATTGGCGTGCTCGCGATCAGGACCCGCGGCATCTACTTCGCGATGGTAACGATGGCGCTGTCGCAATGTGTCTACTACCTGTTCTATCAGGCGGTTGACCTGACCGGTGGCGAAAACGGCCTCCGCGGCATCAATGTCCGCACCATCGATCTGTTCGGCTTGCGGCTCGACTTCATCAATCCGATGATCCGTTACTATGTCATCGCGGCTTTTGTGATTGCCGCGTTTTTCGTGATGTCGCGCATTCTCGCCTCGCCATTTGGCGCCGTCATTGAGGCCGTGCGGGAGAATGAGATGCGCGCCCGCGCGTCAGGCTATGACGTCACCAAGACCCGATTGCTGACCTTCGTTTTGTCTGGCGGCTTCTGCGGTCTCGCGGGAGCCTTGCAGGCGCTGCATCTGTCGATCGTTCCGATCGAGATCCTGCACTACGAGACCTCGGGCCTGGTCGTGATGATTGCTCTCCTGGGCGGTATGGGGACATTCTTCGGGCCGATGATCGGTGCCGCCGTCTTCCTGGTCCTGGAGAACGTGGTCTCCGTGTGGACGGTTCATTGGCAACTGATCGTTGGCGCCATCTTCATTGCCTGCGTGTTGTTCTTCCCCGCCGGCATCTGGGGCACACTGATCGCGCGAGGCAGGCGATGAGCGCCGCGGAACGCCAAACCGAGGAAATCATTCTGCGTACCAGGGGCGTCGGCAAGACGTTCGGGAAGTTTGTTGCGCTGAACAATATCTCGGCGGAGTTTTCCAGAGGGGCGATCACCTCCATTATTGGTCCGAACGGGGCCGGTAAGAGCACCTATTTCAATTTGCTGTGCGGCGCGTTTGCGCCCACCAAAGGCAGCGTTGAATTCGAGGGGAAGGATGTCACCGGCCTGCCGCAGCATCGTTTTGCGCATATGGGGATCGCAAAGTCCTTTCAGATCACCAGCGTGTTTCCGCAGCTCACGACGCGTGAAAACATCCGCGTCGGTCTGCAGGCGCTGGTGTCGAGATACGATATCTGGCGTCCCCGCGCACGCCTGACCGAGCTGGTCGAGCGGGCAGACGAGCTGCTTGCCCTGGTCGGATTGTGGGAATCTCGCGAACGTGCCGCCAAGACGCTGGCCCATGGCGAGCAGCGGGCGCTGGAAATCGGCATGGCGCTTGCCAGCCAACCCCGGTTGCTGTTGCTGGACGAGCCGACGGCCGGCATGAGTCCGGAGGAGACCCGGACCATGATGGATCTGATCGTTAAGCTCGCAAAGGAGCGTACGGTCATCCTCGTCGAGCACAAGATGAAGCTTGTGCTCGGGATCAGCGATCGCATCCTCGTGCTGCATCACGGAGAACTTCTCGCCGAAGGAACGCCGCAGGAAGTCCGGCAGAACGAGGCGGTGAAGCGCGTCTATCTCGGCCAGCGGGAGCATTGACGAATGCTGCAGATCAGCAAGCTCAATGCCTGGTACGGCGCAAGTCACGCGCTGCAGGACATCACTCTCGAGGTGACCAAAGGCGAGATCGTCTGCCTTATCGGTCGCAATGGAGCCGGCAAGACGACGACGCTGAAATCGATCATGGGGTTGATGGGACGAGCGCGCGGCTCGGTCACCTTCAAGGGCAAGGAGCTGCTGAGCCGGCCGGCGCATGTGCGCTTCGCGCTGGGACTTGCCTATGTTCCCGAAGAGCGGCGGATTGTGCAGGGATTGTCGGTCCGGGAAAATTTGCGGCTCGGGCTGGTAGCGTCGCCGGCGAAGAAGCGGGAAGCCGAGCTGATCGACGAGATCGCGATGATATTCCCACGGCTGGCCGAGCGCATGGACCAGGAGGCGGTCACGATGTCCGGCGGCGAGCAGCAGATGCTGGCGATCGCGCGGGCGATGATCGCAAAGCCCGACCTGATCATGCTGGATGAGCCTTCGGAGGGCATCATGCCGGTCCTGGTCGACGAGATGTTCGAGCTATTCCGCAACATGAAGGCACAGGGAACGACGGTGCTGCTGGTTGAGCAGAATGTCGAGCTCGCGCTTGGCATCGCCGATCGTGCCTACGTCCTTGATCAGGGGGCAGTGGTGCACCAGGCCTCGGCGCAGGCCCTGCTGGCCGACGACGAGATCAAGGAGCGATATTGTTCGGTGTGAGCGGGCTTTCCGGTCTGCCGCCGGCGCGAACGGACCTTACTCCGCAGCGCGCGCGATCGCGTCGACCTTGCGGGTGGTGACGACGACCTTGATCGCGTCATCCACGCGATCCCGTGCATATCTGAGCGCCGTCGGCAGGTCTTCCAGCGGAAACGTATGCGTGTGGATCCTTGTCGCGTCGAACCGCTTCGCTGCCATCAATTCCATGGCGCGGCGAGTGGCGCTGCGGCCCTCGCCGCGGATCCCGTAAGCGTAGATGTTGTTTCGCACGAGATGCGCGATGTCCAGCGTCGCAGCCTCGTGTGGGAAGGCGGCCAGACAAATCTTGCCGCCACGATTGGTCATGTGAATGGCCTGGTTGAGTGTCGCTTCGGTGCCGGCACATTCGACGACATAGTCCGCGCCGATTCCCCCTGTTAGTTGCTTCACGACCTCAACGGCGTCTTCGTCGTTGATGTTGATGACGCGGTCGGCCCCCAATTCCCCGCCGATCGCCAGCCGCTTGTTGCGCGTGCCGGTCAGAATCACCGGGCTTGCGCCAAGCGCCTTGGCCACGGCAACTGCGAGAAGTCCGATCGGCCCCGGGCCGATCACCACGACGCTCTCGCCGGCCACCAATCCTCCCAATTCCGTCAAGCCGTACATCGACGTGCCTGCGGTCACCACGAGCGTCGCCTCCGCATCGCTCATGCTATCCGGTACGCGCGCCAGCGTATTGATGTGGTTAACTGCGTACTCCGCGAATCCGCCGTCGGTCGTAAAGCCGTTGGCGCGGTGGCCCTTCTCCGGCTTTCCATAGTTGAGACAGGACGTGTACATGCCCTGGCGGCAGCGTTTGCATTGGCCGCAGCCGGCGTGGATTTCGACGCTGACCCGCTCGCCGATCCTGAATTCGTCAACGTCCGGCCCGAGTGCGGCGACCGTGCCCATGTATTCGTGACCCGGCGTGAAGTTCTTGTTGAAGGGCAGGCCGCCCTCAATGCTTGCCGGCGACCCGGCATGGATGATTTCGAGATCGGTGGCGCAGATCGCAACCGCATCGATGCGCACCAGCACCTCGGCACGCGCGGGGACCGGCGTCGGCTTTTCGCAAAGCAGGAGCTGGCCGGGGTCACCAAGGACCCAGGCCTGCATCAGGCCGGGAACGGGCAGATCAGGCGATGTGTTGACGCCGGGCGGCTGGTACATGGGCTTCCTCTTTCGGCCGTCAGCCTAGCGCGAAACCAGTGGCTGCCGCGAGCACCCGATGGTCGGCATCGGAGCCGTTGCATTTGCTGCACGGCAGCAAGCGCGTCGCAAAACATTCATACGCGGCCTATACTTGGTCCTCCGCTTGATGTTGAAATCCTCATTGCATCCTCTCCCAGACCGGAGCCTCCCATGAAGACCGTCCGCCTTGTCCTTGCGTTGCTGGCGCTGTTGCTGATCGCGCCGTGGCAATCCGCCAGGGCGGCCGACGTGATCTGCTACAATTGTCCGCCGGAATGGGCGGATTGGGCCTCGATGCTGAAGGCGATCAAGGCGGATCTCAACTACGATATCCCGCATGACAACAAGAATTCCGGCCAGGCGCTGGCTCAGATCCTGGCCGAGAAGAGCAATCCGGTCGGCGATATCGGCTATTTCGGCGTGACTTTCGGCATGAAGGCCAAGGCGCAGGACGCGCTCGAGCCCTACAAGCCGGCGCATTGGGATCAGGTCCCGGCCGGCCTCAAGGACGCGGATGGCTACTGGACCACGATCCACTCCGGCACGCTCGGCCTGTTCGTGAACAAGGATGCGCTTGGCGGCAAGCCGGTGCCGGCCTGCTGGAAGGATCTCCTGAAGCCCGACTACAAGGGGATGGTCGGCTATCTCGATCCGTCGTCGGCGGCGGTCGGCTATGTCGGCGCGGTCGCCGTCAATCTGGCGCTCGGCGGCTCGCCAGGCAACTTCGATCCGGCGATCAGCTTCTTCAAGGAGCTGCGCAAGAACGATCCGATCGTACCCAAGCAGACGTCGTATGCCCGCGTCGTCTCCGGTGAGATGCCGATCCTGTTCGACTACGACTTCAATGCCTATCGCGCGAAATATTCGGAGAAGGGCAACTTCGAGTTTGTGATTCCCTGCGAGGGATCGGTGGTGTTTCCCTATGTCGTTGGTCTCGTGAAGAACGCGCCCGACAAGGAGAAGGCCAAGAAGGTGATGGACTATCTCTTGTCCGACAAGGGGCAGGCGATCTGGACCAATGCCTATCTGCGTCCGGCCCGCCCGATCGAGCTGCCGGCTTCCGTGAAGGGGAAATTCCTCCCCGACAGCGACTATGCCCGCGCCAAGAGCGTCGACTGGGGCGAGATGGAAAACGTGCAAAAAGCCTTCGTCGACCGCTATCTCGCCGAGGTTCGCTGAGGCAATATGGTGCCCTTCGCCGGGGCACCATTCTTCCGATGTCGCAAAAATCCTTCGTTTGGCTCTGCCTGCTGCCGCTCGCGGTCGTGACCACGGCATTCTTCCTGCTGCCGATGGCACGGCTGGTTGTCGCAGGCGCCGAAGGGCCGCATGGGCTCGCCGGATATCTCGCCATCCTGACCGAATCTCGTTATCGCGCGACGCTGATCAATACCGTGCTCCTGGCGGCGGCAACGACCGTCGTCACGCTGATCGTGGCGACGATAGCCGGAATGTTTCTGCAGCGGCACCGCTTTCCAGGCCGGGCCGTGCTGATCGCGATGCTGACCTTTCCGCTGGCGTTTCCCGGCGTGGTGGTCGGCTTCATGATCATCCTGCTGGCGGGGCGGCAGGGGTTGATCGGCGATCTGTCGAACCGGATCTTCGGCGAGAAGTTCGTCTTCGCCTATTCGATCTACGGGCTGTTCCTCGGCTATCTCTACTTCTCGATCCCGCGCGTGATCCTGACCATCATGGCGGCCGTGCAGAAGCTCGATGTCGGTCTGGAAGAAGCCGCGCGTTCGCTCGGCGCCAGCCCCTGGGCGGTCCAGCGTGACGTCGTGCTGCCGGCGCTGGCGCCGGCCTTCGTTGCGTCCGGCGCGATCGCATTTGCAACCGCGATGGGCGCCTTCGGGACTGCGTTTACGCTGGCGACGAATATCGATGTGCTGCCGATGCTGATCTATACCGAGTTCACGCTGGCCGCCAATTTCGCGACCTCGGCCGCGCTGTCGGTGGGACTTGGCCTGATCACCTGGCTCATCCTCGCGCTCGCCCGCTCGTTCAGCGGCAGCGCGGTCGCGGCGGCCGGGTGAACGCATGCGCGATCGCTTGATCTTCACCGGCCAGTTCATCTTCACGCTGCTCGTGGCGGCATTCCTGGTGGTGCCTGCGGGGCTTTCGATCTCCGCCGGCGTCACCGTGAACTACTTCCGGGGCATCCAGTCCGGCGTGACCCTGCAATGGGTCGCGCAGGTCTGGGAGCTCTATGCCGGCACCATCCTGCTCTCTTTCGTGATCGCATTCGCGACCCTTGCCGTCACACTGCTTGCCGGCGTTCCCGCAGCCTATGCGCTGCATGCGCGGGGAGGCCGGCTTGCGCGCATCGTCGAGGAGATCATCACGTTGCCTTTGGCGATCCCCGGGCTTGCGATAGCGCTCGCACTGCTGCTCGCCTATGGCAGCTTCGGCGACTTTCGCCGTTCCTGGCTATTCATCCTGGTTGGACACGTGATCTTCACCATGCCGTTCATGGTGCGGTCGGTGATGGCGGTGTTCGCGACCGTGGACATCAAGACGCTGGATGAGGGGGCGGCCTCGCTCGGGGCATCGCCATGGCGACGCTTCCGCGACGTCATCGTGCCGAACGCGCTACCCGGAATTCTCGCCGGCGCGCTAATGGTGGTCACGCTGTCGCTCGGCGAATTCAACCTGACCTGGATGCTGCATACGCCGTTGACGAAGACACTGCCGATCGGGCTCGCCGACAGCTACGCCTCGATGCGGCTCGAAGTGGCGTCGGCCTATACGTTGATCTTCTTCGTGATGATCATTCCGCTGCTGGTCGCAATGCAGCTATTGGCCGACAGGGATCACAAGCGATGAGCACGGCCGGGCATGGCGCAGCGGTGCGGATCGAGGCGTGCGGCAAGACCTTTGCCGACGGCACGCGCGCGCTCGATCCCGCGACCCTCGACATTGCGCGTGGCGAGACGCTGGTGCTGCTTGGGCCGTCCGGCTGCGGCAAGACCACGATGCTGCGCATCATCGCGGGCCTCGAGCTGCCAGATGTCGGCGGCAAGGTCCTGTTCGACGGCAAGGACATGACCTCGGTCCCGATCGAGCGGCGCAATGTCGGGATGGTGTTCCAGTCCTACGCCCTGTTCCCCAACATGACGGTGGCGGACAATATCGCCTACGGGCTGAAGATCCGCGGTGTTGCCAGGGGCGAGCGTGCCGCACGCGTCGCCGAGCTGGTTGCTCTGACGAACATCACGGGATTGGAGAATCGCCGCATCGACCAGCTTTCGGGCGGCCAGCGTCAGCGCGTCGCCCTGGCGCGCGCCGTCGCGATCCGGCCCGGCATCTTGCTGCTCGACGAGCCCTTGACCGCGCTCGACGCCGCGTTGCGGGACCGGCTGCGCAGCGAGCTCAACCGGCTGTTGCGAGCGCTTGGGATCACGACGATCTATGTCACCCACGATCAGTCCGAAGCCATGGAATTGGGCGACCGGATTGTCGTGATGCGGAAAGGCGCAATCGCCCAGATCGGTACGCCCCGCGAGGTCTACTTCGCGCCGAAGGACCGGTTTGTGGCGGAGTTCATCGGAGCGGCGAACATTGTAGAGGCTCCGGTCGAGAACGGGGCATTGATCCTGCCCGGCGGGCGACTGCCGATCGAGGGTGCAGCGACGAGCGCGAACGCGACCGTCATGATCCGCCCCGAAACCATTCGCGTGACGGAGGCGGGCGAGGGTTTGCTCTCGGGACTCGTCGATTCCGTCAGCTTCATCGGCGACCGGCAGCGGCTCGTCGTGAGTGATGCATCGGGCAAGCCGCTCAATGTCGACGCTCCCAACACGATTCAAGCCAGGATCGGCGATCGTGTCGGGCTTTCGATCGCGCCCGACGCTGTCCGTCTGCTTCCCTCCGAACCACGAGATTGATCGATGCCGTCGAAACCGGTCCTCATCGCCCAGATTTCCGACCTCCACATCAAGCCGCCGGGAGCGTTGGCCTATGGCCGGGTCGATACCGCGAAGGCGCTTGAACGCTGCGTGGCGGCGATCAATGGATTCGAGCCGGCGCCCGATTTCGTCGTCATCTCGGGCGACCTTGTCGATACGCCGTCGGTCGAGGAATACGACCATCTCAAACGACTGCTCGCGCCGTTGCGCGTTCCGTTTGCCGGAATTCCCGGCAATCACGATTCGCGTGCGTGGATGCGCGCCGCGTTTCCTGCCGCACCCTATGTTCACGCGACAGGCCCGCTCGACCAGAAGATCGAGGTGAATGGCCTCGATCTGCTGCTGCTTGACTCAAGCGTTGCCGGGAAGCCTCATGGCATGCTCGAGCCGTCGACGCTGCAATGGCTGGACGCGACACTGGCGGCAGCAGACCGGCCCGCGCTGCTTTTCCTGCATCACCCGCCGTTCAAGGGCGGCATCTGGCACATGGACCGCCAGGACCTTTTCAATGCCGCAGAACTGGCAGCAATCGTCAGGCGCCATCCGCGGGTGCGTTTGATCGGCTGCGGGCACGTCCATCGTGCCATGCTGACCTCCTTCGCCGGGATTCCCGCGACATTGTGCCCCGCGCCGAACCATGCGGTTGACCTGGACCTCGGACAGCTCCGCGAACCGTCGTTCAAGGTGGAACCGCCGGCATTTCATTTGCACACGTGGTTTCCCGGTCCGGATTTTGGACAGTTGGTCACGCACCAGGTCCCGATCGGTCAGTTTGACGGGCCGCATCCGTTCTTTGGGCCGGACGGCAAGCTGCTGTGAGCTGGCCGCGTTGACCCCTCGCACCGACGGGATCTTGCCAGGCGAGATTGTCGCGGATCGGTCGGGTATGTCGGATCAAGGGCAGCCCGTCGCCTGCAATTGAGCGTTGCATCGACGCAGATTTATTCCAAATTGTACCTTGGATGCCTCCCAATGCGCCGGCTCGGTCCCTTTGTTGCTGTAGGCCCCCGGGGGGGCTATACTTCTGTCTGCTTTCATTGATCGATGGCTTTGTCGGCGTCCGCTGTGCTGGCGGGCCGATTGAACGCAACACAATCAGTCTGGATCACGATGACCGGAGCGCCGCCCATAGAACGAACTTCCGGCGCGCCGTTGTTTTCGAACAACAAGCTGTCGGTGTTGCGCAAGCATCCCTATTTCGCCGATCTCGAGCCCGAAGCATTCGATCAGCTCTGCCGCTACGCCAAGCACACCACGCTGAAGCGGGGCACGACGATCTTTTCCAAGGGCGATCCGGGCACCAGCCTGATTGCGGTGATCTCGGGCACGGTCAAGATCAGCATCTCGTCGCCGGATGGTCGCAACGCGATTTTGAACCTGATCGAGGCCGGAGAGATCTTCGGCGAGATCGCGCTGCTCGACGGCTTGTCGCGGACGGCCGATGCCACCGCCAACACCAATTGCGAGCTGTTCGTCATTGACCGGCGCGAGTTCATTCCGTTCGTGCGCAGCCAGCCGACGCTTGCGATGAAGTTCATCGAGCTGCTTTGCGAAAGACTGCGCCGGACCAGCGATCAGGTCGAGCAGGTCATCCTGCAGAACCTGCCCGGCCGTCTGGCCAGCGCGCTGCTGCGACTGAGCGACAAGCACAAGCCGCAGGGACGCACCATCTCGATCACCCAGCAGGAGATCAGCGAGATGGTCGGGATGACGCGCGAGAGCATCAACAAGCAGCTCCGGGCGTGGGCAATACGCGGTTGGGTCAGGCTCGAGCATGGCGCGATCGTCGTGTTGAAGCGCGAGACCCTCCAGGAGCTGGTCGACGCCGGGGCGAACGACGGCGAGTAGTCGCGCCGGCTGCCCGGTCGGTCGCGCATTTCACGAAACGGTGAGCTGAACAAGGCCTGTGAAGCCATTCACATCGGCCTTGCGTGCGCTGCGGTAAGTGACGCGTCAGGGGAGCACAATATGGAGGAATCCATGCAGAGCTCTTTCGACAAGCGGCGGCAGAACCCACAGCACAATTACCAGAGCTTCAGCATCAAGCTTGTCGCGCTGCCGCTGCTCGTCATCGTTGCGCTGATCGGGATGCTGGTCAGTCACCCGGCTGCGGTCAGATGGATATCGGACGCGGCGCAAGCGGAGTTCGTCGGAACCGACACCGTCTACACTGATCCGATACCCAATATCGCGCAGGTGGCACCCACGGTGCGGCCGGGCAGCGAGATCCGGACGGTGAAGGCCTACTGATCGTTGATGCCGTCGTCGCGCAAGGCGCGACGACAGGCGCTTGTTCAACAGCAAGCCGTCCTCACGCGGCTACTCCAAGCAGCTTTGCTGCGGTCCGCCCGAGAATATTGGCCTTGTCATCGTCGCTCAGCGACGACGAGGCGAAGATGTGGTCGACCGGCGCCAGTTGCCATGGATAGGGATAGTCGCTTCCCAGCACGATCTGGCCGGCGCCGACCTGGGCGGCGAGGTGCCGGATCGCCTCCGGCGTGAAGATCAGAGAGTCGAAATATATCTGCTTCAGATACTCCGCCGGCGCCTTCTGGAGCTTGATCTCCGGATTGCATCCCTTGGGTCCAACCAGACAGGCATGGTCCGAGCGGTCGGCGTACGAGCCGAGATAACCGCCGCCATGTGCGGCGATGATTTTCAGCCCCGGGAAGCGATCGAGCGTGCCCTCGAAGATCAAATGGGAGAGTGCGATCGTGGTCTCGAGCGGATTGCCGATCGTGTTGCCAAGCCACCCATTGCCGGAGAGCCGCTTGTTGAGCTCGGGCACGCCCTGCGGATGGATGAACAAGGGAACGCCGAGTTCCTCGGCCTTGGCCCATACCGGATGAAACTTCGGATTTGAGAATTCGGCGCCGTCGACGACACCGCCGATCGCAGCGCCCTTCAGCCCCTGCTTTTACACCGCCGTTTCCAGCTCCTGCACCGCAAGGTCCGGTGCCTGCAGCGTCAGCGAGGCGAACGCCGCGAACCGGTCGGGCTTCGAGGCACAGAGTTCGGCGAGCTTTTCATTCTGGATTTTCACGATCTTTCCGGCCAGATCGCGATCGCGGTCGTACCAGAACGGATTGATCGAAAGCACCTCCATGTCGATGGCCTGCGCGTCCATTGCAGCCAGTCGCTTGTCGATCTCGATGAAGGCCTCGCTGGCGCCGTTGACCGGCGGCAATTGATATTTTCCGGCGTCCGCGCCGAGCAGCGCGCCCGCCTCGCGGAAATGGCAATGCGCGTGAATGTCGATCGTCTTGACACGTTTGCCGTTGACCGTGACCGGCAACTGCTGGCGCGGTTGCTGCGCATTTGCGTTGTGGACGAGCCCGCAGCCGCAGAACACGATGCCTGCCGCCGCATTTGCTCCCGCTTTCAGGAAATCCCGCCTTGTAGTCATGACGATCGCCTCCCTGGTTGTTATGTTATGGAGGGGGAGCGTAGGGATGCTGGCTAGTGCTCGCAAGATCACACGCTGTGCGTGTCGCGCAATGTTGATCTGCTCAGACCGGCTTGGTCTCCGCCTTTGCGATGATGTCGCGCCATTTCGGCACTTCGTCTGCGATACGCCTGCGCGTGCCATCGCGCTGTTTGCGGCAAGTCGCCGTGTAATGGATAGCATTCAGTCAGATCGGCAATGCGTCACCCTCGATCGACTTTGATCAGGTCGCGAACACGACAAATGCCAATATCACGACCGCACCGCACCGTTCAGCATGCAAGTGACGGCATTGATCACTATCGCCACTTTCGCGAGCGCTTTTCGAGCGGATTGGCGCCGCCAGCAATCTCGCCTTCTGGACCAAAGGCCACTCAGCCCTCTCGCGATTTCGCGCTGATGTGGGACATCAAAGGTTCGCTGGCGCTACCCCCAAAATCGTCTGTTCCCCGTCGGACTGAAACCGCGACAGACCGCCGTCGGTCGCCATCCGCTCGTTCATGATCCACTAATCTTGCTTTCACCGCATTTACTAGCTGTCAACGTAGATGCTTGGTCAATTGAGACGAATTTCCTGTTAACGACCAATAGCGGGATTTTCTCAAGAGCCGACGCGATCCAGCGGTGTGCGGCGGAGCCGCGTAGTCTGTTGGCGGAACGGAACGGCGATTTCATGCTAAAATGAATGAAGCGAGGCGGAATAGGGTCTGCTTACGCCGAAGCCAAGCCGACGGTAGCACTGCCTCGTCTAGGCAACGAGGAAACGTCCTCGTGAGGAGACGGGTTCGATGGGAGGGAAAATGGACCGAAACCTGGTGATCCTGAATGTGACTGGTTCGGAGACGATGTTGCGTTCCGACGGACATGCTGCCATTCGACTGGAGACTAAGGAGATGGGCCCCGTCGCCTTCGAGGTGAGCCTTCAGGCAATTGCCGCACTTCGTCGGCACTTGGCGCGAGCAGAAATGCATATTCTTCAGAGTCAGAATCAGACCAAAAACTGATTATCTTTCAGAAGATGTCACTAGACTAAGGTGGCTATCAAATTCCCCCCTGAGGTCCGAGGGCGGGAATCCAATCGGAGGCGCCTGCAAGTCTAATGGTGGTGTTACCGACGCAAATAGACCGGTGCCGTCTTGAAGACGACGGTACGTTCGCCGTGCGACTTCTTATCGTTTGACGAACGGCGTTGACCGCAGCGGATTTTTGATTCCGCCATTCGGAGGTTCGATCCCTCCCGCTATCAGGCAAGTGCCTGAAAATGCATGAAAATAGGCCCAAAATGGCTGACTTCTACGGATCGCGTCGGTCTCCGTCATCTCGGCGTTTACTGCTTCCGAGCCCAGACGGCCGAAAGTCTCCCGCCGTGTCCCCGGAAGTTCCCATTTTGGCGAGCGACCCGGCGGAAACTGATTCGATCAAGACTGCCACCCGACCCGGCAGTTGGCCGATCAGGTTGACCGACAATCTAGGGATATGACTCTCGTCCCTCGCATCGTGGAGGCGGTCAACACGAACTTGCCTAGCTACTATCGGACGCTGCAGAACATTGCGACAAGAAATGGCTTTGCTTACTCTGGCGAGTTGCGACGCGAAAACTACGAAGCGATGTATGCCGTTGCAGAAAAATACGGCAAGCTGAATCGTTGATCCCGAGATATGGTGTGCCGCTCTGGGAGCAGGGAATGACGGCCTACCTTAAGACATCGCCGCCGAACGACCGGCGCATATGCGGCGCCGGCTGCGTCGCATTAAAGAATGGCGCAGAGCGCACTTCTGTCGGTTATTGGACGGGCCAGACCGCGGTACGGCGATCAGTGCGGCGCGGCTCTACCTTGAAGTTGGTGCGCGGCGCATGGCGGTGGAGCGGGGGCTTGTTTAGACGCACATCATCAGAAGTTTGAAAGTGAAATGCAGGCCCGTCTATTGGGTGTGGCAGGCATCATTCGGCGTCATGCCAATGCTGACTGCATCGGTGTACTGAGTGGCCCTCAATACGTGAGGTACGAGGCGCCCTACGGGGCGCTATTCTGTGTGTGCCGAGCATGACCGGCAGCTTGGAGGTGGAAGTCCTCTATCCAGCCTGATGACGGTGAAGGATTAGCGAAGCGCAAGGGCGTCATCGCGAGGTGGGGTCTGAAGGAAGCGTGGAGCAAAGCCGCGGCCCGATGGACAAAAACCGGATAACGAGGCCTACCCGGCCGGACGAGCGAGCACGTGATCGCGAAGTCCACGGTCATCAAGGGCCGGGGTGGTAAATCCGGCGGGCGTGCGGCGAAGGCGGTCGATCTTACCTCGGGAGATCTGCGCTGCGTCTCGGCAACGAGACTGAGGTCGTCGTAAGGCGATCTGACCGCAGTGCAGAAGTCAGCAGAGGGCATAGTAGGCGGAACGAGTTTCGCCGACATGCTCCAGCGGGCTCATGACCTCGCTGATCGTCTTGGTGGCGACGCGGGTAGAGCGCGGTGGTGTCGAGCTTGGCGTGGCCGAGCAGCACCTGGATGACGCGGACGTCGATGTTCTGCTCAAGCAGGTGGGTGGCGAAGCTGTGCCGCAAGGTGTGCAGCGAGACGCGCTTGTTGATCTCCGCCATCTGGGCGGCGGCGTGGCAGGCACGGTTGAGCTGGCGTGTGGTCATTGGCTGGGCCGGGTCACGGCCAGGGAACAGCCAGCCTTGCGGCCGAGCCATCTTCCACCAGGCCCGTAGCAGCGCGAGCAGGCTGGGCGACAGCATGACATTGCGGTCCTTGCCGCCCTTGCCCTGCTCGACGCGGATGATCATCCGCTTGCTGTCGATATCGGAGACCTTGAGTGAGACGACCTCGTTGGCACGCAGCCCGGCACCGTAGGCCGCGCTCAGCGCCGCCTTGTATTTGAGCCCCGGTGCGGCATCGAGCAGCCGTGCCACTTCCTCCACGCTCAGTACCACCGGCAGCTTGCGCGGCTCGTGAATGACATGGGTATGCTCGACGATCTCGTGGCGCTTGAGTGTGACCCGAAAGAAGAACCGCAGCGTCGAGACGGTCTGGTTGATGGTCGGCGCGCCAACGCCGCTTGCCGTCAGATGTAGCTGATAGCGGCGCACGTCCTCGAAGGTCGCCGTATCCGGTGATCGCCCGAGAAATGCGGCGAAGTTCTTGACCCTTTGCACGTAGTCATGTTGGGTCTTCGGGGCCAACTTGCGGATCGTCATGTCTTCGATCATGCGCCGGCGCAACGGGCTCATTGCCTCGTCGGTCATGGGGATGCTCCTGTCTTGAGTGAGGTTGTCGAACCCCTCGATCTCAAGACAGGACGCCCCGTTGCGCTATCGTCTTGGCCCTGCCGCCAGCCGCGGCGTCCTACCGCGCGAGCGGTTTAGTCCTTTGTGCCTTCGCGACATATTGCGCCGCCACACGACTTCGGTCGCCAACGGGGTATAGCGGAAATCGACAAGCCACCGTCTATTGCAGAGGGCGACGTTCGTGACCCGAAGCCGAAGATCGGCGAACGCAAGGTCGCGCGCTATTTGGTCGGTCCTTCCGGTGGTCAAATTGAGGACACCAGATGGTGGACGTTTGCGTTTTAGCCCATCGAAAAGCTTTCTCCAGAAAGCGCTTGTGAGGGTTCTGGACTCGCGTACGCATCAAGGGGGCGATGACGTCGTGTTCGATTTCTCCATACGGGTACAGCACGCCGCCACGTCGGATGACGTCGAGGGCGCTTCGCGGTGGTGGCCCCGTCCTCTAGAGTGGCTAGTGCGCCTGAGACACCTGCCGCTCCAGGGCAGGGCTTGACGCAGAATGCGCTGTACGGCCGCGGGAACATGGTGTTCAATCCATGGAACTGTTTGCCCGAGCACAGGCCGCTCGGCAGCGTCAACCTGACGCGGCTTGCCGTCGACCTTGCCTCCCGGCACGGCGGAAACTGAACACGGTGGGTCATGAGCAGCCAGCCGAAGCCCGATCGTTCGGGCGGACTTCAGCGGACGCAGGCGCCGCCGAATGTCGAGAATGAAGCTCTGCATGCCGAACGCCGGCAGCTCACCGTGGTATTTATCGACATCGTCGGCTCGACACCCCTGAGCGAGCGGATCGATCCCGAGGAGTTCTTCGCGGTTATCAGAACTTACCGCGATATCTGCGACGAGCAGATTCGCCGCTACGGCGGTCATATCGCCAGAATGATTGGCGACGGATTGCTGGCGTATTTTGGCGTCCCGCAAGCCCACGAAAATGACCCTGAGCGCGCGGTCCGCGCTTCGCTGGCGGTCGCCGCGGCGATCAAGGATCACAACTTTCTGCTGTCGGATGGCAGTTTTGTCCGCCTCGGCGTGCGCGTCGGGGTCAATACCGGGGTCGTCGTCGTCGGCAGCGTGCCCGGCGAGCCGCCCGATCGGCGGGAAGTGTTCGGTAGTTCGGCACATGTCGCTGCCCGTCTGCAGGGGCTCGCCAGCGAGAACGGCGTCGTGGTTGGCTCAAGCACTTACGAGCTGACTCGCGGAACGTTCAGCTACGTGCCGCTTGGCAGACGACCACTCAAGGGCGTCGAGGAGCCTGTCGAAGCCTGGCGCGCAGAGGCGCTTGCGTCCAGCGAGAGCAGGTTCGACCGAGCGCGGAGGTCGCCTCTCGCCCCGATGATAGCCCGAACCGGCGAAAGTACGTTGCTTGCCGAGATGTGGCAGAAGAGCCTCGCCGGCTCGGGACAGGTCGGTGTGATTTCCGGTGAACCCGGCATCGGCAAGTCACGTTTGATCCGCCAGTTTCGCAGTTCCCTTGATGCGTCTCCGCGTGATGTTCTATCGCTGCAATGCTCACCATTCCACGTCAACACACCGCTTGCCCCGGAAATCGAGCGGCTCACACGTGCGACCGGCATCCAGGACACCGACGACGCTCAACTCGCATTGGCAAAATTGCGCTCGCTTTTGGCAAGAGCCGTCACTGATGTCGAGCAGGCGCTTCGTTACTACGGAGCAGTCCTATCAATACCCGCATGCCCGGGATACGAACCCGCGGATCTCGGATCTCCCGCGGAGCGCGAGCGTGCCTTGCAGATGTTCGTCGATGCTCTTCTCGCAGCCTCGCGCAAGCAGCCGATCCTCGGAATCGTCGAGGACGTCCAGTGGATGGACCCAACCACCATCGAACTGCTGGTGCGCGTGATCGCACGCTGTCCCGGCGAGCGGATCATGGTCCTGATCACGCATCGCGATGATTACAGGGCCGACTGGCTGACAGGGCCGGAAATTCGGCGGATTGCTCTGCAAAAGCTGGCAGTGCATGAATGCGAGCAGATGGTCGTGGCCGTGGCGGGCAGCGATCTGGTGCCGCGCAGGATTGCCAGCCAGATCGTGGAAAGAACCGACGGGGTGCCACTCTTTGTCGAGGAGTTCACACGCGCCATCGTCGATGCTGGCGCGATCCCGCGGCCGGCCGAGAGCCCTGCGCCGAGCGGGAAGTTGCCGGAGACCCTGGTGCCGGCAAGCATTCACGATTCACTGATGGAGCGCCTTGATCGTCTCGGTCCTGCCAAGCGCGTCGCCCAGATCGCCTCTGTTTTCGGAAGGCGCTTCAACTATGATGGCATTTTCAGCGTGCTTCCAGGCAAGGGCCAAACGCTGAAACTCGCGTTGCGGGCGCTCGAGACAGCCGGGATTGTGTATCGTAGCGAAGAGTCTCAAGGTAAGGTCTTCACGTTCAAGCACGCGATGATACAGGAAGTCGCCTACTCCTCATTGCTCAAGGAGGAAAGGCGTGAGCTCCATGCGCGCGTCGCATCGTGGCTGCTGCAGGAAGCCGCCATTGGAGAAAGCAGCCAGCCGGCGGTGTTAGGCTATCATTATGCACGCGCAGGCAACATTCCGGAAGCGATCGAGGCCTGGCTTCAGGCGGGCAAATCCGCGCTCCGCAGCTCTGCCACCAAGGAAGCCGTGGCTCATCTTCGCGAAGGTCTCTCGCTGATACCCAAGATGCCGGCGTCACCGCGGCGCTTCGAGGCTGAAATCGCGCTGCAATCCAATTTGGCGATGGCGTACACAGCCAATGCCGGGTGGTCCGATCCCAACGTCTATGGCCCCTACAGTCGTGCACTCAAGCTTTGCGCGAGCCATGGCACCATTCGCGAGAAGGCGACGGTGCTGTGGGGAAGTACCATAGCCAAGCTGGTCAACTGCGAGCTCACCAAAGGCCTCGAAAACGCGCACGATTTCGTCCGGCGGGCAGAAGAGTGGCGCGACGACGAGGCTGCCCTCATGGCCTACACCGCTGCCGTAATCGCCAATTTCTTTCTCGGTCGTTTGGAGCAGGCAAGTGAGCTCGCGGCTCTGGTCAGCGCTCGCTACGATCCGCGTGAGCACGGCAAGCTGGTCCAGATCTATCAGCATGATCCATTGATCGTATCGCTTGTCTATTCCGGACACATCGAATGGTTGTTGGGCCGCCCGGGGCGGGCCAGAGAGTGCTGTGTGACGGCGCGCCAGCTCGCGAACGAGATCGGACATCCGTTCATGCAAGCTTTTGCCTCCATTCTTGGCGTCGCCGACCACTGGTATGAGGGCGATCTCGCGGCCAACCTCGCCAGCGTCAAGCGCGGTCTGAAGGTCGCTGACGAGTACGGCTATCCGATGTACCGGGTCATCGGCCCATTGTGGGCCACCGCTGCGTTGGCGGCACGAGGCCCCGCGCCGGAAGTGCTCGAACAATTGTGCGGCTTGCTCGGCAGACTACCCGCCGAGAACCGGTGCATTCAGATGCCACTCTATCGAATTCTGCTCGCCACAGAATTCGGACGGATCGGGCAGATGGAAAGGGCTCGAAGTTTCGCTGCTTCGGCTGAGTCCCTGATGAAGAAAACCGGCGAGCGCTGGGCGGCTCCCGAGATTTATCGGATTCACGGCTCGCTGCTGTGTCGGGAACCATCGCGAGACGACCGGGCTGCCATGCGCTTGTTCAAACGCTCGCTTGCCTCTGCCAGGAAGCTCGGGGCGGTCGGTTGGGAATTGCGCACGGCGATCAGCATCGCGCGCTTGGTCAGCGCCGGCGAGAGCGCATCCGGACGCGCCGAAGCACGAGACCTGCTGATATCGATCCGGGCGAAATTTGCATCCGCGGAAACGTCCCGCGATCTGCGCGAGGCTGATGACCTGGTGAGAGTGTTGAACTAGTGCCGAATGACCCCCGGCCTGTGGTCGACTCACATCATCTGCGATCCCAAAAAGCGGATCGCCGAGAGGCTCGGCAGGAACGTATAGGCGCCGCCCCGCGCCCAGACAAATTGCGGCAATCCCCGCAACCGGATCGTGCCGCCGGAATGCCGATCGTGTGAACCGGCCTCCCCCCGGGAACTGGCTCCGGCAGATTGTCGATGATGGCCTGGAGGAGCCGCTTTGCTACCGATGCATCGACCAAGTCCTCATCGCGCCGGGTCGGGCGGCAGCGGCGGGCCACGCCTCGGGGTATCGCCGGCCTCGAAGACGCGGCTGGAGCGGCTGGTTCGCTAGGCGCCCGAGGTGGTTGTGAAGGTGTCGGGGCGGACCAAGGATGCCGGACATCTGAGGGCACATTTGGATTACATCACCCGCAATGGCAAGGTGGAGATGCAATCCGATTACGGGCCGATGAAAGGGAAGGAAGCGGTCGGAGAGCTGCACGCGGCCTGGGCCGATAGCGCGGAGGTGACGACGCAGAACAAGAGCCTGCGAAAGGCGCCGATGTCGGTCAACATGGTGCTGTCGCTACCGAAGGGAAGTGACCGGGAAAAGTTCAGGGATGCGGTGACCGATTTTGTCGACAAGGAATTGCGGCCGCGGGTCGATGTCGTGGTGTGCTTCCACGACGACACGGCGCATGCGCATGGCCATGTCACGGTGCGCGGCCGAGACCGGGAAGGGAAGACATTCAACCCGCGAAAGTCACAGCTGCACGAGTACCGGGAGAAGTTTGCGGCATGCCTGCGGCGCCGCGGGATCGATGCCGAGGCCACACCGCGCTACGCGCGCGGGGTCGGGATGCGCGACTATGCGACGGCAATGCCACGCATGGAGCAGCGCGGGGAGGCGCGGGTGCGGCACGACATGATCCGCGAGCTCAGACAGGATTATGACTAACGGAAACAGAATCCAGGGCGGGACGAGCACCCCTGGGAGCAGAAGATGCGCGCGAAGCATCAGGGGGTGCGGACCGCCTATGCGACGGTGGCGCGGGCGCTGGCCAACAGTCCTGATGCGCGCGACCGGGCGCTGTCGGAAAACGTCACGCGGTTTCTTGAGGCGATGCCGAATGACCGGCCGCTGACGTTGCGCGACAGGGTCTATCTCGGCCACGAAAAGCGGCTGGCCAAGGAAAAGGAAACGGAACAGCCCGAGCCGGGCCGGGGCGCGCCGGAGCGTTAGCCGCGGCGGCATCGCGCCTCGCTGGATCCGTTTGGACAGTCCAGCAGTAAATGCTGTGTCGTCCCGTGCGACGCGCCAGGCGTGACAATTATCGCCCGGCCGGTCGGGCGCCCCGGTGAGGCATCGGCCAAGTTTTCGGCCAAGTACGGTCAGTCAGTCGGTGTCGTCATTTTCGATGACGTATTCGTCCCGCAGCCAAGGCATTTGACCTCAAGGTAGCGGTAGCCGGCGTTGAGCGCATCACCGAGGGCAGGGGATGGCTGGGCCGGCCCCTGGAAGGCGAGCATGCGGGCATTCCACGCGGCAGGCGACGGTGTCGGCCTCGAGCCGGGCTTCCTTGGCGCGCTCGGCTAGGTGCCTGACCGTTGCTCCGAACATGTACTCTCGAGATTTCGAGCCCATCCTGACTAGAGAGCAGGCCGAGGGTGGCCACGCAAATTATCAATGAGTTGAGGCGCGGAACAGGGCACGGCTATAGCGTGTCGTGGCTGTGGAGAAGTGGACGCGTCATGATGTCGGCAGTGATGCGGCGAGGCTACGGGGTTGCCGTCATTGCCAGAACCAAGTGACTCCGGAACAAACCGGAGATTGGATAGTTCTTCCATCTGTCCAAATCGGGGAACTTCTCATGACCGCCGATTCGTCAACGCCCGGCGATGCACAGGCGCGATCGTCGTTTCCGCTGCTCATAGCTGTTCTCGCCGTTATCGTCGCTTGCGGTGCGCTTTGGATGAGCTACAGCAACGCGACAAAGTTTGCAGCCTCGCAAGAGCGCGCGGCCGTCGCACCTCCACCGGATCCGGCCCTTGCGGAGATGAAGCAGACTTTAGCGTCTCTCCAACAGGCGGTGCAGGGGATTGAAGCCGGCCAAAAAAGGCAGGCTGCTCAGATCGGTGACGCTCAGCAGAAAACTTCCGCTCAGCAGGGCGAGCAGAAGCTAATATCCGACCAGCTCGGTGCGCTAAGCGCGCGAGTTAACTCGCTGGAATCTGCAAGGGCTGAAAGCCCAGCGCAGGCAACCCCAGCGGCTCCTTCTCCGCAAAGACGCACCAAAAGATAGGCGGTTCGGTCAGAGGCACGCGCGGCGCCGATCAGCCTCTGCCAAGTTGTGCTTGTCGCTGGCAATGACGCCCAAGACAACAATTAGGCTTGTGGTCACGCGGCCCGAGCCGCCGCGTGGGAACTGGCGTCAACGATTCCCACGACCGTTGCCGGCATCGCCGCCGTGCTCCGGTACGCGAACGAGATGGAAGATGAGGGCGACGAGTGGCCCGACACCGACACCATTGGCCCGGATGGCTGGCACTACCAACTGAGGCAGACGATCGCCCGTGCGGCAGTCAACTTAGGACCAGTATAAAGGTCCCAGGAAAAGACGCCGCCGGTCTCACGAATACACGCCCGGCGGCGTTTTCTTCCTGAACTGGGACACTGAAATCCCCAGCCTCAAGTGTGCTGCACGACCAATGCCACAGGGGAATGACAGGCTCGACGAAGCCGCCGCCTCAGTAAAGCGCTGCCTCAGGATCAAGTGCGCGTGAAATGTGAGGCCGTTCACACTCGATAATCGCGAGCTGATCTAACGCAAGCGCCGGGTGGCAGCTCGGTGTCGGAGAATCGTGATGCCGTTTTTCAAAAGCCAAAGCTGGTCGGCAACAGCCGCCGCTTCGGTGGTCAGTATTGTCATCGTGGCGGCGGTTGCTTTTGCGGTCGTTGGTTATGTGGAGTGGTCATCGGACGTTAATTTGACCCACTTCATGGGCGAGACTGCCGCGGATGCCTCAACGCCGAGTCTACCGCCCAAGGGGCGAACAGGTTGCGAGCAGGGCAATAAGCCGCTGCCGACACTTTCCCTACCACTCGAATGAGTGGCCTGCAGCGCCCAACTAATCTCCCGAGAAACTACGCCGCTGGGCTCGAAATGTTTTGTCCCGGCCGCGGAATTTCAGCTGGTCAGCAATGCCAGCAACGGTAACAGCACTCTCGTCACGCCCGTATGACGCAGGTCAATGCTGCGCAGTGGTTGCGCGGTAGGTCGCTCCGAAGCCTAGCGGTCCCAAGAAAATCGAGGAGCTGACAAGCGGGGCGGCGCACCCGCTCCTCCGAAACGTTACCGTACTTATACTGTTGCCAACGGTCCCGTATTGGGCCTTGCGGGATGCCGCGCTGTCGAACTAGGCTGCCGCCATTCCTCAAAGGAGATTTGTCTAGTGGCGATTGGTACTGTGAAGTGGTTCAACCCGACGAAGGGCTACGGTTTCATCCAGCCTGACAACGGTGGCAAGGATGTCTTTGTGCATATTTCGGCCGTTGAGAAAGCGGGACTGAGCAGCCTCAACGAGGGTGCAAAGGTCAGTTACGAAGAGCGGGAAAACCGCGGCAAGACGTCAGCCGAAAATCTGCGGGTGGGCTGACACCGGGAACAAGTGGCAGCGCCCGGGTTCAATTCAATGCTTCCGTGGTTTCAGTTGCCCAACCCCGACTGCGGGAGATTGAAATGCGGCCCCGACGCGCCGGCGTCGGGGCCATTCTCATGTGTGCCGAGTATGAACGACAGCTTGGAGGTGGAAGTCCTCTATGCTCGGCGATGTTTGGCGTTCTATGAGCGAACCCCCAGCCGCCGAGTGCCAAACGATCTGACGATCGTTACAGCATAGACGCGCGAAAGCAGCCCTTTCGAACTTGCCGTTCGGCGGCGTGCGTTCACTGGATTTCGCCTTCAGCCCGATCTCGACCAGCCGGCGATTGGCCTCGGAGCGCCGGGGAGGTCAGCTTGGTTACGGCGCCGTTCGCGAGCCGCCCATCCTCGGGCCCATCCTCGGCGAGACGCCTATCCTCAGGTGGCCCCGATGGCGATTAACGAAAAACCAGCCGCCGTATGTTGAGTCCCACGTCGGAGCAGTTGCATCGTAGGCGAGAGCAGCCTCTTGGTCTGACCGACGCCTGAGTCGCTCGGCCTCGATTTGTTGCCTCTCAATCGCGAGCTGTTTTTCAATCTGAATCTTTTCAGAAGCCCGCTGGTTTCGTGCACGCATCTCGGCATCGTCGAGGACCTCACCACCAGGTCCGTATACATGCTCAAAGTCCCCGGTGATCACCCGCACCTGCTGGGCAACCGATGGCGACGCTGCAACTAGACAAGTCGTAATGAAGATTGCTCTCAGCACGGCAGACCTTCTCTGACTGACGATTAGTTGGTAGCCGAATTCTCTGGAGCCGGTAACGGCGCGGCTATCATCCTTCGATAATGAGGCGACCCAAGAACGCATTGCAGGCCCGCTCGGCTTCAGCGAACGTGCCGAAGGGCGACCCGGACACTTGAGCTGCGGGCATATTCAGAAAGTCGGGGCGATATGACGCAACAAAGCCCGGCTCTCCATGCAACCCGGGTCCACTCCGGCTCTCGTTGCTGATAACGAATGAGTAGTCGTCGCTGCTTGCGATCCACATCTCCAAATCGCCAGTCCAGACCTGGCTGAAGTGCAGGGCCATTTTACCCTCCACATTTGCCGGGCAAAGCACCCGCGGCTCCCCAATCGGCAGGTCGCGATTGTCTCAACATTCAAGCAGGATGAGCCGCTGGCTCGCTATTAATAGCAAGTATACTCCTGCTGGCTGGCTGTTGCGAGGCAATAGCCATAACTGGCGCTGTACGGGTAGCCGTAGCCATACGGATAACCGTAGCCATACCCGTAGTCGTAGCCATACCCATACGGGTAGCCGTATCCGTAGGGGTAACCGTAGGCAGCGTAGGCACCCGCCAAGCCCAGACCTATCCCAAGTCCAACAGCGGCCGCTCCAAACCCGCCTCCGCGCCAACCACCGCCGCGCCAGCCGCCGCCAGCAAATCCGCCATGAAAACCACCATGAAAACCGCCGCCGCCGAAGCCTCCACGCGCAGAGGCAGCAGTCGGTGCAAACGCCACGGCGATAACTGCGATCAGTGAGATTAGGATTTTCCTAAACATCGGACTCTCCCAGCTTTTAGAAAGTCGCCCGATTCTAAAACACCTCACGTTCGTTTTGGTTGCTGAACTACCTGGTCCAACCGCCGACGTCGGGAGAGCTCCCTGGCCACGCTCATCAGTGTGTCCCGCCGAGCCCGGAATAGCCGACCATGAATACCTGTACGAACAAGCTAGCAGCCAAGACTGGCAGCAGAGAGCAATGGGATGAGCGAGCAACCGCAGGATTGGCGTCGCCGACAGGCAAGTCAGATTACCTGCCAACTGCCAGAGTATCGCGAGGACGCGCTGGCGGTGCAGCGCTTCGCCGAGGAGTTGGTAACCGGCTTCCTGTCTGAATCTGAAACCACCTGGATGTGGTTCCGAATCTTCGCGTGCCTGAACGGCGCTCCCGAAAACCAACCTCGCGCAACTGTCCGCGATTTAGCGGAATCCCTGTCCCGGAATTACTGAAATCGCCGTCCGCGAATTACCGAAATCGGTGTCCGGAAATTGCCGAAACACGCAGCCTGTGCAGCGAAGACGGTGAGACGGGTGGTCTACGTTCGCCATATTGTCTGTCACGACAATCGGGTTTTACTTGTCAATCGCGACAAATGCTGGATAGGCGGCCATGAATGTAAGGTGGCGGCTGCTGCGCGTGTAGACGAAGCGCGTGACGAAGAACACAACTGCCGCACTCGGCGAATTGTGTCACATGCGCCGGACGGCGTGACGTTATGGGTGGTGCAGCTTGGTGGTTGCCAATCGGGTTTACTTTTCCTCGGCTGGCATCAGCGCCACTCACGACGAAAGCTACCAGTGTGGCGGCGCTCGCTGTCAGCCGAGGATGATGACGACTTGCTGGACTGACTTACCGGCCAAGATCGGTGAGGGCGTCTCTCAGCAGCAAGGCTAGCCGGCTCTCGCATTCCGACATTGCGGCAGGATCGGATGTGTCGTCGACAACGATTTGTCCGCTGACATAGCCATCTCGCGACCTGACATCGAAGTTCCGGCAGATCACGGGCTGGTGGAGGGCATTCGTCGCTCTCTGGAGCGGTCCCCATTCGATAATTGAAGTCATCTTAGATGTCCCCGACTCACGTGGGCAGGCAAATTCTAGCACCGTTTGGTTTGCCGTGGTGGGAATTAACCTCGCGTCTCCAGCGACACGCCTAGGATAAACGCCTTAGCGATCGTAGCGCTCTTCGTGCGCTTTAGCCTTTTTGCGATTTTCGCTGCGCCCAACTTTTGCTTCGCTAACGCCTTAAGGTCGCGAACCTCGTCCGTTGTCCACTTGCGGCGAATTGCTTTTCTATTTTTGGCCACGTGGCGCTCCTTATTGAGAGGACCGCCGTGTAGCACATTGCGCGATGTAGGCAACCCGGTCAGGACAAGTTCATCGACACTCCGGCAGGGCTAAGAGATTGTCGTTGTAGTAGCCGTCAGCATGGGTCCGAACATATTTGCCGTTCGGTCCATTTACGACTCCCACGTCGGCTCGCTTGCCGCCGACCATCGTGAAGAATGTGTTGGCCCCGCTTTCAATTGATTGGATGACTTGTGATCGCGGCCACTTCCAGTTGATGCCTCCGAGATGCGTGATGCCCTCGTGCGGATCGTTTCGTGGCTGCTTATTGATGCAGGTCACCTGTACGTCTGGCAATTTCCCCTCCCAATTAGCTCTTCTTCGAAAGCTCAATTTGGAGCACAACTAGAGGGAGATTGAAATAGGACATTGGTATCAAAACGAGTGGTGCGTCGTTTCCCCCATTCTAATGTGTGCCGCAGCAGCGGCGTTTAAAATCGGAGTGCTCACTTATTGCATCTTCAACCTTTGGCTGCTCGACCGCTGGCGTGGTCTCATCCACCCCATGGCCTTCTGCAGCAGCCAGTCGGCCGCCTGGGAGGCGTAGGAC